>NZ_JBIOPK010000001.1:0-217500 GCF_051712685.1 Enterococcus sp. DIV0682
ATGCCCGACGTGGAAAGTTTTTGGCATAGCCTTGAAGAAGCCTATCAAGCGATTTTGTCGGCGCCAAGTTTTGATGCTTGGATTAAAACCACACGCCCTTTGAAATTAGACAACAATCAATTGTGGCTAGAAGTCCCTTCTGCAGTTCATCGTGATTACTGGGAAAAAAATCTTTCGGCAAAAATTGTCGAAACTGGATTTAAATTGACCGGTGCAGAAGTGATGCCCCATTTTGTTGTTGCCGATGAAAAAGACGCAGCACTGGCACAAGAACTCGAAGAACCTGCCGAAGAAGAAGTTGTTTTTAGTGAACAAAGTAAAAAAGCGATGCTTAATCCTAAGTACACTTTCGACACCTTCGTTATTGGTAAAGGAAACCAAATGGCGCACGCTGCAGCGCTTGTTGTTGCCGAGGATCCAGGTTCGATTTACAATCCCCTTTTCTTCTATGGTGGTGTAGGGTTAGGGAAAACCCATTTGATGCATGCTATTGGTCATCAAATGTTAGTGAATCAACCAGATGCCAAAGTCAAATATGTTAGTAGCGAAACGTTTACGAATGAATTTATCAACTCAATTCAAACAAAGACATCCGAACAATTTCGGAAAGAATATCGCAATGTTGACTTATTATTAGTCGATGATATTCAATTTTTGGCGGAAAAAGAAGCAACATTGGAAGAATTTTTCCATACCTTCAACGATCTTTACAATGAAAATAAACAAATTGTTTTAACAAGTGATCGCCCGCCGAATGATATTCCAAAATTACCTGAACGATTAGTTTCTCGCTTTGCTTGGGGTTTGTCTGTCGATATCACCCCGCCTGATTTAGAAACACGGATTGCAATTTTGCGCAAAAAAGCAGATGCCGAGCGTTTAGAAATTCCGGATGATACACTAAGTTATATCGCTGGTCAAATTGATTCCAACATCCGTGAATTAGAGGGTGCTTTGGTCCGTGTTCAAGCCTTTGCAACTATTAATGGAGAAGATATTACCACTAGTTTAGCGGCGGACGCCTTGAAATCTCTAAAATCAGTTGGTAGTAAAAATCAATTGTCCATTTTACAAATTCAAGAAGAAGTATCCAAATATTATCATGTGCCTCTTAAAGATTTAAAAGGGAAAAAACGGGTGAAAACAATTGTGGTTCCTCGTCAAATCTCAATGTATCTTGCTAGAGAAATGACCGACAATTCCTTGCCAAAAATTGGTGCCGAATTTGGCGGCAAAGATCATACAACGGTGATTCATGCGCACGAAAAGATTCAGCAATTATTGGAAAAAGATCCAGCGATTCAAAAAGAAGTCAGTGAAATTAAAAATTTATTGAACTCTTAGGATGTGGAAAACTAAACAAAAAAGAACAAAGTTATCCACAACTTATACACAAGTGGATAACTTAGTAAAATCAATGCTCTTTTGACTTTTCCACAGAATCAACATGCCCTATTACTTTTATTATTTATTTATATATAATATACAAAACAGTGGCGTACAAAATTAGAACGTATTGAAAATACTTAAAAAGGAGTTTACATTATGAAATTAACGGTCAAACGAAGTGTCTTTTTACAAGAATTACAAACTGTTCAACGAGCAATTTCTTCTAAAACAACGATTCCAATCTTAACAGGTGTTAAAATTGTGTTATCAGAAGATGGCTTATCACTTACTGGGAGTAACGCGGATATTTCAATTGAAAGTTTTTTAAGTAAAGACGATGAAAAAGCTCAAATGACCATTGAACGCACAGGTAGCATCGTTTTACAATCTCGTTTCTTTGGCGAAATTATTCGTAAATTACCAGAAGATATGTTCACAATGGAAGTTCTAGATAACAATCAAGTTGCAATTACTTCAGGAAAAGCTGATTTTACGGTTAATGGATTAGATGCTGACAATTATCCGCACTTACCAGTAATTGATACTCAAAACCAAATGAAATTACCTGTTCATTTATTGACAAAAATTATTAGTGAAACAGGTTTTGCTGTATCGATGCACGAAAGTCGTCCAATTTTAACTGGGGTTCACTTTATTTTAGAAAATCAAAAATTACTTGCCGTTGCGACAGATTCACATCGTTTAAGTCAACGTGTGATCCCGACAGAACAAGCAGTAGAAGACTTTAACATTGTAATTCCAGGAAAAAGTTTAACTGAACTTTCTCGTTCATTAACCAATGAAGAAGAAATGGTTGAAATCAGCATTATGGAAAATCAAGTGCTATTTAAAACAGAAACAATGTACTTCTATTCTCGTTTGTTAGAAGGAAATTATCCTGATACCAACCGTTTAATTCCAACTAGCCATAACACGCAAATTGAATTTTATGTACCAGAACTGCTTTCAGCAATCGAACGTGCCTCTTTACTTTCTCATGAAGGACGTAACAATATTGTTCGCCTTTCAATTTCACCAGATTCTGTTGTTTTATATGGAAATTCACCTGAAATTGGAAAAGTCGAAGAAGCGTTAAACTATGAAAATGTTTCTGGTGAAGCGTTGGATATTTCTTTCAACCCAGATTATATGAAAGATGCATTGCGAGCGTTTGGCGATATGAATATTACCGTGAAATTCCTTTCTCCAATTCGTCCGTTTACATTGGAGCCAACCGAAACAGAACTAGATTTCATTCAACTAATTACACCGGTTCGTACAAATTAATCATGTTTAAAAAAGACCTTCGGAAAATCACTATGATCGCCGAAGGTTCTTTTTTGTCGTCTGTTTAAAGCCGATAAACGCTGCTAGATAAGCTTTTTAAAACTAGAATAGCTTTTACGCTAATATGATTGTGAATATTTGAACTATCGTTTGACGAATAAATTCTGCCTTTTTTTTCGTGGATAAAGAAAAAAGCCCTTTAATTTTTCGTTTAAGGGCTGTTCATTTTTTTATGAATATTTCCTAGTGAAAGAAGTTTACGTTGCTTAAAACGACGCTCAGACCTCTACAAGCTACTTTTCTTCATTGCGCGCCCTCTTCGTTTGTCTTTGAGTTACCCCTAATTGTTTTTTAGTTAAACGCTACTCGTCATTTCTGCCAAATCAGGCCCCTTTTTTCTCAAGAAAATATCAATTTCCGTTTTAAAATGCTTTTTAAGAGTTTTTTTATCCTAATAATATTTTCGGTCATTTAGAATTAAAATTGCTTAGAATGAAAATTAGACAGATAAATTTGTTTTCTCTTATGAAAAAGGGTATAATATATATGAGAACGTATTAGAAAAAAGAGGGATGCACATTGAAAAAAACGTTTGTTTTAGCAACTGAGTATATAACGCTTGGTCAGTTTCTTAAAGAAATCAACGTCATTGGTAGTGGCGGCCAAGCCAAATGGTATTTGGCAGATAATAGCGTGTTTGTTGATGGCGAGTTGGAAAATCGTCGCGGACGGAAACTTTATGCGGGCATGATGATTGAGATACCTGAAGAAGGTACTTTTTTTATGGTGAAAAACGGAAACGAGTCCGACGATGCGGCTGAATGAGCTGACACTTCAGCATTATCGTAATTATGAAACAGTCAGCTTAGATTTTCCAAAAACGTTAAATCTTTTTTTAGGCGAAAACGCCCAAGGAAAAACCAACTTGTTAGAAAGCATTTATGTTCTAGCAATGACACGAAGTCATCGAACCAGCAATGAAAAAGAATTAATTGGCTGGGAACAAGCAGCAGCTAAAATTAGCGGTGTGGTTGAAAAAAAGACAGGCACCGTGCCGTTGGAAATTTTAATTTCCAACAAAGGACGTAAAACCAAGGTTAATCACATTGAGCAAAAAAGGCTCAGTGCGTACATTGGGCAACTGAATGTTATTTTATTTGCCCCAGAAGATTTATCTTTGGTGAAAGGCTCACCTCAAGTCCGCCGGAAATTTATTGACATGGAACTCGGACAAGTGAGTCCTATTTATCTTTATGATCTTGTCCAATATCAGTCTGTTTTAAAGCAACGGAACCAATACCTAAAACAACTAGCTGAAAAGAAACAAACAGATACTGTTTATCTGGATATTTTGACAGAACAGCTAGCTGAATTTGGCGGGAAAGTTCTATACGCTCGGTTAGGTTTTCTTAAAAAATTAGAACACTGGGCAAACTTACTCCATCAAAAAATTAGTCATGGACGCGAAACGCTCACCATAGACTACGCATCAAGCATCCCAATTGACAACACGGATCTTTCCTTAGAAGCACTTCAAAATCAATTGCTCCAACAATTAATGAACAATCGTAAGCGTGAATTGTTTAAAGCGAATACTTTTTTAGGCCCTCATCGTGACGATTTGCTATTTATTGTCAATGGTCAAAATGTTCAAACGTATGGCTCACAAGGCCAACAGCGGACGACAGCTTTAAGTATTAAATTGGCAGAGATTGATTTGATGCATTCAGAAACAGGAGAATATCCTGTGTTATTACTAGATGATGTCATGAGTGAATTAGATAATGAACGTCAAATTCACTTGTTAGAAACGATTGAAGGCAAAGTTCAAACGTTCTTAACGACAACTAGTTTAGATCACATAAAAGACAAGCTAACAGTTGAACCAGATATTTTTTATGTTCAACAAGGCAAGATAGAAAGGAATTCAGCGACATGACAGAAGAAGAAAAAAACATGAGAGAACGTGCGCAAGAATATGACGCTAGTCAGATTCAAGTTTTGGAGGGCTTAGAAGCTGTCCGGAAACGTCCTGGTATGTACATAGGTTCTACTAGTGGCGAAGGGTTACACCACTTAGTATGGGAAATCGTTGACAACTCTATCGACGAAGCCTTAGCAGGATTTGCTAAATCAATTCAAGTAATTATCGAACCAGACGATAGTATTACTGTTATCGATGATGGTCGTGGAATTCCAGTCGGGATTCAAGCCAAAACAGGTCGCCCAGCTGTGGAAACAGTGTTTACAGTGCTACATGCCGGCGGGAAATTTGGCGGTGGCGGCTATAAAGTATCAGGTGGCTTGCACGGTGTTGGTTCCTCTGTTGTTAATGCTTTATCGACCAGTTTAGATGTTCGTGTTTATAAAGATGGCAAAGTGTACTACCAAGAATATCGTCGTGGTGCGGTTGTTGATGACCTAAAAGTTATCGAAGAAACGGATCGTCACGGAACCACTGTTCACTTTATTCCAGACCCTGAAATTTTTACAGAAACAACCGTTTATGATTTTGATAAATTAGCAACACGGGTTCGTGAATTAGCCTTTTTAAATCGAGGCTTACACATTTCAATTGAAGACCGTCGTGAAGGACAAGAAGATAAAAAAGAGTATCACTATGAAGGCGGGATTAAGAGTTATGTTGAGCATTTAAATGCCAATAAAGACGTTATTTTCCCAGAGCCAATCTTCATTGAAGGAGAGCAACAAGATATTACAGTGGAAGTGTCAATGCAGTATACAGATGGCTACCACTCAAATATTTTAAGTTTTGCCAACAATATTCATACTTATGAAGGCGGAACGCATGAATCTGGTTTTAAAACTTCTTTAACACGTGTGATTAATGACTATGCACGTAAACAAAAATTGATGAAAGAAAACGATGAAAAATTAACTGGGGAAGATGTTCGTGAAGGTTTAACCGCAGTGGTTTCCATCAAACATCCCGATCCTCAATTTGAAGGACAAACGAAAACGAAATTAGGGAACTCAGAAGTACGGACCGTTACGGATCGTCTATTCTCAGAATACTTTACAAAATTTTTAATGGAAAACCCAACAGTCGGCAAACAAATTGTCGAAAAAGGCATGTTGGCTTCAAAAGCTCGTTTAGCCGCTAAAAGAGCCCGTGAAGTCACCCGTCGTAAAGGCGCGTTAGAAATTAGCAACTTGCCAGGGAAGCTGGCTGATTGCTCAAGTAAAGATCCGGAAAAATGCGAATTATTTATCGTCGAAGGAGACTCGGCCGGCGGTTCAGCAAAACAAGGCCGTAGCCGTGAATTCCAAGCCATTTTACCAATTCGTGGGAAAATCTTGAATGTCGAGAAAGCCAGCATGGATAAAATTTTAGCCAATGAAGAAATTCGGTCATTATTTACAGCTATGGGAACAGGCTTCGGCGAAGATTTCGATGTTTCTAAAGCACGTTATCACAAACTAGTAATTATGACCGATGCCGATGTCGATGGTGCGCATATTCGAACGTTGTTATTAACCTTGTTCTATCGCTTCATGCGGCCAATTGTTGAAGCTGGTTATGTGTATATTGCCCAACCACCACTATATGGTGTGAAACAAGGGAAAAACATCACCTACGTTCAACCGGGCAAACATGCTGAAGAGGAACTAGCAAAAGTGTTAGAAGAATTACCTGCTTCACCAAAACCAAGTGTTCAACGTTACAAAGGTTTGGGTGAAATGGATGATCACCAACTTTGGGAAACAACAATGGACCCAGAAAAACGATTAATGGCGCGAGTGAGTGTCGATGATGCCATTGAAGCTGACCAAATTTTTGAAATGCTAATGGGCGATCGTGTGGAACCACGTCGTGCGTTTATCGAAGAAAATGCCCATTACGTGAAAAACTTGGATATTTAATGTGTCGCAACGTTGTAAGAGACGCTAGAACATATATTTAGAGGGGAAAAAATTCATGAGTGAAGAAATTAAAGAAAACATTCAAGACGTCAATCTGACCAGCGAAATGAAAGAATCTTTCATTGACTACGCAATGAGTGTTATCGTAGCCCGCGCGTTACCTGACGTTCGTGACGGTTTAAAACCTGTTCATCGCCGAATCTTATATGGAATGAACGAATTAGGGGTAACCCCTGATAAACCACACAAAAAATCAGCCCGGATTGTTGGGGATGTTATGGGTAAATATCACCCCCATGGGGACAGTGCGATTTACGAATCAATGGTGCGGATGGCACAACCTTTTAGTTATCGGGCTATGTTAGTTGACGGCCACGGAAACTTCGGTTCCGTCGATGGTGACGGCGCTGCCGCTATGCGTTATACCGAAGCACGTATGAGTAAAATTGCTTTAGAAATGCTACGAGATATTAACAAAAATACAGTCGATTTCCAAGGAAACTATGATGATTCAGAACAAGAACCAGTAGTTTTACCTGCTCGTTTTCCAAACTTACTAGTTAACGGAACAACGGGGATTGCGGTGGGGATGGCAACAAATATTCCACCACACAATTTAAGTGAAGTGATTGATGCAACAAGTTTATTGATGGACAATCCTGATGTAACGACGAATGAATTGATGGAAGTGTTACCTGGACCAGATTTTCCAACAGGCGGTTTAGTGATGGGGAAATCAGGGATTCGCCGAGCATATGAAACAGGGAAAGGTTCGATTACTGTTCGTGCAAAAGTTGAATTGACTGAAATGCCGAATGGAAAAGAACGTATTTTAGTAACTGAATTGCCTTATATGGTGAATAAAGCCAAATTAATCGAACGAATTTCTGAATTACACAGAGATAAACGAATTGAAGGAATTACTGATTTGCGGGATGAATCTTCTCGTGAAGGCATGCGGATTGTCATCGATGTTCGTCGAGATGTGAGTGCCTCTGTTGTGTTAAACAACTTGTACAAAATGACTGCCTTACAAACATCTTTTGGTTTTAACATGTTAGCCATCGAAAAAGGCGTACCGAAAATTTTAAGCTTGAAACGTATTTTAGAAAACTACGTCGAGCACCAAAAAGAAGTCATTACTCGCCGGACGATTTTTGACAAAAACAAAGCAGAAGCACGGGCGCATATTTTAGAAGGTCTACGAATTGCCTTAGATCATATCGATGAAATCATTGCCATTATCCGTGGGTCACAATCAGATGACGAAGCAAAAGCAACGTTAATTGAACGCTTTGAATTTTCAGATCGTCAAGCGCAAGCGATTTTAGATATGCGTTTACGCCGTTTAACAGGCTTAGAACGCGACAAAATTGAAAATGAATATCAAGAGCTATTGAAATTCATTGCGGACTTAGAGGACATTTTAGCCCGCCCAGAACGCGTCATTGAAATCATTAAAACAGAGTTAAATGACGTTCGCACAAAATTTGGTGATGCACGACGCACAGAATTATTAGTAGGTGAAGTCCTAAGTCTTGAAGATGAAGATTTAATCGAAGAAGAAGAAGTCGTGATTACATTAACCAATAACGGCTACATTAAGCGGATGGCAAACTCCGAATTCCGGGCGCAACGCCGCGGCGGACGTGGTGTCCAAGGCATGGGCGTTCATGATGATGATTTCGTGAAAAACCTAGTTTCTTGTTCAACACATGACACGTTATTATTCTTTACGAACACTGGGAAAGTTTACCGAGCAAAAGGTTACGAAATCCCTGAATACGGTAGAACAGCAAAAGGAATTCCAGTGATTAACTTACTGGGAATTGATTCTGCAGAAAAAATTCAAGCGATTATTTCTGTTGAGGGCAAAGCGGAAGCAGGTAAATACTTGTTCTTCACAACCTTAAAAGGAACCGTCAAACGGACAGCCGTAACAGCCTTTTCTAATATCCGTAGTAATGGATTAATCGCCATTAGCTTAAAAGAAGATGATGAGTTAGTTAACGTAGTAACGACTAATGGCAATCAGAAGATGATTATCGGAACACATGCAGGATACTCTGTCACATTTGATGAAAATACTGTACGTGATATGGGCCGGACAGCATCAGGTGTTCGTGGAATCCGTCTCCGCGAAAATGATTATGTGGTCGGCGCAGCGATTCTGGATGAAAATAAAGAAGTCCTAGTCATTACTGAAAATGGTTATGGTAAGCGTACAAAAGCCTCTGAATATCCAGTTAAAGGACGTGGCGGTAAAGGGATTAAGACAGCAAATATCACTGAGAAAAATGGTCCATTAGCTGGTTTAACCACGGTCAATGGTGATGAAGATATCTTATTGATTACGAACAAAGGCGTCATTATCCGCTTTAACGTTGATTCTGTTTCTCAAACAGGACGCGCAACATTAGGGGTTCGTTTAATGAGAATGGAAGATGGTGCCAAAGTGGTAACAATGGCTGTTGTAGAACCAGAAGAAGTGGAAGAAGAAATCGTTGAAGTTGTAGAAACAACAGAAAACGAAACAACATCAGAAACAGAAGAATAACATAAAAAAGTTTCGCCAGTTGGCGAAACTTTTTTATTGGGGCTTTTCAAAACTATTTCTTGCTTTTGTCCATCAATTAGCATATAATTAGAGATTGTGAACTACCTTTTTAGGTATGTTCTCCTTGCTCTTAGCCAACTAAGAGCCTTGAAGTCCATAGGGAGGTGAAAATCAATGAGTCAAGATACGAAGTACGAAATCATGTACATTATTCGTCCGAACATTGATGAAGAAGCAAAAACTGCTTTAGTAGAACGTTTCGACACAATCTTAAAAGATAACGGAGCAGAAGTTATCGAATCTAAAGATTGGGAAAAACGCCGCTTAGCATATGAAATGAACGGATTCCGTGAAGGCATCTATCATATCGTTAATGTTACTTCTCCATCAACAGCTGGCGCAATCAACGAGTTTGATCGTTTAGCAAAAATCAATGACGATATTATCCGTCATATGATCGTGAAGGTAGAAGCATAATTTGTTTCACATGAAACATTTATTGACGAAAGGAGATGTTTTGAATGATTAATAACGTTGTATTAGTCGGAAGATTGACAAAAGATCCTGACTTACGTTACACCGCTAGTGGTTCAGCTGTTGCGACCTTTACACTTGCTGTAAACCGTAACTTTACGAATCAAAATGGTGACCGTGAAGCAGACTTTATCAACTGTGTGATTTGGCGTAAACCCGCAGAAACAATGGCTAATTATGCCCGTAAAGGTACATTATTAGGTGTTGTCGGAAGAATTCAAACTCGTAATTACGAGAACCAACAAGGTCAACGTGTCTACGTAACTGAAGTGGTTTGTGAAAACTTCCAATTGTTAGAATCTCGTTCTGCTTCAGAACAAAGAGGAACTGGCGGCGGTAGCTTTAATAACAACGAAAATGGTTATCAATCACAAAATCGTAGCTTTGGTAATAACAATGCCGGTTCTGGATTTAATAACAACAATAGTTTCAATCCATCATCTTCTCAGTCGCAAAACAATAACGGTATGCCTGATTTCGATAAAGATTCTGATCCATTTGGTGGCTCAGGTTCATCTATCGACATTTCAGATGATGATTTACCATTCTAAACGAATTTGATAGGAGGGAACAAGAATGGCACAACAAAGAAGAGGCGGACGTAAACGTCGGAAAGTCGACTACATCGCAGCAAACCACATCGAATACATCGATTATAAAGATACTGAATTGTTAAAACGATTCATTTCAGAACGTGGCAAAATTTTACCACGTCGTGTTACAGGTACTGGCGCTAAAAACCAACGTAAATTAACGATTGCTATTAAACGCGCACGTATCATGGGATTATTACCATTCGTTAGTGACGAACAATAATTTTATGACAATTTCCAGAACCAAAGAGCTTGCTCTTTGGTTCTTTTTTATCTTGACTAGTGTTTCACGTGAAACATAACAAGGTTCGCAGAATGAAGTGTTTTGTGATAAAATAAGGGATGAAATAACTAGTGAATCACCAGAGCAATACGCTCGTTGGAACAAGTCGCCTCAAAGGTCTGCAGAAAGATTGGAGGCAAAAAAATGCAAAAGAAGAGAATTCAAAAAAACGGTTTCTTAATTGTTGTGGGTCTTCTCTTAGTAGAATTTCTCCTCTATTTCTTACTAACAAATAAATGGCTGCTATTGGCGGTAATTATCGCATTAGATATCTTTCTCTTAGTGGTTATTCGGCTGTTGATTAGAGATGTAGAAATTACAAACGTAGAAAAGATTCAAGAAGCAAGTTCCATTGCTGAACAATCGTTGGATTATGTTGTAAATGAAGTACCTGTGGGAATTATTACGTATAACGGGGAAACACGCGCGGTAGAATGGCTTAATCCTTATGCTGCTTCTATTTTTAATAAAGATAATCAGCTAACGTTAACCGCTAGCCAAGTTACGTCTTATTTAGAATTAGCAGAACGAAACCAAGATATTTTTACGATTGACGAAAATACCTATCGCTTTAGCGTCAATAAAGAACAACATACAATTACTTTTGAAGATATCACTAAAGAAAGTAATTTGTATCAAGAAAAAGTCGAAATGCAAACGGCTATTGGCATTGTGTCTGTTGATAATTATGATGATGTCACCGATACAATGGATGAGAAAGAAATTTCTTATTTGAATAGTTTCATTACGACGATGGTTTCTGATTGGATGGACCAATACAAAGTTTTTTATAAGCGAATCAACGCAGAACGTTATTTTTTCATTGCCCAATGGGAAGATATTCAAAAAATGATGGACGAAAAATTTTCTATTTTGGATACGATCCGTAAGGAATCAGCTAACCATGAAGTAGCCATTACGTTAAGTATGGGGATTGCTTATGGGGGGCCAACCTTAGATCAAACCGGGACCACGGCTCAAACAAACCTAGATACAGCTTTAGTACGTGGCGGCGATCAAGTGGTTGTAAAAGAAGCCAAAGATGAAGCGAAGCCGTTATTTTTTGGTGGAAAAACGGCAGTAACGACGAAACGTTCCCAAGTACGTTCTCGTGCAATGAGCATGGCAATTAAGGGAATTATTGCGGAATCTGCTGACATCTATATTATGGGCCATCGTTATCCAGATATGGATGCGTTAGGTTCAGCATTTGGTGTTGCTCGTTTAGCTTCGTTTAATAATCGAAAAGCGTGGATTGTTTTAGATGAAAATGAAATCATTCCCGATGTCAAAAGAGTGTTAGAGGCGATTAAAGAGTACCCAGAATTAGAAGAGCGCATTATTAGTCCTAAAGAGGCCATGAAGCGCAAGAAAGAAAGTAGCTTATTAGTTATGGTAGATTACCATAAACCGTCTCTATCGATCTCACAAGAGCTCTATGAGCGTTTTGATAAAGTGGTAATCATTGATCACCATCGACGAGGAGACGAATTTCCAGCAAAACCCTTGCTTTCTTATATTGAATCTTCTGCCTCTTCTGCTTCAGAATTAGTCACAGAATTGATCGAATACCAAAGTAATAGCGCAAATAAACTGCAGGCCTTTGAAGCAACCATGATGTTGGCGGGAATTGTGGTTGATACGAAAAGTTTCAATACACGAACGACGGCGCGAACATTTGATGTGGCTAGTTATTTACGAACTTGTGGAGCAGACTCATCTTTAGTACAATATCTATTAAGTTCTGATCTTACAAGCTATCTGGAAATGAACAATTTAATCTCTAAAAGCGAATATGTCACAAAAGATACCGTCGTTGTTGCCGGGAGTGAAGACAAAGAATATGATAGTGTCACAGCTGCCAAAACAGCGGACACATTACTTTCTATGGCAGGGATTAATGCAGCATTTGTCATTACCAAGCGGACGGATCAACAGATTGGCATTAGTGCTCGGAGTAATGGTTCAATTAATGTCCAAATTATTATGGAAAATTTAGGTGGTGGCGGTCACTTTACTAATGCGGCAGTACAATTATCAAACGTAACAGTAGCAGAAGTAAAAGAGCAACTACTTGATGTAATTCGTCAAAATATTAATGAAATGTATGAACAGGAGTGAAGGAAATGAAAGTCATTTTTTTACAAGACGTTAAAGGAAAAGGAAAAAAAGGGGACGTAAAAGAAGTGCCAACTGGTTACGCCCAAAACTTTTTAATTAAAAATGGTTATGCGAAAGAAGCCAATAAAGGGAGCATGAGTGCGTTAGCGGGTCAAAAGAAAGCCCAAGAAAAACATGAAGCAGAAGTTTTAGCACAAGCAAAAGAAATGCAAGCCTTTTTAGAAGATGAAAAGACTGTTGTAGAGATTAAGGCAAAAGCTGGAGAAGACAGCCGTTTATTTGGCTCAATTCCTTCAAAACAAATTGCAGAAGCCTTAAACAAACAATACAATGTAAAATTGGATAAACGCAAAATCGAATTAGCCAACCCAATTCGTTCTCTAGGTTACACTAACGTACCAGTCAAACTACATCATGAAGTTACAGCGAAAATTAAGGTTCATGTCGTAGCGGAATAATACAATTGATAAAAAAAGAAGCCGATTTCTCCGGCTTCTTTTTTATGTCAAATAAATTACAGTAATTATTTTTATGACGTTTAGAAATCAAATGCACAACATTTTAAATTAATAAAAATATTATATTTTTATTAATTATATATTTTTAAAAATTGGAAAGTGAACTAAAAATAGAGAAATCAGCAGAGAAAAAATGTACTTTTTTTAATGAAATTGTGTTAAAATGGATAGACTAAATGAACCAGAAAGTAAGACATCGTGGGAGAGAACAAAATGAATGAATTATTGCAAGATAGGGTACCGCCACAAAATATTGAAGCGGAACAAGCCGTTTTAGGTTCTATTTTCTTAGATGCAGATGTGCTAATAGAAGCGATGGAATATGTGGAACCTAAAGATTTCTATCGTCGTAGTCATCAGTTGATTTTCCAAACGATGATGACCTTAAGCGACCGAAATGAAGCGATTGATGTGGTAACAATCAAAGATCGCCTAGAACAAGAGAATTTGTTAGAAGATGTTGGCGGACTAAGTTATCTGTCAGATTTAGCTTTAGCTGTACCGACAGCTGCCAATGTCATTTATTATGCAAAAATTGTTGAACAAAAATCGTTGCTGCGCAACTTAATCCAAACCGCTACAGAGATTGTAACTAAAGGCTTTGAGCAAGGTGAAGATGTTGAATCTATTTTGGATGATGCAGAACGAAGCATTTTAGAAGTCTCTGAAAAGCGGAATCGCAGTGGCTTTTTATCAATTTCAGATGTTCTAAATACAACTATTGCGAATATTGACCAATTATACCAAAATGATGAAGAGATTACTGGTTTACCTACAGGCTATCAAGCATTGGATAAAATGACTGCTGGCTTGCAAGCGGAAGAGCTAATCATTCTAGCGGCCCGTCCAGCGGTAGGGAAAACCGCTTTTGCATTAAATATTGCCCAAAATGTCGGCACCAAAACAGATAAAGCTGTCGCTATTTTTAGTTTAGAAATGGGGGCAGAGTCATTAGTGAACCGGATGCTTTGTGCAGAAGGATCCATTGAGGCCAGCCATTTAAGAACAGGGCAATTATCTGAAGAAGAATGGCAAAACTTAATTATTGCGATGGGTAGTTTGTCCCGTGCGAATATCTATATTGATGACACACCAGGGATTAAAATTACCGAAATTCGTGCGAAATGTCGTAAATTAGCACAAGAAAAAGGCAACCTAGGTCTAATTTTGATCGACTACCTACAATTGATTGAAGGAACTGGAAAAGAGAACCGCCAACAGGAGGTTTCTGATATTTCACGTCAATTAAAAAAATTAGCGAAAGAATTAAAAGTCCCGGTTATCGCTTTGTCACAGCTTTCTCGTGGCGTGGAACAACGTCAAGATAAACGTCCTGTGTTAAGTGATATTCGTGAATCAGGTTCCATTGAGCAAGATGCCGATATCGTTGCCTTTCTTTATCGTGATGATTACTATGATCGTGGTGAAGGAGAAGACGGCGATCATGAGCCACCAGAAGTTGACAATGTTGTAGAAGTCATCATTGAGAAAAACCGTAGTGGTGCGCGTGGAACGGTCGAATTACTTTTCATTAAAGAATATAATAAATTTTCTTCGCTTTCGCCGAGGACAGAATTTTAAAAAACGAACTCATTTTTTGAGTTCGTTTTTTTGCTTATTAAGGGATTAAAATCAGAGAGTAAAACACGAACAATATTCGTATATTTTATTATTTTACAAAAACATAACTAAAAATGTTCGTATTTTTGACAGAAACGCTTTTGATTGTGAAAGAATATTCGATTTTTACCCTTGAAAGGGACTGGTTTTACTGGTACAATGATTCAGGACAAAAAAATTATGAACGAGGTGTTCGAATGTCATCAGTAGTAGTTGTTGGAACGCAATGGGGCGACGAAGGTAAAGGAAAAATTACAGACTTTCTAAGTGAAAACGCAGAAGTGATCGCTCGTTACCAAGGCGGAGATAACGCCGGACATACCATTAAATTCGACGGCGTAACGTATAAATTACATTTAATTCCTTCAGGGATTTTCTATAAAGAAAAAATTAGTGTAATTGGTAACGGCGTAGTTGTGAATCCAAAATCTTTAGTAAAAGAATTAGCTTATTTAAAAGAAAATAATGTTGCCACTGATAATTTACGTATTTCAGATCGTGCCCATGTCATCTTGCCGTATCATATTAAATTGGATCAATTGCAAGAAGATGCGAAAGGTGAAAACAAGATTGGGACAACGATTAAAGGAATTGGCCCAGCCTACATGGATAAAGCAGCACGGGTGGGAATCCGTATCGCTGATTTATTGGATAAAGAAATTTTTGCGGAACGTTTGCAAATTAACTTAGAAGAAAAAAATCGTCAATTCGTTAAAATGTTTGATAGCGAAGCCATTGAATTTGATGATATTTTTGAAGAATACTATGAATACGGACAACAAATTAAACAATATGTTACAGATACTTCGGTTATTTTAAATGATGCATTAGATGCTGGAAAACGGGTTTTATTTGAAGGGGCACAAGGTGTCATGTTGGATATCGATCAAGGAACCTATCCATTTGTTACTTCCTCTAATCCAGTAGCTGGTGGCGTAACTATCGGTAGTGGCGTTGGTCCATCAAAAATTAATAAAGTGGTTGGTGTCTGCAAAGCGTACACTTCACGTGTCGGTGACGGCCCATTCCCAACAGAATTATTTGATGAAACAGGAGAAACCATTCGTCGTGTCGGTAAAGAATACGGAACAACAACAGGACGTCCGCGTCGTGTCGGTTGGTTTGATTCAGTAGTTATGCGTCATTCAAAACGTGTATCAGGGATTACAAACTTGTCATTAAACTCGATTGACGTGTTAAGTGGTTTAGAAACGGTGAAAATTTGTACAGCTTATGAACTTGATGGTGAATTAATTTATCATTATCCAGCAAGCTTGAAAGAATTAAGCCGCTGTAAACCAGTTTATGAAGAATTACCAGGTTGGTCTGAAGATATCACTGGTTGCAAAACTTTAGCCGATTTACCAGCTAATGCTCGTAACTACGTGCATCGGATTTCAGAATTAGTTGGTGTGCGCATTTCAACATTCTCTGTAGGTCCAGACCGTAACCAAACGAACGTTTTAGAAAGCGTTTGGGCACAAATTTAAGCAGATTTTTAAGGGAACGTAAAGGATGGCTTATGCCAGTTCAGCCTTTACGTTCTTTTTTAATTTTATATAAAAATGAAAAACTATGGTAAAATAAAAGAAAACATGAAGGGGGCAATTGTCCGTGAATTATCAATTAGTGACAGATTCTTGTTGTGACTTGCCGTATACATACTTAAAAGAAAACCAAGTACCTTTTATTAGCATGAATATTCAAATTGACGGGAAAGAATATCGCGATGATTTAGGTGAAACGTTTGATTATCAGAACTTCTTAACGGCTATTAAAAATGGAAGTATGCCCACTACCTCTCAAGTTAATGTAGGACGCTACAATGAATTTTTCCGTCCTTTTGTGGAGCAAGGGTTACCGGTGATTTATTTAGCTTTTTCATCTGGGTTAAGTGGCTCTTATCAAAGTGCGTTGCAATCAGTAGAGATGTTAAAAGAAGAATATGATAATGTAGAAATTCATATTATTGACACAAAAGCAGCTAGCTTAGGTCAAGGGATGTTAGTCCGAGAAGCCATTCGATTACAAACAGATGGTCATTCATTAGGAGAAGTTGTTGCCTATCTTGAAGAGCAAAAAATGAAACTTCACTCGTGGGTAACGGTAGATGATTTAAAACATTTAGAACGTGGCGGACGGATTTCTAAAACAGCGGCTGCACTTGGTGGCTTAATGAACATTAAACCAATTATTCGCGTGGATGCGGCAGGCAAACTAGCATCCGTTGGTAAAACTCGTGGACGAAACAAGTCCTTGCAAAAGATTGCGCAAGAAACGATTCAAGGCATTGTAGAGCCAATGAAACAAACACTATTGATTGCATATGCAGGAACGAAAGATGACGCGGAAAAAGTCAAAGAATTAATTGAAAAAGAAATAGAAGTTAATGAGATACTGATTTATCCTCTAGGACCCACCATTACTAGTCATACCGGAATAGGTTGTATTGCTGTGTTTTCTTTTGGTGAAAAAAGAAAATAAAAAATAGAGAAGTCATTTTTTAATGACTTCTCTATTTTTTTAATAATCTGAACTGAATAAAACGTCCATTTGTTTTTGAATTTCTGGGTTTTCCAAGAATTCATCATAGGTTGTTTCTGCCCGATCAATAACCCCTTTATCAGAAACAGCAATAATTCGGTTCGCTAATGTTTGGATAAATTGGTGGTCATGTGAAGCAAAAAGAATTGAACCAGTGAAAGCCATCAACCCATCATTTAACGCAGTAATTGATTCTAAGTCTAAGTGGTTCGTTGGATCATCTAAAACTAAGACATTGGCTTTGGAAAGCATTAATTTTGAAAGCATGACACGCACTTTTTCGCCTCCGGAAAGAACATTGACTGGTTTTAGTACCTCTTCACCAGAGAATAACATCCGACCTAAGAAACTACGTAAGAACGTATTGTCATCTTCTTCTTTACCAGCAAATTGACGTAACCAATCTAAAATGGTTAATGGCTCTTCAAAGTCTTTGCTGTTGTCTTTTGGTAAATAAGCTTGGCTAGTTGTAACGCCCCAACGAACAGAACCTGTATCGGGAGTAATTTCGCCCATAATCACTTTGAATAACGTAGTCGTTGTAATATCTGAGTCAGCGATGAATGCCACTTTATCATCTTTTGTTAAGTTGAACGAGATATTATCTAAGATTTTTTTGCCATCAATCGTTACAGAGACATTTTCAACTTGTAATAAGTCATTGCCGATTTCACGTTCTGGTGTAAAACCAACGAATGGATAACGACGAGAGGAAGGTTGAATGTCATCTAAGGTAATTTTATCTAACATTTTTTTACGAGACGTTGCTTGTTTTGATTTTGAGGCATTGGCGCTAAAACGAGCGATAAAGTCTTGTAATTCTTTGATTTGTTCTTCTTTTTTGGCATTAGATTGTGCTTGCAATTTTGTCGCTAGTTGGCTTGATTCCAACCAGAAATCATAGTTACCCACGTAAAGTTTGATTTTACTAAAGTCTAAATCTGCCATGTGGGTGCAGACTTTGTTTAGGAAATGACGGTCATGGGAAACCACGATAACAGTATTTTCAAAGTTGATTAAAAATTCTTCTAACCAATTGATTGAGCGGGTGTCTAAACCATTTGTCGGCTCGTCTAATAGTAAGACATCTGGTTTACCAAAAAGAGATTGAGCTAATAATACTTTGACTTTTTGACCAGCTGTTAATTCGCTCATTTTTTGATCATGTAATTCTTCTGGAATGTTTAGCCCTTGGAGTAAAACAGCTGCTTCAGGTTCTGCTTCCCAACCGTCAAGTTCAGCAAATTCGCCTTCTAGTTCTGCGGCACGAATCCCATCTTCATCTGAAAAATCTTCTTTCATATAGATAGCATCTTTTTCTTTCATTACTTCGTAAAGACGTTTATGTCCCATAATTACAGTTTCTAAAACAGTGTAGTCTTCGTAGTCAAAGTGATTTTGTTTCAGCGTTGCTAGTCGCTCATTAGGACCCATTGAAACCACGCCAGTTGTCGGTTGAATCTCACCTGATAAAATTTTAAGAAACGTTGATTTTCCTGCACCGTTTGCGCCGATTAAGCCGTAACAGTTGCCAGGAGTAAATTTAATATTCACTTCTTCAAAAAGTTTACGATCTGGAAATTGTAAACTTACATCATTAACAGTAATCAATTGTTTTCCTCGCTTTTAATATATTCTTGAACCTCTCTGCATTATATCGGCTACAGAACCTTTTTTCAAGGAGTTTCAATCTTTTTACAGAAACGAATAAAAAGGTGGGTTTTTTATAGAAAAAAGGCGCTTTTTTAAAATGTTTCATGTGAAACAGAATTTTTTTTCATGAAAGGGTTTTTAGTGTATTTTTTTAATGATACACTGTATCATGTAAATTAATTAGTGTATCGATTAAAGGAGCCATCAAAAATGAAGCGGATTGAAAAAATCTATCAATATGTTAAAGAGCAAACGAAGAATTTAACGCCAATGACCTTAACAAGTGATGCGGGAGTCACGACACAAGAAATTTCAGAACGTTTAAACATTCAGCGGACCAATGCTAGTAAAGATTTGAATCAACTGGTTCGTGAAGGGCGCTTGAAAAAATTATCTGGTCGACCAGTAAAATATGTCGCGCAGGTGGCGTTTCAGCATCGACCATTAACCAAGCCAGTTAAAAGTTATCGGGAAAAATCAATGGATCACTCCACAAAAACTTTTATCGAACCATTGGTTGAACCAGTAGTCACGACAAGTAAAACCCCAGAAGTTGAAGATATTTTCAAAAAAATTATCGGTTCAGCTGGAAGCATGAAAACGCCGGTGGAACAAGCCAAAGCAGCGATTTTATATCCGCCAAAAGGCTTGAATTGTTTAATTACTGGACCAACAGGTTCTGGGAAAACTTATTTTGCTCATGCCATGTTTCAATTTGCGAAGCTGAACCAAATTGTGGCCAAAGAAAAAGAGTTTGTGGTGTTTAACTGTGCAGACTATGCGCATAATCCAGAACTTTTGATGTCGCATTTATTTGGGTATGTAGAAGGGGCCTTCACAGGCGCTACGAAAGCAAAAGAAGGGATTATTGATGAAGCAGATGGCAGCATTCTGTTTTTAGATGAAGTACATCGGTTACCACCCGAAGGACAAGAAATGATTTTTTATTTTATGGATCACGGCGTGTACGCGCGTTTAGGTGAAACAGTGAAATCACATCATGCGGATGTTCGGATTATTTGTGCTACGACGGAGAATCCTACTTCTTCTTTATTGAATACTTTTGTGCGACGCATTCCGATTATCATTCAATTACCGAACTTTAGTGACCGTCCTGCGAAAGAAAAAATTGACCTCCTAAAAGTGATGGTTTCAATGGAAGCAGCGCGGATTCAACGGCGAATCTCTTTGTCAGAAGATGTGGTCAAAGCGTTAATTGGAAGTGTTTCTTATGGAAATGTCGGTCAGCTAAAATCGAATGTGCAACTTGTGACTGCGCGAGGGTTCCTTAATCAGATGGAACAAGAGGAATTAATGATTACGATGGACGAATTAACGGACAATATTAAAGAAGGCATTATGCAACTTGCCAGTAATCGAGAAGTATTGTCGGAGTTATCGAAATATCTGGAACCGCAATTAGTGGTATCACCAAATGAATCTTTAGTAGCTATTCAGTCAGATGCCTATGAATTGCCTTACAATCTATATGAGATTATTGGAGATAAAGCGGCTCTCTTAAAAGCAGACGGCTTGGACCAAGAACTAATTAATAATTTTATTACAACGGATATCAATGTTCATTTAAAATCTTTCTACAAAGATTATGGATTCACCTTTGATACAGAAAATAAATTGGCTGAAATTGTTGACCAACGAATTATTGATGTCACTAAGAAAATTTATAATTTTGCAGCGAAGCGGTTATCGTATTCGTTTCAACCCAATTTTATTTATGCAATGAGTTTACACATTAGTTCTTTCTTGAAACGCATCCAATTAGGCAAAGATCCTAAGCATCCTTTAAATGAAAGTATTCGAAATATGGTTTTAGATTATCCAACAGAGTTTGAAACAGCGAAAGAAATTAAAAATATTATTGAAAGTAGTTATCAGATGGAGATTCCTGAATCTGAAAGTTACTATTTAGCTGTTTTGCTCATTTCTTTAAGAGAAAATCCTGAGGCTGGCCGGATTGGCATTGTCGTGGCTGCGCACGGAAATAGTACCGCTAGCAGTATGGTACAAGTGGTTTCTCAATTGTTAAATGTTGATAATTTGAAGGCTGTGGATATGCCGTTAGATATGCCACCGAAAGAAGCTTTGCGTAAAATCGTTGAAGCAGTTGGTGAAGTGAATGAAGAAAATGGCGTACTATTATTAGTGGACATGGGTTCATTAAGTACGTTTTCAGAAGAAATTGTACGCCAGACAGGCATTGATGTGCGGACAGTAGACATGGTGACCACGCCAATTGTGCTTGAAGCGGCCCGCAAAACCGCATTAATTGATACGCAATTGGAAACACTTCACGAGTCTTTAAAAAACTTTCATGGCTATGCCGATATTCGCCAAAGTGAAACGAAACAAATCATTGAAAATTGGAAAACAAGAGCAATTATTGCTATCTGCGCTTCTGGAGAAGGAACTGCGCGCCGAATGAAAGAGCTTATTGAGGAAGCTGTCTTGCCACAAATAGACTGGCATTTAGAAGTGATTCCTTTGTCCATTGTAAATATGAAAGAAGTCTTGCCTAAAATTCAAGAAGACTATGAAATTATTGCGACAACTGGGATTACCAATCCCAAAATTGGTGTTCCTTATATTTCCATGGAAAATTTCTTTTCCGGTGAAGCAGAAAAAATTATTCAGCAATTACTAGCAGAGCGGAAAGAAGAAGTAATGAATAAGCCGTTGGACGAAGCGGCAGCAAAAGAAATTTGTCTAAAATATATGGAGCAAAGTTTCACTTTCATTAATGGAAAAAAAATCATTGAGCTGTTGTGGTCATTCGCTAAAAATATCCAAACCCAATTAACGATGCCAGAAGAGTACACATTTTACATCAATTTGATTATGCACACATCGGGCATGTTGGAGCGTATTTTACGGAATGATACACTGACGGTTTCAGAAAAGGAACTTGGTCGATTGGTTCAAGAACCAATTTATCCAGTGATTGTGGCCTCAATTGAGACTATGGAAGAAGCTCTTAATATGGATGTTCCAGCAGAAGAAGTTTATTTTATCGCACAGTTAGTCAAAAATGCCCAGTGTATCGAAGATAAAATCACCGAAATTGATACACTAGATTAATACAGAAAAATCGATACACTATTTATTAGTGTATCGATTTTTTGATTTTCTAAAAAAAACCTATAATTTTCTAGGTTTCGAACCGATACACTAAAGTTGGCACGAAACTTGCTTATAATAAGGTGTCCCTTTTTACCTAAATTTTTAAGTAAAAAGACAAAGGTCCTAACCTTTAAAAATGAATTTAAAGGAGCATTCCCGATGGTAATGGATATTCGTTTAGCTCGAATTGATGATCGATTAATTCATGGCCAAGTAGCAACTGTTTGGGCAAAATTGACGAACATTAATCGCATTTTAGTGGTTAGTGATTCCGTTGCTCATGACAATTTGAGAAAAGCCTTGTTGGTCCAAGCTGCTCCACCTGGTGTCAAAGTAAATGTCATCACTGTTCAAAAAATGATTGATGTTTACCCTGATCCTCGTTTTGATTCGTTTCGAGCCATGTTGTTATTCACTAATCCTTTGGACGTGAAACGAGTGGTCGAAGGCGGTGTACAACTAACTTCTGTGAATATTGGCGGAATGAGTTTCAGCACAGGCAAGCGAATGATTACGAATGCAGTCGCAGTGGATGCCAACGATTTAAAAGCATTTCTGTTTTTAAATGAACAAGGTATTGAATTGGAAATTCGAAAAGTCGCAGCAGACAGCCAAGTGAATTTGATGGATTTACTGAAAAAAGAGCGTAGCAAAGAAAATAACGCCAGCTGACGTTTATTTTTACAGACGAAAGACATTGAAAGGATGTGGTGGCCTAGGACCAACATCATTGCTTCATGAACTGTATTGATAAAGGCAAGTGCTGATGTTGAAAAAAATCAAGAACTATTGAAATTTTTTCATTTATTTTTGTCAGAATCTGATTTATCTGATTTTTTTCAAAAAGTGAAAGCGTTTAGCAGTACAACCATGAAAAAAAACATCAATTATACAGGAGGTATAAAAATGGTAGGAATTATCCTAGCAAGTCACGGTGAATTTGCTGAAGGGATCTTGCAATCTGGTGCAATGATCTTTGGCGAACAAGAAAATGTAAAAGCAGTTACGTTAATGCCTAGCGAAGGTCCCGATGATGTAAAAGCAAAAATGCAAGAAGCCATTGCATCGTTTGACAATCAAGACGAAGTACTATTTTTAGTTGACCTATGGGGAGGAACACCATTTAACCAAGCGAACTCATTGTTAGAAGATCATAAAGACAAATGGGCAATCGTTGCAGGTATGAACTTACCAATGGTTATTGAAGCATATGCTTCTCGTTTCTCTATGGAATCAGCACAAGAAATTGCGACACACATTCTTGAAACAGCAAAAGATGGTGTCAAAGTTAAACCAGAAGAGTTACAACCAGCAGAAGCACCAAAAGCTGCTACGACAGAAGATGCACAGCCAAAAGGTTCGTTACCACCAGGTACAGTTGTTGGCGATGGCAAAATTAAATTTGTGCTAGCACGTATTGATTCACGTTTATTACATGGTCAAGTAGCAACAGCTTGGACAAAAGCAACACAACCAAACAGAATTATTGTTGTTTCTGATGCCGTTGCAAAAGATGACTTACGTAAGAAATTAATCGAACAAGCAGCTCCTCCAGGAGTAAAAGCCAATGTTATTCCAATCAGTAAAATGATTGAAGTAGCGAAAGATCCACGTTTTGGCAATACAAAAGCATTATTATTATTTGAAAATCCTGAAGACGTCTTAAAAGTGGTTGAAGGCGGCGTAGAAATCCCAGAAGTAAACGTTGGTTCAATGGCTCACTCTGTTGGAAAAGTCGTTGTAAGCAAAGTATTATCAATGGGTCAAGAAGACGTTGATACGTTTGATGAATTAAAAGCCAAAGGCATCAAATTTGATGTGCGTAAAGTGCCAAATGATTCAAAAGCGAATATGGACGAAATTTTGAAAAAAGCAAAAAATGAGTTAGCAAACGCGTAACTCGCCAAATACAAATCAAAATAGGAGGCTTATCATGTCTGTTATATCAATTATTTTAGTTTTACTCGTTGCCTTTCTAGCTGGTATGGAAGGGATTTTGGATGAGTTCCAATTCCACCAACCGTTAGTAGCATGTACATTAATCGGATTAGTTACTGGTAATTTAGAAGCCGGAATTGTTTTAGGTGGTACTTTACAAATGATCGCGTTAGGTTGGGCGAACATCGGGGCTGCCGTTGCACCGGATGCCGCTTTAGCATCTGTTGCCTCAGCAATTATTTTAGTTTTAGGTGGCCAAGGTGTTAAAGGTGTTCCTTCAGCGATTGCCATCGCAGTTCCTTTAGCGGTTGCAGGTTTGTTCTTAACAATGATCGTTCGGACAGTTGCGGTTCCAATCGTTCACATGATGGATGCGGCTGCTGAAAAAGGCAACATTAAACAAGTTGAAATGTTACACATTTTCGCTGTATGTTTACAAGGTATTCGTATTGCGATTCCAGCAGGTGCGTTACTATTCATTCCTGCTGACACTGTTCGTAATTTCTTAGAATCAATGCCAGCTTGGTTAACTGATGGTATGGCTATCGGTGGTGGTATGGTCGTTGCCGTAGGTTATGCATTAGTAATCAACATGATGGCAACAAAAGAAGTATGGCCATTCTTCATTATCGGTTTCGTAGTCGCAGCGATTTCTCAATTAACATTAATCGCATTAGGTGCTTTAGGTGTCGCTTTAGCTCTTATTTACTTGAACTTATCTAAAATGGGCGGTTCTTCTAACTCAAATGGCGGAGGCAACTCTGGCGACCCATTAGGCGATATTTTAAACGACTACTAATTCTGAAGGAGGAGCAAAGAAAATGGCAGAAAAAATTCAATTAACTAAAAAAGATCGTTTAGCTGTAGCTTGGCGTTCAACATTTATCCAAGGTTCTTGGAACTATGAACGTATGCAAAACGGCGGCTGGGCATTCTCAATGATTCCAGCAATCAAAAAATTATATAAAACGAAAGAAGAACGTTCAGCGGCGTTAAAACGTCACTTAGAATTCTTTAATACACACCCATACATTGCCTCACCAATCCTTGGTGTAACATTAGCTTTGGAAGAAGAACGTGCCAATGGCGCACCAGTTGATGACGTAGCGATTCAAGGGGTTAAAGTTGGGATGATGGGTCCTTTAGCCGGTGTCGGTGACCCAGTTTTCTGGTTTACTGTTCGTCCAATGTTAGGAGCTTTAGGTGCTTCCTTAGCAATGGGTGGTAATATCTTAGGCCCAATCTTATTCTTCGTTGCTTGGAACTTAATTCGTTGGTCATTCATGTGGTATACACAAGAGTTTGGTTACAAAGCAGGTTCTAAAATTACTGATGACCTTTCAGGTGGTTTACTACAAGATATTACAAAAGGTGCTTCTATTTTAGGGATGTTCGTACTGGCCGCATTAGTTCAACGTTGGGTATCGATTAAGTTCTTACCAATTGTCTCACAAGTTAAGTTAGACAAAGGTGCTTATATCGAGTGGGATAAACTTCCTGCTGGCGGTGAAGGAATGCATAAAGCCTTTGAACAAGTGAACCAAGGCTTGGCGCTTTCACCAACGAAAGTTACTACTTTACAAGATAACTTAGATCAATTGATTCCAGGTCTAGCACCATTACTACTTACATTCTTATGTATGTGGTTATTGAAGAAAAAAGTTAGCCCAATCGTTATCATTCTTGGTTTATTCGTAGTCGGCGTAGTCGGCCACTTAATCGGCTTATTATAAGAATGACGAGGTAAGTTTATTACTTCTAATCAAAAAAAGCGGAAGAGAAGTCGAGAAACTTTTCTTCCGCTTTTTTAAACAAAGATGTAATTTTGTTTGTTTCGATCAGGAAAGAAACGTATAATAAAGAGGAATTAGTCGAATGAAATGGAGCAGATAACATGGTACAATCATTAAACACAAAAGTTGATTTAGTTATAGATGCGACGGCATTTACAGGATTAACAGATTATGGACAAATTATGATAGGTGACCGCGGGTTTGAATTTTACCATGCCAAAGATCCACGTAAGTTTATCCAAATTCCGTGGGAAGAAGTCGATTACGTGTTGGCTTCAGTAATGTTCAAAGGAAAATGGATTCCTCGTTATGCGATTCAAACCAAGAAAAATGGGACGTATACGTTTGCTTCAAAAGAGCCGAAGCGAGTGTTACGAGCTATTCGTGAATATGTTGACCCAGATCATATGGTCCAATCTTTGAGTTTCTTTGATGTCATAAAAAGAGGGATTCTCTCGATTGGGAAAAAGAAAAAATAATTTATAACTGTTACTTTTTTATAAACTAGATGAAAAAGTAGCGGTTTTTTTGTGGGAAAACGAGGGACTTATTTATACAAAAAAGGCACAATTGTGCACCAAAAAAGAGACAATCAAGTGATACGTTGTTTTTAATGGAGTTATCATTGAAATGGTTTTCAGAAAGCACGATGAAAATATTTGACACCTTGTAAAATAGTAGTAACATAATAAGTGTAATAAATTATTTTATAGAGGAGTGAGTGTCATGGAACAACGACAACATCATGGAATGGACTGGGGTTCATTAGTATTAGGAATTCTATTTGTTCTGACTGCATTAATTTCTTTCCAAAATCCTGCCGGTAATTTAATTGCCATTGTGATGGTTTTTGCGATTTTTGCTATTATTAAAGGGATTTTCGAAATTTTTGTACGTAATCGTATGAAAGAATTACTAGGCTACAAAGCTTATGCACCAATCATCTTAGGGATTATTGATATCCTAATTGGTGTTTACTTATTGTTTAACTTAAATATTGGTGTCGCTGTGTTACCATTTGTTTTTGCAATTTGGTTTTTATTCGACTCAATTTTCGGCTTATTTACTTTAGATTTTGCTAAACGAGTAAGCACAGGTTACTTCTGGTTCACATTAATTGTTGATGTTTTAGGGATTATCTTAGGTGTAATGTTATTATTTAATCCATTGTCTTCAGCATTAACTCTAAGCTTCTTAGTTGGCTTCTACTTTATGATGTTTGGTATTAGTAATATTGTATATGCTTTTAGATAAAAGAAGTAAAAAAACAGGTTTTCCGAAAAGGAAAACCTGTTTTTTTAATAACGACGGTGGCAGTTGCCATTATTTCCCGAAATTGTTCGAACAAGCCACACGATAATCGCTACGGGAACTAAAATTTTTACTGCTAGCCACAATAAGCTTCCCACGATACCGACAACGGCACTAAAGAGTGAACCGACAACTAAAAATAAAAGGACCACTAAAAGAATATTTATAAACATTGGTCGTTGATTATTCATACGTACTACCTCCAAATTTTTCCTGTTTTCTATATACAGAGTATAGCAAGAACGCGCAATAAGTACCTCCATCGGAAGGCTGATTTTTTTCTCTGGCGAATGATGGAGCCGCTGTTGGTTATTTTGGACTTTCTTATTGAAATAATCAGAATATTCTGGTGTATAATTATAAAAAAGGATTTAAAGTGAGGGATTGGATGTCGACTGAGGGATTAATCGCTTTGTTAGAAAAGAAACGAAATGATTTAAGTAAAATTGAAAATCAAGTACTGGATTATATTTTGACGCATATGACGGAAATTAGTTCACAAACCATTTATGAGGTGGCGCAGGCGTTGTTTGTCTCAACAGCCACTATTTCTCGAACAGCAAAACACTTAGGTTATCGAGGCTTCCAAGAATTAAAATACGCGATCGTCCAATCGGTGCAGAGCGAGAGCACAGAAAGCGATAGTCTTAGTTTTCAAGCCATTACACAACAGTTGATCGCCAATGTGCAAGACAGTTTTCAACAAATGGATGAAGCCAAAGTCGCGGAAATGCTTAAAATGATTGAGCGTGCGAATACGATTGAAGTGTTCGGTGTTGGTGGCAGTTTTCCTATTTGTACTGATTTTGCACGAAAGCTAACATTTTTAGGAAAAAAAGCCTATGCACGATCTGATTGGGATGAACAAGCGGCAGCAGTTAAGAATCTGGATGGACAGGATTTAGCCATTTTTGTCAGTTATACAGGAGAAACTAAGGGGATTTTAGCGTATGCACGTGTAGCGCAGGAACAGCAAGTGCCGATGATTAGTTTGATTTCGACTAAAGGAAGCACCTTGGAAAAATTGTCGACGACGACGTTATTTGCCAAAGGGACGACACGTTATCATCAGCGCGTGGATTTAAGTTCAAGAATTGCTGTCATTTGTTTGTTCGATACGGTTTTATTAATGTACGCAGAGGCAAAGCAACCGCGGTAATTTTATGCAACACCATACTAAATGATGTAAGGGGATACAGAAAAAGTGTAGCCTCTTTTTTCTTTGTTTTGGGCTAGTTATAATGAGGGCAATGAATGTAAACGCAATCATTTTTAGTTTTGTAAAGAATGAATGGAGGAGTTAAGAAATGGCAGTAAAGAAAAAGAAAGCGACTTTCTGGGAGTTTTTCCAAGGATTAGGTAAAACGTTTATGTTGCCAGTGGCTTTATTAGCTTTTATGGGGATTTTGTTGGGATTAGGAAGTTCTTTTTCCAGTGAATCCATGATTGAAACGATCCCGTTTTTAGGAAAGCCCGCAGTGAAAATTATTTTCCAATTTATGTCGACAATTGGTGGTTTTGCGTTTGCCTATTTACCTGTCATGTTTGCAATGGCCATTCCGTTGGGGTTAGTTCGGAAAGAAAAAGGAATTGCTGCGTTTTCAGGTTTCGTAGGCTATACGGTGATGAATTTAGCGATTAATTTCTACTTAGTGCAGACGAATCGCCTCGTGGATCCTGAGCAGTTGCGGGAAGCCGGCCAAGGAATGGTTTTTGGGATTCAAACGATTGAAATGGGCGTTCTTGGTGGAATTATCGCTGGGCTTATTGTCTATAAGTTGCATAATCGATTTTACACGGTGCAACTACCAGATAGTTTTGCCTTCTTTTCTGGCGCACGGTTTGTACCAATTATTACTTCATTAGTGATGGCCTTCGTGGGCTTAGTAATTCCGTTAGTTTGGCCACTTTTCGCGCTAATGATTATGGCGATTGGCCAACTTATCCAACGTTCTGGTATTTTTGGGCCTTTTCTGTTTGGGTCAGGGGAACGTCTACTGTTGCCGTTTGGGTTGCATCATATTTTGGTTTCCATGATTCGTTTTACTGAAGCAGGGGGTTCAGCGGTGGTGGCTGGCAAAGAAGTGTTTGGTGCGTTAAATATTTTCTATGCAGAATTGCAAAATAATTTACCGATTTCACCAAGCGCAACAGCTTTCTTGTCACAAGGGAAAATGCCGACCTTTATTTTTGGCTTACCAGCGGCGGCACTTGCGATGTATCATACTGCAGCTCCGGCGAATCGACATAAGATTAAAGGCTTACTCCTTTCGGGTGTAATTGCTACGGCTATCACTGGCATTACAGAACCAATTGAATTTTTATTCTTATTTATTAGTCCATTATTATGGCTGTTTCATGTCATTATGACTGGTCTAGGTTTCATGGTAATGGCTTTATTGGGTGTTGTGATTGGAAACACTGATGGCGGGCTACTAGACTTTGTTATTTTTGGCTTGTTACAAGGAACTTATACAAAATGGTGGTGGGTTCTCATTGTCGGCGCTATCTGGTTTGTTGTTTATTATTTCGTCTTTAAAACAGTCATTGTAACCTTTGATTTAAAAACACCTGGACGAGACAAGGTCTTAGATGAGACTGAATATACCGATCAAGAAGTTCAATATAAGAAAACGGGTGGCTATGATGCGCCTGGGATTTTAGCGGCTTTGGGTGGGCAAGAGAATATTCAAGCTATTGATAATTGCATTACGCGTTTACGTTTAGTGTTAGCAGATGCTAATAAAGTAGATGATGACAAATTAAAGCAATTAGGGGCTTTAGGCGTCGTGCATTTAGATGCGCAGAATGTGCAAGTGATTATCGGAACCAAAGTGACAACGGTCCGTAATCAATTAGAGATGATTTTAGGTTAGAAAAAAGACAGAAGGTGAAGAGTGTGTCGTTTGATAAAGCAATTGATCGACGAGGAACGTATTGTACACAGTGGGATTTTGTAGAAGATCGATTTGGGGAAGCGGACTTGCTTCCCTTCACTATTTCCGATACGGATTTTGCTGTGCCAGAGGCAGTTCTGGCAACATTACAGGAGCGTTTGAAACATCCCGTATTTGGCTATACGAGGTGGAACCATCCACAATTAAAAGAAGCAATTCAAACGTGGTACCAGACAAGATTCCAGACGAAGATTGAAGAACACTGGATTATGTATACCCCGACCGTTATCTATGGGATTTCTGCGTTGATCCAATTATTAACTAATGAAGGGGAGGGCATTATTTTACAAACACCTGCGTATGATGCATTTTTTAAAGTTATTCAGGAAAATAAGCGGCAAGTAGTGGCAAATGAACTGCTTTATCAAGAGAAGCGCTACAGCATTGATTTTATTGATTTAGAAAAAAAACTAGCGCAACCAGAAAATCGCTGTTTGCTTTTATGTTCCCCGCATAATCCAACAGGACGTGTTTGGGAGCAATGGGAATTAGAGCGAATGGTTTCATTGTGCCAACAGTATGATGTGTTTTTACTTTCTGATGAAATTCATATGGATATCGTTAATAAAGGCCAAGTTCATCGACCAATTACGCAATTTGGTTATAAAAAATCTGCCATTATTACCAGTGGCACGAAAACCTTTAATTTTCCAGGGCTGATTTTTGCTTACGCCCTAATTCCAGATAACGAATTACGTGACGCTTTTCAGCTCAAATTAAAAAATGCCGATGGTTTATCATCAACAAGTATTTTGGGAATGCTAGCAACCATGACGGCCTATCAAAAATGTGGTACTTGGGTTGACGAGTTGAATGATTATTTAGCGGAGAACCAACGTTACGTGAAAGATTTTTTACAGACATATTTGCCAAAAATTAAAGTGACGGAGCTGGAAGCCACTTACTTAATGTGGTTGGACGTATCAGCGGCAGTTCCAGATGTGGCCCGCTTACAAGAGGCTTTAGTTTCTGTGGGGAAAGTCGCCATTATGGACGGCTCGATTTATGGCGGTAATGGACAACGATTTTTACGGTTAAATATTGGCTGTTCGCAAGCAAAACTACACGAGGGACTTGAAAGGATGCGCCAAGGTTTTGAAGCTGTTTTACAAAAGGATGGCACAGCATCAGCGCTTGGGAATAATTGAGAAAAGATAGCATTCCGAAAATGGTTGCAGTACAATGGAAAAATAGAAACAAATAAAATAACAAAAAGTAACAACTTGTCATTTACTGGGGGAAAAGAAATGAAAACAATTAAAACAAAGCAAGCACCACAAGCAATTGGACCATATTCACAAGCAAAAATTGTGAATGGTTTATTGATTACTTCTGGTCAGATTCCACTGGATCCTGAAACAGGCAAGGTGGTTGGGACAACGATTAAAGAACAAACCAATCAAGTACTGAAAAATATTCAAGGGATTTTAACAGAAGCTGGTAGTGATTTTGCTCATGTAGTCAAAACGACATGCTATTTACAAAATATGGCGGATTTCACGGCATTCAATGAAGTCTATGCTGAGTATTTTAGTGCGGAATATCCTGCACGCACAACGATTGAAATCTCTAAATTACCGATGGATGTGTTGGTGGAGATTGAGATTATCGCAGAAGTAGTGGCGTAAAAAATACAGTTAAAAGAGTGAGAAAAAAATCGTCTTAGATTTTTTTCTCACTCTTTTTTTTCAATAAAACAATACGATTCAGCCAAAATGTCTAGCCGTGCTGGAAAATTTTCAGCAAATAGGCTACCATGGAAGAAAATCGATAAAACGAAAGTTAAATGAATAGAAAAGAGATATGAAAGAGGCTATAAGATGAAAAAAAATATTAGCCAACTAACGCAGTGGTTGAAAGAACACAGTTTATTATTGAAACTAATTTTTCTTGGTTCTGTATTAGTTTTCGTGGCTAACCAAGTGACACATATCGCTCAAGGCATGACCTGGGCGGATATTTTTTCCACGATGGAACAACAAAGTACGGGGCGTTTAATTGGTATGGTCTTGGCAGGACTATTAGGGGTTATTCCGATGCTCCTTTATGACTATGTAGTCGTTAAATTATTGGAAAAAGAAGGTAAGCCACCAATGAAACGAATGGATTGGTTAACTTCGGCTTGGGTCACCAATACCATTAATAACTTAGCGGGTTTTGGCGGCGTGGTTGGTGCAACGCTACGGATTAATTTTTACGGAAAAGATGTACCGCGGGGCAAGGTTGTAGCAACGGTCTCAAAAGTTGCTCTGTTCTTGATTTCAGGGTTATCTATTTTATCTTTTGTGGCGTTTGTTGATTTATTTTTTATTCGAACCCAAAATGTTTTTCGTGAATATTGGGTTTGGTTATTATTGGGCAGTCTGATTGCGCCAGCGCTCTGGTTTTTCACGTATTTAAAACGGCGAACATTGTTTAAAACATTTTTTCCAAAAGCGGTACTCCTATTATTCGGCGCTTCATTAGGTCAATGGCTAGGGGGGATGTTTGCTTTCTTAATGATAGGTCGCTTGATGCAGGTGCCAGTTTCGATGGTTTCTGTTTACCCAATGTTTGTTATCGCTACGTTAATCGGGATGTTAACTATGGTTCCTGGTGGTATGGGAACGTTTGATGTCTTAATGATTTTGGGCTTATCACAATTAGGGATTGATCGATCACAAGCGGTCGTCTGGTTGTTGTATTATCGTTTGTTTTATTATGTGACGCCTTTTATGACAGGAGTTATTTTGTTCTTGCAACAAGCAGGCATGAAAGTTAATCAATTTTTTGATAATTTACCTCGGTTATTTTCACAAAAAGTGGCGCATTTTATTTTGGTGGCGGCGTTATATTTTGCAGGAATTATGATGGTTCTATTGTCGACTGTGACGAATTTGTCGAATGTCAGTCGTTTATTCCAAGTGTTACTTCCCTTTTCTTTTAATTTTTTAGATCAGACATTGAATTTATTTGTAGGATTCTTGTTATTAGGTTTAGCTCGAGGCATTTCTATGAAAGTGAAAAAAGCTTATTGGCCTACAATTATTTTACTAGGATTTTGTATTGTAAATACGGTGGCACGAACGACTTCGTGGCAGTTGATTACTGTTTATGCTGTTATTTTATTGGCGGTTATTTTGGCTCGTAAAGAATTTTATCGTGAAAAGTTTGTTTATTCATGGGGCGCTTTAACGGTAGATAGTATTTTGTTTGGCTGCTTGTTTATCGGTTATGCGGTTGCTGGCTATTACGCCGCACGACCAGCTGGTGGCAATCAAGTTATCAATCACTTTTTGTTGTTCCCGTCAGATGATGTTTGGTTTAACGGATTGATTGGATTAAGTATTTCCTTGATTGGTTTATTCTTTTTGTATCAATATTTAGCCGAAACAACTGTTACTTTAGGTGAGGGGTTTGAGGAAGCGCGGTTGACACGCTTTTTGGAAAAATTTGGTGGCAACGAAGGCAGTCAATTTTTGTATTTAAAGGATTATGGTCATTTTTATTACCAAGAAGAAGGCGAAGATCAAGTACTTTTTGGGTTTCAAATGAAGTTTAATAAATGCTTTGTCTTGGCGGATCCAATTGGGCAACGAGAGAAATGGACAGCGGCGACACTGGCGTTTATGGATCAAGCTGATTTGTTAGGCTATCAATTAGTTTTTTATCGTATTTCGGAAGAATATGTTATGAATCTTCACGATTGCGGATTTGAATTTATGAAAGTTGGGGAAGAAGGCTTGATTCAATTTGATGAGCCGTCAACAGTGAATCAAACAGCCTGGACGGAAACAGTGACTGAAAAAATAGCAGCAGAAGCAGCGGATTTTCAGTTTGAATTTTATCCCGAAACGATTAGTGATGCCTTATATCAAGAGTTAGAACGAGTTTCTGCGGACTGGTCACGGAATCAAAAAGAGCGCTACTTTATTGGTGGACGGTTGGATCCCGAGTACTTGAAATGCAGTAGCGTGGGCTTGGTGAGACAGAAACAAACGGTCATTGGTTTTATTACGGGAAAAGAAATGGAAAAAGGCAAAAGTATTTCGTATGATTTGTTACGTATTCGTTCAGAAGCACCTGCTTTTACTAGAGAATATTTGTTCACTCATTTTATTGAAACCTATCAACAGCAGGGCTATCAATTAATTGATATTGGGATGGCGCCGTTGGCTAACGTAGGGGAGAGCAAGTACTCTTTCTTAAAAGAACGCTTTGTTAATATTTTTTACAAGTATAGTTATCAAATTTATGCGTTTCAAGATACACGCAAGCGCAAAGAACAATATGTCACTAGTTGGCAACCACGTTATTTTGCTTATCCTAAGCGGACCAGTGTACTCTTTGCTTTTGTGCAACTTTCCTTGTTGATTACGAAAGGAAGACATCAAAGTGTTTCGCTTGTGGAAGAAGCAATGACTGAAATTTAAAAAAATCACGCGATGACTTAGCCATCGCGTGATTTTTTTATTTGTCTTCTTTTTTACGGTTTCGTCTAGCAGGAATCAAGGTTACGTAGACAACGAAACCACCAGTACATAGAACGAATAACACGATGCCAGGAATCAATCCTTCTGGTAAATAAGAGAACTGAATAGTATGGGTTCCAGCGCTGACAGGAACGCTTAGAAAGGCATCTTTAAAGGCTTTTGGGGTAACTTTTTTGCCATCAATTTTGACACGCCAACCTTTGTCATAAGGAATTGTAGTGACGAGTACTTGATCTTTGTCGGCGGTAAAGGTACCTGAAGCAGAGCGTTTGCCAGTGGTTAAATCAACGCCTTTTTCTTGCACGGCGGAAATGGCTTTTTCAAATGCATTGGTATTTAAGCCAACTACTTGCGGCTGAACAAAACTTACTGCTTTGGTTCCATAAAAACTTACTTTGAAGTTAACGGTTGTATCTTTTGGATAGTAGCCTAAATTATAATATTGGCCAGTAATGCCAATTTGTGATTGCTGACTCGAGCCGTTCACGGTGACCGTCGCAGTGGAACTTTCCAATTGAGCAAAATCCGTTGGGAATAAACTCAAATAAGCTTGCGTATTGGCGGGCACATTGACTGTATAAGAAATCTCTTTGGCTACGTTATGTTGTTTCTCCGTAAAAGTTACGCCAGCTGTATTTTGCGTAATTGTCACGTTATTTTGAAGCGTCATCGTTGGTTGATAAAAGGTAAAATACCGTTCATTAGTATTGGCTAAAGCATTTAGTAAATTTGTTTGACTACCTAAATTATCATTGAGAGGTTGCCGGACATTGTAAATCTCTTTGTTTGCTAAAAATCCTAACGGCAAAGCATTTTCGTTACGATAAAGCTGATATTTACCAGCAGCAGCTTGTCGTTCAAAGCCGAATTTCATTGGATTATTTTCAGCAATATTGTATTTAATGCCCATCAAAGCATCCATTAACAAGGTATTATTTTGGTAACGAATATTTAAATTCGTGCCTCGCGAGCGGAAACCTAAGGCGTTTAGGTATGTTGAAGAATGTCGGTTCCGTACGGAAGAAAACATGCTAATGCCACTGTAGCCATAGTTAATGCCGTCATTGGCCGAAACACCATTTAAATTTTCCAAGCGATAAAAAGTATCATTTTCTTTTTTTGTTTGATCGACTAGATTTTTTAAGTCAGGATAAGGTTCAGAATACAAACTACGTGATGCGTAGTTCCAATCATCTAAAATACCAGTGACCATCGCCCGTGTGTTAATGATTGCTTCACCAGAAACGAGTAGCAATAACAAAATCACTAAGTATTGCATAGGCGCTTTTTTCAATTGATAAAAAGCAATCCCGAAAAAGTATAATAGCAAAAAAGTTGCCGTTAATACGAAAGAGGTTAAAGTCACAAACGTATAACTAGTAGCACCTTTTGTGCCCATTGCAAGAGCAAAAATTGCTAAAAGAATCAAAATCAAGCCGCTTAAGACGCCGAGATCATCCTTTTCAAATTTCTCCCAACCATAACCAGCAAGCAAAATAACTAGGAATGAAAAGAGGAAACTATAGCGGAAAAGAAACATGTTCGGCGCATGCATACCGTGCCAGAATAAATTTAAGGGCGTGATGTAAAAGCTAGCAATCAATAGGACAAACAAACTGCCAAAAAGTAGTTTGTTTTTCAATGGAACTTCTTTCGTAACGAAATAGAAGAGACAAAAAATCAAAGGCAACAACCCAATGTAAATAAAAGGAATGGACCCATATTTGGTTGTATCGTAAACGCCAATCATATTTTTCATAATAATATCTAAAAAGGCAGTCGCTTCTGTTTTAAAGGTTGTAATTTCAGAAAGAGTTTCACCATTGGTTCGTAAATCTAAGACAGCAGGTAAGACCATAATCATAGATGCTCCACCAGCTAAAAGAGAAGTAGTAAAATACGCAACGATTCGAGATTTATATCGTTGCCAGTCTGTAAACGTTCGTGCAAAATAGTACAGGAAGGAAAACAACCCAATCATAAAGCCAAAATAATAATTTGTAATGAAAAGCAAGAAATAACTGACAAACAATAATGTCGGTTTTCGTTGGTCCATTAAACGATGAATTCCTAAAATTACGAGTGGCAGATAAATAAAGGCATCCAGCCACATAATTAATTCTGAATGGGCCACAATGAAGGACATTAGCGCATAAGACACACTTAAAGTCACATGGGACCATTTAGGAATCTTAAAGGTTTGTTTTGCCAAGAACCAAAAACTCAAGCCAGCACTCCCAATTTTCAATAACGTTAGGAAATAGAGCGCATCAGGCATGTTTTGATTGTTAAAGAAAAAGACGAGCGGCGTAAATAAGCCACCAAGATAATAGGAAATTAAGGACAAGTAGTTTAGTCCCAAAGAAGCATTCCACGTATAGAAAAGACTTTGTTTTCCATGAAGAACATTGTTAAAGCTTGCGTGAAAATTTGAAAATTGAGAAAAGGCATCGCTGGCTAAAACACTGCGACTACTTCCTGGATAAATCCCAATACTCAAATAGATAATTGCCATAATTAAAAATGGAATGAAGAAACTGGCTAACATATAAGGCCAGTTGTTTTTTAAAAACTGCCTACTTTTATTTTTCATAAATAACCTCACCTGATTTTTCGAAAGTACCTATAGTTTATCATACTCTTTATTTGATGTACCAATAGAAGAAAAACTTTAAAATTTTATTAGGATCCTAAGGGTGGAGTGAAGAAGAATTAGTAGTAAGAGATTGACATTCAAATGCTAAATCACCAGATTAAAACAACGAATATTCTCCGAAAAATTGCTGAAAACACCCTGTGGATAACTTTGTGCATAACTCTGTTGAAAACCACAAAAAAGCTTTTTATCTCGGTTTATCCACAAGGATAAGTTTTCGAGTTGCTAAAAAAAATAGACGCAAGTTCAGAAGGCCTGCTTGCTAAAAGTAAAGGAATCCCTAAAGTTGAAAGAAGATGAAAACGTTATTAAAACAACGTTTTCATCTTCTTTTTTCTAGAATTTACAAAGATTTAATGTCAAACAAATAAGCATTGTGGAAAAGTTTTTTGGAAAAAACAAGAAATTTCATCCACAAAGTTTTCTGTGGAGAATTTAAAAATGCTTGTCAAGCTTTTTTTGAAAAAATGTGGATAACTTTTTAAAGACAAGCTTTTTTCCATTTGCGAATTTGCGTTCGGAAACTAGTAAAAGGGGCAACGCTATTAATGTGAATCCATTTCCAAAGAGGCCATTGTGCTTTGGTGGTCGCCCAAGCCCGTTGTTGAGGTAAAAATAATTCGTCTTCGGAAAGCGAGTCAATCCAATGAAGTAATTTTTCTAAGGTGTCTTGCAACGCAATCAGCTGACTTTCTAAACTCATTTGTCCATAGGTTTGATAAAATGATTGATAGAGAGCACCCAGTTGATTCCATTTATAACCTTCAGCTGGCGTTTGAACGGTCAGACCACGTTGTTCTTGTTCTTCCCAAGAAAGCAGCAAGTTGAGCCAGCCTAATTGATAGGCTAAGTTCTCTGAAGGTGTTTTAGCTACTGTTTCAATTCGGTGATCTTTAAGTGTTTCAGGAATTTCTGCAAATTCAGCTAAATATTTTTGTGAAGCTATTTGAATGGCCTCAATCAAGGCTTCTTTTGATTCATAGGTTCGCATTCTTCGGCTAACGTCCTTTCTTGGTAGGATCTGCTTGTTTTTCATGAGTAATTTGAGTGACTAAACCAAAAGGATCTTTCACAATCGCATAAAATGTTGCAAATTCATTTTCAATTGGTTCTTGGATAATACAGGATTCGGGATGGCACGTGAGTTTTTCAAAAATTGTTTTGGCAGAGTGACGGCTCTCGACGGTTAAGCTGAGGGTCAATTGTTCTGTGGGCGTGGTATTCATTCCTGCAAACAAAGGATTATCAGCTAGTTGTAATTGAAAAGTGTCCATTTGTAAAATCGAGTGAGAAAGCCAGTGTTCTTCGCCAGCGGGAATGGTCAAAGAAGGATTTAAGCGCTCTTTAAATTCTTGATTAGTAATTTTAAAAAGAATATCACCAGCAAAGGCTTCTTGGTAAAACGTCAAGGCTTCCGTTGCTCGTCCATTTAAGACCATAAAAAGGGCAAATTGTGTGTTTTTCATTGTTTGAACCTCCTAAGATTGATAAGATAAGCATAACAATAAAAGGTGTCAAAAAGTGACACCGATGGAGGGAAAAATGAAAAAATCAGAACGTTTAAATCAGGAACTTTTTTTCTTGAGAACCCATCCTCAGTTTAATTTAAATCAGTTAATGAAAACTTTTGGGATTTCTAAAAGCACAGCTTTGCGGGATATTGAAGCTTTGGAAAATTTAGGCGTGCCGCTATATGTGGAGAATGGTCGTTATGGTGGCTATCGAGTTTTAAACAAACCGTTGTTGCCGCCGATTTATTTTAACGAAAATGAAGTGTTAGCGATCTTTTTTTCGTTACAATTACTGAAATTAGTCGCAGAGTCACCGTTTGGTCATTCCTATCAGCAAATTAAGCAAAAATTATTGCATTCTTTAGATGAACCAACCCAATTTAAAATCAGTCAAATGAGTAAGGTCGTCTATTACGAAGGAATTGAACAAGTAGAAGCACCAGGCAATTTAGAGCAGCTGTTTCATTGTATTTTGGCGCAACAAGTAATTCAGTTTAACTATACCAGATATGAAGCAACAACGAAAAAAATCTTACCAACCCGGTTAACTATTTTAGAAGGGTATTGGTATTGTTCAGGCTATGATGTGACTAAAAAGGCTTGGCGTACTTACCGCTGTGATTTTATGGAGGCTATTCAGCAGTTAAACCAAACACTGGATTTTACGACTGAAGAATTGAAAGAATCGTATCGCCATCAACAAACGACGGCACGTACGATTCCATTTAAAGCAATCATTACAGAAAAAGGCAAAGAATTTTTTTATAAACATCGCTTTGACAATATTCAGTTGGAAGAAACGCCCACGCAGTGTTTTTTAGTTGGACAGATTCATCCAACAGAAACACAATTTTTAGCCAACTATTTTATGGGCTTTGGTGAAGAAGTGACAATTTTAGAGCCAGTCCAAGTGAAACAAGCGTATGTAGAAAGTATAATGAGGATTCAAAAAAAATATCAAGAATAGATTGTGGAACTGTGAACAATCTCATGTGTAAAAATGCACATTGGAGAGGAGAAAGAAAAACCCTTGATCTTTAAATCAAGGGTTTTTCTTTCTAAGAACGTGCTTGCCCATTTCCATAAATAACATATTTTGTCGAAGTAAGCTCTGCTAAGCCCATAGGTCCACGGGCATGTAATTTTTGCGTACTAATGCCGATTTCGGCGCCAAATCCAAATTCAAAACCGTCCGTGAAACGAGTTGAAGCATTCGCATAAACAGCGGCTGCATCCACTTGTTGTAAAAATTGTTGTGTGGCAAAGTAATTATCACTAATAATACTTTCAGAATGTTTTGTATTGTAGCGATTAATATGCTGGATGGCTTCGTCCAAAGAATCAACGACTTTCACTGCTAAGATAAAGTCGAGAAATTCCGTTTCCCAATCTTGTTCAGTCGCTGGAATGGCTTCTTCAAAAATTGCTAACGCACGTTCATCTGCCCGAAGTTCCACGTGAAACTCCTTCAAGGCTTTTTCAATTGTTGGTAAAAAGGCTTCAGCCACCTCTTGATGAATTAATAACGTTTCGGCGGCGTTACAGACAGAAGGACGTTGACATTTAGCATTGACAATAATTTCAGTTGCCATTGTTAACTGGGCGTCTTTGTCCACGTAAATATGACAATTGCCTGTACCTGTTTCAATAACAGGCACAGTGGCTGTTGTCAAAACAGTTTTGATTAAGTTGGCGCCGCCACGTGGAATGAGGACATCCAAGTAGTCATTTAAGCGCATAAGTTGTTGGGCTGTTTCTCTAGAAGTATCATCAACAAATTGAATGAGATGGGGAGAAACGGCTTCTTGTATTAGCGCTTCTTGTAAAATTGTCACCAATATCTGATTGGAGTGAAACGCTTCTTTTCCGCCTCGAAGAATAACAGCATTTCCTGATTTGAAACAAAGGCTAGCGGCATCTGTTGTCACGTTTGGCCGCGATTCATAAATGATTCCAATAACACCTAAAGGCACGCGTTGTTGCCCAATTAACAGCCCCGCTTCATTGCGCCACATTTTATCTACTTCCCCAATTGGATCGGGTAAAGTAGCGACTTGGCGTATGCCCTCGGCCATCGCTGTGATCCGTTCTTCTGTTAAACGTAAGCGGTCTTGCATTGTTTCAGAAATTCCGTGGGTAGCGGCTTGCTCTAAATCTAATGCGTTTGCTTGTAAAATGCGGGGCGCATTGGCTTCAATGGCTGCGGCCATTTTGTTTAACAAAGTATTTTTTTGACGAGTATCCATCAAGCCTAGCGTATAAGAGGCTTCTTTAGCTTGTTGCCCTAGTTGCTTTAAATCAGTCACTTTCATGCCCTCCTTTAATAAATAACGTACCGATATCTTTTCCTTCTAAAATTTCAAAAATGATTTTTGGCTGCTTTCCGTTTGCTAAAATCATCGCCTGTTGATTAGCTAACACACGTTCAGCAGCTTTTAATTTACTAGACATCCCACCAGTGCCAAAGCGGCTCCCCTTACCACCGGCTAATTGGAACAAGTCTTCATTAATTTCATTGATTTCAGAAAATAACGTGGCTTCTTTGTTGACAGTAGGGTTATCTGAAAAGAAACCATCAATATCTGATAACATAACTAACAAGTCAGCTTGAACAATTTGGCAGACAATGGCAGACAATTGATCGTTATCCCCGAACTTGGTTAAGTGATCCAATTCTTCAATTGCGACAGTATCATTTTCATTGACGATAGGAATAATATTCATTTTTAACAGTTGTTCAAAAGTATTGGTAACATTATTGCGACTTTCAGGATATTCAATAACATCACGAGTTAATAAAACTTGTGCCATTTGTTGGCTATAGGTTGAAAACCGCTGATTATAAATGTTCATTAATTCTGCTTGGCCGACTGCAGCGACTGCCTGTTGTTCGGGAATTGTCGTTGGGCGTACAGATAGATTTAATTTATTCAGTCCGACACCAATTGCGCCAGAAGAAACTAAAATAATTTCTTTGCCTTGGTTGCTTAAATCACTCAAAGTAAAGGCTAATTGATCAATTGCTTTTAAGTTAATATTGCCATTGGGATAAATCAGAGAACTGGTTCCGACTTTGATCACAATTCGTTTGGCCTGTTGGAGTTTGTTTCTCATAAGTGCCTCGTTTCTTTTTACAGTAAAATTTGACACTCATTATAACAAAATCAGCGGCTACTAGAAAGTGCTAAATAATGAATAGTAAAGAAAGTTTAATGAAAGTGTGAACTTTTTGAGGGAATCTTGGGACTTTTTGGGATTTGGTCTGTTTATTTTAAGAGAAGATGATAGACTAAAAGAAGGAAATTAAACAAAAATTCTCCTCTTTTTTGCGTAGTCTAGATTAACTGGGCTTTTAGAAATGAGAAACTTACTAAAAACAACCAGAGTATCAGAGATTATGGTAAAATAGGAGTAGTTTAGACAGTAGGGGAGAATGAATATGAAACAACGTGGTTTTGAGATTATTTCTAAGTATCAAGAAGAGGGCTTGAGTGTCCCACAACGAGCAACAAAAGGTGCCGCGGGGTATGATTTTCAAGCAGCCGAAACGGTCGTTGTACCAAGTCTTTGGAAGTTACAACAAGCTGGAGAAAATCCCAAACCAATTTTAGTTAAAACAGGAATTAAGGCGTATATGCCTGATTCTGAATATTTAGAATTGGTGAGTCGTTCTTCGAACCCGCTAAAACGGTTCCTACTTTTAGCGAATGGTGTCGGAGTCATTGACAGTGATTATTATAATAACGAGAATAACGAAGGACATATCATGTTCCAATTTTTAAACTTTGGATATGAAGATGTTGTCATTGAAAAAGGTGAACGAATTGGCCAAGGGATTTTTAAACCGTTTTTATTAGCGGATGATGACCAAGTCGATGCAGAAAGAACGGGCGGTTTTGGTTCGTCTGGACAAAAATAAAGCCCATTTTTTCAGTAGGCAACGTTATTCAAACCATTTAATAAATGTTAAAATAAACAACAGATAAGGAGATTCTACATGGCAAAAAAAGCAAAAGTTCAATTTGAATGTCAAAGCTGTGGGTATGTGTCTCCAAAATATCTCGGACGCTGTCCTAATTGCGGACAATGGAATTCGATGGTGGAAGAGGTTATTCAAGATACTTCTGATCGTCGTGCTAGAGTAAGTTTGACTGGTAAAAAGACACAACCACAACGGCTATCTGAAGTTGTACCTAAAAAAGAGCCGCGTGTAAAAACTGAATTAGTGGAGCTGAATCGGGTTTTAGGTGGTGGCGTTGTTCCAGGTTCATTAGTTTTAATCGGTGGCGATCCCGGAATTGGTAAGTCAACATTGCTCTTACAAGTATCGCAACAATTAGCAGCCACAGGTGGCACGGTTTTATATGTTTCTGGTGAAGAAAGTGCTGAGCAAATTAAATTGCGAGCGGAGCGTCTAGGCACCGTCAACGAGACATTTTACTTATACGCAGAAACAGATATGCACGAAATATCACGAGCCATTGAAAAATTAGAACCAGATTATGTCATTATTGACTCGATTCAAACAATGACGCAGCCAGATGTTACCAGCGTTGCTGGTAGTGTCAGTCAGGTCCGAGAAACAACTGCCGAATTATTGAAACTGGCAAAAACGAATGGAATTGCCATTTTTATTGTCGGACACGTAACGAAGGAAGGGTCTATCGCAGGGCCACGGATGTTGGAACATATGGTAGACACGGTTCTTTATTTTGAAGGAGATAAGCATCACACCTTTAGAATCTTACGGGCTGTCAAAAATCGGTTTGGCTCAACAAATGAGATTGGTATTTTTGAAATGCAGACACATGGATTGGTTGAAGTTATGAATCCTTCTCAGGTCTTTTTAGAAGAACGTTTAGAAGGAGCCACTGGGTCTTCGATTGTGGTAGCAATGGAAGGTTCACGCCCCATTTTGGTGGAAATCCAAGCGTTAGTTACCCCAACGATGTTTGGCAATGCCAAGCGAACGACCACCGGGTTGGACTTTAATCGCGTTTCTTTAATCATGGCGGTTTTAGAAAAACGGGCAGGCCTTTTATTACAAAACCAGGATGCGTATCTAAAAGCGGCTGGTGGAGTCAAAATTAATGAACCAGCTATTGATTTAGCGTTAGCAATCAGTATTGCTTCTAGCTATAAAGAAAAAGGAACCTCATCTTCGGAATGTTTCATTGGTGAGATTGGTTTAACTGGTGAAATTCGCCGCGTGAATAGTATTGAACAACGAGTGCGTGAAGCGCAAAAACTAGGCTTTACAAAAGTCTATGTCCCTAAAAATAACCTTGGTGGCTGGGAAGCGCCTGAAGGTATTGAAATTATTGGCGTTTCAACAATTGGTGAAACGTTAAGAAAAGTTTTTAAATAATGAAAGTAGAAATAATCCGTTTAGGTTGTTGGTGGCGTATGATTTTTGTACGCCCCACAACACTAGACGTCTTTATTAAATAAACGAGGAGGATGGCTATATGCAAAAACGAATCATCACGTTGCTGATGATCATTGCTGGTGCAAGTTTAGGAATTTCTCTTTTCCCAATGGCTTGGGAAATGGCTAAGCAAGGCAATAACAGTTGGTTAAACAATAACTTTACGAACGGATTAATCGGTGCAATTATTTTCTTTATTTTATCTTTAGGGTTAGCAAAGTATATTGTTTCCGCTGTCAAAAAAATCGAAGCAGCTTTAAATGAAATGAGTTTAACCTATTTATTATTTGGAAGTATTGGTGCCATCATTGGTTTAACAATTGGCGTCATTATCTCCATTCCAATGTACAACTTACAAATTCCTGTCGTGAATAGTTTACTACCAATTCTAGTTATGATTATTCTGGGTTACTTAGGTTTCCGAATGGGAACAACACGGATTGAGGAGTGGAAAAAAGTTTTCACACCTCGCCAAAAGAAAGCAAATACGGAAGACACCGAAGGACAAATGTTGGAACGTAAAGTGGAAGACAACTTCCATAAATACAAAATTTTAGACACCAGTGTCATCATTGATGGCAGAATCTACGATATCGCTAAAACAGGCTTTTTAGAAGGTGTTTTGCTCATCCCTAACTTTGTTTTATATGAATTACAATACATTGCTGATTCTGGAGACAGTTTAAAACGGGTGAGAGGTCGTCGTGGCTTAGATATTTTAAATGCTTTACAAAAAGAAGAAGGTATCTCTGTTGAGATGTATGACGGAGATTTCGAGGATATCTCTGAAGTAGACAGTAAATTAATCAAATTAGCAAAATTATTAGATGGCGTGGTTGTGACCAATGACTACAACTTAAATAAAGTCTCTGAATTTCAAAATGTGCCTGTTTTAAACATTAATGCTTTAGCTAATGCTGTGAAACCAGTGGTGATTCCAGGTGAAACGATGAATGTGATGGTTGTAAAAGCCGGAACAGAGCGTCAACAAGGGGTCGCTTACTTAGATGATGGCACAATGGTTGTGGTAGAAGATGGCCAGCATTACATGAATGAGCAAATCGAAGTGGTCGTCACAAGTGCTTTACAAACCGCAGCTGGGCGTATGATTTTTGCCAAACCGGCGCATGCGGGTCGCGGAATTAATGATCGCAAGGATAACCATCCTAAAAACGATAAAAATTAAGCAAAGTGAGGACTTAGTATGATTCGAATCGGTCAAGGTTTTGATGTTCATCAATTAGTTCCGCAACGACCTTTAATTATTGGTGGGGTTACTCTTCCTTATGAAAAAGGTCTGTTAGGTCACTCAGATGCTGATGTTTTAACACATGCAATTATTGATGCAATCCTTGGTGCCGCTGGTCTGGGTGATATTGGACAACTGTTCCCCGAAACCGATCCGCAGTTCAAAAATGCGAATTCTGTAAACTTATTAAAAAAAGTAAATGAAAAAGTTGGGCGGTCGGGCTTTACTATTGGCAATATTGATTGTACAATTTTAGCGGAAGAGCCAAAGATGAGCCCATACTTGGCAGAGATGAAAAAGAATCTAGCCGCGAGTTGCCACTTAGCGGTCACACAAGTGAACATTAAGGCAACGACCATGGAAACGATGGGCTTTGTTGGTAAAAAAGAAGGAATCGGCGCAATTGCCGTTGCTTTATTGGAAAAATAACTGAAAACGACGTTAAACCGTCTGTTTTTAAAAAATGGAAAGAGGAATGAACATGACGAAAGTTCGTGTGCGTTACGCACCAAGTCCAACTGGACACTTGCACATTGGGAATGCAAGAACAGCATTATTTAACTACTTATTTGCCCGCCATAATGACGGAGAATTTATCATTCGTATCGAGGATACCGACCAAAAACGGAACATCGAAGACGGCGAGAAAAGTCAGTTGGAAAACTTAGCATGGTTAGGGATGGAATGGGATGAATCACCTGCTCATCCGGGAGAATATGGTCCATATCGTCAATCAGAACGTAAAGAAATTTACCAACCATTGATTGATCAATTATTAAGTAGCAATCGTGCGTATAAGTGTTATTGTACGCCAGAAGAATTAGAAGCAGAACGTGAAGCACAACAAGCTCGTGGGGAAATGCCTCACTACGCAGGCACTTGTGCGAATTTAACACCTTCTGAACAAGCAGCCAAAGAAGCGGCTGGTCTAGAACCAGTGATTCGTTTCCGTGTGCCGCGTAACACAGAATACAAATTTGATGACATCGTGAAAGGTGAAATTACTTTTGAGTCAGATAACATTGGTGGCGATTTTGTCATCCAAAAACGCGATGGGATGCCAACGTATAACTTTGCCGTTGCAGTAGATGATCACTTAATGAAAATTTCTCACGTTTTACGTGGCGATGATCACATTGCGAACACACCGAAACAATTAATGATTTACGAAGCGTTTGAATGGACACCACCTGTCTTTGGTCATATGACCTTAATCATTAATTCAGAAACTGGCAAAAAATTGAGCAAACGTGATGAAACAATTTTACAATTTATTGAACAATACCGTGAATTAGGTTACTTACCAGAAGCCATGTTCAACTTTATTGCTTTACTAGGATGGTCTCCTGTTGGCGAAGAAGAAATCTTCTCACAAGAAGACTTGATTAAATTGTTTGATGAACAACGCTTAAGCAAGTCACCAGCGGCCTTTGATGCGAAAAAATTAGAATGGATTAACAATCAATACATGAAACAAATGGACTTAGGTGAACTAACAGATATGTGTCTTCCTTATTTAGTCGCTGACGGTCGTGTTGAAGAAAATCCATCTCCTGAAAAAATCGAATGGTTAAAACAATTAGTTAGCTTGTATCAACCACAAATGAGTTATGCAGCTGAAATTGTGGAACTATCAAACTTGTTCTTTAATGAACATCCAGTTTTAGATGATGCTGCGAAAGAATTCTTGCAAGGAGAAACAGTGCCAACTGTGTTACAGGCGTTTAAAGAACAATTAGAAGCCTTGGACGTTTTCGATGTGCCAAGTATTAAAGCAGCGATTAAAGCCGTCCAAAAAGAAACCGGCGTTAAAGGCAAAAACTTGTTTATGCCAATTCGAATTGCTGTTTCTGGACAAATGCATGGTCCTGAATTAGGCGAAACCATCGAATTATTAGGCAAAGAAAAAGCATTAGATCATTTAAATAAAGTGTTATAAAAACACAAAGAATAGAAGAAGTAGACAAGCAGATGGATTTCAGAGACGCTGTGGGTGGTGAGAACAGCGAGCATCTTTTGTCGAAATGCATCTATGAGTGGCTTTGGTGAAAAAAGTAACCGAAGACGTCGGCAGGCGTTAACTGTATCGAGGCAAGAGCTAGTTCTTGTGAAGAAAAGTGGAACCACGCATGGGCGTCTTTTAAGCAACGTTTTTTTGTTGCTTAAAAGACGTTTTTTATTTTTGTATAGTAGAAAGGAGTTCACCCTATGAGTTGGTTGAAACGTAGCGTCGCAGCTGTTAAAAGAAACGATCCTGCAGCGCGGACCACACTAGAAGTTCTTTTAACGTATCCTGGCTTGCACGCCCTGTTTTGGCATCGCTTGTCTCATTTCTTATATAGGCATCAGTTGTTTTTGTTGGCGAAGATTCATGCACAATTTTGGCGTTTCATAACGGGCGTAGAAATTCATCCCGGAGCCACAATTGGAGCGGGGGTTTTTATCGATCACGGCATGGGCATTGTGATTGGGGAAACCGCGGAAATAGAAGAAGATGTTGTTTTGTTTCACGGAGTGACGTTAGGTGGGACCGGTCGTGATACGGGTAAACGCCATCCAACAGTGAAAAAAGGAGCGATGATTTCGGCACGAGCTCAAATTTTAGGGCCAGTTGTGATTGGTGAACGTTCAAAAATTGGGGCGGGTGCTGTTGTTATTTCAGACATCCCAGCAGATGCTACAGCTGTGGGTGTTCCTGCGAAAGTCGTTCGTCTAAATGGAAGAAAGGTGGAAAAAGGGCATGATTAAAATTTATAATACATTGACCAGAGAAAAAGAAGTATTTACGCCAATTGAGGCGCATAAAGTTCGGATGTATGTCTGCGGACCAACCGTGTATAACTATATCCATATCGGTAATGCGCGCAGTGCGATCGCTTTTGATACGATTCGTCGTTATTTTGAATATCGTGGGTATGAAGTGAATTATGTCTCGAACTTTACAGATGTCGATGATAAAATTATCAAGGCAGCTAAAGAATTGAAAATTACTGCGCCGGAAGTGGCGGAGCGTTTTATCAAAGCCTTTGAAGAAGACACGCAAGCATTGAATGTCCAGCCAGCAACGTTACATCCTCGGGTGATGGACCACATGCCTGATATCTTAGCTTTTATCGACGTTTTAATTGAAAAAGGTTTTGCTTATGAGGTCGCAGGTGATGTGTATTATCGCACCCGTAAATTCCCTAATTATGGTAAATTAAGCCATCAATCGATTGATGAATTAGAAGTGGGGGCAAGTCAACGAACTGGCGTTGAACAACAATTAAAAGAAGACCCATTGGATTTTGCTCTTTGGAAAAGTGCCAAAGAAGATGAAATTTCTTGGGATTCTCCTTGGGGTAAAGGACGTCCCGGCTGGCATATTGAATGCTCTGTCATGGCGACAAAACACTTGGGAGAGACGATTGATATTCATGGCGGTGGACAAGATTTAGAATTTCCACATCATGAGAATGAAATTGCACAGAGCGAAGCCAAAACAGGTCATACCTTTGCCAATTACTGGATGCATAACGGCTATGTCACAATTGGTGAAGATGATGAAAAAATGAGCAAATCCCTAGGTAACTTCATTACTGTTCATGAAATGATTCAAAAAGTGGATCCGCAAATTTTACGTTTCTTTATGTCCACCACCCAGTACCGTCGCCCGATTCGTTATAGCGAAAGCACTCTAAAAGAGGCAGCAGCCAATTATCAAAAATTGAAAAATGCGTTTGAAAATTTACGTTTTAGACAAGCAGATGCGGTCGCAAGTTTGCCAGAGGATGAACACTATTTAGCTCAATTAAACGAATTAGAACAACGTTTTATTACGGAAATGGACGATGATTTCAATGCAGCTAACGGGATTACGGTCGTTTATGAATTAGCGAAGATGATGAATCAGTACAGTGAACAAGCGACAGTTTCGGAACCAGTTCTAGTGGCGATGGATAAGCTTTTCAGTGGCTGGTTAGCTATTTTTGGTTTATTCTTTAAAAACGAAGAATTAGTGGATGCACAAGTCGATGCGTTAATTGAAGAACGGAACCAAGCACGGAAAGACCGTGATTTTGCCCGAAGTGATGAAATCCGCGATTTATTAAAAGAACAAGGCATTGTTTTAGAAGATACTCCGCAAGGAACGAGATGGAGAAGAAGTGAATGAGAGATTACAAACAATTAAACGGTTTAGCTTTGGCCTATGTTGGCGATGCGATTTATGAAATTTACATTCGTGATTATTTAGTTTCCTTAGGACAAACGAAACCGAATGTTTTGCATCGCATGGCGACACACTACGTGTCAGCAAAAGCCCAAGCAAGCTTAATGCAAGCGATGTTAGCGGGAGAAATGCTAACGGAGGAAGAAGAAGTGATGTACAAACGCGGTCGGAATGCTAAAAGTCACACCTTTGCCAAAAATGCTGATGTGACGACCTATCGGGTAGCGACCGGTTTCGAATCCTTGATGGGTTATTTACATTTGACACAACAAAAAGAACGTTTAGAAGAATTAATTAACTGGTGTATCAAGAAAGTAGGTGAAACCAATGAAAAATGAAAAATCTCGTCCTTTTAAAAAAGGTAAGAAACGTCCAGAACGTTCAGATAAGCGTTCAAAAGAACGGAACCCACGACCAGCGACAGCAGGTGCTGATGGAACCTCAGAAGAGCTAGCAGATAACTTTGTCTTTGGTTTCCATGCCACTGTTGAGGCGTTGCAGCAAGGACGCGGGAATAAATTGTTTTTACAAGAAGATGCTCGTGGCGAGAAAATTGAGCAATTAAAACAAGCAGCGAAAGAACAGGCTGTTCCAGTTAAATGGGTGCCTAAAGCAAAATTAGATACGATGAGTGATCACGGCGTGCATCAAGGTATGGTTTTAGCAATCACGGCGTATCAATATTTAACTTTAGAAGAATTATTGGAACAAACAAAAGAAAAGACAGAAACACCATTTTTCCTAATTTTAGACAGTCTAGAGGACCCACATAACTTTGGCTCAATTTTGCGAACAGCTGATGCGACAGGCGTGGACGGTATTATCATTCCGAAACATCGTGCAGTGGGAATTACACCAACCGTAACCAAAGCGTCAACAGGGGCCGTGGAACATATTCCAGTGGCTCGTGTAACGAATCTAGCGCAAAGTATTGCAACGCTAAAAGAGAATCAATTTTGGATTTTTGGTACAGATATGTCTGGGACGGATTATCGTCGCTGGAATACACAAGGCGCAATTGCCTTAATCATCGGAAATGAAGGTCGTGGCATGAGTCAAGGTCTTCATAAAGAAGTGGATGAATTATTAACGATTCCAATGACTGGACACGTTCAAAGCTTAAACGCTGGTGTGGCTGCAGGCTTGCTAATGTATGAAGTCTATCGTGGCCGCAACCCATTATAGAAGCAGGCGATTGTATGAAAAAACAATTGTTAATCGTTGATGGCTATAATATGATTGGTGCTTGGCCAGAATTGGTCCAGTTGAAAAAGCAAGAGCGTTTAGAGGATGCGCGTGAACTGCTTCTTAGTCGTCTGTCCAATTATGCCAAATATGAAGGGTTGGAAATCATTGTGGTCTTTGATGCCCAACTAGTCCCAGGCATTCAGCAAACGTACAAAAAGTACCTTTTGACCGTGGTTTTCACCAAAGAAGATGAAACAGCAGATAGTTATATTGAACGTCTAGCTGGTGAAAAAAATGATCGTTTAACGCAAGTAACAGTCGCAACGAGTGATTTGGCTGAACAATGGGTGGTCTTTTCACAAGGTGCATTGCGGACTTCGGCCAATGAACTTTACAAAGCTGTCCAGAAAACAGAAAAGACGATTGCCATTCATGCAACGGATATCCATTTCCAGCAATTTCGTCGAAATTCTCCATGGAACGTGGAGCAGTTATCAAAACTTTCTGAGAAGCTAGAAGAATTGTCTCAAAAAAAAGATTAAACAAATGTTCGCTTAAGTCATAAATTTCTAACATGCTATGCTCTCCTAAATCATTCGATACGTTTATCGAAAAGGAGGGCTTTTTATGTTAGAACAGATTCAACAAGCATTAGCAGGAGACCAAGAACAATTTCAAGCCTTATATGGGCAATATCAGCCAGTGATTTATAAGTGCATGAAAAAATACTATTTAAAAGATTATGATACTGAAGACTGGCTTCAAGAAGGACGAATTGTCTTCTTTCGGACGTTAGAACGATTTGATTCAGAAAAACAAGCATCATTGGGAAAGTTTTTTAAACGAAATTTTGAAAATCACGTACATAGCTTAATTCGCCATCAATGCGCCTATAAGAGGCGAACAGATACCTTGTCTATTTCCCTGGAACAACGCTTAGAAAGCGCTGGTGAAGAGTTAGTGGACTATTTAGGGACAGCGGCTACCGACCCATTAGGTCAATTAATGATTCAAGAAAAATTGGCAGCTTTTCCGACACGTCTTTCCTCGTTGGAACAACAAATTTTAAACGCATACTTAAAAGGCTACACGTTAGAAGAAATCGCTAAAGTGCGTGGGGGAACTTTTTCAGCTGTCCGAAGTGCCTATGATCGTGCCAAAGCAAAAATGAAATATACATTAGAAAATGAATAAAAATTCGACAAAACAGCTGGTTTGTCGAGCAAAAGTAGTTGCAAACAGACTTCTAGTATGATAAACTTGAAATTTTTTAAAAAAAGTGATATAATGTTTCTCGAGGTGAATGCAATGCCAACAACGTTATCGTCAATTAAGAAAGATTTGGAAGGCCGTATCGGCAGTGAAATTATGTTAGTTGCTCAGACTGGAAGAAAGCGCCAAACAGAACGTAAAGGAATCTTAACGGAGACTTATCCATCTGTTTTTGTTGTTGACTTGGATCCAGACGAGAACTCATTTGAACGTGTATCTTATAGCTATTCAGATGTTTTAACACGCACCGTTGAAATCGAATTCATCGGTCAAGCCGTATAATTTAGAAAGTCCGCTTAGGAGTGAAGGAAGAGCCCTTCGTTCCTAAGCTCTTTTTAATTTCAACCATCTGTCGTCAGAGAAAGAGCAATCTTCGGTGTACTTCTTCATGGACATATGATAGAATCTAAAAGATTAAAATGTTGGTAGACAAAAGATTAAGGAAGGTGAATCAGGGAACCGATGGAAATAATCGAACGAGCTCCTGCGAAAATTAATCTTGGGTTAGATGTTCTGCATAAACGTGTGGATGGCTATCATGAAGTTGAATCTATTTTTGCAAGTGTAGATTTAGCCGATCATTTAACTTTTGAAAATCTAGAAGAAGACATCATTCGTATTGAAACGGACAGCTCTTTTTTACCCGTGGATCGACGGAATCATGTCTATCAAGCAGTTGACTTATTAAAGCGTACCTATAATATTCATAAAGGAATTAAAATATATATTGAAAAACGTATCCCCGTGGCAGCTGGTTTAGCAGGGGGGAGCAGTGACTGTGCCGCAGCATTACGAGGCTTGAACAAACTGTGGAATCTGGGGTTGACGATGGACGAACTCTGTGAAATTGGCAGCCAAATTGGTATGGATGTTCCTTATTGTTTAAGGGGCGGAACAGCCTTTGCAAACGGACGTGGGGAGAAAATTGAAACATTACCGACCATGCCTCAATGTTGGATTGTGTTAGTTAAACCAAGAATTAGTGTATCCACTAGTACCGTTTTTAATGATTTAGCGGTAGATGAATTGCACCATCCAGATATTGCTGGACTAAGAATAGCCATCGAAAATGGTGATTATACTGGGATGACCCAAACGGTCGGCAATGCGTTGGAAAGTGTCACGATTGCCAGACATCCGATCGTGCAACAAATCAAGGATCGCATGCTGAAGTACGGCGCTGATGCAGCGTTGATGAGCGGCAGTGGACCGACAGTCTTTGCTTTATGTGAAAAGAAAACACGAGCACAACGGATTTATAATGGACTCAAAGGCTTTTGCGAAGAAGTTTATTTGGTTCGGACATTGAAATAAATAAAAACAACAGAGCGTGGAGCAAAAACCCAAAGTGATTTTTGTCCCACGCTCTGTTGTTTTTTTAAATTTATTCCTTGACGTCCCGTGATCCATTTGGTACATTATTCCTGGCAAATCGTAAATATTACGGTTTATAACAGGTAAATCGAAAAGAGGACAGAACATGACGAAAATCTACCGCCGTTTGATAATCGGCGTTACTTTAGCAATCAGTGCTTTTCTTTTAGCTAGCTGTGGGCAAACCACACAATCGCCAAAAGAGAAGAAAGAGCTCACGGTAATGACTACTTTTTATCCGATGTACGACTTCGCAAAACAAGTCGTTGGTGATGAGGGAGAGGTTGAGCTGTTGATTCCAGCTGGAACGGAACCACACGATTATGAACCAAGCGCAAAAGACTTAGCGAAAATTACTGATGCGGATGTCTTTGTTTATAATAGTAAAGAGCTAGAAACTTGGGTTCCGAATGTTATTGAAAACTTGGACACGAAAAAAGTTTCAATCGTGGAAGCCAGTCAATCCATTCAATTGATGCAAGGAACAGAAGAGGAAGAATCTGGCGAAGAAGGTCATGAAGGCCATAACCATTCCCACGAACTGGATCCGCATGTCTGGTTAGATCCCGTGTTAGCGCAAAAAGAAGTAACAGCGATTCGGGATGCGCTTATCAAAAAATATCCTGAGAAAAAAGCCGTATTTGAAAAAAATACCGCTGCTTATTTGGAAAAATTGACTGCGCTAGATAAGGAATACCAAGCTGCATTTGCAGGCGCTAAAAATCGGACCTTTGTGACGCAACATGCTGCATTTGGCTATTTGGCAAAACAATATGGTTTGACCCAAGAACCGATTGCTGGGATTTCTCCAGACCAAGAACCTTCGCCAAGTCGTTTAGCCGAATTAAAAAAATATATTAAAACAAACAATGTTTCTGTGATCTATTTTGAAGCATCGGCTTCTACAAAAGTAGCCAAAACATTGGCAGACGAGACAGGCGTCGAATTAGCTGTATTGAATCCTTTAGAGAGTTTAACTCAAAAAGAACAAGAAGCAGGCGAGAACTACGTGTCTGTCATGAAAGAAAACCTCGCTGCTTTACAAAAAAGCATTCATTAATCTGGCAACAGAAAGGAGCCAACTTATGCATTATATTGAAGTCGAAAATTTAACCTTCTATTATGATGATGAACCTGTTTTAGAAGATGTTTCTTATTATGTTGATCCAGGGGAATTCGTTATTTTAACAGGAGAAAATGGCGCTGCCAAGTCAACGCTGATCAAAAGTACCTTAGGGTTATTAAAACCAACAAGTGGCAAAATTACGGTCGCTAAAAAAAATAGTGCTGGTGAAAAAATCAGCATTGGCTACATTCCACAACAAGTCGCTTCTTTCAATGCGGGCTTTCCTAGCACCGTCATTGAATTAGTACGTTCAGGTCGTTTTCCCAGAAATCGTTGGTTCAAACCGTTGACGAAAAAAGATCATCTTCATGTGGAAAAAGCTTTGAAATCAGTGGACATGTGGGAAATGCGCCACAAACGAATTGGCGAGCTTTCTGGCGGGCAAAAGCAACGAATTAGTTTAGCACGAGTGTTTGCGACCGATCCAGATTTGTTTATTTTAGATGAGCCAACAACAGGTATGGATGAACAATCGCGAAACGAATTTTATCAATTGTTGCAACACAGTGCGCATGAACATGGAAAAGCTATTTTGATGATTACGCATGATCATGAAGATATCAAAACCTATGTAGATCGTCAAATTCGTCTTGTCCGCAAAGAAGATTCGAAATGGCGTTGCTTCCATATGAGTGAAGAATCGTATACGTAAATTTTCCAATAAAACGTTATCTGGCTCGATCATAACGAAAGCCAAGGAACGGCTTAAAGAAATGTTGGGAAAATTTAAAAAATAAGCAGGAATTAAAAAATTAATTCGCTTAAACGTCGCTACAATGGTAGTGTTCATTTTAGCGGTAAGGAGTGAATCGTATGGCAGAAATGCTTTCTTATGCATTTATGCAAAAGGCCTTTTTAGCAGCACTGTTTATCTCAGTGATTGCTCCAATGCTCGGCGTCTTTCTAGTTATTCGCCGACAATCTTTAATGGCAGATACCCTTTCACATGTGTCATTAGCCGGTGTGGCACTAGGCTTCTTTTTTAATTGGAATCCTAATTTAATGACCTTAATTGTCGTGATTGTGGCTGCAATCATTCTAGAATATTTACGAATGATTTATAGCACCTATTCAGAAATTTCGATTGCTATTTTAATGTCAGGCGGTTTGGCTTTGGCGTTAGTTTTAATGAATTTAACAGGAGGCAATTCAGCTGCTAGTATTCAATCGTATTTATTTGGTTCCATCGTCACGATTACGTGGAATCAAGTGGTTATGTTGGCAATTTTATTCGTAGTTTTAGTTCTATTGTTTATGTTATTTAAACGTCCAATGTATGTTTTAACATTTGATGAAGATACTGCTCATGTTGATGGGCTACCTATTCATTGGATGTCGATGCTTTTTAATGTAATTACTGGTGTGGCGATTGCTGTGATGATTCCGATCGCGGGAGCCTTGTTAATTTCAGCAATTATGGTCTTACCAGCTGCGATAGGTATGCGAATTGGTAAAGGCTTCAACACGGTGATCATCATCAGTGTGTTTATGGGCTTGATTGGCATGCTAACAGGGTTGACTAGCTCGTATTATTTGGAAACACCACCGAGTGCAAGCATTACCCTAATTTTTATTGGTTTATTCTTATTAGTCAATATTTATCGCCGAGTGGTTGTTATGGTCCAACGAAAACAAAAAATGCAAAGAAACTAAGGAGAAAAACGAAAGTTTTTCTCCTTTATTTCTTTTTTTTAAAAGAAATGGCGAACTATTTTCAGTTATTTGAAAAAAATCCTCGAATTTTTCGGTTAAACCCCTTATAATAAGGAACGATAGAATGAAAAGGAGTGACGAATTTGAAAATTCGGAGAAGTGAACGATTAATCGATATGACCCAATATCTTTTAGATCATCCCCATACATTGGTTTCTTTGACATATTTTGCTGACCGATACCAATCTGCCAAGTCTTCCATTAGTGAAGATTTAGCAATTGTTAAAAAAACATTTAAAGAACGTGGAACAGGTATTTTAGAAACGATTCCAGGCGCTGCAGGCGGTGTCCGCTTTATCCCTGAAATTCCTTATGAGGAAGCGGAGCAGTTGATTATGGATTTATGTGATCGTTTGTCAGAACAAGATCGCTTATTACCTGGGGGCTATGTTTATCTTTCAGATTTACTTGGGGAACCGAATTTATTAAGACAAGTGGGCCGGATTATTGCTTCTAAATATTTAGGCAAACAAATTGATGCGGTAATGACCGTTGCGACCAAAGGAGTGCCAATTGCGCAAGCTGTGTCTTATTACTTAAATGTTCCGTTTGTGATTGTTCGTCGCGATTCTAAGATTACTGAAGGTTCAACGGTGAGCGTGAACTATGTATCAGGGTCTTCAGAACGTATCGAAAAAATGGAACTTTCAAAACGCAGCTTAAAACGCGGCTCAAAAGTTTTAGTCGTGGATGACTTCATGAAAGGCGGCGGCACCGTCAATGGTATGAAGAGTATGATTGAAGAATTTGAAGCAGAACTTGTGGGCATTACCGTTTTTGCTGAGTCAAAATTCAATGGCCGTCGTGCAATCGATGACTACACTTCGCTATTGTACGTGGAAGATGTGGATACACAAACAAAAACGATTAGCGTAGTCCCAGGAAACTATTTCACAGAGAAATAATTTGAAAAAGAGCGTGGAAATGGTCCATTCCATTTTCAGGTTCTTTTTTTCTGTTTTATTCCTTTAAAAAAAGATGAGAAAATAAATTGGTCTACCTTTTAAATGCCTTATTTTGTTGAAAAAGACAAAAGAGTAAGATAAACTAGAAAAGGTATAATGAGGATGATTTAGAAGAAAATCAAACAATTTAGTTAATTTGAGGTGGCAAACGTGGAAAATAGATACGCAATTATTTTAGCAGCTGGTAAAGGAACACGCATGAAATCTAAACTTTATAAAGTATTGCATCCAGTTGCTGGTAAACCAATGGTCGAACATATTTTAGATCAAGTAGAACAAACAGAACCAACAGAAATCGTGACAATCGTTGGACATGGGGCGGAAATGATTAAAAGCCATTTAGGCGAACGTAGTCAATATGCCTTACAAGCTGAACAATTGGGAACTGGGCATGCAGTCATGCAAGCACAAGAGTTATTAGGTGGTAAACAAGGAACAACATTAGTTATTACAGGGGATACGCCGTTATTAACTGCAGAAACCTTGAAAAATTTATTCGATTACCATCAAGGTAAGAATGCAAGTGCGACTATTTTAACAGCGCATGCGGAAGACCCAACAGGCTATGGTCGAATTATTCGTGACCATGTGGGTATTGTTGAACGAATCGTGGAACAAAAAGATGCCAGTGAAGAAGAAGCACGTGTTCAAGAAATTAATACAGGAACCTTCTGTTTTGATAATGAATCATTGTTTGAAGCGTTAGCGAAAACAGATACAAACAACACACAAGGGGAATACTATTTAACAGATATCATTGAAATTTTGAAAAAAGAAGGCAAAGCTGTCGCTGCTTACCAAATGGCAGACTTTGACGAAGCAATGGGTGTAAATGATCGTGTTGCTTTATCCACTGCTAATAAAATTATGCATCGTCGTTTAAATGAAATGCATATGCGAAATGGTGTTACATTTATTGATCCAGACACAACGTATATTGATGAAGGCGTGGTAATTGGTTCAGACACAGTCATTGAAGCGGGAGTCACTATCAAAGGAAAAACAGTGATTGGCGAAGATTGCTTGATTGGCGCACATTCAGAAATCGTTGATAGTCACATCGGCAATCAAGTGGTTGTTAAACAGTCTGTGATTGAAGAAAGTGTGGTTCACGAGGGGGCCGATGTAGGTCCGTATGCACATTTACGTCCTAAAGCAGATGTGGGGGCAAACGTACACATTGGTAACTTCGTGGAAGTAAAAAATGCAACAATCGATGAAGGCACAAAAGTGGGCCATTTAACATACGTTGGTGATGCAACATTAGGCAAAGATATTAATGTCGGTTGCGGCGTTGTTTTTGTTAATTATGATGGCAAAAATAAACACCAAACAGTCGTGGGTGATCACGCGTTTATTGGCTCTGCAACGAACATTGTTGCGCCAGTCACGATTGGTGATCATGCGGTGACTGCTGCTGGTTCAACCATCACAGAAGATGTCCCTTCAGAAGATTTGGCGATTGCCCGGGCACGTCAAGTGAATAAAGAAGGCTATGCTAAAAAGTTACCTTATATGAAGGATTAACCTCAAATAAAAAAGAACGCTCTTTTGCTTAAGCAAAAGAGCGTTCTTTTTCCTCCTTAAAGACTAGACCAATTGCTGCTAGTATTTGTTTAGAGACATTCAAGGGCTAGACCAATGCTGTTTATTCGGTATTTTTAGTTATTTTTTTCAAAAAAATAGTTTTTGTTCCGCTTTTCCAATATAAAAAGACTTTCTTTTTTATAAAGTTCGTGTTTTGGTCAAAATTACTATTTTTTTCACAAACAAATCCGCTATATTGTCCAAAAATAAAAACAATTTACAGGAAAAACATCTTATTTTAACGGAATTTACTGTTTTTTATTTAACGGATATATTATGATAGGAAAAGAAGAGCAGCGTGATGGGGGAAGGCTCTTTTTGTTGTTTGTTACTTTGACAATTGTTTGTTGCAAATGGGTTGAAACACAAGGAGGAAATTTGTGAAAAAGTTGAGCTTTAAAAAAGTGAAGTGGGGCATGCATTTTTTAATGGCTGTTGCGTTGATAGCGCCAAGCGTTACTAGTACGGCATATGCAGTAGAAACAACGAGTCAACAAAGTTCAGAAGCAGTAACAAGTACCACCGATTCAAGTAGAAAACAAGAACCAGTCATTACACAGGAAACAACAGACATCAAACAAGAAGCACCAAATCAGGCTACGAGTGACAGTGTCAAGCAGTCACAAGAAACCACAGCACCAACAGAGACGACGAATTTAGAAACGTCAACCGCTGAAAAAGAAGAAACGAGCACGCCGCAAAAAATAACAATTTTAGGTACGTCAGATGTTCATGGTCAATTATGGAATTGGTCTTATGAAGATGATAAAGAATTACCAGTTGGTTTGTCCCAAGTAAGTACAGTCGTCAACCAAGTCCGGGCACAAAACCCAGCAGGCACCGTTTTAATTGATAATGGCGACAATATTCAAGGCACTATTTTAACAGATGACTTGTATAATAAAGCGCCTTTAGTGAATGAAAAGACCCATCCAATGATTACCGCCATGAATGTGATGAAGTATGATGCAATGGTTTTGGGGAATCATGAGTTTAATTTTGGTTTACCGTTAATCCAAAAAATTCAAAAAGAAGCCACTTTTCCAATCTTGTCTGCGAATACCTACAATAAGGATGGTAGTCGTTTTGTTGAAGGGACTACCACGAAGGAACTTGATCTTAATCAAGATGGGCAGCCAGATTTAAAAGTTGGGATTATCGGCTTAACAATCCCGCACATTCCTTTGTGGGATGGCCCTCGTGTTACTTCGCTTAATTTTTTACCTTTGAAAGAAGAAGCAGAAAAAGCAGTTACTGAGTTGAAAACTAACGATCAGGCTGACATTATTGTTGCTTCGATTCATGCGGGACAACAAAATAGTGATCCGGCTGCCAGTGCCGACCAAGTAATTGAAAATGTCGCGGGGATTGATGCGTATATTCTGGGTCATGACCACCTTTCTTTTACCAAGCAAGGAGCAGCGCCGAATGGAAAAACTGTACCGGTAGGGGGACCTAAAGATACAGGGACAGAAGTTGTCAAAATTGATCTTTCAGTTGCTAAAAATGCCGATAAGTGGGAAGTGCAAGAAGGTACAGCAACGATTGTACCAACAACGAATGTTCCAGCAGATGAAGCAGTTAAGGCAGCGACAAAAGAATACCATGAAAAAACGCGAGCGTTTATTCAGGAGGAGATCGGCACAGCAACAGCTGATTTTTTACCAAAACAAGAAATTAAAGGAATTCCCGAAGCACAATTACAACCAACAGCGATGATTTCTTTAATTAATAACGTTCAAAAAGAAGTAACGGGCGCACAATTAAGTGCGGCAGCGCTGTTTAAATACGACAGTAAATTACCTGCGGGGAAGATTTCCTATGCCACGATTTTTGATATCTACAAATACCCGAATACCTTAGTGAGTGTTCCCATTAACGGTGAAAACTTACTGAAGTATTTGGAAAAACAAGGGGCGTACTATAACCAAACACAGCCAGATGATTTGACCGTTAGTTTTAATCCAAACATTCGTGTATATAACTATGACATGATTTCTGGAGTGGACTACAAGATTGACATTTCAAAACCAGTGGGTGAACGAATTGTAGATGCGAAAATTGACGGCCAACCGTTGGATCCTGCCAAAGAATATACGATTGCTATGAATAATTATCGTTACGGCGGTTTAGCTAGCCAAGGGATTCAAGTAGGAGAACCTATTAAAAATTCTGATCCAGAAACCTTACGAGGAATGATTGTTGATTATATTAAGAAAAAAGGAACGCTTGATCCAGAACAAGAAATCGAACGAAATTGGTCAATTATTGGGACAAATTTTGATGAAAAATGGCGTGCCAAAGCAATCGAATTAGTGAATGACGGCACTCTTCAAATTCCGACTTCTCCTGATGGACGTACACCAAACGCCGCCGCTATTACGAAACAAGATGTCCGTAATGCGGGCTTTGATTTAGATAATGCATATACCATTATGCACACAAATGACGTTCATGGCCGACTAGAAGCAGGGAAAGGCGAATTAGGTATGGCGCGTCTAAAAACCTTTAAAGACCAAGAAAACCCAACCTTGATGGTGGATGCAGGGGATGTTTTCCAAGGATTACCAATCTCCAATTTCTCCAAAGGCGCGGATATGGCCAAAGCAATGAATGAAGTTGGTTATGATGCCATGGCGGTGGGAAATCACGAGTTTGATTTTGGTTTAGAGATTGCACTAGGTTATAAAGACCAACTGAATTTTCCGATTTTATCTAGTAATACGTATTACAAAGATGGCAGTGGACGGGTTTTTGATCCGTATACAATCGTAGAAAAAGCTGGGAAAAAGTTTGCCATTGTAGGTGTGACGACCCCAGAAACAGCAACGAAAACACACCCGAAAAACGTGGAGAAGGTAACATTTAAAGACCCGATTCCAGAAGTAGAAGCAGTGATTAATGAAATTAAAGAGAAGTACGCGGATATTCAAGCTTTCGTGGTTACTGGGCATTTAGGCGTAGATGAAACGACGCCGCATATCTGGCGTGGTGATACGCTAGCAGAAACCCTTAGTCAAACATATCCTGAGTTAGATATCACTGTGATTGATGGACATTCGCATACAGCCGTCGAAAGCGGCAAACGTTATGGCAAAGTGATCTATGCTCAAACAGGTAATTATTTAAATAATGTTGGGATCGTCACAGCACCAGAGAGTGAACCAACTAAGAAAACAGCAAAATTGATTTCAGCAGCAGAGCTGCTAGAATTGCCAGAAAACCCGGCAGTTAGAGCCATCGTTGATGAAGCACGTACGAATTTTAACGCTGAAAATGAAAAAGTAATTGTCGATTATATTCCATTCACATTGGATGGACAACGAGAAAATGTGCGCACACGAGAGACCAACTTAGGGAATTTGATTGGTGATGCGATTATGTCATATGGCCAAGACGCGTTTAGCCAACCTGCTGATTTTGCAGTAACTAATGGTGGCGGCATTCGCGCTGATATTAAACAAGGGCCAATTAAAGTTGGGGATGTCATTGCTGTGTTACCTTTTGGCAATAGCATTGCGCAAATTCAAGTAACCGGCGCTCAAGTTAAAGAAATGTTTGAAATGTCTGTTCGTTCGATTCCACAAAAAGATGAGAATGGCACAATTTTACTAGATGATGCTGGCCAACCAAAACTTGGCGCAAATGGTGGTTTCCTACATGTTTCAAGCTCCATTCGTATCCACTATGATTCCACAAAACCAGGTACTCGCTTGGCTAGTGACGAAGGCAATGAAACAGGACAAACGATTGTCGGTAGTCGCGTATTAGGAATAGAAATTAAAAATCGGCAAACGCAAAAGTTTGAACCATTGGATGAGAAGAAACAATACCGGATGGCTACCAATGATTTCTTAGCTGCTGGTGGTGATGGTTACGATATGCTAGGTGGTGAACGAGAAGAAGGGATTTCACTAGATGCTGTCTTAATTGAATACTTGAAAAGTGCAACCAGCTTGCGGTTGTATCGTGCAGCAACGACGATTGATTTAGCACAATATAAAGAACCATTCCCAGGCGAACGAATTGTTTCTATTTCGGAAGAAGCTTACAAAGAGTTAATCGGTGGAGGAGAGACGCCAAAACCAGATCCAAAACCAACACCAGAAACACCAGTAGCAACTAATAAACAAAACCAAGCGGGAGCAAGACAGAGCAATCCATCCGTAACAGAGAAGAAAAAGTATGGCGGCTTTTTACCTAAAACGGGTACAGAAACAGAAACGCTTGCATTATATGGTTTACTGTTCGTTGGACTTTCTTCTTCTGGCTGGTATATTTATAAACGACGTAACAAAGCTAGTTAGTCATTTTTTAAGAACCGTCCTTCGGGATTGGTTCTTTTTTTATTTTAATGCTTGCCATTTGTTTTTAATTTTAGTATTATAAGAATATTCTAAAAATTAAAAAATGAAGAGTTTTTTCTGTGAAGGGAGAAAGGCATGAAAAGTAAACGTATAAAAGGACTTATCGGGTTAAGTTTAACAACGCTGTTAGTTTTAGCTGCTTGTGGTGGTGATGGGGGAGCTGGCGCCGAAAAAGCAAAGGGCGGATCAGAGAAAACTGCCGCTAAACAAGAATTTAAAGTAGTAGTTCAACAAGAAATGCCTTCTGCAGATTTATCTTTAGGAACAGATACAATTAGTTTTACGGCACTGAATAATGCGTATGAAGGAATTTATCGTTTAGATGATAAAAGCAAGCCGCAACCAGCAGGGGCTAAAGAAAAAGTGCAAGTCAGTGATGATGGTCTGACGTACACAGTGAAACTAAGAGAAGAAGCAAAATGGTCCAATGGTGATCCTGTCACAGCTGCCGATTATGTTTTTAGTTGGCAACGTACAGCAGATCCTCAGACTGGCGCTGAGTATGCTTATTTTCTAGAAATGATTGAAAACGGCGCAGATATTGTAGCTGGTAAGAAACCAGTTTCTGAATTAGGCATTAAAGCAAACGGGGATTACGAGCTAGAAATTAAACTGGCAAAACCAACACCATATTTTGATTATTTACTGGCCTTTCCACTATTTTTCCCGCAACATCAAGCAACCGTAGAGAAATATGGCAAAGATTACGCTGCTTCCAGTGAAAAAGCAGTCTATAATGGTCCGTTTGTCTTAGCTAACTTTGAAGGGGCTGGCTCAGATACCAATTGGACTTTGGAAAAAAATGAAAACTATTGGGATAAAGACAATGTCAAATTAGATAAAATCAATTTTGATGTTGTCAAGGAGGCGCCAACTGCCTTGAACTTATTCCAAGATGGTCAAGCAGACGATGTTATTTTAAGTGGCGAATTGGCCCAGCAAATGGCGAAGGATCCAGAATTGGTTATCGAAAAAGAAGCACGAACCAGCTATTTGGAATTTAATCAGCGAGATAAAAATTCACCGTATAATAATGTGAATTTACGCAAAGCAATTTCAGCAGCGATTGATCGCAACGCATTAGTAGATAAAATTTTAGGCGACGGCTCAGTAGTCGCTACCGGCTTAATTCCAGAAGGGATGTCTTATTCGCCGACAGATGACAAAGATTTTGCTGATGAAAATAAAAAAATTGTTGAATATAGCCCAGAAAAAGCAAAAGAATACTGGGCAAAAGCGAAGAAAGAATTGGGCATAACAACACTCAAAATGGATATTGTTGCCGATGATGTCGATTCTACGAAAAAGCTAGCGGAATATATTCAAGGTACGTTAAAGGATACTTTAGAGGGTATTGATGTAACAGTGAGCCCAGTGCCGTTTTCAGTTCGAATTGATCGAGGTAGTCGCGGCGATTTTGAGACAATCTTAGGTGGTTGGGCTGCGGATTACGCAGATCCAAGTAGTTTCTTAGACCTTTTTGTCACTGGCAATAACTATAATCGCGGGCGTTTTTCAAGTAAAGCCTACGATGAGTTGATCGAGGCTTCAGCCACAAGAGATGCTTCAGATCCTGAAAAACGTTGGGAAGACATGGTTAAGGCTGAGAAGTTATTGATTGGTGAAGAGACCGCTTTAGCACCACTTTATCAAAAGGCGACTGCCCATCTACGCAGTAAAGAAGTGAAAGGCGTCGTTGCCCATGGTGCTGGCGCACAATATGATTATAAGTGGACATATGTGACAGAAGAGTAGTTAAAAAGAGACACAGAATAGTCAAATCGACTGTTCTGTGTCTCTTTTAATCAAAATATTTCTGCTGTTCTTCTTTTAATTTTTCTGGGGTCACATCTTCACCAGTAGGATCATAAATAGTGACGCCCATTAATGTTTTATTGAATTGTTCACGAATGGTCCGCAAATATTCTTGTCGCAAATCGACACGAAGAGCTTGTTCTTCAGATGTTAAACCTTGTTCACGCTCTTTTTGTGCAAGCGTATTAATTCTTTTTAAAACCTCTAACATTTCTCATTTCCTTTCTATAATAATTCTTTTGCTAGGCGTTCAAATGATTGAAAGCGCGTTTGTTTGTCATAACCTGGGGTGATTAGCATTGCTTCTGTCAACCCTAGTTCTTCTTGTTGGTGGAAAAACTCCGCAACTTCTTGGCTACTGCCAATGACAAAGCGTTGTTTATTTTGTTCTAAAACCAGTTTGTCCATTTCACTGTAAGGGAAAGCTAGGGCTTCTTCTGGCGATAAAAATTTATTTGGAAGCCCATGTTCGGTGGCAAAGATATAATGCTCGAAACTAGCCGCATGGTATTCTGCTTCTTCTTTCGTGTCGGCGGCAAAAGTGAAATACGCAGCGCTCACTTGAGGCTCTTGTTGTTCAGTTACTGGTCGGAAATGCTTGTAATATGCTGACAATACTTCTTTGGGCAAATGTCCATGAATAAATTGCGCAAAGGAAAAATTAATGCCATATTCACCAGCTGAACGTGCGCTTTCTTTACTAGCACCTAGTAACCAGGGTTGTGGTAATAGAACTTCCCGCGGAACAGCTGAAATTTTAGAATATAAATGATCTTCAGGAAATGCCTCTCTTAAAAAGAGTAAAATTTCAGGTAATTTATCAAATTGGTCTAGCTGTGGTGGCTGACCATTATTTAACGCCAACGTAGTTAAAGGGCTGCCACCAGGCGAGCGGCCCATGCCTAAATCGATTCGATCAGGATATAAAGCTGCTAACGTTTTAAACGTTTCTGCGACTTTAAATGGCGCATAATGCATGGTCATGATGCCACCCGCGCCAACACGAATTTTTTCGGTGGCACTAGCAATATGTGCAACTAAAATTTCTGGCGTTGCACTGGCAAAGGCGTCTGAACCGTGATGTTCGGCATACCAAATTCTTGTGTAACCAAGTTTTTCCGCTAATTGAGCGAGCTCTTTGGCTTCTTGTAATGTGTCGCTTGCTGATTGATTTTTAGGAACCGTTAATTGATCTAAGATACTTAATTTCATGTATGTAGTCTCCTTTTTGGTTATTTTTTTGAAGCTACCGCTATTATTACGCAAGCGTGTCAAAAAAAACAGTACGCACTTTTTAATTCCCTAGTGAGCGAAAAGTAACAAATAGATGTAGCCAAGGTCGATGATAAAAAATTCTCCGCTATGGCTGTGTGCATTTTGATTTTTTGGACAATGTATAGAAATATACTTAATATTTTTTCTGTTTTTATACAACGTATTGTATTTTTTAGTATAAAAAGCATTTTCTTTAGAAAATTGGGCTATTGACTAGCTACAAAACAAATGATAGCATAGAGATAACCTTAAAGAAGAGCTGCTGTGCGGCTAACCGAGAACGTCTATTAGTTTTTCTAATAGACGTTCTTGTGCTAATTAATAGGAGAACAGTATATGAAGCCTTTTAAAACGTTAGATGAACAATTAGCTATTTTGGAAGCTCGAGGATTGGTTTTCTCGGATAAAGAAAATGCAAAAAAGAAATTATCTTTTTATGGCTATTATGAGATTATCAATGGCTATAAAGACTTCCTTTTGGAAAAAAAGCAAAAAATAACTGACCATCAAGAAGAATGTTTTATAGAAAACAGTACATTTGATCATATTTTTTCTTTATTTATGATGGACAAAACAATAACTTCATCTGTAATTGATGCGACATGTGATGTTGAGATGTATGTAAGAGCAGCTATTTCTTACGTTGTCAGTAAAAATATAGGTGAACAACAAATAGACTATTTGAATAGACGTCATTATCAAAGTGGAAAGAAAAACAAAAACGGACAAGGATATAAAGTTGATCAGCTAATTACAAAGTTTAAAAAGATTATCTACGATGATATAGAACCCATGAAACACTATCGTGGTTATCATGGAAACGTTCCACCTTGGATTATGTTAAAAGGAACAACATTTGGAAACCTGGCTAATTTTTATAAATTACAAAAAAGTGAAAATAAAAAAGAAGTTATAGCGATGATTCTAGGAATACCTAAAGAAATCGTGGATGAAGGGATTACCAATATGTTTACTGACATTATCTTTTTATGTCATAGTTATAGGAATAGAGCTGCACATGGTGGACGAATGTATAACTATCGGTCGGCTAAAGCAGTTATTAGATATAGTGAAAATTTTCATCCCCGAGCAAATATTACTCAGGCAGAGTATAGAAAAGGCAAAGGAATATCCTGTTTAGGTACCCTATTTCATGCATTGACATGGATGGATAATAAAGTAGCTTTAGCAAGGTTACAAGCAGGGGTATCTGTTGCGTTAGATCAGCACTTAAAAGTTTACCCAGAAGATTATGATTTAGTTTTGTCTGAAAGTAATATCAATCCTAAATTTTTACAGCTTTCTAGATAGAATTATTAGACTGAGTTGTACATAAAATTATTGTCTACTAGGGAGAGCGTGTTAATCTGTCTTCTGTTAGTTATTAATTATTGTTTGCTTCATCAATAGAAAGCTGTTTTATAAAGAGTGTTTTCAGGCTATTAGTATAGATTGCTCATAGGAATATTTGCAAACGATGAAGATATCGCTTAAAATAAATGAATCAAGTAAAATGGAACATATGTACGCAATCAGCAATTGGAAAGGTGACAACATGTACGAATATATTATTGGAAAAGTAACGTTTGTTAGCCCATACTATATTGTCGTTGAAACAAATGGCATTGGCTATCAGATTTCAGTTGATAACCCGTACCGCTATTCAGGAAAAATGGATACGGACATTAAACTATATCTTCACCAAGTCGTGCGGGAAGATGCACAACTTTTATTTGGTTTTGGCAGTTTAGAAGAAAAACAATTGTTCTTAAAATTAATCAGTGTCTCTGGAATTGGCCCTAAAAGTGGTTTAGCTATCATGGCTTCTGTGGCTGATCATGGTGGTTTAATCAATGCAATTGAAGGGGAAGATGTTACATATTTAACGAAGTTCCCAGGTGTTGGCAAGAAAACAGCCCAACAAATGATTTTAGATTTAAAAGGAAAACTAGGAGAATTAGAGTCTTCCGAAGCAGCGGTGGCGGCCATGACCGCAACCGAAGTGGTGACAACAAGCAATCAAGCATTGGCAGAAGCGTTAGAAGCATTAAGTGCCCTAGGCTACAGTGACCGAGAGATTAAGCGTATCACTAAGCAATTGGAAGCGTTAGGTGAGACAACGACAGATGTTTATTTGAGCAATGCGTTAAAATTCATGATGAAACGCTAAGGAGGAATAACGATGACAGAAGAAGAACGGTTGCTTTCAGCTGCAAGTCAAGAAGCAGAAGCTTCAATTGAAAAATCGTTACGTCCACAATTTTTAGCACAATATATTGGTCAAGACAAAGTAAAACAAGAACTAACGATTTATATTGAAGCGGCGAAAAATCGGAATGAAGCGTTGGATCATACCCTTCTTTATGGTCCACCAGGTTTAGGGAAAACGACAATGGCGATGGTCATCGCCAATGAAATGAATGTGAACATTCGTACCACAAGTGGACCAGCCATCGAACGGGCGGGAGATTTAGTCGCTATTTTGAACGAATTAGAGCCTGGTGATGTGTTATTTATCGATGAAATTCATCGTTTGCCGCGAGTTGTGGAAGAAATGCTGTATTCCGCAATGGAAGATTTTTACATTGATATCATGGTTGGTCAAGGAACCACGGCACATCCCGTTCATTTTCCATTACCGCCTTTTACTTTAGTGGGCGCTACCACACGGGCAGGGATGCTTTCAGCGCCATTACGAGATCGTTTTGGGATTATTTCTCACATGGAGTATTATCAAGAGCAGGATTTAAAAGAAATCGTTCTTCGTTCTGCGGATATTTTTCAAACGGAGATTTTTGAGGAAGGTGCCTTTGAAATTGCGCGCCGCTCAAGAGGAACCCCCCGAATTGCTAACCGTTTGTTAAAACGTGTCCGTGATTTTGCCCAAGTTCAATCAGATGGCAAAATCGACCGAGCGATTGCAGACAAAGCGTTAACCTTACTGCAAGTGGACCATCAAGGCTTGGATTATGTCGATCAAAAATTGTTGAAAACAATGATTGATTTATACGGCGGCGGTCCGGTTGGTTTAAGTACCTTGTCTGTAAATATCGGTGAAGAAACCGAAACGGTGGAAGATATGTATGAACCCTATCTTATTCAAAAAGGTTTCATTAAACGAACACCGCGAGGACGAATTGCAACGCCATTTGCGTATGCACATTTTGGGTATGATTATTTAGAGGGTCGTAAAAATTAAAAATAAGTCAAAAGAAAGCAAGCCTTAACCGCTTGCTTTCTTTTGTTTCACGTGAAACGTTTGTTCTTATTTAGAAGAGTGGCATATTTCAGCTGTTGTAGGTATACTGTGTTTGTAATCGCTTTTAAATTGGAGGGATTAATGTTGAATAAAGAAATCAAAGGGTCATTAATTGTTTCTTGCCAAGCGTTGGCAGACGAACCGTTGCATAGTTCTTTTATCATGTCCAAGATGGCTTTGGCCGCTAAACAAGGAGGGGCTAAAGGTATTCGAGCAAATTCTGTGGTAGACATTCGAGCAATCCGGAAAGAGGTTGATTTACCAATCATTGGGATTATTAAACGAGATTATCCTGACGCAGAAGTATATATTACCGCAACTATGCGTGAGGTAGATGAATTAATGGCTGTTCAGCCAGAAATTATCGCTCTCGATGCAACCCATTCGAAACGACCAAATGGCGAAACGTTAGCCACATTTTTCAAAAGAATAAAAGAAAAGTATCCTAACCAAGAATGGATGGCGGATTGTTCCACGCTGGAAGAGATGATTGAAGCGGCGGAGTTAGGCTTTGATTATATTGGCACAACGTTAGTCGGCTATACGCCGCAAAGTGAAAATCAGCGGATTGAACAAAATGATTTTGAACTGTTAAGAGAAGCAAAGAAGCATTTTACTACACCAATCATTGCAGAAGGAATGATTGGTACGCCAGCAAAAGTCCAACGTGTTCTGGAGCTAGGTGCCTATAGCGTGGTGGTGGGATCTGTTATTACACGACCGCAAAAAATTACTGAAAAATTTGTGGAAGCTACGAAAATAAAACAGAATCAAGCATAAACTAAATACACTATCGATACACTCGTTATTTTTTGATCAATACACTTCGATACGGTCGCTTTTTTTCTAGAGAAAGTTGAATCTTTCAATAATAAAAAGGGATACACTCCATTTGGCATAGTCCTTGCTGATAATAAATCAGTGTATAAAGCGCTATCATTTTATAGGAGGGGTTTTATGAAGGGTTTATCAAAAAAGAAACGGGTGTCTACTTGGTTAGCGTTAGGAATCACCGTAGTCAGCTGTTTTGCGTTAAGCGGGGAAGTGCAAGCAAGTGTTGAAAGAACAAAAGTTGATGAATTTGCAAATGTTTTAGATGTGAGTGCATCACCAACTGAACGGACGAATGGCGTATACGATACCAATTATTTTAATAATTTTTCTGATTTAGGTGCATGGCATGGCTACTATTTACCTGAAAAAAGCAATAAAGAGCTACTGGGTGGTTTTGCGGGGCCGTTGATTATTGCGGAAGAATATCCGGTAAACTTGGCGGCAAGTTTAAACAAATTAACGGTCAAAAATAAAAAAACGGGAGAAACCTATGATTTAAGCCAAAGCAACCGCATGGACCTGTCTTATTATCCTGGGCGCCTAGAGCAAACCTATGAATTAGACGATCTAACGATTCATTTAGCTTTAATTTTTGTCAGCAATCGAACGGCGCTTATCCAAACGACACTTGAAAACACTGGTGAAGATCCCTTGTCACTTGAAGCAAGCTGGACAGGTGCGGTCTTTGACAAAATTCAAGAGGGAACGGAAACCTTAGATATTGGTACTCGTTTAACTGCTAAAGACAATGACATTCAAGTGAATTTTGGTGAAGTCAGAGAAACGTGGAATTATTTTGCTACGAAAGACACAAAATATACGATTCATCATGCGGATAAAGTTTCAACAAAAATTGATAATCGGAATTATACAGCGACCGCTGAACCAATTGAATTGAAGCCTAAACAAACGTACAACACCTATACGACAGAAAGCTATACTTTTACAAAAGAGGAAGAGGCAAAGGAACAACAACAAGCACCCGAATATACCAAAAATGCGGCGCGCTATTTCAAAGAGAACAAGCAAAGATGGCAAGGATATCTAGATAAAACGTTTGATCAAAAGAAAACAGCAGAATTTCCTGAATATCAAAATGCGCTAGTCAAATCGATTGAAACGATTAATACCAATTGGCGAAGTGCGGCAGGTGCCTTTAAGCATGACGGGATTGTTCCGTCCATGTCTTATAAATGGTTTATTGGTATGTGGGCTTGGGATTCGTGGAAAGCGGATGTAGCAACGGCTGATTTTAATCCTGAGTTAGCTAAAAATAATATGCGGGCCTTGTTTGATTATCAAATTCAAAAAGATGATACCGTACGTCCACAAGATGCAGGAGCGATCATTGATGCTGTCTTTTACAATCAAGACAGTGCGCGTGGTGGTGAAGGTGGCAACTGGAATGAACGAAATTCTAAACCACCATTGGCTGCATGGGCAGTTTGGCATATTTATCAAGAAACCAAAGATAAGGAATTTTTAAAAGAAATGTATCCCAAACTTGTGGCTTATCATAATTGGTGGTATACCAACAGAGACCACAATAAAAATGGGATAGCAGAATATGGAAGCATGGTCAGTGATGCTCACTGGCAAAAAGACGACAAGGATCAAATCATTAAAGATAAAAATGGCCAACCTAAAGTGGATGATGATGCTGTTATTGAAGCAGCCGCGTGGGAAAGTGGCATGGATAACGCTACACGGTTTGACAAAGAAGGTGTGGGCAAAGGCGACGTTGGAGTTAAAGTTTTTGAAAATAAAAATAAAGGAAAAGTAGTGGGGTATTCGATTAATCAAGAATCAGTGGATTTGAATGCGTATCTCTACGCTGAAAAGGGCTATTTAGCTTCGATAGCAGAAGAACTAGGCAAAAAAGAGGACTATAAGAACTATCAAAAAGAAGCGAAGAAACTAAAAAAATATATTCAAGAAAATATGTTTGATGAAAAAACAGGCTTCTTCTATGACTTACAAATAAATGAAGACGGCTCGAAAACAAAATTGTTAGTCAATCGTGGCAAAGGAACAGAAGGCTGGTTGCCGCTTTGGGCAAAAGTAGCGACCGAAGAACAGGCGGCGGCAGTTAAGAAAAACATGATGAATCAAGAAATGTTCAATACCTTTATGCCATTCCCAACAGCATCCAAAGACAATGAAAAATTTGCTGCAACGAAATATTGGCGGGGACCAGTTTGGCTTGATCAAGCCTTGTTTGGTGTAGAAGCTCTTCAAAACTATGACTATACAAAAGAAGCGAAAGAAATGACACAAAAACTCTTCTTACATGCCGAAGGATTGATGGGAGAAGGACCTATTCATGAAAATTATGATCCACTAACAGGGAAGGGCCTAAGTACGAAAAACTTTAGTTGGTCAGCGGCAGCGTACTATTTACTGTATAAAAACACCTTATTAAGTAATAACCCCACAACGCAAACCGCTTTTGAAATAAAATAGAAAAACAGCTCTTGAGAAAATATCACTCAAGAGCTGTTTTTTTCTTCACTTGCTACAATCTGTTTCCTTCTGATTTAATTGAATGTAATTTATTTGTTTTAATAAATATATTTCATTTAATTAAAGAAAATATCCGAAAATAAAAATATATGTACTTTTATTAAAAATGTTATTTAATAAAAATGAAATAGATATTCAAGGAAATTGATTGTACAATGGTTAGTGAAGAGTGGGTTTAACGGAACCGAGTAATAAGAAATAAACTAATATTGAAACCAAACATTGCGACACCTCCTGCTCTGAGTTATATTGAATTTCATTATAAGACAGATATCTTAGTTTCTTCAAGAACGAATTAGAAAAGTTTTTTTAAAATTTGTTGACGTCTAACAATTATAATGTGCGAAAAAATAATTCAAACAAATATATTATTCGATTATTTGATAATATTAAAGTTCATAGAAATAATTTTTTAGAAAATAGTATATTTTAGTTAATAAAAAAATAATACTTAATATTAACTTATTAATAGAAAGGAGCATATTATGGATGTGTTAGAGGCATTAAAGTATTTTAGAAAAAAGAAAAAAATTGCTCAGAAAGATGTTTTACCAAAAAAAGGGAAACAAACCTATCGAAGAATCGAAATTGGTGAAGCCAAGCTAAGTTACGAGGATTTAATGACAGCATTACAGTCACTTGGGATTACCTTTAATGAATTTTTTCATATGGTCTCTGAAACAAGAAGTACGGCTTCATCTAAAATTATGCATCAAATTGAATGTTGTCAAATGGGGTTGAACAATACAAGTGAAAAAAAGAACCTGATTCATTACTTTTATCAATTAGAGCGCAATCCCCAAAAAAACGCAGTAGAGATGTCTATTTATACAGATATTAAGCTAACTTTCAGTAATGATTGGGAGGAAATTCCAGAATTTGATGAAACTGATCGAATGGCAATTCTCGCACTTATCTCTAGCAAAAGCTACTATACATATTACGATTATCAAATGGTGACTAATACAGGGGCGTTATTTTCTGAAAACGAAGTCCTTCAGATTCTTGAGCAGATGTTTCCTGTCAAAGATGCTGAATTACGTGATACCCAAACATTAAATGTCGCCTATGGTTTTTACCTAAATATCATTACAGCGCAACTTTATAAGAAAAATTATGCGAAAGCCCGGGAATATTTAGCGCTAATGAGTGTTACCACGATTCCTGCCGAAATCTACTATATTCATTTTAACTTACGTTATTTAAAAAATCTTACGTATTATCTGTACACTGGCAAAATGAGATATTATAAAGAAGTAATCACCGTTATTGATATGATTGAAAGTTTTGGGGATGCACGTTTGGCGGAAGGCATGAAAAAAGAAATGCTTCAGCTGACGGCTGGTCGGACATTTAATTTAGATTATGGACAATTTCCTGTGAATATTGTCACTGAAAAATAAAAAACACCCCCGCAAGGTCAAGCGTGCGGGGTGCTTTCTCAAGGCTACTTTAAAACATGTAGCGACTTTTCAACGATGGCATCGGTCAAGGTTTTAGAAAAATTCAATTTATTTTTTTTCCCGAGTTCATCAGACCACTTGGGAATGGTGACGGTTTTTTTGACTAACGTATTTGTTCCTAAATAATCATTTAGTTCTACATTTACCATAGAAACAAACGAGTCTGCAAGGTTAAAATTAAAGTCATCGTCATCTCTAAAGGGATTATTATCTTCTAATGACAACGTATTGATAGGAGATGGCTGGTGGATTGTTCTTTGATGTTCAATATCATCAGATAACATCATACCTAAATAATCGGAAGCCATCGCAATTGCATCAGGAATTGTATCTCCTTGCGTACCAGAACCACCTATATCTGGGAAATAAACATAGTAACCATTCTCGACACTGTAGAAACATGCAGGATAACTAATTAGCATGAATGATGCCTCCTTATCAATCATTGAGGAAGGCTATTTCAGCCCTGCCTCTTTTAAAATCCCTATTTCGGTTCCTTTTTTCAATTCTCCGTGTGGGATAATGATGGGTCTTTTGCCAGACATCTCCATTTTTATATGGGAGCCTTTTCCACCATCGGTTGGTAACCAACCGTGCTTTTTTAGCAATTTGACCATTTGTTTTTGTGTCATTGGCATGTGCACAATACCTCCTGACAGGATATATTTTAATACGTGTAATACGTGTTGTCAAGTGGATGAAAAAGTACCCCCGCAAGGTCAAACTTGCGGGGGTACTGATGTTAAACAATAATGTTATCTCTAATCATATCTAAATCTTTAATCAAAATTTTGCGGTTACGTAGTTCAATTGCCCCTAACTCTTTTAGTTGCTGCATCATCCGGTTAACGCTACTAGCAGAAGTTATCCCGCAAAAATGCGCAATTTCTTCATTGGTCACCACGAAATCAATTAAAATACCTTCCTCTGTTTCTACGCCAAATGAATCGTACATTTCATAGATTTGTGTACAAACGGCCCCAAATTTGCCATTCATCAACATTTGCTGCATCTTTTTCATGGAATGCATTAAACGGTCCCGATAGTATTCTTTGACATACATTTGCAAGTCTTTACTATTATTGATATCCCGCCAAAATTGAACACGGTCGATTTGGTAAAGTTCTGCTTGTGGAGATTCGATGCGAATATTAAAAGGTGCATCAATAAATTCTGAATATTCATCACGTAGCAATGAAACAATTTCCAAATTGTTGATATAACGTAAATTAAATTCACGACCGTCTTTGGAAATAACGCTAGTTTTGATGATGCCACTTTTTAAAATATAGGCATAACGATCTTGCAGTCCTTCATAAGTTAAATAATTTTTCTTCTTTTTTACAACGACTCGAAAGGAATGTTCATCTAAGTAGTCTTGTAAAACATTTCTCATTGGCGGTAACTCCTCAATTATCTCTAAATATTTTTGTTTTTGCCTGTTGGGCTTCTTTCTTATTTAAGCGAATTGGACATCATATGTCAATAACAAATGTTGATAAAAAAGGTCAATTAAACGCTATTTTGAAAAATAAAATCAGCTTTTAGATAATTTTGCCAAAAATTTCGCTTAATGAGTATTAAAAATATTTTTTTTATTTTATGTGCTCAAATATTTTTCAAAAAGAAAAAATTGTATTAAGGTAATAGTAGAAAGGGAGGAGATTTAATGACAGAACCAAACTTAAAAGACCCAAGAAAGTTATTTTATAGTGATGGATTTCCGCAACAAGATCAAGAAACTCCCGCATTACAGGACAAAATGGTCCCTAAACCAGATTGTGGGGAAGACAGCTATGTCGGAAATCACAAATTAGAAAATCGTCGGGTATTAATTACAGGCGGTGATTCTGGGATTGGACGAGCTGCGGCGATTGCTTTTGCTCGCGAAGGCGCAGATATCGCCTTACATTTTTTCCCAGGTGAAGAAAAAGACGCCGAAGAAGTGGCGCACTATATACGAGAAGCTGGCCGAAAAGTCATTCTTTTGCCAGCAGATTTAAGAGATAAACAGGCACCTGAAGAATTGGTTGCACAAGCTCGTGAAGCATTAGGCGGCTTGGATACCCTTGTTTTAAATGCTGCCCAACAAATTTCCTGTGCCGCTATTGAAGAATTACCAATGGAACAAGTGATAGACACTTTCCATGTCAATATTATTGCGATGTTTGGCATTGTCAAAGCAGCAGTGCCTCACTTGCCTGCCGGAAGTAGTATTGTGACAACGACTTCCGTCCAAGCCTTTAATCCCAGTGAGCATTTGTTGGATTATGCAGCAACGAAGGCATCAATTGCCAACTTTACCGTTGGTTTAGCAAAACAACTGGCACCAAAAGGCATTCGGGTAAATGGCGTGGCTCCAGGACCAATCTGGACACCGTTACAGTTAGATCATGGACAACCAATTGAAGAGTTGCCAGAATTTGGGCAACATTCTTTACTGGAACGTGCAGGTCAGCCTGCTGAATTAGCCCCTGTTTATGTTTTCTTGGCGTCCAATGATGCAAGTTATGTTACGGCTCAAGTTTATGGCGTAACTGGTGGAGAAGCAATTAATCTTTAGGAGGGATGTTCCGTGAATAAAGTTGTTAAAATACTTTTGCTTCTAGGTTCACTGATTTTAATGGCATTATTTGGCGCGGTGGCCATCACCACTTGGTCAGTCGATACAGCTTGGCAACCACCAGATAATGTCCAATTGTTCTTGCAAGACAACGAGTACGCACGTCAAGCAATCTTTTGGGTAGCGCTGGTTTTACTAGGAATTATGCTCTTTCTATTTTTATTCATTCTTTTATTCCCAAGAAGAAAAGGCACGTTTGAATTAAAAGAAGAGCAAGGAAAGTTAGTGTTACACCGTAAAGCCATCGAAGGATTTGTACGCTCTAGCTTGCAAGACAGTGACTTTCTGGAAGCACCAACCATTCGTGTAAAGGCGACAAAACGGCGCATTAAGGTCAATGTCAAAGGCACACTGAAACGAACGGCAGATTTAATTGGACAAACAGAAGCTTGGTCAAAAACAATGGAAGAACGGCTTGCTCGTTTGGTGGGAACTGGTCACAAGATTACGATTGATGTTCATTTTGAAGATATTCAATCAATGAAACGACCACAACAACAGCAAACACAAGCACGTGTGGAGTAGGAGGGATGTACAATGGTTGAATGGATAAAACAATATGCCGTTCCGTTAATTGGTGGCCTAGTCGGCTTGGTTTTTGCAATCTTGTTTCTGTCAATCGGCTTCTTTAAAACATTGTTAGTAGTACTCCTGACAGGACTAGGTATTTGGCTAGGTTTGTATTTGGAACAGACAGGCATTGTCAAAAATTATTTTCATCATAAATAGGAGGTTTTGGCTATGGAAAATGCAAATGTATCGATTGTTAAAGGTGAGTTGACGTTTGAGGATAAAGTAATCCAAAAAATTATTGGCATTGCTTTGGAAGAAGTCGACGGTTTGTTAACTGTGGACGGTGGTTTTTTCTCGAATTTACGAGATAAAATGATTAACAGTGAAGATGTTACAACAGGCATTCACACCGAGGTCGGCAAAAAACAAGTCGCAGTGGATATGGACATTGTAGCCGAATATGGGAAAGATATCGAGACCATTTATGATCAAATGAAAGAGGTTATTACTCGTGAAGTCCAACAAATGACTCACTTGGAAGTAATCGAAGTCAATGTCAACGTAGTAGATATCAAAACACAAGCAGAGTACCAAGAAGAAAGTGAAACGGTCCAAGATAAACTTGGCAACGCCGCTGAAGCGACAGGTAGTTTTATGTCAAAACAAACCAACAAAGCCAAACATGCGGTAACTAAAGGCAAGACAAAAGTCAAAGAAAACACGGCACCTCGTGTTCAATAATTGGTTATTATTTTATTAAAAATAAAGCAATAATAGAAGAAACTAGGAGGAATGAACCATGAGTAACGAAAAATTCAATAATGTACCAAAACCAGCAGGAAACGGACCACACACACCAGAAGATCATGCAATCAAAGGTGAATTAACATTTGAAGATAAAGTCGTTCAAAAAATTATCGGTTTAGCCTTAGAAAATGTCGATGGTCTATTAACAGTCGATGGCGGCTTTTTCTCAAATATTGCTGAAAAATTAGTAAACACAGATAACGTCACAGCTGGTATTGATACCGAAGTTGGTAAAAAACAAGTCGCTGTTGATATGGATATCGTAGTAGAATACGGCAAAGATATTCAAGACATTTACGAAAAAATGAAAGAATTAATCAGCCGTGAAGTGAAAAAAATGACCCACTTAGATGTGATTGAAGTGAATGTTAACGTAGTTGATATCAAATCAAAAGAAGAATACGAAGAAGATAGCGAAACGGTTCAAGATAAAGTCACAGGCGCTGCCAAAAGTACCGGTGAATTTGCTTCTGAACAAACAGAAAAAGCAAAAAAAGCTGTGAATAAAGGAACAGAACAAGTCAAAGAAAATATGGAACCACGTGTAGAATAAACAGTTAAAGGGAGGAAACAATCATGGGCTTTATTTGGGCATTAATTGTCGGTGGTGTCATTGGGGCAATCGCTGGAGCAATTACTAAAAAAGGATCATCGATGGGCATTATTGCCAATATCATTGCAGGGTTAGTTGGTTCAACAATTGGTCAAGCCATTTTAGGCACATGGGGACCAAGCTTAGCTGGGATGGCTATTGTGCCATCGATTATCGGGGCAGTGATTTTAGTTGCCATCGTTTCATGGATTTTAGGACGAAAATAGAGAAGATTTTTCAGAAGAGTTTGGGCGATTGTCCAAACTCTTTTTTTTATATTCTTTAATATCATTCAGTTTATTAAAATTGGATTAAATATAGCTTTCCTTTGATAGGTGGTTTTGTTAGAATTTAATTAAAAAGTCGTTGCGTGGCAAAAAGGAGGTGAATCAGTGAAACATAGGAAGCAATGGTTAATCGGACTACTCATTATTTTAATCATAGGAATTGGAGGAAAATGGTATATGGACGAACAAGAAAAAGTAAAACTACACGAAATTCAAACAGACTTAGCGAACTATTTGTATAATAACTATCGAATTTATACATTTGATGAGCAAGAAAGAGCACAATTAGAGAAGAAATATAATAAGGGAAATGGAGAATTGAGTTATCGAGAGTATTCAAATAAATTAGATGAAATTGCCAAATACTCCGATATTAAAAAAGTAGAATTTACCAGTTTTGCAGTAGGGCCAATGAAAGGTTTAGAGGTCGAATTTATTATTAACGATGTGTATGAAGATAATACAACATTAAGTACTATCTCAGCAGAAACAGGAAAATTTCGCTATAGTTTTAACACAGGCAACACGATAAATAATTATGTTTTGGAAAGAAAAGAACAGCCAACTTCTGTAACAGTGCCAAAGAATAAAATTATGTATTATGAAGAAGGGATAAAGTAATGGATAACTATCGTACATAAAGAACAAGGAGGTGAATCAGTGAAACATAGGAAGCAATGGTTAATCGGACTACTCATTATTTTAATCATAGGAATTGGAGGAAAATGGTATATGGACGAACAAGAAAAAGCAAAATTACACGAAATCCAAACAGATTTAGCAAACTATTTGTATAATAACTATCGGATTTATACGAGAAATCAAAAAAAGTCGAAGAGATTTATCAAGAGTTTAATAAGGGGAAAGGAAGTATTTCAGAAGAGGAGTATTTTAATAAATTAAGTGCGTTAAGAGAATACTCCGACATCAACAAAATAGAATTTACCAGATTTTCGGTAAGTCCAATGAAAATGTTGAAAGTACACTATACAATAAATAATAAGCTAGATAAACAGACGTATCTCAACACTATTTCCGCAGAGACAAATAAGTTAGTATTCAAAATCGGTGAGCATGAGGGAGAAGGCCCCTATTATCTTGAGAAAAAGCCAACAGCAACCAATTTACCTTTACCAGAAAATTTAGTGACGTATGATGAAGGAGGAATTCGTTAATGGATCAGAATAGAATTTTATCAGATAAGGTCTACGGCGTTCAAAAGGATAAAATAAATACTAAGCTTGAAGGTACTGACTTTATTGTAATCGATGACATATAAAGGAACAAACCAATAAAAATTATCGTACATAAAGAACAAGGAGGTGAATCAGTGAAACATAGGAAGCAATGGTTAATCGGATTACTCATTATCTTAATCATAGGAATTGGAGGGAAATGGTACATGGACGAACAAGAAAAAGCAAAATTACACGAAATCCAAACAGATTTAGCAAACTATTTGTATAATAACTATCGGATTTATACAAAAAATAAAGAAAAATCGGAAGAAATAAAGAAAAAATATAATCGAGGAAATGGTTCAATAACAGAAAAAGAATATCTACAAAAAATGAAAAGTATTAGAGAATACTCTAATATCAACAAAGTAGAATTTACTAGTTTTATAGTAGGACCAATGAATACATTAAAAGTTTATTTTACCATCAACGACGTGTATGAAGAAGAAGTGGATTTAGACACGATATCAGCAGAAACTGAAAAGTTCATTTATAGCATAACAAACGGTACAGGCAAAGGTCCCTATTACATTGAAAAAAAAGATAAGCCCACAAAGAAGAAAATGCCAGAGGACTCAATTGTGTATGATGAAGGAGGGATAAAGTAATGGATAATTACCGGAAAATTTCGAACAAAGTATACGAAGTAGAGAAGGAAAATGTTCAAATCAATGAGAAAATAAAAGGAACAAATCACATTGTAATCGACACCATTGACACCGATAAAGATACCTTCGGATACGAACATGAACCAAGAAGCAACAGCATGCAAGCTATGACGGTAGCGGAAATTAAAGATGAATATAAATCTTGGGACGAAGATGATTTGAAAGACATCAAAGGCTATCCCCAATCCGTAATCAACCAAAATCTCACCATTGTCTACGCTGGTACCAAATCATGGCAAGATTGGAAAACCAATTTTCGAGAAATTGGCTTTAATAACAAACACCAAGCTGGAGCGTTCCAAGCTGCTTTAACATATGCCAGTCAGATTGAGCGCCAATATTCTCCTGAAGCTGGCTATACAATTAACACGACAGGTCATTCTCTTGGTGGTGCCGAAGCAATTTATGTTGCGGTTTTGAAAGGCTACAATGCCATCACGTATGGTGCGGCTGGTTCAGGATTGACAGACGAACAAATTAAAAACTACAAAGGTCAAATTATTAATTTCTATGATACTTCAGATGCGGTCACCAGCAGTTTTGTAACAGGTGGACAAGGGAAAATTCCTTTTTATAGTTTTGGAGTTGATAATTATAGTGGCGTAATTGTCGGTTGGGTTAAAAAGACGTTCGGCCATGATTTGGATATGTTTAAAACTGATGATGCCGGTAATTATATTGATAAATTTGGCGATATTGCTGTCTATTCAGATGGGCATGGTGGCGTTGCAATCGAGCAAACCATCCTGGCGCAGCAGATTTTAGAAAATAAAAATAGAATCCGTGGGCTGGAGACTTACGACGGCACGAATCCTGAGACATTGGCAGAAATCAACCGTTTAAAAAAAGAAAACAAATGGCTTCAAGAACAACTGAAACAATTTAATCAGTTGAATGAATTACGTGTTTCTTTAACGGCGAGCGGTGGCGGATTATCTAGTAATGAACGGATTTATTTAGAAGATAGTCAAGCCTTAGCGGTTGTTAAAGTCGCCGCATCACAATTTGATGTAGCGATGGAAGAGTGCCTACATATTTACAAAAAAGTGATGCAAGAATTACAAGAAGATTGGGAAAACGGATTGCAACTCATTCAACGACATACACCAGAACTTTCGTATGCAGAAATGAGAGAGGCGATGGATCAAGTCCAATGTACGAAACAAACGATGGTTGACCAAGATCTGGAATATTTCCAGCAAAAATTCAGCAAAATCAATCGTATTAGAACTTCATTTGTTCAATTAACCCAACAAATTACCGCTAAAATAAATGAATTGGTTCAGAGAGATCAAGAATTAGCGAACCAACTGAAAGGAGCCTTAACATGACGACAGCCGATGAGCTAGAAAGATGCCGCAGACAATTGCGGGAGTTAGATGAGCAAGAAATGCTCTTAGCTTCTTATCAGAGAAAAAGCCAACAACTCGCTGAAGAAACCTATTATAACATTCAGTCTGCTATTCGAATGATTGCCGAAAATCAGCAACCACTACAACAAGCGAGACAAGCGCTTGGCCGATTAGAATATGACTTTTCAGAAGAAGTAAGTCATGCTAAGAGAAAACTTTACCGTCAGAGGGAAGAGTTAGAAATAAAGTATAGAAAATTAAATGCACAGCGGGAAAGTTAACGAAGGAGGATGTTCATGGAGTTATTGGAGAAATTATGGAAAGAATACCAAAAGAATCTGCAAAAAGTAACAGCGCAGTCTCTCGGTTTATCGCTGTTACAACAACAGAGTAAAAAAGTACAGAAAAGCAAGCGAAGGGAAAAAAATGCTTTAGCACAAGCCAAACGCTCAATAGAAAATGCAAATACTGGCTTAGAAAAGTCGATCCAAGGACAATTTGGCCAAAAAGTAACCGATGTCTTAGACATACAGAGTCAAACTATAGACAGTTTGTAATAGATGTGAACTTATTTTTAATTAAAAGAAAGAGTCCTCAACCATTCGATATTTTGAGAATAGTTGAGGACTCTTTCTTCAACAAAAATCAACAACATTTGTTGAAGTTATTTGTAGATAACGTTTATCATTCACAAATTTACATTTTTTTGTAACGGATATCTCGTATAGTAATAACTGCAAATGAATTTCAGAAAATTTTTTGATAAGTCATCAAAGTGAGGGGATAGCGGTCTTTTATTGAAAAATAGCAACACAAAATAAACAGAACAAAAGAGAGAGGAATTCAAAGAATTATGACAGAACAAACACCAACAAAGCTTTTGAATAAAGGCTTTATCAGTATTACAGTGATTAATTTCATTGTCTATCTTGTTTATTATTTATTAATGGTTATTATTGCGGTGATTGCGCAAGATAGCTTACACGCTACTTTAGGTCAAGCGGGTTTGGCCTCAGGAATTTACATCATCGGGACATTGCTTGCACGACTTTTCATGGGGAAACTCCTTGAACTGATTGGGCGCAAACAAGTCTTACGTTATGGGGCTTTGTTTTATCTTTTAACGACTGTTGCGTATATGTATATGCCAAGTATGGGCATTCTTTATCTGGTCCGTTTTTTAAATGGGTTTGGTTACGGAACCGTTTCGACAGCGACCAACGCAATTGTTACCGCCTATATCCCTAAAAATAAAAAAGGGGAAGGGATCAATTATTATGGTTTGAGTACTAGTTTAGCAGCCGGCATCGGGCCATTTATTGGGATGTTATTGTTAAATGTTTCCAACTTCCATGTCATTATTAACTTTTCAATTATTTTAATTTTGTTAACAACCATTGCTTGCTTCATTTTCCCAGTGAAAAATATTGAGTTAACACCTGAACATCGTGAAGCTTTATCTAAATGGAATTTTGATAGTTTTGTTGAAAAGAAAGTTTTATTTATTACATTTATCGCCTTTTTAATGGGGCTTGCTTATTCAAGTGTCTTATCTTTCTTATCTTCTTATGTCAAAGTAATCGATTTAGTTGACGTCAGCACCTTCTTCTTTATCGTCTATGCAGTCGTGATTACCTTAACACGTCCATCGACAGGTCGGATTTTCGATGTCAAAGGGGAACGCTACGTCATGTATCCGAGCTACATTTTCTTAACACTAGGCCTGTTCTTATTAAGTATGACTACGTCGGGTTGGATGTTATTAGTTTCAGGTGGGTTAATTGGCTTAGGTTATGGGACTTTCATGTCAAATGGCCAAGCGGTTTGTCTTCAAGAAAGCCCAAGTCCTCACCGTATCGGGATTGCTTTATCGACTTATTTCATTGGTTTAGACCTTGGATTAGGGGTTGGTCCGTACGTTTTAGGTGAATTACGTAACTTTATGTCATTCCAACAAATGTACTTCTTAGCAGGCTGTATCCCAATCGTTTGTACTATTTTATATATGGTCTTCCACAAAGCTAAAAATGATGCCAAAGATTTGTCTCTTGAAACGATTGAAGAGATTGAACACGGCTCAGAACTATAAATGGACAAGGAGTGATTTCAATGCCTAACGATGAACGGATTTTAAACGTTTTACAACAAACACTAACGGAAATTCAACGCATGAACACGCGTTTAGCTAAAATTGAAACAGAGTTAGCCGATGTCGATCAACATCACGCGACTTTGGATCATTACTTGCAAGAGCTAGAATTGGTGACAGAAAATAACAACGTCATGTAAAGTGAGTAGTTAGTAAATGAATGTTCTACGCTTCGTTATCACTAGAGCGGAACATTGAAAATTTTCGTAAAAAACGCCAAAAGGTAGCAGAAAAACTGCTACCTTTTGGCGTTTTTTGTAATTTTTATCACTTAAAATGTTTCACGTGAAAACTTTTAAAAGTGGCGTGGACTTTGTTTGGTGACAATTTGTGTATTTAAATTTTCTAAGCTTTGCGCTAGTTCACCAATGCTAGCAGAAAAATCAACATAATAAGTGGGAACCGTTGATTTGACACTAACTTCTGAAAAGATATCTGTAATAATTACATCGAAAGGCTTTTCTGGTGAAGCGACAAAAATTAATTTTTTATCCACGGCTTTACTTAGCTTTTCATAAAGGGTATCTAAAATTAAGTTACTTTGATTGGTCCTTACTAAGACACGAATCGGTGGTAAAGATTTCGTTTTCAGTGTACAAAAAAGAATAAACAAGCAGTCAACTAACAATTTTTCATTGCCAATCAATGTCGGAAGCATTTCAATTGTAAGGCGCTTCACATCTTTGTAGAGACTTGGATTTTTTTGAAGTGCTTCTTTTAAAAAGCTTTCTTGCACAAATGGATTGGCAATCGTGACAAAGGTCTTAAAAAAGACACTTAAATTTTGGATAGAAGTATATAGATAAAGATACTCGTGAAATGTCAATTTAATTTGATAAAAAGACGTTAGTTGATAAATGATCTCTTTAATGGGTGAGCCTAATAGCTGGACCATATGCATCCGTGCTGCTGGAATTTCCAAGACATCTTGTGTGGCGTAGCTGACACTAATCGTCAATAAGAAAAAGGCAAAAAGGCCTTCTTTTTGTATAAATTTTGTTGGAACTTGGTGTAAGGCTTCTTCTTTAAAAAACAATTCAAATTCACTCAGATTAACAAAGGGATTAACAATCGCTTCTTCCTCCACGAAAGTTTCTTTGATAAAAAAGCCCTCTTTCCAACGCGCTAAAATCACAGCAGAAAAAATTAAGTCTTTTGTAAAATCTTGTGTTGTATTGAAAGAAACAGAGTGTTTTAAACGTCGAAAGAGACTGTGGACTTCTTTTTTAGTAATCGTGTGTAACGGCCAATCCCCTTCAGAGTAATTGTTCCAAAAAAGCATCATAAAGAAAATCCGGATATCTTTTTCTTTGCCCACCAACACATTAGTACGTTTTAAATTGATTTCAATCTGATATTTTTGGAGCCATTGGTTTAATTGTCCAATTTTTCGTGTAAAGGTTGATGAAGAAATTTCTAGGACTTTTTCAAAATGTTTGCTATCAATTGCATTATGGTTAAAGGCATAGGTCAGTACTTGATACGCGAAACTTTTTTTTACAAAGTAGGGCATCAAAAACGACAGTTGGAAATAGGGTGCAAACCAAAATGTGATTTCTTTGGCATTTGCTGATAAAGAAAATAAGTTCTCCCAGCCGTTTTTTTCAATTTCTGTTTGGAGCAAAGCTACAGATTGTAGAATGGTATTTTGTTGCATTTTTAATTGAGTCGCTAAAGTAGAAATCGCCAATGTTTGTTCTTCTGCTTCACGACGTTCGAGTAACTCTTCTAAAAGAGCAAAACTTTTACGATAAGGTACATCAAGTAACCCTGTTAACATCCGATTCCCTCCAAACTGTTTTCCCCACGCAATTTAGCAAAATAAATTTTGCGAACTACTTGTTTTAGGTTATAGTATTCGTCTAAATAAGGAACGGGATGCCAATAAAAGGTTTTGCTGGCGTGAAAAAGCGGATTATTTTTGTCAGTAATGACTAGGTCAGGCACTTCTTGAATATGATTGACGAATTTCAAAGGAACATCACAATAATTATTGATTTCCTTTGCTAACCAATTTTCTTGTATCTGATTAATAGATGAATGAAGTAAAATTTTAACAGGAATTTGTTTATTTAATAAAACGCTCCGAATAATTAAAAAAATGGTTTCTTTAAATAACGCATCTAGTGGATGTTGTTTGTCAAAAGGCAAACGCTTTAAGAAATAGTTGGTTGTTCGTGAAACATTTGGGTATTGTTTTTCATACAAAGAGACATTAGCAACCTCATAGCTCAATTCCTCTTCCACAGGGAAATGAATCAGTCGTTCACTGGCATTGGATAAATTAACCAACAAAAAGACTACTTCTATTGCGCTTAAATCCAACTGTAATTGCGTACATTTTTCAAAAATCCAGGTGACATGGGGACTTTCATCCATACCCATAATCGCTAAGTTGGCAAAGTTGACCGTTTCTATTTGTTCAAGTGAATACATCGTTAATGTGCTGAAAAAATCATAGTAGAAACGAATTTCAGCCCGCCATGTGTCGGGTTCTTTTTGTTCATTAATAAAACAATCATTCACTAATAATTGAAATTCTGAATAAGGAAAGGCTAAATTGATCGTAGCAATTTCAGGATAATCGCTGATTGTAAAATCAGATTGGTAACGGAGTAAACCTATGGACATAATTAATTTTAATTTGCGTAAATCGGTATATGTAAAGTAAGGATAACGGTTTTTGATGATTTCAATAAAATTCTGCAATTGCGCTTGATTGGTTTTAGATAAAAAAGGAACGAGAGAAGTTCCTGAAATGAAAAATAAGGAGTAAAAGAAACTACGAAAATCTTTCTCTTTGCCACAAATTTTTTCTCGCCTTTTTAAATTTAAATAACAATTAAATCTAGCTAGATAATTGTTTAAACGGTCACTGACTTGTTTAAAAATAGAAAAGTTAATGAAATGCTCTTCACAAAAATCTTTGGCTGAAGTATAGCGTTTTAAAAGTAAATCTAAGGCTAACATATAAGTTAATGACCCGCGAACTACGGCTTCTTTCATTAACTCAATCGGGATATTTTCATCGGCGACTAATTCTATGGACTGTTGATTATTAATAATGCGAATATGTACATTTTCATGTGTATTGACTCGAGAAATTAATAAAGTTAATTGATTCAATAAATTGTTGATATTGTAATGGGAAAATTCATATTTTCGCCGGAGTACTTGCATGGGGACTTTTTCTTTACTGTCATACAAGTATTCAATTAGGGAAAGTAACTGAATTTCCTGTTTGGTTAATAAGTTATACATAATAACCACCTTTCTAATTGGTTATGATTGTTTGATTTTTCAGATAATACAGATAGGGCATTCTTTTCTAAATGACATTTGACGATTGCCAGTGAAAGAACTAGTTGTTCTTATGCTACTGTATCTATTCTTAAAAATCAAGAAGAACTGAATGTGTCAAATGGAAGAAAACATGGACAAAAAATGATAGAGCAAAAAATTATTAAGAAAAACAACCAGTTTATATAAAACATTTAAATAACAAAAATGATAATTTGAGTCTATTGATTTTTTAGCTTAAATAGCTTATACAAATAGGCTTTTTTGTCTGGTTAGTTCTTATGAAAAAAATTAAAAAAAACGGTATAGTGGAAGAAGGAATAGTAAAAATAAGAAAGGATAAGGACGTGTTTTCATAAAGATGAAAAGGGTTTCTGGGATTTCATCAACTTTTTCTATTTGGAGGAGAAGTTGTTGATAATTTTTGCTGAAAAATCTCGTTATACTCTTCTTATTCTTATAGAAGAGTCTATAGGAAAAAGCAGAAAATGAATCCGCATTCGAAGCAAGAGTGCGTTTTGAGGAGATAAAAAGAAAAGGTGTGTTGGCTGTCTGTTTTAGCAAGGAAGAAAGACAACAGAAGAGCACTCACTTATTTGGTTTAAAATAAAAAATTGGTACGAAGTGAACGTTCTCTTCTATGTGTCGTTAGTAGAGGAAGGATGAAAGAAATGAGAAAGAATGGACCAATGGTAAACCGTTGGCTCTACGGGTTGATGTGTTTGTTACTTGTTCTAAATTATGGCACACCACTCATGGCTTTGGCGGAAGATGTTAACAGCGATGGCCAGTTAACGTTAGGAGAAGTGAAGCAAACCAGCCAACAAGAAATGACCTTAGCGCTTCAAGGAAAAGCACAACCAGTAACACAAGAGGTTGTAGTGCATTATAGTGCCAATGTGTCAATCAAAGCTGCACATTGGGCAGCGCCCAATAATACGCGCAAGATTCAAGTGGATGACCAGAAGAAACAGATTCAAATTGAATTGAATCAGCAAGCGTTAGCAGATACGTTAGTCTTAACGTTGAACCCTAAAGCTACAGAAGATGTGACGTTTTCTTATGGACAACAACAACGAGCGTTGACGTTAAATACTGGTACTGATCCGACAGAATCAACGGTAATCACGAGTTCGCCAGCCGCAACAGCGAATGAAGGTTCAACAGAAGAAGCATCTACAAAATCCTCTGTTCCTCGTTCGTCCAAAGAAACTGTCGCCAGCACGACGAAAGCGGTAGAAAGTAAAACAACCGAGTCTACGACTGTCAAACCGCGCGTAGCAGGACCAACAAATATCAGTAACTATTTTACAGGTGATGAAACAACGATTATCGATAATTTTGAAGATCCGATTTATTTAAATCCTGATGGCACACCAGCAACACCGCCGTATAAAGAAGATGTGACCATTCATTGGAACTTTAACTGGTCGATTCCAGAAGATGTACGAGAACAAATGAAAGCAGGCGATTACTTCGAGTTTCAATTACCTGGCAATTTGAAACCTAATAAACCAGGTTCAGGTGATTTAGTTGATGCGGAAGGCAATGTCTATGGAACCTACACAATTAGTGAAGATGGTACGGTTCGTTTTACCTTTAATGAGCGAATCACGTCTGAAAGTGACATTCACGGGGACTTTTCTTTAGATACTCATTTGAATGATTCAGATGGGCGGGGCCCAGGAGATTGGGTGATTGATATTCCTACACAAGAAGATTTGCCGCCTGTAGTGATTCCGATTGTCCCAGATACCGAACAACAAATTGATAAACAAGGCCATTTTGATCGAACGCCCAATCCTAGTGCGATTACTTGGACGGTAGATATCAATCAAGCGATGAAAGATCAAACAAATCCAACTGTGACGGAAACATGGCCAACAGGGAATACCTTTAAGTCCGTGAAAGTCTATGAGTTAGTGATGAATCTTGATGGAACAATTAAAGAAGTGGGTCGTGAACTTAGTCCAGATGAATATACCGTTGATAAAAATGGCAATGTGACGATTAAAGGTGACACCAACAAAGCGTATCGTCTTGAGTACCAAACGACGATTGACGAGGCGGTTATTCCAGATGGCGGCGGCGACGTGCCTTTTAAAAATCACGCGACGTTAACAAGTGATAATAATCCAAATGGGTTAGATGCTGAAGCAACTGTGACGGCAACCTATGGCAAAATGTTAGACAAGCGCAATATAGATTACGATGAAACCAATCAAGAATTCACTTGGGAAATTAACTACAACTATGGTGAACAAACCATTCCAAAAGACCAAGCAGTCATTACAGACACAATGGGGGATAATTTAACGTTTGAACCAGATTCTTTACATTTATATTCAGTGACGTTTGATGACAAAGGAAATGAAGTCGTTGGAGCAGAACTTGTGGAAGGAAAAGATTACAAAGTGGTAATCAACGGAGACGGTTCCTTTGCAATTGACTTTTTACATGATGTGAATGGCGCAGTCAAGATTGATTATAAAACCAAAGTTGATGGAATTGTCGAAGGCGATGTTGCCGTGAATAATCGTGTGGATGTCGGCACTGGTCAGCATTCAGAAGGTGATGGCACAGCCAGTCAACAAAATATTATTAAAAACACTGGTGCAGTTGATTATCAAAATTCAACGATTGGTTGGACGTTAGCTGTGAATCAAAATAATTATTTGATGGAAAATGCCGTGATTACGGATACGTACGAACCAGTTCCTGGCTTAACTATGGTACCCAATTCGTTGGTTGCCAAAGATACAACCACTGGTGCTCAGTTGACGTTAGGCAAGGATTTCATGGTAGAAATAACTCGTAATGCAGATGGTGAAACAGGCTTTAAGGTAAGTTTTATAGGGGCGTATGCCAAAACAAGTGATGCCTTCCACATAACTTATACTACCTTTTTCGATGTTACCGAGTTAGACGCTAACAATCCTGCGTTGGACCATTATCGAAATACCGCTGCCATTGATTGGACGGATGAAGCAGGAAACAATCATCATTCAGAGGATAGTAAACCGTTTAAACCTTTACCTGCTTTTGATTTAAATGCGCAAAAAAGCGGTGTTTACAATGCCGTCACCAAAGAAATCACTTGGACGCTTGCGGTTAATTTAAGTAATAATCGTTTAGTCGACGCCTTTTTAACGGATCCAATTTTAGCCAATCAAACCTATTTGGCTGGGAGTTTGAAGGTCTATGAAGGCAATACGAAGCCAGATGGTTCGGTTGAAAAAGTGAAACCAACGCAACCGTTGACGGATATCACAATGGAAGAACCAAGCGAGAAAAACCAAAATACTTGGCGTGTTGATTTTCCTAATGATAGTCGTACGTATGTGATTGAATTTAAGACGTCTGTTGATGAAAAAGTTATCGAAGGTTCGGCTAGTTATGACAATACCGCATCTTATACAAACCAAGGTTCTTCACGTGATGTGACAGGAAAAGTTTCTATTCAACATGGTGGCGAATCAGTGAAAAAAGGTGGCGAATACCACAAAGATGATCCAGATCATGTGTACTGGCATGTAATGATCAATGGCGCCCAATCGGTTTTAGACGATGTGGTTATTACTGATACACCCTCACCAAACCAAGTGCTAGATCCCGAATCATTGGTGATTTACGGTACCAACGTAACAGAAGACGGAACGATTACGCCAGATAAATCTGTTATTTTAGAAGAAGGAAAAGATTACACACTGGAAGTTACCACCGATAATGAAACAGGACAACAAAAAATTGTCGTTAAAATGGCTCATATTGAAGCACCTTATTATATGGAATATCGTAGTTTAGTGACTTCTTCAGCGGCGGGGAGTACAGACACGGTATCCAACCAAGTGTCAATTACTGGAAATGGTTCAGAAGTCGTTCATGGGGATGACAATGGCGATGTGGTCGTTGACATTGATCACAGTGGCGGGCATGCCACAGGGACCAAAGGCAAAATTCAGCTGAAGAAAACAGCCATGGATGGGACGACTATTTTAGCAGGCGCTCATTTCCAAATTTGGGACCAAGCTAAAACACAAGTCCTACGTGAAGGCACAGTAGACGCCACTGGGGTTATCACATTTGGTGGGTTGCCGCAAGGGCAATACATTTTGGTGGAGACAAAAGCACCAGAAGGCTATACAGTTTCGGACGAATTAGCTAAAGGCCGAGTCATTACTATTGATGAAGAAACTTCAGCCGAAGGAGCACAACCAACCATTATTAAAAACGATGTCAATAAAGTATTTTTAGAAAAAATGGATGAGAAGGGCAAAAAATTAGTCAATGCACGCTTTAAATTAGAGCATGCCGTAACCACGCCGTTTACTCATTGGGAAGAAGTTCCCCTTGCGCCGGATCGAACCAACGCGAATGGCCAGTTAGAGGTGGATAGTTTAAAACCAGGGCTTTATCAGTTCACAGAAATCGAAGCACCGACAGGCTATCTTTTAGATACTAGGCCAAAACGATTCATTGTGACACAAAGTATGAGTGGGCAAATTCGTGACGTTCACGTTAAAATGCTGAATTACCAAGGTTCTGCTGAGCTAATAAAAAAAGATCAAGCAGGTAATCTATTGGCAGATGCTGAATTTTCGGTCCTTGATGCCACAGGACAAGTGGTTCGAGAACACTTAGTTTCGGATGCAAACGGAAAAGTCACAGTGACGGATTTAGCCCCAGGAAAATATCAATTTGTGGAAACTAAAGCGCCAGCAGGGTACCTTTTAAACACTGAACCAAGTGCTTTCACGATTGCAGCAAGCGATCGGGGCAAACCAGCAACAGTTATAGCAACGGCTAACTTTGTTAACTATCAAGGAGCAGCTAAATTAATCAAAAAAGATGTGAATGGACACTTATTAAGTGGTGCGACATTTAAAGTGCTTGATGCGAAGGGACAAACGATTCAAACAGGCTTGACGACAAATAATCAAGGGGAAATTATTGCAGAGCACTTAGCCCCAGGTAAATATCGCTTTGTAGAAACCAAAGCGCCAACAGGCTATTTATTAAATACCACGCCAGTCCCATTTGAAATTGCTGAGAAAAATGCTGGTAAACCAGCGGTCGTGGTTGCTAGTGACAACTTTGTGAATTACAAAGGGGCTTTCCAAATCGTGAAAACGAATAGCGCAGACCAACCATTAGCAGGTGCTGTTTTTGAATTATATGATCACAATAAACAATCATTAGGGATTACAGCAACGAGTGGCAAAGATGGCAAAATTATCTTTAGAGACTTGGCGCCAGGTACCTATTATTACAAAGAAATCAAAGCACCAAAATTACCAGATGGCGCAGATTATATTATTTATCCTGAATTAGTAAAAGTAGAAATTCGTGGTGATTTCAAAGGTGATCCGGAGATCTTCCAATTAGGGGCCTTCGCCAATTTCAAAGGACGCGCCGTCTTTAAGAAAATTGATGCCAATGCGAACCCACTTCCAGGAACAATTTTTAAATTGTATCGAATCGAAAACGGGGAAAAAATCTTTGAAAGAGAAGTAACTGCTGAAAAAGATGGCTCATTGGCTATGGAGGATTTAGGCGCTGGTAGCTATGAATTAGATGAACTGGATGCAACGGATGGCTATATCGTCAATAAACAACCCATTTATTTTGTAGTGAAGAAGAATTCAAATGATAAACAACCACTAGATGAGTTAGAATTTGTGAATTATCAAGCGGAAGTAACGGGACGTAAAGTCAATGAGCAAGGTCAAACCTTAGCGGGTGCAGTTTTTGCAATTTACAATGCCGATGAGCAGAATCAGCCCCAAGGTTCACCGATAACATTCTTGAATCGTGCAGGAGAAAAAGTTTCTGAAATAACAACGGATAAGACTGGCGAAATTTACGCTAAAGGGCTAAATGAAGGGCATTACGTTTTAGTGGAAACGAAAGCACAAACAGGCTATCTGTTAGACACAACGCCACATCCATTTGATGTAACCGCCCAATTAGGAAAAGAGCAGCCAATTGCTTTAGGCGATCTTATCAATTATCAAGGAACTGCTCAATTAACCAAAGAAAACGAAACAGGTGAAGCATTGGCAGGTGCGGTGTTTAAGGTCATTGATGAAACAGGGCAAACCGTAGCTGGACAAACTAATCTGATGTCTGACAAGCAAGGCAAAGTCATTGCGAAAAACTTAGCACCGGGAACGTATCGTTTTGTGGAGACACAAGCGCCAACTGGCTATCTTCTTAATGAAACGCCAAGCGCAAGCTTTACGATTGCCAAAGACAACCAAGGCAAACCAGCCACTGTGGTACTTAAAGCACCTTTTATTAATTACCAAGGTGCTGCCAAGCTGGTGAAAATTGATCAGCAAAAGAATGTCTTAGCAGGTGCTGAATTTAAAGTGACAGATGCAGAGACAGGGCAAACTGTCGCTCGTTCATTACGTTCTGACAGCCAAGGGTTAGTTCAAGTGAACCACTTACAACCAGGAAAATATACCTTTGTGGAAACAAAAGCACCGGATGGTTACCAACTGTCTAAGCAAGCTGTCGCATTCACTATTGCGGCAACAGCGAAAGACAAACCTGAACTCGTGGATGCGGGCACGTTTATTAACGAGAAACAACCTGTATCCAAAAAAACAAAACCAAATCAGTCAACAACGAAACAAGCAGCTAGAGAGACAGGTTGGCTTGGTTTACCGAAAACCAACACACAAGTCAATTACTTCTTTGTCTTTATCGGCCTCCTGTTGGTCAGTTTGGCATGTTGGCTCTTCTATAAAAAGAGCAAGAAATAAGCAAAAGCTATAAAAAAACAGGCCATCCGTCCTTTCGACGGATGGCCTGTTTTTTCATCTTAAGCTAATCAACTGAACAAAAGTAGCTCCTTCTTATTGACATTCTCAGGTAAGCCTTCATCGCAGTTTAGCCTTTGAACAGAACTTACTGAGTTCTTGGAGCAAATCGCTTGTGCCTCAGCCTTTGTTTTTCGATGCTATCTTTAGGTATTTTGGCTAAAATATTGTACACTTTACATGTGCAAGAAATTTAGTTAGAGATATGAGGATAGAATGATGAAAAAGATGATGGTTTTATACAACGAAACTTCAGGAAGTAGTGAAAGTAAAGAGATTGCAGAACGCTTTAAAAAAGCTGCAGAAGCGAAAGGGGAAGCGGTTATTTTGCAACCTTCCAATCCAGACATTGATCCTGAAGAAATGCGGAAAAATGCCAAAGAAAATCAAGTGGGTGTCTTGGTCGTCATTGGTGGTGACGGGACCATTCATCATGCCGTTCAAAATTTTAAAGACACCATTCGTGACTATCAAATAGGGATTATTCCCGGTGGAACAGTCAATAATTTTGCGCGTGTGTTAAGTATTCCTTTGAAAGAAGAAGATGCCTTTGAAACCATTTTGGCAGGCAAGACAACACCAGTTGACTTTGGAATGGTAAATCAAGATGTGATGATTTCGACCTTAACGATTGGACTATTAGCGGACACAGCAGCAAATGTGACCCAACAGGAGAAACAAAAATATGGTCCTTTAGCCTTTACAAAGCAATTTTTCCGCTTATTAGTGAAAAAGAAAAAGTACAAACTAAAAATTGATGGCGATGAAAGACGTTGGCATGGCAAAGCCCAATTATTAACGATGACCATGACAAATTCTGCTGGTGGCTTTACCAATTTCGATGCCAATGCCACGCCAGATGACGGCGAAGTGCACATTATCATTTTGCCTAAGTTAGTTTTTTACAAGTTTGTCTATTACTTACCTAAAATTATCAGAGGACAATTAAATGAAATTCCTGGTGTCGTGTATTTCTCTGGGAGTCAATTTAAAATTAGGGGCGAAAAAGACAAGAAAGTCCAAACACGAACAGATGGCGATCCTACCGATGATTTACCGATTAAAGTAACGGTGGAAGCTGGGGGACTCAACGTGTTTGTTCCTGAAACGTCCACATCTACGAAAGAATAAAAGAAACAACTGTTATTTTTTCGTGGAATAGATTTCTCATTTTGTGTACAATAGAACAGAAGAGAGGCAGTTGAGTGAACAGTGAAATGGGATGAATATGTTGATATATTCGATACAGATGTCGTTTCTAAAATTATTATTTTAAGAAACTTGCCAATTAATGAAGGTTGGATTGACATCAATGAGTTAGCAGAAGAATTACAATTAAACAAAAAATCAGTCAAAAAATACGTAGAACTCCTAAAAGATGACATTACGTATTATGCTGTGGATAATGATGCTTCTTTGGCTTTTGAAAAGGGGCATGGCTATCGCTTGAACTTGGCGTCTAGCCAAGCGTTCCAGAAACTTTATACAGCAATTTTTCGGGATAGTTTAACTTATCAAGTAATGGAAGATTTATTCTGGGGTCGATTTAATGGAATTGTGCCAGCGACAACAAAATATCATACCAGTGATGCCACGATTCGGCGCTTGCTTAAAGGGTTTACAGAAATTTTAGCACCATTGGGTTTAGTGATTAATAAAAGCACATGGAAAATTGAAGGCAATGAAGCGTATTTGCGCCATTTTGCTTACACTATTTTTATGGACTTAATCCGTGATACTTGGCCTTTTGATTATATACAAGAAACGGAAGTCGCACAAACTGTCCAAAAAATGATGGCTTTTTTCAACGTAGAAGTTGCGGAAACGGTGATACGCCGAGTTAAATATATGGTCGCTATCTCAAAAGTCCGTAGTGCGCAAGGCGCCGAATATCGACCTTCAGCCGAGCAAGAAACTTATTTAGAAGGTAATAAACATTACCAAGCCTTTATAGAAGAGATGACAGCTACAACCCTTTTCCTTAACAAAAACGATTTAACTTTTGTGTACTTTTTCTTGTTAGCCAATGACCAATTTTATCAAGATGAAACCACTGCACAAGCAATTTTAGCGCATTTTGATGAGTCTGAAGCGCCTGTTTATATGTTGACTCATTTAGTCCAACATTTCTTATTAGAAGAAATACAAATGACGCCGCAATTGGAAAAAATTCGTCCGCAAATTTTTTATTATTTGTTTGCTACACATTTATTTGCCGAACTTTACTATGTCCAAAATGTGAAAATGTATAATGTCTTTTGGAATAAAGTCAAAGAAAAATATCCGGTTCTTTTAGAAGAATTAAGCCAAGGCTTAAATCAACTTTACGAACAAACAGGCAATGAATTATTTACAAATAAAGAATTTTTGGCTTTGCGTTATTCTAGTGTTTTGGCGCTTTCTAATGATTTAATTCATCGTGAACAAAAAATTGTTTTAGGGTTAAAATCAGGCTTGCCAGTACTGGAAGAAGAACGGGTGAAACTTTCGATTGAAAATAATTTTCGTCGGTTTTATGCATTGGAAGTTTTACGATACAGTGAAGCAAGCAAAGAAGAATGGCAAAATATTGATTTACTATTAGTGACTTCTTTGGCAGATGTAGAAACGGGCCATCCAGAGATCTTTTTACTTTCAAGTGAGTTAACGTTTGAGCAATATAATCGTTTGAACCAAAAAATAGTAAAAATTAACGAGAAAAGAACCACGTCACTTTAATAAAAAATCAAAAAAATGGGCTTTTTTGATGCATATGTCCGATAAATTGTAAAAAAATTTTTCTAAAAAGTAAAAAAAGACAAGAAGAAAACGTCAATAAGTAGGTGTTGATTACCTACTTATTGACGTTTTCTCGTTGTTTTTTAATAAATACTGCGTCAATTCTTCTGAAAATTATGTCAAAAAGGTACTTTTTTTGCTTTTTTTATCGTAAATAATAGATGGTTAGCTATTGATAGCAAAGGAACTACTACTTTTTTTAACAGTCAGTTAAAAAATATTGAGGGTTCTCACAAGAATTTTTCTATATAATAGAAAGAGCAAGGGAAGGAAGGCGGGATGAGATGAAAAAACGGATGGAACAAATTGAAGAAATTTTAAGTTGTGAAGAAAATAGTGCCGGTGTTCGCTTAAAGGAATTGGTTGAGGCTTTAGAATTAGAAGTCACAAATCAAAACTTGTTAAAGGTAACAAGTATCTTACATATGAATCCAAAATTTAAAAAAATTTATGCATACGAAGACAGTCGTGTTATTACGCTGTATCAACTTTTACAAAATAAGCCGTTGGAAGTAACGGAATGAAAAGTGGGAAACACATGAAGAAAACAATGCTCATTCTTCTATTTGGTTTATTGACAGTGGTGGGTCTACCAATGGTGACTGAAGCGGTTGAACCAGTTAACGCAACAGATACAACGATTTTTGGTGCGCAAGCGATGGTGCCTAATAGCACAGAGGATCAAACAGAGAAGTTACAGACGTTGCTGAGTCAGACAGCAAGGGAAGGACGGGCATTATTTTTACCACAGGGAAGTTATGCTCTGTCAAAAGATATTGTGATTTCTTCAAATTATCAATTAATTGGCGATACAACAGGAGCCACTATTTTACATAACGTTACAGGTACACCGATTCAGCTGACAGACACCACATACGGAACGAAAACCAATGTACGACTTCAGAATATTGCTTTTGACGGCATCAATGTGACCTTGAAATTGACGAATCAATTAACGCTAGCAAACAATATTTTTTATAATCCCTTAAAAGGATTCGTAGTCAATTTAAATGCAGATATTGGCGTTAAAATTTCAGGTAATATTTTTATGCGAGACACAGCACATATGCAGCCAGGAATTGATTTTAACCGAGCGATTTATATTGGTGGCTATTCAACGCCAAGTCGCTTCCAGTATATGTCAGATGTAGACATCGTAGACAATTTATTTGGGTTAAAAGTGACAGAATTAGATGCAATTAAAAGTACCAGTCGTTCAGATTTAGCAGCGACTATTACACGTTTGCAAACAGCCATTGAAGCTGGTGCTATTTCAGTACCTAATGAACAAAATTATCTATCCACCGGGGTTAATTCTTTTAATATGCTGAAGGATGTAACTGTTCAACATAATTTTTTCTATTCAACCTATGATAATGAAAACTTGAATGGTCTAGTGGGAGATCATGCGATTTATTTCCGTGGTGCCCAAAATATCACGGTGGTGGGGAATCACTTACGTGGACTACAAAATGGTCCAGCTGGCGGATTTAAGTTTAAATCAGGTCGTAATATTACGATTATGAATAATTATTTGCGAAATACAGGCCTCATTATGTATGGAACACCAGAGATTGGTTTGGCAGAAACGCAAGCAGAGGGAGCTATTTCAGAATTATCCAACTGGCTAGTGGCTAATAACATTTTTGATTGGAAGTATTGGGACAATCAATATGCAATTGGGATGGAATACAATCGACATACAGGAAATAACAATGTGTTCAATGGCGTATTTATCAACAATCAGTTTGTTAACTACCATAATATTCCGCAAAATCGACGTCGGGAATTGTTAATCGCTAGTGGCGGTGGTTTCCGACCAGAAACGAGTTTTGTGAAAGACAATACTCGAGATGATGGCCTGAAAAACGGCCAATTATTGGTAGAAAATTGGACAGAGGCGGACTATCGCTTAATGCCAGCAACATGGGAATCATTAATTTCACCAACACTTTACGAGCAATATAAAAATACGCCAATTCCGGTTAGAAATACTTTAGCAACCCCTGTGGCTACAACGATTGTGCAAGGACAATCAATCGATCCGCAGCAACTGGTTGCTAATACAAATGACGCGGATGAAGCAGTCCCAGCCGCTAAAATCGTCAATCCAGAGGTCTTAAATGAAATCGGCCAACAAAAAGTGACTGTTCAATTAACTTATGAAACAGGGTCATTGGTAACAGTGAACGTACCGGTGACGGTAGAGGCCCCTGCAAAAAAGCTTGATTTGTCCCAGCTACAAACCGTTTATGCTTCGATTGGTGAAGCAAACCAATATACAGTTTACTCTTGGCAGCTATTCACTGCCATTGGGCCTAAAACAATTGTTCCTTCCTATTATCAGCAGGCGACACAATTGTTAGCAGAAGGTCAGGAGAGTCAGGACAAAACCCAAGAGCAAGTGGATCAGTTAACAAGTAATTTGCAATCTGCAATGAAAGTATTAGTCAAAAAAGCCGATATCACGCTAGAGCGTACAGAAGCAGAAAATGAACTTGCAAGCGTTCATAAATTAGACGAATCTGTATATACCAAAGACTCTTGGCAAGCCATGCAAGAAGCCTTAATAGATACAACAACTGGCGAAGGAAGCTCTAAGCAGTTACAACAACTGCTTGCTTGGTCAGATGAAGAATTATTAGAGCCAACACTTGGTGGCTTTAAAACGCCTGCAGATGCACAAAAGCGTATTAACCAATTAACACAAACCATAAAAACGGCGTTACTTCTGTTAGTTGAAAAATCAACAGAGACAACTAGTAACACAAGCGAAAGCAGCACCTCAAGCACAACCAGTGAAACCAGTAATACCAGCGAAAGCAGCACCTCAAGCACGCCAAGTGAAACAAGTAATACGAATGAAAGTAACACGCCAAGCACAACTAGCGAAACAAGTAGTACCAGCGAAAGCAGCACGCCAAGCACGCCAAGTGAGAGCAGTAGTACGAGTGAAAGCAGCACGCCAAGCACGACAGGTGAGAGCAGTAGTACGAGTGAAAGCAACACGCCAAGCACAACCAGCGAAAGTAGTACCTCAAGTACGACAAGTGAAACAAGCAATACAAATGAAAGCAACACACCAAGTACAACCAGTAAAACAAGTAGTACCAGCGAAAGTAGTGCTTCAAGTACGACCAGCGCAACCAACAGTACAAGTGAGAGTAGCACCCCAAGCACTGTAAACGAAAGCAGCCAAAACAAAGGCCAGAATTCTGTCATTTACGCGGTAGAGTCTAATCAAGATCCTAATGACGCTCAAAGTAATTCAAAGCCCTCTGCCAAGGCTAGTCAAACAAAGGAATCAGTAGCAGAAAACCAAGCAACTAAACAGATACAGACGAATCAAGAATCGTCAGGAACAGTCAAAAAAGCGGATAATACGACCAAAATTGCCAAGAAAAAATTCCCCAAAACAGGGGAACAATCTTCAGCAGTTGGGAGCTTTCTAGGCCTGAGCTTTTTATCGTTAGCCATAGCAACCTATTGTTTTAAAGTGAAAAGATAACTCTTTAAAAACGGATAAGTAAACATCCTGAAACAAGAAATAGGACTTGTTTCAGGATGTTTTCATATAAAATTAAAAGAACTACAGTTTTTAGTGAAAAAATACACAAAAGTACTTGAATTTCTGTGATATAAGGGTAAAGTAAAGGAGGACAAAAAACAAAGGAAGTGAAATGTTTGTATACACCAGATGAAATTTTAAGTATTAGTATTGAAAATGGTCAGAAAAAAATTCAAAAGCCTTTGGTAGCAAAACTCATTTTAGGATTTATCGGCGGTGCCATGATTTCCCTCGGATATTTGGCTTATGTGCGTGTTTCCGCCTCTATTCCAGCAGATTTAGCCAGTGTTCAAGCTTTAGTGGGAGCTGCGGTTTTCCCGATTGGTCTAATTGTTATTTTAATGGCTGGCGGTGAGTTAATCACAGGAAATATGATGGCGGTGAGTACGGCTTGGTTTGCTAAAAAGGTCTCTTTCAGAGAATTACTCGTGAACTGGGTCACAATTACATTGGCAAATATGGTTGGCGCCCTATTTGTTGCCTATTTTTTTGGCCATTATTTAGGTTTAACCAGTAGCGGCGCCTATTTAAATCAGGTTCTTTCTCTTGCAGAACATAAAGTTGCAGCAACTTGGCTTCAAGCAATTATTTCAGGTATTGGCTGTAACTGGTTCGTAGGTCTGGCCTTATGGCTTTGTTATGGTGCGAAAGATGCAGCGGGGAAACTATTAGGCATCTGGTTTCCAGTAATGATTTTTGTTGCAATTGGCTTTCAGCATAGTGTGGCGAATGCATTCATCATTCCAGCCGCAATTTTCGAAGGCGGCGTTCAGTGGGGGGATTTTTTCCGTAATTTTGTTTTTGTTTATTTAGGTAATATCATTGGTGGCGCTATTTTTGTTTCTGGCTTTTACTATTTAAGCTATCGCAAACATTAAATCCATTTAGCAGATAAAAACCTGCACAAAGGCTAAATGCCTTTGTGCAGGTTTTTTCTTTTTAAACAAAAAGGAAAACGGTTGAAAAATTATTGCTAGATTTTTAAAAAAATGTTACATTAATGTTACAAAAAGATTTCTGGAGGTAACGAAAAATGAAAAAAATTGCTTTGTTCAGTATGTTAACGTTCAGTGTATTGTCTTTAAGTCTAGCAGGATGTGGAAACAAAAAAACAGCAAGCACAAATGATTCTAAGCCAAAGCAAGAAACAAAGAAAGCCACGCAGAAATCCTCTAGCCAACAAGAAATGAAAAGTAGTCATTCGTCTGTCACGGGTCAAAATTCTAATGTGACAGGGGAAAATCCGTCAGAAAATGTCACGCAGCCTTCTGCAGGAACTGATGAAACGAATGAAGTCCCTCAAAACCAAGCACCTGATACAAACATTACAATTACCAATGTTGTTTTCAATCCTGAAAGAAATGAAATTAATGGTACTACATTACCTAATGCAACCATTACAGCAACGGTAGTCGGTGATGCTTCTGCACAAGCAGGTGTTTTTTATGCGGATGCCAATGGCAATTTTACAGTAATTAGTCCCAGAGCGGGAGCGACTACTCAATTAATCGCAACCGTTGATCAACGGAATAGTGCACCTGTCCAAATTGATATTCCAAGTTCAGGACAAGAAGCAGCGCTTTCTTTTAGCAATATTACGATTGATCCGAAACAAGGGACAATTTCTGGTAAAACAGCACCGAATGCAACTATTTTAGTGTCACGTGCAGATGATGCGCGGGTGATTTTAGCAAGTTTTACTGCGGATGCCCAAGGGAATTTCACAGCCAGTAATTTAGTTCCCGGCACAAAAAATCGCTTAGATGTTACGTTAAATGGAGAAATAGGGACACCTTACTTGTTTGATTTACCAAATTAAAATAGAAGAGAAGTGATCAAAGCCACCAACGCTAACTAGCGTTGGTGGCTTTGATGGTTTAAGCTTCTTCTTTTTTATGATTGCGGATATGTAAATAGATGGTATTTTTTGAAATACCTAATCGATCGGCAATCTTTATGACAGAATCTTTGAGATTAAAAATTCCTTGATCATATAAACGAATAACAATTTCTTTATTTTGATTCAAATGTGATACATTTGGATCGCTTTCTACTGCTTGTTTTACTTTTGTCAGTGAAGTAGTGATTAATTCGTCAATATTGTCAGAAAAATGTTCAGAATTTTTAAGCTCTTGGGACATATCATTTTGTTGTCCTGAAGGTAATAAGTCTTGCAAGTAATCAATTAATGGCATTTCTAAATGCATATTGATACAGATCAATCCAATAATACGATCATTTTCACCGATAACTGGAATGGTGGAAGATTTTAAAATAACCCCTTTTTGATTTTTATTGTAGTAGGGTTTCACAGCGTAATCATGTTCCGACTCTACTTGACTTAACATTTTTAACGCCATATCAGTAATGGGGGCACCTTCCTTGCGGTTACTGAAATGGCCATTGATGACTTTGATAGCTGAACTTTCCAAATTTTCTAAACTATGAAGAATGACTTCATGGGTACTACCAAAGAAGTTCCCTAATCCATCAAGCATTAAGGCATGTGAATGTAAGATTTGTTTATCTACTTCACTTAAACGTAAATATGACTCCAAGTGATATCCTCCCCTACACTGAAATTAATTTTAGTGTAATACTTTTTTAATGGAAAAGCAATAAGATTCTTTACGTTAAAAAAATACATTGACTAAACTTTTGTTTAGTCGTATACTCTGAATGTGGAATGAAATTTTTGTTACTCATTGTACTTTAGTTCATCGGAATGCTCGTTCATTCTTTCACTTGTTGAGCAATAAAAATTTTATTCAGGAGTACCATCCGTTATAAAAAAATATAGTTGGAGGCAAAGAAATGAAAACGTTATCAGGAGTCTTGATGTTAGTCTTAGTTTTATGTGGCATGTCCCTATTCTCTTTTAAAGCACCGCGAGGGAAAAAATCTTTAAGTGCTTTGTCTGGTGCAGCTTGTGCCACCTTTCTACCAGAGGCATTTTTGCGGTATGCAGTAGGCGGCGTTTTTCATTTAGATTATGTGTCGCAAATTGGTGAAACTATGGGTAGTCTAGGTGGTTTAGCAGCTGGAGCTCTTGTGCCGCTGGCTTTCGGGATTAGTCCAGTTTTTTCAATTATTTTAGGTCTGTCATTGATTAAAGTCAGCTTGTTACCAGCTTTTATTACCGCGTATCTTTTATCTTTTGTTGTTGAGCAGATGCAAAAACGTATTCCAGAAGGGATTGACTTATTAGTCGTTATTTTAGTCATTCCAGTCGCTGCTTCGTTAGTTGCTGGTTTTATTCAACCCGTTGTATTAGGTGTCCTAGAAGTTATTGGGGGCACGATTTTAAGTGCAGTAGATGGCAATCCATATGTGATGGGCGCAATTTTAGGTGCTATTATCCCGATTGTTGGTATGACACCGTTAAGTTCAATGGTTTTAACTGCCTTGATTGGTTTGACTGGTGTACCAATGGCTGTCGGTGCGTTGACTTGTTACGGCAGTTCCATTGTCAATGCGGCGCTATTTAAAAAGTTAAAACTAGGCACAGCTTCAACTCCGTTAGCTGTGGCAATTGAGCCATTAACACAAGTCGATATCATCAGCTCCAATCCAATACCTATTTACGCAACGAATTTATTTTCAGGAATGGTTAGTGGTATTGTAGTGACTTTCTTTGGCTTAAAAGTACCTGTGACAGGAATGGCAACACCGTGGGCTGGTTTACTTGTGACATTAGGTAACAATGCCATTCAAACGACTTTACTAGCAGTAGCGATTATCACAGTGGTCAGTCTGATGTTTGGATTTTTAGGTGCGCTGGTCTTTAAACGTTATAGAATTGAAGCGGTGGATAATACACCAGAATTTGAAGGAACGACGGAAGTAACCAGTGAAAAAGAAAAAGAAGCAGTAAAAACCAAAGGAGGAGTTACGTATGAACACAGCTATGGCCATCAATAAACCTAAAAAAGTGAACAAAGTAATGAACTACAAAAGTTGTTTTGACATTATCGGTCCTATTATGATTGGTCCTTCTAGTTCGCATACAGCTGGGGCCTTAGCAATTGGCTTAGCGGCAAGAAAGTTATTCGGCGGAACGCCAGAAAAAATTGTGATTAAATACTATGAATCTTTTGCAGACACGCATAAAGGACATGGGACTGATTTTGCAATTATTGGTGGAATTCTTGGACTAGCAGCAGATGATGCCAACGTAACACAATCCATTGAACTTGCGGAAGAACAAGGAATCGAGATTCAATTTTTAGAAATGAGTGAAGAAAGTCCAGTGAAGCATGCTAATACAGCATGTGTGACACTCAGTGATGCAACGCACGAAATCCATTTAACAGGAATTTCTGTAGGTGGCGGTACTATCGAGGTGAAATACATTGAATTAGACGGTTTCAATGTACAACTACATGGTCCTTTACCTATTTTGTTAGTCATTAATCAAGAAGAGCAGGCGATGCAAGCTTTTAAAGATACGTTACAAAAAAATAATATTCAAGTGAATGCGGTGTCTCGTTATGTGGAAGGGAATCAAATTTTATTCATCTTTGACTTAGATTCGGCACCAATTTCCTCGGTGAAAGAACAACTGTTTTCACTAGATGACACATCGAAAATAATCTTATTATGATAGGAGTTTGACATATGTACCTTTCGATTGAAGAATTTATCGATAAAGCTGAAAAAACAGGAAAAAAAATCTCTGATTTGATGATTGAGCAAGAAATGGAGCGTAGCCAAAAAAGCTATGAAGAAATTTGGACACAGATGGGTCAAAATTTGGATGTCATGGATGCTGCTGTCAAACGCTCGCAAGAAGGAGCAGGCGTTTTTTCTCCTACTGGGTTAACGGGCGGTGATGCGGCTCGTTTAAAAAAATACCGCGCAGCTGGCAAAACGTTATCAGGTGATTTAATGATGTCTGCAGTTCAAGCCGCACTAGGTACGAATGAAGTCAATGCAGCAATGGGCGTTGTTTGCGCAACGCCAACCGCTGGTGCAAGTGGCACCTTACCAGGGGTTTTAACAGCGATTAAAAATACCTTGAATTTAACGCGTGATCAACAAATTCGTTTCTTGTTTACCAGTTCTTTATTTGGGATGGTCACAGCCAACAATGCGATGATTGCTGGTGCTGTTGGTGGATGTCAAGCCGAAGTAGGCAGTGCTTCAGCGATGGCCGCCGCTGCAGCTGTTGAAGCGGCTGGCGGAACACCACGCCAATCTTCTGAAGCTTTTGCTATGGCTTTAGGGAATTTATTAGGTTTAGTTTGTGACCCAGTGGCTGGGTTAGTCGAAATTCCTTGTGTCAAACGAAATACAGTAGGTGCAGGCAATGCGTTAATCGCTGCAGATATGGCTTTAGCTGGAATTGTAAATAAAATACCAGCAGATGAAGTGGTGGAAGCCATGAATAAAGTCGGCCGTCAATTACCACGAGAATTGAGAGAAACGGGTTTAGGTGGCTTAGCTGGCACAGCGACTGGCCAACGAATGAAGAATGAAATTTTTGAAAAAGTAAAATTCACCATTGTTTAAAATTTAATCATGAAGAGGGAAATAAGATGCTGGATATGAAAAAAATTCGCCAAAATGTAGAAGTGGTACAGAAAAAGTTAAAAACACGTGGTGTGGACGAGGAAGTTTTATTACGCTTTTTGGCTTTAGATGAAGAGCGGAGAGCGTTACTTGTTAAAGTTGAAGAACTGAAAAAACACCGTAATCAGGTATCAGGAGAAATTGCACAATTAAAGCGTGCACAAAAAGATGCTTCACAACAGTTGCTAAATATGCAAGAAGTTAGCGAGCAAATTAAAGTTTTAGACCAAGAAGTTGTTCATTTGCAAGAACAATGCACAGCAATTGCAGAACGTCTGCCTAACTTACCTCATGAGAGCGTGCCTGTTGGCGCAGACGAAGCCGCCAACGTAGAAGTTCGGCGGTGGAGTACGCCGAAAACTTTTTCATTTGAACCAAAACCACATTGGAAAATCGGTGAAGCCTTAGGAATTTTAGATTTTGAAAGAGGCGCGAAAGTATCTGGTAGCCGTTTTCTTTATTACAAAGGCTTAGGGGCTCGTTTAGAACGAGCGGTCTATAATTTTATGTTAGATCAACATGTTAATGAACATGGGTATACCGAGGTGATTCCTCCTTATTTGGTCAATAGCAAAGCAATGTTTGGCACCGGTCAGTTTCCTAAGTTCAAAGAAGATGTTTTCCAAGTTGCAGAAAGTGATTTGACGCTGATCCCCACAGCGGAAGTCCCATTAACTAACTACTATAATAATGAAATTTTAGATGCGCAAGAGTTACCGATTTATTTTACTGCTTTAAGTCCTTCTTTTCGCTCGGAAGCGGGTAGTGCAGGTCGTGATACCCGAGGATTAATTCGTTTACACCAGTTCCATAAAGTAGAAATGGTTAAATTTAGTGATGCAGAACACTCCTATGAAGAATTAGAAAAAATGACCAACAATGCTGGAGACATTTTAGAAAAATTGGGTCTCCCTTATCGAGTGATTACTCTTTCGACAGGTGACATGGGCTTCTCGGCAGCGAAAACCTATGATTTAGAAGTTTGGATTCCGGCACAGAAAACGTATCGAGAAATTAGTTCTTGTTCAAACTGTGAAGACTTCCAAGCACGTCGGGCGTTGATTCGTTATCGTGATAAAACGGGTCAAGTTCAATATGCCCATACTCTTAATGGGTCAGGACTTGCTGTTGGTCGAACAGTGGCTGCCATTTTGGAAAATTATCAAAATGAAGATGGCACCGTAACGATTCCAGAAGTTCTACGTCCTTATATGGGTGGTTTAACGAAAATAGATTAAAAAAGAAGGTTGATGTCACAACATCAACCTTCTTTTTTAATTCGTTAAATCCGTTAACCAATGCCCAATTTCTTGAAAAACTGTTGCTTTTTCCGTTTCTAATAAAATTTCATGACGCAATGTGGGAAATAGTCGTAACGTCACGTGCTGAAAACCTGCATGCTTTAATTGCTTTTGAATTTTCGCTGGCCCCTTGCTGAAATCACCAACTGGGTCTTCAGCGCCACTAATGATTAAAATAGGCAATTCTTTTGGGATCGCTTGGTACCAATTCCTTTGATTGGCTCGTTTAACAAGCGAAAAAAGGGTAGCAAAACCATTATTGGTAAATACGAAGCCCATTAATGGGTCATTTTCATAGTCAGCCACATTGGCTTGATTTTTAGAAAGCCAATTAAAGGAACTTGCTTCAGGAAATTTTTTGCTAAAAGAACCAAATGCCAGCTTATCAATGAACGGAGCTGGTTTTTTCGGCTGTTTCTCGGCCATTTTTTTAATAAAAGGCAATGCTGCGGTTAAAGGTAACGGACTTGTTCCAGTGCCCATGAAAATGACTCCTTGCATAGTCACAGGATAGTCTTGCAGATAGTTGCGCAAGGCGAAAGACCCCATGCTGTGACCCATCATAAAATAGGGCAATTGTGGATAGCGATTCACAGCCCATTGTTTCACTTGATGAATATCTGTAACGACATTTTCAGGCCCTTGTTCTCCAAAAAAACCATAGATCGGTGCGCTTGGTTGTACAGATTCGCCATGACCTAGATGATCATGCCCAATTACGGCAAACCCTAATTGATTTAAAAAAAGAGCAAATTCATCATAACGTTGGATATGCTCTGCCATGCCGTGAATCAATTGAACTACGGCTTTGGGTGAAGGACAGGGCCAATGACGTACATTGAGCTGAGTTTGTTGATCGTTTGAAGTGAGTATGAATTGTTCAGTCATAAGAAACCCTTTCTTTCAATTTATTTAAACATTTAACAAAATTTATTTTTTCAGTTATTAATTTTGATTATAGTTGATTTTTACAAGATTCACAACCTTGCGTGTTTTTTATTATAAAATAAATTGTTATATTATAAAAATATTAATTTTTAGTGTGTACAAGATAAAAAACACGGTGTATAATTAGGTCTAAAAGAAAGCGTTTTTTTAAAAGGAGGATTTAAATGAAAAAAAGAGCAATTGTATTTTTACTATTTGGGACTTTTGTTGGTTGGTTAGTTAGGGAAGAGACTGTAAGTGCTGCGACTTTTGAGAGTATGAAAGAGCATGTAGAAGCAGGTGAAGGTAGTATCTATAATCCTATATCAAATGAAGTGATGGGGCAAGAACGGTCTTTAGAATACATTGAGTTCATTGAAGAAGCAACTGAAGAATCTGTTAATCAAGAAGTACTTGAAGAGGTTCAAATAAAGGCTTTTAATGAAACTAAGTCTACTAATCCAGAAACGATGGAAGCACTAGAAGTTCCCAAAGTATCTAATCTTGTCCGAGGAATGTCTCCTCCCCACAATAAGAGACCGATTTATTTAGATAACTTTCCTACACCGTATCAGTCTTCTCCATTTTCTGGAAGTGGTTGGAGATTTAGTGGACAAAGATTTTCGTTTCATAACGTACGAAGAAATCCTTATTTTGGTGTAAGAGCTTATCGTGATACATTTACATTTTTTGATGGAATGTATAACAGATTTGTGCCTATTAGTAATAATTTTGTTTATTATTCATCAAGTTTTCGCGGTAGTCCTTTAATTGGTTATTTTGCTACTTGGAATCCAATTAATGGCAGCCGTTACTTTATTTACTAAATAATCTTAATTAGAAAAAAAGACGGTCTAGACTGTCTTTTTTTCTCTAATTAAAGTTTTATCAAAAAGTCATTCAAAGTATGAAACCTTTTTCCAAAAATAGATGTCTAATAAGTAAAGGAGGGGTTGAAGATTAAATGAGAGAGTCAGCTCATGTTCGCTTAGTTAAGAAAGCGAAAAAAGGCGATGCCCAAGCATTTATTCAGTTATGTGAGATGTATCAGGTTGTAACGTATAATTCTGCATATAAATTACTGAAAAATAACCAAGATGTTATTGATTGTTTACAAGAAACGGAAATACGTGCGTGGAAACAAATTAGAAAGTTGCGCAAGGAAGAGACATTTAATAGTTGGTTGTTTAGAATCATGATTAATTGCGCAAAGGATATCTTAAAAAAACGAATTGAAACAATTCAGTTAGAGGAAAGTTATTGGGTCACTGAAAAACAGACTATTGATACAATTGAGTTGAAAGAAGTATTCACAGAATTGCCTGATAGATATAAAATCCCATTGATTTTACACTATTATTCGGGGTTCAACATTCGTGAAATAGCCCAACAGCTAGATATGTCGGAAAATACGGTAAAAACAAGATTAGCACGTGGTCGTCAGCGTCTAAAAATTCTATTGGAAGGAGAATAATATGGACCAGAAGAATTTAACTACTATCTGTGAAGAGCAGGAGATTCCAGAAGAAGTAGAACAAGCTTTGAAGAGCAATAGAGCAAAGATTTTAAAGCATGAAATTAAACAAGAACGAATCGTTTCAAGTCTACAAAAAGGATGGTTTATAGTGCTGACAGCGATAGCATCACTTACGTTATTTTTAAGTTTTAATCCACAAATGAATTTAGCTATTAAACAAGCATTCGGGATTAATGAAGATCCTGGTGTTAATGTAGCAGAAGAAAATCAGTTAGCCGCTGATTTACATTTAGTTAGTACATCCAATGATTTAGAAATTACACTAACTAAATTTGTCACGACAAAAACAAAGCTGGCTTTTGATTATCAATTTAAAATTACTGATGATAAATTGAAAAAATTATTGGAAAAAAATATTCAAGCCAAGGATAATCATCAGTTTATTGAACTTAGTTTGTATGCAAATGGTAGTGATGAAGATATTTATGGTGGGGTGTTCACAGAATCTACTTTTCGAGTTGAGGGAGAAATGTTTTATGGTTCAGTTATCTCAGTATTTACAAAAGATGTTATCCCTGAGGATGCAGAATTAACTTTGAAAATTAAACGATTTGATTGGCAAGATAAAGATGAATTTAATACGGCGATGGCCAATGCACCAGCGGAAGGTCTTGAAGCTTCTTTTACTGTAGATAATGCATTGGAATATGAAGGGGATTGGTCGTTTAACCTTACCTCTAAGCCGCTAACGGAAACAGCATCTCCGACTATTAGTAAAGTGACAAATGTTAAGGATGTTCAAGCAATCAGTGATGCTTTGCAAACCGATGTAACATTCACAGCACCATTAAGGGCAAACAGTCGACCAGCTGTGACCGTTTATAAAGATAGTGTAAAACAAGAGCAATTGATTGAATTAGAATCATATGACCCATTGACTGGAGAAATTAATTTTAGGTTTAGTTTGAGTGCTTTGGATAAATCAGGAGCCATTTACAAAATTCAGTTGAATGAAATTAACGCCTATGGAGAACCTTTATCTGAAATCGGGTCATTTGAATTACGTAATACCTAAGCGTAGTAAAGAAAGTGAGGACATAGTCAGAATGACTACGGCCTCACTTTTTAAAAATTAAGATAAGTGGCTAAATACTTTTGTTTTAGTTTTTTATTTATCTTTAATAAAAATAGCAATGATGTCAAAAAATAGTCGATTTTACTAAGTGATGAATTATGGGTGGTACAAATACTGCTGGAAATAGTTGTTAACTTCAAGGGCATCTTCTTTATTTTTTGAAAGAATTAAGATAGTATCATCCCCAGCGATGCAGCCCAAGATATGAGGGTTGTGGATACGTATGCGATCAATTAAAACCCCAATGGCTTGCCCGTTGCCAGGTAAGACGGTTAAAAGATTTGTGAACTCTATTTGTGTTAAAGAAACACCAGTTTCAATAATAATGTCAACAAGACGTTCTTCATCTGTTTTATATTTTGGACGAAGGGCAGAATTATTCAAGATACGATAATAGGCTTCTCCTTGACCATTGTCTACTTTGTTTAAATTCAGCTCACGAATGTCACGAGAAATAGTTGCTTGTGTGGTGTGAATATTTTCTTTTTCCAATAATGCTAGTAATTCACTTTGTGTATGGATTTCATTTTCTGTGACCAATCGCTTAATCATCGTTTGGCGTTTTAATCGGTTCATTACTTTCCTCCAGTTCAGTTAATCATGCAAAAAAACATCATTGCTGTTATTTAAAACGGTGCCAGTAATTCCCTAAAATCACTGTACAACGTTTTACTAAATTGTGCAAGTCTCACTTTTTTAAATGCGAAATATCCGACAAAATCAATGAGAACCTTTTAGCTAAACGACCCTTTTTCTATTCTAATTAGAGAGATTCTGCTAGTATTGCTTTGTAAATGTCTGGAGGAAGGGTGTTATTTGTGAATAAGCAAACACGCCAAAGTTTGATTAAAGAAATCATTCAAACAACCGTAATTCATAGTCAAAATGAGTTGTTAAGAGAATTAAAAAAGCGCGAGATAAATGTCGCACAAGCAACGATTTCACGGGATTTATGGGAATTAAAAGTCGTCAAAGCATTAGATGAGTCTGGCGAGATGCGGTTAACGATTTTTGAACAATTCACTTCTTTAGAAGAACGAAAAAAAGAACAGTTGATACAAGCAATTCGTGAGGTAGTGACCAAAGTTGAACGTGTCGCCTTTTTACTAGTGGTTCATACATTACCAGACAACGCAACATTGTTTTCAGCTGTACTTGATGAAGTGTCTTTGTGTGAAAAGAAATGTTCTGTCGCTGGCTTCGACACTGTTATTATTGTTTCATCATCCGAAGAAAAAGCACAAGAACTAGAGCAGTATTTTCAACAATTTATTCAGCCAACACCTTTGTCAAAAAGTAACGCATAAAAGGAAGTGAGCCAGAAGTCGTTTTGACTTCTGGCTCACTTCCTTTTACCTCTATAAGATTATAACTTTATGAAGTGTGTGGAGAAATAATTTTTTTTGAATAAATGCATTTTTTTTTATTTAATTATGCATTATTTTTTTAGAATATCTATGAAAGCGCATTCTTTTAGGCTAGAAATATGCATAAGAAAGAATACCGTTGTATATTTGGTATTTTGTTTGGCAAATGGCTCACGTCCTAGGTTAATCAGGTCTGTTATTCTGTGTTTGTAATTAAGTTGAGGAGGTTATTTCACATGAGTCATCCAATTAATGTATTTTCTGAAATCGGGAAATTGAAAACAGTGATGTTACATCGTCCAGGTAAGGAATTAGAAAATTTAATGCCAGATTATCTGGAGAGATTGTTGTTTGATGATATTCCGTTTTTAGAAAAAGCACAAGCAGAACATGATGCATTTGCAGAGTTGTTACGATCAAAAGATATCGAAGTGGTCTATTTAGAGGACTTAGCTGCTGAAGCGTTGATTAATGAAGAGGTCCGCCGACAATTTATTGACCAATTCTTAGAAGAAGCCAATATTCGCAGCGAATCAGCAAAAGAAAAAGTTAGAGAGTTAATGTTAGAAATTGACGACAACGAAGAACTTATTCAAAAAGCGATTGCTGGCATTCAAAAACAAGAATTACCTAAATATGAGCAAGAATTTTTAACAGATATGGTTGAAGCGGATTATCCATTCATTATTGATCCAATGCCTAACTTATACTTCACGCGTGATAACTTTGCGACAATGGGGCACGGGATTTCTTTAAATCATATGTATTCAGTAACTCGACAACGGGAAACCATTTTTGGGCAATACATTTTTGATTATCATCCTCGTTTTGCTGGAAAAGAGGTTCCTAGAGTCTATGATCGTTCAGAATCAACCAGAATTGAAGGTGGCGATGAATTAATTCTTTCAAAAGAAGTAGTGGCCATTGGGATTTCTCAAAGAACGGATGCCGCGTCAATTGAAAAAATTGCGAGAAATATTTTTGAACAAAAATTAGGATTCAAAAATATCTTGGCTTTTGATATCGGTGAACATCGTAAATTCATGCATTTAGATACCGTTTTTACCATGATTGACTATGATAAATTTACGATTCATCCAGAAATCGAAGGTGGTTTGGTTGTTTACTCGATCACGGAAAAAGCAGATGGAGACATCCAAATTACAAAAGAAAAAGATACATTAGATAACATTTTATGCAAATACTTGCATTTAGACAATGTTCAATTAATCCGTTGCGGTGCTGGAAATTTAACAGCAGCAGCCCGTGAACAATGGAACGACGGTTCAAATACATTAGCAATTGCCCCTGGGGAAGTTGTTGTTTACGATCGGAATACGATTACGAATAAAGCGCTAGAAGAAGCAGGCGTGAAATTGAATTACATTCCAGGAAGTGAACTAGTACGTGGCCGTGGTGGCCCTCGTTGTATGAGTATGCCACTTTACCGTGAAGATCTTTAAAAAACACCCAAAATAGGAGGAATCATCATGAATTCAGTATTTCAAGGACGTAGTTTATTAGCAGAAAAAGATTTTACAAGAGCAGAATTAGAGTATTTGGTAGACTTCAGTATTCACTTAAAAGAATTGAAGAAAAAAGGGATTCCACATCACTATTTAGAAGGAAAAAATATCGCTCTTTTATTTGAAAAAACTTCGACACGGACACGCTCTGCATTTACTACAGCAGCGATTGATTTAGGGGCACATCCTGAGTATTTAGGCGCCAACGATATTCAATTAGGTAAAAAAGAATCTGTTGAAGATACAGCGATTGTTTTAGGTAGTATGTTTGACGGGATTGAGTTCCGTGGGTTTAGTCAAGAAGTAGTGGAAGATTTAGCGAAATATTCTGGTGTTCCTGTTTGGAATGGTTTAACGGATCAATGGCATCCAACACAAATGATTGCGGACTTTATGACAGTGAAAGAAAACTTTGGTCGTTTAGAAGGAATCACTTTAGTATATGTCGGCGATGGCCGTAACAACATGGCAAACAGCTTGTTAGTGACAGGTGCTATTTTAGGCGTAAATGTTCGCATTTGTGCACCAAAAGAATTGTTCCCTTCTGATGAAGTCGTTAATTACGCAAAAGAATTTGCGAAAGAATCTGGTGCAGAATTAATGATTACAGACGACGTTGCTAAAGGCGTTAAAGGAGCCAACGTGTTATATACAGACGTTTGGGTGTCCATGGGTGAAGAAGATAAATTTGAAGAACGTGTCAATCTGTTGAAACCTTATCAAATTAATATGGCTATGTTAGAAAAAACCGAAAACATGGATGGCGATTTAATTGTATTACACTGTTTGCCAGCCTTTCATGATACGAAAACACAATACGGTGAAATGGTTGCTGAAAAATTTGGCATTACTGAAATGGAAATTACGGATGAAGTCTTCCGCAGTAAATATGGTCGTCAATTTGAAGAAGCAGAAAACAGAATGCATTCCATTAAAGCGATCATGGCAGCTACTTTAGGCAATTTATTCATTCCTCGTGTGTAGGAAGCAACTGAAAAAACATTGAAAAAAGAATAGTCGTTTCGCCCTTTAAGAGATTCTTTTGAAGGGCGGCCTATTCTTTATTATGATAGGAAAGAAGGATTTGTAATGGGGAAAAAAATGGTCGTTGCACTAGGCGGAAATGCCATCCTTTCAAATGATGCTAGCGCACACGCACAACAGCAAGCATTAGTTCAAACATCTGCCTATTTAGTTCATTTAATTAAACAAGGGCATCGGTTGATTGTTTCACATGGCAATGGTCCACAAGTCGGTAATCTATTATTGCAACAACAAGCAGCTGATTCTGAAAAAAATCCAGCGATGCCGCTAGATACGTGTGTTGCTATGACACAAGGAAGTATCGGCTACTGGTTGTCCAATGCGCTTAATCAAGAATTAAACAAAGCAGGAATCAAGAAACAAGTGGCTACTGTTTTAACACAGGTGGTCGTAGATCCAGCAGATGAGGCATTCAAAAATCCAACAAAACCGATCGGTCCATTTTTAACAGAAGCTGAAGCCAAAGAAGCAATGCAAGCAGGTGCTATTTTTAAAGAAGATGCAGGACGTGGCTGGCGCAAAGTCGTTCCAAGTCCTAAGCCAATTGACATCCACGAGGCTGAGACTATTAATACCTTAATAAAAAATGATATAATTACCATTTCATGTGGTGGTGGTGGCATCCCTGTCGTAGGACAAGAATTAAAAGGTGTCGAAGCAGTAATCGATAAAGATTTTGCTTCTGAAAAACTGGCAGAATTAGTGGATGCGGATGCACTAGTTATTTTAACTGGCGTGGATTATGTGTGTATTAATTATGGCAAACCAGATGAAAAACAATTAACCAATGTCACTGTAGCAGAGTTGGAAGAATACAAACAAGCGGGTCATTTTGCACCAGGTAGTATGTTACCGAAAATTGAAGCCGCCATTCAATTTGTAGAAAGCCAACCCAATAAACAAGCAATTATCACTTCTTTGGAAAACTTAGGAAGTATGAGCGGCGATGAAATCGTAGGAACGGTTGTGACAAAATAAAGTATAGTATTTAGGAGAATTAAGATGATGATAGAGAAAATAATCACTAAAAATAATCAAGATTTTCAATACTTTTCTGAATCAGAACTAACAGAATTGCGCAACGAGAGTTTCGTTCGCTCCTATAAAAAAGGCCAAGTCCTTTTTTATCCAGGTGATCCGAGAAATCATTTGATTTTATTGGTTTCGGGTGTCATTAAAATTGAAAAAAATGATCGCAGTGGTAATTTTTCCTATCTGCATTTTATGAAAAAGCAGGCTCTTTTTCCGAGAATCGGACTGTTTCAAGATGAGGTTCATTACGACTCCGCGATTGCCTATACGGATATTGAGGTTGTGTTTGTGCCAGTTAAACTGTTTGAGCGTTTTCTCCAAAATAATCCCCAGCAATTGATTCATTGGATTCAAGAACAATCGGTCCTTTTAAAAGAAAGTATGATCAAAATCCAAAAAGGAACAACCAATGATGCATGTGAACGGATTGTGACATCACTGGCGATGTTATTAAATGATTTAGGAGAACGAATTGACAACAGAGAACGCGTTGCAATTGCTTGTCCAATTACCATTAATGACATTGCACGAATGAGTGGAACCACGCGGGAAACAGCAAGCAGTGTTATGAAAAAATTAGTCCAAATGAACCGTATTAGCTACAGTCATAAATTCTTAACTTTTCTAGATACGCCATTCTTTATTGATCGATTGAGTAATTAATCATAGAGAAGGGAGATACAGGAAAGTAGGTTCCTGTATAAAAGGATATGGCAGAAAAAAAGAAGAAAAACAAAAAACAGCTTTCGTCTTTTAGTATTTTATTTATTATTTTAATTGTTTTAGGTATCGTAACGGTCTTGCTAAATGGCCAGCCATTTACCCCAAGAGAAATTGATGGCAAAATGGTTGACCACGTGGTAGGGGCCAAATTATCGGATATTATCATGGCTCCATTCAATGGGTTTAAAGATGCCATTGAAATTAATATTTTTATTTTAGTACTCGGTGGCTTTTTAAATATTGTGACGCAAACTGGGGCTCTTGAAGCAGGGATTCAATCAGTCGTTAAAAAGTTAAAAGGGAACGAATTGAAAATCATTCCGATTTTAATGATTTTATTTTCTATTGGTGGGTCGACTTATGGAATGGCAGAAGAAACAATTCCTTTTTATGGTTTATTGAGTGCCACCATGGTCGCCGCTGGTTTTGATACGTTTGTCGCAGTGGGGACTGTGCTATTGGGTGCAGGATCAGGTGTTATCGGTTCAACGGTTAACCCTTTCTCCACAGGGGTAGCGATGGATGCGTTGCGAGGTATTGGCATTCAGCCGAATACAGGAATTATTTTAATTGTCGGTGCTATTTTGTGGGCGGCCTCTACCAGCTATTCTATTTTCATTGTGATGCGTTATGCGAAAAAAGTGAAGGCGGACAAAGGTTCAACAATTTTATCTTTACAAGAACAAGAGGATATGGAAAAAACGTATGGACAAGCAGCGTCGAAAGAAATGCCATTTACGAATCGTCATAAAAAAATCTTAATGGTATTCGCTTTCTGTTTTGTCGTTATGATTGTTTCCTTAATTCCATGGAACGACTTTGGAGTGACGATTTTCAAAGGCTGGACGTCTGTTTTAACAGGCAACAGTTTCGGTGACTGGTACTTTGGCGACTTAGCGATGTGGTTCTTCCTTTTAGGGATCATTGCTGCCTTGATTGGTCGCTTTACTGAAAAAGAAACCATTGAAGCATTTATCGACGGTGCCAAAGATATGTTATCCGTTGTTTTAATTATCGTAGTTGCTCGCGGGGCATCTGTTTTGATGTCTAAAACGTATTTAGATTCATTTATCCTTGATAAAGCGGCAGGCTTATTACAAGGACTCTCCCCAGTCTTATTTGTCATCGGTGCCTTTGTTTTATACTTAGGTTTATCTTTCCTAATTCCTTCAACTTCTGGTTTAGCGTACGTTTCTATTCCTGTAATGGGTGCGTTAGCTAAAAACATTGGTTTAAGTCCAGAAGTGATGGTTATGATTTTTGCTTCAGGTTGTGGCTTGATTAATTTGATCACGCCAACATCTGGTGTCGTAATGGGTGGTTTGGAAATTTCCAAAGTTCAATATGCCACTTGGACAAAATTCATGGCCAAACCAATGATTGTCTTAGGCTTAATTAACCTAATTATCTTAATTGGCGCGATGTTACTCTTTAGCTAATCAAAAATTTTTTATGTTAGGGCTTCGGCTTTCGGAAAAAAGAAGAAGCAATGAAACAACAGCGACTACCTAAAAGTAGTCGCTGTTGTTTCATTTTGATAGTTGTTGAATTAACAATCTTGCGACAGCGCGGACAGAAAAAGGATTTTGCCCAGTGATTATACGGCCATCTTGATACGCAAATTCTTTATAGGGACGCTTTTTCGCAAAAGTAGCACCATGTTCTTTGGCAATTGTTTCGTTTAAGAAAGGAACAACTGCTTTTTTCATGGCTAAAATTTCTTCTGCAGTAGTGAAGCCAGTAATGGTTTTATCTGCAATCAAATAATTTCCTGACGCATCTTTGACATTTAAAAGGCCAGCAATTCCGTGACAAACAGAAGTTAGGTACTTGCCCTGTTCGTAAAGGCTACGAGTGATTGCTTGCAACTGAGGATTATCAGGAAAGTCCCACATAACGCCATGGCCTCCTGTAAAGTAAATTGCTGCATATTCATCTGGCTCAATTTCTTCAAGAGAGAGGGAATGCGCTAGCGCTCGTTCTTGAAAATCAGCACTTTCATAAACTGCCATAATGGATGAATCTACATATTTCATACTCCGGGGATCCAAAGGGACATAGCCTCCTTGGGGACTAACATAGTCAACTGAAAATCCTGCTTTGGTTACTTCTTCCACGAACTCCGTGGCTTCACCTAGCCAGAGGCCCGTTGGTTCTTCGGTGCCGTGATAACGGGAAACGTTTGTGAGGACCACGAGAATTTTTTTCATGCTTGCTTCCTCCCTGGCATAATCGACGTAATGTGGGTCAATAGTTGTTGGAGTTGCTCAATTTTGGTGGTATCGTGAGAAAGTGAGTAATAATTTTTAGTTCCTTCACTGCGACAATCAATTAATTTGGCTTGTTTCAAAATTTTTAAGTGGTGAGAAACCGCGGGGCGTGAGAGTTGTGTCGCCTCTGTTAACTCAGTGACACGACGGCCAACACAGGCCTGGTCTTCTAACAGTGCAATAATAATTGCTTGGCGTTTTTCATCACCCAATGCGATTAAAAAATCACTAAGCGCAGTAAATTCTGTTTGAATTTCTTCTAATTCTTTCATATTCTTTCGCCTCTTTGGTTCGTATTTTTAAACGATTAAACCATTTTTCGTGTTTTTTGTCAATAAAATACGCTGAGGGCTGAAACTTGACGTGGATCCCATTTTTCGTTAAGATACTAATTGATTAAAGGTTTAAACTTTTAAACCGATAAAAAGGATAGTAAAGAGAGGAAAGATTCAATGATGAAAGCCGCTTTAATTCATAAATACGGACAAAAAGAATTAGCAATCGAGGAGGTGCCCTTACCCACCATTCATGACAACGATGTTTTGGTCAAAATTATCGCTGCCAGTATCAACCCGATTGATTTAAAAACAAAAGATGGCAAAGTAAAGATGCTTTTAAATTATCAAATGCCACTGATTTTAGGCAGTGATTTTGCTGGGATTGTTGTTTCTGTTGGAAAAAATGTTCAAAATTTTAGGCTGGGCGATGCAGTTTACGGGCGAGTACCCAAAAATCGCGTGGGAACTTTTGCTGAATATATTGCAGTGGATCAAGCGGCTGTAGCTATGAAGCCGAAAAATTTAACGTTTGAAGAAGCTGCGGCCATTCCGTTAGTCGGTTTGACAAGTTATCAAGCGCTACATGATATTATGAATGTACAGCCAGGCCAGAAAGTCCTGATTCAAGCAGGTTCAGGAGGGATTGGGACCATTGCGATTCAATTAGCAAAACTAGCGGACTCTTACGTTGCCACCACCACGAGTAGTAAAAATAAAGAATGGGTTCAAGCGTTGGGAGCAGATGAAGTGATTGACTATCAGACACAAAATTTTGAAGAAGTTTTATCCGACTACGATTATGTGTTTGATACAATGGGGGGGACAATCTTAGAAAAAGCTTTCTCAGTGGTTAAACCTCAGGGAAAAGTCGTTACATTGTCAGGCATTCCCAACGAACGTTTTGCTAAAGAGTATGGCTTGCCGCTTTGGAAACAATGGGCCTTTAAAATAGCTACCCGCAAGATTCATCGATTGGAGCAAGCCACAGATGTTAGTTATCATTTTTTGTTTATGCGTCCAGATGGCGAGCAATTAGCCTTACTCACTAAGTTCATTGAACAGGGAAAATTACAGCCGATAATTGACCGAGTCGTTCCTTTTAGCCAAATTCAAGAAGCGGTGGATTATTCACTGACAGGACGAGCACAAGGGAAAATTGTTGTGAAAATCGCCGATGTTGATCACGACTAAGTAAAGGAGACATGCAAGAAAAATAGGCCTGTTTTTCTTGCATGTCTCAAAATTTACATTTAAACGCCGTCTAACAAAAGTGATTTTAGGCGGGAAAAGATTTTTATAGAAAATCCTCATTTTTCCAGTTTCTATTTTGCAAATTCGTTATTTTTTGTTATTCTATTGATGGTTGTGTATGCGCTTTCTTTTTTAGGTGGATACACAAAAATGAACGGAGTGCAGAAAGGAATGGTGTTCAAAGTGGGGAACAATTTATCGACAAGAAAAGGAGAAAACAGAGAAACAATTGTTAGTTGGCTGGGTCTTTCGTTATTGGTTGGCTTGGCGTTTATCTTATTTAGTCTGTTTCATCAACCAATGATCAGCCAAGCCAATGAGCCGACCCAAGAGAAACATTTTATGGTTTATTATCGGGCTTGGCGTGACAAAACGATGCAAGGAGTTAATACAACATTGCCAGATGAAAATTGGCTAACGATGCACGATATTCCTTATGGTATTGACATTGTGAATGTCTTTAGTTATGTGCCAAAAGGACAAGAAGCACTTGCACAGCCATTTTATGATACGTTAAAAAATGAGTATGCGCCAGCATTACATGCACGAGGTGTTCGTTTAGTTCGTGGGATTGATTACAGCGAGCTATTAAAAGTTCCTTATGCAGGAACAACGCCTACAGAAGCAGAATTTGATGCTTATGCGAAAGAGCTGTTAACCAAATTTGTCGATGATTTAGGAATTGATGGGTTAGATATTGACATGGAAACTCGTCCAAGTGAAAAAGATATTGTTCTATCTAATGGTGTCATTCGTGCATTATCAAAATACATTGGACCGAAGTCGGGAACGGATCGTCCATTTTTGTATGATACCAATGCAGAATATTTACCACCTTTACAAGATGTCAGTGACTGTTTCGATTTTCTCGCGTATCAACAGTATGGTAGCGATGACCAACGCACGCAACGAGCATTAAATAATTTAAGTCCGGTTCTCAATGGGGAACGATTTGTTCCAGGATTAACTTTCCCAGAAGAGCAAGATCGCAACCGCTGGTATGACACAAAAGAGCCGTATATGGAAAGTAACATGTATAAAGTAGCTCGTTATTCTTATGAAAATAATTTAGGGGGCATGTTCCTCTATGCCTTAGATCGCGATGGTCGCACCTATAATGAAGACGATTTAAATCAGATAAAACCTTCTAATTTACTTTGGACAAAAACGGCCATTGCAGAGAGTAAAGGCGTTTCTCTTGCAGAGATGCAAGCGGCTGCGCAACACTATTTAAAACGAATTAGCTACGCCAACACAGACCTTGAAGCACAAAATAAAGCCGCAGAAGCAGTGACACAAGCAACGACGCTTTATGATGTGAATAAAGCTATTTTAGGTGGCGATTATGGCCAAGGGATTTCAAATACCTATGATGCTGAATTAGAAAAAGGCCTGTTAGCCATTGACTTAACCACTTTATATCGTGCGTTGGATCAAGCAGTTACAGCCATTGAAAAGGCAGAAAGCTATACACCAGAAACGATTCAAGCACTACAAACAACAAAAGAGACAGTCGCAACAGAACTTGCGGGAAAAACGTATACAGCCGCGCAAGTGACTACTTGGCAAACGGAGGTCCAAACAGCTTTGGATAATTTAAAAGAGAAACAAACACAACCTTTAAAAAGTGTCTTTTCCATTGATGCGGGAAGAAAATATTTTTCCGTGGAGCAACTGGAAGAATTAGTGGCCAAAGCCAGTCAAAATGGGTACACAGATGTCCAATTAATTTTAGGAAATGATGGCTTACGGTTTATTTTGGATGATATGTCGGTCAATGTGAATGGTAAAAAATACAACCACAACCGGGTTTCAAAAGCAATCCAACGAGGCAACAACGCATATTACAATGATCCTAATGGCAACGCGTTAACGCAAAAAGAAATGGATCGGTTGTTGGCTTTTGCGAAAGAGCGCAACATCAACATCATTCCCGTGATTAACAGTCCAGGACATATGGATGCCTTGTTAGTGGCCATGGAAAAACTAGCGATTAAAAATCCCGCTTTTGATGGCTCAAAACGAACAGTAGATTTAGGGAACCAAAAGGCAGTGAATTTCACAAAGGCGATTATCAGTAAGTACGTGGCTTATTTTTCCGCGCATAGTGAAATTTTCAATTTTGGTGGCGATGAGTATGCAAATGATGTCGACACAGGCGGTTGGGCGAAACTGCAATCTTCTGGGCGCTACAAGGATTTTGTCGCTTATGCGAATGATTTAGCTAAAATAATTAAAGATGCGGGCATGCAGCCAATGAGCTTCAATGATGGCATTTATTACAACAGCGACGATTCTTTCGGTACATTTGACCCAGAGATTATTATTTCTTATTGGACAGCCGGTTGGAGCGGATATGACGTAGCCAAACCTGAGTACTTTGTTCAAAAAGGACACAAAATTTTTAATACCAATGATGCGTGGTATTGGGTCGCTGGCAATGTTGATTCTGGCATTTATCAATATGACGATGCTTTAGCAAATATGTCGAAAAAAGCATTTACAGATGTGCCAGCAGGCAGCCCAAATCTTCCAATTATTGGAAGTATTCAATGTGTTTGGTATGATGACCCTAGTCGTGACTATGATTTTGAACGAATTTATACGCTAATGGATACGTTCTCGGAAAATTATCGTGAGTATATGGTGGTTAAATAAAACTAGTTAAAGCTAACGAGTTATCTATAAAGACTGATCCTGGGACAAAAACCACTTTGGATTTTTGTCCCAGGATCAAAACCTGATAAACGGCGGGAACAGAACCAACTCCTTCGGAAATAAGCCGAAATTCTCCAAAAATTAAAGAGCAATTTTCGGAAATTTCTTCTTATTTCTCGGAGCTAAACGGTTCTTTCCCGACCTCAGCCTTCTTTAACGGAAGAAGATTTGTTTGAGGGCCAACAATCAATTTAGGAATGCCTTATTGAAATGTTCCTGTTCTTATTGTAGACTGAAAGAAGTGGTGGTGGAAAGCTATCACCATTAATAGAAAAGCAGGAAAATAAAAAGGATATTGTTGGAAGTTTAACGCTTGAAAATGTAAGCGGAATCATTTTTGTTGGAATGCTAAAAAAGGGAGTAGAGTTATGAGTAATGAAAATATCGTCTTAGCAAGAAATACAGAGCGTGCACCAAAGCATCCTCTCGCAGCCCAAACAGTCGCATTTTCCCACTATAATCATTTGTCAGCACAGTTACCTATTGAGCCAACCTCTGGACAATTGGTAGAAGGTGGCATTCGGGCCCAAGCGACACAATGCTTGAAAAATATCCAAGCGGTTGTTGAAAGTATCAACCATGTGATGAGTGACATTGTCAGAATGACCATTTTTGTCAAAGATATGCGGGATGTTGCCGCAGTTGAGGAGGTCTATGCGGCCTTTTTTACCCATTATTATCCAGCTAAAACAGTGGTCGCCGTCGCAGATTTGCCGTTAGGCGCTTCTGTTCAAATGGAGGCACTTGTTTCAAATGGGGAAGGAACTATCCCTAATGCACCTCAAGCTGGGGATTTAATTAAATTAACAAATCAGACTGTTCAGGCACCAATTGATGCTCTAGCCAGTCAAACGGTCGCGTTTTCTCACTATAACAATCTGTCTGCACAATTGCCTATAGATCCTCAAACGGGCAGAGTTGTGGCTGGCTGTGTTAAAACGCAAACAAAACAATGTTTGAAAAACATAAAAGCCATTTTAACCAGTATTGATGTGCCTTTTGATGATATTGTGAAGGTCAACATTTATTTAAAAGATTTATCTAAGCTGGAAGCTGTCAATCAAGTATATGCCGCTTTTTTCCCAGATTCAGGAATTGCGCGCACGGTCAATTATATGCCAGCACGAACAGTGATTGCTGTTGCTGATTTACCAATGGGCGCGGCGGTGCAAGTAGAAGCGGTGGTTTCTCATGGGGATGGTACGCCACCACAAGCGATTGAAGATCGACATGGATTAATTATTGAAGCAAATAATACAGATCACGCACCGAAGTGTCCATTTTCGACACAAACTGTTGCTTTTTCTCATTACAACCATCTATCAGCTCAGCTACCATTAGACCCTAAAACAAATGCGTTAGTCGCTGGCGGAATCAAGGAACAAACGACGCAATGCTTAGAAAACATCAAAGCGATTATTGAAAGTGTGGATCACAGCTTAGCTGATCTGGTGAAAGTGAACATTTTTGTGAAAGAGATTGAAGAGCTGGCGGCAGTGGATGACGTCTACCAAACGTACTTCCCCGAAGGCACGCCTGCAAGAAGAGTGATTGGTGTGACGGATTTACCAAAAGGTGCTCAGATTCAAATCGAAGCGATTGCTGGGAACGCAGAAGGTACGCCACCAATTGGTTAAACAGTAGAAGAAACAAACGTCAGCTGGCTTCTGAAGCCAGCTGACGTTTTTAGTATTTAGATAAATCAGTAAAGTAAGCTAGTTGCCATTTTTGTGTTTTTTTGGCGGTTTGATTAAGGTTTTGGCACCAAGAAGGATAAAAACGGGCCGCCATTTTGCCTTTTTGTTGATTCGTTTTGAGAATTTTTTGTTGGATTAAACATTCTTTCGGCAGAAGAAAGAGACCTTGCTTTTCTTAATCAGCAATGACAATTGCTAACATTTCAGGGGCTTCCGTTGCATCAAAGGCTTCGTTCTGATTTTGTTGATTTTTTTCCCAGAAGGCTGCAAAATAGCCTTCTTTTTTCGGCGTTTTTTTGGCTAAACGACTGCGGATAAGTTGTTGCGATTCATTAACTTGACATAAAAAGCCTTCATATTCGGCATTTTGTTTTTCTTCGGAAAGCAGGGTGATCGCGCCCACTGCTTTTTCAAGTATTGGCAATGAATTCATAGGGAATGTCCTTTCTTTTCGTTTAATGTCGGTAAGAGTTCTTGAATAATGGTTAATCCTTTCGCCAATACCTCAAGCTGATTGGAGGCCAAGGAAATTCGTAAAAAAGCATCTGGCTGATTTTGCACAGTAAAGCGGCTCGAGTGAAAAAGACGTACCCCATTTTGGAGAAATTCTTGTTCAATTTGCGGCGCCGTTTTTTCGGTAGAAAGGGGAATAGTTCGGTAGTACGGCAAAGGATTGCTAGGTCTAGCTAACCCAAAAATGGTATCAAATAAGTCATTGGCTTGTTTTGTTAAAGCCAATTTTTCTATCACTAATTCTTCTGCAACTGGTGAGCGTAAGACTTGGGTGACAATTTCAGCATCAAAGCCAGAAGTTTTAACGTTAATGTTAAAAATCGCACGCTCTATTTCTTGGCGAAGAAGCGGAGGGAAAACAAGGTACGCAATGCGTAAGCCTGTACAGACAAATTTTGTCATCCCCGCTAAGTAAATCGTTTGTTGAGGTAAGAGTTCTTGAAACGTTGGTAAAACTGCTTGCTGTGCATAAGTTGTTAAAAAAGAATGAATGTCATCTTCAATTACCCATAAGTGTTCTTGCTGAATAATTTCAGCTAAAGTCATTCGGCGGGCGCTAGACATTTGGAAACCAATCGGGTTATTACATGCGGGCATTAAGAAAATACCGTGTATTTTTTTCTTTTTGCATTCTTGCAGTAAATGCTCTGGGTCCATCCCCTCGGAATCATAGCCAATCGGGACGATTTCTAAATGATAAAGCTGGGCGAGTTCAATAAAATTTGAATACGTGTATCGATCTACGGCAATCCGCTGACCTGGAGAAAAAGCGGCGGCTAACGTCACGGCCAGCCCATTCTGGACACCAGATACAATGGCAACTTCTTCGGCATTGGTCCGAACGCCTTGTGTCTGAAGCCATTCGGCAGCGGTTGCTCGTTGAAAGTGCGTACCTAAAGGATCGCGATAATTTAGCAAACTGTTAAGGGCCGCATTTTTACTAACGGATTCAATAAAAGGTAAAATCCGCTGATTACACATATCAAAGGAACTAACCAGCCCTAAATCAATTAGATGGTCCGCTACTTGGTTGGTAGAGATTGTAATTGAGTGAAACGCGTTGGGAGAAACGAAAGTGCCGCTACCGATGTTTGTATAAAGTAAGCCTTTTTCCATAGCGTGTTTATAGGCTTGACCAATCGTCGTGAAATTCAGATCCAAGTAATCAGCTAATTCTCTTTGCGAAGGCAATTTCACATTTTTTTGAAGCGCACCAGATAAGATATCCGCTTCTAATTGTTTAACCAATGATTGGTAATAAGGTCTTGTTAAACGTTCTTTAACAGGGCGCCATGACAACGCATAGTTCTCATAGGAATTAATCGGCATGAGGGGAACTTCCTTTCTATAAAATTGTATTCCATACAATTATAACATTGAGTGTATTGTTTGTCTGGTTTATGATAGCGCAAAGGGAGGAATTCAGATGGACATTATTTCTTATGAGAGGGTCATTCAACAATTGTCGTTTTCCGAAGCAATTCAAGTGATGAAACGTTGCTTTGCAGAGTTGCAAAAAGGAAAAATTTCGCAAAGTGAGCGCCATGTAGAGGTTTTACCAGATGGGGAAAATCAGAATCTTTTTGCATTAATGCCTGCTTACTTAGGAAAAAATCGCTTTTTTGGGGCAAAAATCATTACAGCTTTTCCAGAAAATCCACAAAAAAATTTGGCCTCACATCTTGGTCAAATTTTATTGTTTGATAGTTCTACTGGAAGACCAGTTGCGATGATGGACGCCAATGCGATTACGTGGCTTCGCACAGCAGCTGTTTCTGCTTTGGCAACCGATTATTTAGCAGCTCCAGAGGCAAAAAGTATCGCTTTGATTGGTGCAGGTCAACAAGCTTCGTCTCATCTCGCAGCGCTACAAAGCGTTCGGGCGATTGAAAAGGTTTTTATATATGACCGAACAGCAGAACGCGCACGAAAATTAATCGCTAAGCAACAGCACAATTACCCCGCATGTACCTTTATTGGTTGTTCTTCTGTCCAAGAAGCCGTCCAGGAAGCGGAAATTATCTGTACACTAACTTCCAGTCAGGACGCATTTTTAGAAGAAAAAGACGTTTTGCCGAATGCCCATATTAATGCAATTGGTACATTCACGCCGACTTCCAGAGAATTAACAAGCGACCTTGTTAAAAACAGTCAAGTGTTTGTAGATGAGTATGCGGCTGCATTAAAAGAAAGCGGGGATCTTTTAATTCCGATTTCAGAAGGTGCCTTTTCAGCTGAAAAAATTGTAGGTTCTCTCGGCGAATTAGTGACTGGCAAAGTTAAACTAAAGGCGGAGCAGAAAGGTCGCACGATTTTTGATGCGGTTGGCTTAGCAGTTGAGGATTTGTGTTGCGCGGAATACATTTATCAAAAAATACAAGGAGAGAATTAAAATGAGTTATCCCTATTATATTGTCGATGCTTTTGCGGAGGAAGTTTTTAAAGGCAATCCCGCAGCTGTTTATGTTTTGGAAAAGTGGTTGCCAGAAGCGGTGATGCAAAACATTGCGATTGAAAATAATTTGTCAGAGACTGCTTTTACGGTCAAGGAGGGACAAAGTTACGCCCTGCGCTGGTTTACGCCGGAACGAGAAATCGATCTCTGTGGACATGCTACATTAGCGACGGCTTTTGTGTTATTTAACTATTATTCCGTTGCGGAAGAAACGCTTCATTTTACTAGTCAAAGTGGACCGCTCGCAGTGACCAAAAAAGAGGAATACTATTATCTAGATTTTCCTTATATCCTACCGGAAAGGATTCCAATTTTGCCAGAGTATGAAGCCGCTTTAGGCGTGAAAATTTATGAAGCGTATTTAGGCCGCGATTTATTTTTTGTCTTAAAAGACGAAGAGACAGTGGCAAAAATCACACCAGATTTTTCTGCATTAAAAGCATTGGATTTAGGAGTAGGAGTCATTGTAACGGCATCAGGAGACTCGGTGGATTTTGTTTCACGAACTTTTTTCCCGAAACTAAGAATTAACGAAGATCCAGTTTGTGGTTCTGCGCACGCCAATTTAATTCCTTATTGGGGAAAACGGCTCAATCAAACGACCCTTTCGGCCTATCAAGTGTCCTCAAGAGGCGGCTTTTTAACTTGTGAAGTGAAAGAAGATCGAGTCATTATTGGTGGTACTGCTAAACTATTTGCAAAAGGGGAAGCGTACTTACCTGTATAAAAAGTACACCGACCGCTAGCAATTCGTCGTTAGCGGTCGGTGTACTTTTTAAATAGAATAGTTGCGAGAAACAAAGGGGACTTCTTCACCATTTTCGAGCTGATTTAGATACAAAGCTAACATGAAAAAGTAACCTGAGAGTAAGTTGACTACATCATACAGCTGCGGATCAATTTTTTTACCACCATAGTCCATGCGATAAAGTAAACGAACAATATCTTTGGCTTTGGCTCTTAAAATGTGTGCATAAGAGGAACAGATTGTGCCCATCGGTAAAACAAAAGGACGATTTTCTTCGTATGTCAGTTCATTCATAGCATTGACACGTTCCAAAAGCCAGGCTATTTCTTCCTCTGTGACTGTTAATTTTGTTCGGGTCGTTGGATTGACATGGTAGATTAACTCGCAAATTTTGGCTAGTTCTTCTGTTAGTGCAGGCTGTTCAGGGACGTCTAATTGTTGCACATATCCTCGTAGAAGACCTGTCATCGAGGCCAATTCATCAGTCATTAATTCAAAATCACATCGTAAATCTTCTGGTTTAGAAGATAGATACGGGTACGCTTCATACGGACTGCGGTACATTTTTTCCATTCAATTTCCCTACTTTCTAAAAATAAAAAGCCCTCAAAAAGAATGCACGAAAGCCAATCTTTTTGAGCGCCGTTGCTCGACTGTTCATAGTACACCATTGTACTTGCTAAGGTAATCATAGCCAAGAGTGAAGGGAGAGTCAAGGGGGAATCAATATGAGATAACTCTATTGATTTATTTTTTGTTTAATATAATCAATGACATCTTTCTTTTGTTCTTTAGCCTCTGATATATATTCCTTTAGTTCTTTATCCGTAATTGTTGAACTGTTAATTCCTTGTTCATACAATTGTCGTCTAGTTTTTGAAACATCATCTGTTGGATTCAATTCTCTATTCTTTAAATTCTCGGTTGTTTCAATTGTTATAGATGATGTAGAAGTTGGTGTTGTGTCCGGATTACTACTATCTTTTTTAGAAGACTGGGTAGTTTGCTGTTTAGTTGATACTTCAGTAGATGAAGAATCTCTATTTTTTTCCACAGTATTATTACTACATGCCGTTAAAAATAAGGCTAACAATAGTACAATAAGTTTTTTTTTCATTATATCCTCCTATAAAATAACGAAACATGGTCGGCCTTCTGTCCAATCAATTGGATCATTTGACGGGGTATTCCAAAGTGCTTGTGTTGACACCCAACCTGAGTAAAACTGGCGACCATACGGATCATAGGTTAAAGTGTAACCATTTTTGTACTCATGAACGACAATAGCATGTCCAATCCCAACATTTTGATATAAAATAACGGGATATCCTTCAGAAAGATAGGCGTTTAATGTAGGTACATCATTAATAACTTTGATCGAACGGCCATATGATTGAGCTGTTATCACTAAATCAGTTGCAGAAGCGCCAAAGTATCTTTGATTTAACCCGCCATAAGAAGCCATTCTTGTTGCAACACTGACAGGATTTACATTATAACCGTAAGAGCCTCTTAAAATCATAGATAAACTTGTTGGAACACATCCTGCTGCGCCAATGGTATAGTTTCCGATATAAGTATTAATCCATTGTGGGTCACGTTGAGAATAATAATAAGGTTTTTTCTTTAATCTTTCTGCACGTAATCTGTTTGCTATCTCTGCTGGTGTGCGAGCTTCATCGCCAACTAAAAAAGCTTTTCCAGATCCTTTAGGAGCCGCTTCACCCTTTCTAACTATTTTGATTTGAATAGCTTCCAATCGTTTAGATGCAGATTGACTCCCAGATGGTGCACCATTAGCTGCCCAATTCAACCAACCTTTATCTTGGATATGAACACGGTAATAGACATCATAATATCTGGAAACATCTCCAGATAGGTTTATTTTAATCGCTTCCAAACGTAATTTTTTCCCACTAGTACCAGATAACTCACCATTTTTTTTCTTTTCTTGCCAACCAATACTTTGAACATGTGTCGAATATTCTATATTTCCGGCTAAAGCAGCATCACTAAGATTGATTTTAATCGCTTCTAATCGTAGTTTTTTTCCACTAGTACCAGCGCTTTCACCATTTCTAACAAACCCTTGCCATCCGATTTCTTGCACGTGTGTTTGATAATTGACATTTGGTTTGATTTCATCTGGACGTTTTGCTTCATTTCCAATTAAAAAGGCTTTTCCATTTCCTTCAGGTGCCGCTTCGCCCTTCTTCACTAATTTAATTTGAATGGCTTCTAATCTTTTAGCGGCGCTTTGACTACCTGCGGACTCACTGTTTTTTGCCCAATTCAACCAACCTTTATCTTCTATATGCACACGATAATAAACATCATATGCGTTAGCTATTTCTCCAGTTAAGCGAATTTGAATCGCTTCGAGCCGCAAAGACTTTCCGCTTGTACCAGACAATTGATTATCTTTCACATATCCTTGCCACCCAATTTCTTGGACATGTGTTCTATATTCTACAGATCCAGCCAAATCTGAATTTGAAATATTCATTTTAATTCCTTCAAGACGTAAAGAGTGTCTGCTAGTCCCAGAAATTTCCCCGTTTTTGACAACCCCTTGCCATCCGATGTCTTGGATATGCGTCTGATAATTAATATCAGGAACTTTTTCTTCTGCTTTTGCCGGTGCTACAGGTATGTCCTCATTACTTTGTGATGTTTCCAAAGTAGTTTCAGTATCGTCGTTACTATTTTCTGTATCATTAACAGTTGTTACTTCTGATGTAGAAACTTCAGTGGTGGAATCGGAGGTTGAGGAAGTGGAAGTTGTTTCTGTTTCCTCTTGAGAATTTATGATGCTTGGATTCATTTCTTCAGTGACACCGCTACTCATTTGTTGCTCCGTTAGAGATGTTTCTGAAGCCACCGTTTCTTCAGTAGTTCCCTTAGAGCGTTCCAAAGCGTAAGCAGAAATAGGGGTAACGAGAAATCCCGACAATAAAACCGCTAACATAGAACTAGTTATAACACTTTTTTTCATTAATTTACTCCTTCATAGCTTATTTATTATTTATAGTATACGACAACGTCAAAGGCCAAACAAGAACGTCTTGTTTTTATAAGAACAATAGTGAAAAAGTGTCTATAAAATGACTGAAAAAATTACTAGAAGTAAACCAATCAATAAACTGACAAGCCCAGAGATTTGACCCAATCGTTGTTGGGCAGAAGAAGGTTGATCGGTAACAGTGAGTAAACTTGAGAAAAAGTTCATTTTTTTCACGAGTATTAAATACGCAACAATAAGCAAAAGAATACCCGAAAAAAGGTACGAAAGGGGCTCAGAAATAAATTTTTGGGCACGAAGTAAAAAAATTCCTATGAAGAGGACAACAAAACCATACTTAAGAAAAGTTGCTTTTGACATGTTGAAATCGCTTCCTTTTAATTGATGAATTTTATTAATAGCCACTATTCTTATGATTAAATTATAGGACTTTGAGGGCGGTGGAGCAAAGGAAAAATGGAGAATGGTGGGAGGGAAGTGTGATAACACAAAAGAAAACCCGCTAGAAACACCTATAAAATAGGTTTTCTAGCGGGTTGATTGTTATTCCCACTCCACAGTTGCAGGTGGTTTTGAAGTAATATCGTACACGATACGGTTTACATGTGCAACTTCGTTCACGATGCGCACAGAGATTTTTTGTAAAACATCCCAAGGGATACGGGCAAAGTCAGCGGTCATGCCGTCGATAGAAGTCACAGCACGGATACCGACTGTGTAATCGTAGGTACGGCCATCGCCCATAACGCCTACTGAGCGGATGCCAGGTAAGACAGTAAAGTACTGCCAAATGTCACGATCTAAGCCAGCTGCTGCGATTTCTTCACGTAGGATAGCATCTGAATCACGAACGATTTGTAATTTATCTTCTGTAATTTCACCAAGCACACGAATACCTAATCCTGGTCCTGGGAATGGTTGGCGCCAAACGATTGCATCAGGCATGCCAAGTTCAGTTCCTAAGGCACGAACTTCGTCTTTGAATAATGTATTTAAAGGTTCAATTAATTCAAATTGCATGTCTTCAGGAAGACCACCAACGTTGTGATGTGATTTAATTGTTTGCGCAGTTTCTGTACCAGATTCGATGACGTCTGTGTAAAGAGTTCCTTGTGCTAGGAATGAAACGCCTTCTTCCCCAGCAAGTTTAGTTGCTTCGTCATCAAAAACATACACAAATTCGTTACCGATGATTTTACGTTTTTGTTCAGGGTCAGAAACGCTTGCTAATTTGCTTAAGAAGCGTTCTTTCGCATCTACTTTAATAATGTTTAAGCCAAATTTACCGCCTAAACTTTCCATTACTTGCTCTGCTTCACCTTTACGTAATAATCCATGGTCAACGAAGATACAAGTTAATTGGTCGCCAATGGCTTTTTGTAAAAGTACGCCGACAACACTTGAGTCAACGCCACCTGATAAACCAAGTAAGACTTTTTTATCGCCTACTTGTTCACGGATTTTAGCGACTTCCATATCGATGAAGTTTTCCATGCTCCAGTCACCAGTACAGCCACAAACATCAAAAGCAAAGTGACGTAATAAGTCGTTACCATATTCTGAATGACGAACTTCTGGGTGAAATTGTACGCCGTAGAATTTGCGGTTGGCATCTTCGATAGAAGCGATTGGACAATCGTTGCTTGTCCCAACTTTTTCGAATCCAGGAGCGATTTCTGTTACTAAATCACCGTGGCTCATCCAAACGGTTTGTTTCGCAGGTGTTCCTTGGAATAATGTCGCCTCACCAAGGATTTCTAATTCTGCTTTTCCGTATTCACGGTTTGCGGCAGGTTCTACTTTTCCGCCTAAGTTATGAGTCATTAATTGCATACCGTAGCAGATGCCAAGAATGGGAATTCCTAACTCATAAATTTCTGGATCAATGCTAAAAGCATCTTTGTCATACACGCTGTTTGGTCCACCTGAGAAGATGATTCCTTTAGGCGCGATTTTGCGAATTTCTTCTGCCGTAGTTCGGTGGCTTAATAACTCAGAGAATACGCCAAATTCACGAATACGACGAGTAATCAATTGGTTAAACTGACTACCAAAGTCTAAAACAATAATTTTTTCGACAGATGTCAAATCGGCAACGTTAGTCACGTCTATTACCCCTTATCCATTTAAATTTATCTAAAGAAAAGGCGGTTAAAAAGTGGTCAGCACCAAGAATTAAGAAAGGATTTTCAAAAATTGTTTTACGATTTTTAGAAAATTTGGGCTTAATTCCGCAGGGGCTACTTTTAAACAGCCGAGAATCAGGCGATTAAAAAGTGGTTCACTTTTGTTCCGTACTCTTCTTTGTCTAGCTATACTTATTAAAACATTTTACTCCTTGAAAGTCATGCATTCTGCTGAAAATTTTCAAGGATATTTCTACAAAAGATACAGGATATTTCTTAGCTCGTCAACCCTTAATATTTACGTAGATAGATTTGGTCAATCAAATGATTTTCCGTTTTATGCAAAATAATGTCCGCACGTCCGCGCGTTGGTAAGATATATTCCTCCAAGTTCGGTAAGTTCACGGTTTTCCAAACATTCCGTGCCATGGCGAAAGCATCTTCTCGTTTGCCAATTGCATATTGGTAATAATAATTATTAGGATCTAAGAAAGCCGTATCTAATAAGGCCCCAAAACGTTCTAGGTACCATTTTTCAATTAAGGCTGGATCGGCATCCACAAAAATAGAAAAATCAAAAAAATCACTCACATAAATTTGTTGATTGGCGGGTAACTGTAATGTGTTAATGCCTTCAACAATCAAAATATCTGGTTGTTGAATCAACTCATATTCGCCTTCGATAACATCGTAGACACTGTGAGAATAGACGGGTGCTTTAATTTCGTCTTTGCCGCTTTTGACTTCGTTTAAGAAATTAATTAGCTTCTCCATGTCATAACTTTCAGGAAAACCTTTTCGGTCCATAATTCCCTGTTCTTCTAACACTTTATTGGGATACAAAAACCCATCCGTTGTAATGAGTTGAACGTTTCTTCGTTTAAACGTTCGGGCCAGAATTCTTTGCAAAAGACGAGCGGTGGTGCTTTTACCAACGGCGACACTGCCGGCAATTCCAATGATGAATGGTGGTACAGAGACATATTCATGTAGGAATAATCCTTTGCTAAGTGTTAGCGATTCAAATTCTTTCATGTATAAATGAATAAGATGCGTTAAGGGTACATAAATTTCTTGTACATCTTTTAGTGAAATTTGGTCGTTCACACTTTTAATGTTATCCAATTCTGCTTCGGTTAACGGTGCTTTGCCGTCATGATAAAACCCATGCCATTCTTCTCTGGAAATTGGGTAGTAATTCATTTTATCGTCCATTGTTCCTCCACCAAACCCTGTTCAATCTTTGTACATTTTACCATAATTTCACAAGGGAAACACAGGATTTTACAAAAGAATTCCCTTCTTCGCCAATTTATGATGAAAATGGTATCATGAAAAGAGAAAACTGTTAGAAAAGAGGGGAAAAGCCATGAGAAAAATTGTATTATTTGGTGATAGCATTACTGCTGGTTATTTAGACGAAGCTGTCTCACCTGTTCTTGTTGACTTAGTAAAACGGGATATTGCTGCGATGGGTCTAGAAGAAGTGGCTGTTATTAATGCTGGAATGCCTGGCGATACAACAGAGGATGGTTTAAAACGATTAAATAAAGAAGTACTAATTGAGAAACCTGATGAAGTGGTGATTTTCTTTGGCGCCAATGATGCGTCACTGGATCGAAATATAACAGTAGCCACGTTTAGAGAAAACCTTGAAACAATGATTCACGAAATTGGTTCAGAAAAGGTGATTTTAATTACGCCACCATATGCGGATAGTGGCAGACGTCCAGAACGGCCACAAACGCGTATCAAGGAATTGGTCAAGGTTGCACAAGAAGTCGGAGCGGCACATAACCTGCCAGTTATTGATTTGTATAAAGCAATGACTGTTTATCCCGGAACGGATGAATTTTTACAAGCGGATGGTTTGCATTTTTCACAAGTGGGCTATGAATTATTAGGTGCCTTGATTGTTCGAGAAATAAAAGGTAGACTAAAACCAAAACAAGCATAGATAGGAAGAACAAAATGGCGAATCATTATTATACAGAAAATCCAGAATTAGCACATGATTTAGAAAGCTGGTCTTTTCCATTACGTGGTCGGACCTTTCAGTTTACGACCGATAGTGGGGTCTTCTCAAGAGGAACAGTGGATTATGGTTCTCGTGTGTTGATTGATGCCTTTGAATGGGAAAATTTACCAGCAGGCCGTTTGTTAGATGTTGGTTGTGGCTATGGACCAATTGGGTTGTCCTTAGCAGCGGAGACTGGTCGACTGGTGGAAATGGTGGATGTCAACCAACGGGCAGTTGGGCTAGCTCAAATGAACGCCCAACGCAACCAAATTACTACTGTGGATATCCATTCTTCCAATGTGTATGAAACCTTAAACGAAACGACCTACGCGGCGATTGTTAGCAATCCGCCCATTCGTGCAGGTAAAAAAGTTGTCCATGGCATTTTAACAGGGGCTTTTCCGTTGTTGAAAGTTGGTGGCACACTAACGGTGGTTATTCAAAAGAAACAAGGTGCACCTAGTGCAGAAAAGAAAATGGCTGAAGTATTTGGCAATGTTGAAATTGTGACAAAAGACAAAGGCTATTATATTTTACGAAGTGTTAAAAAAGCAGAGTAAAAAAGAACCGCCACTTTAGTGGCGGTTCTTTTTTAGAATAGATACGCTTGATCAATTTTTTGGTTCAACAGTTTTTTTTCGTCTGGTGATAAAAAAGCACCTGCAAGCGCATTTTTAGTGAGTTGCTTCATTTCATCATAACTTAATTGATACCAAGTGGCCAATTTCATGAATTCTTTCGTTAACGTAGTATCTGAAACAGTGCGATTATCGGTATTGATGCAGACGGCTAAGCCAGCCTCTATAAATTGTTGAAAAGGGTATTCAGCCAATGTTTTGACGGTGCCTGTTTGGAAGTTGCTAGTTGGACACATTTCTAAAAGAACCTTTTTTTCTTTTAAGAGCGCCAAATATTCGGGTGTATCTTTCAAAGCAATACCGTGACCAATCCGAGTAGCACCTAAAGTGACAGCATCAGCGACATTTTTGCCACAGCCGCATTCCCCAGCGTGGAGTGTTAATGGAATTGACAATTGGTTGGCTAAAGCTAATACGTCTTCAAATGTGTATGGAGGAAAATCGACTTCATTGCCAGCTAAATCAAAGCCGACAACGCCTGTCTCTCTGAAATCATGCGCTAAGTGAACGATTTTTTCTATGGCTTGTTGTTGATCATGCCGCATGCCGCATAACAGTGCATTGCTTTTTACACCAAAATCTTCTTCGCCTTGTTTTAAGCCAGTTAAAACAGCAGTCACGATTTCAGGTAACCGTAAGCCTTTTTCTGTATGTTGGGAAGGCGCAAAACGCACCTCTATGTAAGCCACGCCATCTTCGGCAGCTTGGCTAATCACGTCATACGCCGCTGCTTGCAAAGCTTCAGCTGTTTGTAGACAGGTTAGCACGAAGTCAAACCGAGTTAAATAATCATTCAAATCGGTGCATTTTTCAGGGGCAACCACTAACTCTTTCAAGGCTTGTTCGTCTTGGGGTAATGGAATGTTTTGTTTTTCAGTAATGGTGCGTAAAGTGGTTGGTCGAATCGACCCATCTAAGTGACAGTGCAGCTCGATTTTTGGTAATTGACGGACACGGGATTCTTCCATGAAAAAAATAGCCTCCATTTTCTTTTGTTTTTTAATCTTTTTAGTCTATTTCTTTTGTCTTTTTTTTGTTAAAATGTAAAAGATTCGATAAGTATTTTGAAGACTGTAACACGTCTACAAATGTCTGTCAATGCAAAAGGAGACGTTGGGAGGGGCGCGATGAAACTAACGATTAAAGAAATTGCTGATATGGCTGGTGTTTCTGTCACAACCGTCTCACAAATTCTGAATAATAAAGGGAGTCGTTTCAGTGAAAAAACCCGCAACAAGGTGTTGGCGGTAGTCGCTGAAAATCATTACAAACCAGATTACTTTGCTTCGAATGTAATCAACCGTCATTCCAAAACCATTGGTATGATTGTGCCAGATGTGACGGATTTCTTTTTCTCAAAAGTGATTGAAGGTGTGGAAACATATTTAAATTCGTTAGGCTACATGATTTTGTTATGCAATTCAAAGCATGATTCCGAACAAGCGATGCAATATGTTAGCGAGCTGATTCATCGGTCGGTAGATGGCATTATTTTTGCCACGCCGAATGTTTTGCCAGAAAATCATATTTTAAAAGACCGACGAGAACATCCGATTCCTGTCATTCTTGTCGATCGTGGGATTAATCCACGAGATAGTGGACGATTAATCGTTAAAGAGTACGAAGGTGCTTATCAAGCGGTCCATCATTTGATTCAACAAGGGCATCAGCATATTGGCATGTTGCGTGAAAGTGCCGGCTATTATCGTTTAACGGAACGAGTGACGGCGTATCAGCATGCGTTACAGGACAACAATTTACCTTTTCGTCCGCATTATGTTTGTGCTGGGGAATTGAACTTGCATGGCGGCTATGCTGCGGCAAAAGAAGTTTTGAAAAATGAAGAAATCACAGCAATTTTTTGTGGCAATGATGAAATGGCGATGGGAGCTTATCAAGCCATTGAAGAAGCGGGCAAGAAAATTCCTGACGATATTTCGGTGGTTGGTTTTGATGGCTTGGAAATTTCCGAATATTTGGTGCCGAGTTTAACAACCGTCTATCAGCCGAGTTTTGATATTGGCTATTATGCAGCAAAATTTTTGGTGGAAGCTATTGCAGATCCAACAGGGAAAGTTCCAAATAAAGTTTTTGATGCGACGTTTATTGCTAGAAAAAGCACAAAACCGATTTAAAAAACAGCTTAGAAATGGAATGTTCGTGTTGTTTGCGTTTTCACAAGAAAAAAATAATAGTAAACTGGTTTACTAAATGGTTTAAAGCTGAACGATTTTGTTGTATAATACATTATCGGGAAATCGGAGGGAACGAATTCATGAGAATGGTAGACATTATTGAAAAGAAACGTGACGGGCATCAACTAACAAGCGAAGAAATTCAATTTATTATCAACGGATACACAGATGGTTCAATTCCAGATTATCAGGTAAGTGCCTTTTTAATGGCTGTTTTTTACCAAGATATGACAGACGAAGAAATTACACAAATGACGTTAGCAATGGTCCATTCAGGCGAAATTGTGGATCTTTCTTCTATAGAAGGAATCAAAGTCGACAAGCATTCTACAGGTGGCGTAGGCGACACTACGACGCTTATTTTAGCGCCGTTAGTTGCTAGTGTCGGGGTCAATGTAGCAAAAATGTCTGGTCGTGGCTTAGGCTACACGGGCGGTACGTTGGATAAATTAGAAGCGATTCCTGGTTTTAAAGTTGAATTGACAGAAGAACGTTTTATTCAATTGGTGAACGATACAAAAGTGGCAGTGATTGGTCAGTCAGGTGATCTAGCACCAGCAGACAAAAAACTTTATGCGTTACGTGATGTGACCGCCACTGTTGACTCAATTCCATTAATTGCAAGTTCCATTATGAGTAAAAAAATTGCCGCAGGGGCAGATGCGATTGTCTTAGACGTGACTACTGGTGAAGGGGCCTTTATGAAAGACCTAGCAAGTGCTCGTCGATTAGCGGAAACAATGGTTCGCATTGGGAAACTGGCAAATCGCCAAACGATGGCAGTAATTTCAGACATGTCACAACCTTTAGGGGAGGCTATCGGAAATAGTTTAGAAATCGTTGAAGCAATCGAGACCTTGCAAGGAAATGGGCCAGAAGATTTAGTGGAGATGTGCTATGTCTTAGGAAGTCAGATGGTTGTTTTAGCTAAAAAAGCCGAGACGTTAGACGAAGCACGGGCTTTATTAGAAGAAGCATTAACAAGCGGTCGAGCGCTCGCAAAATTTAAAGAAATGATTGAAAATCAAGGCGGCGACAGTTCCGTTGTTGACCAGCCAGAAAAATTATTAACCGCAACTTATCAATTTGATTTACCTGCCAAAGAAACAGGCGTGGTACAAAAAATCGTTGCCAATGAAATTGGCGTTGCCGCAATGTTACTGGGCGCTGGTCGGGCTACGAAAGAAGATACGATTGATTTTGCAGTTGGCTTGAAACTTCACAAAAAAGTAGGGAGCCCAGTTGAAAAAGGCGAATCATTACTAACTATTTATGCCAATCGTGAAGACGTGACAGAAGTCGAACAATTGCTTTATAAAAACATTGAAATTGGACCAACCGGCGAAGAGCCTATTTTGATTCACGATATTATTACGGAATAAAACAATAAGAAAAGAGGAATTCTCATCATGGAATTAAACCGCATGATTGACCACACTATTTTGAAACCAGAAGCGACAGAAGCCGCTGTCCAAAAAATTATTGACGAAGCTAAGGAGTACAACTTCTTCTCTGTATGTATCAATCCTTGTTGGGTCGCTTTTGCTAGCGAGCAATTAGCTGATACCGACGTCGCTGTGTGTACCGTTATTGGCTTTCCTTTGGGGGCGAATACACCAGAAGTTAAAGCATACGAAGCAGCTGATGCAATTAAAAATGGTGCGAATGAAGTGGATATGGTGATTAATATTGGTGCATTAAAATCACAACAATACGATTACGTACGTCAAGACATTCAAGGCGTAGTAGATGCAGCCAAAGGAAAAGCGTTAGTCAAAGTGATTATTGAAACAGCATTATTAACAGACGAAGAAAAAGTTAAAGCTTGTGAATTAGCCAAAGAAGCAGGTGCCGATTTCGTTAAAACATCTACTGGCTTCTCAACAGGCGGTGCTAAAGTAGCAGACATTCGTTTAATGCGTGAGACAGTTGGTCCTGACATGGGCGTTAAGGCTTCTGGTGGCGTGCATAATGCAGAAGAAGCGTTAGCAATGATTGAAGCGGGGGCAACACGCATCGGTGCAAGTACGGGTGTAGCAATTGTTTCTGGCGCAACTGGCGAAGGGTATTAATTCGTATTTCAAATTAAACGAAGGTGTGGCGAAAAAGATGACAGTAAAACAAGAATGGCTTGATTGTGCCGTAGAAGCATTGGCACACGCCTATGTACCGTATTCTAACTTTCCTGTGGGCGCTTGCTTAGTGACTGCAGACGGGAAAATGTATCAAGGAGTCAACATTGAAAATGCCTCCTTTGGTTTAACAAATTGTGCAGAAAGAACGGCGATTTTTAAAGCCATTTCAGAAGATGAACGGACCTTCCAACATTTAGTTGTAGCAGGTAATACAGAGGCACCCATTTCTCCATGTGGCGCTTGTCGTCAAGTAATGGCTGAATTCTTTGATCCACAAATGCCAGTCACGCTAGTTGGTAAAGATGGCGCGACTAAAACAATGACAGTTGAGGCATTATTGCCCTATTCATTTACAGATAAAGATTTTTAAAAAAAGGACATAAGGTTTCGTTGGGCTCAAAGTAGATTTCAATAGCATAAATGCGAATGAAATAATAGATAAAATAGTAGGGGGCTTTTCGGAAAGTGAAACAAGCAAAATTTTTAGGTCTAGGATTGGCGGCAGTTGCCTTAACCATTGGGTTAGCTGCATGTGGTGGCAATAGCAAAAAGAACGCCGACACAAAAGGTGATCCACAACATAGTGTCGTAATGGTCACAGATACAGCCGGCATTGATGACAAATCTTTTAACCAATCTGCGTGGGAAGGAATGCAAGAGTGGGGCAAAGAGCACAAACTTCCAGAAGGACCTCAAGGGTATGCGTATATTCAATCAAATGAAGCATCTGATTATACATCAAACATTGACCAAGCCATTTCAAGTCAATTTAAAACGATTTTTGGCATTGGGTATTTACTAAAAAATGCAGTAGTAGATGCAGCGGACGCCAACCCAGAAACGAATTTCGTTCTAATCGACGATACAGTTAATGGGAAAAACAACGTCGCTTCTGCAACATTTAGAGATAATGAATCTGCGTATTTAGCAGGTGTGGCAGCAGCTAACACTACGAAAACCAACAAAGTAGGATTTATCGGCGGGGTTGAAGGACCTGTTATTGGCCGTTTCCAAGCTGGTTTTGAAAAAGGTGTAGCAGATGCTGGCAAAAAATTAGGAAAAGATATTCAAATTACGTCTACTTATGCAGGGACATTTGCAGACGCTTCAAAAGGACGGGCCTTAGCTTCTTCTATGTATCAAGCAGGTGCCGACATTATTTATCACGCAGCGGCGACTACAGGACAAGGAATCTTCCAAGAAGCCAAAGCGCTAAATGAAACAGGTTCAAAAGATAAAGTTTGGGTGATTGGTGTTGACCGTGACCAAAACGAAGACGGTAAATATACAACCAAAGATGGCAAGGATGATAACTTAACGTTAGCTTCAACCATTAAAGGGGTAAATATTGCTGTGAAAAAAATCTCTGATCTTGCATTAGAAGATAAATTCCCTGGCGGCGAACATTTAACTTATGGATTGAAAGATGGCGGTGTTGATTTAACAACAGAAGCCCTAAGCGATCAAGCCAAAACGGCAGTTAAAGAAGCCAAAGAACAAATCATCTCTGGTGACGTAAAAGTCCCAGACCAACCTTAGAAACAACTTAGTTGTTTAAATACATTAAACTATTTTTAGGAGGCTTTACAGAAATGAAAAAAGCAAAATTATTCGGTTTTAGTTTGATTGCATTAGGTTTATCAGTTTCACTTGCAGCATGTGGTGGTGGCAAAGGCAAAACCGCTGAAAGCGGCGGTGGCAAAGGGGATGCAGCGCATAGTGCTGTAATCATTACAGATACAGGCGGCGTGGATGACAAGTCGTTCAACCAATCTTCTTGGGAAGGATTGCAAGCTTGGGGTAAAGAACATGATTTACCAGAAGGTTCAAAAGGGTATGCATATATTCAATCGAATGATGCAGCTGACTATACAACAAATATTGACCAAGCGGTATCAAGTAAATTCAACACAATCTTTGGTATTGGCTACTTGCTAAAAGATGCAATTTCTTCTGCAGCAGATGCCAACCCTGATACAAACTTTGTTTTAATCGATGATCAAATCGATGGCAAAAAGAATGTCGTTTCTGCAACATTTAGAGATAATGAAGCAGCTTACTTAGCCGGTGTTGCTGCTGCAAACGAAACAAAAACGAACAAAGTCGGTTTTGTTGGTGGTGAAGAAGGGGTCGTAATTGACCGTTTCCAAGCTGGTTTTGAAAAAGGTGTGGCTGATGCTGCGAAAGAATTAGGTAAAGAAATTACTGTTGATACAAAATATGCGGCTTCATTTGCTGATCCTGCCAAAGGGAAAGCTTTAGCTGCTGCAATGTACCAAAACGGCGTTGATATCATCTTCCATGCTTCTGGTGCGACTGGACAAGGGGTCTTCCAAGAAGCAAAAGACTTGAATGAATCAGGTTCTGGCGACAAAGTTTGGGTAATCGGTGTTGACCGCGATCAAGATGCTGATGGCAAGTACAAAACAAAAGACGGCAAAGAAGACAACTTCACGTTAACTTCAACGCTTAAAGGTGTCGGCACAGCGGTTCAAGATATTGCCAACCGTGCGTTAGAAGACAAATTCCCTGGTGGCGAACATTTAGTTTATGGATTAAAAGATGGTGGCGTTGACTTAACAGACGGCTATTTAAACGACAAAACAAAAGAAGCTGTTAAAACAGCAAAAGATAAAGTAATCTCAGGTGACGTAAAAGTCCCAGAAAAACCAGAATAATTTAAGCTCCTAAATGAAAAAAGAAGGGCTCATTATTGTTCCTTCTAAAAATGAAGTGGTCCTTGGCAGCGACGGCTGCCAAGGAAACCCTTTATGATGTTTGGATTTTTAACTAAATAGTTGAGGTTCTTCAACTACTTAGTTAAGGGTCAAAATTACCCTCTAAAGTATTGCCAATATAATTTTGTTAGGAAGTGAATAGACCTTGTCTCAAGAAGAAAACGTAATTGAGATGCGTAAAATCACCAAAGAATTTGGGACGTTCAAAGCCAACGACCAAATTGATTTACAAGTAAAACCTGGTGAAATCCACGCACTGCTAGGTGAAAATGGTGCAGGCAAGTCGACCTTGATGAATATCTTATCAGGGCTATTGGAACCGACCTCAGGTGAGATTTATATGAATGGCGAAAAAGTCAACATTACAAGTCCTACTGCAGCCAATCGTTTAGGAATCGGAATGGTCCATCAGCATTTTATGTTAGTTGAAGCCTTTACTGTGACTGAAAATATTATCTTAGGTAGTGAACCTACCCATGGCGGTATTTTAGACCGGAAAAAAGCGAAAAAAGAGATTGAAGAAGTGTCTAAGCAATACGGGTTGGATGTAAATCCCAATGCCTATATTCGCGATATTTCTGTGGGTATGCAACAACGGGTTGAAATTTTAAAGACCTTATATCGCGGGGCGAACGTTTTAATTTTTGACGAACCAACCGCAGTATTAACGCCACAAGAAATTGATGAATTAATGATTATTTTGAAAGAACTAACCGATGAAGGCAAATCGATCATTTTAATTACACATAAGTTAGATGAAATTAAAAAAGTGGCGGACCGTTGTACGGTCATTCGCCGGGGGCAAAGTATTGGCACCGTCAATGTGAAAGACGTTTCTTCGCAACAGTTAGCCGATATGATGGTGGGCCGTTCTGTTTCTTTCAAAACAGAGAAAAAACCAGCGCAACCGAAAGAAACAATTTTATCAATTAAAGATTTAGTAGTGAAAGAAAGCCGCGGCTTAGATGCGGTGAAAAATCTTAGCTTAGATGTCCGAGCAGGGGAAGTTGTTGGGATTGCGGGGATTGATGGCAATGGACAAACAGAATTAATCCAAGCCTTAGCAGGATTAACGAAAGTCGAAAAAGGCTCCATTCATTTGAATGAAAAAGAGATTACTAATCGCAAACCTAGGGAAATTACGGAAATGGGTGTCGCCCACGTTCCTGAAGACCGACATAAATATGGTTTGGTATTAGAGATGACATTGGCTGAAAATATTGGCCTACAAACGTATTACCAAAAACCATACAGTTCAACAGGTATTTTAAACTATCGAATGATTAACAAACATGCCCGTGAATTAATTGAAGAATATGATGTACGGACTCCTAATGAATTAGTACCAGCTCGGGCGCTTTCAGGTGGGAATCAGCAAAAAGCGATTATTGCCCGAGAAGTTGACCGCGATCCAGATTTGTTGATTGTTTCTCAACCAACACGCGGTTTAGATGTCGGAGCTATTGAATACATTCATCGTCGACTAATTGAACAAAGAGATAAAAATAAAGCTGTTTTATTAGTAAGTTTTGAATTAGACGAAATTTTAAACGTTTCTGATCGTATCGCTGTTATTCATGCGGGGGAAATCGTCGGAATTGTTGATCCGAAAGAAACGACAGAAAATGAATTGGGCTTGTTAATGGCTGGCTACTCATTGGAAGAAGCCCGTGCTGAGTTATCAAAAGTAGAGGCAGGTGAAACTGTTGAATAATCGTTCTGAAAAAATAAGAAATATTTTAGTCCCTGTGTTATCTGTTATTATGGGTTTCCTCTTAGGGGCAATTATTATGGTTATCTTTGGCTATGACCCAGTGGCTGGGTATCAAGCGATGTTTGAAACAGCTTTCCAAGGAAAGAAAAGTATTGGTGAGATTTTTGTCACCGCAGCACCGTTGATTTTTACCGCTTTAGGATTCTCGGTGGCAAATTCGGCTGGATTCTTTAATATCGGGCTTTCTGGACAAGCCTTATGTGGTTGGGTGGCTAGTATTTGGGTCGCTTTATCCATGCCTGATGCCCCCCGGATGATTGCGTTGCCGGTGGCGATTATTGTTGGGGCAGTTGCAGGAGCTTTAGCAGCAGCCATTCCAGGTTTCTTGCGTGCCTATTTTGGGACGAGTGAAGTTATTGTTACGATTATGTTGAATTATATTTTATTATACACAGGAAATCATATTGCTAATAATGTCATGAAACCAAGTATTATGGCGAATAAAGGGATTACCAAAATGATTGGTGCGAATGCATCATTACGCTCACCGTTTTTAACAAGTATCAGTGATGGCTCTCGTTTGAACATCGGCATTTTCTTGGCCTTCATTTTCCTTATTCTTGTGTGGTTCTTGATGAAAAAAACAACGCTTGGTTTTGAAATTCGGTCGGTGGGGTTAAACCCATTTGCTTCTGAATATGCTGGAATGAGCAGCAAGCGAACGATTATTTTATCCATGATGATTTCAGGAACGCTGGCTGGTTTAGGTGGTGCGGTCCAAGGATTGGGGACTTTCCAAAACTTCTTTATTCAAAACACATCGTTGAGCATTGGGTTCGATGGTATGGCCGTGTCTCTATTAGGAGCAGGTAGCTCAATCGGGATTTTACTTTCCGCATTACTGTTTGGAATGTTAAAACTTGGTGGACAAGGAATGCCGTTGATAGCTGGTGTACCAACCGAATTAGTTGATGTTGTTATTGCAGCAATTATTTTCTTTGTGGGAATTAGTTATTTAATTCGTTTCTTGTTAGCGAAAGCGTCTGGTAGTAAAAAAGAAGTAGCGATTGTAGAAACAATTGAAGCGGCGCCAGACAAAAACAATCAAGAGGGGGGAGACATCTAATGGATTTAGCAACAATTTCCTCAATCATCACGCAAACATTAGTGTATGCAACTCCGCTCATCTTGACAGCATTAGGCGGAACGTTCTCAGAACGAAGTGGTGTGGTTAACGTTGGTTTGGAAGGTATTATGGTAATGGGCGCTTTCAGTTCGGTCGTTTTTAACTTGACGTTTGCTGATACATTTGGCGCGGCGACACCATGGATTGCTTGTTTAGTAGGAGGCGTTGTCGGGATTGTCTTTTCTCTCTTACATGCCGTTGCAACTATTAACTTACGAGCAGATCATATTATCAGTGGTACTGTCATTAACTTGATGGCACCGGCGCTAGGGGTTTTCCTAGTAAAAGTTATTTATCAAAAAGGACAAACAGATATGATTACACAATCATTTGGTTATTTTTCTTTCCCAGGATTGTCAAAAATTCCAGTGATTGGTGAACTATTCTTTGCAAAAACCTCTTTGCCAGCTTTCGTAGCAATTTTGATTGCGATTTTAGCTTGGTTTGTCATTTATAAAACACGTTTTGGCTTACGGTTACGTTCTGTGGGAGAACATCCACAAGCGGCAGATACATTGGGAATTAATGTCTACTTAATGCGTTATTCTGGCGTCTTGCTATCCGGCTTCTTAGGCGGTATGGGCGGAGCTGTCTTTGCTCAAAGTATTGCGGGTCGTTTTGGGATTACCACAATTGCAGGACAAGGGTTTATTTCAATGGCCGCAATGATCTTTGGTAAATGGAATCCACTTGGGGCAATGGGCGCAGCCTTATTCTTTGGTTTTGCACAAAACTTAAGTATTGCTGGGGAAAACTTACCAATTATTTCAGAAATTCCAAAAGTTTATCTACAAGCAGCACCATACGTATTGACCATTTTAGTCCTAGTTGTGTTCTTCGGAAAATCATCGGGACCAAAAGCGAACGGGAAAAATTACGTCAAAACGAAATAAGAAAAGAAATAGGCCCTCCGTCAAAGCGACGGGGGGCCATTTCTTTTCTTAGGATAATCAGTTGAACACAAGCGACATTAGGTACTGCTTCACTGCAAAAAAGCGAGTTGATAAAGGTAACTTTTCTTTTTTCTTTTGGCTGTTTTTTACAATTCGAAGGAAGTGTCGAAATTTTGAAAAAAACCAACAAGTCTAGCAGCTTTTTTTTCAAAAATCGTTGGTTTTTCTGCTATACTTTTGTTTGTAGTAAGAATAGGAAAAGTGGAGGACGTTCAATGAATAAAACACGTGTAGAAGCATTTAGTGATGCAGTCATTGCCATCATCATGACCATCATGATTTTAGAAATTAAGACTCCTCAAGTGGGTGTTTTGGCAGGTTTGATAGAAAATATCCCATATTTTTTATCGTTTATTGTCAGTTTTATTTTTATCTGTATCGCTTGGTACAATCATCATTACATAATGTCCGTAACTCATTGGTTTTCTAAAAAAGCGTTTTGGGCAAATAATTTTTGGTTATTCTCCATGGCCTTCATTCCGGTAGCAACTGCTTGGGTGAGTGAATTTTGGTGGATGCGGGCACCTGTTTATTTTTATCTTGTTGTGTATACGGTTTGGGATTTTGCCTACTTCTTGCTAACAAGGATCATTTATGAAGACAATGTAGTGAAAGATCCACAAGGTGCAGCTAAGTTAAGAAAATCGAAATCTTATAGTAAGGCAACAAAAATCATTCATCTTTGTCTTTTCGCAATCGGATATATCGGCATTTATTTTTATCCGCCCATTGGCATTGGTGTGATTTTATCAGAAGCGGTTATCTGGTATTTAAATGTGCCAAAAGAGGGAGACCGCTTGGAGTGTTAAAAGTTTCGATTGTATAAAGAGTCGTGTTCTTTTTAAAGAGCAGGCTATTCGAAAAAAACAATAAAAAAGTTTCCTAATTACGGTGGGAGACTTTTTTTCTTTCAATTTTTAAGCCCTGCTAAAATCGAAGGAATCAGTGAAAATTTTAATGCTCTTTCAGGCAATAATAGCGGATTCATGGTATAATTGAAGAGCTGAGAATAAATAGATTATTCTGTTTGATTCTCGAGACTATTTAAAAGGCTAGCGTAAAATAATTGTCATTCTTGACGTATTTACGACCTTAGAGGAGGAAGCAAGTGTGTTTAAACGTGTTCATTTAATCGTACTAGATTCAGTCGGTATTGGTGAAGCACCAGATGCTGAAAAATTTGGAGATGTCGGCAGTGATACACTGGGTCATATTGCCAAAGAAGCGGGACTAACCATTCCTCATTTAGAAAAACTTGGATTGGGAACTATTGCTCCTTTAACAGGTGTCAAAGCAGTGGCAGACCACGATGGCTATGCCACCAAATTAGAAGAAATTTCTGTTGGAAAAGATACTATGACCGGTCACTGGGAAATTATGGGCTTGAACATCAAAAAACCTTTTCGGGTATTCCCAAACGGCTTTCCTGAAGAATTACTGAAACAAATTGAAGATTTTTCTGGGCGAAAAGTTGTTTGTAACAAACCATATAGCGGGACAGCAGTCATTGATGATTATGGCGAACATCAAATGAAAACAGGGGATCTAATTGTTTATACTTCAGCAGACCCTGTTTTACAAATTGCGGCGCATGAAGACATTATTCCATTAGAAGAATTGTATAAAATTTGTCAATATGTTCGTGACATTACGAAAGACGAACCTTATATGATTGGTCGGATTATCGCCCGCCCGTATGTTGGTGAACCAGGTAATTTCACTCGAACCAGTAACCGTCATGACTATGCTTTAGATCCTTTTGGCCATACTGTTTTAGATTCGTTGAAAGAAAACGGTAATGATGTGATTGCTGTTGGGAAAATTAACGACATCTTTAATGGACAAGGAATTACTGAAGCTATTCGCACGAAGAGCAATATGGATGGGGTGGATCAATTATTAACAGTCATGAACAAAGAGTTTACAGGTTTAAGTTTTACTAACTTAGTGGATTTCGATGCGCTGTATGGCCACCGTCGTGATGTGAAGGGCTATGCAAAAGCCATCGAAGATTTTGACGGTCGTTTGCCAGAGATTATGGCAGCTATGGCCGAAGATGATTTGCTTTTAATTACAGCAGATCACGGGAATGACCCAACTTTCCCAGGAACAGACCACACACGTGAATATGTGCCTTTATTGGCTTATAGTAAAAAAATGACAAAACAAGGCAGCTTGCCACAAGGATTTTATTCAGATATTTCAGCAACGATTGCTGAAAACTTTGAAGTTCCTGCAACGGAAAACGGTCAAAGCTTTTTAAATCAATTACAATAATTCGAGGAGGCAACACATGACAACGTTAACGAATCATTTAAACGAAACAACTGAGTTTTTGAAAGAAAAAGGGGTGCAACAAGCAGACTTCGGTCTAATCTTAGGTTCTGGGTTAGGTGAATTAGCTAATGAAATAACCGATGCGATTGCTATTCCTTTCTCTGAAATTCCCCATTTTTCTGTTTCAACAGTCGTTGGACATGCTGGACAATTAGTTTACGGAACGCTTTCTGGAAAAAAAGTTTTGGCGATGCAAGGACGTTTTCATTATTATGAAGGACATTCGATGCAAACGGTCACTTATCCCGTTCGTGTGATGGCTGCTTTAGGCATTCATTCAATGATTGTAACCAACGCAGCTGGTGGCGTAAATGAAACATATACACCGGGGAATTTGATGTTAATCAATGACCACATTAATTTTACAGGCGATAATCCGTTAATTGGTGAAAATGATGAAGAAATCGGGCCGCGTTTTCCAGATATGAGTCATGCTTACACGCAAGAATATCGGGAAGTGGCAAAAAAAGTGGCTGCGGAACAAAATATTGATTTAAAAGAAGGCGTGTATATGGGCTTTTCTGGCCCGACATATGAAACGCCTGCAGAAATTCGGATGTCACGGACGATGGGTGCGGATGCAGTTGGCATGTCAACTGTTTCGGAGGTCATTGTAGCTGTGCATAGTGGCATGAAAGTACTAGGCATCTCTTGTATTACGAATTTAGCAGCTGGTATGCAAAGTAGCTTAAATCATGCAGAAGTAGTTGAAACAACTGAACGCGTTAAAGGACAATTCAAAGAGTTAGTGAAAGCAACACTAGCAGCTTTATAAAAAAAGGAGTAAACCAGAATGAGTGTGCATATCGAAGCAAAACCAGGTGAAATTGCCGATAAAATTTTACTACCAGGGGATCCCCTCAGAGCAAAATATATTGCGGAAACTTTTTTAGAGAATCCTGTCTGCTATAATCAAGTTCGTGGAATGTTAGGTTACACAGGAACATATAAGGGACAGCGTGTTTCGGTCCAAGGAACAGGGATGGGGATGCCTTCAGCAGGTATTTATGCCCATGAGTTAATTAACTCTTACAATGTGAAGAAGTTAATTCGTGTTGGTACGTGTGGTTCTATTTCAGAAAAAGTCAACGTTCGTGAATTAGTTATCGCACAAGCAGCAGCGACACCTTCTTCCGCGATTCGCAATGATTTTCCTAAATATGATTTTCCACAAATTGCGAGCTTTGATCTTTTACTCAAATCTTACGAAATTGCTAAAGCAAAAGGCTTTACTACCCATGTTGGTAACGTATTGTCAGATGATGTTTTTTACAAAGATAGCTTAGATGATGTCTTTCGTTTAGGTCGATACGGGGTATTAGCGATTGAAATGGAAGCGGCAATGTTATATTATTTAGCAGCAAAATTTGATGTAGAAGCATTGGCGATTATGACGGTGAGTGATAGCTTGGTGACAGGTGAAGAAACAACGGCAGAAGAACGCCAAACAACGTTTAATGAAATGATTGAAGTTGGTTTAGAAACGGCAATTGCTAATTAAAAAAATGCTTGGATGATTATTTTCATCCAAGCATTTTTTTTAATTTAAGAGCGCTTTTTTTACATCTTCAACAATTTGGGTATTCGCAATAGGTCCGTTGTATAACCAACTACTTTTTTTATCATAGGTATGAACTTGGTTATTTTTCACAGCAGGTAAGTTCTTCCAAATTGCTTCTTGGAAAAGAGGTGCTGATTCATCGCTGTTTACAAGGAAAATGTGGTCTGCGTCAAGCTCAGCTAATTTTTCTAAAGAAACTTGATTCCAATCCGCAGTAGCGTTTTTAGAAATTTCTTCCACTAATTTTGGAACTTGGAGGCCTAAGTCCTGATAGAGCACGGTTCCGCTTGAGCGATTATCGCTAACCATAAAGACTTGGTTGTTGGTTACCCATAAGACTGCCGCAGATTTGCCAGCATCTTTTTTGCCAAGATCTTCTTGGACGCCTTTGGTTAAGGTATCATAATCTTCTAACACTTTTTTCGCTTGTTCTTTTTTATCTAAAACAGTGGCAATATCTTCCAATTGATCACGCCAGGTGACATTTTCGCCGTTTTTGACTACATAAGTTGGCGCAATTTTACTGTATTCTTTGTATTTACCGCCTTCAACTAGAGCAGATGAACTGATTAATAATAAGTCAGGTTCAAATTTTAGAACCGCTTCATATGGTAAGTCATAGGAAATAGTGGGGACATCTTTCAATTCTTTCGCTAAATAATCTTGAATGCTGCCTTGTCCAACTGTCCATTGTGCCACTGGTTTTTCTCCTAATGCAACTAGATAATCTTCTAAATAACTCGCAATAATCCGTTTGGGTTTCGCAGGGACGGTTACTTTATTGCCTAAGGTATCTGTTACTTCATGTGTCTTGTCAGCGTTATTGGCTTCTTTATTCGTATTACCACAAGCTGCGAGTAAGAATGAACCAAGAAGAAGGGTTGTACCAATTAGGACCGTCTTTTTTAAAAGTTTCATTGTGTAACTCCTTTATTTTTAGTTGATAACGATTCTCATTATCAGTTAAAAACGACCGTTTGTCAATCATCGCTTGCTTTTTTGAGCAAATAAGTTGCATTTTTTAGATAATTCGTTTTTTTGATTGGAAGAAACATTGCTTTTTAAGGAAGGGTCTTTTATAATCAAGGAACAATGAGTGAGAACGATTCTCAATAAATGTAAAATAACGACAGAAAAATTAAAGAGGAATGGTTATGAATTATTTAGAGGCAGAGGACTTAACTACAGGATATGGTCGTCAAGTGATTAGTGAAGCGCTGAACTGTTCATTTGAAGCGGGAACTATTACAAGTATTATTGGACCAAATGGTTGTGGCAAATCGACCTTGTTAAAAACACTTGCGCGTATTTTGCCAGCCGAGAAAGGCAAGGTGTTCATTAAGAACCAAGAACTTCAACATTTTTCTTCAAAAGAAGTGGCGCAAGAACTAGCGATCTTATCACAAACGCCAGAAAATACAATCGATTTATCTGTTTTTGACCTCGTCTCTTTCGGGCGATATCCTTATCAATCGGGCTGGAAAAGTGTCACCAAAGAAGATCAAGAGTACATACAATGGGCATTAGAATTAACAGGCTTAACTGAGTTAGCTAGAGAGTCTGTGGCAATTTTATCAGGTGGACAACGTCAACGGGTTTGGATTGCTATGGCGCTAGTGCAGGATACAGATATTTTAATTTTAGATGAACCGACCACCTATTTGGATCCAGCGCATCAGCTAGAAATTTTAAATGTGTTAAAACGAATTAATCAAGAACATCAAAAAACTATCGTGATGACGATTCATGATATTAATTTAGCTTCTCGTTTTTCTGATCGCGTGATTGCGATGAAAGAGGGAAAGATTATCAATGAAGGAACACCGCAAGAAGTGATTACTGTTACTGGCTTAGCAGATGTTTTCGCTATTCAAGCAGAAATTAGTTACCATAGTCAGACACAGCGGCCACTAGTGCTTTCTTATGAGTTGATGGAAATGGAGCTGGATGGATGAAAGGCATAAGCGGATTTTATAGACACCAATGGCAAGTGTTACTTGTCTGTCTTTTTTTGCTAATGGGGACAATGCTTCTGTCGCTGATGTTTGGTGCGACGTCGGTTTCGATTCAAACGATTATTGATTCATTTACGCACTTCGATGCGACCAATCAAGCGCATCAAGTCATCCAAACGGTTCGGTTGCCGCGGATTTTAGGGGCCGCTTTTGTGGGGGCAAGTTTAGCGGTGAGTGGGGCGTTAGCGCAAGGGATTACGCAAAACCCATTGGCAGATTCTGGCTTGCTGGGTATCAATGCTGGGGCTGGCTTGGGCTTAGCGCTTGTTTTTGCTTTCCTCCCTCAGGCAAGTTATTGGTGGCTTTTAGTTGTTTCTTTTCTTGGTGCTGGCGTGAGTGTGGCACTGATTTATTATCTTTCTAATCATTCAATTCGAGGAGCAAGCCCCATGCGTCTGACCTTGGTGGGAGCTGGTATTAGTGCCCTTTTTTTATCATTTAGTCAATTCTTAGCCATTCAGTTCAATTTGAGTCAAGAGTTAACGTTTTGGTTTCTTGGCGGCGTCAGCGTTATTTCTTGGGCACAATTAAAAATAGTCGTCCCGATCTTTCTGGGCGCATTTGCATTAGCAGTTCTGATTAGTCCGTCGGTGACTATTTTACGGTTTGGCGATGATGCAACAATTGGTTTGGGGCGAAATCCGCAGCGTATTCGGTTGTTTGCCAGTATAACGATTTTGCTTTTATCAGGATTGTCTGTGGCGCTGGTTGGCTCGGTCAGTTTTGTTGGTTTGGTGGTGCCTCATGTGATGCGAACAGTTTCTGGAGAAAATTACCGTCGCTTGATTCCGTTCTCGGCGTTAGGCGGTGCGCTCCTCGTTTTGGTGGCAGATTTAATCGCTCGAATGGTGAATCCGCCTTTTGAAACACCATTTGGGATTATCACGGCCTTAATTGGCATCCCATTCTTTCTTTATTTATTTCGTAAAGGAGGGCAACTAGGATGACACAGAAAAAAGTGTCCCGTTGGGTGGCTGTCTTAATAGTTGGGATTATCCTAACTGCTTGTATCAGTTTAACGCAAGGGGAATTATCTGTTTCCGTCATGGATTTAAAAGCCCTTCTTTTGGGACAGGGAAGTCAGGCCAAACAACTGTTAGTTTGGGATTTTCGGTTACCACGGATTGTGCTAGCGGTCCTTTCGGGCGCAGCTTTAGGCTTAAGCGGCGCTATTCTTCAAGGGATTACTCGGAATCCGTTAGCAGATACTGGGATTTTAGGCATTAATGCGGGTGCGGGTTTGGCAGTGATTTTGTTTATTAGTTTTATTGAAACGACAAGTATCACGACGTTTGCACTTCCGCTCGTGGCCTTAGTTGGCGGCTTGCTAGCGGCTGTTGGGATTTTAGTAATCGCGTATCATCATCGTTTAGGATTGACGCCAGTTCGAATGGTCTTAGCGGGTGTCATTTTGAGTACGGGTATTTCAGCACTCACCTTATTAATTACATCAAAAATTGACACTGAAAAGTACCGTTTTGTTACAATGTGGCAAGCAGGCAGTATCTGGGGCAGTAATTGGTTCTTTGTGGGCGCTTTGTTGCCTTGGCTAGTCATCGGGTTCTTTTTTGCGATGAAGCGTCATCGTCTGTTGGATATTTTACAATTGGGGGACGAAACAGCTATTTCTGTAGGTATTGCTGTGAAAAAAGAACGAATCGTTTCGTTGCTGTTAGCGGTGATGTTGGCGGCATCAGCGATTTCCGTTACAGGGGGAATTAATTTTTTAGGTTTACTTGCGCCACATATTGCTCGCAAATGTGGTTTTACGCAACAAAAACAGGTATTGCCATTGGCGGCGTTGTTTGGGAGTTTACTTTTATTGGTTAGTGATACGATTGGTCGGCTATTGCCTGGCAATGGAGAAATGCCTGCAGGGATTATTGTTGCGATCATCGGTGCGCCTTATTTTCTTTATTTGTTAATCAAAACAAGCGATTCGTTATAAAAAAGAATCAAAAGCTGGGTCAAGCGATCGTTGTGAAAGCAACTGTCATTTGCTCGGCTTTTTTATTGGCGGATTTTTGAAAAAATAGTATGATAAATGCGTAAGAGGATTGAATGGAGGATGAAAGAATGGAAAACTTTAATTTTTATGTACCAACAGACATCCGTTTTGGGAAAGATCGTTTAGACGAATTACCTGCTGTGTTAGATCAATTTGGCAAAAATGTCTTACTTGTTTATGGTGGCGGTAGTATCAAACGTAATGGCTTGTACCAACAAATTACTGATTTGGCCCAAAAAAACGGGCATACATTGATTGAGTTGAGCGGTGTCGAACCAAACCCGCGCATTGAAACCGTTAGAAAAGGAATTGAGTTGTGTAAAGAAAACCAAGTCGATGTTATTTTAGCAGTTGGCGGTGGTTCAACCATTGACTGTTCCAAAGCAATAGCTGCGGGCTTTTATTCGGAAGAAGATATCTGGACAGTCATTGCAGCCAGAAAAGGGTATACAGGTCCTGCTTTACCAATCGTGACCATCTTGACTTTAGCAGCGACAGGTAGTGAAATGAACGCAGGTGCTGTCATTTCTAACTTAGAAACCAATCAAAAATTAGGCTTTGGTGGTCCGAATATGATTCCAAAAGTTTCGTTCTTGGATCCAACGAATACTTTTACGGTTCCTCAAAATCAAACAGCAGCTGGCTCAGCGGATATTTTCAGTCATTTGATTGAAAACTATTTTAGTATTTCGACAGGCACGGACGTCCAAGATTTTGTGTCAGAAGGCTTAATGCGAACGGTTATCAAAAATTGTCCTATTGCTTTAGAAAATCCAGAAGATTATGATGCACGTGCTAATTTAATGTGGGCAAGTAGTTTAGCCTTAAATGGTTTAACAGGGCGCGGCAAACAAGGTGTTTGGTCTTGTCACCCAATGGAACATGAATTAAGTGCGTTTTATGACATTACGCATGGGATTGGCTTAGCAATTTTAACGCCTCGTTGGATGAATTACGTTTTGTCTGAACAAACCGTAGGCAAGTTTGCGCAATTTGCTCGAAATGTTTGGGGAATAGTCGAACAAGAAGAGGAAGTAGCAGCGAAAAAAGGTATTCAAGCATTATATGATTACTTTGTGGCTTGTGGCATTCCAATGACATTACCAGAAGTTGGCATCGAAGCAGATAAATTTGAAGAAATGGCACAACAAGCTGTGGACCATAGTGCAATTGCCGAAAAGGCTTATGTGCCATTGGATGCAGCGGATATAGTAGCGATTTATAAAGATTGTTTAACCGAAAGTCAATTTATTTAATCCATAAAAAAGCGGTTTGCCTTGGCAAACCGCTTTTGTTAATAAGAAACAGGTTCTTATAAGTAGTATTTTTCTTTCACAGTTAAATCATCGTTTAATTCATAAACTAATGGTTTACCTGTTGGGATTTCAAGATCCATAATATCTTCATCAGAAATGCCTTCGATGTGTTTAGCTAAAGCACGTAATGAATTACCATGAGCCGCTACTAAGACAGTTTTGTTGTCTTTTAAAGCTGGCGCAATTTCATCTTGCCAGAATGGTAATGCACGTTCCAAAGTAACTTTCAAGTTTTCGCCACCAGGAATATCGCGTTGGTCTAACATTGCATAACGACGGTCGTTTGCTGCAGAACCTTCATCTGTTGCTTCCATTAATGGAGGAAGAGTATCGTAAGAACGACGCCAGATGTGGACTTGTTCGTCTCCGTATTTTTCAGCAGTTTCTTTTTTGTTTAGTCCTTGTAATTTACCATAGTGACGTTCGTTTAAGCGCCAAGATTTGATTTGAGGTACCCATAATTGATCTGAGTATTCTAGTAAATAGTTACAAGTTTTGATGGCACGAGTTAAAACAGAAGTATAAGCAACGTCGAATTCGATGCCTGCTTCTTTAATTTTACGGCCGCCTTCTTTTGCTTCTTCAACACCTTCAGGTGCTAAATCTACGTCAGCCCATCCAGTAAATTGGTTTAAGGCATTCCATTCGCTAAGTCCATGACGAGAAAAAACTAATTTTGGCATGTATAAGCTCTCCTTTGAGTTTAGTTTTCTGAAAATAAGATTTCCACGTTTATTGTACACCGTTTTGCGCAAGATTTCCAATGGAAAATAGTAAAAAAAAGTGAAAGTTGCTGAAAAATTAGAGTGAAATCGAATCAAAAAAGAAGCCCCATCTGAAGGACTTCTTTTTTATTCTTAGGAATACAGCCGCTCGACATCTGTCTCAGGTAAATTGATGTATTTATAACAAGTGCCCACCGAAACGCCGCATTTATTAGAAATAAATTGGATTGTTTCTTTGTTTTCATAATATAATGCACGGATTTTGCGGACGGTGCGTCCATCAATTTTTGGACGTCCACCTACTTTTCCGTTTTCACGAGCTTTGTGGAGCCCGACGAGTGTTCGTTCTTTAATTAGTGCACATTCCATCGCAGATAAGCTCTCCATTAATTGGAAATAGGCTTCACCTGTTGGAAGGTGAGTATCAATTCCTTCTGAAATGCTGACAAAATCAACTTGTTTTTCCTTTAACATTTTCATAAAGTCTGTTAATTGGCGGGTTGTTTTACCTAAATGGTGCAATTTACAAACAATAAGTGTATCCCCAGCAGAAAGAAGTTTTTCGACTTCGTCTAAGACACTGATCTCCGCTTGAGGATCAAATGTCTCTTGGAAAATATCATCACAACCAAACGATTGGAGAGTGGTTAGTTGATTTTTTAAATCGTCTTCAATAATAGTTGTGCGTGCATAACCAATTCGTTTCATATATTATCCTTCCTATATAAATAATCTTTTTTCACACATTCTTAACGTGCGGGAACATGTAAGGTTTTCGGTCCAGCTTCATAACCGACGATTACCATAGAAACCATATTTAAAAATAAGCCGTGTTCAACGACGCCAACCAAGTTGTCTAAATAAGAACCTAAAGCTTCTGGATCTGTAATTTTTTCTAAATGCAAATCGATGATATGGTGGCCTCCATCTGTTATTAATGTTTCGCCAGCAGCGTTTAAACGAAGTGTTGGGTGATAGCCTTTTTCTTCAAATAAATGCACTAGTTGGCGGCTGCCATAAGGAACAACCTCAACTGGAAGTGGGAAAGCTCCTAAATCGTCCACCATTTTTGATTTATCCACAATCCAAATACATTTCTTTGAATAAGTGGCCACAATTTTTTCAAAAAGTAAGGCAGCCCCACCGCCTTTGATTCCTTGAAAATCAGCGCTGATTTCATCGGCGCCATCAATCGTAAGATCCACATACGGAACCTCATCAATACTTTTTAAAGGAATGCCCAAGGCCAAGGCTTGTTTCTCTGTTTCTTTTGAAGTAGTAACCCCCACGATTGACAATCCTTCTTCTTTTATGCGACGACCAATTTCGTCTACCATAAATTTTGCTGTTGAGCCAGTACCCAAACCGACAATCATGCCGTCTTCTACATATTTTGCAGCTTCGATTCCTACCATTTGTTTCAGATTCATCGCTGTTTTCCGCCCCCTTCAATAGTCAAAGATATTGTACCGTTAATTAACTAAAAAAGATAGAAAGTTTTTGAAAAAGTCATAAAAATTTTTAAAGGAAAAGTGCGTTTAAATAGAAGGAAAAGCTTTTTTTCGAAAGGCGAAAGAAGAGGGTTGACAGCTGATACTTATCGTGGTATCCTAACAAAGGTGCTTTATCTACAGGTTCCTTATAGGGACGTGCTGACTGTCTATCAAAGCATATTTGATAAAGAGTGCAGAGATTGCATTATTTTTTATCGCGAAAAAAGAACCACCTGGATGTGTGGAACTAGAAGCGAAGTAAGGAAGGAGGAGAACAAGGAATGCCTACAATTAACCAATTAGTACGTAAACCTCGTAAATCTAAAGTAGAAAAATCTGATTCACCAGCCTTAAACAAAGGATATAACAGTTTTAAGAAAACTCAAACAAACGTTAACTCTCCGCAAAAACGTGGAGTTTGTACACGTGTGGGTACGATGACACCTAAAAAACCGAACTCAGCTTTACGTAAATATGCCCGTGTTCGTTTGTCAAACTTAATCGAAGTTACAGCTTATATCCCAGGTATCGGTCACAACTTACAAGAACACAGCGTGGTATTATTACGTGGTGGACGTGTAAAAGACTTACCAGGGGTACGTTACCATATCGTTCGTGGTGCGCTTGATACTGCCGGTGTTAACGACCGTAAACAAAGCCGCTCTAAATACGGTACAAAACGTCCTAAAGCTTAATTATAATAAGACAATAACAACTTGAAAAATCATATTTCGGAAGGAGGAGTTACGGATGCCTCGTAAAGGTCCTGTTGCAAAACGTGATGTTTTACCAGATCCAATTTATAACTCAAAATTAGTAACTCGCTTAATCAACCGTGTAATGGTTGACGGTAAACGCGGGATTGCTGCTAACATTATCTATAATTCATTTGATATCATCAAAGAATCTACAGGTAACGATCCATTGGAAGTTTTTGAACAAGCAATGAAAAACGTTATGCCTGTTCTTGAAGTTAAAGCACGTCGTGTTGGGGGTTCTAACTACCAAGTACCAGTTGAAGTTCGTCCAGAACGTCGTACAACTTTAGGTTTACGTTGGGTAGTTAACTACGCACGTCTACGTGGTGAACACACAATGGAAGAACGTCTAGCGAAAGAAATCATGGATGCTGCTAACAACACTGGCGCTTCTGTTAAAAAACGCGAAGACACACACAAAATGGCAGACGCAAACCGCGCATTTGCTCATTATCGTTGGTAAGATCCTCTCTGTCTGTCGCGTAAAGTGGCAGCAGAAAGTCAATTTACAATCGATTTAAATAAAGAGAGGAGTAAACATACAAAATGGCAAGAGAATTTTCACTTGAAAAAACTCGTAACATTGGTATCATGGCCCACGTTGATGCTGGTAAAACAACAACAACTGAGCGTATCTTGTACTACACTGGTAAAATCCATAAAATCGGTGAAACCCATGAAGGTGCTTCACAAATGGACTGGATGGAACAAGAACAAGAACGTGGTATCACGATTACATCCGCTGCGACAACTGCACAGTGGAAAGGCTACCGTGTAAATATCATCGATACTCCAGGACACGTGGACTTCACAATTGAAGTACAACGTTCTCTACGCGTATTAGATGGTGCGGTAACAGTTCTTGACTCTCAATCAGGTGTAGAACCTCAAACAGAAACTGTTTGGCGTCAAGCGACTGAATATAAAGTTCCTCGTATTGTATTCTGTAACAAAATGGATAAAATCGGTGCGGACTTCTTCTATTCAGTAGAATCATTACATGATCGTTTACAAGCAAACGCTCATCCAATTCAAATTCCAATCGGAGCTGAAGAAGACTTCACTGGAATCATTGACTTGATTAAAATGAAAGCTGAAATCTACACAAATGATTTGGGAACAGATATTCAAGAAACTGATATTCCTGAAGATTATTTAGAAAAAGCGCAAGAATGGCGCGAAAAATTAGTTGAAGCTGTTGCTGAAACTGACGAAGACTTAATGATGAAATATCTTGAAGGTGAAGAAATCACTGAAGAAGAATTAGTCGCTGGTATCCGTCAAGCAACAATCAACGTTGAGTTCTTCCCTGTATTAGCTGGTTCAGCATTCAAGAATAAAGGGGTTCAATTAATGTTGGACGCTGTTCTTGATTACTTACCATCTCCATTAGATATCGATGCTATCAAAGGGATCGATACTAAAACAGACGAAGAAACAACTCGTCCAGCTGATGACGAAGCACCTTTCGCTTCATTAGCATTTAAAGTTATGACTGACCCATTCGTAGGTCGTTTAACTTTCTTCCGTGTTTATTCTGGTGTCCTTGAAAGTGGTTCATACGTATTGAACGCTTCAAAAGGCAAAAAAGAACGTATCGGTCGTATCCTACAAATGCACGCCAACACTCGTCAAGAAATTGACAAAGTGTACTCTGGTGATATCGCTGCTGCTGTTGGTCTGAAAGACACAACAACTGGTGATACATTATGTGCATTAGATGCACCAGTTATTCTTGAATCTATTGAATTCCCTGATCCAGTTATCCAAGTCGCTGTTGAACCTAAATCAAAAGCTGACCAAGATAAAATGGGCGTGGCTCTACAAAAACTTGCTGAAGAAGATCCATCATTCCGCGTTGAAACAAACGTTGAAACTGGTGAAACAGTTATCTCTGGTATGGGTGAATTGCACTTAGACGTTTTAGTAGACCGTATGAAACGTGAATTCAAAGTTGAAGCTAACGTAGGTGCTCCTCAAGTATCTTACCGCGAAACATTCCGTGCTGCGACTAAAGCAGAAGGTAAATTCGTTCGTCAGTCTGGTGGTAAAGGACAATACGGTCACGTATGGGTTGAATTTACACCAAATGAAGAAGGTAAAGGCTTCGAGTTTGAAAACGCAATTGTCGGTGGTGTGGTTCCTCGTGAATACATCCCAGCAGTTGAAAAAGGGTTAGAAGACTCTATGAACAACGGTGTTCTTGCTGGTTATCCATTAGTTGATATCAAAGCAAAACTTTACGATGGTTCATACCACGATGTCGATTCAAATGAAACGGCCTTCCGTGTAGCTGCTTCTATGGCATTGAAAGCTGCGGCTAAAAATGCAAACCCAGTTATTTTAGAACCAATGATGAAAGTTACAATTACTGTTCCTGAAGATTACTTAGGTGATATCATGGGACACGTAACAAGTCGTCGTGGACGTGTTGAAGGTATGGAAGCACACGGTAACTCTCAAATCGTTAATGCGATGGTACCTTTAGCTGAAATGTTTGGTTATGCTACAACATTACGTTCAGCAACACAAGGACGCGGTACATTTATGATGGTATTTGACCACTATGAAGACGTACCTAAGTCTGTTCAAGAAGAAATCATCAAGAAAAACGGCGGCAACGCATAATTTTCCTTGAGAATAAAAGGTTTGTTTTTAGAACTATCCTTTTTTCAAGATTTCGTGTAAAATAGCTTATGATGATCAGACGATTTTTAGTAACGTCTATCACATATAAAACAAACAATAAAATTTATATTTTTAGGAGGAACATTCAAAATGGCAAAAGAAAAATTTGACCGTTCTAAATCCCATGTTAACATTGGTACTATCGGACACGTTGACCATGGTAAAACTACATTAACAGCTGCAATTGCTACTGTATTATCAAAACACGGTGGCGGGGAAGCACAAAGCTACGATTCTATCGATAACGCTCCAGAAGAAAAAGAACGTGGAATCACAATCAACACTTCTCATATCGAATATGAAACTGAAACTCGTCACTATGCACACGTTGACTGCCCAGGACACGCGGACTACGTTAAAAACATGATCACTGGTGCTGCTCAAATGGACGGAGCTATCTTAGTAGTTTCTGCTGCTGATGGTCCTATGCCTCAAACACGTGAACATATCTTATTATCACGTAACGTTGGTGTGCCATACATCGTTGTATTCTTAAACAAAATGGATATGGTTGATGACGAAGAATTATTAGAATTAGTAGAAATGGAAGTTCGTGACTTATTATCAGAATACGATTTCCCAGGCGATGATGTTCCAGTTATCGCAGGTTCTGCTTTGAAAGCTTTAGAAGGCGACGAGTCTTATGAAGAAAAAATCTTAGAATTAATGGCTGCAGTTGACGAATATATCCCAACTCCAGAACGTGATACTGACAAACCATTCATGATGCCAGTCGAAGACGTATTCTCAATCACTGGACGTGGTACTGTTGCTACAGGCCGTGTTGAACGTGGTGAAGTTCGCGTTGGTGACGAAGTTGAAATCGTTGGTATTAAAGACGAAACATCTAAAACAACTGTTACAGGTGTTGAAATGTTCCGTAAATTATTAGACTACGCTGAAGCAGGCGACAACATCGGTGCTTTATTACGTGGTGTAGCACGTGAAGATATCGAACGTGGACAAGTATTAGCTAAACCAGCTACAATCACTCCACACACAAAATTCAAAGCTGAAGTATACGTATTATCAAAAGAAGAAGGCGGACGTCACACTCCATTCTTCACTAACTACCGTCCTCAATTCTACTTCCGTACAACAGACGTTACTGGTGTTGTAGAATTGCCAGAAGGTACTGAAATGGTAATGCCTGGTGATAACGTTGCTATGGACGTTGAATTAATTCACCCAATCGCTATCGAAGACGGAACTCGTTTCTCTATTCGTGAAGGCGGACGTACTGTAGGTTCAGGCGTTGTTACTGAAATCGTTAAATAATTAACTTTTTAACTATAGCTTTAACCAGCGTAAAAAACTGGGGTATTCGGACGTAAGACCAGAGAATTTATTCTCTGGTCTTTTTTTTTGTTTAGAAATTGGCTGGCTAAAAAATAAGCCAATTGGCTGTTTTAGCAGTCTTGTTTCTTCCGTATACTTGGAGAAAAAGGTTAGGTGATTTAATGGAAAAAGTATTGACGATTGCAGGCTCCGATTCAACTGGAGGGGCAGGGATTCAAGCAGATTTAAAAACATTTGAAGAGTATGGAGTTTTTGGGTTTTCAAGTTTAACCTCGATTGTGACGATGGATCCTACGACAGGCTGGTCGCATGAAGTAACTGAATTGCCAGAAACGCTCTTAGAAAAACAATTGATTTCGGTTTTTGCAGGCGGTCCAGTCGCGGCTTTGAAAACAGGGATGATGGGTAATGAACAAAATATTAAAATGGCTAGTAAGTACATTAAACAAGAAAAAATTCAAAAAGTCGTGATTGACCCAGTCATTGCTTGTAAGGGAACGGCACAAATTCTGCAACCCAAAAGTGTGGAAGGCCTAAAAAACGATTTACTGCCATTAGCATTAGTTGCCACGCCTAATTTAATTGAAGCGGGCATCTTATCTGGTTTAGGCGAAATTTCTTCCGTGGCGGAGATGGAAGAAGCGGCAAAACGAATTGTACAAATGGGAGCCAAACATGTCGTGGTTAAAGGGGGACATCGCTTAGCTGGTGAAAAAGCACTGGACTTGTTTTACGATGGTCACACCGCGCATCTTTTGGAAAATGAATTATATCCTACTGATTATAATCATGGTGCAGGTTGTACTTTTTCAGCGGCAATCACAGCTGGCTTGGCGAAAGGTTATTCGGTGTTAGAAGCAGTAACTTTAGCAAAAAAATTTGTAGCGGCGGCGATTAAACACGGTATTCAAGTTAATCCTTATGTGGGGCACGTGTGGCATGGCGCATACACTCATGCGGAACAACGGATGCGTAAGAAAGAATAATATTTAGAACTAGAGGAGTCTGTCAAGGACTGGCTCTAGTTTTTTTGTGATAAAGAATAACAATAGTAGGTATTACGTTAAAAGAATGTTCAAATTTTTAAAAGAGGAGTAGAATAGAACTGTAATTGCAAAAAAAGAAGCGGAACATAGAAGGGGTGTTAACTTTTCTGTGCTTCAGTTTAGAACGGACTGTGGTGTTTGTTTTGACGAACTACCGGAAAGCGACTTCTTTTTGTTTTGGCTTCAAATGGTATTTAATGGAGGGAATGCAATGTTAGAAAAAGAAACGTACAGTCAACTGTTTAAATGGTCTTTTTCAAAAAAGACACAAGTCACATACTGGGATGGTACCGTCAAAGAGTATGGGCAAGGGTCGGGGGATCCGGTTTTTAAAATTGTATTCAATGAAAAAATTCCTGTGAAGGATTTACTGAATAACGCTTCGTTAACTTTAGGGGAAGCCTACATGGATCGCAAAATTGAAATCGAAGGCGATATCCAAGCACTGATTTATGATGTGTATAACCAAAAGGATAGCTTTTTACACAATGCTAAATTTATTAAATGGCTTCCTAAAGAAAGTCATTCAAAAAAACGCTCGCAAGAGGATATTCACAGCCATTACGATCTAGGAAATGATTTTTACAAAAAATGGCTTGACCAAACAATGACGTATTCATGTGCTTATTTTAAAACGCCTGAAGATACATTAGAACAAGCGCAAGTGAATAAAGTGCATCATATTTTAGATAAATTGTTTATCAAAGAGGGCGACAATTTACTGGATATTGGCTGCGGCTGGGGCACGTTAATTTTAACTGCGGTGAAAGAATATGGAGCCAAAGCAACTGGGATTACATTAAGTGAAGAGCAATTTCATCATATTCGCCATATTATAGAAAAAGAAGGTCTACAAGATCGAATGACTGTCAAATTGATGGATTATCGTGATTTAAAAGGAGAGTCTTTTGACCATATTACGAGTGTTGGGATGTTTGAACATGTCGGTGCGGAAAATCTACATGAATATTTTGACGTCGTTCAACGAAACTTAGCGCCTAAAGGTACGGCGTTGATTCATGGGATCAGTCGCCAACAAGGTGGGGCTAAAAATGCTTGGATTAATCGTTATATTTTCCCAGGTGGCTATATTCCTGGTGTCACTGAGCTAGTCGGCCATATGACAGAAAATGACTTGCAAGTGATTGACTTGGAAAGTTTGCGCAGAGATTATCAATTGACGTTGGAACATTGGACAAAAAACTTCCATAATATAGAAACAGAAATTGTTGACGAAAAAGGGGAGCGCTTCTATCGAATGTGGGACTTATATTTGCAAGCATGTGCAGCCTCATTCCAAGCAAGCAATATTGATGTTATTCAATATTTATTGGTTCATCCAGATAACAATGATATTCCAATGCGCCGGATTGGTTAATAGAATAAAAAAGAAAGAATTTGAGATTCTGGTAAAAAAGGAATCCCAAATTCTTTTTTTATAAAAATAGGATGAAAAGAATTGAAAAACAAAACAAATGCTTTTCAAAACAAGAAAAAATTCTTTCGAAAAAACGCAGAAAATCCTTGCTAACACTATCCTTTCATAGTATAATCAAAAAGGTGCTGTTTACAGGAGTGTAAAAAGCATTGGTAGATCAACGATTTGATTTGCCGGCTGTGAAGCGAGAGGTTGCGACACGCTCGGACGCTTTGCCATGAACGAGCATGCCGGATAAATTTTCGTGGAGCTATGTCTACTTTTAAAATAGGCGAAGGAGGGAACAAGATGGCAAAACAAAAAATTCGTATCCGTTTAAAAGCGTATGAACACCGTATTTTAGATCAATCAGCGGATAAAATTGTGGAAACAGCAAAAAGAACTGGAGCTGACGTATCAGGTCCGATTCCATTACCAACAGAACGCTCACTTTACACAGTTATTCGTGCGACTCATAAATACAAAGATTCTCGCGAACAATTCGAAATGCGTACTCACAAACGTCTAATTGACATTGTGAACCCAACACCAAAAACAGTTGACGCTCTAATGAAGCTTGACTTACCGTCTGGTGTTAATATTGAAATCAAACTATAAAATTAAGATGGAGGTGTACTCATGACCAAAGGAATCTTAGGGAAAAAAGTGGGAATGACACAAATCTTTACTGAGTCTGGTGAATTAATTCCAGTAACAGTAGTTGAAGCTACGCCAAACGTAGTTTTACAAGTAAAAACTGTTGAAACTGACGGATACGAAGCTATCCAAGTTGGTTACCAAGACAAACGTGAAGTTTTATCAAACAAACCTGCGAAAGGTCATGTTGCAAAAGCAAACACGGCTCCTAAGCGCTTCATTAAAGAATTCAAGAATGTTGAGCTAGGAGAATATGAAGTAGGTAAAGAAATCAAAGTAGATGTTTTCCAAGCAGGAGACGTTGTTGATGTTACAGGTACTACGAAAGGTAAAGGATTCCAAGGGGCAATCAAACGTCACGGCCAAAGCCGCGGACCTATGTCTCATGGTTCTCGTTATCACCGTCGTCCTGGGTCAATGGGTCCAGTAGCGCCTAACCGTGTATTTAAAAATAAACGACTAGCCGGCCGTATGGGTGGCGACCGCGTAACAATTCAAAACCTTGAAGTTGTTAAAGTGGACGTAGAAAGAAATGTTATCTTAATCAAAGGAAACATTCCTGGAGCGAAAAAATCTTTAATCACAATCAAATCAGCTGTGAAAGCTAAATAAGTGTAGGGAAAGGAGGAACTAAGGAATGCCGAATGTAGCATTATTCAAACAAGATGGAACTCAAAACGGTGAAATCACTTTAAATGAAGAAATCTTCGGAATCGAACCTAATGAAAGTGTTGTCTATGATGCAATCATCATGCAACGTGCTTCATTAAGACAAGGAACACACGCAGTTAAAAACCGTAGCGCTGTTCGTGGCGGTGGCCGCAAACCATGGCGTCAAAAAGGAACTGGTCGTGCTCGTCAAGGTTCAATCCGTTCACCACAATGGCGTGGAGGTGGCGTAGTCTTTGGACCAACACCGCGTTCATACAGCTACAAACTTCCTAAAAAAGTTCGTCGCTTAGCAATGAAGTCTGTATTATCAGACAAAGTTGCTGAAAATAACTTGGTAGCAGTAGAAGGTTTAAGCTTCGATGCACCAAAAACAAAAGAATTCAAACAAGTTCTTGCTAACTTGTCTATCGATACTAAAGTATTAGTTGTTTTAGAAAATGGTAACGACTTTGCAGCTTTATCAGCTCGTAACTTACCAAACGTTTCTGTAGTAACTTCTGATAACGTTAGTGTGTTAGATGTTGTGTCAGCTAACAAAGTCTTGGCAACACAAACAGCTCTTACTCAAATTGAGGAGGTGCTTGCATAATGGAATTACTAGACGTAATCAAACGCCCAGTGATCACTGAAAAATCCATGTTAGCTATGGACGAAAAGAAATATACTTTCGAAGTGGACACTCGCGCAAACAAAACTTTAGTAAAACAAGCTGTTGAATCAGCATTCGATGTTAAAGTAGCAAACGTAAACATCTTAAACGTGCGTCCAAAATTCAAACGCATGGGTAAATATGCAGGTTATACAAAAAAACGTCGCAAAGCGATCGTTACATTAACTGAAGATTCAAAAGAAATTCAATTATTCGAAGCTGCTGAATAAGCAGTCCTGAACAATATCAACGTAGGAGGGAAATAAGACGTGGCGATTAAAAAGTACAAACCTACCACAAATGGCCGTCGTAACATGACAAGTTCTGATTTCGCTGAAATCACAACTTCAACACCAGAAAAATCATTGTTACAGCCATTAAAAAACAATGCCGGTCGTAACAACAACGGTCGCATTACGGTTCGTCACCAAGGTGGCGGTCACAAACGTCAATACCGTGTGATTGACTTCAAACGTAATAAAGATAACGTCGCAGCGGTTGTTAAAACGATCGAGTACGATCCAAACCGTTCTGCTAACATCGCGTTAGTTCATTACGAAGACGGGGTTAAGGCATACATCTTAGCACCAAAAGGATTAGAAGTAGGCATGCGCCTAGTATCTGGTCCAGAAGCAGATATTAAAGTAGGTAACGCATTACCATTGGAAAACATTCCAGTTGGTACAGTTATCCACAACATTGAAATGAAACCTGGTAAAGGTGGACAATTAATCCGTTCAGCTGGAACAAGCGCGCAAGTACTTGGTAAAGAAGGCAAATACGTATTAATCCGCTTAAACTCTGGCGAAGTTCGTATGATCTTAGCAACTTGCCGTGCAACAATCGGTTCAGTTGGTAACGAACAACACGAATTAATCAACATTGGTAAAGCTGGCCGCTCTCGTTGGATGCGTAAACGCCCAACTGTTCGTGGTAGCGTAATGAACCCTAACGATCACCCACACGGTGGTGGTGAAGGTAAAACACCAATTGGACGTAAAGCGCCAGTATCTCCATGGGGTCAACCAGCAATTGGATACAAAACACGTAATAAAAAAGCTAAATCAGACAAACTTATCGTTCGTCGTCGTACTAAATAATTTTTTTGACCATGTGTCGTACATTTTGAGAGGAGGTTCACCATGGGTCGTAGTTTAAAAAAAGGACCTTTCGTCGATGATCATTTGATGAAAAAGGTCGAAGCACAACAAGGTGCCGAAAAGAAAAAAGTAATTAAAACTTGGTCTCGCCGCTCTACAATTTTTCCATCATTCGTAGGTTTCACAATCGCTGTATATGATGGACGGAAACATGTCCCTGTTTACATTCAAGAAGACATGGTAGGACATAAATTAGGTGAATTTGCACCAACTAGAACTTATCGTGGCCACGTTGCTGACGATAAAAAAACTAAACGCTAATTTTGAGGGGAGGATATGCAAATGTCAGAACAAATTACATCAGCTAAAGCAACTGCAAAAACAGTTCGCACTTCACCTCGTAAAGCACGTTTAGTAATCGATCTTATCAGAGGGAAAAGCGTTGCGGATGCAATTTCAATCTTGAAATTCACACCGAACAAGTCTGCTGGAATCATTGAAAAAGTTTTAATGTCAGCAGTTGCTAACGCAGAAAACAACTTTGACTTAGACGTTGAAAGCTTAGTCGTATCTGAAGCATTTGTTAACGAAGGACCAACAATGAAACGTTTCCGTCCTCGTGCAAAAGGTTCAGCTTCACCAATCAACAAACGTACTAGTCACATCACAGTAGTTGTAACAGAGAAATAAGTCTCATGAAATAGGCTGTTTTCTTTATGAAAACAGAGCTTAAACATTTAAGAGGAGGGACAATCAGTGGGTCAAAAAGTACATCCAATTGGAATGCGTGTAGGCATCATCCGCGACTGGGATGCGAAATGGTATGCTGAAAAAGAGTATGCTGAATTCTTACACGAAGATTTAAGAATCCGTAAATTTATCGCAACAAAACTTGCTGATGCTGCTGTATCTACAATTGAAATCGAACGCGCTGCAAACCGTGTTAACATTTCAATTCACACAGCTAAACCAGGTATGGTTATCGGTAAAGGCGGATCTGAAGTCGAAAACCTAAGAAAAGAATTAAATAAATTAACTGGCAAACGAGTTCACATCAACATCGTTGAAATCAAAAAACCAGATTTAGATGCAAAATTAGTAGGCGAAGGAATTGCACGTCAATTAGAAAACCGTGTTGCTTTCCGTCGTGCTCAAAAACAAGCTATCCAACGCGCAATGCGTGCTGGTGCTAAAGGAATCAAAACTCAAGTATCAGGTCGTCTAAACGGTGCGGATATCGCTCGTTCAGAAGGATACTCTGAAGGAACTGTACCACTTCACACATTACGTGCGGACATTGATTACGCATGGGAAGAAGCGGACACTACTTACGGAAAACTAGGAGTTAAAGTGTGGATCTATCGTGGAGAAATTCTTCCAACGAAAAAAAACACTGAGAAAGGAGGGAAATAATCATGTTAGTACCTAAACGTGTAAAACACCGTCGTGAATTCCGCGGAAAAATGCGCGGTGAAGCTAAAGGCGGAAAAGAAGTAGCATTTGGTGAATGGGGTTTACAAGCAACTGAATCTCACTGGATTACTAACCGTCAAATCGAAGCAGCCCGTATTGCAATGACTCGTTACATGAAACGTGGCGGGAAAGTATGGATTAAAATTTTCCCTCACAAGTCTTACACAAGTAAAGCTATCGGCGTACGTATGGGTAAAGGTAAAGGGGCACCAGAAGGCTGGGTATCACCAGTTAAACGTGGTAAAATCATGTTTGAAATCGCAGGCGTTCCTGAAGAAGTAGCTCGTGAAGCTCTTCGTCTTGCATCTCACAAATTGCCGGTAAAAACTAAGATCGTAAAACGTGAGGAAATGGGTGGTGAATCGAATGAAGGTTAAAGAAATCAGAGAATTAACCACTGCCGAAATGCTAGATAAAGAAAAACAATTAAAAGAAGAATTGTTCAACTTAAGATTCCAATTAGCAACAGGTCAATTAGAAAACACTGCACGTATTAAAGAAGTACGTCAATCGATTGCACGCATCAAAACAGTATTGCGTGAACAAGCTAACTAATAGTGGAAGGAGGCCAAACGCGTATGACTGAAGAAAGAAATCAACGTAAAGTTTACCAAGGTCGTGTGGTATCAGACAAAATGGATAAAACAATCACAGTTGTCGTTGAAACAAAGAAAAACCACCCTATCTATGGCAAACGTATGAAATATTCTAAAAAATATAAAGCGCATGATGAAAACAACACAGCGAAAGTTGGAGACATCGTAAAAATCATGGAAACTCGTCCATTATCAGCTACAAAACGTTTCCGTTTACTAGAGGTAGTCGAAGAAGCAGTTATTATCTAATAAAACGAGAATTTCCTAATAGATTGAAGCACAAAATCTGAAAGGGGGATACACATCGTGATCCAACAAGAAAGTCGTTTAAGAGTCGCTGACAATTCTGGCGCACGTGAAATTTTAACGATCAAAGTCCTAGGCGGATCTGGTCGTAAAACTGCTAACATCGGTGACGTTATTGTTGCTACTGTCAAACAAGCAACGCCAGGTGGGGTTGTTAAAAAAGGTGAAGTAGTTAAAGCCGTTATCGTTCGTACAAAATCTGGCGCTCGTCGTGCTGACGGTTCTTACATCAAATTTGATGAAAATGCTGCGGTAATTATCCGTGACGATAAAAGCCCACGCGGAACACGTATCTTCGGACCAGTTGCACGTGAATTACGTGAAAACAACTTCATGAAGATCGTTTCTCTAGCACCAGAAGTATTATAATCTCGAGCCCACGTTAAAGGAGGTGCGAAACAGTAATGTTTGTTAAAAAAGGCGATAAAGTAAAAGTTATCACTGGTAAAGATAAAAACAAAGAAGGCGTTGTCTTAGCAGCGTTTCCTAAACAAGATAAAGTTATCGTTGAAGGTGTCAACGTCGTTAAAAAACACCAAAAACCAAACCAAGCAGCCCCACAAGGTGGAATCCTTGAAGTGGAAGCGCCAATTCATGTTTCTAATGTAATGGTGATTGATCCTTCAAACGGAGAAGCTACTAAAGTTGCGTTTAAAGAAGTCGACGGCAAAAAAGTCCGCGTTTCTAAAAAAACAGGTGAAGTTTTAGATAAATAAAAATTGCGGAAGGAGGGCTTACTGAATGAACCGCCTGAAAGAAAAATATATTAAAGAAGTAACACCATCATTGGTGGAAAAATTTAATTACAGCTCAGTTATGCAAACACCTAAAGTTGATAAAATCGTTATCAACATGGGTGTGGGTGATGCAGTATCAAATGCTAAAAACTTAGACAAAGCTGTTGAAGAATTAGCATTAATCACTGGTCAAAAACCACTTATCACAAAAGCTAAAAAATCTATCGCTGGATTCCGTTTACGTGAAGGAATGCCAATCGGTGCGAAAGTAACGCTACGCGGCGAAAGAATGTACGAATTTTTAGATAAATTAGTAACAGTTTCTTTACCTCGTGTACGTGACTTCCACGGTGTCAGCAAAAAAGCTTTCGATGGTCGTGGTAACTATACTTTAGGTATTAAAGAACAATTAATCTTCCCAGAAGTTGATTATGATTTAGTAGATAAAGTACGCGGTATGGACATCGTAATTGTTACAACAGCGAACACTGACGAAGAGTCTCGCGAATTGTTGGCACAATTAGGTATGCCATTCCAAAAATAATATAAGGAGGCGAACTACGTGGCTAAAAAATCAATGATTGCTAAAAACAAACGTCCTGCTAAACATTCAACACAAGCTTATACTCGTTGTGAACGTTGTGGACGTCCACATTCAGTTTATCGTAAATTTCATCTTTGCCGTATTTGCTTCCGCGAACTTGCCTATAAAGGTCAAATTCCCGGCGTGAAGAAAGCTAGCTGGTAAACAAGTAAACTCGCATAAAGGAGGTAAATAGTTCAATGGTCATGACAGATCCAATTGCAGATTTTCTAACTCGCATTCGTAATGCGAACATGGTTAAACATGAAACTTTAGAAGTACCTGCTTCAAAAATCAAACGTGATATCGCAGAAATCCTGAAACGTGAAGGATTTATCCGCGACGTAGAATACATCGAAGATGACAAACAAGGCGTAATCCGTGTTTTCCTAAAATATGGTAAAAACGAAGAACGTGTTATCACAAACTTAAAACGTATTTCTAAACCAGGTTTACGTGCATACGTAAAAGCTGACGAAGTACCAAAAGTATTAAACGGTCTAGGAATTGCAATCATCTCTACATCAGAGGGTGTAATTACTGACAAAGAAGCTAGAGCGAAAAATATCGGCGGCGAAGTAATCGCCTACGTATGGTAATTCTAAAAAATACACAAGGAGGTGTCTCTAAGTGAGCCGTATTGGTAATAAAGTTGTTGTTCTTCCTGCTGGTGTTGAAATCAAGCAAGACGGAAACAACATTACAGTTAAAGGACCTAAAGGTGAATTAACACGCGAATTTTCTTCTGATATCAAAATGAACATCGAAGGAAACGAAGTGACATTCACTCGTCCAAACGATTCAAAAGAAATGAAAACAATCCACGGAACAACTCGTGCAAACTTCAACAACATGGTTGTTGGTGTTTCTGAAGGTTTCCAAAAAGCACTTGAACTTATCGGGGTCGGATACCGTGCCCAAGTACAAGGCAACAAATTAACTTTAAACGTTGGTTATTCTCATCCTGTCGAAATGACAGCACCAGAAGGCGTAACATTTGAAGTACCTGCGAACACACAAGTTATCGTTAAAGGCATCAACAAAGAAGTTGTTGGTGAATTAGCTGCTAACATCCGTGGCGTTCGTCCTCCAGAACCTTATAAAGGCAAAGGGATTCGCTATGTTGGTGAATTTGTACGCCGTAAAGAAGGTAAAACTGGTAAATAATAACAGCTGTGTAGAAAACAGAAGTCAACAACAAGCAACTGTCATTTTATGGGATTTTTCCAATAAAATGCTTTTGTCTTGTCTGCCAGCTTCTCTTTTCCGTAATCTGCTGACTGCTTGAAATATTAGTAGTAAACATTAAATCAAAGAGGTGAAAATTGTGATTACAAAACCAGATAAAAACAAAACACGTCAAAAGAGACATCGTCGTGTACGTAACAAAATCTCTGGTACTGCTGAGTGCCCACGCTTGAACATTTTCCGTTCTAACAAAAACATCTACGCGCAAGTCATTGATGACGTAGCGGGTGTGACGCTAGCAAGTGCCTCTGCCTTGGATAAAGAAATTTCAGGTGGAACAAAAACAGAAACAGCTGCAGCTGTTGGTAAACTAGTTGCTGAACGTGCCGCTGAAAAAGGCATCAAAAAAGTAGTCTTCGACCGTGGTGGATACCTTTACCATGGCCGCGTGCAAGCTTTAGCTGAAGCTGCTCGTGAAAATGGACTAGAATTTTAGGAGAAGGAGGAACACCATTCATGGTTTATATTGATCCAAAACATTTGGAATTAGAAGACCGCGTTGTAGCGATCAACCGTGTAACAAAAGTTGTTAAAGGTGGACGTCGTTTACGTTTCGCAGCTTTAGTTGTTGTCGGTGACAAAAACGGACACGTTGGTTTCGGTACTGGTAAAGCACAAGAAGTACCTGAAGCTATCCGTAAAGCAATCGAAGACGCGAAGAAAAACTTAGTTGAAGTGCCTATGGTTGGTTCTACTATCCCGCACGAAGTAATTGGCGTATTCGGTGGCGGCCGTATCCTTATGAAACCTGCAGTAGAAGGTTCTGGGGTAGCTGCTGGTGGACCAGTTCGTGCCGTATTGGAATTAGCTGGTGTAGCAGATATTACATCTAAATCACTAGGTTCAAACACACCTATTAACGTTGTTCGCGCAACTGTTGAAGGTCTAAAACAATTAAAACGTGCCGAAGAAGTGGCAGCACTTCGCGGTAAATCTGTAGAAGAAATTATCGGTTAAGGAGGACAAAAATAATGGCTGAATTAAAAATTACTTTAAAACGCAGTGTTATCGGACGTCCTCAAAACCAACGTGCTACAGTTAAAGCGTTAGGTTTAGGTAAAGTGAATAGTACTGTTACAAAACCTGCCAATGAAGCAATCAAAGGTATGGTTAACACTATTTCACATTTAGTGGACGTAGAAGAAGTTTAAGATTTATAGATTTGTAATAGAAGATTGCTTAAGGAGGTGCCAAACCTATGAAACTTCATGAATTAAAACCTGCTGAGGGCTCACGCCAAGTACGTAACCGTGTTGGACGTGGTACTTCATCTGGTAATGGTAAAACAGCTGGCCGTGGACAAAAAGGGCAAAAAGCCCGTTCAGGCGGTGGTGTTCGTTTAGGATTTGAAGGGGGTCAAACTCCATTATTCCGTCGTTTACCAAAACGTGGGTTTACAAACATTAATCGTAAAGATTACGCTGTTGTGAACTTAGATACTTTAAACCGTTTTGAAGATGGAACAGAAGTAACTCCTGTTGTCCTAAAAGAAGCAGGAATCGTTAAAAACGAAAAAGCGGGAATCAAAGTTCTTGCAGATGGTGAGTTAACGAAAAAATTAACTGTGAAAGCAGCTAAATTCTCGAAATCAGCACAAGAAGCTATCGAAGCTGCTGGTGGTTCAATCGAGGTGATCTAATTGTTCAAGCTATTAAAGAACGCCTTTAAAGTCAAAGACATTAGATCAAAAATCTTATTTACAGTTTTAATCTTGTTTGTATTTCGCCTAGGTGCGCACATTACTGTGCCCGGGGTGAATGCAAAGGGATTGTCTGATTTAAGTAGCTTACCCTTTTTGAATATGTTGAATATGGTGAGTGGTAGTGCCATGCAAAACTTCTCTATCTTCTCGATGGGGGTTTCGCCATACATTACAGCCTCTATTATTATTCAACTATTGCAAATGGATATTGTACCTAGATTTGTAGAATGGTCAAAACAAGGGGAAGTTGGGCGTAAGAAATTAAATCAAGCTACAAGATATCTAACGATTGTCTTGGGTGTGGCTCAGTCAATGGGGATCACTGCTGGTTTTAATAGCTTAAGTCAAACTGGGATTGTCAACAATCCAACCTTAGGTACCTTTGTGATGATTGCAGTTATTTTAACTGCTGGGACGATGTTTGTGACTTGGATGGGTGAACAAATTACAGAAAAAGGAATCGGAAATGGTGTTTCAATGATTATCTTTGCCGGGATTATTTCTCGTTTGCCAGGAGCAGTCAAAGAAATCTATGAAGATTACTTCGTCAATATCGAGTCTTCTCGTATTTGGCAATCTGTTATTTTCATTGCAATCTTAGTTATTGCTATTTTGGTGATTGTTACAGTCGTAACGTTCTTCCAACAAGCAGAACGTAAGATTCCAATCCAATATACAAAACGTGTTTCTGGTGCACCAACAAGTAGTTATTTACCGTTAAAAGTAAATGCTGCTGGGGTTATTCCAGTTATCTTTGCCAGCTCGTTAATTGCAACACCAAATGCCATTTTACAAGCTTTCTCATCAAAATTCGCTGGTGAAAATTGGTATGACATTATGACAAAAATCTTCAGTTATAACACAGTTCCAGGGGCAATCATCTATACTGTCCTAATCGTTGCGTTTACGTTCTTCTATGCATTTGTTCAAGTAAACCCTGAGAAATTAGCGGAAAACTTACAAAAACAAGGAAGCTACATTCCAAGCGTGCGACCAGGTAAAGGTACAGAAGAATATGTATCTGGCGTGTTAATGAGATTAAGTGTTGTCGGCTCAATTTTCCTAGGACTTGTTGCTTTACTTCCAATCATTGCGCAAATGGTTTGGAACTTACCTCAATCAATCGGTTTAGGTGGAACAAGTTTACTAATCGTTATCGGGGTTGCATTAGAAACAACGAAACAATTAGAAGGATTAATGATGAAACGTCAATATGTCGGCTTTATCAATAAGTAAGAATCGAGTGTTGAGGTTTTACCTCAGCACCATTCTCACATATGGCTAGCTTCATAAGCCGGTCTTTAAAATTAGGAGGAGAATATATGAACCTCATTTTAATGGGATTACCTGGAGCAGGTAAAGGCACCCAAGCAGAAAAAATCATTGATACGTATGGCATTCCACATATTTCTACTGGAGATATGTTCCGTGCAGCAATGAAAAATGAAACTGCCTTGGGCCTAGAAGCGAAATCTTATATCGATAAAGGTGAACTGGTTCCTGACGAAGTAACAAACGGAATTGTTAAAGAACGCCTTGCTGAACCAGACACAGACAAAGGATTCCTATTAGATGGTTTCCCACGTACACTGGATCAAGCAAAAGCATTAGATACAATGCTTAAAGAATTAAACAAAAAAATTGATGCTGTCATTGACATCCATGTAGAAGAAGATGTATTAATCGAGCGTTTAGCTGGACGATTCATCTGTCGCACATGTGGCGCAACGTATCATAAATTATTCAACCCGCCAAAAGTTGAAGGCACTTGTGATCGCTGTGGCGGACATGAATTCTACCAAAGAGAAGATGATAAGCCCGAAACGGTTAAAAATCGTTTGGCAGTCAACATTGAAAGTAGCGCACCAATCTTAGCTTTCTATAAAGAACAAGGCTTGATGCATACAATCGATGGCAATCGCGAAATCGATACTGTTTTTTCTGATGTGAAAAAAATCATTGACGAAAACTAATTTCCAATTGCCCGCAGTTTAACCCTGTTGTTGTATTCAGTTTCTCTTGCCAAAACATAACTAAATATGGTAGAATATATCAGTCCGACTTCTACAGTTTTGTGACATCAAAATGAATAACGAAGTTAGTTGAGAATTTCTAGGTGGGAGCTGGAGTTTCCGCCGTTTTATCGTGTGAAAACGCGAAACAAGTACAAGGAGGTACTGTGCGTGGCAAAAGAAGATATGATTGAAGTCGAAGGTACAGTCGTCGAAACTTTGCCGAATGCAATGTTTAAAGTCGAACTAGAAAATGGACACCAAGTTCTTGCTACTGTTTCAGGTAAAATCCGTATGCACTACATCCGTATCTTACCTGGTGACAAAGTAACAGTTGAATTATCACCGTATGATTTAACGCGTGGCCGTATTACTTATCGCTTTAAATAATTGTACTCCGTAAAACCACAGGAGGTATTATCATGAAAGTAAGACCATCAGTAAAACCAATGTGTGAACATTGTAAAGTAATTCGCCGTAAAGGACGTGTTATGGTTATTTGCCCAGCAAATCCAAAACATAAACAACGTCAAGGATAATTAGGAGGTGTAACGAATAATGGCTCGTATTGCAGGAGTAGACATCCCTCGTGACAAACGTGTAGTAGTTTCTCTTACTTACATTTATGGTATTGGTAACACTACAGCTAAAAAAGTTTTAGCAAACGTTGGCGTATCTGAAGATGTTCGTGTACGTGATTTAACAAACGAACAAACAGATGCGATTCGTGCGGAAATTGATAAGTTAAAAGTTGAAGGGGATCTTCGTCGTGAAGTGAACTTAAACATCAAACGCTTGATGGAAATCGGTTCATACCGTGGAATCCGTCACCGTCGTGGATTACCAACTCGTGGACAAAACACGAAAAATAATGCACGTACTCGTAAAGGCCCTACTAAAACAGTAGCAGGCAAGAAAAAATAATTCCTAAGTGAAGGAGGTTAGAACTTCATGGCAGCAAAAAAAGTTAGTCGTAAACGCCGTGTCAAAAAGAATATAGAATCAGGTGTAGCACATATCCATTCTACATTCAACAATACAATCGTAATGATTACTGATACACATGGTAATGCATTAGCATGGTCATCAGCAGGATCATTAGGCTTTAAAGGAAGCAAAAAATCAACTCCTTTTGCCGCTCAAATGGCTGCAGAAGCCGCAACTAAAGTGGCAATGGAACATGGACTTAAAACTGTAGACGTAACAGTTAAAGGACCTGGTTCTGGACGTGAAGCAGCAATTCGTTCATTACAAGCAACAGGTTTAGAAGTGACTGCAATTCGTGACGTGACTCCAGTTCCTCATAATGGATGCCGCCCTCCAAAACGCCGTCGTGTTTAATGAGCGCCACTCATTCTGAGTTTGAATTAGGAACGTCATTGAACAAGACACTTTTCGTTTTGAAAGGGGTATAGATAAGAATGATTGAATTTGAAAAACCAAGAATCGAAAAAATTGATGAAAATAGAGATTATGGTAAGTTCGTCGTTGAACCATTAGAACGCGGTTACGGAACTACTTTAGGTAACTCTCTACGTCGTATTTTATTGTCTTCTTTACCAGGAGCTGCAATTACGAATATTCAAATCGATGGTGTTTTACACGAATTCTCAACCATTCCAGGTGTACGAGAAGACGTAACACAAATTATTTTGAATATTAAAGGCTTAGCATTGAAATTATATGCTGAAGAAGAGAAAACCCTTGAGATCGATATTACAGGACCCGCTACCGTGACTGCCGGCGATATTATCGTGGACAGTGATGTTGAGATCCTAAATAAAGATTTAGTTATCTGTAGTGTTGCTGAAGGAGCTACTTTCCATGCTCGCTTAACAGTGAAACCTGGTCGTGGCTATGTTCAAGCAGACGAAAACAAAAAAGAAGATATGCCAATCGGTGTACTTCCAGTTGATTCCATCTACACACCCGTTCGTCGTGTTAACTACCAAGTAGAAAATACACGTGTTGGTCGTCGTGATGATTTCGACAAATTAACAATGGAAATATGGACAGATGGTTCAATCATTCCTCAAGAAGCACTAAGTTTAGCTGCGAAAATCATGACTGAGCATTTAGATATCTTTGTAAACCTTACTGACGAAGCGAAAAACGCTGAAATCATGGTGGAAAAAGAAGAAACTCAAAAAGAGAAAATGCTAGAAATGACGATTGAAGAACTTGATTTATCAGTTCGTTCATATAACTGTTTAAAACGTGCAGGCATTAATACTGTACAAGAACTTACAAACAAATCTGAACCAGAAATGATCAAAGTACGTAATTTAGGTCGTAAATCTCTTGAAGAAGTAAAACTTAAATTGCATGATCTAGGATTAGGATTACGTAAGGACGATTAAGACTTTTACGAAGTTTCCAGTCCTGCTTAACAGCAGTGGCTCGTGAGAACAGAAACGAAGGAGGGAACCCAACGTGAGTTACCGTAAATTAGGACGCACATCAAGCCAACGTAAAGCTATGCTACGTGATATTACAACTGATTTAATCATCAACGAACGCATCGTAACTACTGAAGCTCGTGCGAAAGAAGTACGTTCAACTGTAGAAAAAATGATTACTTTAGGTAAACGTGGAGATCTTCATGCACGTCGTCAAGCAGCTACTTTCGTTCGTAATGAAGTTGCTAGTGTTCGTGAAGAAGATGAGTCTATCGTTGTTGAATCAGCTTTACAAAAGCTATTTAACGATTTAGGACCTCGTTTCGCGGAACGCCAAGGTGGTTACACTCGTATCTTGAAGACAGAACCAAGACGCGGCGATGCAGCACCAATGGTAGTTATCGAATTTGTTAAATAATTAATAAACCGATCACTTTATAGATGTTTCTTTTAGAGTGTTATGATGTTGGAGGCGACTCCGAGTCTAGCTCTGCTTTCCCTGTTAAAGATGGCTTTAGCAGGGGAGCACTCATCATATAAAGGTGATTTTTTTTTGCTTTGGGAAAACGCTGTTTTCTCAAAGCTTTTTTGTTTCTTAAAAGCATTGCAGAAGCTTTTCCGGTTTGTTATACTGGTTATTAATTGGAATTTTCAGATAATTAAACATCTGAGTTAGTAGAAGGGGGAATTATATGTCGCAAATGTTTGCTTTTTCGTTGCTGATGGTTATTTTATACATTGGTGATGTAGTTTCTATCAAAACAAAAGCTTGGATTCCATCCGTTTTTGTTTGTGGTGTTTTATTTATTCTTGGTTATTGGACTATTTTTCCACAAAATATTGTGGAAGTGGCAGGGATTCCTACAGTGGTTGCCACTTTATTAATGTATCTGTTGATTACTAATATGGGTACTCTGCTCTCTGTTAAAGAATTGGTTAATCAATGGAAAACGATTGTGATTGCTTTGTCAGGTATTCTGGGCATTATTGCCTTGTTGTTAGCTGTAGGGACTTTTGTTTTTGACTTAAAAACAGTTTTAGTTGCAATCCCGCCGTTAGTAGGAGGTTTAGTTTCTTCATTAGTAATGTCAGAAGCGGCTCAATCAGCTGGTTTAGCCTCACTTTCGGTTTTGGCAATTTTAATTTATGTCATTCAAGGGTTTGCAGGTTATCCCTTAACTTCAATTGTTCTAAAAAAAGAAGGAAAGCGGAAGCTTCAAGAATATCGAGCAGGGACATGGCAGCCGGTTCATGAACAAGAGGGGCAAGAAACAGGAGCAGAACCAGATGTGCCTAAACTATTTGAAAAAGTACCCAAACGATATCATACAGATTATTCACGAATTTTACGTTTAGCCTTAGTTGCCACACTCGCTTATTATGTTTCTGTGTGGACGGCACCGTTTGTGACGATTAGTCCTTTTGTGCTGTGTTTATGTTTTGGCGTGATTGCAACGTCTTTAGGCTTTTTAGAAAAGCAACCATTACAGAAAGCAAATAGCTTTGGTTTTGCGATTTTAGGGTTAATGCTTTTTGTCTTTGATGGCTTAAAACAAGCCACACCTGAAATGTTGATGGATTTATTTTTACCAATGATTGGGATTATTGTGATTGGTGTTATCGGGATGTACATCTTTTCAGCAATTGTTGGTCGTGTATTAGGTGTGAGTAAAGAGATGGCATTCGCTGTTTCGTTGACAGCTTTATATGGCTTTCCAGCCGATTATATTATTACGAATGAAGTGATTCAATCATTGACAGAAGATGAACAAGAACAGGCAGCTTTAACGAGCCATTTAATGCCACCGATGTTAGTGGCAGGTTTCGTAACAGTCACTATTGTTTCGGTTATTTTAGCGGGTATTTTTTCAAGTATTTTATTAAGTTTGTAGAAACGGGGCGTAAGTATGAAAAAAATCAAAGCACTAGTCAAGCAGCATGCACAAGAAATGATTGCTTTTCGACGGGATTTACACCAACATCCAGAATTACAATTTGAAGAATTTCGAACGACAGAAAAAATCGCGGCAGTTCTTGATCAATTAGGAATTACTTATCGCAAAACAGAACCGACGGGTTTAATTGCTGAAATTGTGGGCGGCAAACCAGGCCGAGTGGTTGCGCTGCGGGCTGATATGGATGCCTTACCTGTACAGGAATTAAATGAAGATTTAGCTTATAAATCTTTAGAAGCTGGCAAGATGCATGCATGTGGGCATGATTCCCATACCGCGATGTTAGTAACAGCGGCTAAAGTATTAAAAGAAATCCAGGAAGAACTTCAGGGAACAGTAAGGTTAATTTTTCAACCATCTGAAGAAAATGCGCAAGGTGCTAAAGCAATGGTTGCGCAAGGCGCAATGACCGGTGTTGATGATGTATTTGGCTTACATATCTGGTCACAAATGCCTGTAGGAACCGCTTCGTGTCGAGTGGGCTCAAGTTTCGCATCCGCAGATATTTTTTCTGTTGATTTTAAAGGACGTGGTGGCCATGGTGCCATGCCAAACGCTTGTGTTGATGCGGCAGTTATAGCTTCTTCTTTCGTGATGAATCTGCAAACGATTGTTTCTCGGGAGACAGATCCTTTAGATCCAGTAGTTGTCACGATTGGACGGATGGATGTGGGGACCCGTTTTAATGTGATTGCTGAGAATGCACGTTTAGAAGGAACGGTTCGTTGCTTTAGTGTAGCAACGCGTAATCGAGTAGAACAGGCGCTGCAACGCTATGCGGAACAAACAGCCGCTATTTACGGTGGGACGGCTTCGTTAGATTATCAATATGGAACGTTGCCAGTGATTAATGATGAGCAAGATGCCTTGTTTGCTCAAACACTAATTAAGGAAAATTTTGGTGAAGCGGCCTTAAGACAAGAAGAGCCGACAACCGGTGGCGAAGACTTCAGTTATTATACTGAACATGCTTCTGGTTGTTTTGCCTTAGTGGGAAGTGGTAATCCGGAGAAAGATACGGAATGGGCACATCACCATGGTCGTTTCAATATTGATGAAGATGCGATGGCAATGGGTGCTGAGTTATATGCCCAATATGCGTTTGAATATTTGAAGACGCATTTTTAAAAGAAAATCAGTAACTTCTTGTTTTATGAGAACAAGAAGTTATTTTTATGAAAAATAGACCTGTCAAGACAGATAAGAGCTCCCATAATGACCGTTCTTTTGGTATAATAAAAAATAGTGTGAAGAATCAGAACAGATGATTGAAAAAACGCTACTTTTTTGGTAGTGTTAGAAAGAATAAATAGATTGAGGGAGTACGCGATGCAACCAATCATTGAACTAAATAATATCCAATTTAATTATCAACCAGAAGATGCTTCTCCCGCTTTAAAAGATGTGTCTTTTTCCATTCAACAAGGCGAATGGGTCGCTATTATTGGCCATAATGGTTCTGGTAAATCAACGTTAGCCAAAACGATCAATGGTCTGTTACTGCCAGCTGCTGGGACTATCAAAGTTGGCGGCAAAGAATTAAATGAAGCAAACGTCTGGGATATCCGGCGTATGGTAGGAATGGTCTTTCAGAATCCAGATAACCAATTTGTCGGTTCAACAGTCGAAGACGATGTGGCTTTTGGTTTAGAAAATCAAGGTATTCCGCGTGATGAAATGGTCGAACGTGTTCACGATGCCTTAGAACGGGTTCGTATGTTAGATTTTGCCAAGCGAGAACCTGCTCGGCTATCTGGCGGCCAAAAACAACGAGTAGCTATTGCTGGTGTGGTTGCTTTGCGACCAGATATTATTATTTTAGACGAAGCGACAAGTATGTTAGATCCAGAAGGTCGTGCAGAAGTGATTGCTACCATTCAAAAGATTAAAGAAGAAAGCAATTTAACAGTTATTTCTATTACCCACGATATTGATGAAGCGGCTAATGCGAATCGTATTTTAGTGATGCGCCAAGGACAATTGACAAACGAAGGAACACCAGAAAAGATTTTTTCTGCAGGAGAAGCGCTTGTTGAAATGGGCTTGGATTTACCGTTTCCTGAAAAATTAAAAGTAGCTTTGAAAGAGCGTGGCGTTGCTGTGCCAACGAATTATTTAACAGAAGAAGGGATGGTGGATTGGTTATGGACATCCGTTTTAAACAAGTAGATTTTACTTACCAACCCAATACTCCTTTTGAGCAACGGGCATTATTCGATATTAATTTAACGATTCAAGACGGCTCTTATACAGCGATTGTCGGACATACTGGCAGTGGCAAATCAACGCTATTACAACATTTAAATGCTTTGGTGAAACCAACTAAAGGCCAAGTGACAATTGGAGAGCGTGTAATTACGCCAGAAACAGATAATAAGAATTTAAAACCAATTCGTAAAAAAGTTGGGATCGTTTTTCAATTTCCAGAAGCACAATTGTTTGAAGAAACAGTGGAGCGAGACATCGCTTTCGGACCGAAAAATTTTGGTGTTTCAGACGAAGAAGCGAAAAAATTAGCTAAGAAAATGCTTGATTTAGTCGGCTTAGATGAAAAATACTTACAACATTCTCCGTTTGAGTTATCAGGTGGCCAAATGCGCCGTGTCGCAATTGCTGGTGTGCTAGCGATGGAACCAGAAGTCTTAGTATTAGACGAACCGACCGCTGGTTTGGATCCTAAGGGTCGTAAAGAAATGATGGAGATGTTTAGTCGTCTGCATAAGGAACATAATATGACCATCGTTTTAGTGACACATTTGATGGATGACGTGGCTAATTACGCAGATCATGTGATTGTTTTAGAAAAAGGACAAATCGTCCGAGCGGGAGCACCACAAGAAGTGTTTCAAGAGACACAATGGCTGAAAGAAAAACAATTAGGCGTGCCAACTGCAGCCGAATTTGCTGAAAAATTAGTGGCAAAAGGCTTTTCTTTTGAGCAATTACCATTAACGGCCGATCAATTAGCCGATCAGCTTCTGAAAAAAATGCAGGAAGCAGGTGAGGCAAAATGATGAATAAATTGATTTTTGGGCGTTATATTCCAGGCGATTCTTTTATCCATCGTTTAGATCCGCGTGCAAAATTATTAGCTAGTTTTTATTTTATTGGAATTATCTTTTTAGCAAATAATTGGCAGAGTTATGTTTTAATAGCAGCCTTTACTGCTTTTGCTATTTCATTATCAAAAATCAGCGCCCGCTTCTTTATCCGCGGTGTTCGGCCATTATTATGGCTAATTCTGTTTACTGTGGCTCTTCAAACCTTGTTTACACAAGGGGGAGAGGTGTACTTTCAGTGGGGAATTATTTCCATTACCCAGTTTGGTGTGACGAATGGGCTATTTATTTTCTGTCGTTTTGTTTTAATTATTTTCATGTCAACGTTATTAACTTTAACGACGGCACCATTAGAGTTATCAGATGCGATTGAATATTTGTTACGCCCACTTCGTGTGGTGAAATTTCCAGTTCATGAAGTTTCATTGATGTTATCAATTGCCTTACGTTTTGTCCCAACATTAATGGATGAAACGGAAAAGATTATGAATGCCCAACGTGCCCGTGGTGTTGATTTTGGTGAAGGAAACTTACTTCAAAAAATGAAAGCTATTGTTCCACTTTTGATTCCGCTTTTCGTAAGTAGTTTTAATCGTGCGGAAGACTTAGCGACTGCCATGGAAGCAAGAGGTTATCAAGGCGGTGAAGGACGGACGAAATACCGCATTCTTCATTGGCACCTACGAGATACAATAGTAATGTTTGGCTTTGTCTTGTTAACCATTGGCTTATTTGTATTAAGAACTTAGAAAAGGTGAAGAAAAATTATGCCCCGCTATAAAGCAATCATTGCCTATGATGGCACTCATTTTCATGGCTTTCAAAAGCAGCCTAATGAGCGTACCGTTCAAGAAGAAATAGAAAAAACGTTAGCACGCATGAATAACGGACGCTCCGTGACGGTTTTTGGTTCAGGACGAACAGATGCAGGTGTTCATGCAATGGGCCAAGTGATTCACTTTGATTATCCGCAGGAACGTCCGTTGGAAAAAATGCGCTTTGCGTTAGACACACAAACACCCGAAGACATTGCTGTGCGAAGCGTGGAACGTGTTTCAGAAGACTTTCATGCACGTTATCACGTGATCGAAAAAACCTATCAATTTAAAGTGGATATTGGCAAACCGCGAAGTCCATTTCGACGTTTTTATGCCAGTTATTTTCCGTATCCCATTGATCTCGAAAAAATCCAACAAGCTTTACCTGATTTATTAGGTACCCATGATTTTACCTCTTTCTGTGCCTCAGGAAGTTCAGTAGAAGATAAAGTCCGAACTATTCATGAAGCCAGTGTTCATGTCAATGAAACGGGGGATGAATTAACATTCACTTTTCGGGGCGATGGTTTCTTGTACAAAATGATTCGGATTTTAGTTGGTACGCTATTGAAAATCGGCAATGGGCGGCTGGAACCAACCGCGATTCCAGCAATTATCGCAGCCAAAGATCGAAATTTAGCAGGTCCGACTGCTCATCCAGAAGGATTGTATTTAGCAGAAGTGAAATATGAAAACTAAAAAGACGTAGACCTTACAAGAAAAGGTCTACGTCTTTTTAGTTGCAAAATTTAGATGTATTTAACAGCTGTTCCGTAAGCCACGACAGATTGCATGTCTGTGCCAATTGTGCCAGAATCAAAACGCATCATCACAACGGCATCTGCACCTAATTTAGAGGCTTCTGCTTTTAAACGTTCGATTGCTTGGTCGCGTGCTTCTCGTTGCATATCAGTGTAACCTTTGATTTCACCGCCAACTACGCTTTTTAGTCCAGCACCTAAATCTTTAAACATATTTTTAGAACGTGTGGTTAACCCGAAAACTTCTCCAATAATTTCATATTCTTGACCGCTAATTCTCTCGGTTGTTGTAACTAACATGGGCAATTTCCTCCAGTACTTATTGGTAACTTCAATTTACCATAGTCAAGAGTTTGGTACAACGAATATACATAAAAACGACACTACAAAAGATGCGCTTCCGCATTTTTCTAGTGCCGTTTTAGTAATAATTAATCAAGAATAGGATCTTTTTTAGAAATCATGACCCAAACCCAACTAATTAGAAAAGCAACCGTTGCTGGAACGACCCAGCCCATGCCAATAGTGAACAATGGTAAGTATTGGCCGGCTTTTTCTAAAAGCGTTGTTACAAACGCCGTATCTTTGATAAAGGCGGGGGAACTATTTAATGCATCTAAAACAGCAGCAATCAATGTGATATAGGTCGTTGCTTGATAGACTTCCCGTCGATGTTTGAAAATAGGACTGATGATTACCAAAAGCATTAAAGTAATCGCCAATGGATAAAGGAACATCAAGACTGGAACGGCAAATTGAATGATGTTGGTTAAGCCGACATTTGCAAAAATAGCTGGTAAAATAACAACAATTGCCAAGAATTTTTGATAGGAAACTTTCGGAAACATTTCTTCAAAAGTCTCAGAAAAGGCTGTACTTAAGCCGATACCGGTTTTTAAACAAGCAAGAACTACGATAAAAGCCAGTAAAATACTCCCTGGTAGGCCTAAATAGTAATTGGCAATTTGGGCTAAGGCAATCCCGCCGTTTTCACTGATTGGAAAAGCCCCGATACTCATTGTTCCCATATAAGCAAGTAAGGTATAGATAATCCCCATCAATACAACACTGAAAGCACCTGATTTAATCATTCCTTTAGCGATATCTCCTGGTTTTTCGACGCCCATATTTCGTAAAGTGGAAACGACAACAATCCCAAAAGCTAATGAAGCTAAAGCATCCAGCGTATTATAACCTTCTGTAAATCCTTTAAAGAAAGGACTTGAAATATAATTTTCACCAACAGCGGCACTGGCCACATGACCTAATGGTTTTACAAAGGCTAAAACAATCAAAATTCCTAGCAATGCTAAAAATAACGGATTTAAAAATTTACCCACATAATCTAAGATTTTACTTGGCTTTCTAGAGAAGAGCCAAACAGCTAAGAAAAATAATGCGGAAAAACCAGCAAGAACCAGCCATTGCAAGTCTTTAGGAACAAATGGTGCAAGACCAATCTCAAAAGAAGTAGTTGCTAACCTTGGTAAAGCAAAGAAAGGACCAATCGTTAAATATAATAGTAAGGTAAAAATAAGAGCATAACGACGATTAATCCGAGAAGCTAAGTCAAAAACACCTGAACTTTTAGAAACACCCATAGCAATGACACCAAGAAAAGGTAAGCCAATTCCAGTGGCTAAGAAGCCCAAGTTTGCTAAAAAGACGGAAGCCCCCGCTTCTTGTCCCATATGTACAGGGAAAATTAAATTTCCAGCACCGAAAAACAAACCGAATAACATTGAACCAACGTATAGATAATCACGCCAAACTAACTTTTTTTGCATAGATTCACACTCCTTAATATTGTCTTATTATTTAAAATAACAGAAGAAGAAACAGAGAGCAACCAGTTTTTATAGAAAACATTGGTTTTCTTATTTTTCTATGAAATAAGCATACTGATAATCATCACAATAGTGTCCATTTATATAAAATTCTTCTTTAAAATGTGCTTCCTGCACAAAACCATGTTTTTCATAGAATCGAATGGCTTCTTGATTGGTAGCCATTACTCGCAAACTCAGCTTATGAATCCCGCTTATCTGAGCCATCTCTTTGACATACGACAACAAAGAACCACCAATCCCTTGACCTTGGAAATCTGGCGAAACGCCAATACTTAGTAGCCATTGCTTTTGATGAGCTGCTAACGAAGTGGGCGGATGGACTTCAATAAATCCAGCAAGTTGTTGTCCGCTGATGGCAACAAAAATCGTTTCATCTTTCATTTTTTCCTGATATGCCGCAAGCGAGAGTGGTTGTATCTCGGCAGGGGTATTCTTTTTTGTCCAAATGATTTGATCCAAGGCATGTAATGCGGGCCAATCTGCTTCGGCAACTAAGCGAATAGTGAGTGAGGTAGACAAGATAATAGGGCTCCTTTTTCTGAAATTTTAAAATATAAAAAGACTATAGCATTTATTGTCTGAAAATTCAAATACTTTTAAAACGAAAAGAAAAATGGCTGCACCTTTTCGAGAAAATCAAAATATGCTACCATAGCTACCAGAGGATAGATGGTAAAAAAGAATCTATCTAAATGGAGGGTATGTTTGTGAAAAAAATGGCAGTATATTGTGGCGCCAGTCTGGGAAATGAGCCAATCTATCAGCAAGCTGCAGTAGCGTTAGCCGCTTGGATGAAAGAAAATCACTATGATCTAGTTTATGGCGGTGGCAATGTTGGTCTAATGGGTACGGTGGCTGACACGCTTTTAGCAGAAGGTGGAGAGGTAATTGGTGTCATGCCCACTTTTTTAATGGAGCGGGAGATTGCACATAATGGCATTACAAAGATGCATACAGTCAGTGATATGCATGCGCGTAAGAAAAAAATGATTGAATTGGCAGATGTGTATTTAGCTTTACCCGGTGGTCCCGGCACACTCGAAGAAATTAGCGAGGTGATCTCTTGGGGCCGAGTCGGTGAACATATGAATCCGTGTATTTTATACAATGTGAATGGTTACTATGACTTATTAGCTGCCTTTTTTGATAAAATGGTAGAAACTAGTTTCTTAACAGAAGCGGATCGAGCTAAAATTTTCATTTCAGATTCCTTAGAAGAAATTGGTGCATTTATTGATTCCTATGAACCGCCAATGATTCGTCAATACAAAAAATAACAAAAGAGGCAGTCACTCTAACCAGAATGACTGCCTCTTTTTTACTAGTTTTTCGTTAAAATCCGATGTAAGAACTCTTTTGTCCGAGCTTCTTTTGGATGGACAAAAATATCTTCAGCGGTCCCTTCTTCGGCAATGACACCTTTATCCATGAAAATAACACGATCGGATACGTCCCGCGCAAATTCCATTTCATGTGTTACAATCACCATTGTTAGCCCTGTATGGGCAAGATTTTTCATCGTTTTTAGCACTTCGCCAACCATTTCAGGATCCAATGCAGAAGTTGGTTCATCGAAAAGTAAAACATCTGGATCCATTGATAATGCTCGAGCAATGGCTACCCGTTGCTTTTGTCCACCAGATAATTGAGCAGGTTTGGCATCAATAAAACGAGCCATGCCAACTTTTTCTAAATTTTCTAAGGCAATTTTTTTGGCTTCTTCTTTGTTTCTTTTTAGGACAGTCATCTGACCAGAAGTACAGTTTTCTAAGACATTCATGTTATTAAATAAATTGAATGATTGGAAAACCATGCCTAAATGGGTCCGATATTTGGGCAAACTATAACCACGTTCTAAAACATTTTTACCATTATAGATGATTTTGCCATCTGTTGGTTTTTCTAACAAATTAATACAACGTAGTAACGTTGATTTACCAGAACCAGAAGAACCGATAATGGTGACAACTTCTCCTTTGTTGACGTTCATATTGATATCTTTTAATACTTCGTTTTCGCCAAAGCTTTTTCGTAAATGTTCAATTTCAATAATTGCACTCATCTGTTTGCCTCCTAGCTTTCTTTTCCTTCTTCAGTTAATTCTTCTACTTTAACGTAAGCAGAAGGGCCATCCATTTTACGTTCCACAACACGTAAGATTCGTGTGATCACAAAAGTCATTACCAAGTACATGATGCCGACAATTGTAAAGGTTTGGAAGAACTGGAAGTTTGCGCCAGAAGCAGCATTCCCTTGGAAGAATAAATCTGCAACACCGATAACACTTAACACGGCCGTATCTTTGATATTAATGACAAATTCATTCCCTGTTGCAGGTAAAATATTACGTAATACTTGGGGAATAACGACTTTACGCATTGTTTGTCCATGGGTCATCCCGATCGCTTGTGCTGCCTCGAATTGTCCTTTATCTACTGCGAAAATACCTCCGCGAACAATTTCAGACATATAGGCACCAGTATTCACAGAAACGATAAATAATGCGGCCACTGTTCGGTCTAAAGAGATGCCAAAAGCTAGAGCTAAACCATAGAAAATAACCATTGCTTGAACCATCATTGGTGTACCACGGAAAACTTCAATATAAATAGAAAGAATTAAATTTCCTAATTTTTGGAAGAAACGAGCGACTGGGTTTTCAGAATCTGGAATTGTACGGAAGACACCAATTAGTAAACCAAGGGTTGTTCCGACAACTGTCCCAATTAACGCGATAAATAGCGTTAAACCAGCACCACGTAAAAACATGTCGCCATATTGATTCCAAATATTTTTGAAATCGTTAATAAGTCCTGTTTTTTGTTCATCACTATCTGTTGCTGCAGGTTGATCCTTGATTGCTTGGTCCATAATTTTTGTCCGTTCATCTTGAGAAATACCTGCTAAAATTTTGTTTACTTTTTCAATGTCAGGATCGCCTTTACGCATGCCGACTGCTACTTGTGAGTCTTCAGCGCTAGCATCAAAGCCATTTTCTTTTGGAAATTCTAACATTTTTAATTCTTTATTGACACTAGTTGCTGTTATGCCTTCAGGGCGTTCACTAACATACCCATCAATCATGCCAGAAGCAAGTGCTGTTCGCATAGCTGAAAAGTTATCCATTGCTTGCTGTTTATTGACATTTGGAATTTGATCAATTAATCCGTAGTGGAATGTATTTAGTTGAGCTGTAATTTTAGCATCAGCTAAATCTTTCAAGCTTTTTGCATTAGCGTATTTGCCATCTTTTTTAACAATTACGACAAATTGTGATTCATAATAAGGATTTGTAAAAGCAATTTCTTTTTTTCGTTCAGCGGTTGGGCTCATTCCGGCGATAATGGCATCAATTTTTCCAGATTGTAAGGCGGGCGCCAAGCCATCCCATTTGGTTTGGACGATTACTAATTTACGACCTAAACCATCGGCAATTTTTTTAGAAATTTGAACATCATAGCCGCCTGCATAAGAGTTGCCTTGAATAGGCACTGCGCCATGTGCGTCATTTTTCTGTGACCAGTTAAAAGGGGCGTAGCCAGCTTCCATGCCGACACGAAATTCACCATTTTCCTCCGCCGAAGCGTTGGTTGTCATGCCAAGTAACGAAAATAGCGTGACAAGTAGTAGACTGAATGAAAAAACTTTTTTGTTCATCTTTTTCTCTCCTTTAAATTTCTTGTCTGATTGATCGTTTTGTCTTTTTTCAATCAACAAGCTTTGATAATCAGCTGAGCAAAAGCGATTCTGTCTTTTTAAAGGAGAATACTTCTGTCACAACCTATTTTTGAATACAAAAAAACAACCAAACAGATGTAAGGTTGCTAGGTAATGTCGAAAAAAATTCCTCAACGAAACATAGCACAACTTAGCATCACTACTAAGACAGTCCGCAAGCTCTTAACTTACGTCCCAACACACAACAGAAGAGGCTCCGTTATGCATTTCGGCGATTGATCCTAAACTTGCTTCCCAGTGTCCTCTCACTCCACAAGCGTAATAAAAACCGCGACCTCTACCTCTTTTTTGAGGCACTATTCAGTTATTAAATTCAGTTATTAATTTTAGGATAAATCCAGAAGAAAGTCAATATGTTCCAGCAAAGGAATTTATCAAGAGGACACAAACACCATGAAATTAGCGTAACATTTTCCCTACGAAATAGAAACTAATACGAAAAAAGCAACCATTCCTAAAGGAACAGTTGCTTTTTACTTAAGCTTTGACAGCTTTTGGTTCACGACCTAAAATAGCTTGAAGAACAGTCAATACACCTAAAGAAGCTAAAATTGTATAAATTAGACTTGAGTAAGTTAAGATACCGAAATCCCAAGTTTTGTAAACTAATAAAACAATTGCTAAGGCGATAATAGCGATAACGTTGAAGAACGCAAAAGCCCAAAGATTTCCGTTTTCTTTACGAGAAAGATAAAAAACAGAGAACCAAATGCTTAAAACGCCCCAAGCGATGCAGGCAATAATTGCAGCCCAATAAATAATAAATGCGACCATTGTTGTTTCACCTCACTTTTACTCATGCATATTTTACCACGAGTTGAGAAATTTGTCACAAACTCTTTCAAGATAAATCAATATATAGGTAAGAAGTTTTCAAAAAGTGGAAAAACTTTTGGTGCTAATGTTAAAATACGTTATAATATAGAAGATTAGGAGCTGAATCGATATGCAAGATATCACGCAAGCCGAGGCAATTCATTGGTTGGCAACCCAACAAAAAATCACATTTTTAACAGGTGCGGGTATCTCGACAGCCTCAGGTGTGCCAGATTATCGTTCCTTAAAAGGTGTCTATCAAGGAATCCAGCAACCGGAATACTTATTGAGCCGGACTTGCTTAAAAACAGAGCCAGAAAAGTTTTATCAATTCGTTAAAACGCTCTATCATCCAGACGCACAACCTAATATCATTCACCAGAAAATGGCACAATTAGAGCAAATGAAACGGGGAAAAATTGTTTCACAAAATATTGATGGGCTTCATCGAAAAGCAGGTAGCCAAGAAGTGGTGGACTTTCACGGTAATTTATATGAATGTTATTGCCAAACTTGTGGTACAACGGTTCCTTGGCAAGACTATTTACTTAGTGATCGGCACGCAGACTGTCATGGACAAATCCGTCCAGCTATTACTTTGTATGAAGAAGGATTATCCGAAGAGGCAATCGAAAAAGCCATTCAGGCCGTTGCTTCTGCCGACTTAATCGTGATTGTCGGCACGAGTTTTCAAGTGCATCCATTTTGCGATTTGATTCATTATAAACAACCAACAGCAACTATTTTAGCCATTAATCAAACGCCGCTATTTTTACAACAACCTTATTATTTTTTAGAAGCGAAAGCCGAAACGATATTTGCAGAATTAACGATAAAGGAGTAACGGAATGAAAGAATTTAAATCAGAAAAAGAAAAAATGATCGCAGGTGCACTATATTTTGCCTCAGATCCTGAATTAGTGGCTGATCGCAAAAAAGCCCGTGAACAAATGGCGTTAATTAACCAACAACCAGACACTTATATTCGTCGTCAATTAATAGAAGAAACATTTGGAAAAGTGGGTGTCGGGACGTACATCGAACCGATGATTCAATTTGATTACGGCTACAACATTTCTGTGGGAAAAAATTTCTATGCCAATTTTAATAACGTTTTTTTAGATGTTTGTCCAATTGAAATTGGCGATAACTGTATGTTTGGCCCCAATGTGCAACTTTATACAGCCGAGCATCCATTACAAGCGGCCAAGCGTAATAGCGGAATGGAATCAGGGAAACGAATTATCATTGGCAACAATGTTTGGATTGGCGGTGGAGCGATTGTCCTTCCTGGCGTAACATTAGGCGATAATGTAGTGGTGGCAGCAGGTGCTGTTGTGACCAAATCGTTCCCAGAAAACTGTGTGATCGCAGGTAATCCAGCACGGATAATTAAAGAATTGACTGAAGATGACGCTCCAACAACTTCTTTAGAACAACAACGAGCAAAGATTAACCAAATCGATAAGGAACTGGTCCGTTTATTAGAACAGCGGATGGACGTCGTCGCAGAGATTGCTGCAGTGAAAAAGAAAGCAGGTCATGCGGTTTTTGATTCTGAAAGAGAACAACAAGTATTAGAAACTATTCTGAATCATGTTGAAAATGCCGAGTATGAAGAAACATTATCTGAGACTTTCCAGGGAATTATGGACGCCTCTAAACGTTTCCAAGAAAAACATTTAGGAGAGTGAGGCGAAGGTCGTGGATGGAGAAATCAGAAGAAGAGAGATTGTTAAAAGATTAAGAGAGACCGAAAAGCCAATTAGTGCCACTCGTTTTGCAAAAGCTTTTGATGTCAGCAGACAAATTATTGTAGGAGATGTCGCTCTATTACGGGCGACAGGGGTCGAAATTGTCGCAACAGCTCGAGGGTATATGTTGGAACAACCTTTAGAAGGAATTGAACGGAAAATTGCTTGTCAACATACACCTGAACAAACGAGAGAAGAATTGTCAGTCATTGTTGCCAAAGGTGGAGAAGTGGTAGATGTGAGTATTGCACATCCGCTTTATGGGGAATTAATTGGCAGTTTGCGCATTCAATCAGAGAAAGATATTGATAAATTTATGGACAAGTATCAAAAAGAGCATGCTACATTACTATCAGTTTTAACAGGAGGCGTCCATCTGCATACTATTCGCTGTGCAGACGAAGAAACTTTCCAAGAAATCAAAGAGGCACTTCGAAAAAAAAGTATTTTGTTTGAAGGATAACGAGAAAAAGAGAGGACATTGATGTTTGTTCAAGCCCTTTCTTTTTTTTCTTAGAAAATTACCAAAAAAAGATAGAAGAATTTGTGAATTTTCTTCTATTTTTTTAACTTTTTGCTAGAAATTTTTTATGAAACAGTATACTATTAAAAAAGGAGCCATTTAAACAATAACTATGTCAATTATATATGTTGGTACATAAAAATAAATGGAGAAAAATAAAAAAGGAGAATGAGTATGAAAAAACAATTTGCCCTGTTCTCTACCTTATTACTTTTAGGTTCATCAATGCCAGTAGGTGCATTTGCAGAAGGTAATAACTTGGTAGCTGAAAATAGTTCTGTTGCAGAAACAACCGCAGAAGCAACAACTGCTGAAGCCACTGAAACGACAGCGACTAGTGAAACAACAGAAGCGACAGAAGAATCAACAACTGAAACAGAAAGTTCAACCGAATCAAGTGAATCTGCAACCACGGAGTCCACTGAAACGTCAGGAACCGAAACGACAGATTCCACAACGGATTCAACATCCACAAGTACGACAGAATCGACTACTGACTCCACCTCAACGAGTGCAACAGAGTCAACCACAGATTCTACGTCAACAAGTACAACTGAATCAAGTACCACGCCGACGACTACACCAAGTTCTTCTAAAGAACAGCCAAAACCTGGCACGAGTACTTCTGAATCAAAACAGCCGGCGAAACCAGTGACACCAACAGCGCCAGCTGAAAAGCCAGTAGAACAACCAGCAGCGTCAACACCGCAGCCCGAAATAGTCCCACCGGTTACAAATGAAACGGTTGGGTTAGTGGAAGACGATGAGACGTTTACGGTCAGCAAAACGAAGAAGACAGAAGAGTTTATTCAAGAAATCGGTGAATCTGCTCGGAAAGTGGCCAAGGACAAAAACTTATATGCTAGTGTGATGATTGCTCAAGCAATTTTAGAAAGTGGCAGCGGCAATAGTAAATTAAGCCAGAAACCAAACTACAATTTGTTTGGTATTAAAGGCGATTACAAAGGTCAATCTGTTTCTTTTATTACCTATGAAGACAATGGTTTCGGTAACCTATACACAGTAGAAGCAAAATTCCGTCAATATCCAACGTATAAAGAATCAATGGAAGATTATGCGAAATTATTGAAAAATGGTTTAGATTCCAATAAAGATTTCTATCATGGTGTCTGGAAAACGGAAGCCAAATCATACAAAGAAGCGACACGTTTCCTAACAGGAAAATACGCAACGGACAAAGATTACCATAAGAAATTAAATGCGTTAATTAAAACATACGATTTAACTTATTATGATAAAGAAAAAGCAACCGTTGAACCAATGGAATCAAATTTCCCAGCCTATAATGGCAAAAACTATGACACCTTTAATAGTTATGCTTGGGGCAACTGTACACAATATGTCTACAACCGTATTACGCAATTAGGTAAACGTGTGGACTTAACAATGGGGAATGGTCAAGATTGGGGCGAAACAGGTCGTGCACGCGGGTACAAAGTAAGTCGTACACCAAAAGCAGGCGCAGCGGTTTCCTTCCCAGCTGGCGTTTTAGGCGCAGACAATACTTATGGTCATGTCGCGTTTGTGGAAAAAGTCTTTAAAGATGGTAGCATCTTAATTTCTGAAATGAACGTGAAGGGATTAAACGTTGTTTCGACACGTACAATCTCAGCCGATCAAACACATTTAATGAACTATATCGTTCCAAAAGATAAATAAAAAAATCAGCTCTTTGTCAATAAGAACGGATGAGTTGTAAAAAGCAAAGTTGGAACTGAAGAATCAATTTTAATTCTTCAGTTTCAGCTTTTTTTTGTGGCAAAAAGTCTCTCCAATAAAGTTTAATACATTCAGATATTGCCAGGAGGCTTCAGGTCGGGATGAGTTAGCAACAGTCGCTGAGAGCTATATTTTTTTTAGGTAGAATCATTTACTTTTAGGTGAAAGATGTCTTATAATTGTAAGCGGATACAAAAATAAAAAAAGAGGTGGGTAAATGAATAAAAAAGAAATAAATCAAGTAGTTGCCAGTAGCTATCAATTGTATATTAATGGAGAGTGGACAACAGGTAGTGGTAACAAAATGATTGCTAGTTACAATCCTAGTAATGGTGAAAAATTAGCAGAATTTGTAGATGCCACAAATGCAGATGTGGATCGAGCTGTAGAAGCAGCCCAAGAAGCGTTTCAGACATGGAAAGATGTTGATGTTGTAACAAGAAGCAATCTTTTATTGAAAATTGCTGATTTGATTGAAGAAAATCAAGAACATTTGGCTATGGTGGAGACTTTAGATAATGGAAAACCGCTTCGGGAAACGCAATCAATTGATGTCCCTGCCAGTGCAGACCATTTTCGGTATTTTGCTAGTGTGATTCGTGGAGAAGAAGGGTCTGTCAAAGAATTTGATAAGGATACGTTATCCATTGTTGTGAAAGAACCCATTGGTGTTGTGGGTCAAATTATTCCGTGGAATTTCCCCTTATTAATGGGCGCTTGGAAATTAGCGCCAGCGTTGGCAGCAGGTAATACGGTTGTGATTCATCCGTCCTCGAGCACATCATTAAGTCTGTTGGAATTGTTTAAAATTTTTGATCAAGTCTTGCCGAAAGGAGTAGTGAATTTAATCACCGGTCGTGGTTCTGATTCAGGAAATTATATGTTGGCACATCCAGGGTTTGATAAGCTAGCTTTTACAGGTTCAACAGAGGTGGGGTACACTGTCGCTAAAGCGGCGGCCGACCGCCTAATTCCAGCCACTTTAGAACTTGGCGGAAAATCAGCCAACATTATTTTTGAAGATGCCAATTGGGAACGAGCATTAGAAGGTGTGCAGTTAGGAATTTTATTCAACCAAGGGCAAGTTTGTTGTGCTGGGTCTCGTGTGTTCGTTCAGTCAGGTATTTATGATCAATTTGTAGAAGCTTTAAAGGAAAAATTTGAACAAGTGAACGTTGGTTTCCCGTGGGAAAAAGATGTTGAAATGGGCGCTCAGATCAATGAGCATCAATTGGAAGAAATTTTAAAATATGTCGAAATTGGTGTGAAGGAAGGAGCTACACTGATTACTGGTGGGCAACGTTTAACAGAAAATGGGCTAGACAAGGGGGCATTTTTAGCACCTACGTTATTAGCGAATGGCACGAATACAATGTGCGTGGCCCAAGAAGAAATCTTTGGTCCTGTTGCAACAGTGATTAAATTTGAAACGGAAGAAGAAGTCATTCGTTTAGCTAATGATTCTGAATATGGTCTAGGTGGTGCCGTCTTTTCTCAAGATATCAATGTGGCATTACGGGTTGCTCGTGGTGTACGGACAGGTCGGATGTGGGTCAACACATACAATCAATTGCCTGCGGGCGCGCCATTTGGCGGTTATAAAAAATCAGGAATTGGTCGAGAAACGCATAAATCAATGCTAGATGCTTATACGCAAATGAAAAATATTTACATTGTGACAAAAGAAGAAGCAGATGGACTGTATTAAGTAGTGTAGTGAATTTTAGATAACAAACTTATTTTTGGTTATTGTTATTTTTCGAGCTAAACAAAACAATAATTTTTTAAAAAGTTGAGTGATGAGTAAAGTAAAACAGATTAAAAGTAAAGCCTGGTGCAAAAATCACTTTGGATTTTTGTACCAGGCTTTAAAGCGGAGTAACAATAGTGGTCACTCTTGGTTATTTTCAATTTTCGACTATTATAGAAGGAGTTATTTTGCTTCTTCTGCTTCAAATTTAGCAAAAGCTGTTTCAATAACTTCTTTTAATGCAGAAGCAGAAGCTTCCATTTTTTCTTGCTCAGCATCTGTTAATGGAATTTCAATGACTTGTTTAACTCCTTGGCGGTTGATGATCGCTGGTGCACCGATATAAATATCGTTTTGACCATATTCACCTTCTAAATAAACAGATAATGGTAACACAGAGTTTTCATCGTTTAGGATAGCTTTAGTGATACGCGCTAGTGCCACCGCGATTCCATAGAAAGTAGCTCCTTTTTTCTCGATGATTGTGTAAGCAGCGTCGCGTACGTTGAAGAATAAATTAACCATTGCTTCTTCATCGACGTCAGGATTATTTTTCACCCATTCGTAAATTTGTAAGCCAGCGACATTCGCATGTGACCAAACTGGGAATTCTGTATCTCCGTGTTCCCCTAAGATGTAGGCATGGACATTTCGTGCATCAACATCAACTAATTCGGCAATTGCTTGACGGAAACGAGCAGAATCTAGTGAAGTTCCTGAACCGATTACTCGTTCTTTCGGGAAACCAGAGAATTTCCAAGTTGAATAAGTCAAAATGTCGACTGGGTTTGCGGCAACTAAGAAGATGCCATTGAAACCAGAATCAACAATTGTTGTAACGATTTCTTTATTAATTTTCAAGTTTTTATGAACTAAGTCTAAACGAGTTTCGCCTGGTTTTTGAGGCGCACCAGCTGTTAAGACAACTAAGTCTGCATCATGGCAATCGTCATAAGTAGCAGCATAGATTTTTTTAGGAGAAGTAAATGCTAATGCGTGAGATAAGTCCAACGCGTCTCCTTCAGTTTTTGGTACATTAATATCAATAATCCCAACTTCTTGAGCAATATTCTGAGTTACTAAAGCAAAGGCATAGCTAGAACCTACGGCACCGTCCCCGACTAAAATTACTTTTTGGTGATCTTTATTCCCTGCGGCTGCAGTCATGTGTACCATTCCTTCCTCTACATTCTTTTTCGTGAGCAACGAGTTTTTATTTCCTGTTGCTAAAGTGATAGTAACATGGTTTGTAAAAAATGTCACGAACTTTGATTGTAAAAATGATACAGTTTTCAGACCTGTTTCAAAATGGTAGCTCTTACATGTGCGTAATTTCACTATCTTGCGCATATTTAAATTTCTAAAAAATTTTTTTACATCTTTCTTAATCTTCAAAGACTGCGAGTTTTTTTATTTCTATGGTATAATGAATAAAACTGGGTAGCGCATACGCTTCCCAGCCATTTTGTGTTGGCAAGCTTATAATCCAAGGAGAATGAAAGATGAAAGTAATCGTAGGACTGGGAAATCCCGGTAGTAAATACAAAGAAACAAAACACAACATTGGCTTTATTACGCTAGATGAAATTGCGTATCGGCAAAATGTTTCGTTTAATAATAGTAATTTTGAAGCAGATATTGCAGAGTTTTTTATAGGGACTGAGAAAGTATTGTTAGTGAAACCATTAACATTTATGAATGAATCAGGTCGCTCTGTTGGTCCGTTGTTGACCTACTTTGGGGTAGATGAGGAAGACTTGATTGTTATTTATGATGACTTAGACTTAGAGGTCGGTAAAATTCGTTTACGGCAAAAAGGTAGTGCTGGCGGCCACAATGGGATAAAAAGTCTGATTGCCCATTTAGGCACAAATGTCTTTCCTAGAATTAAAATTGGCATTGGTCGGCCCTCAAAAAATGATACAGTTATCCACCATGTACTAAGTACTTTTCCCAAAGAAACACACGAAGAGATGTTACTTGCTGTAAAAAAAGCAGCCGATGCCGCTTTATATGCATGCGAAGGACATACGTTTGTTGAAACAATGAATCAATTTAATGGAAAATAGCAGAAAGGAGGGCCCTTGTTTGAATATTATCGAACGAATTAGCCAAACAGAAATTGCTAAATCATGGCGCAGTCAACTAATGACAACAGGAACGCGCCAACTAATTACTGGGTTATCAGGCTCTGCTAAAACATTACTGATGGCAGGCGCTTTACAAAAGACGCATCAAAAAATTGTTATTGCGGTTCCAAACCTATACTATGCCAATCAATTAGTAGATGATTTTTTAAATATTTTACCTTCAGAACAAGTTCATCTATTTCCAGTAGATGAAGTGTTATCCGCCGAAATGGCCTTTTCTTCACCAGAAGCGCGCGCAGATCGAGTGAGTGCGTTAAATTTCCTGATGACAGCGAATGCAGGAATCGTGGTCGTACCAGTAGCTGGACTACGAAAATATTTGCCAACGAAAGAAACGTGGCAAAATGCGCAACTTCATTGGGAAATCGGGACAGAAGTAGAACCTGAGATCCTCGCGCAACGCTTAGTGTTAATGGGCTATGAACGCCAATCGATGGTCGGAAAGCCTGGCGAATTTAGTATTCGCGGAAGCATTGTTGATGTCTATCCGCTAAATGCCGAATACCCTGTTCGGGTGGAACTGTTTGATGTTGAAATTGACTCAATCCGTTATTTTGAAGCGGATACTCAACGCTCATTAGAAAATCTTGAAGAAGTAACGATTTCACCAATGACTGATTTAGTATTCTCAAAGGCAGATATGAATCATGGCATGACGAGGTTACAAGATGCTCTAGAAAAACGTTTAGCGACAGCTAAAGATCAAACGGAGACCGATTTTTTAGAAGAATATTTTGGTCAGTTGCTGTCTTCTTGGGAACAAGGGATTCCTACAGAAAATGCTCACTATTATACAGATTTTCTGTACCAACAAAAAACTACGCTGTTAGATTATTTACCAGAAAATAGTTTGCTTTTTGTGGATGATTATTCTCGTATGATGGAAACGGAGCGAGAGATCGCTAGAGAGGAAGCAGAATGGCAAACCCTGAAAATTGAAGAAATGCGCGTGTTTTCTGAACAAACTTTTGGCGTAGACTTTCATGATCAATTGCGAAAAACTGCACGAAATACGACCTTCTTTTCACTTTTTCAAAAAGGAATGGGGAATCTTCGTTTCCAAGAAGTCCATAATTTCCAATATCGTTCAATGCAACAATTCTTCGGTCAAATGCCGTTGCTAAAAGCGGAAGTGGACCGTTGGCAAAAGCAAAACCAAACGGTCGTTGTTTTTGTTCCTACGAAAGAACGGATTCAAAAAGTCGAAGAGCTATTTCAGGACTTTGACATACCTAGCGTAGTAAGCAATTGGGATCAGTTGTTAGATGGGCATGTCCAAATTGTCCAAGGGGCATTACAAACAGGGTTTGAATTACCTAAAAACAAGCTCGTGGCGATTACGGAAAAAGAAATTTTTCATACAACGACCAAAAAACGGGCACGTCGTCAAACAATTTCTAATGCGGAACGTTTGAAAAGTTATAGCGACTTAAAAACGGGCGATTATGTCGTTCATGCGAATCACGGGATTGGTAAATATATTGGTATGGAAACCTTAGAAGTTGATGGGGTCCATCAAGATTACATGACTATCTTGTACCAAAATGATGACAAGTTATTTATTCCAGTAACACAATTGAACTTGATTCAAAAGTTCGTTGCTTCCGAGTCTAAAACGCCGAAAATTAACAAGCTAGGCGGCAGTGAATGGACGAAAACTAAACGAAAAGTTGCTTCAAAAATTGAAGATATCGCGGATGATTTAATCTTACTTTATGCGACAAGAGAATCGGAAAAAGGCTATGCTTTTCCGCCAGATGATGCGTATCAAAAAGAATTTGAAGAGGCTTTTCCGTATTCTGAAACAGATGATCAATTACGTAGTGCTGCCGAAATTAAACACGACATGGAAAAATCTCGACCAATGGATCGTTTGTTAGTTGGCGATGTAGGGTTTGGTAAAACAGAAGTGGCTTTACGAGCGGCCTTCAAAGCTGTTAGCAACAATAAACAGGTCGCCTTTTTAGTGCCAACAACTATTTTAGCGCAACAACATTACGAAACGATTCAAGAGCGGTTTGAGGGCTTTCCTGTAGAAATTGGTTTATTAAGTCGTTTCCGCACGAAAAAACAGCAAAATGAAACAATTGAAAAAATTAAACATGGCCAAGTAGATATTGTGATTGGTACCCATCGTTTATTGTCGCAAGATATTAATTTTAGTGATTTAGGCTTGTTGATTATTGATGAGGAACAACGGTTTGGAGTGAAACATAAAGAACGACTAAAACAATTGCGTTCACAAGTGGATGTCTTGACGTTAACAGCAACGCCAATCCCAAGGACCCTTCATATGTCGATGTTAGGTGTCCGTGATTTATCTGTCATCGAAACCCCACCAGAGAATCGTTATCCGATCCAAACGTATGTCATGGAAAATAATCCTGGGGCGATTCGGGAAGCGATTGAGCGAGAAATGGCTCGAGATGGTCAAGTCTTTTATTTATACAATCGAGTAGATACGATTGAACGAAAAGTTGAAGAGTTACAAGCGCTAGTTCCAGATGCAAGAATTGCGTATGCACATGGTCAAATGACAGAAGTACAACTGGAGAATACTTTGTTTGATTTTATTGAAGGACAATATGATATATTAGTCACTACAACAATTATTGAAACAGGAGTAGATATTCCTAATGCTAATACCTTGTTTGTAGAAAATGCGGACTACATGGGCTTATCTACGTTGTATCAATTACGTGGTCGTGTGGGGCGTAGCAATCGAGTGGCCTATGCTTATTTTATGTACGAACAGCAAAAAATCCTAAACGAAGTTAGTGAGAAACGTTTAGAAGCAATTAAAGACTTTACGGAATTAGGTTCTGGGTTCAAAATTGCGATGCGTGACCTTTCCATTCGAGGGGCCGGAAACCTTCTTGGTGCCCAACAACATGGCTTCATTGATTCGGTTGGGTTTGATATGTACTCACAGATGTTATCTGAGGCAGTTGCTCGTAAACAAGGAAAAAATATCCAAGACCAAAAAACGTCTGTTGAAATTGATTTGGGCATTGATGCTTATATTCCAGGAACGTACATTACAGACGAACGACAAAAAATTGAAATTTATAAACGGATTCGTCAATTAGAAAATATGGATATGTACGAAGAATTAGAAGCGGACTTGTTAGACCGCTTTGGAGAGTATCCTGACGAAGTGGCGCATTTATTAACCACTGGCCGTATCAAAATGGATGGCGACCGTGCCTTGTTAGAAAGTATTCGTAAACGCGACCAAAAAGTCAAGTTTGTGTTAAGTAAAATTGGCACAAAAACATACTCTGTGGAGCAGTTGTTTGAAGCGTTATCGGCAACCAGCTTAAAAGCGGATCTAGCAGTTGAGAAAGAACAAATGACTATTTCCTTGAAGTTGCCGAAAGATTGTAAAGAAGCTGTTTGGATTCAAGAAATTGCTACTTTTACAACCGCATTGCGACAAGAAAAATACAAACATTCGCAAGAAACGGATTCCCTTTAAAAGGAGGCCTAGAAGATGGCACAAAAAGAAATGCAGCGAATGATGCAAGGTGCCGTTGTGTTAACCATTGCTTCCTTCATTGCAAAAGTGTTGAGTGCGTTTTATCGCGTTCCTTTTCAGAACTTTGTAGGGGATGAAGGATTTTACGTGTATCAGCAAGTTTATCCAATCTATGGGATTGCGATGACATTAGCATTGTCAGGCTTACCGCAATTTATTTCCAAAATTGTTGCTGAACAACCAGATATTCGGAGTCAAAAACAAGTGTTGCGCCAACTATATCCCTATGTGTTATGGTTAGCGATTGCTTGTTGGGCCTTCTTTTTCTTTGGTAGTCAAGAAATTGCTATTAGTATGGGGGATGCTGCACTCCAACCATTAATGGAAGTTGTTTCCTTTACCTTTTTACTCGTTCCAATTCTTTCCTTCTATCGTGGAAATTTTCAAGGTCATTTGTTGATGGTGCCTAGTGGTATTTCACAGGTGATGGAACAGTTTGTGCGTGTCGGGGTTATTCTAGTAGCTGCGTTGTCCTATCATTACTTTGGGGGCTCCATTTACCAAACGGGGACGGTGGCCATGAGTGGTGCGTTGGCTGGCGGTGTCTTAGCGGTACTTGTCTTATGGTACTACAATCGAAAAATTCTTAGTGGAAGTACGGAATACTTGCATCAATGGAAGATTATGCCTCAAACCACAGGACTATTTAAACGTTTAATGATTGAGGGTGGTTTGGTCTCTTTATATAGTGCTTTTCTGATTCTATTTCAATTAATTGATTCCTTTAAAGTAAAAAATGCTCTCATGCTTTTCGGGCTCTCTGATTTAGCTGCGAAAGTGGACAAAGGGGTCTATGATAGAGGACAACCACTAGTTCAATTAGGATTGGTAATTGCTTTAGCTTTAAGCTCGACCTTTTTACCAGGTTTGACAAAATATTTTATGAAAAAAGACCGTCAACAATTTTTACAAGTTGCAAAAATCTTTTTGCGTCTTACCACAACCTTGGCATCGGCGGCTTCGATTGGTCTGATGATGTTATTGCCGTACATGAACTTTACGCTTTTTAAAGATTATAAAGGCAACGATGTTTTAGGGGTGTATGTTTTATCCATCGCTTTTATGGCCATTATTCAGGCCTACCAAAGTATTGAACAAAGTCGCAATCGTTTTAAAGGTCCTTTAGTGGCAGCTGGTGTGGGCTTATTAGTGAAGTTGCTGACAACGGGCTTTTTCACCATTCGTTGGGGAACATTAGGTGCTAGTTGGTCTACCATCCTTGGGTTACTAGCGACGTTATTCGTTTTAGTCCGACAATCGGATGCAGCGATTAATTGTTTTGTTCGAGAACGAAGTTTTTTGAAAAAACTGTTGCTTAGTTTAGCAATCATGATGCTGTCATTACTGGTCTATCAAGGAATTATCTCCATCTTGTTCCAAGGTGTGCATCACCGAAGTCAAGCGTTTTTCGTTACAGTTTTAGGTGTTGCAGTGGGTGGTACAGTTTTTATTAGCACCATCATTAAGTTAGAATTATTTACGATACGTGAATGGTTAAGTTTACCGTATGGCGCAAAAATTTTACGGATGAGACAAAAAAAATAAAAGAGGTGAATGTGATGCGGTTAGATAAATTTTTAAAAGTTTCTCGCATTATTAAAAGAAGAACAGTTGCCAAAGAAGTCGCTGATAAAGGCCGGATTCAAATCAACGGAGTCTTAGCCAAATCTTCTAGTACTGTGAAGATTGGTGACCTTGTCAAAATTCAATTTGGGAACAGAATTTTAGAAGTAGAAGTCCTGCAACTAAATGACTCTACGAAAAAAGAAGATGCCACAAAAATGTATGAAATAAAATCAGAAACACGTGTCTCTGAAGAATAAACAGGTGAGGATGGAGCGCTTGGCAAGTTCATTGAAAAGATGAATATTCCAAGCGCTTCATCCTTTCAGCGTTTTAATGAAACAGACGCGCCGCTTTTGAAAAAAATTAATAAATCAACCGCTGTTATTTCAAAAGCAAAGAATATTTTAGAAAAAAGCTTGATTTTCTTTAACTTCTCTGAAATTAACATTAGACAAGGTTCTTAGATGTTGGTATAATAAAACGGACAATCCAAAGCGAGTGGAGCGAGACGATGGGAAAGAATGAAAAAAACTCGAAGAAAGTTGCGGCATTGGAAAATGACTACACGAAAGAACAGTATGTCGAATTCCAAAAACAACAGAAACAATTGATTTTTAGACGCAGACGCTTGGCAGCGATTTTTCTCGTGGCCTTCATTATTTTTGCCTTTTCTGGCATCCAATTGATGAAAGATTATCATCGCTTAGGTGCTTTCAAACAAGAACGAGCAGATGCAATTGCTGAATCCGTAGCAGTTGATAAGAAGGTCAAGGATCTAAAAAAAGACGTTGCTTTGTTAAAAGATGATGATTATGTGGCAAAATTAGCACGTAGCCGTTTCCTTCTCTCAAAAGAAGGCGAACAGATTTATCCCACACCAGAACAAATGAAAAAAACACAGACTTCTGGAGCGGAAGAAAGCAAGAGCAGTTCAGAAAAAAATAGTCAATCACAGTCTTCAACTGAAACAACTAAGTCTTCAGCTGAATAAACTGCAATTATAATTAGGGAAAAAATAGGAGGAACAATTTTTTTATGTCAATCGAAGTAGGAGCTAAATTGCCAGGAAAAGTGTCAGGGATTACTAACTTTGGTGCATTTATTGATTTAGGAGAAGGAAAAACTGGGTTAGTACACATCAGTGAAGTGTCTAATGGATTCGTTAAAGATATTCATGATGTATTAACAGTAGGTGACGAAGTAACAGTGAAAGTAACCTCAGTTGGTGACGACGGCAAAATTGGCTTATCGATCCGTAAAGCACAAGAGCCAGCAGAAGGGCAACAACCAAAACGTGAATTTCAACGTCGTGAAAACAATTATGAGAATCGTGACCGTAATCCACGCGCAGGGGGCAAAAAGCCTTTCAATAAACCACAAGCAAATAACAATAACAATAAACAAGATTTTGACTCATTGATGAGCTCTTTCTTGAAAGATAGTGATGACCGTTTATCTTCATTAAAACGTAATACTGAAGGCAAACGTGGCGGACGTGGCGGACGTCGCGGCTAAGCACAAACAAATAGGGGGACTGGGGATAACGAATGGGTTATTTCTCGGTTCCTCTTTTATTCTAAGGAAGAAAGAAGGGCGAACAATGTTTTGGCAGTTTTATAAACGAGGAAAAGAACAAGGATTTTGGCAACCGCATCAAACAATCGTGGTCGCCGTTTCTGGTGGTGTAGACTCCATGGCCCTTTTGACGTTAATGGAACAGGTGGCAGAAAAAGAACAATTACAATTGGTTGTTGCACATGTCAATCATCAATTGCGAGAAGCGTCGGCACAGGAAGCGCAATATCTCGCTACCTATTGTCAGCAGCGAGAGCTAACGTATTATGAAACACGTTGGGAAGACCCTGAAAAACAACGGAATTTAGAAGCAAAAGCGCGCACATTTCGTTATGAATTTTTTAAAGAAGTCATGGAAATTGAAGGTGCGGCGGTCTTAATGACGGCACATCATCTAGACGATCAAGCGGAAACGATTTTAATGAAGCTGATTCGAGGAACTAATTTTTCCCATTCCGCGGGCATCAAAGAGAGACGTCCTTTTGCGACAGGGGAATTGATTCGCCCGTTACTTATTTATCCAAAAGAAGAATTGTATCAATTTGCACAGCGCCAAGCATTCGTTTATTTTGAGGACGAAACAAACCAAACCAATGAATATTTAAGAAATCGGCTTCGTAATCAGGTTTTGCCGCTATTAAAGCAGGAAAATCCGCAATTCTTAGATCAGATTGCTTCTTTTAGTAATGAACAACGTTTTGCTCAAGAATTTATTCAAGAACAAATTGAGCCTCAATTATCTGAAGCCGTAGAACCGACCCAACAAGGCTGGCGCATTCCTTTGAAGAGATTATTAAAAGAAACGCCTGCGTACCAGCACTTCTTTTTAACCGCGTTTTTCCAAAAAACATTAGTGCCATTAGGGGTTTCGTTAAACCAACGCCAGATGACACAAATTTTAAAAGTTTTGAATGATGAACGGCAACCGCAAGGCTCGGTTATGTTAGAACAGCAATGGCAACTAGCTAAAAGTTATGATTGGCTATGCTTAGAACAAAAACAGGCTGCACTGCGAGAAGAAGTTACACATTTATTAGTACCTGGTGCGGGGATTTATTTATCGGAAACCGAGTGGCTAGGATTAATTGCGACAGACAAACCGTTTCCTCTTCCTGAAGAGATTAATCAATGGACGGGTCAGTTGTTAGCAATCCCGTTGACAACAGCCACACCTTTGACCGTTCGTCATCGCCAAAGTGGTGATCGGATTACATTAAAACCAGGGTTTACGAAAAAATTAAGCAGAGTTTTTATTGATCAAAAAGTGCCAAATGAAGCGAGAGAGAGTGCTTGGGTCATTACGGATGAGCAAGAGGAAATCATTTGGGTACCAAAATTTGCAAATTCCTATTTGAGTATTCCTTTAGAAACTGATAAAATACACTACAGACTCCTTTTTAAGACAAAGGAGTAATGCTGAAAGGAGCGCACTATGATAGAAAAAGATATTGAGAAAGTCCTAATCTCCAAAGAAGAAATTCTTGCGAAGTCTGCAGAGCTTGGCAAGCAACTGACAGAAGAATATCAAGGGAAAAATCCTTTAGTGGTCGGTATTTTAAAAGGTGCAGTACCATTTATGGCTGATTTGACTCGTGAAATCAATACTTATTTAGAATTGGACTTTATGGATGTATCTAGCTACGGCAACGCGACAGTTTCTTCAGGCGAAGTAAAAATTGTCAAAGACTTGGACACAAATGTCGAAGGTAGACATATTTTAATCGTAGAAGATATCATCGATAGTGGTCGTACATTAGCGTATTTAGTAGATTTGTTTAGATACCGTAAAGCTGCATCTGTGAAAATTGTTACCTTATTAGATAAACCAGAAGGCCGTGTAGTAGACATTAAAGCTGACTACGTAGGGTTTGATGTGCCCAATGAGTTTGTGGTCGGTTACGGATTAGACTATGCAGAAACGTACCGCAACTTGCCTTATATTGGCGTTTTAAAACCTGAAGTTTACGAATCAAATTAATATCTATCAAGGAATTAATTGTGTTACAATGTAAAGGTCAGGATTGATAAAAGAATAACATGAATTGTAATGATGAGCATAAGGAGGACAGGCATGAACAAAAAGAATAATGGCATGAAAAATGGTTTATACTACGTCTTAGTAGTACTTGCCATGGTCATGGTTGTCTATTTCATTTTTGGAAATAACAACCAACAATCGCCAGACATCGATTACTCAACCTTCCAACAACAATTGGAAGACGGAAAAGTCAAAGACATGACCATTCAACCAACCAATGGGGTTTACCGGATTGAAGGTCAGTATAAAGAAAAACAAGAAGTGAAAGACACAGGTGGTCTGTCATTGTGGGGCTCAACGCAAGCGTCGTCAAAAGGCTTCACAACAACCGTTTTACCTAGTGATACAACCTTAGCTGGCATTCAAGATGCGGCACAAAATAACAAGGTGAAGCTAGTTGTCAAAGAACAATCAACAAGTGGTGCTTGGTTGTCACTGTTGTTTAGTTTCTTACCATTAGTGATTATTTTCTTCTTCTTCTACATGATGATGAGCCAACAAGGCGGTGGTGGTGGCGGCGGTGGCCGTGTGATGAACTTCGGTAAATCCAAAGCCAAAGAAGCCGATAAAAAAGCTAACCGTGTCCGCTTCTCAGATGTAGCTGGTGCGGAAGAAGAAAAACAAGAATTAGTTGAAGTAGTGGAATTCTTAAAAGATCCACGTCGTTTCGCTGAATTAGGCGCACGGATTCCTGCGGGCGTACTATTAGAAGGACCTCCAGGGACTGGTAAAACGTTACTTGCTAAAGCCGTAGCAGGTGAAGCAGGGGTGCCATTTTACTCAATCTCAGGTTCAGATTTCGTTGAAATGTTTGTCGGGGTCGGTGCTAGCCGTGTCCGGGATTTATTTGAAACAGCGAAGAAAAACGCGCCTGCGATTATCTTTATCGATGAAATCGATGCAGTTGGTCGTCAACGTGGTGCTGGTATGGGTGGCGGACACGACGAACGTGAACAAACCCTTAACCAATTATTAGTTGAGATGGATGGTTTTGATGGCAATGAAGGAGTTATCGTAATTGCTGCAACGAACCGTTCAGACGTGTTAGACCCAGCGTTGTTACGTCCAGGTCGTTTTGACCGCCAAATCTTGGTAGGACGTCCAGATGTCAAAGGTCGTGAAGCGATTTTACGTGTTCATGCGAAAAACAAACCGTTAGCTGATGACGTTGATTTGAAAGTTGTTGCACAACAAACACCAGGTTTTGCTGGTGCTGATTTAGAAAATGTCTTAAACGAAGCAGCCTTAGTTGCCGCTCGTCGTAACAAGAAAAAAATTGATGCTTCTGATGTGGATGAAGCCGAAGACCGCGTAATTGCTGGTCCAGCTAAAAAAGATCGCGTGATTAATAAAAAAGAACGCGAAATGGTGGCTTACCATGAAGCGGGACACACAATCGTTGGTTTAGTCTTAAGCCGTGCCCGTGTTGTCCACAAAGTAACGATTATCCCTCGTGGTCGCGCAGGCGGTTATATGATTGCTTTACCAAAAGAAGATCAATTCTTAATGACTAAAGAAGATATGTTTGAACAAATCGTTGGCTTACTTGGTGGACGTACAGCAGAAGAAATTATCTTTGGCGTTCAATCAACAGGGGCTTCAAATGACTTTGAACAAGCAACAGGGATTGCCCGTAGCATGGTAACGGAATATGGAATGAGCGACAAATTAGGACCTGTTCAATATGAAGGAAACCATCAAGTCTTTGTCGGTCGTGATTATGGTCAAACAAAAGCTTACTCAGAACAAGTGGCGTTTGAAATCGATCAGGAAGTTCGTCGTATCTTAATGGATGCTCATACAAAAGCGCATGAAATTATCGAAGCGCACCGTGAACAACATAAACTAATTGCTGAAAAACTATTAGAATATGAAACATTAGATGCAAAAGCAATCAAATCATTATTTGAAACAGGTAAAATGCCTGAAGGTGCTGACAGCGACTACCCTAGTGAAAAAGAAGCGCAAACATTCGAAGAAGCAAAACGTGCTTTAGAAGAAAAAGAAGCGCAAAAACAAGTTGAAGAAAAACAAGACTTTGAAGAAGCGAAAAAAGAATTACATGATGAAGCAGAAGAAGTCAAAGTAGAAAGCGAACAAACAGAAAAAGAAGTCCAATCTGAAGAGAAAAAAGATTCAGATTCCAATTCTGAATATGATCGCAATAACTACGAAGATCGTTATAAATAACCAATTAGTAGAAGGTGTAGTATTTGTCGAGTTGACGAATACTGCACCTTCTATAATATTAAGATATTCTATAGAAGGAAGATTATTTGGTTGAAAAAACACCTGATTCCTAGTATTATCTGACTAATGGACAAAAAAGCACCAAGAGAAGAGGAAAAAGAATGGAAGATTATTTAGTAAAAGCCCTTTGTTATAAAGGTTCAATTCGAGCATATGCCATCAGTGCCACTGAAACTGTTAGCGAAGCGCAAAGAAGACATGATACATGGAGTTCTTCTACCGCAGCGTTAGGGCGCACATTGATTGGAGCCCTTTTACTAGGAGCGACTTTAAAAGGTGACGATAAATTAACTGTAAAAGTACAAGGAAATGGCCCAGCTGGCGCTATTATTGTCGATAGTAATGGCCGTGGAGAAACAAAAGGCTACATTAAAAATCCACATGTCAGCTTAAAGTTGAATGCAACAGGTAAAATTGATGTACGTGGCGCTGTCGGTAACGAAGGAATTTTCACAGTCATTAAAGATTTAGGATTAAAAGAAACCTTTTCTGGACAAACACCTATTGTTTCTGGTGAAATCGGTGAAGACTTTACATATTTTATGGCGGTCTCTGAACAAGTTCCTTCAGCTATCGGTTTAGGTGTATTGGTGGACACGGATGAATCTGTGAAAGCAGCCGGTGGTTTTATGATTCAAGTAATGCCAGGTGCCGATGAAAGTACCATTGATTTTATTGAACAGCGTCTAGCGGAAGTGCCACCAATTTCACAATTACTAGAAAATGGAGAAACACCTGAACAAGTCTTGTATCGCTTATTGGGAGAAGACGAAGTAGAAATTTTAGAAAAAATGCCTGTACAATTTAAATGTGACTGTTCCAAAGAAAAATTTGCGACCGCTTTGATTGCTGTTGGGATCGATGAATTAAATGCGATGATTGATGAAGATCATGGAGCAGAAGCAGTTTGTCAATTCTGTAACAATAAATATCACTATAGTGAAGAAGAATTAATTGAACTTCGCGATGAAGCGATTCGCAATACGAAACAAAAGTAGGAGGAAAGACTATGTGGAAAATTGGAGACGTTGAAATCCCCAACCGTGTTGTCGTAGCTCCGATGGCGGGTATTAGTAACGCCGCTTTTCGTGTGACTGTAAAAGAATTTGGCGCAGGATTAGTCGTTTGTGAAATGATTAGTGATAAAGGAATTAAATTAAGAAACAAAAAAACCTTAGAAATGCTATATATTGATGAGCGAGAATATCCTTTAAGTGTACAAATTTTTGGTGGAGATAAAGAAACATTAGTGGAAGCTGCTAAGTTTGTGGAAGAAAATACGCAAGCGGCGATTATTGATATTAACATGGGTTGCCCTGTCAATAAAATAATTAAAGCTGAAGCTGGTGCGAAATGGTTGCTGGATCCGAATAAAGTGCATGAGATGGTTCACGCAGTCTCTTCGGCAGTTTCTTTGCCTGTCACTGTAAAAATGCGAACAGGCTGGGATGAAGATCATCTATATGCTGTAGACAACGCTTTGGCTGCCGAACAAGCAGGCGCTTCGGCAATTGCTATGCATGGTCGGACACGTGTCCAAATGTACGAAGGGACAGCCAACTGGGACGTTTTAAAGGAAGTGAAAAAGCATTTAACCATTCCTTTTATGGGAAATGGCGATGTCAAAACGCCTGAAGATGCTAAACGCATGTTAGAATATGTTGGAGCGGATGGTGTGATGATTGGTCGAGCTGCTTTGGGCAATCCTTGGATGATTCAACGGACGAAAGAATACTTGGAAACGGGTGAATTGATGCCTGAGCCTTCACCAGCTGAAAAAATTAACATTGCAAAAGTTCATTTACAACGATTAGTGGATTTAAAAGGTGAAAAAATTGCGGTCCGTGAGTTTCGCCAACATGCTTCTTACTATCTAAAAGGAATCTCGCGAGCGGCCAAAGTCAAAGTTGCGATTAACCAAGTTGAAACACAACAAGCAGTTGTCGATTTACTTGATGCCTTTGTAGAGAAGATTTCCAAAGTTGCTGTAACTACTATAGAAGAATAAAAAATTCAAGCCGAAAGTAAAATTCGGCTTGCTTTTTTTCGAATTACTGTGGCATTATTAGGATAGGTTAAAATCAAGAATGGAGGAACAACAGTGGCAGAAGAACAACAAGCGCATTTAGAGGATTTAAATGATCAAATGCTCGTGCGCCGCGAAAAAATGGAAGCTTTACGTGAAGAAGGGATTGATCCTTTCGGTAAACGTTTCGATCGCACTCATAATTCAGCAGAACTTCATGAACAATATGATAATCATACAAAAGAAGAACTTAGTGAAATGAATACAGAAGTCAGCGTTGCTGGACGTATGATGACAAAACGTGGTAAAGGAAAAGCTGGTTTCGCCCATTTGCAAGACCGTGAAGGCCAAATTCAAATTTATGTTCGGAAGGACCAAGTTGGAGACGAAGCCTATGAACTATTTAAACATGCTGACTTAGGCGACTTCTTTGGTGTGACAGGTCAAGTAATGAAAACCAATACGGGGGAAGTTACTGTTAAAGCTCAAACAATTACGTTATTAACTAAAGCTTTGCGTCCGTTGCCAGATAAATACCATGGATTAACGAATGTGGAACAACGCTATCGTCAACGCTATTTGGATTTAATCAGTAACAAAGAAAGCTTTGATCGTTTCATGAAACGCAGTCAAATTATTAGCGAAATCCGTCGTTATCTAGATGGCAATGGCTATGTCGAAGTAGAAACGCCTGTCTTGCATAACGAAGCAGGAGGAGCTGCTGCTCGTCCATTTATCACACACCATAATGCATTAGATATGGACTTATACTTACGCATTGCCCTAGAGTTACATTTAAAACGTTTAATTGTCGGTGGCATGGAAAAAGTCTATGAAATTGGTCGTGTCTTCCGTAATGAAGGCATCGATACCACTCATAACCCAGAATTTACAATGCTAGAAGCTTATACTGCTTATACTGATTATCAAGATGTGATGGATTTAACAGAGGGAATTATTCGTAATGCTGCGGAAAAAGTCTTAGGAACTACTGATATCACGTACGATGGTCAAGCTGTTGACTTAGGCAGTCCTTTCAAACGTCTACACATGGTAGATGCGGTCAAAGAACAAACGGGCGTAGATTTTTGGCAAGAGATGACGATAGAAGAAGCCCGTGCGTTAGCTAAAGAACATAATGTTGAAATTACAGATGCCATGACAGTCGGTCATATCATTAATGAATTTTTCGAAACATTTGTAGAAGATACGTTGCAACAACCAACATTTATTTATGGTCACCCAGTCGCTGTTTCACCATTAGCGAAGAAAAATCCAGAAGATGGTCGTTTCACTGACCGCTTTGAACTATTTATTATCGGAAAAGAGTTTGCTAATGCATTTACAGAATTAAATGATCCAATTGACCAACGTGAACGTTTTGAAGAACAAGAAAAAGAACGGGAACAAGGAAATGATGAAGCACACGGAGTAGATGAAGATTTCATCGAAGCCTTAGAATATGGCTTGCCACCAACCGGAGGATTAGGTATTGGGATTGATCGACTAGTTATGTTATTAACCGATGCACAATCAATTCGTGATGTCTTGCTATTCCCAACAATGAGATAAAAAAAGATGCCTTAAGGGCATCTTTTTTTTGTATTCGCAAAAAATTAAATAAAAAAAGAATAGAAAAACAATTGAAACCAATTCTTTTTTTCTAAAAAAATCGAAGATGGGTAATAAAAAGAATGGGTAATCTGATAAAAAAACGAACTTTATCTAATCGGATAAGAAAGAATAATCGGTATTGAAAAAAAGTTTAAAAAAAGTGAAAATAATGATTGACCAATGCTTGAAATCTTGGTATATTATTACATGTCGCAAGGCGAGTCACACAGCTGAGCGATTCAGAAGTCAATAATTAAATAACAATTCTTGATTTCAAATCTCTCGAAAAAAGTTTGAAAAAACAACAAAAAAGTTGTTGACAAATAACAAATGAGATGGTAAGATATAGAAGTTGTCACAACAGACAACAACAACCGAGCAAAACAACTTAAAAAAACTTTTTTCAAAAAGTTCTTGACGTTCAAACGAAAGTTTGTTATGATATAAAAGTTGCTGCGAGGTAACGTAGACCTTTGAAAACTGAACAAAGAATAGACGAACCAAATGTGTAGGGCGTCTTGATTCAATTCAAGACAACAAACATTTTTAACAAGCAAGCAATATGCTGGCAAACAAATTGAGCTTAACAATCGTAAGATTGTTCTAACTTTTATTATGAGAGTTTGATCCTGGCTCAGGACGAACGCTGGCGGCGTGCCTAATACATGCAAGTCGAACGCTTCTTTCCTCCCGAGTGCTTGCACTCAATTGGAAAGAGGAGTGGCGGACGGGTGAGTAACACGTGGGTAACCTACCCATCAGAGGGGGATAACACTTGGAAACAGGTGCTAATACCGCATAACAGTTTATGCCGCATGGCATAAGAGTGAAAGGCGCTTTCGGGTGTCGCTGATGGATGGACCCGCGGTGCATTAGCTAGTTGGTGAGGTAACGGCTCACCAAGGCCACGATGCATAGCCGACCTGAGAGGGTGATCGGCCACACTGGGACTGAGACACGGCCCAGACTCCTACGGGAGGCAGCAGTAGGGAATCTTCGGCAATGGACGAAAGTCTGACCGAGCAACGCCGCGTGAGTGAAGAAGGTTTTCGGATCGTAAAACTCTGTTGTTAGAGAAGAACAAGGACGTTAGTAACTGAACGTCCCCTGACGGTATCTAACCAGAAAGCCACGGCTAACTACGTGCCAGCAGCCGCGGTAATACGTAGGTGGCAAGCGTTGTCCGGATTTATTGGGCGTAAAGCGAGCGCAGGCGGTTTCTTAAGTCTGATGTGAAAGCCCCCGGCTCAACCGGGGAGGGTCATTGGAAACTGGGAGACTTGAGTGCAGAAGAGGAGAGTGGAATTCCATG
>NZ_JBIOPK010000001.1:222500-1912500 GCF_051712685.1 Enterococcus sp. DIV0682
TTTAATATAAGAGTTTCGCGGTGTAGCTCAGCTGGCTAGAGCGTCCGGTTCATACCCGGGAGGTCGGGGGTTCGATCCCCTCCGCCGCGATTATACATTTGGAAGAGCCTGGACCTTTAGCTCAGTTGGTTAGAGCAGACGGCTCATAACCGTCCGGTCGTAGGTTCGAGTCCTACAAGGTCCATTGTGACGTTGTTTATAGTTTTATTTTTATCATGGAGGATTACCCAAGTCCGGCTGAAGGGAACGGTCTTGAAAACCGTCAGGCGGGTAAAACCGTGCAAGGGTTCGAATCCCTTATCCTCCTTTCTTAGGAATTAAATTTCCTTAGTCTAATTATCGCGGGGTGGAGCAGTCAGGTAGCTCGTCGGGCTCATAACCCGAAGGTCGTAGGTTCAAATCCTGCCCCCGCAATTGCTTTTGATTTCAAAAGCACATAAAAAGAAAAGTATGGTTTGGTAGTTCAGCTGGTTAGAATGCCTGCCTGTCACGCAGGAGGTCGCGGGTTCGAGTCCCGTCCAGACCGCCATGCGGGTGTAGTTTAGTGGTAAAACCACAGCCTTCCAAGCTGTTGTCGCGAGTTCGATTCTCGTCACCCGCTTTTCTTTTTGGGCCTATAGCTCAGCTGGTTAGAGCGCACGCCTGATAAGCGTGAGGTCGATGGTTCGAGTCCATTTAGGCCCATAATTTTATAAAATGGCCCGTTGGTCAAGCGGTTAAGACACCGCCCTTTCACGGCGGTAACACGGGTTCGAGTCCCGTACGGGTCATAGTTTTGTTACGGAGGATTACCCAAGTCCGGCTGAAGGGAACGGTCTTGAAAACCGTCAGGCGGGTAAAACCGTGCAAGGGTTCGAATCCCTTATCCTCCTTTCTTAGGAATTAAGTTTCCTTAGTCTAATTATCGCGGGGTGGAGCAGTCAGGTAGCTCGTCGGGCTCATAACCCGAAGGTCGTAGGTTCAAATCCTGCCCCCGCAATTGCTTTTATTTTTTAAAGCATACATTTGCATAAAGCAAAAACGAATTGGTTTGGTAGTTCAGCTGGTTAGAATGCCTGCCTGTCACGCAGGAGGTCGCGGGTTCGAGTCCCGTCCAGACCGTTTTTGGCTCGGTAGCTCAGTTGGTAGAGCAATGGATTGAAGCTCCATGTGTCGGCAGTTCGATTCTGTCCCGCGCCATCCAAGAAAAATTTGCGGGTGTAGTTTAGTGGTAAAACCACAGCCTTCCAAGCTGTTGTCGCGAGTTCGATTCTCGTCACCCGCTTTTTTCTTATTTGGGGCCTATAGCTCAGCTGGTTAGAGCGCACGCCTGATAAGCGTGAGGTCGATGGTTCGAGTCCATTTAGGCCCATTTATTTCTTGGGGAAGTACTCAAGTGGCTGAAGAGGCGCCCCTGCTAAGGGTGTAGGTCGGGAAACCGGCGCGAGGGTTCAAATCCCTCCTTCTCCGTTTTTTATTTTTAATGGCCCGTTGGTCAAGCGGTTAAGACACCGCCCTTTCACGGCGGTAACACGGGTTCGAGTCCCGTACGGGTCATAGTGAAGCATACAAACATTGTTTGTATGCTTTTTTTATTTTTATTACAAAAAAATGTCGTTGAAAGCGTTGACATTTGTTGTAAATATGTTATTCTTTGGATGTAGGGATAAGTAAATAGATGGATAGTGATTGTTTAAAGACAAGCTAAACCTAATTTTTTCATGAAGCGACAGATGTGTCGTTCTTTTTGAAGAAATTGGGTTTTTCTTTTTTCAACGAAACACAAAGGAGGTGGGGCATTGATTATTCACAAAATTTTGAACAATAATGTGGTTATTACATTAGATGATGATAAACGAGAGCAAATTGTTATGGGCAAAGGAATTGCTTTTAAGAAACGCATTGGTGATTGGGTTCCTGATGAAAGCATCGATCAAGTTTTTTATTTAGCCAATCAAGAAACATCACTTAAGTTTCAAGAATTGTTAGGAAATATTCCTTTAGAGATGATGAAACTCTCGGATGACATTATTGTTTATGCAAAATCAACGTTGAAAAAGAGTTTGAATGATACCATTTATATTTCTCTGACGGATCATTTGTACACAGCTTTAGAAAGAAAAAAACAAGGAATTGCAATTAAGAATTTATTATTATGGGATATTAAACGTTTTTTTCCTGAAGAGTACGAAGTAGGAGTAAATGCTTTAAAAATGGTACAAAAGCGCGTAGGAATGGAATTGTCAACGGATGAGGCAGGTTTTATCGCATTGCACTTGGTGAATGCGGAGATGGAGGAAGAAGTCGGTAATATTTACGAATTGACAAAGTTGATGCAAGAGATTACAAATATCGTCAAATACTATTTTAAGGTAAGTTTTGATGAAGACTCTGTCTACTTTTATCGATTTAGCACACATTTAAAATTTTTCTGTTATCGCTTATTACACCAACGTGAAGTTGTCGAAAATGATGATGAAGAACTGTATGCGGTAATTAAAAAGAAATATCTCAACGCCTATCGTTGCGTGGAAAAGATCAGCTTGTATTTAAATGAGAACTATGACTATCAAGTTTCAAATGAAGAACGCTTGTACCTAACGATTCACATTGCACGAATTGTACAAACAACGGAACAATAAACGCACCACTTTGGATAGTGACATTCAGTTGGCTAAACCTTCAAATGAAAATAAATTTTTGGAGGAAAAAAAGATGGGAAAATATCATGAACTAGCAGAAAAAATTGTAAAAAATGTCGGTGGGCAAGAGAATATTAATAGTTTGACACATTGTATCACACGTCTTCGCTTCAAATTAAAAGATGAGAGTCAAGCGAATGATGATGTCTTAAAAAATATGGACGGTGTGGTAACTGTTATGAAAAGCGGCGGACAATACCAAGTCGTTATTGGGAACCATGTTCCAGCCGTTTACGAAGAAGTAGTTAGTATTGCAGGCTTGTCAGGAGAACGTGAAGAAGAAGCTTCCAGTGGGAATTTATTTGATCGCTTAATAGATATTTTAAGTGGTTGTTTCCAACCCTTTTTAGGGGCGTTAGCAGCGGCTGGGATGGTCAAAGGGTTAAATGCCTTATTGGTTTTCTTAAAGCTCTATACGGCTACGTCAGGGACTTATACCATGTTAAATGGGATTGGCGATGCAATTTTCTACTTTATGCCAGTTATTTTAGGTTATACAGCAGCTAAAAAATTCCGGTTGCATCCAATGGTAGGGATCGTGATTGGCGCAGCTTTATGTTACCCAACGATTCAAGGAAGTGCATTACAAACGGCCTTTGAAACAACAGCGGGTGCGGGAGCCGCAGCACCGTATAATTTATTCGGTTTACCTGCCTATAATACCTTTATGGGGATCCCTTGGGTCGGTGCGAACTATACAAGTAGTGTCGTACCAATCATCTTCATTATTGCTTTTGCGGCACAAGTTCAAAAAGTGTTTAAACGGATTATTCCAGAAGTTGTTCAAACGTTCTTAGTACCGTTTTTCGTCTTGTTGATTGCCTTACCAATTGGTTTCTTAGTAATTGGGCCAATCGTTAGCATGCTAACAGATTTATTAAGCGCTGGCTTTACAGCATTAATGAGTTTCTCACCAGCTTTGTATGGTTTGATTCTTGGCTTCTTCTGGCAAGTCTTAGTTATTTTTGGTTTACATTGGAGCGTTGTGCCATTAGCCATTATGCAAGTGACACAAGAAGGTTCAAGCCAAGTATTAACGGGATCATTTGCAGCTAGTTTTGCGCAAACAGCGGTTGTTTTAGCGATGTTCTTCAAATTGAAAGATAAAAAGTTAAAAGCTTTGTGTCCGCCAGCAATTATCTCTGGTATTTTTGGTGTAACAGAACCAGCGATTTATGGAATCACTTTGCCGAAAAAATGGCCATTTATTTATTCAATGATTGGTGGCGCTGTCGGTGGTTTATATTTGATGATCAACAATGTGACAGCTTATACAATGGGTGGTTTAGGAATTTTCGGTGTGCTAAACTTTATCAATGGTGATGATGCAAGTGGGATGATCCAGTCCTTTATTGCAATTGCCATTGCAGCGGTCGTTGGTTTTGGTCTAACATTCTTCTTCTGGAAAGACAATACAGTTGAGGAAGAAGAAGTGATTATTGATAAAACAACGATTAAAAAAGAAAATATTACAAGTCCAGTCAAAGGACGAGTGTTATCTTTAAAAAATGCAGAGGATCCTGCTTTTGCAAATGGAGCATTAGGAAATGGGGTCGTGATTGAACCAACGGAAGGCAAAGTGGTTGCACCCTTTGATGGAACGATTGTCACACTATTCCCAACAAAACATGCATTAGGTTTGATTTCAGATAACGGCACAGAATTATTGATTCATATTGGGATTGATACAGTTCAATTAGAAGGCGAAGGCTTTGAAGCTTTTGTAAAACAAGGTGACCGCGTGAAAAAAGGTCAAACATTAGTAACCTTTGATTTAGAAGGAATTAAAAAAGCTGGGTTTAGTACACAAATTCCAATCGTTGTGACGAATACAGCGGATTATTTAGATATTTTGGAAGTCGGCAGTAATGAAGTTTCAACAAGTGATGATTTGCTGACCGCTTTAATATAAAAAGATGTGGAGGAAGAGAATTTATGGCATTTAGAAAAGACTTTTTATGGGGTGGCGCAACAGCAGCCAATCAATGTGAAGGTGGCTATAACGAAGGCGGACGCGGTTTGGCAAACGTCGATTTAGCGCCAACGGGTCCAGATCGTTTTCCAGTAATCACTGGTGAAAAGAAAATGTTTAACTTTGATGAAGAACATTTCTATCCTGCACAAGAGGCAATTGATATGTATCATCGCTATAAAGAAGATATCGCCTTGTTTGGTGAAATGGGTTTTAAAACATACCGTTTATCCATTGCTTGGAGTCGAATTTTTCCAATGGGAGATGAAACAGAGCCGAATGAAGAAGGCTTGAAGTTCTATGAAGACTTGTTCAAAGAATGTCATAAATATGGGATTGAGCCACTAGTAACGATTACACACTTTGACTGCCCAATGCACTTAGTGAAAGAATATGGCGCTTGGCGTAGTCGTAAGTTAGTAGGTTTCTATGAAAATCTTTGCCGTGTAATTTTCAACCGATATAAAGGATTAGTCAAATATTGGTTAACATTTAACGAAATTAATATGATTTTACATGCACCATTTATGGGAGCAGGTCTATACTTTGAAGAAGGCGAAAACAAAGAACAAGTGAAATACCAAGCGGCCCATCATGAACTACTAGCAAGTGCAATTGCGACAAAAATTGCTCATGAGGTAGATCCTGAAAACCAAGTAGGTTGTATGTTAGCGGCTGGTTCCAACTACGCTTATACTTGTAAACCAGAAGATGTTTTCGCTGCTCGACAAGCAGATCGTGAAAATTATTTCTTTATTGATGTCCAATCACGTGGGGAATACCCTGCGTATGCTTTAAAAGAAATGGCCCGTAAAGGTATTCAAATTGAAATGGAAGAAGGCGACGAAGAACTTTTAAAAGAACATACGGTGGACTTCATTTCGTTCTCTTATTATTCTTCTCGTGTCACATCAACAGATCCAGAAATTAATGAGCAAACAGCTGGTAACATCTTTGCCTCTGTGAGAAATCCTTATTTAAAAGCCAGTGAATGGGGTTGGCAAATTGATCCGCTTGGTTTGAGAATTACGATGAATGATTTATATGATCGTTATCAAAAACCACTATTCATTGTTGAAAATGGCTTAGGAGCGGTAGACACACCAGACGAAAATGGTTATGTAGTCGATGATTATCGTATCGATTATTTGGCGGCGCATATTCAAGCGATGAAAGATGCCGTTGAACAAGATGATGTCGACTTGTTAGGCTATACGACTTGGGGCTGTATTGATTTAGTATCAGCTGGAACTGGTGAAATGAAAAAACGCTATGGCTTTATCTATGTGGATCGCGATAACGAAGGAAATGGTACGTTAAAACGAAGCAAGAAGAAATCGTTTGATTGGTACAAAAAAGTAATCGCAACAAATGGTGAAGATTTAAGTAATTAATAAAATTAGCAACTATTAAAGGGCGTTTGACGTTGGTAGAAAAAACAAGGACTCTTCTGCCAGCGTCAATTCCCTTGATGGTTTCTTTGTTATGCCTAAAAACAGAGGGAAAGAGGGATTTTATGGGATTTCCAGAAAATTTTTTATGGGGCGGCGCAACAGCTGCTAACCAATATGAAGGTGGCTACCTTTCAGGAGGCAAAGGTCTGAGTACATTAGATGCAATTACTGGTGGTAGTCAAACAGAACCGCGACGGATTACGTATTTAACTAAAGAGGGCCAAAAAGCTTCGTGTACGCGCGATCAAGCATTACCCGAAGGAGCGATTGGCTATATCGATGAAGAATTATACTATCCTAGTCATGTAGCGACGGACTTTTACCATCATTACGAAGAAGATATCGCCTTATTTGCAGAAATGGGTTTCAAATGTTTTCGGCTGTCTATCGCCTGGAGCCGGATTTGCCCAAATGGAACAAAAGAGATTAATGAAGAAGGCTTAGCCTTTTATGATAAAGTTTTTGATACTTTGCTGCGCCATGGAATTGAGCCTGTTGTGACGATTAACCATTTTGATATTCCGATGTATTTGGCCGATGAATATGATGGTTGGAAAAATCGTGAAGTGATTGATTTCTTTGTTTTCTTTTGCGAAACCATTTTTACACGTTACCAGGATAAAGTGAAGTATTGGATGACTTTTAATGAAATTAATTTTTTAAGAAGTTGGACGCAAATTGGGATTCACAATAATGATAAACAAAGTAAATATCAAGCAGCGCATCATCTATTTGTAGCAAGTGCGAAAGCAGTTGAATTGGGACATTCCATCAATCCAGATTTCCAGATTGGTATGATGGTGGCTTATATCCCGAGTTATCCTTTGTCCTGCAAACCTGAGGACGTGATGGCAGCTGTTCAATTTAACCGAGAGCAAGAATTTTATATGGATGTCCAGGCTAAGGGCTATTATCCAGCGCATAAGCTCAAAGAATTTGAGCGTGAAGGAATGACAATTCAAATGGAGTCAGAGGATTTAGCGATTATTCAAAAAGGAACAGTTGATTATATCGGGTTTAGTTATTATATGTCGACCGTTTCGACTGCTTATCCAGAAGAAGTAAAATATGTCGGAGGCAACCAAATGCCTGCGGTTAAAAATCCTTATTTGCAAGAATCTGAATGGGGCTGGGCTGTCGATCCTTTAGGGTTAAGAATTTCATTGTGTCAGTTGTCAGATCGTTACAATATGCCATTGTTTGTGGTTGAAAACGGGTTTGGCGCGGTAGACACATTGCAAGAGGATGGCTCGATTGTCGACGATTACCGCATTGATTATTTTAAACAACATATTGAAGCCATGAGAACCGCAATAGAAGAAGACGGGGTTAACTTAATTGGTTATACGCCATGGGGTTGTATTGACTTAGTTTCAGCAGGGACTGGCGAAATGAAAAAACGTTACGGCTTTATCTATGTAGATATGGATGACGAAGGTCAGGGAACCTTGAAACGAACTAAGAAAAAATCATTTAATTGGTACAAACAAGTTATCGCTAGTAATGGTGAAAACTTAACAACTGAGTAGAAAATGAGGGGAAATAAAAAATGAAAAAACGATTGACGATTGTGGGGATGCTTTTTCTGGCCATTTTAGTAATGGTTGGTTGTGGTAAAAATCAGCAAGCAACGACAAAAGAAAAAGAGACAAAACCTGAAGAACTAACTCTTTACATTGTGCGCCATGGAAAAACTATGTTAAATACGACGGACCGCGTACAAGGATGGTCAGATGCGGTCTTAACACCAGAAGGTGAAAAAGTTGTGACCGCAACTGGAATTGGCCTGAAAGATGTTGCCTTTCAAAATGCATATAGTAGTGATAGTGGCCGCGCCTTGCAAACTGCTCAACTTATTTTAGATCAAAATAAAGCAGGCAAAGACCTTGAAGTCGTGCGTGACCCAGATTTACGTGAATTTAATTTTGGTAGCTATGAAGGGGATTTAAACAAGACAATGTGGCAGGATATTGCTGATGATCAAGGTGTTTCCTTAGAAGAATTTATGAAAAACATGACCCCTGAATCCTTTGCCAACAGTGTAGCTAAACTGGATCAACAGCGCGAGGAAAGCAAGAATAACTGGCCTGCAGAAGACTATGCTACAATTACCAAACGTTTGAAAAAAGGCTTAGATAAAATTGTTGCCACAGAATCAGCCAATCCCGGGAATGGCAATGTTTTAGTGGTCTCTCATGGCTTGAGTATTTCAGCGTTGTTAGCAACTTTATTTGATGATTTTAAAGTCCCAGAAGGCGGGTTGAAGAATGCTAGTGTTACAACGATTCATTACAAAAATGGCGAGTATACTTTGGATAAAGTCAATGATGTCAGCTACTTAGAAGCAGGCAAAAAAGAATCAAAATAATCTAAGGCGTCGAGAAACAGTCTAGTTAGGAGTTGGTGGAGCAAGAAAAGGGTTGCTCCACCAACTCCTATTGTTTTTTTATTAAAAGTGAAGGCTTACCTCATCACATTTTTAAATAGAAGTGGTTCGAGCTCAAAAACGATTTATCGCATGACTATGCTGACTAGATTTTGGACCGTTTTTATACTAACTGAATAAAAGCATGTTCTGATGGGGTATTTTTACATTTATATTAAGTGAAAATTAGAAATTATTTTTTTAATTAGTGAATCAACTATTAAATAAATAGCATGAAAACATTGTGACATGTATCTGTTAAAAACCAGTCCTTTTTATGACTATTGTTGTTTTAGTTAATGAAATAGGTTGTTATTTATTATCTAAATTGTATAAGGCTGTTACTATGCTTGCTTATATTAGTAATGTGTTCCTATAAAATAGAATAATAGCTATGTCTATTTAAAATAGTGTATGCTACTATTTTTTACAACAGACAAATTTATGAAAGTAAGACTGTTTGTTGAAAAATAATTTATATATTAATGAAAAAGTTTAAGAAAGTGTATTGATGGTTTCAAGTGAAGCGATATAATTAATTTCATTAGAGAGAAGTGGTAGAATGGCGAGAAAGCAATGGTTTATTGTTAAGTCAATGTTACTATCATTCCTTATTTTGGGAGTCCTTTCCTTCATTTTCAAAGAATATATTTTTGAAAATGTTGGTTTATTGAGGGCTTCGTTAGCTCTGATAGTATTTTTCATTGGCGAGTATATCTATTTAGACTATACTTTATCAAATAACAGGGCTTTATTGATCTGTTCGGTGTTGATATTTCTGCTTTCAGCTTCATTGTTATTTTAATAAGGGAAGTGTAGGAAAAATAAATGATGATTTGAGACGGTTATTATCAGCTACTTAGAAGCAGGCGAAAAAGAGACAAAATAATCCCTGGCGTCGAGAAACAGTCTATTTAGGAGTTGGTGGAGCAAGAAAAGGGTTGCTCCACCAACTCCTATTGTTGTGTTCTTTTTTTATTAAAGGTAGAATCAGAAAGAAGAATTTTTTCATTGGGAGGAAATGAGATGAAAAATAGAACAAAATCACGCTGGAAAAAAATTGTCCTAGGACTCGGGCTTTTTTTAGTAATCTTAGTCATCGGCCTGACTATTTTTATTAAAAATAGTACGTATCAAGCGACCGATTCGGCCTTAAAAATAAGTCAAAGTGCCACGCAAGAAAAAAACTATGATTATTACACAAACGGGCAAAAAAATGATACAGCACTGATTTTTTATCCAGGTGCATTGGTTGCGCCCGCTAGTTATAGTGAATGGGCGCAAGAAGTTGCTACGAAAGGTTATGATGTCTATATTGTTCATTTTCCTTTGAATTTAGCGGTTCTTGCACCAAATGCTGCAGAACAAATTATAAAGGATCATCCACAACAAAACTTCGTTTTGGCTGGGCATTCTCTGGGTGGTGTGATGGCTAGTCGTTTTGTAGCGGAAAATGAGCAACGAATCAAAGGCATGATTTATTTAGCCAGCTATCCTGACGAAAAAGGTGCACTAAACAAGCAAAATCTGCCGGTTCTGTCAATAACAGCCACAAACGATGGTGTTTTAAATTGGACTAGCTATCAAAAAGCCAAACAGTTTTTGCCAAAAGATACGCAGTATGTATCTATCGAAGGTGGGAATCATGCAGGGTTTGGTAATTACGGTGTCCAAAAAGGAGACAACAAAGCGACAATTTCTAATGAGCAACAGCAAACAGAAATCAGTCAATTGATTGTAGCATGGCTACAATCACACCCCAATAAATAATCCGATGAGCCGAAATGTTATTTTTTCGGCTCATTTTTACTGCGATAAACAGAGGGGGTTACGCCTGTTTCTTTTTTAAAAGTGGTGGCAAAATATGCTGCGGTTTGGAAGCCAACTTTTTTCGCGATTTGTTGAATCGTAAGGGGTGAATGGAGAAGCAATTCTTGGGCGTGCCTAATTCGGACACTTGTTAAATAAGCTGACGGGGTTTGTTTCGTTTGCTCCTTAAAGGTTCGCTGCAAATGAAAGGGACTACCGTGGCAGGCTTGCGCTAAATAGTCTAAACTTAATGGTTCCGCTGAATGCCGATCAATAAATTGCTTAATTTGAGCAACCCATTCCTCATTAGGAACGACTTGCCCGGTTGGTTGACATCTTTTACATGGACGAAAACCAAGTGTTAAAGCTTCCTGAGCCGTTTTGAAAATCAGAACGTGGTTCTTGTTGGGCACACGGGAAGGGCACGAAGGACGACAAAAAATTTTAGTTGTGGTCACACCATAAAAAAAATCACCATCAAATTGCGTATTATTATTTTGAATGGCTTCCCAACGTTTCTGAGTAAGTCGATACGTTGTTTTCATTGTAAGCACACCTCCCATTTTCTTCATTGTAAAAGAATCCCTAATAAAAACAAGTAAAAAGTGATAGGAGCGCAAGATTTTGAAAGCCAAAAGAATTATAATGAAGATAAGAAAACACGAGAAAGAAGTGTAGAAATATGGCAAAAAAGATTTATTATGCGCAACAAGAATGGCAGAAAGATCACTATTATCTTGGTGTGACAGACGCTGGACTAGCTTTTGTAGGTTCAGCCAATCAATCGATAGAAGAGCTGAAAAACTGGTACCCTCAAGCACAATTAGAAGCTTCTGAAAAGAAAACTGCGCCTTATAAAGAAGCATTAATAAGTTATCTTAACCAACATTCGACAACGTTTGCTTGTCCCATAGACATCGAAGGAACGCCCTTTCAAAAAGAAGTTTGGCAGGCGTTGCAAGAAATCCCTTATGGTGAGACAATGACTTATCAAGAAATTTCAGAAAAAATTGGGCGTCCACGTGCGGTTCGAGCAGTTGGCACAGCGATTGGGAAAAATCCTTTATTAATGGTCATTCCTTGCCATCGAGTCATCGGCAGCAAGGGACAATTAACCGGTTACCGTGGTGGTTTAGCAATGAAACAAGCATTATTAACATTTGAACAGTCTTAAAAGGAGGCGGCGATGAACAACTATCAATGGTATACAGAACAATGGGGAAAACCTACAAGAGAGGATGATTTGCTGTTTTTATTGTTGACGGTGGGTGTTTTTCAAGTTGGTTTAAGTTGGAAAGCAGCAGCAGGGAAAAAAGTAGCATTCATGAAAAATTTTTGCCAAATGAAGCCGGAAAAAGTTGCCGCGCTGTTGCCTGACGAAGTCGATCAAATAGTAGCTGATCCAGATATGATTCGAAATCGGCGCAAAATTGAAGCAACCATTAAAAATGCGCAAGCAATTTTAAAAGTACAAGAAGAATTTGGCAGTTTTGCCAATTATCTATGGCAATTTGTAAAAAACGTCCCCGTTTTATCTATTTATGAAGAAGCATACCAAGTCCCGCGCACACAGCTTTTGTCAGATAACGTAGCAAAAGACTTAAAAAAGAGAGGATTTTCTTTTGTAGGTCCGATTGTCACCAATATGTTTCTGAAAGCTAGCGGGATTATCCAAGTGGAAATTTTAAATCCAGAATAAAGGAGTGTTAGGATGTTTGAAAATGAATCTCTTAGTTTTGAAGAACAAACAATTATTCAAGCAGCAGAGCGTTATGTTCAACAAGAATTAGCCAACGAAGCAAGTGGCCATGATTGGTGGCATATTTATCGAGTGACACAATTAGCAAAAACAATTGCAGAGAAAGAACAAGCAAATTTATTTTTATGTATATTAACAGCATTGTTACATGATATTGGCGATGAAAAATTTAACGAAAGTGAAGAGGCTGGCTTGCTAAAGGTGCAACAATGGTTGGAAGCAAATAACGTATCAACAGGGCAAACGAATCACATCCTTTCCATTATTGCTAATATGTCCTTTAAAGGAGGAAATACTGGGAAAACAGTCACTACATTAGAAGGAAAAGTGGTCCAGGATGCGGATCGACTAGATGCCATCGGCGCAATTGGAATTGCACGGGTGATGGCTTATTCGGGAAATAAAGGCCGTTTAATTCACGATCCTCACAAACAACCTCGTGAACAGTTAACCCAAGAAGAATACCGGAATGGGGAAGATACTGCTATTATGCATTTTTATGAGAAACTTTTAAAGTTAAAGGAACAAATGAATACAAATTATGGTCGCTTATTGGCGGAAAAGCGTCATCAATTTATGGAACTTTATCTGGAGGAATTTTATCAAGAGTGGGATGGACACCGATAAATGAGGGCCAACTAAAACAGTCAGTACATTTCTTTTTGAATTTTAAGAGAACTCTTTTTTACAAATACCTCAGAAGTGGTAAAATGATGGATGAATAAACGGGTGGTTTATCTTAGTTTTACGTTACATATAGGAGGTAATTATGGAGACAAAAAAATCGAGTGGCATGTTTGCAGTTATTGCCGCACTGATTGCGAATATTTTAGTAGCGATTAGTAAATTTGTTGGTTTTGCTTTAAGTGGTAGTACCGCTATGATGAATGAAAGTATCCACAGTGTCGTGGACTGTAGTAATCAGGTGTTATTACTTTTTGGGAATAAGCGCGCTTCTCGTGGACAAAGTGCGTTACATCAATTTGGAGAAGGCCGTGCAAAATACTTTTTTAGTACAATTGTTGCAACGATGCTCTTTTTTGGTGGGGGCGCGTTAGGCGTAATGGAGGCTATTCAGAAGTTACTGCATCCCTCTCATGAAGTAGAAAATGTGGCTATTGTCATTGGTATTTTAATTTTTGGTTTGCTTGTGGAAGGTAGCTCTTTGCGTGTAGCGATGAAAGAAATCAAAGAATTGAATACAGAGAAGTTATCGCTCTTAAAATTTTTGCGAGAAAGTCGTCACAGTGAAATTTTAATTATTTTTACGGAAGACTTTTGTGCGGTTATTGGTTTGTGTTTAGCTTTGGTGGGGACCCTTTTAACGATGGTAACTGGGATTGCTGCATTTGATGCTATCAGTGGTTTACTGATTGGTTTACTATTAATGTGTGCAGCCATTTTCTTAGCGAAAGAATTTTATAGTTTGATTGTAGGCGAAAGTGTGACCGCTACAGATTTAGCAAAAATTAAAACCGCATTTGATCGGGCGGATGTTGAAAAACTAATTGATGTAAAGACCGTTCATTTAGGCCCAACTGAAATTTTAGTAGCGGCAAAAATTGATGTGGTAGAACCAATGGAAGAAGATGCACCTGATGTTGTGAATGCGATTGAACGAGACATTCGCAGTAAAATGCCTGATAAAAAAATCTATATCTATATTGAAGTTGACGATTATGATGTGAATTACGTTCGTAAATAACAAATGAAAGAATAACTTTAAAAAACAATATGGGGGAAGAAACGATGCAAGAGGCAATTATAACAAGTACAGTAGATTTAACCAGTGGTGGTTGCAACGCCTGTGGTTTAGTGGAAGATACCGTCTACACATTAGCAATGAATGGAGTGGACATTCCGTTAGATGGCTTGACTGTTGCTCATCTAGTTTCTGCTGTTGTTGCCAGAAATGGATTTAAACAGGAGCTACAAATGGATATGCTAGATGACGAATATATCCTTTATCGAAAAGAAGACACAGCAGTAACCTTTAAAGAAGCGTACAATCATTTAAGCTACGATAACGGTTCTGAAAAAATCCAATCTAAAAATAAACTGGAAGATTTACCAGAACTTTTTGAACAAGTCAATCAAATCCTAACAACTGTTTTTGGAATTGAAACTGTCAATTTTATTATAGAATAAAGTACAAAATAGAACAGAAATTGGACAATCAATGAGTGAAAGAGATTGTCCAATCTCTGTTTTTTAATGTATAAATAGAAAATAAAGACAAAAAATGATTAAGTTAAGTGAACGCCTTTATCGACATAAATGATGTCACCGACCACACCACTAGCTAGTTCACTGACTAAAAAGGCACAAGTGTTTCCGACTTCTTCAATGGTTACGCCTGTTTTATCTGGTGTCCGCTCATTAGAAATACTAATCAATTGATCGTAGTCTTTTACACCAGTCACAGCCAATGTTTTAATCGCTCCTGCGGAGATTCCGTTGACACGAATTTTATCTGCAGCTAATTCAAAAGCTAAATATTTCACGGCAGTTTCTAAAGAAGCTTTAGCAATCCCCATCATATTGTAGTTAGGAATCGCACGTTCGGAACCTAAATACGTCAATGTGACAATTCCTGAACCAGGATTTAACAAAGGTTTCGCATAATGAGTGACTGCTAAAAGAGAGTAGCTACTAATATCTTGTGCTAATAGGAAACCATCACGAGTGATGTCACTAACGTTTCCAGACAATTCTTCTTTTTTGGCAAAAGCAATCGCATGGACTAGTCCATCGATTGTACCCACTTCATTTTTAATTGTTTCAAAGGCTGCTTGAATGGATGCATCAGAAGCAACATCGCATTCCACCAACAAATCATTTTCATCTGCTAATTTAACCACTTGCTTTTTCATGCGTTCGTTTTGATACGTATAAATAACATTGGCCCCTTGATCTTTTAATGCTTTTGCACAGCCCCAAGCAATACTTTTTTTGTTGGCAACACCCATTACGACGACATTCTTATTTTGTAAAAACATATAAAATCTCCTTTAATAAAAAATTTTTGTTGATAGAATAGGCTTTTCTTCATCAAAATGTAAAAGTTACATTTATTGAGTTGACGAATAAAATTTCAACTGGTATTATCTGTGTGAGAATGATAACAAAATCTTCTCAATTTTCTAATCTTGAAAAAAACAGACATTTTTCCTGATGTCTGAATTATTAACCAAAATACTTTGAAAGTCAAACTATTTTTCTTATTTTTTAAGAAAAAGTGCTGGAAACCGCATGAAATAATAGTTTGATAATCAAAATAAACTCGGAGGTACAGTATGAAAAGAGTGGTCATAACCGGCATGGGAGCCGTAACACCATTAGGCAATACCGTAAAAGAATTTTGGCATAATCTAGTGGATGGCAAGCTAGGAATTGGCAAAATTACTAAATTTGATTCTGAAGATACTGGGGTAGCTTTGGCTGGCGAAGTGAAAGAGTTTGACCCAAGTGCTGTTTTAGAACGCAAAGAGCAAAAAAGAATGGACTTATTTTCTCAATATGGCTTGGTGGCTGCTTTAGAAGCGTGGGAAATGAGTGGTTTAACAGAAGCAACGATTGACCCGACTCGTTTAGGTGTGATTGTCGGTAGTGGAATCGGCGGGATGACTACCTTACAAGACCAAGTACGGGTAATGGATAAAAAAGGCGCAAAACGCGTAACACCATTTTTCGTGCCTATGGTAATTGCTAATATGGCAGCGGGAAATATTTCGATTCGTTTAGGTGCAAAAGGACCTTCTCAAACTATCGTGACTGCTTGTGCTTCTGCGACGAATGCGATTGGTGAAGCTTTTCGCACGATTAAATATGGTTTAGCGGACATGATGGTAACTGGGGGGACAGAAGCTACAGTATGTGAAATTGGGATTGCAGGCTTTGCAGCATTGAATGCTTTAAATACAACAGAAGATGCGACTCGGGCTTCGATTCCTTTTGATAAAGAACGAAAAGGTTTTGTGATGGGTGAAGGCGCAGGAATGCTGGTTTTAGAAGAACTCGAGCATGCACAGAAACGTGGCGCAACTATCTACGGCGAAATTGTTGGATATGGCAGCAACTGTGATGCTAGCCACATGACCGCTCCTTTAAAAGACGGTAGTGGCGCGGCGGCTGCGATGGAAATGGCGATTGCAGAAGCAGGGATTACACCGGAACAAATTGGGTATATCAATGCTCATGGTACGTCAACCCCAGCGAATGATGCTGCGGAAACAACGGCCATCAAGCGTGTCTTTGGTGAGCGAGCATCGCAAATTCCAATTTCAAGTACAAAGAGTATGACTGGACATTTATTGGGCGCGGCTGGCGGTATCGAAGCGATCGCTTGTGTGCAAACATTGCAAGAAGGAAAAGCTCATCCGACAGTAGGCTACCAAGTAGCTGATCCAGATTGTGATTTAGATTATGTCACAGAAGGTGCACGTGACATTACAGCGGACTATACAATTAGTAATTCGTTTGGCTTTGGTGGCCATAATGGTGTAATTTGCTTGAAGAAATGGGAGGAAAACTAGTATGAAAAAAGTAATGACTGCAACAGAAATTATGGAAATGATTCCTAATCGCTATCCGATTTGTTATATTGATTATGTGGATGAAATTATTCCAAATGAAAAGATTATTGCAACAAAAAATGTGACAATTAACGAAGAATTTTTTCAAGGACATTTCCCTGGAAATCCAACAATGCCAGGCGTTTTGATTATTGAAGCATTGGCACAAGTAGGTTCGATTTTAATCTTAAAAATGGATCAATTTGAAGGTGAAACGGCCTATATTGGCGGTATCAACAAGGCCAAATTCCGTCAAAAAGTGGTCCCTGGTGATGTCTTGAAATTACATTTTGAAATCGTCAAATTACGTGACTTTGTCGGCATCGGCAAAGCGACTGCTTACGTGGAAGATAAAAAGGTCTGCGAATGTGAATTGACGTTTATTGTGGGACGATAAGAATCAATCAATTTTGGATACGTTAGTTTCCCTAAGAAAAGGAATAAGTCATATTGGCTTATTCCTTTTTAAATTTATATAAATAACACTAACGCAAAAAAACATGCTATAATCATAAAAAGCTTATGTGAAGGTAGTAAGCTTATGAGTAAAACAATTTACAGGAGGGTTTTTCTTTTGGATATTTTAGTAGAGTTTTCGGGACATAAATTGGCGAATGTGTTAATGAACGCATCAGGCATTCATTGTATGACAATTAAGGAAATGGATGAGTTAGCGGCTTCTCAAGCAGGTGCTTTTGTCGCTAAGACGGCAACACCTAATCCTCGTCAGGGCAATGAGGAACCTCGGTATTTTGATACACCATTAGGAAGTATTAACTCAATGGGCTTGCCTAATTTAGGGATTGATTATTATTTAGATTATCAGATTGCACGTCAAAAGGAATTTCCCGAGGAGTTACGCTTTTTATCTGTATCTGGTATGAATTATGAGGAAAATATCGCTATTTTAAAAAAAGTGCAAGAAAGTGAATACACAGGAGTGACAGAATTTAATTTGTCTTGTCCCAATTTGCCTGGTAAACCGCAAATTGCTTATGATTTTGAATTAACAGAAAAGCTTTTAACAGAAGTTTTCCAATTTTTTACTAAACCATTAGGTGTAAAATTACCCCCATTTTTTGATATTGCACATTTTGACGCAATGGCTGAAATTTTAAATAAATTCCCTTTAGTTTACGTGAATAGTATTAATAGCATCGGTAATGGTTTATATATTGACAGTGACAAGGAAGAAGTGGTCATTAAACCAAAAGGAGGCTTCGGTGGACTGGGCGGCGAATATGTCAAACCAACAGCGTTAGCCAATGTTCGTGCGTTTGCGCAACGTTTGAAACCAGAAATCAAAATTATTGGAACGGGCGGTATTACATGCGGAAAAGATGTTTTTGAGCATCTTTTATGTGGTGCGACATTAGTACAAGTCGGCACACAATTGCATCAAGAAGGTCCACAAGTTTTTGAGCGTCTAGCCAAAGAATTACAAGAAATCATGGCAGCAAAAGGTTATGAAAGTATTGAAGAATTTCGTGGGAAATTGAAAGAGATGTAACAAAAAAGAGGTCGGGACAGAACCGTTTAGCTCCGAGAAATAAGAAGAAATTTCCGGAAATTGCTCTTTAATTTTTGGAGAATTTCGGCTTATTTCCGAAGGAGTTGGTTCTGTTCCCGCCGTTTATCAGTTTTTGAGCGTGGAGCAAAAATCCAAAGTGATTTTTGTCCCACGCTCTTTTTTGTTATTTCACAGCCTTAACATTTTCCATAAAGGCTTCCAAATATTCAGGTTGTGTTAATTGTTGGTTACAGGTGTCGCTATCATGGCAAATGTAATTGCCTTTTTTCGTGTAGGTTCCGTCACCGCCTGATTTGGTGGTAGCTAGGAACATAGACACATTCGTGATTGTTTGACAGATGGAGCAAACACCTTTAACAATGGTGGGTGAAAGGGTGCCGTGGACGCCGATTAATTTATTTTCTCGATAAGCTAAGATAAATTTTTTCTGAGTCCCAGCGTCGTTCCAACCGACATAGGTATTGTTCCGTAAATCCATGTTTTCCCACTCAGGAATCTTTAACTTCTTCACTTTGCGAAAGACTTTCGTGACTTGTGGTGTTGAAGGTTCTTTAAAGGGCAACACGGTTTCTTTTAATTCATCTAAATATTTTTCAGCACGTGCGCGTGTTAAACGACGATCCATCACTTTGTCCAACAAAATCGTAACAGCAGGGTGTTCTTCTGGAAATAACCCATTGATTTTTTCGGCACATAGGGCCTGGACAGTTTTGACAGTCGTAGCATCGTTAACAGACGTATAGGTGTTTAGTAACACAGCGACTTGTTCTTTAATTATGTTAAATTGGTAAGGTTGAATAGTTGGGTTCATGATTTTAAATTCCTTTCAAATAGACCGAGTACATACGCTGAAAGGCAATTTGTCTCACCAACGTATGTTTAGTGACAGACAACCTCATGTGTTTTTGATAAAGATAGCGTTTGACGTATCATATCATCACCCCCTTTAATGATTGATTTTTTCTATGTAAAAAGTGAAAATAATTGATGAAAGCTTGGTAATTCTAACGCAATTCAAGAAAAAAGGCAAGTTAAACTCGTTTTATTTCCCAATTCAATGTCTGGGGAGTGATAAACTTCTAAAAAAGATACGTGATTTCCTAGATTAATCCTAGGTTATTTGCTACAATAATGAAGAATTAACCAGAGAAAAGGAGAAATTACAATGATTGCAGCAAGCGATTTAAAAGCCGGTATGACTTTTGAGCAAGACGGCAAATTAATTAAAGTAATGGAAGCTAGCCACCACAAACCAGGTAAAGGTAACACGGTTATGCGTATGAAATTAAAAGATGTTCGTACGGGTTCAACAACAGATACAACAATGCGCCCAGATGAAAAAGTGAAAAAAGCGCACATCGATACAAAACCGGTTCAATATTTATACAGCCAAGATGATATGGCTATTTTCATGGATTTAGAAACATATGAACAATATGAAGTACCAACTGCTTTAATTGAAGAAGAACTAAAATATTTATTAGAAAATATGGAAGTAAAAATTCAATTTTATGGTGAAGAAGTCATTGGTTTAACTTTACCAACAACGGTAATCTTACGTGTTGCTGAAACACAACCTTCAATCAAAGGCGCAACAGTAACTGGTTCTGGTAAACCCGCTACAATGGAAACAGGATTAGTTGTTAACGTTCCAGATTTTGTTGAAGCAGACGAATTATTAGAAATCAATACTGCGGAAGGTACGTATTTAAAACGTGCTAAATAAGTAGCAGAAAAACAGAAGGCTAGCCTTCTGTTTTTTTTGGTCTATTAATTCTTTTACCTATAAGAAAACCATTGGTGTGATAGGAAATAGCAATCGTTAGAATCGTTGACACTAGAAAATGGGAAATGGTATAGTTTGGTCAACACATGACGAAGGAGGAAATCAACCATGACGAAAAAACAAGCTAGCCTTTTTTTAGAAACGGAAAGCTGTTGTTGTATGGTGCAAAATAGTGCAGCATACTCTTTTGTGATGGGGAAAACCTCCGTTATTTCTGAAAAATTGCCTAACACGATTCCTCTCTGAATCTAGACAACCAGAAATAAACAAAAAAGGTGCTGATGCGATCAGCACCTTTTTGTTTTATGTACATGTATTAGAAGGAGGAATTCGCTATGATTGTTCAGTCAATTTTAGACACAATCGGAGCAACACCATTATTTGAATTTACAAGTGAACAATATCCTATGCCAGAAGGCACTAAAATTTATGCGAAGCTAGAATATTTGAATCCAGGTGGCAGTGTCAAAGATCGGCTTGGTGTGCATCTTCTCAAAGAAGCAATGAAAACGGGAAAGATAAATCAAGCCACAACAATTATTGAACCGACAGCGGGGAATACAGGGATTGGCCTGGCATTAGCAGCCAGTCAACTGGGCCTCAAGACAATCTTTGTTGTGCCAGAAAAATTTAGTCAGGAAAAACAACAGCTGATGCAAGCGTTAGGTGCTAAAATTGTCCCTTCGCCAACAGAGCAAGGGATTGTCGGAGCGATAACTAGTGCCCAAGACTTAGCCAAGGAAATTCCTAATAGTTACGTGCCGTTACAATTTGAAAATCCGGATAATCCTGCTGCTTACTACGAAGGATTAGGACCTGAAATTGTTCAAGACCTAGGCGGAAAGATTACTAGCTTTGTCGCAGGTTTAGGCAGTGGTGGAACGTTTGCAGGTGTTGGCAGATATCTCAAAGAACAAAATAGTAAGACGCAATTATGGGGCGTGGAGCCAGAAGGTTCAATTTTAAATGGCGGACCTGCACACGGACATGAAATCGAAGGCATTGGCGTGGAGTTCGTGCCGCCTTTTCTTAAACAGATTCCTGTGGACGGCTTTTATACCATTTCAGACGAGGATGGTTTTTTCTGGGTCAAACAATTAGCCAAGAAAAGCGCTTTGCTGGTGGGAAGCTCCAGCGGCGCAGCGTTTGCGGCGGCATTAAGAGAGGCGCGCCGCTTACCAGCAGGCAGCACAATTGTAACTATTTTTCCTGACGGTAGTGACCGTTATTTATCAAAAAATATTTATTCTTAGGAGGAAAACTTTTATGAAATTCAATACCAAATTAATTCATGGCGGCATTAGTAAAGATACAACAACAGGTGCAGTGAGTGTTCCTATTTATCAAACGTCAACCTTTGAACAAAACGGCGTGGGCCAGCCAAAAGAATATGAATATTCTCGTTCAGGTAATCCCACACGTCACGCGTTAGAAACCTTAATCGCTGAGTTAGAAGGTGGGAGCCATGGCTTTGCGTTTAGCTCAGGCTTAGCGGGTATTCATGCAATCATTTCTATGTTTGGACCCGAAGATCATATTTTATTAGGTGACGATGTCTATGGGGGCAGTTTCCGTTTATTGGACAAAGTATTTGTAGCAAATGGGTTAAGCTATACGATTGTAAACGCCAGCGACTTAGCAACAATTGAAGCCGCAATTCAGTCAAATACAAAAGCCTTGTTTTTGGAAACACCAAGTAATCCACTGTTAAAAATTACAGATATTGAAGCGGCGGCTAAGCTTGCTAAAAAACATCAGTTGTTAACTATTGTCGATAATACATTTGCGACGCCTTATTTTCAACGGCCGTTAGCGTTAGGTGCTGATATTGTGGTTCACAGCGGGACAAAATATTTAGGGGGCCATAGTGATGTAGTTTCTGGTTTAGTCGTAACGAATCATCCAGAAAGCGCAGAAAAGATTGCCTTTTTACAAAATGCGATTGGCGCTGTTTTAGGACCACATGATAGTTGGTTGGTCCAACGTAGTTTAAAAACATTAGGCGTCCGGATGGCAGCGCATGCCCAAAATGCTCAAAAAATCGCAGAATTTTTAGAAGCGCATCCAGCTGTAGCAACGGTGTATTATCCAGGACTAGCGAGTCATCCTGGTCACGAAATTGCGCAAAAACAGATGTCGGGGTTTAGTGGTATGATTTCTTTTGAATTAGCCAAGGATGAGCAAGTCGTTCCTTTCGTAGAAACGTTGGAAATTTTTACTTTAGCGGAAAGTTTAGGTGGCGTAGAAAGTTTAATTGAAGTACCTGCCATTATGACTCACGCATCTATTCCCAAAGAAAATCGTGAAGCTGTGGGAATTAAAGATGGACTCATTCGTTTATCTGTAGGAATTGAAGCAGTCGAAGATTTATTGGCTGATTTAGAAAAGGGATTACAAGCATAAACAAAAGGCCCTCGTCTTTAGACGAAGGCCTTTTGTTTATAATTCTTCTCCATTCGTAGCAATCACTTGTTGATACCAAGCAAACGATTTTTTCTTTCGCCGTTCCAACGTTCCGTGACCATCGTTGTCCTTATCTACATAAATGAAGCCATACCGTTTCTTCATTTCGCCTGTACTAGCGCTCACTAAATCGATGAATCCCCAAGGTGTATAGCCCATCAAATCAATGCCGTCATACGCAACGGCTTCTTTCATCATCTCGATATGTTCACGTAAATAAGCGATTCGGTAAGTGTCGTTAATCGTTCCGTCTGGTTCTAGCTCATCAATAGCACCAAAGCCATTTTCAACAATAAAGAGTGGTAATTCATACCGATCATTGAACCAATTCATTGCATAGCGTAAGCCCATAGGATCGATTTGCCAACCCCAATCAGATGTTGCTACATAAGGATTTCGCACCAAGTCTTTTGCTTCATTGTAGTCAAAAGTAGGGGCCTTTTCTGCACCTTTCACAGCAAACGACATGTAATAGCTAAAGCCAATATAATCAACACAGCCATTAGCCAAATCAGTTAAATCTTCTTCTGTGACATCTAATGAAATGTTTTTTCGTTTCAAATAGCATTGAATTGCACTTGGATAATGACCGCGGACATGAACATCGGTAAACCAATAACGTTTTTGCATTGCGCTAACACTCATCATCATATCCTCAGGATTACAAGAATAAGGATAAATAGGCACCATCGCAATCATACAGCCAATTTGGAAGTCGGGATTGATAGCGTGGCCAATTTTCACTGCACGTGCGCTAGCGACTAGTTCATAATGAGCAGCCTGATACATAATTGCTTCGCGGTCTTCTCCTTCCTGGTAAGCAATACCAGAGTTAGTAAAAGGTGCAAAATCTTCTTCATAATTGGCTTGGTTGTTAATTTCGTTAAAGGTCATCCAATATTTGACTTTTTTCTGGTAACGAGTGAAACAGACTTCAGCAAATTTGACAAAAAAATCAATGACTTGGCGATTGCGAAAGCCGCCATATTTTGTGACTAAATGATAAGGCATTTCAAAGTGAGACAGTGTCACGACTGGCTCAATGCCATTTTTCAAACACTCGTCAAAAAGTGCATCATAAAAACGAAGGCCTTCTTCATTGGGCGTTTCTTCATCTCCGTTAGGAAAAATTCGTGTCCAAGCAATAGAGGTTCGGAAACAATTTAAACCAAGTTCTTTGAATAGTTGAATATCTTCTTGATAGCGATGGTAAAAATCAATCGCTTCATGGTTAGGATAGTGTTCATCTGGTAAAACGCCTGCGGTAATTTTACGAGGAACGCCATGTGCACCAGCAGTCATTACATCCGCCACGCTCACCCCTTTACCGCCTTGGTCCCAGCCTCCTTCTAATTGATGAGCAGCGACAGCGCCGCCCCAAAGAAAATCATTTTTCAAAATTGACATATCGTTTCAGTCCTTTGTTCAAATTTTTATACGTTTTGTGCTTCGACTTTTTCAAGGGTTTCTTCAGTAATTGGTTGATTGGTTTCTTCTGCGTAATTAAGTGCATCCATTTTTTTAGCAAACGGTAAATAGATAAAGAAACTCATCGTTAGTACCACTACTTGAAGCAACGCTGCTTGCCAACCACCAACTAAAAGTCCAGAAATGATTGGAGGAGTAGTCCAGGGAACTTGTACCGCAGTAAAGAGAGGAACCAGTCCTGTGTACAAGGCAAAATATGTCACAACAGAAGAAACAATCGGTGTGATAATGAATGGCACAGCCATGATTGGGTTCATCACGATAGGTGTAGCAAAGACAATTGGCTCGTTAATATTGAAAACAGCTGGCCCAATTGAAAGCCGACCTAATTGCTTGAACTGAGCTGATTTGGCAAAGAAAACCATGAACACGACTAACCCGATTGTCATGCCCGCACCAGTGACCGTTAAAAATTGATCTAAAAATTGTTGTGTAACAATATGGCCGCCATTAGCCAGTGTTAAGTCTTTTCCTGATTTCAAAATTTCGGTGTTTTCTAAAGAGTTTGCTTGTAAAATAGGGCCCATGATACCGCCAACGATTGTTGACCCGTGAACACCGAAAAACCAAAAGAGCGGAATGACAAAACCTAATAGTAATGCGCCACCTAGTGAATCTGTGACTCCTTGAAGTGGTGATTGTAGCACTTCGTAAATAAAGTCAAAGAATGTCGTATTGAAGACTTTATCTAGAAGAATGAAAATTAGCATTGCACCAGTTACAATGACGCTGGCAGGAATTAACGCAGTAAAGGAATTGGCCACATTTTCTGGTACAGCTTCTGGTAATTTGATACGAATATCATGACGTAAAAACCAACTATATACAACGCCGACTAACAAACCAACAATAATAGCTGTAATCATCCCTTTGCCAGCTGTCCAATATTTGTTGATGACATTGCCAACTACTGCGCCAGAAACCGCATCTTTGACTTCAGATGACATAAACAAAATGAAAACTACCATGGCAATCATGCCCGCTGGGAGGCCTTCAAATCCCTCGCTTTTTACATATGAGTAGGCAATACCGATGACCGCAAATAACGACATAATCGCAAAAGATGCCCCATATGCTTGATTGAAATAAACAGCCAGACCGCTTGCGTTAACCCATTCAGAAATAGCTGTAACTGGGAAATTCGCTAATAGAAGAAACACGGAACCAACAATGGTAAAAGGCATCGTGTAAAGCATCCCGTTCCGTAAGGCAGTAATTGCTTTGGTATTGACGAATTTTAGTACTGGAGGTAATAATTTCTCGTTAATCCATTCGTTCATAAAAATCTCTCCTTTGAAGAATAATATAAATGCAAATGTATCCGTTTATATATTTACTATATAAGGTTATTTGAAGAAAAAATAGACTTTTGCTTGAATGAGAAACATGTACCAAGAAAAAAAACAAAAAAGCTCATACTGTTTTAGACAGCATGAGCTTTTGTGAAAAACAACTAGAAAGGTGTTTCATCTAGTTCCTTTAAAAGTTGACTTGCTTGATGAGCTAGGAGTTCAATTAAAGCAATGACAGGGATTTGAGTGGTTGTATTGACTGATTTATCTGCAAATGGAGAACGTTCGTCGGGCATATAATAGGAGATGTTGTAGTCAGCCAAGCGGGCAATAGTTGAATGTTGATTGTTGGTAATGCTTAGCACTTTGGCGCCAGCTGTTTTAAAATCGGTCATTTGTTTAATCATTTCATTGGTTTCCCCAGATACAGACAGAATCAAGGCTAATGTATTTTCAAATCCGCGCTTGGGGATAGGCGTAAAGGGATCAGCAATACTGTAAGAATTGATATTTAAGTTGGCAAAATAACGACTGCCATAACTACCTAAAATTCCGCTAGTACCAATGCCAGTAAAGGCAACGTGACGTGCTTGAACAATCATTTGGATTGCTGGACGAAGCATTTCGTAATAGGTTTCTTGGTTTAATTTTTTCAAAAAAGCATCGACGTGAACCGTGGCATCATAAAAATTTTCAAACGTTTGTGTTTGTTTGGCTTCTTCTTTCACTGCATATTTTAATTCGGAAAAACCAGCATAGCCCATTTTGTTACAAAATCGTAGAATCGTTGAGGTGGAGACATGACAGGAAGTAGCCAGTTGGCGAATGGTCTGTTGAGGGATTTGGTGCAGGTGTTCCAATACATAATGGTAAACGAGCATTTCTAATTCATTCAAGGTCTGAACCTTCTCTAAATCAAACAAAGTAATCCTCCTTTATATAAAAACTGAATATGTTATTTTTTTGTGTAAATCAAATAAACCAATTCTTATTTTTCTTGAAAAAAATGTAAAATAACTCAATAAAAAGTTTCTTATTTCCTATTTTACAAAAAGTAGCCCAATTATCCTAGTTTTTCTCTTTTTTCTTTTAAAAATAACAATGCGCACCCCTAGAGTTTTTTGTGAAAACAAGCTAAAATAGATAAGAAGAGAAAAGGAGGCGTTGATGTGGCACGGGAAGTAATTTTATTTATTGCAGCGAGTATTGATGGTTTCATTGCGGACAAAGCGGGCGGTGTTGCTTGGTTAGAAGAGAATATTCGTGGCGATGAAGAAGATCGTAGTTACGATGAAATGTATGAAAAAATAGACACTGTGGTAATGGGGCGGACTACTTATGATCAAGTGACACAAGAATTGTCCCCAGATGTGTATTTTTATGAAGACAAGCATTCTTATATCATTACCTCTCATCCAGAAACATCAACTGCTTCAAGAACTTTTACCAAGGAAGATCCCGTCACATTAATTCGTCGTCTCAAAGAAGAAGACGGCGCGGGAATTTGGATTGTTGGAGGCCCAAAAGTGGTTCAACCGCTTTTGGCAGCTGATTTAATTGATACCTTCATTTTGACGACAATACCACTGTTTCTGGGTGAGGGCATTGCTCTATACGAGACAATGGCTCAATCAATCCCAGTTCGTTTAAAACAGGTTTATCAAAAAAATGAGTTGGTTTATTCGATTTATCAACGTGAAAACAAAAATTAAAAAATAATTATTCGGTTGGGCAAGTTGCTTTCAAGGTTTTGAGTTTCTCATAGGGCGAGAGGAACAAAGCAACAGTTGTCTAGCCGTTTGTGTTGTTTTTGATTGACAAAGAAATGGTAGAGGAGAAAAAAAATGAAACATCAGATCAAAAAAAGGTTGTATATTTCACCGGTTCAAACAATTGTCTTAGGCTTTTTTTTATTAATTGTTGTAGGCACAATCTTATTAATGATGCCTTTTTCTGCACAAGCTGGACAAAAAACGCAATGGATTGATGCTTTTTTCGTGGCAACTTCCGCCGTCTGTGTTACAGGGCTTTCGCCTTTGAATACGGCGGAGCATTGGAGTCCTATCGGGCAAGTTATTATTATGATTTTGATTGAATTAGGCGGCTTAGGCTTTTTAACCGTTGCCACGATTTTCTTTAGTTTGCTGCGGAAAAAAGCGTCACTAAGTGTACGGATGTTGTATCAAGAAGCTTTAAATGTTAGTGAAGTTTCCGGAGTTTTTCGTTTAATGAAATATATTATGAAGTTTGCGGCCATTATTCAATTACTTGGAGCCTTCTTGTTGTCCTTTCAATTTGTGCCAACATTTGGGTGGAAAAAAGGGATGTTTTTTAGTCTCTTCCATGCCGTTTCGGCATTTTGTAATGCTGGCTTTGATTTGCTAGGGGATAGTATGGTTCCTTATCAAAATTCGCCTTATCTTTTACTAGTCATTAGCTTTTTAATTATAGCTGGTGGTTTAGGATTTATTGTGTGGCGCGATATTTTTGCAATGATTAAAGGCTATAAAAATAAAATTAAGCACCGTGTTAGTATTCATACACGCCTTGCTTTAACGGTGACCGCCACCTTTTTAGTCTTAGGGACCGTTATTTTTTACATTTCAGAATATCGCCATTTTCCAGCTGACATGTCTTTTTGGCAGCGTCTTGTCAACAGTTGGTTCTTGTCGGTTACACCAAGAACGGCTGGCTTTTATTCAGTTGATTATTTGAAAATGAGTAATCCAGGCCTGATTGTCACGATTTTGTGGATGTTTATTGGTGGCACTTCAGGATCAACCGCTGGCGGCTTGAAAACCACTACGTTTGGTGTGTTATTTTTACAATTTCGTGCAATTTTTAAAGGGAAACAGCGAGTGGAATTCCATGAACGCACAATTCCTGAGCGAGTAGTGCTCCAAGCGTTTACTTTGTTCTTCTTGGCAACTTTTTTATGTGTAACTGCTTCGGTTATTCTCTCGTTTACAGAAACATTACCTTTAAAAAACGGGATTGAGTATATTGTTTTTGAAGTGATTTCTGCATTTGGAACGGTCGGTTTAACAATGGGGTTAACACCAGATTTAACTGTTTTTGGTAAACTGGTGATTATTTTTCTAATGTTCATCGGTCGTGTGGGTGTGTACACGGTGTTATTGTCATTAATTAAGAAAGGCTTGGAAAGTCAGTCGAAAGTTCAATATCCAAAAGAATCAGTGATGATTGGTTAATAGAGAAAGAGGGAAATAGAATGGAATTTTTAGGTATTTTATGTTTGATTTTAATTACAACGACTTTAGCAGGTGTTGCTTGTAAAAGAGTAGGAATTCCTGCGGTAATTGGGCAATTGCTAGTAGGGATTGTGTTAGGTCCAGCGATGTTAAATATTGTGCATCAAGATGTGTTTGTGCATGACTTTTCAGAAATTGGTGTCATTATGCTGATGTTTATTGCTGGAATGGAATGTGAATTGGAATTATTGAAAAAATATGCGAAACCTAGTGTCATGGTCGCTATTTTGGGCATCGTTTTACCGGTTGGTTTTACTATGTTGATTGGTCAGCTGTTTGCTTTTTCTTGGAAAGAAGCTTTTTTCCTTGGGTTAGTTTTAGCAGCAACGTCGGTCAGCATTTCAGTAGAAGTATTAAGAGAGTTGAATGTTTTAAGTAGTAAAGAAGGTGCAACGATTCTTGGGGCTTCCGTCGTTGACGATATCGTGGTCGTGATTATTTTAAGTGTCGCTGTCGGCATGATTGGTGCAAGTACAGGCGGCAATACAGAAGTCAGCTTTATTGTTAAGTTAATTGAACAAGGCTTATTCTTTATTGGGATTTTCTTTTTGGTCCGCTTTATTGCTCCCTATTTACTACGTTTAAGTCAAAAAATGAACATTGGGTCGTCTGTTATTATCATGTCATTGATTATCTGTTTGGGCATGGCTTATTTGGCTGATTTAGTTGGTTTAAGTTCTGTCGTAGGTGCTTTTTTTGCAGGGATTGCTGTGGGACAAACGGATGCAAAAACAGAAATTGATTTCAATATTGAAGCTATTGGCTATGCCGTGTTTATTCCCGTCTTCTTTGCCAGCATTGGCTTATCAGTGACATTTAACACGTTAGGAAAGGATTTACCTTTTATTTTGGTAATGACGATTATGGCGATTTTAACGAAATTACTGGGCGGCGCCTGGGGAGCGAAAATGGTTGGTTTCTCCAATACAAGTTCTTTAATGGTCGGTGCTGGGATGGTTTCGCGTGGGGAAATGGCATTAATCATTGCGCAAATTGGTTACCAATCTAAATTACTTTCAGAAGCGTATTATACGAGCATGATTGTGGTAATTATCTTAACGACCTTAGTTGCACCGTTCTTATTGAAATACTTTGTTAAAAAACAAGAATCTGCGTTGCAATAAAAAAAGATGAGCAGAAGTTGTTGACAAAAAAATAAAATAGCTATATGATGAGTTCAAGATAAACGACTACGTTTGTAGTCAAAAACCTTGAACTCTTTTTTTATTGATGAAGGAGGAATTTAACGAGTATGGCAAAAGATAAATTAGCGACAATTACAGATGCAGAGTGGGAAGTCATGCGGGTTATTTGGACCCAAGGCAAGACCACGAGTCGTGAAGTGCATACACTTTTAAATGAGAAGAAAGAATGGAAATCAACGACCGTCAAGACGTTACTAAGTCGTTTAACAGATAAAGGGTTAGTTGGAACGGAGAAAGCAGGCAATAAATATATTTATTATCCGCTAGTAGAAGAACGTCGGAGCGTTGAAACGGTGGCAGACGAACTTTTAGCCAAGGTGTGCAGCCGTAAAGTTGGTTCCGTGGTAGAAACAATTTTAACAGAGAGTCAGTTGAGTTATGACGATTTGGATCGATTAGAGGAACTCTTGAAAGAGAAGCGCAAGACGGCGGTTGAATCCGTCCCTTGCAACTGTATTCCTGGTCAATGCCAATGTCATTTAATTTAAAAAGGAGTGAAAAAAATGGAAAGTAAAACGTTTGATATTGAAGGGATGAGCTGTGCTTCCTGTGCCCAAACGATTGAAAAGGCTACGGCGAAGTTACCTGGGATGGCAAAGGCAAGTGTCAATTTAGCTACGGAAAAATTAAGTGTCACGTATGATCAGACGGAAGTCACAGAAGAAGAAATTAAGGAAGCTGTGTCAGATGCTGGCTACAAGGCGATTAGCCCAGCCAAGCAACGAACGTTTACGATTGAAGGAATGAGTTGTGCTTCCTGTGCCCAAACGATTGAAAAAGCTGTGAACCAATTATCTGGTGTTCAACAAGCGATTGTTAATTTAGCCACGGAAAAACTGGTGGTTAGTTATGACGACCATCAAGTAACGAGTGCTAAAATTATCAAAGCAGTTACGGATGCAGGTTATCAAGCGACAGAAGAAGTCGCTGCAGGTGCAACAGCGGACCAAGATCGTGAAAAGAAACAAAAACATATTGCTGAGATGTGGCAACGTTTTTGGATCTCAGCGGTGTTTACAGTGCCCCTTCTTTATATTGCGATGGGACATATGGTAGGCTTACCATTGCCGGATTTTTTGAATCCAATGACACATGCGATGACCTTTGCAATGGTTCAATTGATTTTGACTTTACCCGTTCTATATGTCGGCAGAGAATTTTTCACAGTTGGTTTTAAAGCATTGTTTAAAGGGCATCCGAATATGTTTTCTTTGGTGGCTTTAGGAACCAGCGCTGCTTTTGTGTATAGTTTATATGGCACAGTCATGATATTTTTAGGAGACACAAGTTTTACAATGGCTCTTTATTATGAATCAGCGGGTGTTATTTTAACCTTAATTACATTAGGAAAATATTTCGAAGCTGTTTCAAAAGGGAAAACCTCAGATGCGATAAAAAAATTAATGGGTTTAGCGCCGAAAACTGCTCATATTTTACGTGATGGCGCAGAAATTGAAGTGCCAGTTGATGCTGTTCAGTTGGATGACATTGTGATTGTTCGCCCAGGAGATAAAATCCCTGTTGATGGAGTGATTGTTTCAGGCAGTAGTTCTGTGGATGAAGCCATGTTAACGGGCGAAAGTTTGCCTGTTGAAAAGAAAGTCGGTGATGCAGTAATTGGTGCTAGCATCAATAAAAATGGCAGCTTTCAATTCAAGGCGACAAAAGTGGGAAAAGAGACGGCCCTTGCCCAAATCATTCAATTAGTGGAAGATGCGCAAGGCTCAAAAGCGCCGATTGCACAATTAGCTGATAAAATTTCGGGTGTTTTTGTCCCAATCGTCATTGGTTTGGCTGTTCTTTCTGGCTTGGCTTGGTTCTTTTTAGGACAAGAGTCATGGATTTTCGCTTTGACAATTACTATTTCTGTGTTAGTGATTGCTTGTCCTTGTGCGCTCGGCTTGGCAACGCCGACTGCGATTATGGTGGGGACAGGTAAGGGCGCTGAAAATGGCGTTTTAATTAAAAGTGGGGATGCTTTAGAAACCACTCACAAAATTCAAACAATCGTGTTTGATAAAACAGGGACTATTACAGAAGGCAAACCGGTGGTTACAGATATTTTAGTTGCTGATTCAGCACTTTCAGAAGCTGAGTTACTAACATTAGCAGCTTCTGCAGAACAAGGATCAGAACATCCTCTAGGTGAAGCAATTGTGGGAGCGGCTAAAGAACGTCAATTGCCATTAGCAGAAGGAAGCGATTTTTCAGCGATTCCAGGTCACGGCATCCGTGTGACAGTCAACGAACGAGTCCTACTTTTGGGCAATATAAAATTAATGAAAGAAGAAGCAATCGAGCTATCAACGTTTGTTCAACAAGCGGATCGTTTGGCAGAAGAAGGGAAAACCCCAATGTTTGTGGCAAAAGATGGTTCGTTTGCGGGTATCATTGCGGTAGCAGATACTGTGAAGGATAGCAGTCAAACAGCCATTGCACGTTTGCATAAAATGGGGATCGAAGCCGTAATGATTACGGGAGACAACAAGCGTACTGCAGAGGCGATTGCGAAACAAGTAGGTATCGATCGTGTCTTAAGTGAAGTTTTACCAGAAGATAAAGCGTTAGAAGTGAAAAAACTACAAGCAGAAGGCAAAAAAGTTGCGATGGTGGGTGACGGGATTAATGATGCACCAGCACTTGCCCAAGCAGATGTGGGGATTGCTATTGGTTCAGGCACAGATGTTGCAATGGAATCGGCCGACATTGTGCTAATGCGTAGTGATTTAATGGATGTGCCTACAGCAGTTGAATTAAGTAAAGCGACCATCAAAAACATCAAAGAAAATCTTTTCTGGGCATTTGCCTATAATACATTAGGTATTCCAGTGGCTATGGGTGTGTTACACTTATTTGGTGGACCTTTGTTAAGTCCGATGATTGCAGCAGCAGCTATGAGTTTTAGTTCAGTCTCTGTCTTACTAAACGCCTTACGATTGAAAGGATTTAAACCTTCGACGGTGAAAAGAACTAGTGGAAGTCAAAAATAAAATTGAAAAGGATGAAGTGAAATGGAAAAAACAGTAAAAATTGATGGGATGAAATGTGATGGCTGTGTTCAAGCGGTCACTGAAAAATTTAGTGGAATTGACGGCGTAACGAATGTTGCGGTTCACTTGGCAGATCAAACAGCCGTTGTGACAGCAGATCGTGAAGTAAGCCAAGATGAACTGAATACCACGTTGGCAGATACAAAATTCAAGGTTGTCAGCGAATAACAAAAAACAGGGCCTACCATCATGAGTAGGCCCTGTTTTTTTGTTATGGAAGTTTGGCTTTGATTTCCTGATAAATCTTAGTCGTTTCTTGACCATCACGCGCAGTATAATAATAAACTTTCTTCCGCGTTTCTATTTTCAGAATCGGATGACTTTTTGTATAAATTAGTAAATAAGCAGGTTTTCCAGCGACTTTAAATTCTCCTGTTAAGTAACTATCTGTCGCAGCACCCATTGTGCGGATGCGTTCTTGAGGTAAGTCATCAATCAAAGAAACAGCAGTGATTTGGTTAAAAGGAATTGACCTTGTTTTTGCTAATGGGGCAGATAACTCAATTTGTTTATTTTCAATAGTTGCTTGAAAGGCATGACTAGAAAAATCATTTATAAACATCGGCACTGTGGCAAAGAACAGCACCGCAATCGTTAAAATACCAGTAGCGGCTAGAATAATTTTCCCAGCAGGCCGTCCTAGGTTAATAGATAAATTCATACCAATGCGATCAGGAACCATGATTTTGGGGTCCTTTGGATTGATATAAATCCCATACCGCCAATATTGATCATCATCCCCATAGCGATAATCGCCAGCCTGTAAAACGAATTGATCTTGTTTTTTGCGCATTGAAAATAGGTAGTAGAAGAGAAAGCCTACATAAACAAACAAAAGAATAAAATAACAAAAAGTAAGGGCCATCGCAACCGTATAATCAATTACAATTGTGAAAGTTGGTAAAATGGTTAGCGGTGCAAAAACTAAGGCGGATAAAACCATTAAAACAGACCAATGATGCCGAAATAAATCATTAATTTGCTGATTAATTTTTGAGTCACTAGTTAGCGGTTTGACAGGTAAGCGCGCGATAAAATAATAGCCGCCAATGAACAAACTTAACATCAAAACAGTAATTAAGAAAAGAATCCAGGAACCAATCGCCGTTTGCAAGGAATAAAAGCCCCCAGCAAAAGTAAGAATAATCGCAGGTAAAAACCACCAAAATGAAATAAGTTTCTGGTTTTTATTTAAAACTAATTGCGTATCGATTAAGAGAGGACGCTTAGGTAGCAACCAGCCGTTTTGCATTTTTAAAGCGGCCATTTTGCGAATATAAACGATTTGCAGATAGTAGCCACTGCCAATAAAACTAAATAAAAGTAACAGAAAAAGAAACAACAAAATCGAATCATAAGGAATAAATAACAAAGGTAAACTAAGAACACTAAAAACGGCTGCTAGTTGAACCAAGCGTTTTTTATAACGTTTTCGGATTGCTTGAACGCTGGGATCTTGTAGTTTATCTTCTGGTAAAGTGTTTTCCAAAATAATATTTTTGTGAGGATTTGCATAAATCCCCATAGTAAATGCCATAAAAAAAGCGACAGAAACTAGGATGAAATAAAAGAATACCGCCATTATAATGCACGCCCTTTCGAATCAAAATTTTGATAAATTTTCTGAATAAGTGCTTGGATTTCTGCTTCGGATTGCTGATGTAAAAAACTTTCAGCCAACAGAAGTTCTAAACGCTCATGCAATTGCTGTTGCCAAACAGCGGTAGCAGGTAACTTTGCGGCAATTTTGGTGCCGTTACGACGGTCAGTCACAATATAACCTGATTGCTTTAACTTATTATAAGCTTTTGAAACAGTCATCATATTGACCCCGATTTCGTCCGCCAATTGTCGGATAGAAGGCAAACTTTCATTGGGAACCAGTTCACCTTTGGCAATGCCTACAATGATTTGATCAATGAGTTGCTGATAGATGGGCTGTTCGCTTTGTTCATCTATTTCTAAAAGCATCGAATCACTCCTGTCTTATTTGTGCTATCTGTATTATATATACTAATACAAAAAGAGTTGGAAAGCAAGGAATTTAGAGTAAATGGTTGTTTCTGTTTAAAGAGAAGCATATAATGAAGAAGAACGTAAAATGAAAGGACGATGAAAATATGACAGCAATTGAACCAAAATTAACAGAGAAATTCCATCAAGATTTCTTGAACAATAATAAACAAAATGCCTTACAACGTAGTGTAGTAAAAAATGGTATCAGCGCTTCAGGTGAATCTGTACAAGGAGCCGTGAATAACGTACCCGTCTTTTCAGTCGACTTAGCTACTGGAAAAGTGGCCAATCAAAAACAAAGCGGTCGCTGCTGGATGTTTGCGGCGTTAAATACATTTAGACATAGAATGTTAAATGCGTTTCAATTAAAAGATTTTGAATTATCACAAAACTATACATTTTTCTGGGATAAATATGAAAAATCAAATTATTTCTATGAAAATATTATTGCAACAGCCGATCAACCGTTGACTAGTCGTAAAGTGGCCTTTTTATTAGCGACACCACAACAAGATGGTGGGCAATGGGATATGATCGTTTCAATTTTTGATAAATATGGCGTAGTGCCTAAAACGGCAATGCCTGAAAGCAGCAATAGTTCCAATTCACGTGATTTAAACAACTATTTAAATAAAAAATTACGCAAAGATGCAACAATTTTACGTAGTTTAATTGAAAAAGGCGCTTCTGCTGAAGAAGTCCAAAAAAACAAAGAAGCAATGTTACAAGAAATTTATAATTTCTTAGCAATCTCTTTAGGAACGCCGCCAGAAACCTTTGATTTTGAATACCGTGACGAAGAAAAAAATTATCATTTGGATCAAAATCTAACACCGCAAACATTCTTTGAAAAATACGTTGGCGTTAATTTACATGATTATGTAAGTATTATTAATGCTCCTACAGAAGATAAACCCTTCAACAAAACATACACTGTTGAAATGTTAGGGAATGTTGTCGGCGGCAAAGAAGTTAAATATTTAAATGTAGAAATGGCTGCTTTCAAAAAATTAGCTGCTGCACAATTGGAAAAAGGCGAATCTGTTTGGTTTGGTTGTGATGTCGGACAATCTTCAACACGTGACACAGGAATTATGGCATTAGACGTTTACGATATGAACGATCTTTTTGATATTGATTTTACGATGACTAAAGCAGAACGTTTAGACTTTGGTGAAAGCTTAATGACACACGCCATGGTTTTAACAGGTGTTGATATCGTTGATGGTCAAACAACAAAATGGAAAGTGGAAAATAGCTGGGGCGAAAAAGTCGGTGAAAATGGCTTCTTCGTTATGAGCGATGCGTGGATGGACGAATACACTTATCAAATCGTTGTGCACAAAGATTTATTAACTGATGAACAGAAAAAAGCTTGGGAACAAGCGCCAACTGTTTTGGCACCTTGGGATCCAATGGGAGCATTAGCATAAAACAGAAAAAGAAGGCCCCGCCGTCATGGCGGGGCCTTCTTTTTACGTTGGGCGGCGAACTTCACGGATTTCGCCCAATGTTGTATAATCATTGCCTGCTAAACGAGCAATCGGTTGGAGTTTTTCAGGTAAAATGTACTGATGTTCTTCATCGAAAACGGCTGAATCAAAATAGAAATCGGTAATTTCTACAATGAATAAATCCGTAATAATTTGACCTTCATGGTTAGCAATAGGTACATATTGATGTAAGCGAGCTTCCATCCGAATCGGCGCGGCTTTGATTGCTGGAACAGCAACAGTCTGGCTGGCAATGGTTTCAATACCGAATGTGTCAATTTCACTGATCTCTGCTGCTAAAGGTGCCGAAGTCTGATTCATTTGAGTAAGAACGTCTTCGTTAACGAAATGGATGACAAGTTCTTTAGTAGCCAAGATGTTTCGTGCCGTATCTTTAGGCTCTTTGTCTGGTCGTAAAATGGACAACGTTGCTAAAGGAATTTCAGCTGCCGCCGCATTAAAGAAACTAAAGGGAGCAGCGTTGACGACACCTGTAGCTGTATCTTGTGTTGTAACCCAAGCGATTGGCCGAGGAATAATACTTCCTGATAAAAATTTATACGCTGTTTTTGCAGATAACTCGTTACTATTGTAATGAATCATAGGAGCCTCCTAGAAAAAATACTAATTTCTTTGAACATTCGCATCTGAAGTATCGAAAGGACGCACAAATTCTTCAATCCCTGCCCGTTTTGGTTCTAAAAATGGCGGTAATGATAATTTTTCACCAGCGTGTTCATAGGTTTCATCCTCTAAAAATCCAGGACCATCGGTTGCCAGTTCAAATAAAACATGTGTTGCTGCCAAGAAATATTCAGATTTAAAGTAAAAACGTTCCACAAAGCCAGAATTAGGAAATTCCAAACGATTAATTTTTTCAATCCAGAAACGTAGTGCTTCCTCATCGGCAACGCGCAAGGCTAAGTGATGGACATTGCCGTAGCCTTCTTGGGCCGCTGGCAAATCTTCTCGATGCTCTACGATAATGCTGGCACCATTCCCACCTTCGCCAACTTCAAATAAATGGAAACTACCTTCAGCATCAATCAATTTGAACCCTAAAACTTCAGTTAAAACTAGTTGCAGATGTTCGTAATTTTCGACAGTTACAAAGGCTGGACCTAAGCCGATTAAAGCATGTTCACTAGGAACGTTAGATTTTTTCCAAGGCGTGCCAGCTGCAACACCTTGGTTCTTTTCATCAGAAATAAGTTGGTAACGTTGATTGTCAAAATCTTCAAATTCTAAATACTTTTTACCAAAACGTTCTTGAATTTCTCCATGATCAATTGCATATTCATTAAAGCGTGATACCCAGTAATCCAAAGCAGCATCATCTTTTACACGGAAGGAAGTACGAGAAATTGTATTGGTTCCTTTGGTTCCTTTAGGTAAGCCTGGAAAGTCAAAGAAAGTCATATCTGTTCCGGGAGAGCCGGCATCATCAGCAAAAAATAAATGATATGTTTCAATATCGTCTTGGTTGACAGTCTTCTTAATTAAACGTAGACCTAAAATATCGGTGAAAAAGTGATAAATTTTTTCAGCACTTGAAGTCATGGCAGTGACGTGGTGTAAACCTAAAATTTGTGTATTCATAATAAAAATCCTCCTAAAAGAAAAATAATTTTTTAATTAATTAACTTACTAAAAGTAAGTTTAAATGATTAGTCCTAAAAATGCAAAAGAAATGTCTCGAATTCGAACTATTATTTTTTAGTTGATTTTTTAAAAAAATAAGAATATAATAGCCTGAGATATTTTAATACATAAACTTTCGTAAACATCGCCGGATGCTTGCGACTAAAGTGTTAATGAACAGTTCTTAGGCCATAGCTGAACTGTTTGTTGGCACTTTTTTTGTTTGGAAGGGAAGGAAAACAAGATGAGTAAAGCTTGGTTAAAAGTTATTTTTGGCGCTTTTTGTGAAGTGATTTGGGTCATTGGTATGAAGCATAGTACAACATGGTGGGAGATTTTAGGGACAGTAATCGCAATCTTTATCAGTTTTTATGCGCTGATTAAAGCAGGAGAGGAATTGCCAGTTGGCACAGCCTATGCTGTATTTGTCGGCTTAAGTAGTGCTGGAACTATTGTGACAGATCATTTTTTATTCCACACACCATTGGGCATAGGAAAAGTTCTTTTTCTGTTGCTGTTATTAATAGGTGTAATTGGCTTAAAAATGGTAACTGGAAATAAAGAGGAGGAAACAAGATGAGTTGGTTATACTTAGTTATTGCAGGCTGTTTTGAAATCTTTGGCGTAGGTTCAATTAAATTATTTACAACAAAAAAAGACTTACGTTCATTGTTAATTTTAATTCTAGCGTTTAGTGGTAGTTTCTTATTTTTATATTTAGGGATGAGACAATTACCGATGGGCGTTTCTTATGCGGTTTGGACAGGAATTGGTACAGCAGGAGGCGCTATCTTAGGAATGCTCTTAGGTGAATCAAAAGACCTACGCCGGATATTTTTTATTTTTTTAATCATTGTTTCTGTGATTGGTTTAAAATTAATTGGTTAGAAGGCGAGAGAACATTGTTTGGATTATTGAAAGACAGGTGAGTAAAATTTAAAAAGAGACAGAACCAAATGCGGTGTTCTGTCTCAAAATAGCTTTTATTTTACAAGGTTACTATAACGTGTCGCAAATTCATTGTTGTAGGACTTGCCGTTGACATCTTGACCAACGTCCCAATTTGCAGACCAAGTCATTAAGCCACGGATAGGATTACCGTCTTTTGCTAACTGATCAAAAGTTTTGGCTACAGGGGTAGCCTCAACGACATAGCCGCTACCAGCAGCATCCCGATTTGCTGGTAAACCAAGGACTAATTTATCGTTTGGTATCTGTAGATAGCCGCGCGTGCCATGGATTAATGAATCAGACATATAATAGAGGAATTCGTATTTTAGAGCATCGTTGCTTTGAGCAACCCAAGTCATAATTTCATCGACCCAGACACCGTCGCCGCCTTGGTTATATAATTGTGGGGCAATGTAATCATAATAACCATTTAGGGAAGTAATGTATGTTTCATAAGCGGCACCAGGTTTTAAATAAGGGAATTCTGGCGCCATCGTAATGATGAAATTTTTTCCTTGTGCTCGATAATGGTCTTTGACTATTTTCAATGCAGCAGGGATGACGGTTTGGTTGTCGCCAGCAGTAATCGCCAATTGCTCTAAGTCAATGTCTAAACCATCAAAGCCGTATGTTTCCACTTGACGAATGATTTCATTCGCAAAGGCTTGTTCATCGCCTTTGACTAATTGGATATGTGCATCTGCTCCACCAAGTGCCAATAAAACTGCGCGACCTTGACTATTTAATTGTGCGACTTCTTGTCGGAAGGCAGTGTCTGTTTGGTTATAAGGCTTGAACGTAGGAATCCGTGTCGTGCCATCGCTTTTCATGAAGGAAACCGGTACGACATTGTAGGCTTGATTTACTTCTGAAAGGTTTAGTGATGCTGATGTTCCTTGTTTGTAACCATCGCGTCCTTTTGAGGCCCAGTTATGCCAATATCCAACCAACACTTTTTTGCCAGAGATATCTACCATCGTATCCGCAGCATCTGCAGAAGCTTGAGTAGGCGTTAACCACAAGCCAACTGCAACGGTTGAAAGAAGGAGAAAAGCAGGAATTATTTTTTTTAGCTTCATTTTTTGAGAACTCCTTTAATGTAGTTTAAGATGTGAGTATTTTTACTGAATGTTCACATCAATCGCTTGGTAAAAGGCGTTCACCGTATCACCAATGCCCCAGACAGCGTAAATGACATGATAACCTTTGCGGTCTGTCGGAATATTAATTGTTTGTTTAACAACTTTATTAGGAACTTCTTGTTTACCGTCAATTGAAGCAATTTTGTCGAAGTTTTTAATGTCTAATGGTTGATTGGGATTCCAGCCATTTTTAGTAATATAGTAATCCCAAGAAGCAGTTCTATGTTGGGCAGTTAAGTTCCAAGTGATGTCAAGGGGACCTGTTGTAATGTTTGTTTTGTGCCAACGAGTAGCTGTTTGTTCATCCAAAGGTTCAAAACCTGAGACACCTGCACTGGCTAATTTACCAGTAATAAACGTATTTTTGGGCGCTTCGATACTTTGAGGTTCCCATTGTGCACGACCAACATTTGTATTTAAGTTACCACCAGCAGAACTACCAAAGAAAGCACGACTTCCAGGACTTGCTACGTAACCATGAGCCTCTGAAACAGTAGGGGCCAATGCAGCGCCACCTAAAACAAAACTAAAAGCCAGGACGATTGTTAATAAACTCTTTTTCACGAAAAAAACCTCCTAAAAAATTATTTTGTATGCGCTTACAGATAGGAATATAACATAATAATCTTTCGGATACAAATAATAAGAAATGTTATTTTTAAAAATAAAACAATATTTTTTAAGTAATATTAAGAATGTTTTTAAATAATATAAATAATAGTGTTTTTCGAAGTTTTGTTAATTTTTCATTCGGAATCGCAATTGAAGAAATCACGTGGTATACTTTTAAGAAGAAACAATGACACGAAAGTAGCCATTGGAAAAAGGAGATTATTTCGTGGGAAAAAAACATACATCCTCTTATGAAGTTGCCTACTATGACGGCGATTTTACTGGTGCAATGAAGATACCGGCTTTGTTAGCGGTTGTCATTAAAGTATCAGAAGAACAAACAGAATTACTAGGAAGAGATGCGGCTTATGTCGCTCAATTTGGTCTAGGCTGGGTCATCACCAATTATGAAATAGAGATTCACCGTTTACCAAAAGTTGGTGAAAAAGTAGCAATTACAACGCAAGCTATGAGTTATAACAAATATTTTTGTTATCGTAACTTTTGGGTTCATGATGAAGAAGGCAATGAATGTGTCTTTGTGAAATCAACCTTTGTCTTAATGGATCAAAAAAATCGGAAAATCAGTAGTGTGTTACCAGAAATTATTGCACCTTTTGATTCTGAAAAAATCACTAAAATTTATCGCCATGAAAAAATTGAAAAAGTCACAGAGGGGAACTTTTTACCTTATCGTGTGCGTTTTTTTGATATTGATGGCAATCAACATGTTAATAATGCGATTTACTTTAATTGGTTATTGGATGTGTTAGGGTATGACTTTTTAACAACGCATCAACCGAAAAAAATTCTTGTGAAATTTGATAAAGAAGTAGAATATGGCCAAGAAGTCGAAAGTCATTACGAAATTGTCGAACAAGAAAATCAGTTGAAAACGCGCCATGAGATTCGGATTGATGGTCAAACCTATTGTGAAGCGAATATCGATTGGACCAACTAAGTTGAGAGGACGGTTTAGAAAAATAAAAAGTTACGCAGAGGAGGAAGGACATGATTCGCTTAGGATTAACATCTTTTAGTGAACACGACTATTTAACTGGAAAAAAACGGGCCACGCTTTATGAATATGCCAGTCATTTACCGCTAGTTGAAATGGACACGGCGTATTACGGGATTCCTCCCAAAGAACGAGTAGCTGAATGGGTCAAAGCAGTTCCCGAAAACTTTCGCTTTGTCATGAAAGTTTATAGTGGAATCAGTTGTCAAGGTGAGTGGCAAACCTATTATGCAAGTGAAGAAGAAATGATCACCGCTTTTTTAGAAAGTATGGCCCCATTAATTGAAAGTAAAAAATTATTTGCCTTTCTGGTACAATTTTCAGGAACATTTGGTTGTACGAAAGAAAATGTCGCTTACTTGCAAAAAATTCGTCACTGGTTTAAAGACCTACCTATCGCCATTGAATTACGAAATAATTCATGGTATCAACCAAACTTTGTAAAACAAATGTTGCAATTTATGAAAGAAAATCAATTTTCACTTGTGATTGTAGATGAACCGCAGATTCCTACGAATCCAGTGCCCTTTTATCCTTATGTAACGAATCCTAATCTCGTGCTCTTCCGGTTTCACGGACGTAATGCGGCTGGCTGGTTAGCCAATGATGCAGAGTGGCGAAAAAAAAGAACCCTTTATCATTATAATACGCAGGAAATCGCTGATTTAAGCGAAGCTGTTTTAAAAATGTCGCAAGAAGCTAAAGAAGTGGGCGTAATTTTTAATAATAATTCTGGCGGCGATGCCGCAGAAAACGCTCTACAGATGCAAAAAGTCTTGAATTTGAGTTACGATGATTTGAATCCAAAACAATTAGATTTATTTTGAGAAAGAAGGTAGCTGAATGTCTGAAAAGCAATCCCCTTATGAAATGGCTTGTGCCTTCCACGAGGTTTTTAATCCACAACAACCAGAGCAACCAACTGCTTTTTCGCCAGAGCTAGCCAGTCGACGAGCAGAGTTTAAAGTCGAAGAACTTGTGGAATTTTTATATAGTGCTGCTAATAATGACCAAGTGCTTTTTCAACAATTGGTCGACGGATTAAAAAAATCTGTCGATAAAGCAGAGCAGAAAGTCTTGGCGAAAGGCAAACCAGTATCTGATCCTTTAGTGGAGGAAGTGGATGCACTAGTCGATTTATTGTATTTTACTTATGGTTCGTTTTGCTTAATGGGCGTCAATCCAACAAAAATTATTGAAATCGTTCATCAAGCCAATATGGGGAAATTATTTCCAGATGGGCAGCCACATTATGATCCGGAAACAAATAAAGTATTAAAACCTGAAAATTGGGAACAAGATTTTGCGCCAGAAGCTAAAATTAAAGCGGAAATTCAACGCCAATTGAAAATTACTGAGACCAATGAAAAAGACGAATGAGAAAACTCATTCGTCTTTTTTATTAATCATGGAAGAACGTCCGATATAAGGCTTTGATGGCTTTTTCCTCTTGCTCTTTTTTGATACCAAACATAATACTTACTTCCGAAGATCCTTGGTTAATCATTTCTAAGTTGATTTTTTCTTTGGCTAACGCCATTGTACTTTCAGCAGTAACCCCAATTCGTTGGCGCATGCCTTCCCCGACAATCATAATCATGGAAAGGTGATGCGTGATGCGTAACTCATCAGGCGCTAAAACTTCTTGGAGTTGAGCCATCAGTCTATTTTCAATTTCAGCTGTTAACTGGTCTTCTCTTAAAACAATTGTGATGTCATCAATTCCTGAGGGCATATGCTCATAGCTTAAGGCTAATTTTTCTAGTACTTCTAAAAGCCGTCGCCCAAAACCTAACTCTCTATTCATTAAATACTTACTAATGTAAATACTTGCGAACCCTTGATCACTAGCAATTCCTACAACAGGGGCATGCTTCACTTTGCGAGAAGTGGTAATTAGGGTGCCAGGATGATGTGGGTTGTTAGTATTTTTGATAACGACTGGAATATTTGCGCGATAGGCAGGCATTAAAGCTTCGTCGTGGAGGACGGCAAATCCTGCATAAGCTAACTCCCGCATTTCTCTGTAGGTCAATTCTTGAATCGTTTGAGGCTGTTCAATAATTCCAGGATGGGCGACATAAATTCCGTCCACATCGGTAAAGTTTTCATACAAATCTGCTTGAACACCTGCGGCAACAATGGACCCTGTGATATCGGAACCGCCACGAGAAAAAGTACAAATTTCGCCGGCTTCTGTATAACCAAAGAAACCTGGAATAACCAAGATTTGTTGAGTCTCACGATAGGCACTAATTTTCTCTAAAGCTTTTGGTAAAATGCGGGCATTGCCTGGCTCAGGTGTCACTAGGAGACCTAATTCTTTTGGACTAATGTAGCGAGCATCTAAGCCATTCTGATTGAAAAAACTGGCAACAACTTTTGCATTATTGTCCTCGCCGCTAGCTAAAAAATAGTCAAATAAAAAAGCATTGTTTTCTTTTGGTAAAGTGGCTAATTGGCGAATCGAAATAGCAATATCAGCTAAAACTGCTTTATCCAAGTGTAATTCATCAAAAAGATCTTCATAACGACGAATGATGGCAGAGATTGTCGATTCAATTTCCTCATTATTTAAGTAGCGCTGATAGTATTGAATCAATAAATCAGTCACTTTAATATCTTGCGGGGTTCGCTTTCCAGGAGCAGATACAACAACAAACGTTCGGCGCGGCTCTTCCTTGACGATTTGTAAGACTTTCTGTAACTGTGGTGCTGATGCTAGCGAGCTACCGCCGAATTTAACTACGTTCACGTTTATCACTCCTGTTTTTAATTATTTTCTCATTTGTAGATTAGTAAAAGGATACCGAAAAACATTTAGAAAAGCAACCACTTATTTTCAGAAAGTTAGGAAATCATGAAAATATTTGTTCTTCATTTTTCCTTAAAATTTTGTTAAACTGTAAAGATATGAGTCGTAACGAAGGAGTTAAATAGTATGACAGAATCCAAAACTGCCATTATTTTTGATATGGACGGTGTCCTAGTAGATAGCGAAGCTTATTATTATGAGCGACGTAAAGCATTTTTAGCGGAATTTGATTTGACCATTGAGGGCCTAACCTTGCCGGAATTAGTCGGTGCGGATATGCGTTCATTATGGCAAAAGATTGAACAAGTCAACAAAAAAGAGCTAGATATTGCTTTTTTAAATGAACAATACATAGCCTATAAAAAAGCGCATCCGATAGATTATTTAGCTGTGCTTGATGAAAATGCGAAACGTGTTTTACAATTTTTAAAAAGACAAGGCTATAAAATCGGATTAGCTTCTTCTTCCACAAAAGACGCAATTGAAGAGGTTTTGACAGTGGGGCAATTAAGTAGTTATTTTGATGCGGTCGTGAGTGGGGAAGATTTCGAAGAAAGTAAACCGGCGCCGGATATTTATCTGCACACGTTACAAGAATTAGCTGTTGCGCCACAGGAATGTATAGCCATTGAAGATTCAGAAAAAGGCATTGCCTCTGCCAAAGAAGCTGGGCTAGAAGTTTGGGCGATGCGCGATGAACACTTTGGGATGGATCAAAGTCAAGCGGATGCCTTCTTAACACAACTAAGTGATATTTGTAAAAAAATTAGTGAAAATCGGATCGATGAAAGCAGTGAATCAACCCCTTCGTAAGAAGATCGCGGGTTTTCTTAAAAAAGTTTGTTATAACTAGTGAATGAATATACAGTTTGTGCTATAATTTTCTATAGGTATTTCTGCAAGAATGCCCTTTTTCAAGGGTCAGGAACAATAGATAACCGTGTGAAGAGAACAAACAACCTTTCTTTTATTATAGAAAAATTATCGGAGGAGCCAAAATGAAGAATAATTGGATTATCATTTTAGTACTAGTAATCGTTATTATTGCTGCGGTGCTATACTTAATTGGTTATTTTATGCGCAAAAAAAATCAAGAACAATTAGATGAATTAGAAGTTCGTAAAGAAGCCCTGTTTGACTTGCCAGTCTTTGAAGAAATCGATGACATTAAAAAAATGCATCTAGTTGGACAGAGTCAAAATAGTTTCCGTGAATGGAATCAACGCTGGGTAGAACTATCGACGCGTTCTTTCGCCGAACTAGAGAGTCAAATTTATGAAGTCGAAAATCAAAATGAAATTTTCCGTTTCATGAAAGCGAAGAAAGCAGTCGTGGAAGCGAATGAAACGATGACCGAAATGGAAGCCGAAGTGGAAGTCATTCGTAATGGCTTGAAAGAATTACGTGAAAGTGAAGAGCGCAATTCATTGGAAGTTCAAAAAGCTTTGGATGTCTATGAAGAATTAAGTAAATCACTAAAAGATGATAAAGCTAGCTTTGGTCCAGCTTACTCCGAAATCCAAAAACAATTAAGAAACGTCGAAATTGAATTCACACAATTTGTCACACTAAATACATCGGGGGACCCAATCGAGGCTCGAGAAGTCCTAGAAGATGCAGAACGTCATACGTATGAATTGGAAGACTTAATGAAACGGATTCCACCAATGTATGAAGAATTAAATGAAACTTTCCCAGATCAATTAAAAGAAATCGAAGAAGGCTACAACCAATTATTAGCTGACGATTATGTGTTCCCTGAACAAAACTTTGCTGAAGAAATTCAACATGCGAAAAAACGTGTCGAGAATTCAATGGCTGATTTAGAGAAAACAGAGATTGCCGCAGTAGAGGTTGCGAACCGTGACACAGCAACGGCGATTGATGCATTATATGAAGTGATGGAACGTGAGATTGAAGCGAAGAAATATGTCGTGACCAATCAAAAAATTATTGACGATTATATTTCTCATTCCTTAAAAAATAACCGTCAATTAATGATTGAATTGGACCATGTATCACAAAGCTACACCTTAAATAACAACGAGCTAGGACGTAGTCGTGGCTTCCAAACGGAAATTGAAGAAATTATCCGCCGTCAAAAAGACTTGGAACCTCGAATGAAAGAACATACCGTTCCTTACTCTGAAATTCAAGCGTTCTATAAAGAATGCTATAAGATTTTAGATGATATTGAAAATCAACAATTAGAAATCGATGCTTCATTGAAAGAACTAAGAAAAGGCGAAAAAGTCGCCCAAGAAAAAGTTGACGAATACGAATTCCGTTTACGGAGTATCAAACGGTATGTTGAAAAGCAACGATTGCCAGGTTTGTCTGCTGATTACTTAGAATTTTTCTATGTGGCAACGGATCGAATTGAAGATTTAAGCCGAGCCTTAAATAAAATGCGCATTAACATGGATGAAATCAATCGTTTGTGTGACTTATGCGAAGATGATTTAGAGTTATTAGATAAGAAAACAAAAGATTTAGTCAATGCAGCAGCTCTGACAGAACAAATGATGCAATATGCAAACCGCTATCGTCATACTCACGAGAACATCCGAGCGGCTTTAGATAAAAGCATGTATTTATTCTCGACAGAATTCCGTTATCAAGATGCATTAGATGAAATTGGAACGGCATTGGAAGCTGTTGAGCCAGGGGCGTTCAAACGAATCGAAGATTTTTATTTTAAAAATATCAATAACCCTAATTTAACAGCAATTTAATTAAACAATCACTAAACAGAGGTTTGTCGACAGACAAGCCTCTGTTTTTATGGCGTGGGGGTGACTTGAAGTGATACTTTAGAAAGTATATAATGGGAAAGAATTTTAAAAAAGAAGGGTGACAAATGATTTATTTTGATAATAGTGCAACTACACCGATTTACCCCCAGGCTTTAGATACATATGTAAAAACCAGTCAGCGGATTATTGGCAATCCGTCTAGTCTGCATGACTTAGGCAACCAAGCCAATCGGCTCTTACAACAAGCACGGAAGCAGATTGCGGAGCTAATCAATGTTTCAGCAAATGAAATCTATTTTACAAGTGGCGGAACTGAAGGAGATAACTGGGTTTTAAAAGGAACGGCAATCGAAAAACGAGAATTTGGTAATCATATTATTATTTCTGCAGTGGAACATCCAGCAGTTACAGAAACAGCGGAACAATTAGTCGAACTAGGTTTTGAACTTTCTTATGCGCCAGTGGATAAAGAAGGTCGTGTGAAAGTCGAGGAATTACAGAAATTAATTAGAAAAGAAACGATTTTGGTTTCTGTTATGGCAGTGAACAATGAAGTGGGAACGATTCAACCAATTAAAGAAATCAGCGAGGTTTTAGCGGAGTTTCCTAAAATTCATTTTCATGTAGACGCGGTTCAAGCAATTGGGAAAGTTAATTACTCAGAGTGGTTAACGGATCGGGTGGATTTTGCAACGTTTTCTGCACATAAATTTCATGGACCACGAGGCATTGGTTTTATGTATTGGAAACAAGGAAAACGTTTAGCGCCGCTTTTAACAGGAGGCGGGCAAGAAAACAACCAACGCAGTGGGACAGAAAACGTACCAGCAATTGTGGCAATGGCCAAAGCGTTGCGTTTGCATTTAGAGAACGAACAACAACGGCCGCAACATGTGGCGACATTACGGAGTTATTTATTAAAGGCGCTAGAAGAATTTCAAAATGTGACTGTTTTTTCACAAGATAATGAACATTTTGCGCCACACATTTTATGTTTTGCTTTGAAAGGGATTCGTGGCGAAGTGCTGGTCCATGCATTGGAAGAAAAACAGATTTATATTTCGACTACGAGTGCTTGTTCTAGCCGGAAAAAAATGGCTAGCAGCACCTTGTATGCCATGCATGTGCCAGGGGAATTAGCGACTTCCGCTGTGCGCATTAGTTTAGATGAAAGCAATACAATGGCAGAAATTGAACAATTTATGATTGTTTTCAACCAACTTTATCAAAAATTTTCTCGTGTAAATTAATAAAAAATAAGTCGGAGCCTAGAAATAGGCTCCGACTTATTTTTGCTCTCTTTATCGATTGAAGCGGTAGCCACTTCCCCAGAGTGTTTCAATTGGAGAGTCAGAAAGATTGGCTTTTTTTAATTTTTCCCGAATCCGTTTAATGTGAACAACGACAGTCGAAACCTCAGTATCTAAGGCATCAAACCCCCAGACACTTTCAAAAAGTTCTTCTTTATTCCACACACGGTTAGGATGTTCCATCAAGAAAACCAACAATTTGTATTCTTTGCTTGTAAAAATAACTTCATTTTCTAAAACAAACACTTTGTGGGCGGCAGTGTCGACAGCGATTTCATTGATTTTTAGTAATTGTGGTGGTTGTTCTGCCTTGCTTAACAATTGATAGCGGTTCATATGAGCTTTTGCTCGAGCGACCAATTCATTGGGACTAAACGGTTTAATTATATAATCATCCGCACCTAAGCCAAGACCACGAATTTTATCAATATCTTCTTTTTTAGCCGAAACAATCATGATCGGCGTTTGCTTTTTTTTCCGAATTGCACGACAGATTTCAAAACCATCCATAGTTGGCAGCATCACATCTAAAATAATTAAATCAAAGGGCTCATTTAAAGCTGCTTCCAATCCTTTTTTTCCATCATGTTCAATTGTGACAGTCATATCGTTAATTTCTAAATAATCTTTTTGCAAATCAGCAATGCTTGGATCATCTTCAATAATTAATACATGTGGTTTCATTTTTCATCCTCCAACAACGGCAGCGTAATTATCACGTTGGTGCCGTCTCCTTTTTTACTTGTGACAGTGATTGTTCCCTGATGATAGTCAATAATTTGTTTGACAATACTTAATCCCAAGCCGCTTCCTTTAACTGTTGGGGTTCGAGATTTGTCTACACGATAGAAGCGTTCGAATAAATAAGGTAATTCTTTTTTATCGATACCAATGCCGTTATCTGTAATGGTTAAAACTAAGTCTGTTTGATTATGCGTTAAAGAAATCGTAAAGGCTAGTTGTTCTTTAGTGGGATCCGCAAATTTAATGCTATTTTGAATTAGATTGGTAATCACGCGATTCATCTGCGTGGGATCCATTTGAACGTATAAAGCTTCGGTGGGAAGTACAGAAGTAATCACGAGTTCTTGTTCCAAACGGTATTCTTCAAGAATATGTGCAATAAAACGAGTGAAATTGGTCTTTTCCATTGTAAAGACAGCACGGTCTAGGTCTAATTTAGAATACAAAAATAATTCTTCAATTAAATCATTGAGGCCTAAACTTTTTTCATGAATGACCGTTAAATAGCGCTGTTTTTTTTCTTCGGTATTGGCAACACCATCCATCAAGCCTTCAACGTAACCAATGATAGAAGTAATTGGTGTTTTTAAGTCATGAGAAATATTGGCAATTAATTCTTTTCGATTATCTTCATATTTTTCGCGTTCCGCATTGGCTTCTTCTAAATCTTGCCACATTTGTTCAAAACTAAGTTGGAGCTGTTTGACTTCCGTTGAGACGGTTTGGTGGTTAGTTGGTGTAAATGGATTTTCTTTTTGGGCATCCTTACCCAATGTTTTAGTCGCTTTTTCTAATGCTTCTAATGGCTCGATAGTGGTTTTGGTTAAGCGCTTATTAATGAGCCAAGCTGCCGCAATTGCTACAAGGACAATTAACAAAATCATCCAGATAATCCAGCGTGTGAAGAATTCAAAAAGGCTACTTTCGCGTTTCAAGATAATAAAGCTCCCATTAGAACCATCTAAATAATGAAAATCGGATTTGACATAATGATACAGACGCCCTGCGTTATCCAGTGTGCCAGTTGGCGTAATATTATTCATTTCGTAGTTTGGAATATGTACAGACAAAGATTTTTCTACTAAATTATCCGAATAATAAGGAAACCGTGCATTCTTTCGAATAATCACACTTAATCCTTTTGCTTCAATTGTTTGAATCGTTTCCTTTAATTCTTTACTCAAAGGTGTATCTAGTAATTTCGGTGATTTTTTTAGCAGTTGATCTAAGGCCAAATAACTTTCTTCTTCGTTAGCGGTCAATGGTCGTTGCTTATTCATCATTCGGTAAGCTTGGGGCAAACTGGGGACAGTTCCTAATGTGATGTAAGAAGCTAAGGATAAAACAGCTAAAACAGAGGCTAAAGTAATAATGATGGCACTAATATAAGAAATAAAAAAGCGGCGTTTAATGGTCAAAAGCGTCCCTCCTAGTGGTTTTAATCTATTTCTTACTTATAGTGTATTACAAGTAAACAAAAAAAAGCTAGTATTGTTATTAACTTTTTTTCATTTGTTTATAATTTGTTCATTTTTCGGCAAGTAGGAGTTTATAAGGCTTTGCTATTCTAGGTATATCAAAAAGAAAAAAGGGGATTACCAACTATGAAAAAGAAAAAAGTTTTTAGTACGATTACCTTATTAACCTTTAGTACGTTGTTGATTGCAGGCTGTGCTGGCGGAGCCAACTCTGCAACAGATAAATCAAGTGCAGCTAGCTCAAGCACTGCAGTCTCTAGTACAGCGGAAACAGCTAAAGAGCAATCAAAAGGACAAGAATTAACAGAAATTTTATCCAGTACTGATTGGCAAGGTACAAAAGTTTACGACAAAAACAATAATGATTTAACAGCAGAAAATGCTAATTTTATTGGTTTAGCAAAATATGATGGTGAAACAGGTTTTTATGAATTTTTCGACAAAGAAACAGGTGAAACCCGTGGCGATGAAGGCACATTCTTCGTGACAGACGATGGCGAAAAGCGTATCTTAATTTCGGATACACAAAACTATCAAGCAGTGGTTGATTTAACGGAAGTGACGAAAGATAAATTTACCTATAAGCGAATGGGGAAAGATAAAGATGGGAAAGATGTAGAAGTCTTTGTAGAGCATGTCCCTTATTCTGATAAAAAGTTAACCTTTACGAACGGTCGTAAAGATTTAGAAACAGAAACTGGCAAAATTGTTACTAATGAACCTGGGGATGACATTTTAGGGGCCACATTATGGAATGGCACGAAAGTTTTAGATGAAGACGGTAACGATGTTACTGAAGCAAATAAAATGTTTATTAGTTTAGCGAAATTTGATAATAAAACAAGTAAATATGAATTCTTTGATTTAGAAACGGGTAAAACCCGTGGAGATTTTGGTTACTTCCAAGTAATTGATAATAACAAAATCCGTGCTCACGTTTCAATTGGTGACAATAAATATGGAGCTGCATTAGAATTAACAGAATTAAATGATAAACGTTTTACGTATACACGAATGGGTAAAGACAATAACGGCAAAGAAATTAAAGTCTTTGTGGAACATGAACCATATGAAGGAGACTTTACGCCAGACTTCACGTTCTAATTAGTTAATCACGAGTGGATGAAGCGGTCAAAAGGAAATAAAGGATTCTTTTGACCGCTTCATTTTTAATAAAAAAATAGTTTATAGTTGTTTTTAATCGTTTATAAATTGTTCATTTTTCTGACAGTGGTAGTTTAGAATCGTTTGTTAAGATTGGTTTATCAAAGAAAAGGAGCGATGCTTTATGAAAAAGAAAGTATTAAGTTCGATTACTTTAGTAACATTAAGTACGTTACTTATAGCAGGTTATGCAAGTCCAGCATTTGCAGGTCATGCAGCCAATCCAAATAGTGCTACAGCAAATTTAGGCAAACATCAAAACAATGGCCAAACAAAAGGCGATAAGGCGACTAAGATTTTATCTGGCACGGACTGGCAAGGAACCCGTGTTTATGATGCTGCTGGTAATGATTTAACGGCAGAAAATGCTAATTTTATTGGGTTAGCAAAATATGATGGTGAAACCGGTTTTTATGAGTTTTTCGACAAAAACACTGGGGAAACCCGTGGTGACGAAGGAACATTTTTTGTGACGGGTGATGGCACAAAACGAATTTTAATTTCGCGGACACAAAATTATCAAGCCGTAGTGGATTTAACCGAAGTGAGTAAAGACAAATTTACTTACAAGCGTTTAGGGAAAGATAAACTGGGGAATGATGTTGAAGTTTACGTGGAACACATCCCTTATCATGGGAAAAAATTAGCTTTTACAAATGGACGTGAAGCATTAACCAATCAAACTGGCAAAATTGTGACAAATAAATCAGGGGATAAAATTTTAGGAACAACCTTGTGGAATGGCACAAAAGTCGTAGATAAAAACGGTAATGATGTGACAGCGGCCAATCAAAATTTCATTAGTTTAGCGAAATTTGATCCAAACACAAGTAAATATGAATTTTTCAATTTACAAACAGGTGAAACCCGCGGCGATTTTGGGTACTTCCAAGTGGTGGACAATAACAAGATTCGGGCCCATGTATCTATTGGGACGAATCGTTACGGTGCGGCGCTAGAATTAACGGAACTAAACAATGATCGATTTACGTATACTCGAATGGGTAAAGATAATGCTGGTAATGATATTCAAGTGTTTGTAGAACATGAACCTTACCAAGGCACATATCATCCAGCCTTTACTTTCTAAAAGTCTCTTGTCTTCTCTCTCATTTAACAAAAGAACGTCCCCCAACGTTCTTTTGTTTTCTCTTCTTCTATAAATAAATTGTTATTAGTTACAATTAATTATTATTATTAAGATAATTATAATAATTATTATTTAATAATTTGTTCATATTATGGACAGGTGGAGTTAATAACTACTTGCTATCCTTAAATTATCAAGAGGGAAAGGGAGTAGTAGCTTATGAAGAAAAAAATCGTTGGTACAATTACATTGTTGGCTTTAAGTGCGTTATTAGTTGGTGGAGCAGGAGGGGCTTTGACGGCAGAAGCATACGTTCCTCAAAGCGTAGACAATCCCAATAATTTAGGGAATTTACCTGAGTATTTACGCTCGATTGGTATTCGGCAAGATGAAATGTTATCGGAAAAAGATTGGGCAGGTCAACGTGTCTATGATAAAAATGGGACCGATTTAACCGCTGAAAATCAGGATTTATTACATGCAATTAAGTTTGATGCAACCACTAGTTTTTATGAGTTTTTTGACAAAGAAACTGGGAAATCCACAGGTGATGAAGGGACCTTCTTTATGACCGCTGGCTTATCTGATAAGAGCTACTTAGTAATTATTTCTGAAACAAAGAATTATCAAGGTGTTTACCGGTCAAGAATGTTGTACCAAGATACTTTTACGTATACACAAACAGGGAAAGACAAAGCAGGAAATGATGTGGAAGTTTTTGTAGAAAATAAAGCAACCTCTGGTCCTGTCTATGGATATCCGCAACCTTTCCCAAATAATCGTCCGAGAACACTGGAATTTACGAATGGCCGACGTGCGATGACAGAGCAAACAGGGGCAATCGATATTAATCGACCTGGTGATGAGATTCTTGGAAAAACATCTTGGTTGTATGGTACGCCTGAGCGCTTATGGAACGGCACGAAAGTAGTGGATAAAGATGGCAATGATGTAACATCGGCTAATCAAAACTTCATTAGCTTAGCGAAATTTGACCAAGACAGCAGCAAATATGAATTTTTCAATTTACAAACGGGTGAAACCCGTGGCGACTATGGCTACTTTAAAGTAGGAAATCAAAATAAATTCCGTGCCCATGTGTCCATTGGAACCAATCGCTATGGCGCTGTCTTAGAATTAACAGAATTGAATGATAATCGTTTTACGTACACACGAATGGGTAAAGATAACGAAGGAAACGATATCCAAGTCTATGTGGAACATGAACCATACCAAGGAACTTTTGATCCTGAATTTACCTTTTAAGAACAAAACATACGAATGGAAACCAAAAAAAGTTTCGACTTCTTTTGGTTTCTCTCTTTTTAAAATAGAAAAACAGAGAAAGCGTTTTAATCGACAAATAAAAAAAGATTCGTTAGATTAGAACCACTGGAGACAAATCTCATATTTCTCTCGAGGAAAGGAAGTTGAGCACAATGAACAAAAAAATTTTAATGGGGCTATTAAGTGTCGTGACCATTCCATTACTTGCTGCGTGTCAAGGAGGAGAAACACCTTCTGCAGCATCAAAAAATAGTCAAACGGTGACTACTCAAAGTAGTGCAAAAACTGAAAGCACCAGTACAACCCGTTCGGTGGCTCAAACAACATCAAAAGAGGAAGTGAAAGAACCGATGAAGACCTATGAAGTGGGTGCGCTGTTAGAAGCAGCCAATCAACGAGATACGAAGAAGGTCAAGGAAATTTTACAAGATACTACTTATCAAGTGGATGAAGTCGACACAGAAGGCAACACACCGCTCAATATCGCTGTTCACAATAATGATATTGAGATTGCAAAAGCGTTGATTGATCGGGGTGCCGATATTAATCTGCAAAATAGCAGTAGTGATAGTCCCTATCTTTATGCGGGAGCGCAAGGACGTACGGAGATTTTAGCATATATGTTAAAAAATGCGACACCAGATTTAAATAAGCATAACCGTTACGGTGGCAATGCGTTAATTCCGGCAGCTGAAAAAGGACATATTGACAATGTGAAGCTCTTGTTAGAAGATGGACGAGAAGACATAGATTTCCAAAATGACTTTGGCTATACCGCGTTGATTGAGGCAGTGGGGTTACGTGAAGGGAACCAACTATACCAAGATATTGTAAAATTGTTAATGGAAAATGGTGCGGATCAATCCATTAAAGACAATTCTGGTCGAACAGCAATGGACTATGCCAATCAAAAAGGTTATACGGAAATTAGTAAAATTTTAGCACAGTACAACTAAGTATTGTGTCCTTTCGGGAAGGAATAAATACAGGTAGGAGTGAAGGAAAGCATGAATTATTGGTTAAAAAATGTTCGAATTGAAACAGGGTATCAAAAAGAAGGTGACTGGTTATCTGGGACAGTAACCAAAGAAGTGGCAATTGAAATAACAGATGGAGTATTTACGAAAATCATCCCCAATGAAGAATTGGTAGAAGAACCTGGGTTGACAATTATTGATGGTCACCATCAATTGATTTTACCAGGTTTGATTGAAAAACATTGTCACTTTGATAAAAGTAAACTAGGTGTTCCGTGGTATCCGGTGACGCCAGCGAAGTCAATTGTGGAACGTGTCGAAGCAGAAATCCCTTATTTAGATAATTTAGAACTTTCTTTAACAGAACGCGCCAACCATTTAATTGACTTAGAATTACCACATGGCGCGACAGCCTTCAGAACACATGTCGACGTGGAACCGATGACAGACTTACGTTATTTTGATGAAGTCCAAGCATTGGCCCAAACGAAACCATTTGCGGTAGAAATTGTCGTCTTTCCACAGCACGGCTTACTACGTTCAGATTCCGTTGAATTAGTTGATCAAGCATTGGCAAAAGGTGCCGATTTTATTGGTGGCGTGGATCCTTATTCACTAGATGGTGATTACAAAAAATCATTGGCTGAAACATTCCGCTTAGCAGATAAACATGGTGTCGGTGTGGATATTCATTTACATGACCGTCACGAAGCTGGGACAACAACGATTAAAGAAATTATCCGTTTAACGAAAGAATATGGCCTACAAGACAAAGTATTTATCAGCCATGCCTTCGGGTTAAATGATTTCATTGGTGAAGAACGTGATGAAGTTTATGATGCTTTAGCAGCAGAAAAAATTCATATTAATTCCAGCGTGCCAATCACACCTAACACGATTCCGCCAATTATGGAATTGTTACGTCATGGAGTCAATGTCCATCTTGGTTGTGACAATATCTACGATTGCTGGTCTCCTTATGGTGATGGCTCATTACAAGAAAAATTGGCTCGTTTAGGTGAACTTTTTAATGTGAAAGATCAAGATGCTTTAACCCAATTATTGGGCTTAGTGACAGATGGTGTCACAACTTTAGACGAACAAGGGCAAGCAAATTGGCCGCAAGTTGGTGCTGAAGCAACTTACTTACTCACTGAAGCAGAATGTGCGGCGGCTTTTGTCGCTCGTCAGACACCGGTGGAAATCAGTGTGGTAAAAGGAACCACACTTTATCAAAAATAACAAAAAGAAGCGAGATTTCTCGCTTCTTTTTGTTATTAAATTTATTTGGATTAGACGCTTAATTTTACAATTGAAAACGACATCCATCTTATATTTCATTGATGAAATTAGTGAGAAGAAGTATGATTTAATTTAGCTCTGATTACTTTTGATACATCGTTTTTCAACTGATCGAAATCTGATCTATAAGTAGCAATAAAAACCAATAAATCAACGCCTTCTTGCGTATCTAATTGGAAATCATAACCGTTTAATTGTAAAAATAAGTCGGTTGCCATTACAGCTGTCCGTTTAATTGCATTGTAAAAACAATGCTTTGTTGCAATGTTAATCATTAAAATAGCTGCTTTTTCTTCAATTGTTGGGTACAGGTCAACGTCAAAGACGAATTGTGCTGGTTGGTTGCTAGCCATTTCTAATGCATTACGATCTTTGATGCCAATTTGTTCTGCGGGAGAATACGTTTGGATCAAGAAAGTATTCATTTGAAATAGATCATCCGCTGATAAATAATAAATACTTTTCATTTAGTAACCAATTCTTTGTACAGCTCATTATGTTTTTGTTTTGAGTTCTCCATCATTTGTTGTAATTTTTTTTGATGTTCTGACATATTTTTTTTAACAATAATATCTTTTAATTTTTCTTCGTCTACATAAACGGTGTCTGTCGCAGTCGCACCAATGCTTTCTAGAAACTCTTTTGACAATGTCATAACAACAGAATTCCCAACTTTTCTAAGTTTTCTTTCTTTGATTTCCACTAGTAACCCACCTTTCGTATATATTGTATATACAGTATATCATGGATCATAAAAAAGTTTCTATCACAAGTCTAATACTTTAATAAAATTTCTTGATTGCTTATCGTTCCTTCAGCCAGCTATCCAATTGCTCAAATAAAGTGATGACCGAAGGATCTTTGGTTTGTTTTAAAAAATCATGTTCTAAATAGTAAACCGCTTTAAAGGTACTCTCAGGAATGGTCCGTCCGATTTTTTTGCTATAGCGGAACGGCACTTCTTCGTCTGAGCTGCTAGCTGTACTGAAACAAGGTGGAAACGTTTTTAATGTTTCGTCTGACAGTGCGTAAGCAGACCAGTCCTCATTTTCTGGTAATCCGTAAAAGTGCGGCAATAGCCCTTGCTGAATACTGTAATGATACAGCAGATAGCGAGAAAGAAAAGGATCATCCCAAACAGGCTTTGTTTGGTCAATGGTAGCTATTTCTTTAGCGGAAATGGTTTGCTTTAATAATTTTCGTGGCTCTTTAATAAATTCTAAATCTGTATAGCCGTAAAAATTGACTAAAAATTGTGGCGTCAAATTTAGTGTTTGTAATTGTTTGGTTAACTGTAACATTAAATAACCGCCAGCGGAACGCCCGCACAAACCAAAGGGCTGGTTTTGAATAATCTCTTCGTTTAGCAATTGGAAGGTTTCTGTGAGCGCCCCTAAGATGTGATCGATTTTTGTATTTGGAGCCAACAAATAGTCCAGTGCTAAAACGGTATAGCCATTGCTTGTAAACAGCTCCTTCAGTTCTTCTGGTAAATCACTTTTGGTTCCATAAATCATCCCGCCACCGTGTAAATAGACGACATAGTTCGTTGATTCAGTCGTAGTGGGGTAGATAGTAACTGTTGCGCCATTAGCGAGTGTTTGATTGTTTTTCAAGTGCACGTCTCCTCATCTTTATAATGTATGTGGCAATTTCATAATTTAACAATTGCAAGGGATTGGCTAAGTCAATATCAAGAAGTTGTTCCACTTTGTTTAAACGATAACGAATCGTTTTTGAATGAAGGAACATCGCTTCAGAGGTCTGTTTATAGTTGCGATTATTTTGGAAAAAACTGTACAAGGTTTCAAACAAATCGTAGTTATTTTCGGCTAATTGATAAAGTGCGCGAGGAATTAATTCGTCTAAATTTTCCAATTGGTCTTCGCGGATAAAATTTTTAAATACCCCGATATCGGCTAAGGTGACAATTGGTCCGTTATAAAAAGTTTCATTAAAGCGCAGAATGTCCAGACATTCAATCAGTAGCTCTTTAATCCCTTCTCGTGATTTTAAACTGCTGACGGCAACGGTAAGCGTGTCGTTTTCTTCTAAAAGTTCAGCTAATAAACGACTTAATTGCAGCTTTGTAATTTTTCCATCACTTTCATTGAAGTTAAAAAGGACCGCCGAATAATTTAGCTGATCAAAGAAGATGGATTTCACACGCAGGGTACGAAGTAAGACAATAATTCGTTCTTTCATGAGTTGTGTATTGGTGTCTTTGGTAGAAAAAGCAATCGCTTGGTAAGAATCTAGTTCTTGCATTTGCACTTCACGAAGCAAACTGTTTAGCTCGTCAGGATTTTGCGGTGTATTTTGTAAAATAGCATCCGCTAAGTTGTTCAAACGAGTATACCGTTCTTTTTTTAACAAATTTTCGGTATTGAATTTTTCTTGCAAGACATCAATCGCATTTTCGATAATCACTAAATCCGTTTCTTTAACCTTTTCATCTTGTAAATAAACCAGAAGTAAACAATTAGTGGAATAACTATTGAAAATAGAAACTTCTAGTGCCAACTGTTTTTTGGGGTTGGCATGAGAATAAAGTGTTAAAAGAGAGTAATCATTTTTAGTGAACTCACTGTTTTTTAGTTTTTCTCTTGAGAGCACAATCGCATCATGGGGTAAGTCGCCATCGCTAATTTCCAGATGTTTATCCAACATTTTTAAAGCAAAGGGTAATTTAATGATGTCATAAAATTCTTGCATAATCGTCTCAACCGTTGGGTAGTGGCGCTCTAATTTGGTGAAACGTTGGCGTACATCGTAATACGTACGTAAGACATGCGACTGATAATTCAACAAAGGCTCGTAAATCGTAAACAGAATTTTTTCATAGCTAATGTCTTGTGTGATTTTAATTAAAGGAATTTCATAATTGAAACATAATTCGATAAACCACTCTGGAATCATTTTAATGAATCGATCTGTTTTCAAAATTAAGCCGCTGATGCCAATTCGGCGCATCTTTACGAAAAAATTTTCCAACTCTTTTTCTGGTAAATCATGCAATGCGTAGAAAGAAGTCAAAATTAACTGATTCTTTCTACTCCAGTTCTCAATGTCAATCGCTTCTAAGACCATTGCCGAGTCAACTTCATTGTCTAAACCAATCTCTTTCGTCAAAATTTTACCTTTTTTTAAGTCACCTATCGATAATAACTCTCTTAATTTCATCATTTTCTCCTTTTTTCCTCTTATGGATAAAAATTATACCATTTTTTTAGAATTATGTCCGATGAAAACACTTTCTCGTTTCGATACAATAGCATTGTAAGGAATAGATAGGAGGATGAACAATGTTACACACAGTAATTTTGAAAAACAATTACCAAGACTCCATCAACTTAATGTTATTGACCAATAAAATCAATGCATTAGATGGTGTAACCATGAGTCAAATCATGATGGGAACAGATGCCAACAAAGACATCCTTAACAACACGAACTTGTTAACGGATGAGGCCAATAGTGCATCTGCAAACGACATGATGATTGTGGTTGACAGTGAAAAAGAAAACATCATGGAAGAAGTTATGCCAGCGATTGATGAATTCTTAGATGATTTATCAGCAAAGGGAACTAGTGAAGAAGCACAAGCAGCGACTTCTTGGTCAGAAGCGTTTGATCTTTTACCAGAGGCGAATGTAGCGCTATTCAGTATTCCTGGTGAATATGGTGCGCCAGAAATGGAACGTGCCTTAAAAAATGATTTACACGTGTTCTCTTTCACGGATAATGTGTCAATTGAAGATGAAGTACGTTTGAAAAAATTAGCGCATGAAAAAGGCTTACTAATGATGGGGCCTGACTGTGGAACTGGTATTATCTCAAGTATTCCAATCGCCTTTACAAATGTTGTTTCTCCAGGAAACATTGGCGTTGTTGGTGCTTCAGGGACAGGGATTCAAGAAGTTACAACGATTATTGACCGCTTAGGTGGCGGAGTTGTTCACGCCATTGGAACTGGTGGTCGTGACTTAAGCGACAAAGTAGGCGCTATCACAGTGAAAGATGCTATTGTGGCCTTAGAAAATCACGAACCAACCGATGTGATTACAGTCATCTCTAAACCACCTGCAAAAGAAGTTCGTGATGAAGTGGTTGAATTATTACAAAGCATTTCAAAACCAGTCGTTGCGATTTTCTTAGGAGAAAAACCAACAAGTCACGAAGGCAAAGTTTATCTAGCTCATACATTAGAAGAAACAGCTAAAATTGCTGTTGATTTAGCAAATGATGTGGCCGTGAAGAAAAATTACTTTGAAGCATTAGCAAAACCAGCTGTACCAACATTACCAGAAGATAAAGTTGTAAAAGGCTTATATTCAGGTGGTACATTAGCTTCTGAAGCAGGTATGTTAATTTCTGAAGCTTTAGACCTTGGCGGTTTAGTGAAAGCAGAAGGTTATGTCTTGAAATCTCATGGTTATGAAGTCATTGACTTAGGCGATGATATGTATACACAAGGTCGTCCACACCCAATGATTGACCCAGATGTTCGTATCGAAAAAATTCGTGAATATGCACAAGATGAAAAAACGGGGATTATCTTATTCGATGTGGTGTTAGGCTACGGTGCTCATGAAGACATGGTTGGTGCGTTATTACCAGCAATTGAAGAAGCGCGTGCCACAGCCAAAGAAGCAGGACGCGATCTTTACTTTGTTGCAACTGTTTGTGGGACGACGAAAGATCCGCAAAATTACCAATCGTCGGTTGATCGTTTGAAAGAAGGCGGCGTTTTAGTTGCAGAAAGCAATGCTAAAGCTGTTCAATTAGCTTTATTACTAAAAGGAATCGAAATTTCAGAAGACGATAAAGAAGTGGTTGCTTACAACGGACCAACTGTCGATGTACCAAAACCAGGCGAAAAAGTAATGGAACTATTAACAACCAAACCAAGAATTATTAACGTTGGGTTGCAAAGCTTTACAGAATCAATCGTTGATTACGGTGGCGAAACTGTTCAATTCAACTGGCGTCCGCGTGCCAACGGCAATAAAAAAATGATTAAAATTTTGGATGCCTTGGAAGATTACAGTGAACAAATCGAAGCTGAAAATCACAAAGTAACAGACAAAATTAAAAATGCACAACCATTCTTAGTAGATGTGGTACCTGCGAAATCAGTGATTCCAGAATTAAATGATGACGCACAAAAAACATTACTTCATGCTGGACCGCCAATCCAATGGTCTGAAATGACTGGACCAATGAAAGGTGCTTGTATCGGTGCTGCATTATTCGAACGTTGGGCAGACAATGAAGAAGATGCTTTGAAGATTTTTGAAGCTGGCGAAGTACGTTTCATTCCTTGTCACCATGTAAAAGCAGTAGGACCAATGGGCGGTATTACTTCTGGTAATATGCCAGTCTTTGTTGTAGAAAATCGCTTAGAAGGTAACGAAGCATACTGTATCTTGAATGAAGGTATCGGTAAAGTATTGCGTTTTGGTGCTTATTCACAAGAAGTAGTTGATCGTTTAGATTGGATTAAAGATGTTTTAGGACCAACTATTGCGAAAGCCTTGAAACTTTCTGAAGAAGGCTTGAACTTAAACGTATTGATTGCGCGCTCTATTACAATGGGTGACGAGTTCCACCAAAGAAATATTGCCGCATCTTTGAACTTCTTAAAAGAATTGTCTCCATTAATTATCAAAACAGATATTCCAGAAGATCAAAAATACGAAGTAATCAAATTCTTAGCTGACACAGATCAATTCTTCTTAAATGTCATGATGGCAACTGGAAAAGCAATTGTTGATGGTGCCCGTAAAGATACCAACGGAACGATTGTCACAACGATGACTCGTAACGGCGTGAACTTTGGGGTCCGGATTGCAGAAACAGGCGATCAATGGCATACCGCACCAGTAAATACACCAAAAGGTCTTTACTTCACTGGTTTCAGCGAAGAAGACGGAAATCCTGATGTCGGGGATAGTGCAATTACTGAAACAGTAGGCGTTGGAGCAATGGCTATGGTAGCTGCACCTGGCGTAACACGGTTTGTTGGTGCAGGTGGCTTTGAAGATGCGTTAGCAACCTCAAATGAAATGGCAAAAATCTGTGAAGGACACAACCCAACATTCTCAATTCCAACTTGGGATTTCCAAGGAACTTGTTTAGGAATTGATATCCGTAAAGTGGTGGAATTAGGAATTACACCAATCATCAATACAGGGATTGCACATAAAAATGCCGGTGTTGGTCAAATTGGTGCAGGGACAGTTAGAGCACCTCTAGGCTGTTTTGAAAAAGCCCTAGAAGCGTATGCTGAGAAACTAGGCATTACGGTTGAATAACCAACTAGTCATTAGTGACTACATTTTTCCTATCCACCAATATGGCAAGATGGGAACCATTCACAGTGTTTTTGAACGTTCATTTAATCTGAAAGTCCAGGATCAATTAATCAATGTTGCAAACTTCCATAATTATTTATCAAGCTTTGGTATGTTTTTGCCAGATCAATTGTTTCAAGAAATCTTTCCGTATGTACAACAAGGTAATAAAGTCAAAATCACAGAAAATCAGTTGACCTTTTACAGTACAGTCGGCGTGAAAACGATCCAACTCACACCTGCCGAGGTCGTTTCTTTAAACATTACTCATTTCAAGTTAGAAAAAGACCAATTACGCTTGTTGCGAGACCGCTTATTAGCGAGAAACTTAGAACGTAGAATTGGCCTGCCTTTAGACGAACGAGCAAAGCATATTTTCAAAAAAATGAGCCAAAAACAAAAAGTTTGGACACTATCGGAATGGCAAGAAGTAACGAATTATCTGATTGGTCGGGGCAAAGGGTTAACCCCGAGTGGTGATGACATTTTAGTGGCGTATCAAACAATTCTGTTCATACTTGCTGATGAAAGAGCTGCGGCGTTAGCCGCTACTCTTTCGGCAGCAAATTTATCCACAACAGATGTTAGTAAAGGCTATATTGCAAGCTCGGCTAAAGGATATGTAAATTCATTGTTGTATCAGTTACTCTTGGATTTGGAGAACCATCGGGATAATAGAGTTGACGAAAATATTGACAGAATTATACAAATCGGACATTCCTCTGGTAAAGATATGTCATTTGGAATGTTACTAGCTTTACAATCTGTAGAGTTAGATGAGAAGTGAGGAGAAGACATGGAGAATAGTAAAAAAAATCAAGCAGTGCAAGTGAGCAATAGTTACTGGATTAAAGTCGTAGCCATTTTCTTCGTAGGCTGGATTTTAATGTACGCAACACGAACTATTTTTAATCCAGTGATGGGGGTCATTGGAGAACAATTTGGTCTAAGTAACACACAACTTGGTTTAGCCAATAGTATCTTCTTTCTAACCTATGCTGTTGCACAGATTCCTTTTGGGATGATTGGCGATAAAATTGGGCGGAAATTAGTCATTGCTGTTGGGTTTATCGTTCTTGCTATTTCTACTTATTTTAGTGGATTAGCGACAACCTTTGTTATGTTTTTAGTCATTCGTGCAATTGCTGGTATTGGACAAGGAGCTTACTATGGCCCGCAATATGCGCTATCGACAGAAGCGATTCCAGCAAGTAAACGGACCATCGGTAATGCCATCATCAATAGTGGGATGGCCTTCGGTACATCAGGTGGGTACCTACTTTCAAGTAAGTTGGTTTTAGAAAATGGTGAACATTGGAGCAAACCATTCTTTATCATGGCGATTCCAACGTTTATCGTAGGAATTCTTTTCTATACAATTTTGAAAGAAAAAGTGATTCGTCCTGGTGAAGAAGCTGCACGAGCAGCTGCTGAAGAAGGACCACAAGAAAAGATCTCATTAAAAGAAATTTTCTCAAATCGTAATTTATTAGCCGCATTTATTTTATGTTTCACAAGTATTTATGCAAACTTTGTCATTATTACTTGGTTGCCACAATTTTTAATTGCTGAACGTGGCTTTACAGGAGCGAGCGTTGGTTTCATTTCATCACTTGTACCATGGGCCTCTATTCCAGGCGCCTTAATCTTCGCTCGTTTGAATGATAAAACAGGTGCGACGAAAAAATTAGTCTTTACATTAGTACCTTTAGCAATCCTATCTGTCTTTGCGATTGCTTTTGTAACAAATCGGACATTGTTAATTTCTGTTTTAATTCTTTATGGGTTAACAGGGAAATTAGCGTTAGATCCAATTATGGTGACTTTTGTTACCAAACATGCACCAAAAGCGGCCTTAGGAACAACGTTAAGTGCCTATAATTTTATTGGGATGTCAGGGTCAATCCTAGCACCGTATGTCACAGGATATTTAGCAGATACAGCAGGCTCAATGCAAGTTGGCTTCTATCTTTCTTGTGTACTATTAGTTATTGGTTTACTAGCTTTTGCTTTCTTAGCTAAAGATGAAAGTAAACCGAAATTAGGTTAATTATCCCTTCGATAATGACTGAAACAATCAAAATGAGCAAGACAAAATCTTTCATTTCGTAAACAAATTATTTCTTATCCGTCGATACTGAAAAGATTTTGTCTTTGCTTTACTAAAAAGGAGCGAATCAATCAATGAGTTTAAACGTAATTGCCCTAGGTGGGAATGCTATTTTAGATACGGATCCAACAGATGAAGGCCAAAAAGCCGTCGTTAATCACGCGGCCAAATATATTGCAGAATTTGTTGCTAAAGGGGAACAAGTCATTGTCTGTCACGGAAACGGACCACAAGTAGGGAATTTGCTTTTACAACAAAAAGCAGGCGAAAGTGAAAAAAATCCAGCGTTGAAATTGGATACTTGTGTTGCGATGACACAAGGAAGTATCGGTTACTGGTTACAAAATGCTTTAACTAATGAGTTTGAAAAACGTAACATTGCTAAACCAGTTATCTCTGTAGTTACGCAAGTGCGTGTGGACAAAGAAGATCCTTCGTTTAAAAAACCATCCAAACCAATTGGTCCATTCTATACAAAAGAAGAAGCTGACGCGGAAGCAGCCAAAGATGGCTCTACGTATGTGGAAGATGCTGGCCGTGGCTACCGAAAAGTTGTTCCATCACCAATGCCTAAAGAAATTGTTGAAAAAGAGGCGGTTCGTGCTTTAGTAGAGGCGGACGTTTTAACTATCTGTTCTGGTGGCGGGGGCATTCCGGTCGTAGCAGAAGACGGACAATACGTAGGTGTGGAAGCGGTTAACGACAAAGATTTCTCTGCACGTGTTTTAGCTGAAAACGTTGATGCAGACCGTTTGATTATTTTGACAGGCGTTGATAACATCTACATTAATTACAATCAACCAGATCAAAAAGCATTAGAACAAATCAGTGTAGCCGAAGCAGAAGAATACATTAAAGAAGGTCACTTTGCTGCTGGTAGTATGCTACCAAAAATCGAAGCTGCCTTAGACTTCGTAAAAGGTGATGACAAACGGAAAGCAATCATTACTTCTATCGAAAACTTAGAAAACATCGATAAAGAAGCAGGAACTGTGATCAGTCAAAAGGGGTAGTTTACCATGAAAAAACCGTCCATGATCACCCAAATTGCAATTGCTGTTGTCGTAGGAATCCTCGTAGGACTCTTGATTCCTGCTAGCGGCAATTACTTGAAAATAGTTGGAGATGTCTTTTTGCGACTGATGCAAATGGCTATTCCTATCTTGATCTTAGGACAAATTGTCCAAGCAGTTGGCAGTATTAATCCAAAAGAATTAACGAGCCTTGGGGGTAGAACAATCGCTGTTTTCGGGATTTCCTCCTTAGCTGCCGCTTTATGGGGCGTCCTAATGGCAGTCATTTTTAATCCAGGATACGGTGTTAAAATGACTGGCTTCCAAGATGCTTCTATTAAAGCGCAAGAAATCTCAATCACTGATACGATTTTAAATTTCGTTCCGAAAAATATTTTTGATTCACTGACTCAAGGATCGATTATTCAAATTATTGTCTTTGCATTATTTTTTGGTTTAGCACTGAATAAATACTTACAAAGCCATCCAGAGACACAACTCTTCCAAATAATTGTGGACTTTAATGAAGTTATCATTACAGTCATTCGATACGTCATGTATCTAGCACCTCTGGGGATTTTTGCTTTAATTGCTTCAACAATTAGTCACTTAGGCCTTCAAATTATTTTACCGTTAGTGAAGTATCTATTGGTCTATGGATTAGGAACTATTTTATTTTTGGGCATCTGGATTTTGGTTATCACATTGTACTGTAAAGTAAGTCCACTACGTTTAATTACAAACATGAAAAATATGTCTGTGATGGCCTTGGCGACAACTTCTTCAGCAATTACTTTACCAGTAGCTTTGGAAGAAACAGAAACAAAATTAGGTTTAAGTAAGCGAATTACTAACTTAGTGTTGCCGTTAGGTATGTCGTTAAACAGTAACGGTTCAGCGATGCATATGGCTTTTACTGTAATGACTATCGCTCAGATGTATCAGCTAGAGTTTGATATTACGAAAATGATTTACTTAGCAATTACAGCAACGTTTGTCTCACTAGCAAACGCAGTTGTTCCCGGTGCGGGCTTAGTCTCACTGGCAGTGATTGTTCCGCAAATGGGTTTACCCATTGAGAGTATTGCAATTTTTGCAGGCGTCGAATGGTTTGTTGGCATGTTACGAACAATTTTAAATGTCAATTCAGATGTTTACTCTGCTATTCTAGTTGCAAAATCAGTGGATGAAATTGACTATACTGTCTTTAACAGTAGCAATAAGTAGTGAAAAAAGGGGAGGAAATGCAAGGACGAAGAAGAAAATCACTTGTTTTCTTTCCCTTTTTTAAGATTAATGATAAAGGAGCAAGCGCAATGGAAGAAATGGTTGTCGTTACACCGGAGAAATTAGAAAAGCTGATGAAACAAAAATTAGAAGCTGCTGGTTTACATTCTGAACATGCCGAAGAAGTTGCTCGACATTTAACTTTTGCAGATGCTAGCGGTATTCATTCACATGGTGCGGTTCGTATGGATTATTATGCGGAACGGATTGCAAAAGGCGGGATCACGATTGATCCCGAATTATCATTTGAAAAAACTGGACCGTCCACTGCCATTTTTCATGGCGATAATGGCGTGGGTCAATTTGTTTGTAACGAAGCATTAGCTGCTGCAGTTGACCTAGCCAAAGAATCAGGGTTAGCATATGTTGGCGTTTCTCAAACGAGTCATAGCGGGACGTTATCGTATTATGTTAAAAAAGCAGCGGAACAAGGCATGGTTGCTCTTTCGATGTGTCAATCTGATCCAATGGTGGTACCGTTTGGTGGTACAAGCAATTATTTTGGAACAAATCCAATCGCTTTTGCAGCACCTAGAGCAGGTCATGAACCAGTCGTGTTTGATATGGCTACGACAGTACAGGCTTGGGGGAAAATTTTAGATGCACGTTCAAGAGATGTTGAAATTCCCGACACATGGGCAGTAGACGAAAAAGGCCAGCCAACGACTGATCCTTATGAAGTACGAGGTTTATTGCCGATTTCAGGACCAAAAGGATATGGACTAATGATGATGGTCGATGTCTTAGCTGGTTCGTTGTTAGGCTTACCTTTTGGCAAACATGTCAGCTCCATGTATGCGGATTTAACGGAGAAACGGAATCTGGGTCAGATGTTTTTAGTCATTGATCCAAGCCGCTTTACAGATTCTGAACGATTTAAAGAAAATATTAATCAAATGGTGGAAGAACTTCATAGTGTGCCTACAGCAGAAGGGTTTCAACAAGTTTACTATCCAGGAGAAATTGGTCAGCTAAACTATCAAAAAGCCATGTCAGAAGGCATTGAAATTCCACAAAGTATTTATGATTATTTAGTTAGTGAGATTGTACATTACGATAAATATGGCGGGCAAGGTGCCTTTGCCAAATAATGAGGAGCGCAGAGAGTATTCGCTGCTGCGTTGCTCTCGCCTTCTTTCTATTGGAGGAAAGTAAAATGAAAAAATCGTCAAAAGTAGCACTTATTTTTGCATTTTTAGTTAGTATTTTTGTGCCAGTTGCGGCCTTTGCTGATGAGATTGGGGATGTAGTTGCCCCGACAGGAATCATGGCATTAGTTGTGATTATTCCATTGATTGTTGTTTTGGTTCTATTGTTTATGAAAGTCGATATGATTATCGCTGGTTTAATCGGTGGCGTCTTAGCGATGCTGATTGGTGGCATTGGACTAGAAGAAGCGAATAAACAGATGTTGGAAGCTATCCCAATGATGTTAGGAATTACCGTTCCCATCATTAATTCAGCTGTTGCGATGGCGGTCTTTAAAGCAGGTAGTTATTCAGCTGCATTAACTTTAGCCAAACGAGGCACAAAAGGAAAAGTCGAGTATGTTTCAGCTTTTATTGTTATCTTATTAGCCGCAGCCACATATATGTCAGGAATTGGTGGCGGAAGTGCGATGGTTATTGCGCCATTGGCCTTTGCTGCAGTTGGCGTTGTTCCTGAATTAATTGCAGCAATGTCTTTAGCTGCTGCGGTATCATTTACAACATCACCCGCTTCATTAGAATCAAGTATTGTTTCAAAATTAGGCGATATCAGTGTCGGTTCATATGTTTCAACCATGCGACCTTACTGGTTATTCTTCGTAGCATTAGCGATTGTGTTAGCCTTTTGGGGAACGAAACATAGAAATGTTGGCTTTAAAGAGTCGGCAGATGATGAATTTGATAAAAAGAGCAATGGTGAATTATTTAAAATTACCTTGCCAGCCATTTTCTTATTGTTTGCTGTAATTTTCGGACCAATTGTGAATGATTTAATTGGTTTTGCCTTCTTTACGCCACTTGTATACATGATTTTAACATTAGTTTTAATTTTCTTATGTACAGATTTCTCAATGAACAAATCTGTCGAAGCGATGGTAGATGGGTCTACATATATTTTGACTCGTTTATTCCAAGTAGGGATTTTCTTAGCCTTTATTAATGTTATTGCACAAACAGGAACGTTTGCTGTCATCGCAGGTGTTGCTGAAAATGCACCAGCCTTTATTGTCGTGCCAGTTGCCATTTTAACAGGGATTTTAATTGGGATTCCAGCTGGGGCCTACGTGGGTTCTGTTTTAACTTTAGTGCTACCAGTTGCTGTATCGTTGAACTTCCCGCCGTTAGCATTAGGTTTTGTAGCAATGGGTGTTGGTTTAGGTAGTCAAATGAGTTTCGTTAATATTACTATGCAAGCTTTATCTTCAGGCTTCCAAATTCCAATTTTGGATGTTGTTAAAGGAAACGTGAAATGGTTAAGTATTGCCTCTGTACTATTATTAGTTATCGGTTTAATCTTTGGATAAAAAACAATTTAGGGAGTGGAAAACATGGATTTATTAATTAAACAAGTTCGTCTTCAAGACGGTGAAGCATTACAAGATGTAGCTATTAAAGAAGGAAAAATCATTGAAATCGCCCCAGTTATTACTGGCGATGCCAAAGAAGTCATCGAAGCAGATGGTCGTGTTTTAATCCCAGGTTTTGTAGAAAGCCATTTACATTTGGACAAGGCATTAATCGCTGATCGTAAACCAAATAAATCAGGTACGTTGAAAGAAGCAATTGAAGTAACCGCAGAATTAAAACCAACATTTACCGAAGAAGACATTTACGACCGTGCCAAACGTGCCTTAGAAATGTTAATCGTTCATGGAACCACGGCGTTAAGAACGCATGCAGAATTTGACCCAGCGCAAGGTTTTACTGGCTTCAAAACAATTATGCGTTTGAAAGAAGAATACAAAGAGTTAATTGACATGCAAGTAGTTGCGTTTCCGCAAGAAGGAATTTTTAAAGCCCCTGGAACAGAACAAATGATGTATGAAGCAATGGATATGGGCGCAGACGTTGTCGGCGGTATTCCTTATAATGATGCACCAGCGAAAGAACATATTGATTTAGTGTTTGAAATTGCTAAAAAATATGATAAAGATGTAGATTTACACCAAGATTTTGCCGATGAAGCTGATGATATGAGTATTGAATATTTATGTGAAAAAACCATCGCTGAAGGCTACCAAGGCCGTGTTTCAGTGGGCCACTTAACGGCATTGCATGCCTTACCTGAAGCAGAATTGGCGCCTATTATTGCAAAAATGGCGGAAGCGAATATTAGCGTGATGGCTTTACCAGCAACGGATTTACATTTAGGGGCTCGTGGTGATCAGTACAATGTTCGACGTGCGGTTACGCCAATCCGTAAATTACGCGATGGTGGCGTGAATGTCTGTATTGCTACAAATAATATTCGCAATGCTTTTACACCATATGGCACAGGGGATATTGTTCAAACAGCGATGTTAGCCATTCCTGTTGGACACCTAGGTGGAGCGGATGACTTAAAAACAGTGCTACCAATGGTAACAACAAGTCCTGCTCGTGCGATGGGACTAGAAGGATACGGTGTCGCAGTTGGGAATAAAGCAGATTTAGTCTTATTAGACACAAAAGTGGTTGAACATGCGATTATTGATATTCCAGAACGGTTATATGTTATTAAAAACGGCCGTGTTACAGTCAAGACAGACAAAAAAGTCGAAATCATTCGTTAAGAAAAAACAAAAAGCTCAAAATGTTAGTTGTCAAAACTAACATTTTGAGCTTTTTTGATAAAGGTGAAGATGTGTTTGATTGATCCTGTTTTAGTTATTTTTTTGTTCCACGAGTTCTATTTATTAACAGAATTAAATCATTTCTTTGCTACCAACCGAACTAATTGTTCTTGAATCGCTAGTAAGTCAGTTAAAGAAACTTGCGCATTAATTAATAAAAATGGTGCAGCTTGTTTTACTTGCAGCAAAGGCGTAGTGCTTAAATAAAGGTCGTACCTATCTTCTTCAGACAATTGATTAATTGCAAGGTGATAGAAACTTGCAAACGTTTCACGAATTCGTTGAATGATAATCGCTTCAATCGGTGTAGGTAAGTCTGTTTCTATTTTTATGTGAATTGTTTGATTGAAAGCTGTTGGAGCAGTAATTAACGTGTAGGCCATCGATAATTGAAGGCCTAAGCCAGTTTGTTTAGCTGGGTTCGAAACATAGATGTCTTGCTCGGCGACTATCTTTTGTGCATGCTCAAATAAATGAGCAAAATTTTGTAATAAATACTTCTTAATATTGTAGCCAGTAAGTGTAAAATCCATTTGTTCAAATAACTCTACGAAAAGAAGACCAGCCACTAATTGTTTTGTGAATAAGCCCCTGTTTTTTGTCGTTTCAAAGGCATGAGGGTTTTCTGTTTCAAGGGAGTGAAGAATCTTTTTAATAAAAGAATTCGTCTCTGAAAATGATTGGTTAGGTTCGATTAAATCTGTAAAGTGTTTGTTCGAGAGTTGTACTGTTGTATTTGTTAATAGAAATAAAAAAATCAGATGACTTTCACTCTTGGGTAACAGAAAGGCGTTCGTTAATTGATTTTCTAAATGTTCTTTTAGTAGATGATGAGTATCAACAAATTGAAGCAGTACTTCTTGATCTTCATCAGATAAAGAAGAAATAGATTCAGAAAGCAGGAAATTTGTCTGGAATCCCTTTCGATAACGAATAATATTTACCGCTAAAATATAACAAATAAGTTTCATATTCAATTGATTGGCTGGGAAATAGCCTAAAGCAATCAGCTCTTTCGCAAGGGTTTCACATTTTGTTTGCGAGACGTCAGCAAATGGCCAATCGAGACCAGAAAAAACGCGCCAAAAGAAAGCAATCATGAAAAAACGAATGCGTGGTTCAGCACCAACTAAACGAATCTCGCCTTTGGTTCTCTGGATCGAAAAATCAAAGGTTTTTAAAATGGTATCTAACTCAGCAACCTTATGCCGAACAGTTGATTCGGATAAGAATTGGTCCATACTAAATTTTGTTAAATGAATATTGCTTTCAAAGAATAGTTTTTCGAGCAATGTAAAATACGGACTACTTTGCAAAATTTGCTTCGTCAAAATTTTATATTCTTTTTTTGATCCCATGAAACAATAGCCTTTACCTCGCTTGGCAGAGAAAATATGTGAACAATTATTAGCCAATACATAAGGTTTACTAATTAAGGATTCGTAGTATTTATTGATTGAACGTCGATCCATTTGTAACAATTGACTAAGTGTTTCAATACGAATAAAGTTTTTTTTATGATACAACAAACGCAGTAAATCCAATTCCTTTTTAACTTCTGAGCCGAAAAAAGTGTCTAATATTTCCATTATTCTTCTCCAATTGGTTCGATTCTTTTTGTTAAAATAAGTATAACTTGTTTTTTATTCGATTGTTTAAAAAAATGTACTTAACAAGTACATTTTTTTGTCTCCTTAAAAGTTATTTCTGTAGTAAGTTACATATATCGCTCAAATTTCATTTGAATGAGAAATTACTTACCACAAAGGAGTTAAAAAAATTGAAAAAAACAACCTTATTTTTATTTATGTTCTTTTTCCTAATGACTATTTTTAGTATAGACGTTTCCGCAGAAACATACAATTTTAACTATAAAAATGACGAACAAGGTCATTATTTAACGAACGGAATTAGTGAGGGAGACACAAACAATTATGATTATGGTCATGCCCCTGAAGCGACATTTGACGAAGAAAAATATGTGAATTATGGAGATGAAGCTTATTTGAAGAAAAGTGTGGCGGCTGTAACAGGCCAGCAAGGGCTTTTTAATGTGACTTTAGATGTAAAAGGAAATCAGACAGAAAGCCCTATTGATCTAGTGTTAGTGATTGACTATTCTTCATCAATGAAAGGTGAAAAATTAAACAACGCTTTGAAAGGCTTGCAACAATTCGGCGAAGAACTATCAGATTCATTAACAGATGGTCATGTTCGAATTGGTATTGTTGCCTATAATCGACTAACTTACTCCACCGCGGATTTTTCTACAGACATGAATGACTTAGAAGACTTTTTAAGAAATACAGCCGAACCACATTCAGGTACATTTATGCAAAAAGGCTTGCTAGAAGGGCAACGTCTATTGGCTGAAAAAAGTCGTCCAAATGCAAAAAAGATGTTGGTTCATATTGGTGATGGTAGTGCAAATGCTAGTTTTTTACCTAGAGAAAATGCTCAAAGCTATCCCAATAATGGTGAAATTATCGATTACAACGGTTACCATACATCGTCCTACATGGAAGAGTTTCAAACAGAATCCAATCAGTACTATACAAGTAACAGTGCTTCTACTGATGCTAACGCTATCCAAACAAACAGTACAACAGTGACAGATAATACGTTAGGAACCATTGTTTCTCTAAAAAAATCAGGAGATACTTATTATTCAATTGCAGCTAATCCTTCGTTAAGAGGAGAGTATATTAGTAGGAATATAGCTTCTGATCCTAAAAATTATTTGATTATTGATGAAAATTTATCTGGTTTGGGCACTGCACTGAAAGAATTAGCTGGGAGTATCAATAATACTATCCATGAGGGGCTCATTATCGATCCAATGGGAGAAAATATTCTTTTACAAGGTGCTGGGAATTTCACAGAAGATAACTACCAACTAAAAGGTTGGCGAAAAATGCCAACGGGTGAATGGTTAGAGGCTAGTGACTTATTGACTGATGTCGTAGTTACAGAAGAAAATCAAGTGCTCCATATTTCTACTATTTCATTAGGAAAGAACGAACGTTTAACATTAACTTATCAGATTAGATTGAACACAGAAACAAATGATTTTAAAGGAGATACATGGTTTTTATGTAATGATCGTACTACGTTACAACCAACTCCAGAAGAAGAAACAGTTGATTTTCCGATTCCAGCAATTAAAGCACCTACTGTACAATTAAAATTGATTAAGAACTGGGAAAATATTACAGAAAAAGAAATTCCAGAAGCAATTCAATATCAAGTAACTCGAAAAGCGACAACAGATGAAACTGCTTGGTCCACTTCAGAAGTCATGCAATTAACCCAAAAAGAAGGCTATCAAAAGCTGATTAATCAAGTAACGGTTAATGGCGCAGAAGTAGCATTACCAAAGTTTAATAACAGGGGTGAAGACTTTGTATATCAGATAGAAGAAGTGAACGTGCCAGCTGAATTTGACAGTATAATGACAAAGACAAAGGATGAATTTATCCTTACAAATCGTCGTAAAGAAGTTGTTTCCAGCACAACAGATACAAGTACGAATGAGTCTTTAAGTTCTGAGACTGCTACGACAAATTCGAGTGCTGAAAAAACAATTGTTGTAGAAACTACCACAACAACCTCAGAACTCAAGAATAATAATTTCTCAGCAGAGACGAACACAACAGCAAAAAAAATAACGAAGGCTACCCCCAATGATAGACATTTGCCAAAAACAAACGAAACCCAGAAATTTCAAAGAGTATTCTTACTATTAGGTGGTTTGTTGGTAGGTTTATCTGGATTCTATTTACTTAAGCAGAGAAACTAAAATAATTCTTTAAATAAAGCAATAAAAGGCGGCTCAACGAAGCGGCCTTTTTCTTGATTCATTACCAAAATATAACGAATTTTGTAACAAAAACGTTTAATAAAAAGAAGGAAAAATGATTAATTTTACGAAAAAAAGCATATATCGACAAAAAAGAAGCAAAATTTGAATAAAAAAAGAAAAAATATGAAAAAAAATCGAAGAATTGTTTAACAATTGAAAACACGTGAAAACCAGTAATGGCAAGGTGTAAAAGCCTTACAAAAGGTAAGTTTACCTATTATGGAGAAAGAAGGAGTGATCTGAAATGTTTTTGTAACATTTCTATTGCTTAATTGAAATATGGGTGTGGTAGAATGTTTTTGTCGTAAGAAAAGATTAAGATATTTTAAATAAACTTTAGAAATTAATTCGGAGGAATGACAAGTGAAGAAACGTCTATTTGCATCAGTATTACTATGTTCATTAACGCTATCAGCAATTGCTACCCCAAGCATCGCTTTGGCGGACAATGTTGATAAAAAAATTGAAGAAAAAAATCAAGAAATTTCATCATTAAAAGCAAAACAAGGGGATTTAGCTTCACAAGTATCTTCTTTAGAAGCAGAAGTATCTTCAGTATTTGATGAAAGCATGGCTTTACGTGAACAAAAGCAAACACTAAAAGCAAAATCAGAACAATTACAACAAGAAATTACAAACTTGAATCAACGTATTGAAAAACGTAACGAAGCAATCAAAAATCAAGCACGTGATGTTCAAGTTAATGGACAAAGCACAACAATGCTAGATGCAGTTTTAGATGCGGACTCAGTTGCAGATGCAATCAGCCGTGTTCAAGCTGTTTCAACAATCGTAAGTGCCAACAACGACTTAATGCAACAACAAAAAGAAGACAAACAAGCGGTTGTTGATAAAAAAGCTGAAAACGAGAAAAAAGTGAAACAACTTGAAGCAACAGAAGCTGAATTAGAAACAAAACGTCAAGATTTACTTTCTAAACAATCTGAATTAAATGTAATGAAAGCTTCATTAGCATTAGAACAATCATCAGCTGAAAGTTCTAAAGCTGGCTTAGAAAAACAAAAAGCAGCTGCTGAAGCAGAGCAAGCACGCTTAGCTGCTGAACAAAAAGCTGCAGCTGAAAAAGCTAAACAAGCTGCTGCAAAACCAGTTCAAGCTAAAGCTGAAGTAAAAGCAGAAGCACCAGTTGCCTCTTCTTCAACAACAGAAGCGCAAGCACCAGCAAGCTCAAGCTCAGCAACTGAATCAAGCACGCAACAAACAACTGAAACAACTACACCAAGTACAGATAATAGTGCAACAGAAAATACTGGCTCTTCTTCATCAGAACAACCAGTACAACCTACAACACCAAGTGATAATGGAAATAATGGTGGCCAAACTGGTGGTGGAACAGTTACACCAACACCTACACCAGAACCAGAGAAACCAACACCACCAACACCAACACCTTCTGCTGATCCAACAATCAATGCATTGAACGTTCTACGTCAATCATTAGGTTTACGTCCAGTAGTATGGGATGCAGGTTTAGCAGCTTCTGCAACTGCTCGTGCAGCACAAGTTGAAGCAGGTGGTATCCCAAATGATCACTGGTCTCGCGGAGATGAAGTTATCGCAATTATGTGGGCTCCAGGTAACTCAGTAATCATGGCGTGGTACAATGAAACAAACATGGTAACAGCTTCAGGTAGCGGTCACCGTGATTGGGAAATTAACCCAGGTATTACACGTGTCGGTTTTGGTTACTCAGGTAGCACAATTGTAGGACACTCTGCCTAATCAGCAATGATAAAAATAGACGTAAGCAGCTTCTGAAAAGAAGCTGCTTTTTTCGTTACTATTTCATCCGTCTCCGTTGACAAATTTGCTAAACGTGGTATTCTAATTATAATCTAATAATTTCCGTTGAATAGGAAAGTAAATGCAAGACAGCTGGTAGAGAGACTTTGGTTGGTGAAAAAAGTTAGATGTCTGTATCGAAAAATGGCCTAGGAGGAATTTTTGTCGAAACGTAGGCAAAAACGTAATGTCTTTCGTTAACAAGACCGCTGATTATGATTGTCAGTTGAAGGGAAAGAGTCATCTTTCCGAAAAAAGGTGGTACCGCGATAATAATCGCCCTTTTACTAGTTACGGCTAGTAAAAGGGCGTTTTTTTATAAATAAAAATAGGAAAGAGTGAGGCAAATGAGTAGTCAGATTCCTTTTACAGTTGATCATGTGGGAAGTTTTTTACGTCCAGAAACAATTAAGAAAGCACGGAAAAAGGTCCAAGCAGGTGCTTTATCTCAAGCAGAGCTACGTCTTATTGAAGATGAAGAAATCAAAGCATTAGTAGCAAAACAAAAAGCTGGCGGCTTACGGGGAATCACAGATGGTGAATTTCGTCGCGGTTTTTGGCATATTGATTTCTTAGAAGGATTAAATGGCGTGACAGGCTATATTCCAGAAACGGGGTATAACCAAACCTTTCATGGAAAAGCAGCTCCGGCCTATAATATCCGCGTAGTGGATAAAATATCTTTTCCTACGCAACATCCATTTTTAGAGGACTTTTCATTTTTAAAAGAGGTGGTGGAAGTTGGTGATGGCACGGTAGCCAAAGCAACGATCCCTAGTCCGACCATGATTTTACGTCAAGAAATTTTATCCAACGACGGCACCTCGCGCATTCAAACAATTTATCCAGAGATTGGTGATTTTTATAAGGATTTAGCACAAACATATAAAGACGCAATTGCGGCCTTTTACGAGAGAGGTTGCCGTTATTTGCAATTTGATGATACAAATTGGGCGTTTCTAGCGGATCAGACAAAACAAGAAGAATTACGAGCAAAAGGAATACAGCCAGAAGAAATTGCACAAGTGTGTACCATGATTATTAATGAAGCCTTAGCTGGCAAGCCAGAAGATTTAACTGTAACCACACACATTTGCCGTGGGAACCATGCTTCGTCTTGGTTATTTTCAGGTGGTTATGAACCGATAGCAAAAGAATTATTTGCTACGAATTATGATGGTTTCTTCTTGGAATATGACTCAGATCGTGCAGGGGACTTTTCACCATTAAGACATTGGCAAAATAATGGCAGCAAAGTCGTTTTAGGTTTAGTTACTTCTAAGTTTCCTGAATTAGAAGAGACTGAACAAGTGAAAGCACGAATTGAAGAAGCCCAACAGTTTGTTCCTTTAGAAAACTTAAGTATTAGTCCGCAATGCGGTTTTGCTTCAACGGAAGAAGGAAATCGTTTGACGGAGAAAGAACAATGGCGCAAAGTTCAATTACTTCAAGAAATTGCTAGAGAAGTATGGTAAAAAAACTGGGACATAAGTCTAAACGGCTTATGTCCCAGTTTTTTCATTGTATTATTTTAAATATTGATCTTTAGTAAAATTCGTGTGTTCATACTCGCCGTTGTCACCATAAAAGCGGTTATAGCGTTGTTTGAATTTGCGGAATAAATAAATGACTGTCACTTTAACTAGGCAATACATTGGAATCCCAAAAATAACGCCCATTAAACCAAACAGTTCGCCCATAACTAACAAGACAAGTAAAATAGTAATCGGATGGACTTTTAATTTATCGCCCATCACACGAGGAATAACAAAATCACCATGAATCAATTGGATGGCAAACCAGACGATAACAAATTTAACTACCATAAATGTGGAATCCTGAAAGGCAATAATCAATCCAGGAATAAAGGCAATAAATGGCCCGATATAAGGAATAATACATAAAATACCCGCAGCTAAAGCTAAAATGCTACCAAATTGTAAACCAATTAATAGAAAAGCTGGCCAATACATAATCCCTAAAACCAACGAAGCAATGACTTGACCTTTTAGATAATCGCCAATTTGAATGTTGGCAATTTGGCTATATTCGTCAAAATCAGGACGAAAAGCTGGGGGAATGATGCCTTTTACAAAGCGATAAAACTTTTCTTTGTCTTTTAAAAGGAAAAAGGCGATGATAGGTCCTGTAAACAAGGTTAGGAAAGTAGAAGAAACTGCAGAAAAGACGCTTCCCAGACCTTGTGCGCCTGTTTGTAGGTAATCCCCTGCAAAGTCTTTAAAGGAGTTTGTAAGTTTGCCCCAGAGCTGATTAATCGACTCATTAGCAGATTCTAAATCTTTTGCAAAAGGTGTTTTAGCCATAAATTCTTGTACTGTTTGGAGCGTGCTTTTCCAAAAACTTGGGAATTGTTTGATTAATTCTTCCGTTTGGTCTTGGATAATTGGGAAAAGTTGCAGTCCAGCTAACACTAGTAATGCAATAATTAAGACATAGAGAATCGCAATCGCCCAAACACGGGGAATTTTTTTCTCAAGGCGTTTCACCATTGGATTAAGCAAATAAAATAGAATAATACCAAAAAGTACCGGGCCTAAGACGGCACTAAAAATAACAAAAATTGGTTTAAAGATAAATGAAACAGTGTTGAATAAAAAGATAGTTACAGCAATTAGACAAAGGATAGTTAATGTGTAAAGTAAATTTTTCCCACCTAAAAAGCGGATCCACTTGGTACTTTCTTTATCCATAAGTTGCTCCTTTCGTTAAGCTTTATTTCTAAAATGACCAATAATTTCAATGACACCCATGAAAATCAGGATAAATCCAAAGACTTGCATCAAAACTAAGAGACTTTTGAAGGGGTTGAAAACTAAAACAGCTCCAGCGATTAAAACCAGAATACTGTAGATAAGCGCGCCTGTTTGACGAGTATTTAAAGCAAAAGTCAATTGAACGAGGCCGTTTATAACAATGCTAATCCCTAATAAAAACGGCAGAATCGAAACGATCACTGGTGCAAAAAATAAAAAGGCTACTGCTAAGACGACAAAGATTAAACCTGTTACGAAACCAAGTCCCCAGCTACCCGTTTGTTTTTTTATTTTGTAGTCATCATAAATATTAATTAACCCTAAAAGCATCAAATAACCAGCAATTAAATAACCGACGAACTGGAAGAAAGCACCGGGATTAAAGACAATGGCACTTCCGATAACGATAAAGACGGCGTCGCGCAATAGGGTATGGCGCCGAAAATTTTCTCTAAAAGTTTGGAACATAAAAATCCTCCTCAATGTTATTGTTTCTTTTATTCTAGCGGAAAAAAGAAAAAAGTGCGAGTGGTAGCTCTAAAAAGTGTTGGAAACTGTGTCTTTAGAAAAAATAACATTAAAAATTAAAAAAGTCTTACAAATGAGCGAAAATTGGCATATAATGGAAAGTGAAATTTTATTTTAAGAAGGAGAGATTTGATGGATTTATTACCTTTATTAGGCGTATTGATCGTCATTGTCGGCTTCGCATTGAAATTTGATGCTATCTTGATTGTGATGGTTGCTTTAATAGTGACGGCTTTTACTGGCGGGCTTGGTTTGACATCAATGCTAGAAACACTAGGAACAACCTTTGTGAATAATCGAGGCATGGCTATCTTTATTATTATTATGTTAGCAACAGGAACGTTAGAGAGAAATGGCTTGAAAGAGTCAGCGGCTACGTTGATTAAACGATTCAAAAAGGTATCTGCTGGTGTGATTATTGACATTTATGGTGTCTTTCGGATTATCTTCGCCGCTTTTAACGTAAGTTTCGGTGGGGTAGCAGGTTTTGTGCGTCCGATTATTTTGCCAATGGCGTTAGGAACAATTGAATCAAAAAATTTACCAATGGTGCCAGAGTATGAAGAAGAACTAAAAGGGATGGCTTCAGCCATGGAAAATATCTGTTGGTTCTTTGGTCAAGTTCTGTTTGTTGGTGGGGCTGGGGCATTGCTTGTTCAATCAACATTGAAAGATTTAGGCTATGAAGTGACATTAGGTAAATTGGCTTTAGTGGAAGTACCAGTCGCCTTAGTTGCCTTAATTTCGGCAAGTATTTACTTTACTTTAAAAGAAAAAAGATTACGTAAAAAATATTATGGACAGGAGGGACTGAAATGAGTTTTTTCACAGATCCAAGTATTGATTTGAGTGCAAAGTTATTGGAAGTCCTTTATATTTTTATGGGTATTATCTTGTTATATACAAGTTTTCGTAGTTTTCGTGATAAAACCAATCAACATGCGTATGGGACTAGTTTATTCTGGGGGATTTTAGGGATCTTAATCGGTTTTGGTCGGTTTATTCCACCAGTTGCCTGTGGCGTACTTATTTTTGTGATGACAATTCCGGCAATTCTTCAAAAAGTGACAAAAGGAGAAAGTCGCTTACCTTCGAAAGAATACATGGAAAAAATGTCTCAAAAATTAGGAATGAAGATTTTTATTCCCGCACTAAGTATCGGGGTTTTTGCAATTCTTTTTGCCACATTGACTACTTTAGGAGCTTTAGTCGGTGTCGGTGTTGGTGTCTTTGTAGCGATTTTCATCATGATGTTCTTTTCTAAAAATAATACGCCGAAAGTATTTTTTGATGATGCGGCGGAAATGTTAGAAACAGTCGGTCCTCTTAGTACGTTGCCAATGCTATTAGCTTGTTTAGGTGCTGTTTTTACTAGCGCTGGTGTTGGTGAGATTATTTCAAAAGGGGTTAGTGCCGTAGTACCAGCAGGAAATGTCAATGTAGGGATTATTATTTATGCTGTGGGAATGGTTATTTTTACGGCTATCATGGGCAATGCCTTTGCAGCAATAACCGTGATGACAGTCGGAATTGGTGTGCCGTTTGTCTTTTCTTTAGGTGCAGATCCCGCATTAGTTGGGATGGTTGCCTTAACATGTGGTTTTTGTGGTACACTGTTAACACCGATGGCTGCGAACTTTAATATCGTACCTGTAGCCATGTTGGAAATGAAAGATAAGTACGGCGTCATTAAAAATCAATTGCCGATTGCACTCTTCATGTTAATTTTCCAAATTGTTTATATGATTCTATTCAAATAAGAAAGGATGATCGAAATGAAAGTTGTCGTTACTGGCTTTGATCCATTTGGAGGAGAAGCAATCAATCCTGCCTTTGAAGCAGTCAAAAAATTACCTGCTGAAATTGCAGGAGCTGAAATTATTAAAGTTGAGGTGCCAACTGTTTTTGGCACTAGTGGTGAAAAAGTGGCTGAAGCAATTGAAACCCATCAACCAGATATGGTGATTTGTGTTGGACAAGCAGGCGGCCGCCAAACAGTCACTGTTGAAAAAGTGGCGATTAATTTAGCGGAAGCGCGTATCCCGGATAATGCAGGACAACAACCAAGCGATGTGCCATTGGTTGAAGATGGAGCAACAGCCTATTTTACAAATTTACCGATTAAAGCGATGGTAAAAAATTGTCATGACCATCAATTACCTGCAGCGATTTCTTATACAGCAGGAACCTTTGTATGTAATGATATTATGTATCACTTACTACACTTAATTAACACTAAATATCCAACTATTCGTGGCGGATTTATTCATGTTCCGTTCCTACCAGAACAAACAATTGATAAACCAACGTTTGCTTCTATGTCATTAGAAGCAATCACAGATTCTTTGTTCTATATGATTGAAGCAGCGGTAAAAACGCAAGAAGATATTCAACTACAAGGTGGCACAACCCACTAATTAACTGGCGCTTTCGTGAGAACGGAGGCGCTTTTCTATTTTTACAAAAAGAAAAAGTAATTTTTGTTGGCGTGTGAAAAAATTTTTTATGCTATTTTCGTTGACAAGTCGGTTTCTTCTTGGTATATTGAGATTCATAAATTATTAGCCCAGTAGGAAATAGATGTTTTGTTCAGAAAGTCGATGGTTGCTGCGAATCGATCAAGTCTATTTGTGAATTACACTAATAAGTAGTGACAATTACATAATACATAAGCGAGAAGCAAGTAAGCTTCTAATTAAGGTGGTACCACGGAGAGATTCGTCCTTATTCTTTAAGGATGAATCTCTCTTTTTATGTAGCTTTAGGAGGCGTTTTCAATGAGTTGTGGAGGGGTTATTCGTTATCATAAGATCCTTTAATGTCAGAGTATTCAGAAAAAAGATTAGAGGAGAGTAACGAAATGAAAGAAAAACAGAAAAAGAAGACCGTGAGTGTTCGAGAAGCAAGTATCGTGTTATTAATTATTGTGGCAGCTATTGCAACAGGAGTAATTGGCTTAAAGATATCGCCAAATATTACTATTTTGTTTGTGATTGCATTGATTTTAGGCTACGCAATGTTTCGTAAAGTACCATTTGATCAAATGCATAAAGGGATTGTTGATGGCTTGAAGCCAGGAATTATTCCAATTTTTATTTTCATTTTAGTGGGGGCATTGATTGCCGTTTGGATTCAAGCAGGAATTATTCCAACGATTATGGTTTTTGGTTTTAAAATGATTAGTGTTAAATGGTTTGTGCCGTCAGTTTTTATTGTCTGTGCGATTGTCGGCAGTGCAGTAGGTAGTGCTTTTACAGTGATGTCAACAATTGGAATTGCCTTTTTCGGTATTGGCAGTACCTTAGGGTTAAATCCTGCTTTAGTTGTGGGGGCGATTGTTTCTGGTTCAGTTTTTGGTGATAAAATGTCACCTTTATCAGAATCAACAAACTTAGCCGCAGCGATTGTTGAAGCGGATTTGTTTAAACATATAAAAAACTTGATGTGGTCGACTGTACCAGCATTTATCGTCTCTTTAATCTTGTTTATGATTTTAGGGCAAACGTACGCGAATACTAGTCTGACAGAAGTAGTCCAAGTTATTCAAGTATTGGAAGACCACTTTACCATTTCCATTTGGTCATTGTTACCATTAGCCTTAATGTTAATCTGTGCCTGGCGCAAAATTCCAGCGATTATCACGATTTTGTTGAACATTATTGTGGCAGTAATTATGATTATTATTCAAAATCCGAAAGTATCGTTGCAGGCATTAGGAAACACATTGGAAAATGGGTTTGTTTCTCAAACGGGGAACGCACAAATTGATCAATTATTAAGTCGTGGCGGGATTATGAGTATGATGCCGACTGTGGCACTTATTATTCTAACGTTGTCTCTAGGTGGCTTATTAATGGAATTAGGATTGATTTCTGCGGTCATGGAAGTTGTTTCGCAGAAAATGAGCAGTACACCGAAATTGATTTTATCAACGTTATTAACAGGAATTGGCGTAAATATTTTTATTGGTGAACAATTCCTATCGGTTATTTTACCAGGGAATGCCTTTAAAGAAGTTTACAAAAAAGAAGGCTTGGATCCGACTGTTTTAGGCAGAACCTTGGAGGATGGCGGGACGGTTATTAATTACCTCATTCCTTGGGGGATTGCAGGTAGCTTCGTAGCGGGGACCTTTGGCGTACCAACGTTGACTTACTTACCATTTGTTTTCTTTAGCTTATTATCGCCGGTCTTCTCAATGGTCAGTGCGTTTACTGGTTTAGGGATTAAGCGGTTATCAGCAGAACCTGTTACCGAAAAATAGGTTGATTAAAATAGAACAGTTGATGGGGAATACTGTAGTTTCTCTCTGTCAATTGTTCTATTTTTCTTGTAAAAAAGGTTGCATTTTTAGAAAGAAACAGTTATAGTTGACTAGTCAATTGTTGACGAGTCATCTTTTTAAGGAGGAAACTATGTCGTTATCATTACGGGAAGTCAGCCAATTATTATGTCAGTTAAAGGTATTAGATCAAAAAATTACCAAAGTTTTTGAAGAGCAAGTTGGCTTGAGTTTGACTCGTTATGAGTTGCTGATGATTTTAAAAGAACGTCAGCCGTGTCTTCAAACGGAGATTCAAGAACACTTAAAAATCGATAGTGGTGCGGTCACTCGCCATTTGAAAATTTTAGAAGAGAAACAGTATGTGACACGACAGCGAAATCCAGAAAATAATCGGGAAGTGCTAGTGCATTTAACAGAAAAAGCACAACAAGAACTACAGCAATGTACAGCCAAGCAACAAACGGTAACAGAAATTATTCCCAGTACATTTACAAAGGACGACTGTCGCCAATTAAAAGAACTTTTGACAAAACTAGATCAAAGCATTACAACGAAAGAGGTATGATAGAATGACAACATATACAACGAATGATTTTTCAGAGATTGTTTTTGGCCGCAAATCGGTTCGGGTGTACGATGAAACCCATAAAATTTCTCATGAAGAAATGTTAACAATGATTCAAGAAGCGACCACTGCCCCTTCTTCTGTTAACATGCAACCATGGCGTTTTGTCGTAGTGGAAAGTGAAGCAGGCAAAGAAAAATTAAAACCCTTAATTCGCTTTAATACGCGTCAAAATGAAACATCTTCTGCAATGCTCTTAATTTTTGGTGATCTAAACTGCCATGAGCGAGGAGAGGAAATTTACAATCAAGCCTATGCTAGTGGTAAAATGCCTAAAGAAGTGCGGGACCAACAATTAGCAGCCATTATTCCCCATTATGAAAGTTTAAGCAGAGAACAAATGAATGACATCGTAAAAATTGATGCGAGTTTAGCAGCTATGCAATTTATGTTAGTGGCCCGAGCTCACGGATATGAAACAAATCCAATCGGTGGTTTTGAAGCGGAAAAATTAGCCGAAACATTTGGTTTAGATCAAGAGCGCTATGTCCCAGTAATGATTTTATCTGTGGGTAAGGGCATGGAAACTGGCTATGAATCTGTTCGTTTAGCACCAGAAAAAATCACGACATTTGAATAGGCAATAAAAAATGACGGCGTACGCTTGCATTAACCAACTTTCTTAAAGAAAGTTGGTTAATGCAACAGCGATGCCGTCATTGTCGTTGGATAAAGTGACTTCCGTTGCGATGCTTTTAAGCTCGTCAACGGCGTTTTCCATAGCAATCCCCGTGCCGGCCCATTCCAACATTGTATAATCGTTGTGACCATCACCAAAAGCAATTACTTCTTCAGCAGCTATACCTAACTGTAGGGTTAGTTTTTCTAAAGAACGCGCTTTATCAATATTTTTAGCGGTAAATTCAAAATAGAAAGGAGCGGAAAAAGCAGCGGTGACGGTTTCTTTGAAAGGCGCGTAGATAGCCTCATGATATTTTTGTAAATAGGCGGGTTCACCAGCAATTAAAATTTTGTTCAAGGGAAAGTTTAGTCTGGCGGCTAAATCACGCCACTCACATAATTGAAAGTTGCCGCCCCGTGATTCATATTCAATAATATTAAAATCACCAGTCTCTAAATGTAAGGTGTTATGAAAAACATCATTGACATACATAAATGTTTCATCATTAATCATTGGAATTACGTCAAATTGTTTCAAATGTTCTAAAATTTGTTGACTCAATGATTTTGAAATTGTCTGGTTAAATAGTTGTTGCTGACTGCCATGATGGGTGACACAAGCGCCGTTATAGGAAAGTAAGTGTCCATTATAATGAGCCATCTCCAATTCATCTGCTAAGGGCCGCATACCGTTAGTCGGGCGGCCAGAAGCCAAAATCAGTGAGAGGCCTTGTTTTTGTGCAGCTACTAATGCTTGTCGCGTTTTTGGTGAAATCTTTTTTTCTGAAGTTAATAAGGTACCATCAATATCCATTACAATTGCTTTGATTGCCATAATTGGCCTCCAATCCGAAGAGTTTCTTTCTTTTAGTATAAAAGTTTTTTCTATTAATGTAAACGGATTCTCTTGTGAGGTGTATAAAAGAATTATTTTACAAAAATCTATACTATTTTTTTGTGAAATTTCATATAATAGAAGTATTCTAATTATCTACATAGAGAGCGAGGGACAAGGAATATGAAGGAAAAAGAAATGCATTCGCTCTTTTTTAAACATAAGTTTGTGAAAGTAACTCCCTATTTACGTCGTTTTGGTCATCGTTTGAGTGGGATGATTATGCCAAATTTGAGTATTTTTATTGCGTGGAGCTTATTGTCTTTGGTGGCTGGCTATACGACAGGGAATCTACGGCTAGCTCTTTCTGAAGTCGAAACGATAATGATTCGAGTTGTTTTACCGATTTTAATTGGTTTTACAGGCGGAAAAATGTTCGAGGAACAACGTGGCGGCGTTGTTGCTGCTATTGCGACAGTGGGCGTGATTGTTTCCACAGATGTTCCACAGTTGTTTGGTGCTATGTTTATTGGCCCTTTAGCAGGATATACTTTCGCCAAAATTGAACAAATTTTCTTACCGAAAGTTAAAGAAGGCTATGAGATGCTGACTAAAAACTTTTTAGCAGGAATTGTGGGAGGACTGCTTTGCTGTTTTGGTATTCTGGTTGTAGCTCCTACTGTTGAAAGCGCTAGTTTTTGGCTGTATCAATTTTCTTCTTGGTTAATTGAAGCCAATCTTTTACCATTGGTTCACGTTTTCTTAGAACCCTTAAAAGTGTTATTTTTTAATAATGCGATTAATCATGGCTTATTAACGCCTCTAGGTTTAGAAGGTGCTAGTCAAACAGGTCAGTCCATTTTATTTTTATTGGAAACAAACCCTGGACCAGGCGTGGGCGTTTTGGTTGCTTTTCTGCTGTTTGGTCCTGTAGGACAACGAAAAACAGCAGGAGGCGCCACCATGATTCAATTGATTGGGGGTATTCATGAAATTTATTTTCCGTTTGTTTTGATGGATCCGCGCTTATTTTTAGCAGTAATTGCTGGAGGAATGAGTGGTACGCTTGTTTTTCAAATATTTAATGTGGGGCTAAGTGCTCCAGCTTCGCCAGGTTCATTGGTTGCGATTTTAGCCAATGCCCCGACTGATGCAAGGCTGGCGGTTTTTAGCGGAATTTTTGTTAGCTTTCTGTGCTCTTTTGCAATAGCAAGCTTGTTATTAAAACGTCAACGAGGAACTGAACCAGTTTCAATGATAAAGATGAAGGAGAAGGAGGAAGACCAAGTGGAAACAGTCACACCTAACTATCAGCAAATTTTATTTGTTTGTGATGCAGGAATGGGCTCAAGTGTCATGGGGGCTAGTTTGCTAAGCCGACAATTAAAAGCTGTGGACTTGGAGATACCTGTGACTTACCAGTCCGTTCATCAGATGAAGTGGAAGCCTAAGACATTAGTGGTCATTCAAGCAGAATTGAAACAGTTAGCACAAAAGTACGTCCCAGAAAAGGATATGGTGAGTGTTCAAAATTTTTTAGAAATTAAATCCTATTACCCGCAAGTTTTAGCCAAACTGACTGCTTCTTCTCAAGAGCAATCTTCACTTGGTTCAGAGTCTACTGAAACGAACCCGATAAAACAAATACAGAAGCTTGTTTTTTTATATGCCGAGAATGTTCGAGGATCGCAAACAATGGGAATGGAATTATTGCGGCAACAAGCGGCGAAACAAGGAGTCGCGATTGAAGTATCTAAAGAACCACTGGAAACAGTCTTTTTTACCAAGGAGACAACCTACGTAGTGACTCGTGAACTGGCGCAAGCCTATCATTTAGATATAACGCAACAAAATTTATACGTAGTTACTAGTTTTTTGAATAAGAAAGAGTATCAAGAATGGCTGGAAGGAGGAGCTGATAGATGTTTTTAACGACAAGAGAAACTGTTCTATTAACGGAATTAGTGAATAGTCCCACCCCCGTTTCAGTAAACCGCATGATGAATTTGTTAAAGGTTAGCCGCCGGACGGTATATCGTGAATTAGAAAATTTAGAAACCTCGCTAGCATCGATGGGCGCGACGTTGGAAAAAGTAGCTCGTGGGCGCTTTTCGATTCAAGCAGATGAAGCAGCGATGACGGAAATTCAGGCTGCTATTTTAGGAGAAGAGACACAGGAACTTTCTACTTTGGCGCGGCAACATGCGATTTTATTGACATTACTTCAAACAAAAGAGCCAGTCTCTATGCATTATTTTCTGGAAACGTATTGTATTAGTAATACGACTTTTTATGCCGATATTAAACAATTAGAAACACGGATTGCTCGGATTCCGTTGACGATTTCTCGGAATCAAGGCTATGAAGTGACTGGTTCTGAAAAATATCGCCGTCTTCTAATGGCGAATATTCTAAGTATGGAAATTAATGAGTACCAATTTTTTCATTTTACCGAATTAACAACAAACGACCATTTTTTCTTTCAGTTTATTCATGCAGAACATTTAGCATTTGCACAAAAAATTGTTCAGCCAGAAGTAGAAACTTTATTTCCAGCATTAAGTGATCGCAAATTACAACATTTGATTTTAATGTTAACAATTGCGATGGATCGGGTCACTGCAGGTTTTTATTTAGCTGATGAGACCTATACTGGGCAGATGAATAAGGCCTTTCTAAATTGTTCTAAACGACTTTTTTCAAAAGTCGCTGCTGAAACAAAACAACTATACGCTGTCAGTGAGATTGTTTTTTTTGCTAGCTTATTAAGTGATTTTTCTAATTCTTTTGATGAAGATTTTTTTGATGAACATTTTGACACTCAGCTGGCTTATGCAGTGAAACAACTGATTGAAGCAGTAAGTCAAGAAACGGAAGTTAATTTTTTCGAAGATACCAATCTGTATAAAATGTTGTTGACGCATTTATCAGGTGTTTTTTCTCGGGCGGTTTTACAAGAAGAAGATTTAACGAATCCCATTTTAGAACGGATTATGAATCAATATCAAGAAATAGCTGCGGCTTTACGCCAAGCGTTGCCGCAAATTTTTCCGCAAAAGAATTTATCGGAAGAGGAAATTGCCTACATGGTACTTCATTTTGCCAATTCTTTAGAGCGGAGTCCCAAAATTATGGAAGTTGATATTGCTGGTTTTTCTCCTAGCGGTTTGGCTTCGACAAGTATGCTGGAAATGCGATTACGGCGCTACTTTCCTTTTATCAACCAGATTCATTTTTTTCGGATTGCGGATTTAGGTAAGGTGAATGTTGAGGAAAACTATGACTTAGTGATTTCCACTTCGTTATTACCAGGATATAACGGTAAATATAAATTGATCTCACCGTTACTTTTAGACGATGAAATCCGCCAATTGAAAGAAGAGTTTAAGCGGATTAGTCACGAAAAACGCTCGCTTAGGAAAGCGCCTGTGAAAAAAATAGGTGGCGAAGAAAGCTACGAAACAGTGGTCGCTTTCATGGAAGAAATTAGTAAACTATTAGAAACATTTTTCATAGCAGATTTAAATAATCAAGCGGATTTAGCAGAAACCGTTCAACAAGCTCTCGCGCAACTTTCCGCAGATTTAATCACCGATAGTGCAATCGTCTGTCAGCAATTGATGAAACGTTACGAGCAAGCGCCTATTGGGATTCCTCAGACGGAAATGGCCTTATTCCATACCTCAAGTACAGCAGTGACACAGCCTGTTTTTTGTATTTTTAATCTGGCCCAGCCACTTATGATTGAAGGTATGGATAAAAAGCCGATGCAGTTACAACGTATGTTACTCATGCTAGCGCCAATGCCGATTGATGAAACAATCGGGAAAATTTTAGGAAAAATCAGTGGTGCGATTATTATGAATGATTTAAATACAGAAATTTTTCATTCAGGAAATGAAGCCATTGTTTATCAGTTGCTTTCGTCATTATTAATTGAAGAAATGAAAGGCTAGGTGTTGAGAGATGTTTGAAATTACAGCGGAGCAAATAATGTTGAATCAATCGTATGCTAGTTGGGAGGAAGCACTTGCAGCTTCTGGTGAATTACTGCTAAAAAATCAGTTGGTCACGCCTGACTATGTCAAAGCAATGTATCAACGTCAACAAAAAGTCAGTGTGTATATCGGTAACTTCGTGGCATTGCCTCATGCGGAAGGACAAGATGAACAAGTTTTAAAAGAAGGGATTTGCTTTATTCAAGTGCCTGATGGGGTCAACTTTGGTACGGAAGCAGATCGAAAAATAGCTACTTTGTTATTTGTCGTTGCTTTAAAAAGTCAACGGCAACTAAGCATGCTTCAAGAATTAGCTTTTTTCTGTTCAGATCTCGAAAACATTCAGCGGCTCAGTGATTGTCGAACAATAGATGAAGCGCAAAAAATTCTGGCTCAAGCCTAAAGTTACGTCTGAAAAAATCAATTCAATTTGAAATGTTCAATAATTATTGAAATAATTTTATATTAAAAAATAAAATATTTTAATTTGATAGATTAAACAAAAAAGATAAGAAGATTCCTTGACAAAAAATAGGCCCTATGATAAATTTAAAGTAACTTGTGACAAAGTCGTGCATGGATGCACTAAAAAGACACCCTATTGTGGTAGGGTGTCTTTTTTTGCTGTTTAGACAGCAGCGGTTGGAAGCAACTTGTTTATTCCTCGTTCTGTTTTTCCAACCAAATGGTTACAAGTTTCAGGACAATCCCGACAAAAATCGGCACAAGAATTTTTGTGACAATCTCGTACATGTGATGCACCTCCTTTCGAGGCAAGTCGCCAATTTGAGTATAGCATAAAAAGTTGTTCATTTATTATTTAAATTATTAGAAATGGAATAAGCGCGTGTTTTCTGGTTTTCGTAACGAGAGAACACGTGCTTTTTTCTTTCAACTTTTGGCACAATGGTTTGTGCCAAAGTACGACTTTTTCCAGATTCGGAAAGCGGATACAATTTAGTCAACAAGAAAAGTTACTTGAGAGAAGGGGAATAAAAATGGAACAAGTACCAGAAAAAAATAAAGTATCAATTAAAGCAAAAGTCCAAAGACTTGGCAGTACCTTATCTAGCATGGTGATGCCCAATATCGGGGCGTTGATTGCGTGGGGCGTTTTGACAGCGCTATTTATCCCAGATGGATATCTGCCAAATAAAGCCTTTGCCACGATGGTTGGCCCAATGTTGACCTATTTAATTCCATTATTAATTGGCTATACTGGTGGGAAAGTAATTGCAGGTGATCGCGGTGCCGTAGTTGGCGCAATTGCGACAATGGGCGTGATTGTGGGAACCGATATTCCGATGATGCTAGGTGCCATGATTATGGGTCCACTTGGTGGCTTTACAATTAAGAAATTTGATCAGTATTTCCAACATCGGATTAAAGCTGGTTTTGAAATGTTAGTAAACAATTTTTCAGCTGGATTGATTGGTTTTGCATTAGCTTTACTTGGTTTTTCAGCGATTGGCCCAATTGTCGATGCGCTGACTGCTGCAATGGCACGTGGTGTGGAAATCATTTTAAATGCTCATTTGATTCCATTAACGAGTATTTTTATTGAACCGGCAAAAGTGCTCTTTTTAAACAATGCGATTAATCATGGCATCTTAACACCCTTAGGGACAGAACAAGTCTTATCAGCTGGCAAATCAATTCTTTTCCTATTAGAAGCAAACCCTGGTCCTGGGTTAGGTGTCTTATTAGCATTTATGTTTTTTGGAAAAGGTGCGGCAAAATCTTCTGCGCCGGGAGCAATAATTATTCATTTCCTTGGTGGTATCCACGAAATTTACTTCCCATATGTAATGATGAAACCGTTATTATTCTTATCGGTTATTGCAGGTGGCGCGACAGGTAGTTTGGTTTTCCAAACGTTAGATGCTGGTTTACGTGCGCCCGCTTCACCAGGCTCCATTATAGCTATTTTAGCGATGACACCAATGGGTTCTTACTTACCAGTTATTTTAGGTGTTTTGGCAGCAACTGCTGTTTCCTTTGCAGTATCCGCAGTCATTTTAAAAGCAGATGCGAAAGAAGAAAGTGATGAATTTGCCCAAAAAGTGAAAGAAACCCAAGCTGCTAAAGCAGCATCAAAAGGATTAACTGTCACAAATGGTAGTGCTTCATTGTCAGGAATTCAACAAATTATTTTTGCTTGTGATGCTGGGATGGGCTCTAGTGCAATGGGGGCGTCTATCTTACGGAAAAAGGTCCAAGAGGCTGGTTTAGTACAAACTGTGACGAATCGGGCTATTAATAATTTGACCGATGAGGGAAATACATTGATTGTCACACAAGCGGAATTGCAAGAACGGGCCAAACAGAAAGCACCTAATGCAACCTTTGTAGCAGTTGAAAATTTCTTGAACTCACCACGTTATGATGAAATTGTGGCTGAACTATCAGGTACCAAAGAAAAAAACGACGCACAACCAACAGCCTCCAAAGCAACACCTGCTTCTGAAATTGAGGGAGATTTAGCAAATGTCAATGAAATTCTTTTGGTTCACGATGACCGTGTCGGGTCAGCAACGATGGGAATGAAAGTCTTAGAAGAAATTTTAGATAAAGAGAAAATTTCAATGCCGATTCGAAAAATTAATATTAATGAATTAACTCAACAAACACAGGCTTTAATTGTCACAAAAGCTGAACTAACGGAACAAGCCCGTAAAAAAGCCCCGAAAGCGACACACTTATCAGTAAAAAGTATGGTTAATCCCCAAAAATATGAAACAGTGGTTTCGCTCTTAAAAGAAAGTGCCTAGAGAGGAAGAAAACAATGGAAAATCTTACGAATATTTCAATTGAATTAAATCAACAGTTTAATACAAAAGAAGAAGCTATTCGCTTTTGCGGCGAAAAACTAGTCGAGGCAGGCTGTGTTGAGCCCGCTTATATCGAAGCAATGATTGAAAGAGACCAATTGCTATCTGTTTATATGGGGAATTTTATTGCCATTCCTCATGGAACAGAAGAAGCCAAAAAATTAGTGAAAAAATCAGGAATCTGTGTAGTGCAAGTCCCAGAGGGTGTTAATTTTGGCACCGAAGAAGATGAAAAAATTGCTACCGTATTATTTGGGATTGCCGGAGTCGGTGAAGAACATTTGCAATTAGTCCAACAAATTGCACTTTATTGTAGTGATATGGATAACGTGGTGCAACTTGCCGACGCATTAAGTAAAGAAGAAATAACAGAAAATTTAGCCATTGCTTAAAGGAGAGAATAAGAATGAACGCAGTACATTTTGGAGCAGGAAATATTGGACGCGGCTTTATCGGCGAAATTTTAGCTAAAAACGGGTTTCATATTACGTTTGTGGATGTTAATGAAACCATCATTCAAGCGTTAAAAGAACGTAAAAGTTATACAATTGAATTGGCCGATGCCTCACATCAACAAATTAACGTTGAAAATGTGACCGGGTTAAATAACATGACAGAACCAGAAAAAGTGGTAGAAGCAATTGCGGAAGCCGATTTAGTCACGACGGCAATTGGTCCCAATATTTTACCAAGAATTGCTGAATTAATTGCTCAAGGAATTGATGCACGTGCCGAAGCAAATTGTCAAAAGCCGCTGGATATTATCGCTTGTGAAAATATGATTGGTGGTTCAACCTTTTTAGCAGAAGAAGTGGCCAAATATTTGAAAAAACCAGCTTATGCTGAACAATGGATTGGTTTTCCTGATGCGGCGGTTGATCGGATTGTTCCATTACAAAAACATGAAGACCCACTTTTTGTTCAAGTTGAGCCTTTTTGTGAATGGGTCATTGATGATACCAACCGAAAAGCCAAAGAGATTCAGTTAGAAGGCGTTCATTACGTTGCTGATTTAGAGCCGTATATTGAACGAAAATTATTTAGTGTAAACACTGGCCATGCTACAGTTGCCTATACAGGGGCGTTGTTAGGCTATCAAACCATTGACGAAGCGATGCAGGACGCCTTAGTGGTAGCACAACTCAAATCAGTTTTGCAGGAAACCGGTAAACTTTTAGTGGCTAAATGGAATTTTGATGAACAAGAACATGCAGCCTATATTGAAAAAATTATTCAACGTTTCCAAAATAAATATATTTCAGATGCTATTACACGTGTAGCACGGACACCAATCAGAAAATTAGGTGCGCAAGAACGGTTTATTCGACCAATCCGTGAATTACAGGAACGCAATCTAGTGTCGCCGCATTTATTAGCAATGATTGGTATTGTCTTTAATTATCATGATCCAGAAGATGAACAAAGCCGTCAATTACAGGAAATGCTTGACCAAGAAAGCGTTGATACAGTGATCGCTGAAGTAACGGGCATTGAAGATCCAGAAACGGTTAAAAATATTAAACAAAACGTAGAACGCTATGCGCGACCACAAGTAGCATAATAACAAAATCCTTCTACCAAGATACTTCACATTTCTTAATTAAAGAAAAAAACAACCGCTCACTGATTAAAGTGAGGGGTTGTTTTTAACATATTGACTAAGTGGTTTTTGATAAAGCTCTCCTTTGAAGGTACCTGTATTGAAGTATTCAGCTAATTGGTAACCAATGAATGGGCCAGTAGTGAGTCCTGATGAACCAAGTCCGCTAGCAACCACAAGGTGGGGCATTTCTGGCAAAGGGCCAAAAAACGGAGCGAAATCGGATGTATAAGCACGTGTACCGACGCGGTAATGCATGGGTTGCTTAAAAAGCTGCTCTGCTTCTTTTAGAAATGGCGCAGTCCCAGAAGTTAGTTGTTGAAAAGCGCTAGCAGTCTCTTCTAAATCCCAGGCTTGTTCATTTTCGTGGGTGGCACCTAATAAAATTTTTCCTTGATTAAAAGGAATTAAATCGGCTTCGCCATCTAACATAGCAACAGGCCATTGCTGACTATTTGTAAAAGGGGTCTCGAAAACTAACAATTGTCCTTTTTGGGGACGAATGTCCACAGATAAATTTAAAGTAGCGAGTAATTCCTTTAAATGAGGACCAGGTGTTAAAGCGAGAAAATCAACGCTCTTTTTTTCTGAATTTGTGACAATTTCCCACCCTTGATTCAGTTGTCGAAAGTGCGCCCGTTGTGAGCAAAAAGTGACCCCTTTAGCTTCGGCGCGTTTCTGAAGATGGTTTAGATAAGCTGGTCCATCTAGGCGACCGCCGCCAGAAATAAAAAGTGAGGGAGTTTCCTTAAGTAGCGGTAAGAACTTCGCTGTTTGAACCGCTGACAACATCGTGATTTCTCCAATTTCGGGTGCAGTTTGCTTACGCTCTTCTGCCAAATGGGCTAAGTCTGCCAAAGCAGCTGCCGGACGCAAAATGACTGTCCCTGATTGACGATAAATATCCTCCGTCAGCTGAAAATCTTTGACTAGCTTTGGAAATAGGGCAGCGCCCTCTCGCGCTAATTGGTACCATTTCTTATTCCGACGTTTGGATAGCCAAGGGGAAATAATCCCAGCGCTCGCTTTAGTCGCTTGGCCGATCCCTTCATCATAAACGGTAATGTCAAATTTTTGTGGATCTAAATAATTAGCTAACGTCATTCCGATAATGCCGCCGCCAATAATGGCAATTTTTTTCATGCTTCTTCTCTCCTTCGAACAGTTGTATTGTAACACAAAAAAACCGCCTCTAGACAGAGACGATTGGGAGATAACTTGTTAACGGGTCCTTCTATGTGTGTAAATAGAATTGCCGCCTTCTAAAACGTGAACAATTTCTTGTGCCATTTCTGCCACAGGCACGGGATCATAGCCAATAAATAAGTTCTTTAAAAAGGGGATTTTCTTAAAAAAATAAATACATTTACTAAAAAGTATGGTGCCGGTACGTTCTTGACCTACAAGTAAACTAGGATAAAAAATCACTGCTTCGGCGACTTCTTGGTGGATTAGTTCCTCCGCTGCCAATTTGGCCTCCATATATTTTCTCAAAGGGAAAGGAACAGTATTGGCTGAAATAAATAAAAACTTAGCTGGCTTTTTTTGTTGTGCTAAAAAAGAGCTGATTTTTTTCACGGGCGTCAGAATTAGCCGTTGATAGGTTTTCTTTTTTCGTGGATTTTCAAATAAAATACCTACTGTATCAATGACCCAGTCAGCACGCTGGACTTGTTCTTGCCAATTCGTGTCACGAGTAACATCGGAGCATACCCACTGCACTTGGTGGCTCCAAGATGCGGAGAGCGTGGTAGGCTTTCCATGACGTGAAACACTGATGACTTGATGTTGGCGTTGGACTAAAATTTTCGCGATTTGTTGACCTAAAAAACCGCTACCGCCAAAAATAATGACTTTCATGGCAAGCCCTCACTTTCAATTGTTTCTTCTAGTGTACCTTAAATAAAAAAAGAAGCAAAAAATCTCGATTGCGCATAGTTTAGTTATAAATAACATAAAAATAACCTTTTTAGATTGTTGAAACACAAAGACCCAACAATGGTTATTTATTGTCGTGAAATAAATAAAAAAATGAACAAAAATGAAATAAATCAGACTAAAGGCCTAGAGAAATGCCCTTGTTTCTTGAATTCAAGCATGGTTAAATAGTTATAAGTGAACGACCGAGCAATTTAGTTTGTTGGGGAAAATAGACAGAATGAGGAGATGAAACGAAGAAAATGAAGAAGAAAACGATAATTATATTGGGGGCAGTTGCGGTAATTGCGGTTGGGGGCATCGTAACTGTGAATGCGTTAAATAAAAATGCACAACAAGTAGCTGTCAAGCAAGCGCCTAAAGATGACTGGGGAATTGACTATTTTGATGTTCCTGACTTGCAACAAATTTATATTAACGGTGTCATCCAACCGGAACAAATGGAAGCCTTTGCGCGTGATCAAAAAATAACAAAGGATCCAGAGATTAAGGTGAAAAACGGCGATGTCGTAGATGCAGGCACAGAACTATTTACTTACGAAGATGAGGCGGTCACAAAAGAAATTGAGGCACAACAAAATAGCTTAGCCAAATTAGAAACGAAGCGGGCGAATATCTATAATAAGTGGAATCGGGCCATTGATAAATTTAATAAAACTAAAGAAGAAGACCGCACGATGTCTGGTGATGATTTAAATGAACAATATCAAACAGAAGTCGATGCAGTAGATGAAGAGATTACCTTCACCAATGAAACCTTAGCGGATTTAGGAGCGAAGCAATATATTTCCACAAAGGCTAATTTCAAAGGTCGCGTATCAATTCCAGAAGTAAAAGATGCCAATTCACCGATTTTACGGTTAACTTCAGAAGATCTTTATTTAGCTGGGAAAGTGAATGAAAAGGACTTGACTAAAATTAGTGTTGGGCAAAAAGCTAAACTAACTTCTGTTTCCAATAATGTGGTTGTGGATGGCTCAATTTCTTACATCGATGATAATCCTCCTGAAGGCAACAGCGATGCCGCGAGTGGCAATCCAGAGGGCGGCACAACGATGTCTAGTTATAGCGTCAAAATTGCGTTGGCCAATTTAGACAAAGTCAAAAATGGCTATCATATGCAAGCAACCATTGATTTAGGCGATTTAGGGGCGATTGAGTTACCGAAAAAAGCGATTCAAAAAGAGGGTGAACAGGCCTACGTTTTAGTGAATGATTTTGGAACCATCATTCGTCGTGATGTCCAAGTCGGGCAAGAAAATGGCGACAAAATGGCGATTGAATCTGGCTTAGAATCAGCCGACCGAGTGGTTATTTCTTCAAAAAAACCAGTAAAAGTCGGTGATATTGTTGAATCAGATGCAGCGATTGCTTCTGATGAATCAGCAACCAACGAATCACTGACAGATGCGTCGAAATAGGAGGGCTTGATGGTGGAAGCAAACAATACAAATCAACCCCTCATTGAATTGCGGGACATTAACAAGTTCTATCCAGTAGGTAAGGAAAAACTACATGTTTTAAAAGAATTGAACTTGACCATCCATCAAGGAGAGTTCATTTTAATCATGGGGAAGTCCGGCAGCGGTAAGACAACGCTGATGAACATTATTGGTTTCTTGGATCGCTTAACAGACGGAAGTTATCATTTCTCAGGAACAGATGTTTCAAAATTGTCTGAAAATAAAAAATCAGCCTTTCGCAATGAATATCTAGGGTTTATTTTTCAACAATTTTTCTTGATTAATTCCTTAAATGTTAGTCAAAATGTTCAATTGCCCTGTGTTTATGAAGGGAAAAAAAGCCGCGCTGAGAAAAAAGCGATTGCTGAAAAATACCTAAAAATTGTCGGTTTGGAAACAAAAGCCAAATCAAAAGTTACTGAACTTTCTGGAGGACAGCAACAAAGAGTAGCCATTGCTCGTTCCTTGGTGAATGATCCATTATTGATTATGGCTGATGAACCGACTGGGGCATTGGATAGTGAAACGGGTACAGAAATTATGGAATTATTGAAAGAATTGAATGAACAGGGCAAAACAATTGTCATGGTGACACATGATGAAGATATGAAAAAATATGCCTCACGAGTGATTCATATGAAAGATGGTCGCTTTTTGGAAGAAGAGGTGATTAGATGATTGCTAATTTATTTGTTAGTACTTTTTTAAGCTTAAAGGCACATAAGTTGCGGGTATTTTTAACGATGGTCGGGATTATTATTGGGATTACATCAGTCGTAACGATTTCTGCGCTAGGTGAAGGGATGAAGCGTCAAGTTGTGAAGGCATCCAGTGCAGTGAACGCGGATGTTTTGAAGATTCATTATACAATGTCAGATGGTAGCAGTGACAATTTTATGTCCTATGAAGAGCCAGATTATACGTTTAGCCGAGTGGACTTGAAAAAATTACAAGACATTCAAGGAATTGAAAGTATTTATCCTCAATATGGTGAATCAATGATGGGGGGCGGAGACAATTTGTTTGTACCAATGGATTATTTTGGGGCGCAGGCGAATTTATCCATTACGTCGACTAAAGGGCAGAATGATATTTTATATGGTCGTGATTTTCAACCGAGCGATGCAAATACAGATGCGATTGTCTTAAATCATGATATCTTTGAAGCGCAAATTCGGCTTGATGATCCTAGCCAACTCATTGGAAAAGCTGTTTCAATTGGTGGTTATATGTACAAGGTGATTGGTATTTTAGCACCAAAAGATTTAGATAGTTTGGGCATGAACGATGATTGGGCAACTGCTATGAGTAGTTTTGTTTCTCGAGAATCATATAATAAATTAGCGAAAACAAAAGCAATTAGCGGCATCAATATTAAAGTTCGTGAGGGAGCGGACCGTGAAGCAATTTTAGGACAGGCAATCACTATTTTAAGTGAAAATCATCCTGAAGTGAAAGGAACGTTTAAAGAAAACGACCAAGACCAACAACTCCAACAACAAATGGAAGAAATGGTCACGGGTATGACAATGTTTCTGATGGCAATTACTGCAATCTCCCTATTAGTCGGGGGGATTGGCGTCATGAACATCATGTATGTGTCTGTCACGGAACGGAAACGAGAAATCGGGATTCGTCGGGCCATTGGTGCTAAACCACGAGTCATTTTATTCCAATTTTTAATGGAAGCAGCGTTTATCACATTGATTGGTGGTTTGATTGGTGTCGGCTGCGGCTACTTATTGGCAACTGTGGTCGGTGGGTATATTTCGATTACGCCAATTATTACGCCGTCCATCTTTGCTATTTCAACATTGGTTTCGGTCTTCACAGGTATCTTTTTCGGGATTATTCCAGCAATTGGTGCCTCGAGGATGGATCCGATTAAAGCGATTTATAATTAAAAAGAAGAGCTTGGTAGTCACATCTTTTTTGATGATCCTATCAAGCTCGCTTTTTTATTTCATGTCACTAAGAATTTTCTGAATCAATTCTTGTTGAAACTCTTTGGTATATTGTTCGGTGAGTTTCGCTTGTTCTTCTTGGGACATTGATGGATTCGCCATCATAGCAGCCATCATTTTTTTGCCAACTGTTTCAGTCCCTTCTTTTTTGATATCAGCGGCATGTTGTTCCATATATTCGCCTAATTTTTTGGCTTGATCAGCACTTAAAACTAGCCAGTCACTAGCAACGTTGAAGGTGTTTTCTTGTTTTGCAAATTGGTTATCGTTGTCAGCAAGGCCAAATAGTGTTTTGGCCCAAGACTCTTGATAAGACCATTTCGTTGTTTTTTGGACTAATGTGGCTTTTTGAGCATCTTTTTGAACTGTGTTTGTGACATTTTCCGTTCCTGTTTTTTGTAGTTTCTTTTTATCTGGTGTGTTATATAAATAAACTTTTTCGGAACCATCGCCCAACGGCTGGTACAATAACATGTTGGGGCCATCTTTGCTTGAACTACTGCTTTTTAGTTCAAACGTTTTGTCCTGAGTAACTTCGGTCATACCAAAATGATCTTTATCGTTTAAAACGATAAGACTTAACGAAGCTAAGAACCCTAAACCAAAAATAACCATACAGAATTTATGCCAGACTTTTCGGCCAAATACATTCGTATAGGCAAAGCCTAACACGCAAAGGATTAAAAGGAAAATAATCATTATTTCATTGCACCTACTTCCTTAACAGGCATCGCTTCTTTTTTATTTAAGAAGAAAGTAATCGCCAAGCCGAGAACGCCAAAGATTGTTGCCACGAAGAAGGCTGCGTGATAACCGTTTAATGTTGCGTTTGTTGCTTGATCGCGATAAGCGAGTGGGGCTGTTTTTAATAAGTCCGATGCAGGTAAGCCGTCTTTGGTAACATTTGTTAAAACACTAATCAAAACAGCTGTTCCAATTGAGCTGGCTACTTGTCGGAAGGTGTTGTTTACAGCAGTTCCGTGACTTAATAAATTCATTGGTAAAGCATTCATGCCAGAAGTTGTCACAGGCATCATGACCATCGAAATACCAAACATCCGAATCGCATATAGGACAATGATATAAATAATAGGTGTTGCTTTTGTTAAGAAAGCAAACGGTAACGTTGCAGCTGTTAAAATAAACATCCCAGTAATCGCAAGACGACGGGCACCAATTTTATCAAAAATGCGACCAGTTACTGGCATCATAAGTCCCATGACTAACGCTCCTGGTAAAAGCATTAACCCTGAATGGAAGGCAGATTCGCCACGAATATTTTGGATATACAAAGGTAAAACCATTTCGGCGCCAATCATTGCCATGTTGGTTACGCCAGATAAAATGGCCGCAACAGTAAAGACTTTTGATTTAAAAACGCGTAGTTCTAAGAAAGGTTGTTCTAAATGCAATTGTCGATATGTAAAAAGACATAAAACAATCGCACCAACAATTAAGAATCCATAGACTTGCGGGCTACCCCAACCTTTATCACCAACGCTTGAGAAACCGTAAAGTAAGCTACCAAAGCCGAGAGTAGAAAGAATGACCGATAAGACATCGATACTTGGATTAGATAATTGAATGACATTTTTCATTAAAAATGAAGCTAAAATTAGGACTAAAACGACAATTGGAATGACCATCCCAAAAAGGTCACGCCATGTATAAGAATCAATAATCCAACCAGATAATGTTGGACCTAAAGCGGGTGCTAATCCGATAACAATTCCCGTTGTGCCCATGGCAGCGCCACGTTTTTCAGGCGGGAAAATTGAAAGCATAATTGTTTGTAAAAGAGGCATAGATACACCGACCCCTGCGGCTTGAACAAGACGTCCAGTCAATAACATGCCGAAGTCTTGCGCTACAAAACAGATGATGGTTCCGATTAAGAACGTTGACATCGCTGTTATGTATAATTTTTTTGAACTGAATTTGTTAATCAACCAAGCACTGATGGGAATCATAATGCCGTTCACAAGTAGGAATCCAGTGGTTAGCCACTGTACACTTGAAGCTGAGATATCAAATTCTTTCATTAATGTAGGTAAGGCCGTCGTTAAAAGCGTTTGGTTTAAAATCGTACAAAATGTTCCGATTAGTAAAACACCGACTAGTAACGACCGGTTATAAGGTTTTCCGTGAATATCCACAGGTTGTTGTGAAGTCACATATATCGCTCCTTTTTCTGTAAGTTTCAAATTAAATTGCATTAACTACTTTACAACTAATTAGAATCTTTGTCAACTTACTTGACAAAGGTGTAAAAAAAACTACAATTAAGGAAAGGATAAGGGAAAGGAAGTTAAACTAATGTGGTCAAAAATGATTCAGCGTTTGTTAAATGAAGAAAATTTGTTGATAGGAATTAGTGAACTAAGTGAAATTGCTGAAGTTTCGCCACGTCAACTTCGTTATTGGGAAGAAAAAGGGTATATTTCTTCTATTGCGAAAGACGCAAACGGTCCACGGAAATATCGGTTACATACAGTCGTCAAAGTGCATTGGATCAAGCGTTTTTTAGATGAAGGATATACGTTACAAAGTGCGGTGGAAAAAGCAGAAGAGCAGCATCGTAATGTGGGGATGACGAAAAAAATCTTTAGTCAAATGTTTCATGGTATCTCAGAAGTTTGTCCCAATTACGTAGCGATTGATTTGGGCGATTTCGATGAAGAACAAAAATTATATGTTGTATTTAATGAAACCACAGAAGTCAGTGAGTATCTTTTAATTCCTAAGGATGCAGATGTTTCTGATGAGTTAAAGAAAAGAAAATAAGAATGAAATAGGACTGGGAGAAAGACCTGAAGTGAAAGTAAAACGTTACTGAATGAATCTTCGAGTTCTTTTTTTCTTGCAATTTCTTTATTTTTCTATATAATTTCTTATATGGAAAAGGAGGGTTTCGATGAAAGAAACAAAACCTTACGGAACAGTCTTGTTAAAAGCGGCTAAAATCATGGACTGTCTAAGTTTACAACCCGATCAAACCTTACAGGAAATTGCAAAGAATACCGAAATGACGGCATCAACGGCAATCAAAATTTTAGAAACCTTAACATTAATTGGCTATGTTCAAAAAGACACGAACAAGACGTACCGCTTAGGAACAAAATTGATTCGCTATGCGAATCAAAGTGTGGAGCAAATCGATTTAGCTGAAATTGCGGTACCTTATTTAGAAAACCTTCAAAATACGGTCGATGAAACCATTCATTTAGGGATTTTAAATAATAATGAAATTCTGTATATCAATAAATTAGAACCGAAAAATCAAACGATTCGCATGTCCTCGAAAGTGGGAATTACTCGACCTTTGTATAATTCGGCCATGGGTAAAGCCGTTTTAGCAGAATTTTCGGAAGAACAAGTGCAACAATATTTAGACACGCAGACATTAATTCCCTATACCGAAAATACGATTACCAATCCCTTGCGTTTGAAAAAAGAATTAAAACAAGTGCAACAAACGGGGGTTGCTTACGATGATGAAGAAATTGAACAAGATATTTTCTGTAGCGGAGTATCTTTAATGAAAGATGGCGAAATTGCGGGTGCTTTTAGTGTAAGCATGCCGAAATATCGTTTGACAGAGGAAAATAAAACGACGATTAATCAAGCCCTTTTGGCAACAAAAGCAGCGATTGAAGCGAAATTATAGTAGAAAAAGAAAGACAAACAAAAGTCGATTGGGATTTTTGTTTGTCTTTCTTTTTTTATTTTTGTAAAAACGTTTGCATTTTCTTTTTTTATCTGTATAATGAAGTTGTGAATTTCTTTATAATAAATATATATTTCTAAATAAGAAATGAGGGAGTCTGTTGAAGCGAGTATCAATTTTACAAAAATTAGAAAATGCTGGCGTGATTGCTGTGGTTCGCGGAAAGACAAAAGAGGAAGCGCTAAAAGCTAGTCAAGCCATTGTAGCAGGCGGTATGCGGGGGATTGAGTTAACCTTTACTGTTCCTCAAGCAACAGAAGTGATTCAGGAATTAGTTGCGTTATACCAAGAGAATCCTGACGTAGTCATTGGTGCGGGGACAGTTTTGGATGCTACGACTGCTCGTTTAGCTATTGTAGCAGGGGCTGAATATATTGTGAGTCCAAGCTTCGATGAAGAAACCGCTAAAATTTGCAATTTATATCAAGTTCCTTACTTGCCAGGCTGTATGACCATCACAGAAATGAAAGAAGCACTGAAAAGCGGAGCAGATATTATTAAACTATTTCCGGGAAGTGTTTATGGACCGAGTGTTATTTCAGCATTTAAAGCGCCATTGCCTCAGTTAAATATTATGCCAACGGGTGGTGTCAGTTTGGAAAATATGGCCGAGTGGTTCGCTGCAGGTGTGACGGCCGTCGGTGTTGGTGGCAATCTGTTAGCGCCAGCAGCAACTGGGGATTTTGAAAAAGTTCGTGAGGTTGCCCAAGCCTATATGGAAAAATTCCAAGCAATCAAAGGGGTGTAGGCACATGGGGAAAGTCGTAACATTGGGAGAAATCATGTTGCGTTTGTCTACGCCTGTCGGAATACGCGTAGCACAAACAGAAAATTTCGCTGTACATTACGGCGGTGGTGAAGCGAATGTAGCGATTTCGTTAGCGAACTATGGCCACCAAGTGACTTTTGCTAGTAAAGTGCCCGATAATTCATTAGGAGAAGCCGCCAAAAAGCATTTAAGTCGTTATGGGGTTTCAACGGAATTTGTACGAACTGGCGGAACACGTCTAGGAACGTATTACTTGGAAACTGGTACAGGAGAACGAGCAGCCAGTGTTGTCTATGATCGCGCCTATTCAAGCTTTGCTCAAATCGAAGAAATGGAATGGGACTTACATGAGCTGTTTTCAGGAGTAGAGATCTTTCATATTTCAGGGATTACAGCGGCGTTATCAAAAAATTGGCAAAGTATGACGGTTGCGTTAGTTAAAGCAGCGAAGCAAGCAGGGTGCCAAGTAAGTTTTGACATTAATTATCGAGGGAAACTTTGGTCCCAGAAAGAAGCGAGCGTGGCATTGAAGTCCATTCTTCCATTTGTTGATATTTGTTCAGCTGGGGTATTAGATGCTCGTTATTTATTGGAGATTCCAGAACCAGAGGAAGAACTTGAAGACGCATTAACGTGGTACTACCGAAAAATGCAAGAACGTTATCCCAACATTCAAGTATTTTATTCAACCAAACGTCAAGTTCATTCAGCGACAGATAATGAATTAATCGGAACGCTATGGTACAAAGGTGCGTATTATACGTCCAAATGTCATCGATTACAACCGATTGTTGACCGTGTCGGTGCCGGTGATGCGTTTGCTGGTGGGGTTTTACATGGCATATTAGCTGCCTATGATCCACAAACCTGCATTGATTTTGCGACAGCGGCTAGTGCGTTAAAACATACTGTCCATGGTGATTGTAATCAATTTAGTCAAAAAGAAGTCCTTGCTTTTTTGGCAACGGGCTCAGGAAAAATAAATAGATAGGAGATTTTAGTTATGCAAAATATGGAAACACGTTATACACATAGTCCGGCGGATATCCGTCACTATTCAACAGAACAATTGAGAGATGAATTTTTAGTAGAGAAAGTTTTTATTCCAGGTGCAATCAGCTTAACCTACACACATAATGATCGGATGATTTTTGGTGGTGTGACACCGACCACAGAAGAATTAGAAATTATTTTGGACAAAGAATTAGGGGTTGACTATTTCTTAGAACGCCGTGAACTAGGGGTTATTAATATTGGGGGACCAGGCTTTATTGAAATTGATGGCGCCAAAGAAACAATGAAAAAACAAGATGGCTATTATATTGGGAAAGAAACAAAACATGTTCGTTTTTCTTCAGAAAACCCTGATAATCCAGCGAAATTTTACATTAGTTGTGTCCCAGCACATCATAAATATCCGAACGTAAAAATTAGTATTGATGAAATTACCCCAATGGAAACGGGTGATCCATTAACATTGAACCAACGTAAAATTTACCAATACATTCATCCGAACGTTTGTGAAAGTTGCCAGTTACAAATGGGTTACACCATTTTAGAACCAGGTAGCGCTTGGAATACAATGCCTTGTCATACACATGAACGTCGTATGGAAGCGTATGTTTATTTTGATATGGAAGAAGATACGCGGATTTTCCACATGATGGGTAAACCAGACGAAACGAAACATTTAGTAATGAGTAATGAACAAGCAGCTATTTCACCAAGCTGGTCAATTCATTCTGGGGTTGGTACAAGTAATTATTCCTTTATTTGGGCCATGTGCGGAGAAAATATTACGTACACAGACATGGATATGGTTGCAATGGATCAATTAAAATAAACCAAAGAAAGAGGAGAAAACATGGAATTTAAAATGAATGATTTTCAATTAGATGGAAAAGTAGTGTTAATTACAGGTGCTGTTTATGGGATTGGCTTTGAGATTGCGAAATCCCTAGCTGAAGCAGGAGCAACAATTGTTTTTAATAACTTATCTCCTGAATCAGTTGAACAAGGCTTGGAAAATTATCGGGCCGCAGGGATTGAAGCACGTGGTTATGTGTGTGATGTCACTGATGAAGAGCAAGTTCAAGCGATGGTCGCTCAGATTAAAGAAGAAGTCGGCTCTATTGATATTTTAGTCAATAATGCGGGAATTATTAAACGAATTCCAATGGTGGATATGTCAGCAGAAGAGTTCCGTCAAGTGATTGATGTTGACTTGAATGCGCCATTTATTATGGCAAAAGCGGTTATTCCAGATATGATTGAAAAGGGTCATGGCAAAATTATCAATATCTGTTCAATGATGAGTGAACTAGGTCGTGAAACAGTTAGTGCGTACGCGGCAGCAAAAGGCGGACTAAAAATGTTAACGAAAAATATTGCTTCTGAATATGGACAATATAATATTCAATGTAATGGGATTGGACCTGGCTACATTGAAACGCCACAGACGGCGCCATTAAGAGAACCAGGGCATCCATTTAACGAATTCATCTTGGGACGAACACCTGCTAATCGTTGGGGCACGCCAGCAGACTTAGCTGGCCCAGCAGTTTTCTTAGCATCTAACGCTTCTGACTTTGTTAACGGACATATCTTATATGTCGATGGTGGAATTTTAGCTTATATTGGAAAACAACCATAAAAAATAAGTAAAAGGAGCGAGACTAGCAATCGCTCCTTTTACTTATGGCTAGCCTTCTACTAAAAACTCACATAAAAGAAAGAAGCAATCGCCACAGCAAATGAAATAATAGCAAACACTAAACTACTCCATAGTCCTAACAGAATAAATGGTGAGGTTCTTTTGCCGCCCTCTTTCTTTAAGTAGGAAAATGTCCGTCCAGTAACAATGAATTGCCAGATACTAATCAATAAAAAAATACCGCCAATTAAGTAACGCATGTCCTCGTCCTCCTTCTATTTAGTATACCACTTGATGAAAACGTTATCAAAACGCTGTATAAAAAAGTTGCCTTTCAAAAAAAGAGAAAGGCAACTTTTTGACGGTTTAACGGACGTCACCCATTAAGTTTTGGATTGGTTTTTTCACAATGAATAAGAGAATCCCAGCAACGACAGCTACAAGTCCGACAATCCCAAAATATGCTGACTCTGTTCCAGGTGTATAGAAACGAGCAATTTGAGCGTTAATGGCTTGTGAAGCGGCATCTGCTAATAACCAAATAGCAACGGTTTGAGCTTCGAAAGCTTTCGGTGCTAATTTTGTAGTAATCGATAAGCCAACGGGAGATAAACACATTTCTCCGACAATCATAATGAAGAAACTAAAGAATAACCAAAGTGGACTCACCCGTCCTTCGGTACCATAAAGTATACCTGGCAACATTAATAAGACGAAGGAAAGACCAGCAAAGACTAGCCCTAGTGAAAACTTCACAACTGTTGATGGTTGACGTTTGCCTAGTTTTGTCCATAATGTAACAAAAATAGGGGTCAAAATAACTACGAATACAGGATTTAATGATTGGAACCAGCTAGCGGCAATCGGGAAGCCAAACAAACTCGTTTGCGTCCGTTCATTTGCAAATAGAGCAAGAATAGACGAACCTTGTTCTTCCAATGACCAGAAAACAATTGCTGCTAAGAATAATGGCAAATAAGCCAGAACTTTTGGTTTTTCTTCAGCAGTGACATCTTTAGACGTTAACATTTTGCTGAAATAATAAACAGGTAACAGGATTCCTAACACGCTGATGGTATTAATAAAGAAATCAATTGTTAAATGTCCTGTGACATAGGCGCCACCAAAAATAAGTAAAGCAACGACAATTGCCAACATAAATGCTTTAGCAAATTTCTTTTGCTCTTCTTTAGACATTGGATTAGTTGGGGCCTGACCAATCCCAGCAAGAGATTTACGTCCTTGGAAATAATATTGTAGTAGCCCGAAGAACATCCCTACTGCGGCAACGGAAAAGCCTAAATGATAATTATATTCTTGTCCTAAAGTTCCGACAACAAGGGGAGCGATTAAGGCTCCGATATTAATCCCCATGTAAAAAATGGAGAAGCCTGCATCTCTACGTAAGTCAGTTTTTGAATAAAGATGGCCAACCATCCCTGAAACGTTTGGTTTTAACATCCCAGTCCCAAATACAATTAACATAATAGAAACGAATAAGGCGGGGACACCAAATGGGGTAGCGAGAACAATATGTCCAGCAATGATTAACAAACCACCAATAAAAACAGTTTTCCTTGAACCTAAGACACGGTCAGAGACCCAACCGCCAATGATACTGGACATGAAAACCATTGATCCATAAATGGACATGATGGCTAAGGCAGTTGCTTTGGGGAGACCTAAACCGCCATTGGCTACGGTATCGTAAATGTAATACATTAGAATAGCACGCATGCCGTAGTAACTGAAACGTTCCCACATTTCTGTGAAGAACAGTGTTGCTAGTCCTTTCGGTTGTCCCAGAAAGGATTTGTCTAATTTCTCAAGTTGTTCTTTGTCACTCATAGATAAAACTCCAATTCTTATAATATTCAGAATATTTGATAATAAAATGACTTAAATGTAGATTCATATATTTTATTACTCATAGATTGGAAAATAGAAAGAGAAAAAACTGATTACGTTTTTAAATAACAAGCGTTCGAGTGATTGTTTGTTTTTTATTCGTGAATTACAATAAAAATGAATATTTATTCTGCTTTATTTTCAATACTTTGTTTTCATAGTTGCTTTAGCTGTTCCTTTTTTGAATAAGATTAAAATGAATAAATAACAAGCAAAATATAAGATTTTTTTTGTTTAACTCTTTTTGTTTCAATAGGAAGTGCTTAGTGTTTTTTCAGAATCGAAAAATGAATACGACAAAAAATTTATCTATATAATAGAAGGAAAAATATAAATAGTGAATGATAAAAAAATTCAAAGAAAACACCTGTTCTTTTTAGGCGTGAGTTTTTGAAAAAAACATTCTTATGTCTAGTATCTTTAACATTTTGTTACTTTTTGACTGAAACGAATGTAAAAAAACCGACATTTAAGGGCTAATCAAGGGTTGGAAAACGGTTTCTCAAAAATAAAATCCTGTTTTTTTAACTTTTTTTCGCAAAATATAAACAGGATAATATCAAGCTTCCAGCAGCTTTTTATTACAAAATGTAACAAAACCGACATTCTAGTAATAAATTGTCACGAGATATTCACCTACGGCCGGCCATTCGATGATAAAGTATGTGAAGTCGTTTCGATAAAGCGAAGCAGACGTGGTTGTTGCCGAGTGCTAAGAGCAACAATCAAATATTTTTAATTACAAAGGAGAAACATACATGAAATCAATCAAAACGATTTTACTTGGAACAACTTTGGCCGCAGGTTTAGGATTATTCTTAGGAACAGACGCAAACGCAGAAAGCTTATATACAGTTAAAGCAGGAGATACTTTATCAACAATTTCTCATCAATTTGCAGGAGACAATAGCTTAATTCAAAAAATTGCTTCTGATAACAAATTGCCAAACCTTGATTTAATTTTTGAAGGAGAACAATTAGTTATTCGTTCAGAAAAAGAAGTTGCTAATACTCCAGCACCAGCTGTAGAAGTTGCACCAGTTCAACAAGTAGTTGAACAACCTGTTGCACAACCAGTACAACAAGAAGTACAACAACCTGTTGCTCAAGAAGTAGCGCAACCAGCAGCACCTGCCGCAAGCAGTGATGCAAAAGAGTGGATCGCACAACGTGAATCTAGTGGTTCTTACGATGCAACAAACGGTCAGTATATCGGTCGTTACCAATTATCTGCCTCTTATTTAAATGGTGACTATTCACCTGCCAACCAAGAACGCGTGGCAGATCAGTACGTAGCAGGTCGCTATGGTTCATGGGATGCAGCTAAATCATTCTGGTTAGCAAATGGTTGGTACTAAAATTAAATAAACGAAGTAATCTAATTACTTATTAAAAACCATAAACAAAAAAACAGTAACCTGTAAAGATTACTGTTTTTTTTGTCGATTTGTTAAGGTACAACGCCCCACGCTCGTCAATTGGTGGTCTGCGTTATATATTTTTGCTTCCCAAACTTGAAGGGTCTTTCCCGAGTGATCGGGCGTCGCAATCACGGTAAGGCTACCATCATGGACACTACGAAGATGATTTACTTGTAAGTCTATGCCGACAGCAAAAGTGTTTTCAGGAACGTTTTCGTTCGCACCTAAACTACAGGCAGTTTCAATTAAGACGCCGTTTAAGCCCCCGTGGACAAAGCCATAGGGTTGTTTATGCACGTCTTTTACCGCTAAAGTAAGCTGACATTTCTCAGCAGAAACGTGTTGAATCGTGATACCTAAATACTCTAAAAGATGAATAGTAATCAGTCCTTTCTAATAAAAGAGAGAATAAAAGGTTTTTTATTTATTATACAGGAATGAAGAAAATTTGAAATAGCCATGTTTTTTCTTAAAATTCAAGCGACTTTTTCTCTAAAGTGCCGATTCTTGTGTATAATAGAAAAGATGAGATTAATGAAGGAGGTTTCCTAATGAGAAACTGGACAACAATTAAAGAATATGATGAAATTTTATTTGAGCAAGAAGGCAAAGTAGCAAAAATTACTATCAACCGCCCGCATGTTCACAACGCATTCACACCAAAAACAGTCATGGAAATGATTGATGCATTCAACATTAGTCGTGATAAAGAAGATGTCGGGGTTATTATTTTAACAGGCGCAGGTGACCAAGCATTCTGTTCTGGTGGCGATCAAAAAGTTCGAGGTAATGGTGGTTACGTTGGCGAAGACAACATTCCACGTTTAAATGTGTTAGATTTACAACGGTTAATCCGTGTCATTCCCAAACCAGTCATCGCAATGGTGAAAGGCTGGTCCATTGGCGGCGGCAATGTTTTACAATTAGTTTGTGATTTAACAATTGCGGCGGAAAATGCTAAGTTTGGGCAAACAGGACCAAATGTCGGTAGCTTTGATGGTGGATACGGCTCAGGTTACTTGGCGCGCGTTATCGGCCATAAAAAAGCGAAAGAAGTTTGGTTTATGTGTAAACAGTATTCTGCTCAAGAAGCTTTAGATATGGGCTGGATTAATACGGTTGTTCCATTGGATCAAGTAGAAGATGTGACAATGGAGTGGGCAGAAGAAATGTTAACCAAAAGCCCGATTGCTTTACGGATGATTAAAGCCTCTTTAAATGCCGATACAGATGGCTTGGCTGGTGTGCAACAATTAGCTGGTGATGCGACACTTCTTTACTATACAATGGCTGAAGCACAAGAAGGCCGAGATGCATTTAAAGAAAAACGGACACCAGATTTCGATCAATTCCCTAAATTCCCATAAACCAATGACTTGGTTAAATAAACAAGTACAAAAACGTCCCGATCATCCTGCTTTTTATTTTCAGGATGAATCTTGGACGTTTTTAGAAGTGCAACAAGAAGTCAGCCATTGGGTAGCCACATATCAACAGGTGCTTGCACCAGAAGAAAAACGTGTGGCTTTATTCAGTAAGAACAGCAAAGAGTTGTATTTTTCAATTCTAGCCTTATGGGAATTGGGGAAAGAGTTATTATTTTTAAATACGCATTTGACACTTGCTGAACTGACTTTTCAGTTAAAAGATGCGCAAGTTAAAACGATTATTGGTGCGCCTGAAACGCAGGCTTTGTTAGAAGAAATTTCTTTTGTCGACGTTCAGCCAATGATTAAAAAACAGCATAGTCTTTCACATCAGGAGTTTCAACAGCCAAGTGACTTAGAGTCGGTGGCTTCTATTATGTATACATCGGGAACTACAGGACAGCCTAAAGGGGTCTTGCAACGGTTTAAAAATCATTTTGCCAGTGCTAGAGGCACCCAAGAAAATATGGGGATTACTGCTGAAGATTGTTGGTTGTGTGCAGTCCCATTATTTCACATTAGCGGATTGTCGATTGTTGTTCGACAACTCGTCTTAGGTTGTAGTATTCGCCTTTACGATAAATTTGATGAACAGCAAGTGACACAAGATTTACAAGAAGGCCGTGGAACCGTCATTTCAGTGGTTGCGACAATGTTACAACAATTATTGTCTGTCTATCCTGAAGCTGGCTACAGCGTCAGCTTTAAAGGAATGTTATTGGGCGGCGGACCGATTGCACCGGATAAATTAGCGCAGTGTGAGGAAAAAGGGATTCCAGTCATTCAATCTTATGGGATGACGGAAACGTGTTCGCAAGTTGTTGCCTTGAAATTTGAAGATGCGGCACTGAAAATCGGCTCTGCTGGGCAACCGTTAAAAGATATGCAGATCAAAATTGTTGATGAACTAGGACAAGAACAGCCAGAAAAGCAAGTCGGGGAAATTTTACTTAAGGGACCAAACGTTGTTTCAGGTTACCTTAACCATCGTCAACCTGAAAAATGGACAGCAGATGGTTGGTTTAAAACAGGCGACATGGGCTATTTAGATGCACAAGGTTACCTGTATTTGGTTAGTCGTTTAAGTGAACTCATTATCTCTGGTGGTGAAAATATTTACCCCACTGAGGTTGAACAGGTGTTACAGGCGATAACAGGAATTAAAGCAGCGGCAGTTGTAGGAGAACCAGATGCGCAATGGGGAGCCGTCCCAGTTGCATATGTGATTAGTGACCAAGAAATCACCTTAGCGCAAATTCAAGACCAGTGTTCACGAAAACTGGCAAAATATAAACGACCGAAACGCATTTATTTTTGTCATTCTTTCCCGCAAACAGCGAGTGGAAAGATTGCCAAACATCGTTTCATGACAGAAGAAAGAGAGGCGTTTTTAATCAGATGAAATTGCCTGATGAATTACGACAAGCCTATCAGAAGAATGCCCGTCAGTTCAGTTGGGTTTTTCCATTAGAAACAGAACAAACAGCCTTGGCAATTTTTGCCGCTGGTGAAAAGGCATACCAAGGAGAACGTTTTTTTTGGCAAACGCCGAAAAAAGATTTTGCTTTGGTTGGCTTCGGATATGAAACTATCTTAAAAGGCGCAGAAACAGAAACGCATCAATTGAACAACTTTTTAAAAAAAGAGGCGGCAACTCGTTTTCAAAATATGTCTATTTCTGGTACGGGGGCTCTTCTGTTTGGCGGTTTGCCTTTTGATACAGAACAAACGCCTACTGAGGCCTGGGGAGAGTTAGGGGAAGGTTGGTTTTATCTACCAAGTATTCTATTTACTTTTTCAGGTTCACGTATTTATGGAACGCTGAACTTTTCAGGTTCTAGTGAACAAGAAGTCGAGGAACGTTGGTCGACTTTGGTGGCTCAGTTTGATCGCTTGTTAGCTACCTGTGAGGAGTTGCCAGCTGTAGCGGAAACAAAGATTGACAAGGAAGAAGTTGCCGTGACTGAATGGCTACAAGCTGTCAACGAAACCGTAGCAGTCTTAAGAGAAGATGGCCCTTTAAAAAAAGTGGTTTTGGCTCGACAACTTGCTGTGAGCAGTCCTGAAAAAATTCGAAGTAACCAAGTGCTCGTTAATTTAATGGCACAACAACAAAATACGTATTTGTTTGCTTTAGAAGCCAAAGACACAAGTTTCATTGGTGCAACACCAGAACGACTTCTGTTGGGTACTAAAGAAACGTTTGCGACCGCTTGTATTGCAGGAACCATTAAAACGGGTCAAACACCAGAAGAAACGAAAACTTTAGGAGCACAACTTTTACAAGACCGCAAAAATACCGGAGAACACCAAATTGTGGTGGAACGTTTAGCGAAAGAGTTGGCGAAGATGACGACTTCTGAAAACAGTATTCAAGCATCCATTATTTTGGAAAATCGAGATGTACAACATCTTTATGTGCCAATCTCGGGTCAACGTAAGCCGGGAATTTCGTTCTTGGAAAGTGTGATGCAACTACACCCAACGCCAGCTTTAGGCGGTGAGCCCAAAGAGTTGGCAGTCGAATGGATTCGACAATATGAGCCAGGGAGTCGTGGGTTATATGGTGCGCCAATCGGTTGGATTTCAGGGAATGATGATAGTGGCGAGTTTGCTGTGGCCTTGCGTTCAGGTGTCTTTGCTGGTCAGCAAGGCGTTCTTTATGCAGGTTGTGGTATTGTTGCGGATTCCAAAGCAGAGCTAGAAAGAGAAGAAACGAAAATAAAATTTCAACCGATGTTACGAGGAATTGGAGGGCAGGTTTAATGAATCATCAAGAAACAATGACCGATTATTTAATAGCCTTTATTGAAGGCTTAAAAAATAGTGGGGTTGAACAAGCAGTCATTAGTCCAGGGTCCCGTTCCACACCACTGGCTTTATTACTTCATCGGGAAACCGCAATCCAAACTTTTGTCGATGTCGATGAACGTTCCGCTGCTTTTTTTGCTTTAGGATTAAGTAAAGCGAGTCAAAAACCAGTGGTCTTACTTTGTACCTCTGGAACAGCAGCTGCAAACTATTATCCAGCAATTTGTGAAGCCAATATTAGCCATGTACCCTTAGTCGTTTTAACAACGGATCGGCCGCATGAGTTACGTCAAGTTGGCGCTCCTCAAGCCATGGACCAATTACAAATGTATCAAAATCATGTGAAATTATTTGTTGAAATGGCTTTGCCAGAAGCAACAGAAGAGATGTTGAATTACGCCTATTGGCAAGGCGCTAAAGGAACAGCTTTCGCGCAACAAACGCCTGCAGCACCTGTTCATTTAAATTTTCCTTTGCGGGAACCATTATTACCTGACTTAGAGAGAAAAACAAAGAGTTCTCAACAAACGGCTTTATTCGCTGGTCAATCAATCCTTTCTACAGAACAAGTGCAACAGTTAGCGGATCAATGGTACCAGAAAAACGGCGTCTTGGTTGTCGGTGGCAGTCATACAGAGGAAGAAGCGGCGTTATTTATTCAATTAGCCGAAGCTTTGAAATGGCCTTTACTAGCGGATCCTTTAGCAAACATTGTGACACATGGTCAAAATAGTGAAGTTGTTATTGCACACAGTGATCTGTTTCTAAATGTGGCGACCTTGCCACAAGAACCAGAAGTGGTAGTGCGTTTTGGTTCGCTGCCAATTTCTAAAAACATCATGTTATGGTTGAAACGCTTAGCAACGACAGAGACTGCTTTTTATTTTGTGGACGAAAATGGGCAATGGCAAGAGCAATTGAAAAAATCACAAACAGTTATTCAGGCAAAGGAAACTACGTTTGTAGAACAATTGCTAACGGTTGTCAAACCAACAGAAGCGACTTGGTTAGCACAATGGCTCCTGCTGGAAAAAACGGTCTCTGAAGTTCTTCTAGAAACGCTGAACGCGACAGAATTAAATGAAACAACAGCCAGCTTAGCTGTTCACCAAACGATGAAAGAGAACGGTCAGTTATTTGTATCTAATAGTATGGCTATCCGCTACTTAGATCGATTTATGGATAGTCGCCCTTATCGGATGTTTGGAAATCGCGGCATCAACGGGATTGATGGGATTGTTTCAACTGCTTTAGGAATGAGTGCCGTAGCACCGACACAGCAAAACGTTCTACTGATTGGTGATTTAGCACTATATCATGATATGAATGGTTTATTTTTGGCTAAACGTTATCAGTTGCCGTTAACAATTGTTTTATTAAATAACAATGGTGGCGGGATTTTCTCTTTTCTATCTCAACGAACTTTACGTGAGGACGATTTCGAGCCTTTATTTGGAACACCGCTTGATTTAGATTTTTCGTTAGTTGCTGAACTTTACGGTGCTTCGTACCAAGAAGTCAAAACAATCGTGGAGCTTAAGCAAATTTTACAAGCAGCGGCTGAAGAACCACAATTTCAAGTGATCGAAGTCAAAGGAAATCGTCAAGAGAATGTTCATTTGTACGAATCAATTTTAGCTGAAATTGGTAGACGAGTAGAAAGACAGGGGATTTCATGGAACGGTTAATTCGGGGGATGCAGTACCATTATCAATGGTTAACACCTTTTGATGCAAAGCGAACGACACTAGTCTGTTTACATGGTTTCACAGGAACGTTAGCCACGTTTGCAGCCGTTTTCCCCAGTCAAACACCTTATAACGTTTTAGGAATTGACTTACCTGGGCATGGCGCGACTGCTAGTTTGGTAGCACCAGAGCGTTATACCATGAAACAGGTTTGCCATGATCTTGCTGAACTAACCGAATCGCTAAATTTGCCTTGCTTTTGTTTATTAGGCTATTCAATGGGCGCACGAACAGCTTTAGGTTTTGCATTACATTATCCACAAAAGGTACAGCATCTTTTATTGGAAAGTGGATCGCCAGGTTTGGCCACCGCCGCAGAACGTCAGACTCGTATCTGTCAAGATCATCGTTTGGCGGAACGTCTCTTAGAGGAACCGCTGGTGGATTTTATTGATTTCTGGCAAGAATTACCGTTATTTCAAACGCAAAAAGCCTTGCCTGTGGCACAGCAAATGGCCATTCGTCAGGAACGTTTGAGCCAATCGGCCTTTGGGTTGGCTAGTAGTTTGTGGTATATGGGTACAGGAGCGCAAGAGAGTTACTGGGAACGTCTAGCAGAATTGCAGCCGATTCCTACCGATTTATTGGTAGGCGGCGAAGATCAAAAATTTATTGGAATTGCGAAAAAAATGCAGGCACGTCAACCGTTGTTGAGGCTGACAATTTTTCCTGAAGCAGGACATTGTATCCATTTAGAACAACCAACGATTTTCTATGAAAAGGTGACAGCGTTATTGGAAGGAGCCATCTGAATGAACATTCAATCAATTGAAACCTATCAGGTTCGTTTGCCTTTAAAAACGCCGTTTGTCACGAGCTATGGTCGCCTGGAAGAAAAAGCGTTTGATTTATTTGTAATAACGGATGAGCAAGGAAATCAAGGGTTTGGCGAATTAGTGGCTTTTGAGCAACCTGATTATGTGCAAGAAACGTTGGTAACCGAACGCTTCATCATCCAACAGCATTTAATTCCGTTACTTTTAACAGAAGCGCTTGAACAGCCGCAAGAGGTTTCAACAATTTTTGAAGAAGTTAAAGGGCATTGGATGGGAAAAGCTGCGTTAGAAACTGCCATCTGGGATTTATATGCCAAACGGCAACAGAAGAGTTTAACTGAATTTTTTGGACCAACGCGGAGGAAAATTCCTGTAGGGATTAGTTTAGGGATTCAAGAAGACTTACCTCAATTGCTTAAACAAGTTCAGTTAGCTGTAGAAAAAGGGTATCAACGAGTGAAGCTGAAAATTCGTCCCGGTTATGATGTGGAACCCGTTGCTTTGATTCGTCAACATTTTCCTAACTTGCCTTTGATGGTTGATGCCAATTCAGCGTATACATTGGCTGATTTGCCTCAATTGCAACGTTTAGATCACTATCAATTAGCGATGATTGAACAGCCTTTTGCTGCAGATGATTTTTTAGATCACGCACAATTACAAAGAGAACTGAAGACAAGAATTTGTTTGGATGAAAATATTCGTAGTCTCAAAGACTGCCAAGTGGCGTTAGCATTGGGCAGTTGCCGTAGTATCAATTTGAAGATTCCTCGTGTAGGTGGGATTCACGAGGCGTTGAAGATTGCCACATTTTGCCAAGAAAATGATTTATTGGTTTGGTTAGGTGGCATGTTTGAGTCTGGTGTTGGACGTGCATTGAATTTGCAATTTGCGTCACAGCCTACCTTTTCCTTTCCAGGTGATATTTCAGCAACGGAACGCTATTTTTATGAAGATATCATCACGGAACCTTTTATTTTAGAGCAAGGGACAATGACCGTGCCTCAGGGACATGGTATTGGTGTTACACTTTCCCAGACGAATTTGCTAAAATACAGTCAGTATCAAAAAATCATGTAATGATAACAAAATTGCGCCTATGACTATGCAGAGAAGCATAATCTAGGCGCAATTTTTTATTTTTCTAATTGACTCGCTGCGGCTTCATCCAAGAGAACCGTTAAATTTGGATGGAGTTGAAGAATAGAGGCAGGATACGTTTCTGTGACAGGTCCTTGGAGCACTTGTTTGACCATCTGAGCTTTTTGTTCACCATTTACAATTAGGACAAGATGCTTAACTTTCATGATGCTGGCTGGCCCCATCGTAACAAAGGTCATGCCTGGCTGCATCATTTCAGGAACAAACCAAGGCTCTGAACCAGTGACGGTCACTTGGTAGGTTTCATTTTTAAAATGAGTGGTAGTGGGCATGTTCCCGCAAAAATGACCATCTGCTCCTAAGCCAATTAACATCAAATCTAAGCCGCCTGCGTCAGCAATCCGTTGTTCTTGTTGTTGAAAGTTTTCCACAGTTAATGGATGGATGTTTTGCTCGGATATTTCCGCAGGTGTCAAATACAGCGTCCGCAAATCTGTCAGAGTAATGCCTTCCTTTTGATGAGGAACGGGGATTTCATCAAAGTTATAATAATGAACATTATCAAAGTCAGATGAGTTTTTCACAATCGAGGCTAATTTTTGGTAAACAAGTGCTGGCGTTTTACCAGCGGTAATTGATAAATTCACTCGTTTATCTTGGCTCATCGTGCTTAGAAGTAACATTTTTGCCCATTCGCTCATCGTGTCGAAATCTTGTTTAATTAAAATTTTCATACTTGCTCACTCCATTCTTTGAATAAGCTAAGTATAATTTGTGGGAACCATCCCATGTCAAGCTCTTCACAAAAAGGATTTAATTAACGGTAGGCAAAAGAAAGAGGAGCAGCCGTCAAAACGACGACTGCCCCTCTTTTTAAAACTTAAGATAACCTGCAACGAGTTAACTTTTAGCTTTCTGTTCCACTTGCTCCAACGCTGGTCTAAACGTTCTTTTGACCAACACTGTTTAACAAAGAATTTTATTTTATTGTTCTTTTAACCATTTTTCTAGTTGTAAACGTTGCACTTTCATAGTAGCTGTGTGAGGGATTTCATCAAAAGCCATAATGATAGGTTCGTTTAAATGTGGTAAATCGGCTACTTGTGTCCACCAAGCGTCCCAATCCATTTCTTCCCCAGGGACAACCGCTAAAATTGGCTGAGGTTCATTTTCTTTGCCACGGACAATAATCACTTCTTCTAAGAAATCTAATGCATCCAATAAATGATCTTCAATAGCTAAATTACTGTCGATGTTTTCAATTAGATCTACTTGGCGATCTTTCAAGAATAAGTGGCCGCGTTCATCTAACATTCCGTAATCGCCGCTGTCCCACCATTCGCCGTAGACATTTTCTGTAAAGCGGGCATCTTCTTTGTAATATGTTAAGGCCCGTCCTTTTGATAAGAATTGGATATGGCCGTCCGTCATCGCAGGTAAAACTTGTCCTTTTTCATCGGTAATTCGAGCTTGTGTTAAATCCTCTAAACCAACGCCCATGTCACGAGCATCTGAATCTTTTAGGGATTCTAAAGTATGCGCTCGTAAGATCATTGGCCCGCATTCACTTTGTCCATAAACTTGTAGGAAAATTGGTTCATTGGCAGCAGATGCTTTTAAGAAAGCCACCATTGTAGCGTTGTTAATTGCATCAAAAGTAGAATGATAATAATGGACACTAGCGAAAGCTTCAGGTTTTTCTTTGGCCAAACGAACCCATTGAACGAAGTTATTGGGGTGTGTTTCTACAGCGATTGGTTGATAGGTGCTGAACATTTCAGCGACTTTTTCGCTCGAAGCATTTGCTAAAGGCATCATAGGGAAGCCCATGGCCATTAAAGAAGACACGCCAATGTTAAAACGAGAATGAACTGGCGAAATATGAAAGCCAACTAATTTCTTTTCAGCAATTTTTGTGAAAATGGTTTTTTGCCATTTTGTACGCCAACCCATAGAGTGATTGGAATGACAGATAAGTTTAGGAATACCTGTTGTTCCAGAGGTGTGGGTCATGTAGGCAATTTCGTCTTTAGTCAGTTCGTCTTGAGGAACTTCCGTGGCATCAGCTTCTAAAAGAGAAGCAACCGAAAGTTTTTTATTGGCAGAGCTATTACGAACAGCTTGAACTTTTTCAGCAGTCACATCATCAAATAAAATATAAGGATCTTCTAAACGATCAACGAATACTTCAATTGTTTCAAAAGGTAAATGGTATGAAACCATTACAGGAACGGCTGCTAGATATGAGGCTGCAACAGCTAGTAAATACGTGTCGAATTTAGGACTTTTATAAATAATAATTTTGTCGCCTTTTTTTACACCTAAAGCGGCTAATTGATATGCCCGTTTCAAAATTTCTTGATGGCTTTCACCATAAGTTGTTTCTAAGCCAAGTGCAGGAAAAGCAGGCAAAGATTCATCAAAAATAATTGGAACAGTTGGTGTTTTTTCTGCGGCTTCTTGATAGTTTGTGTAGAGGTTTAATGGTTGATAATCAAGTAAGTGTGTCAAGGGAAAGTCTCCTTTGTAAAATAGTTTGTGTACAAATGTACAAGTTCACTTTATCCTATCATAGAATGGGTTCTTTTTCTACGTCAAAAATACAACGTTAAATGTTATTTTTTATTATTCACAAGCACAACGTTTGCTGTATCTGACAAAGTTTCCTACAATAATTATGTAAGTAACAAGTTCTCAGAAGTGTAAAACTTTACAAAGGAGAGGAATTTACATGAAAAAAATCTATGAAACAACTATCATTAATACGGGTGGACGTGCAGGAGAAGTTCACTCACCGGATAAATCATTTTCTTATGCGGTTGCTTCGCCAGGTGTTAAGAAAGAAAATACAACAAATCCAGAACAATTATTCGCAGCGGCTTACAGTGCTTGCTTTAATGGTGCATTAGAATTAGTGATGGATCAAGAAAAAGTCGAAGGTAAAAGTACAGTAACTGCACGTGTATCCTTATTCCAAGGAGAAGATGGGTTTAGCGTTGGTGCTGAATTAGAAGTTCATATTGATGGGGTAGATCAAGCTAAAGCAGAAGAACTTGTTAAAAAAGCCCACGAAATTTGCCCATATTCTAAAGCAACAAGAAATAATATAGATGTTAAATTAACAGTGATTTAATTAAAAAAGAAGCGCTTTGTCATATAGACAAAGCGCTTCTTTTTTAGATAACAGTCCACAAATTATACATATTTAACAAAATAACTAAAAAAACAACTAAACTATAAATTTGGGCGACCCGTTGTTGAGATAATTTTTTACTGAAAAGACCGCCGACATAACCACCGAATAAAGCGGCAGGAATAATAGCCCAAAGAATTGTTAAATCAAAAACCGCAAACCCTGTGGTCAAGCCGATATTGCCAAGTTTGGCGAGTTGGGAGAAAAAAATAGTAATGATGGAATAGACAGTTGCTGATTTGATATCCATTCCAAAAAAGAGAATAAGGCAAGCTACATTAATGGGACCGCCACCGATGCCTAAAAAGGTTGATAGAATCCCTAAGCCTAATCCGACAATCAGAAAAATGCTCAATCCGTTGAGGTGTAAGTGCCAGTTGGAAAATTGATTGTAGAGAAGAACCAAAACCAAGGTCACCAACATGATGATATATTGGATTAGTTGTACTTTTTCTTCATTTGGCGCTAGTGCAATCGCCTGATTAAGAAGTAAATCACCTAACATACCGCCGACTAAGGAACCAAACGAAATACTCGCGGCTTTTTTCCATTCAATTTGGACACCATTTTGATACTGTTTATAAGTCGAAGAAATGGACATGACAAAAACAGCGACACTTGAATAGAACGCAATACTATTTAACGAATGGAACCCAAGAAAATCCAAAACAGGCTTAATAATGACGCCTCCACCCATCCCAGAGAGCGCCCCAACTGTATTGGATAGAAAAATAGTTATGAAATAAATCAGCAAAACCCGCACATAATCACTCCTAAACCGTTTTCTTTTAGTATAGCATAAAAATTATATAAGAAATGTAATTTCATTTGAAAATATTTTTAAAAAGAACTTGAAATGACATTTCTTTAATGGTATTCTACAAATACAAAAAAGAAAACGCATTCAAGGAGGATGAGAAAGCATGACAGTATCGATTGGTATTATTTTGATTTTATGTCTTTACACAGTTGTTGGTGTACTTGACCAAATTTCTATTCAGATTGGTCCATATACACCATTGTTTGCTGCAACGTTTACTGGCCTAGTCTTAGGAGATGTTCAAACAGGTTTGATGATTGGGGCAACGCTTCAATTGATGACATTAGGCGTAGCGACTTATGGAGGAGCAACAGTCCCAGACTTTCTTTCAGGGGCCATTATGGGAACGGCTTATGCAATCATTTCAGGGAAAGGGGCAGAGTATGGTATCGGAGTTGCGGTTCCGATTGGGTTATTATTAACACAACTAGATATTTTAGGCAGAATGGCTAATACGTTTTTCCAACACAAAGCAGATCGCTATGCGGAAGAAGGCAATTATAAAGGGGTCGAGCGCTGCAATGTTTTAGGAATTTTTCCTTGGACGATTTCTCGTGTCATCCCAGTATTTATTGGCCTAGCTTTTGGTGAACAAGTTGTAAACGCTATCAATAATTGGATTCCTATTTGGGTGATGAATGGGTTAAAAGCAGCAGGTGCTATTTTACCAGCGATGGGGATTGCTATTTTAATGCGTTACTTGCCAATTAAAACATACTGGCCTTATTTTATTATTGGGTTCGTGTTACTTGCTTATGGGGCCCAATTCTTCTCAGTTTTAGGTGTCGCACTGGTTGGCTTGGCTTTAGCAGCGATTTATGTGATGAATCATAACAAAGGCGGCGCAGCTACAACAAGTGGCACGGTTATTTACGAAGATGATGAGGAGGTTGAGATTGATGACTAACAAATTAACAAAAAAGGATATTAATAAAGTTTACGTCCGTAATCTTTTTGGCTATCAGTGGGGCTGGAACTATGAAAAAATGCAAGGACTTGGTTACGCTTGGGTGATGATGCCTGCATTAAAGCGACTATACAGTGAAGATCCAGTAGCTATGAAGAAAGCCTTGAAGACACATCTTGGCTTTATGAATACAACGCCAGCCATGTCGCATTTAATTGTCGGAGCTGATATGGCTTTGGAAGAAGAAGTTGGCATTGAAGATGAAACGGCCATTACTGGTTTGAAAACAGGTCTAATGGGTCCGTTTGCTGGTGTTGGTGATACCATTTTTATCGCGATTTATCGTGCGATTGTTTTTTCGATTGCAGCTTACATGGCGCAAGGGGGCCAGGTTGTTGGGTTACTGATCCCGTTAATTGCCGGAGCAGTGGTCCTATGGGTTCGCTATAAATTCACTTGGATTGGTTACCATCAAGGGAAAAAAATTGCGACAGAATTTGCGGATAAAATGAAATTGTTTACGCAAGGTGCAGCTATTTTAGGTTTAACGGTGGTCGGCGGTTTGATTCCTTCGGTAATTACTTACAAATTAGATTTAACTTATAAAATGGGAGATGTAACATTATCTGTTCAAGAAATGTTGGATAAAATTTTACCCGCATTAATTCCTTTAGGGATTGTTCTTTTATCCTATTGGTTACTAGGGAAAAAGAAAATGAATTCAACACGGCTAATCTTTGTTTTAATTTTAATTGGCATGGTTTTAGGTAATTTACAACCAATGTTGGCTTGGGTTGGCGGTTTATTTTAAAAAAATAGTATATAATAGGAGAGATTTATTATGACAATTGTACATGCAAGAGTAGATGAGCGTTTAATTCACGGACAAGTTGCAACCGTTTGGACGAATACGGTTGGCGCACAAAGAATCATGGTAGTAAATGATGCCGCTGTCAAAGATCAATTACAAATTGGTGCCTTAAAAATGGCTAAGCCTGCAGGAGTTAAATTATCCATTTTATCGAAACGTAAAGCGATTGAAAAAATTTTAGCAGGCAATTATGATGAAGAAAAAGTCTTTTTAATTACGAAAGACATTGCAGACATGGCGGCTTTAATTGATGGCGGTGTTCCGTTACAGAGCTTCAATGTCGGCAATATTTCTCAAAAAGAAGGCAGTCGAGCAATTAAAAAATCTGTTGCATTAACCGATGAAGATATTCAAACTGTTCGTCGTTTAACAGATAATGGGGTGACTATTACCGCACAGATGATCCCTTCTGAACCAAACGAAGCAATTTTAACTTTCATAAAATAGAAATGGAGATGAGAAGATGGAGCCAATCCGTTCAATCAGACAAAAATATAAGGACTTTTCCAAAGTAAATAAGAGAATCGCAGACTATATACTGAAGGATCCGACCCGTCTTCTCTCATTAACAGCAAACGAAATTGCTAGCAATAGCGAAACTTCTCCAGCATCAGTTACCCGTTTTTCTAAACAATTAGGGTTTGACAGCTGGGAAGAGTTAAAACTATCCATTGCAGCGGTACAAGCTGCCAGTAACGGTAAAAAAGATATTGATCCAATTGTAGCGGCAGATGATTCGGTGGATACTATTTGTATGAAAGTAGAATCTTTATTAAATGCTACGATTGAGGATTTATTTTATACAGTGGATAAACAAGCCTTGGAACGAGCAATCGCGCATGTTAAAAAAGCGGAAAAAATTCATTTGGTTGGAATTGGTGCCTCTTCTTTAACGACTTATAATCTTTATCACAAGTTTAACCGCGCTGGTCGCCAAGCAATTTTTAATTATGATAGTCACATGATGTTGGAGTTTTTAAATTATGCAACGGCACAAGACATTTTGATCACGGTCTCCTATAGTGGTTTGACAAAAGAAGCCTTAATCGCCTGTGAAATTGCCAAAAATAGAGGCGCAACGGTTATTTTTATTACCAGTAACGATGGAGAAAACGTGCGATCATTGAGCGATGAAGTTCTTTTAGTCCCCAATAATGAGCACCTCATTCGAGTTGGGGCTATTTCATCGATTGCTTCGTCAATGGCAATTGGCGATGTTCTGTATTTAGGTTCAATTCAAGATGATTTAGACACAGAAATCGAACGAAATATGATTGAAACGAGTCAACTTGTCAGCCGTCTAAAAGAGAAGTAGGGGTGTGCAAGCAAATGAACTTAGAAGGATTAACGACAGAAGCCAGAAATGAAGCGACTAAAAAGATTGACCAAGTGTCAACATTAGAAATGGTGACTTTAATAAATCAAGAAGACCAAAAGGTAGCACAAGCAATTGAAAAGGTGCTTCCGCAGATTGCTGCAGCAATTGATGCAGCGGCAGAACGATTTAAAAAAGGGGGCCGTTTAATCTATTGTGGTGCAGGAACGTCTGGACGTTTAGGTGCTTTGGATGCGATTGAATTAACGCCCACATATAGTGTGTCGCCAGAACGCGCATTTGGTATTTTAGCTGGTGGTGAAAAAGCAATGTATCAAGCAATTGAAGGCGCTGAAGACTCGAAAGAATTAGCTATCGAAGATTTAACGCAACATCAATTGACCGCCCGAGATGTCGTAATTGCGATTGCTGCTAGTGGTCGGACACCATATGCTGTTTCCGCAATTGAATACGGAAAAAAAGTGGGCGCTCTAACCATCTCCGTGACCTGTAATAATCAAAGTCCGATGAATCAATTGGCGGAAATTGGGATTGCGCCAATTGTCGGACCGGAAGTCATTACAGGGTCAACTAGAATGAAAGCGGGTTCAGCACAGAAAATGGTGTTAAATATGTTTTCAACAGGGATTATGGTTAAAGTAGGGAATATCTATCAAAATTTGATGGTCAACGTACAACCAACGAACGAAAAATTAATGCAACGTGCCACGAATATCATTAAAGAAGCAGCAGAAATCGAGGAATCGCAAGCCAAAGAATATTTGGAGGCAGCGCAGCTAGAAGTGTCACCAGCTATTGTAATGGCGAAAGCCCACGTTGATTTTCAAAAAGCCAAACAACTATTAGCAGAACATGACGGACGGATTTCAGAAGTTTTAGCATAGAAGTGGTGAACAATGAATCAAATCGCAATTCAAGAAACAATTCAGAGACTGATTAATCAGCAAGTCGTTCCGGGTGTCGCTTGGGGGACGATCACAGAAGATAGCTTATCAGAACAGTATACGGGCTTTTTAGGTAATACTGGTCCATTTGCAAGACAAAAGGTTTCATCAGCTAGCCTGTATGATTTAGCGTCCTTAACGAAAGTTATTGGGACAACAAATCGAATGTTACAATTAATCGATACAAATCAGCTTGCTTTTTCAACCACCGTGGGGGAAATCCTACCTGATTATCAAGGACTATCTTGTTCGATTGGGGAGCTTCTACTGCATCAGAGCGGACTGCCAGCTGATGTTGCCGATAAGAAAAATGTCACAAAAAAAAGCTTGCAAGAAATCATTTTGACGCATTCGTTATCTGAACGAGGAAAAACCATTTATTCTGATTTAGGGTATTACTTATTGGGAGAAATTATTCAAGTATTGGATCGCTGCTCATTAGAAGAGAGTTTTCAAACATACGTATTTCAACCAATGAACCTACAGCATACAAGTTTTACGGTCAGCGATTTTGCCCAGGCAGTGCCCACAGAGATTACAAAACAACGCGGCGTTATTCAGGGAGTGGTCCACGATTCGAAAGCCTATCAACTAAAAGCGCCAATCGGCAGTGCAGGTTTATTTGCAACTTTACCAGATTTACTCACTTTTGTTCAGTGTTTTATGAACAATCGCTACCCGTCTGGCAAACCATTATTTTCTGAAAAAATGTTCGATACTCTCTGGTCTATGAACCAAGGGGGACGTACATTTGGTTGGGAAGTGAAAAAGACGCAAGCCGGGGCAGACTATTTGTATCATACTGGCTTTACTGGAACGGCGATTGGTATGAAAAAAGAGACCAAAGAAGCCCTAATTTTGTTGACGAATCGGATTCATCCCACTCGTGAAGAACGTGGTTTTCTGAAAGCACGAACAAAAATTTATCAGCAGTATTTTTAGGAGGATATGATGAAACCAAAATTAATTTTAATGAGCCATGGACGGATGGCAGAAGAAACCTTAGCTTCTACTCAAATGATTGTCGGGGAATTAGCAGATGCTGCGATTGTGTCAATGACCGCAGAAGATGGCTTGAGCGGCACGCAAGCAAAACTGGCAGCAATCTTAAAAGAAGCTGGCAATGTCCCGACGCTTGTATTAGCTGATTTAAAAGGAGGAACACCTTGTAATGTGGCTATGATGGCCATGGGCACTTATCCGCAATTGCGAGTAGTCGCTGGACTTAATTTAGCAATGGCAATTGAAGCAGCCGTCTCACCTGTGGAAAATGTGGATGAATTAGCTGCATATTTAACGCAAATTGGCCAATCTGCGGTGACCACGATTGACTTACCTGAATTAACAGATGAAGAAGAATTTGAAGAATAGCAAAAAGGTGTTGTCTCAAAGACAACACCTTTTTTTAAGAACCAGGGATATTCCGTGGTTCGTTTTTGGTTGTGACAAAGAAAAAGAACAGACTTAGTAAAATAACTAGGATGCCATCGTTAAACATCGGATTTACGAAGTTTAAAATAGCACTTAAGATGACTGGCACGGTAGCACAATACGTAATAATTTTTAAACAATCAATCAAACGTAAAGAATAAAAACGTAATTTTGAATAGAGAGATGCACCGATAGCGGCAATCAGTAAGTCTAAAACTAAACCGATTAGAACAGGGTAGATAGCCACTAAAAAGACAATGAGTTTTGTCCACCAAGGGATTGCTGCTTCGCTTAGCGCAGTCTTGATACTCTGAGCGTTAACGCCATCTAAGGTTCCTTTACTATAGGGGAAGATAAATTGGTCGGTGCCTAGAATTGATTCAGTTGCGCCTGAATTTGGTAAGGCGACTACAAATTCATCTTGTAAAAAAGCCAAACCAAACGCATTACCAATTAAATCCTTTTGGACATCAGCGGCTGTACGTTTTCCATCTGGATCAAACGTAAAAATAATCGAGTCGGTTTGATAAATAAAACCAGATTCTTTGGCCTTTGTTTGCAACGTGCCATTTTCAATAGAAAAGTCAGGCAACTTTTCTGCAATTTTTTGGCCATCTTGTTGCACCTCTTGTAGCACAGAAAAGACTTGTTTGGTAATAGGTAGTGCTAAAATAGCGCTTAAAAAAACAGCATAGAGAATTACTTTCCAAAACGCCATTTTTTTCGCACGCCGTAATTCTGAAACTGAAAAAAAGGCCTGCTTAAATAATTGCAATGTATTCATTTATTTACTCCTCACATCATTCTTCTACAGGTCATTCTAGCGAATTTATGAGGGAAACACAAGGTAATCTCCCTCTTTTGTAAAACTTTTCTTTTGGCAAGCAAACTATTTTGTAGAAAGCGGTTCACTCTGTTATCATAATAGTTGTATGAAAGACGTATGTTACATACTAAAAAATAGGGGGATTTAAAAAATGACTTACACATTACCAGAGTTACCATATGCTTATGATGCATTAGAACCTTACATTGACGTGGAAACAATGCACTTACACCATGATAAACACCACAACACTTATGTGACTAACTTAAACGCAGCGATTGAAAAACATCCAGAATTAGGCGAAAAATCTGTAGAAGACTTAATTTCAGATATGAATGCTATTCCTGAAGATATCCGCACAGCCGTTCGTAACAATGGTGGCGGTCACGCAAACCATACATTCTTCTGGGAAATTATGGCACCAAATGCTGGTGGACAACCAACTGGCGCTATTAAAGAAGCAATCGATGAAACATTTGGTAGCTTTGATGAAATGAAAGCTGCTTTCAAAACAGCTGCAACTGGCCGCTTTGGTTCAGGTTGGGCTTGGTTAGTTGTGAATAACGGTAAATTAGAAATCACTTCAACACCAAACCAAGATTCACCATTAATGGATGGCCAAACACCTGTTTTAGGTCTTGACGTTTGGGAACATGCGTATTACTTAAAATATAAAAACGTTCGTCCAGATTACATTGAAGCATTCTGGAACGTTGTTAATTGGGATAAAGTAAACGAACTTTTTGCAGCAGCAAAATAAGTTTGCCAATTGTGAAGGAAAGAGTCAAATGACGGCTGTCATTTGACTCTTTCCTTTTACAAATCCAGGGTCGAAATAGTTATTCGTTTATGGCATACTAAAGTAAGTAGGGAAAGATAACGGATACATAAAGAAGGAGCTAAAAAAATGAATGTTATGATGCAAAAAGTACACGGGTCAGAAAATGATTTCTTTTTATTGGATGAAACACAGTTTGAGCGTTCTTTAACCGCTGAGGAAATTGAGCAATTGCGCATCCAGTTATGTTCGCGGGAAACAGGATTATTGGCGGGAGCAGATGGGTTACTTTTGGTAGGAGAAGGGACTCACGGCACGTCCAATGCTAGAATGCGAGTGATTAACAGCGATGGTAGTGAAGCAAGCATGTGCGGGAACGGCTTGCGTACGGTTGCCCGTTATTTAGCTGAAAAAAACCAAGAAAAATCATTTACAGTTGAAACAATGTTTGCAGATTTGAAAGTACGTCAAGCCCCCAATTTAGCTGAAGAAGTAGCGACTTACCAAGTGGAAATTTCACCAGTAAGTTTTGAAGCAGTCACTATCCCAATGCATTTAGGGGTCCAAACATTAATTGATGAAATCGTACCAGCCTTATCTAACACCATTCGCTTTACAGCGGTAGCAGTGCCTAATCCGCACCTTGTAGCATTTGTGGATCATGAAACCTTAAATGGTCCAGAATTTGAACGAATCGCTACCTATGTAAATAATGAAAATCCATATTTTCCAGAAGGGATAAATGTGAGTTTTGTTGAAATTCTTGGCAAAAATCAACTATTTGTTCGAACGTATGAACGTGGTGTAGGTTTTACAAGTGCTTGTGGGACAGCTATGTGCGCAAGTAGTTTACTTTATACGTTATTGAAAGATGGTGTTTTTTATGAAGAAATAACCGTCAAAAATGCTGGAGGTATGGTGAAAACAGTCGTCCACGAAACGTCAGATGGCAGTTATTGGATGGAATTAATTGGGAATGCCACGATTACGCATTTGATTGAAGGATCACTGACTGATTTACTAAATGGTGCATTTGAGAAAATAACTATCACTGAAACGAATGAACAAAAACATTATCAAGAATTTCTGCAAACACTTTCTCAAAAATAACAATTGTTCCTTGGTAAAGCGCTCTTTTATTTTACAATTGTGTTAAGTTCTTGTTCCAAAAAATAAAAAATATTGCTTGAATAAGCAAACTATGAGAAAATAAAGGGCATGAATTAAGAATTATTCTTAGATAAACGAGGAAGTGTCTTATGAAACTATGGAAAAAAGTAGTACTGGGCTTCTTGAGCGTCTTGCTAGTGGTAGTAGCTGGGGTATGTGCTTACGGGATTAAGATGTATTCAGATGCCAATTCAACAATTAATGGGATCTATCAATCAGTTAACCGTAAGTCCAATAAAGGAGCCACGGCCAATATTGATGCGCAAGAACCATTCTCTGTTCTTTTAATGGGGATTGACACAGGCGATTTAGGCCGAACAGAACAAGGTCGTTCAGATACTACAATGGTTGTAACCATCAACCCGAAAGAAAACAAGTCCACAATGATCAGTTTGGATAGAGATATTCTAACAGATATTGTTGGAAATGACACACAAGACAAATTGAACCATGCCTATGCATTTGGTGGCGCCGAAATGGCGATTAATACAGTCCAAGAATTACTGGATATTCCCATCCATCACTATGTATCCATCAATATGAAAGGGTTAAAAGACCTGATTGATGCGGTAGGCGGTATTGAAGTAGATAATACGATTGGTGAATTTACGTTGGACGGTATTACTGTTCCAGCAGGTAAAATCAAGTTAGATGGCACGACAGGTTTGGCTTATGCGCGGATGCGTCACGAAGATCCTGAAGGAGATGTGGGTCGTCAACGCCGCCAACGAGAAGTTGTTGAGAAAATCGTGCGCAAAGTCATGAGTTTTGATGGTGTTTCAAAATATCGAAAAATTCTTGATGCTGTTGAAGCCAATGTAAAAACAGACTTAACTTGGGATGACATGATGGACATCCAATCAAAATATTTGTCTGCCTTTAAAACAATTGACTCTGAACAATTACAAGGATACAGTGCAACTATTGATGATATTTATTATCAAGTCCTAGATCCAAATAGTTTATACAAAACACAAACAACACTTAGAAAACAACTTGGTTTAAAAGAACATGCTTCTGAACGTGAAAAAGATTTAGCCTTTTATAATCAGTTTAGCTATGCTGTTACAGATACTGCACTGATTGGTGAATCTGGTGATTCAAGTGCCAATAGCTCTACTAGTTCGAGTAGCACAGCGGACACCACAGCCGGTCAAACAGAATACAACGGCAATACGCAACAAGCAGCAGAAGGAGCCTATGATCCGAATACGTACGTTGACCCAAATACGTACGTTGACCCAAATACGTACACAGATCCAAACGCTTATGCTGATCCAAATACGTATGTGGATCCCAACGCACCACAATATTAATCTGTTAAACAAGCTCGAAAACTTCTATTTCTGATGGAAATAGAAGTTTTTTTCTTTTATTCTAGAAATTTTTTTCAGAAGGTGTTATAATTGGACTATACCAAAATAAACCGTAAGGAGCGTGTCAAAATGCAAATTATCCGTGTAGCAAATGCAGAAGAAGGCGGCAAAAAAGCGTTTGAATTAATTAAAGAAGGTATGAACAATGGTGCGAAAGTTTTAGGCTTAGCAACAGGTAGTACACCAGAAACATTATATAAAGAAATGACAGCAAGTGATGTCGACTTTACAGAAATGACTTCTGTAAACTTAGATGAATATGTTGGTTTAGGTGGCGAAGATGAGCAAAGTTACCGTTATTTCATGAACAAACACTTATTTGACAAAAAACCATTTAAAGAAACATTTGTACCAAATGGTAAAGCAGAAGATTTAGATGCTGCTTCCGCAGAATATGAAAAAATTATCGATGCACATCCAGTAGATATCCAAATCTTAGGTATTGGTCAAAATGGACACATTGGTTTCAACGAACCAGGCACACCTCTAGATAGCTTAACACATGTCGTTGAGTTGACTGAATCAACAATCAACGCAAATAAACGTTATTTTGACAAAGTAGAAGATGTCCCAACACGTGCTGTTTCTATGGGGATTGGCTCAATCATGAAAGGTAAAAAAATGATTTTAATGGCTTATGGCGAAGCAAAAGCAGAGGCCATTAAAGGGATGATTGACGGACCAGTAACAACAGACATGCCAGCAAGTGCATTACAAAACCATCAAGATGTTGTTGTAATCATTGATGATGCAGCTGCAAGTAAATTATAGTCATTGATGAAAAAGAACTTGAAACATAAGGATTTCCTTATGTTTCAAGTTCTTTTTTTGTTATACTGGAAGTAATAGAAGAAGAGGTGAAAAGGATGTTACAGCTAACAATTCCAGAAATTATTTTACGGTTAGTCCTAGCGATGGTGATGGGTGGCGCAATTGGTTTTGAAAGACAATATAAGAATCGCCCAGCAGGGATGCGCACTCACATTTTAGTTTGTATGGGCGCGGCTATTATTGCGTTAATTCAGTCGCAAATTGCAATCAATGCATTGAAAGATGCGTTAGCTAATCCGGCTTTGACGGGGGTCATTCGTTCAGATCAAGCAAGGTTGATCGCACAAGTTGTAAGTGGAATCGGCTTTTTAGGTGCTGGAACCATCATTGTAACGAAACAAAGTGTCACCGGATTGACGACAGCAGCGTCACTATGGACCGTTGCTGGTTTAGGGATCGCGGTGGGCATGGGCTACTATACGATTGCCTTAACAAGTTTTATCGGTGTATTATTTGCCTTAACCATTGTCAAACGAATTATTCACGTACCAACAATCAAAAAATTAGAAATTCGCTATCAACATAAACAAGAAACCAAAGAATTTATTAATCAGTATTTTGAAGAAAAACATATTGAAATTTATGATGTGAACTTCAATGTTTCTTGGGTGGATGATACAAAAATCTATACGAATATCTATACTATTGATTTGCCTAAAGGCCTAACGTATGCCGATGTTATCGAAGACCTATCTGTTTCAAATAATGTAACAAAATTACGATTGATTAATGTGTAGGAATTAAAAAATATCTCATGAAATGGATGCTTTTAGCGTTTGGTTTTATAGGGATAATGAAAATAGAGAGGGATGTAGGATGAAAAATAATCAAGAAAAAGCTAATGAGAAAATGAATATCTCTAATTCTTCTTTTGATAAAATGAATATAAAAGTAGATCCTTCGCAAAATGGTTCACCCCTTCCATTTCAAGTGGGAGATTTTGCTTCTACCAGATTTGAAAAAGGAGAAGAAAAATCTAGCCGAGAAATACTCCAATTTTATTTGGTGGGCATTATTTTATCTCTTATTGGGTATCTAGGGTTAATAAAAATTCCCGTATTTAAGAATGTTTTGGAAAATACTATCGGTTCTTTTGTTATTTTAGCCTGCATCATAATTTTTAGCTTTATTTTCTCCAAAATTATCCAGGTTGCTTTTAAAAGAAAAAAGTAAGCCATTTTGCATAAGCTAATTGTTATCCTGTTTATCAGGGGCAATGAGAAAAGAAATTACTTATAAGTTAGAGTAGGGTACATAATAAAATGGTTTCATACTCTAATTTATATATATATTTTACTTAGGGAGGTGAAAAGTATGTTTGGTTGGATTAGTTCTTGGTTCGGTGGCGGCTCATTCGGCGGTGGCGGCGCCTCAGGAAGTTGGTAAAATAAAAAGCTAGAAACGTTAATCGTTTCTAGCTTTTTGCTATTTATCTAAACCGTAAAGATAGTCATCATCTTTCATGGCTTCAACTGTTCCTAGTAAATAGCCATTTCCTACTTGAGAGAAGAAGTCATGGTTGCTAGTTCCTGTCGAAATACCATTCATTACAATCGGGTTCACATCATTGGCTGTATCCGCAAATAAGGGATCCATACCTAAGTTCATTAAAGCTTTGTTGGCGTTGTAACGTAAAAAGGTTTTTACTTCTTCGGTCCAACCTAAGTCATCATATAATTCTTCTGTATAACGTTCTTCGTTTTCGTACAATTCGTAAAGTAAATTATACATCCAGTCTTTTAGTTTATCTTGCTCATCTTCTGGTAATTCATTAAATCCTAATTGGAATTTATAGCCAATATACGTGCCGTGCACTGATTCATCACGGATAATCAATTTAATAATTTCAGCGACGTTCGCTAGTTTATTGTTTCCTAAATAGTAAAGGGGAGTGTAGAACCCAGAATAGAATAAAAACGTTTCTAAAAATACACTAGCAATTTTTTTCTCTAATGGAGTGCCGTTTTTATAAATTTCGTTAATCCGTTCTGCTTTATATTGCAGATGTTTGTTGGTATTTGTCCACTCAAAAATATCATCAATCTCTTTTTTTGTATTTAATGTACTGAAGATAGAAGAATAACTTTTGGCATGGACAGATTCCATGAATTGGATGTTATTTAAGACGGCTTCTTCATGGGGCGTCCGCACATCATTTCTCAGTTGATCCATGCCGCTTTCTGATTGAACAGTATCTAATAAAGTTAAACCGCCGAAAACGTAGCCGACAGTAGTTTTTTCTAAATCGGAAAGAGTCCGCCAATCATCTAAGTCATTGGATAACGGAATCCGTGTATCTAACCAAAATTGTTCGGTTAATTTTTCCCAAGTGGATTTATCAATGACGTCTTCAATGGCGTTCCAGTTAATTGCTTCATAATACGTTGCCATGGTTATTCCTCCTGTATGCTGGGACAGCAGTCTGTTTGACTAGTTGTCTCGTTTCTTCGCTTAAAACGTTCTACAGAGTCCAAATAGGAGCGTGCAGCCGTTCTTCTTTGTCCAGTATATCTGAAAATGTCCTGTTTAAAAAGAGAACATTCCTAAAAAATAAGACGCTCAAGCAGAACGCCTTATTTAAGTGCTTTTCATTAAATCACGCAAGACTCACATTGATTGCTGCCAATTTCTTCAGCATCATCTGTAAATGTACGAATATAGTAAATTGATTTAATCCCTTTGTTGAACGCATAATGACGTAAAATGTTCAAGTCACGGGTTGTTTGTTTTGGTGTTTCTTTCCATTCATACAAGCCTTCAGGGATTTCTGAACGCATAAACAAGGTTAAACTCATTCCCTGATCAACGTGTTGTTGCGCTGTTGCGTAGACATCAATCACTTTGCGCATATCCATGTCGTAAGCAGAAGTATAGTAAGGGATTGTATCATTAGCTAAATAAGGCGCTGGATAGTAAATCTTACCAATTTTCTTCTCTTGACGTTCTTCAATCATGCGAGTAATTGGATGAATGCTGGCACTAGTATCATTAATATATGAAATTGAACCATTTGGCGCTACGGCTAAACGATTTTGATGATAAAGACCATCTTTTTTCACAGCATCGCGTAACGCAGCCCAATCTTCAGCCGTTGGAATCTGAATGTCTTTAAAAATTTCTTTCACTTTATCAAATTTTGGTGTAAAGTTGCCTTCAATATATTTATCGAAGTAAGCACCAGAAGCATAATCTGATTTTTCAAAATTGTGGAAGACTTGGTTACGTTCTCTCGCAATTTGGTTACTTTCCATTAAAGTCCAGTAATTTAATAACATGAAATAAATGTCTGTAAAGTCTAATGATTCTTCAGAGCCGTATTCCATATGATTTTTAGCGAAGAAGGTGTGTAAGCCCATTGCGCCTAGCCCGATTGTATGGCTTAAACGATTTCCATTTTGGATAGTTGGTACGACATCAATTTCAGAAGCATCTGTTACAAAAGTTAACGCACGCGTCATAGCGCGGACAGATTTTCCAAAGTCAGGACTTTCCATTAAATTAACAATGTTAGTTGAACCTAAGTTACAACTAATATCTGTTCCTAAAACTTCATATTCTTGTTTCCCATTAATAACAGAAGGCGTTTGAACTTGAAGAATTTCAGAACATAAGTTACTCATGATAATCTTGCCATCAATCGGATTGTTTTTGTTAGCTGTATCAATATTGATGATATAAGGATAGCCAGATTCTTGTTGTAATTTAGAAATTTCATTTTCTAAGTCACGGGCTTTAATTTTACGTTTACGTATGTTTGGATTGGCCACTAGGTTATCATATTCTTTGGTGATATCTACATAGGAATAAGGCACACCATATTCGCGTTCCACACTATAAGGACTAAATAAATACATATCTTCGTTGTTACGTGTTAATTCGTAAAATTTATCAGGAACAATAACACCCAGAGACAACGTTTTTACACGGATTTTTTCATCAGCGTTTTCTTTTTTAGCAGATAGGAACATTTCAATATCTGGATGGAAGACATTTAGATAGACCACACCAGCACCTTGACGTTGACCTAGTTGGTTAGAGTAGCTAAAGCTATCTTCAAATAATTTCATAACAGGGACAACACCACTTGCTGCGCCATCGTAACCTTTGATTGGTGCGCCCGCTTCACGTAAGTTGGAAAGAGTAATCCCTACGCCACCGCCGATTCGTGATAATTGAAGGGCAGAATTAATTGAACGCCCAATGCTGTTCATATCATCTGTTACTTGAACTAAGAAACAAGAAACCAATTCACCTCGACGTTTACGCCCAGCGTTTAAGAAAGAAGGTGTGGCTGGTTGATACCGTTGATGGATCATTTCATCCGCCAATGTTAAAGCCAACTCTTCATCGCCATCCGCAAAATACAAGGCATTAAAGGCAACCCGATCTTCATATGTTTCTAAATACTCTGTTCCGGCGTTGTTCTTTAAAGCGTATTGAGAATAAAATTTATAAGCCGCCATGAAAGACTTGAATTGGAAATGTTGTTCATCTAAGAAAGCATATAATTTTTCAATAAAGTCCATTGAATATTTTTCGATGAATTCAGTTTCAATAAAATCTTCTTTCATTAAAAAGTTGATTTTTTCTTCAGCAGAGCTGAATTTACGTGTATTCGGTTCTACATTTTCTTTAAAGAAGGCTGCGAGTGCTTCTTTATCTTTATTTAAAGGGATTTGACCATCAACAGGACGGTTAATCTCGTTATTCAGTTTGAAATAGCTGACATCTTTAATTTCTTTTAGACTCAATTTCTTCCACTACTTTCTTAAAGGTCTCCACGTCTTCGTCTGTTCCGCTAAACTCAAAGGAGTATAGAAGCGGAACGTGGTAATCGCGGGCAATATCTTTGGCGGTATAGACAAATAATTCAGCAAAATTACGGTTGCCCCCACCAGCTACACCAACTAACAGTTCTTGGTTACTTTTATAATCAAGAAAGTCATTCACTACCTCTGTAATTTCTGCATCATAGGTAGGAATGACAAGAATAAAAGGCTCATTTATTTCAAAAAAAGGATTCGCTGGCTCAAGTTCATAAGCAGGCAAATCCAATTTTTTAATAAAGCGCCTTGTTTGACCGGTGACTGAAAAATAAACAAGTTTCATCTTAGCTAGCCAATTGTTTTAATTGGTCTGGACGGAAGCCAACAACGGTTGTTGCTTCAGATGTGATTACCGGTACGCTTTGGAACCCTTGTTCTTTTAACCAGTCGATAGCATCTGGTTGTGCGTCGATATTGATTTCTTCAAAAGCGATGTTATTTTCACTTAGGAAACGTTTCGCCATTTTACATTGGATACAGTTATTTTTTGAAAAGATTTTTACGTTCATTGAAAGTTCCTCCTCTTTTTTTCTACATAGACTAGTATAAATCTATGTAGAAAAAAGTCAACACTTTAACACTATATATTGTGGTGCGTTTTTCTCATAATACTAGTTTTTGTGTTTTTGAAAGAAAAATGAAAACACGTGAATCCTCGTTTTTGGGAGAAAAAACACATTGGTCAGTGTTTGACAAACAAAAAAATTAAAATTTTGAAAGAGAACATTTAGTGAAAAAACACTAAATATTGTGTTGACATTTGAGTTAGGCACAAGAAGAAAAAATAAGCGGATTTGTTATTGAATGAGTGGAATTTTATAGTAGCTAGTAACATAAAAAACAAGAGCTGACTTTTTTCAAAAATGGTAACCTGAAAAAAGTGTCTCTATATAGAAGGAAAATAGAAGAAAACAGGAGATACATCCAGAAATTCATTGACTTTCCGTGTAAGCAAGCGTATTCTTTTAATTGAGAACGATTCTCATTTTCGTTTGAAACTTTTTCACATGGAGGAAAGTAAATGATTACGTTAGCGCAGGCAGAAGTTGGTAAAGTCTATACAGTCGAAAGCGTCCAAGCAGATGTTCAGACAAAGAAACATCTGAACAATTTAGGTGTCGTTGCAGGCCAAGCAGTTGTCCTTGTCAATTATCAGAATCAAAATGGTATTGTTTTATTACATAATAGTCGAATTGCGCTGACAGATACGATTTTACAAGCGATTCATGTGGAGGAGCGCTCGGTGAATGAGAAAGTTTGGGTCTCCTTGGATACCTTGAAAGTTGGAGAACGCGCTACAACAGTAGGGATCCACGGACAAGGAGCGGTGAAACGTCGGTTGATGGACATGGGCTTAACAAAAGGAACAGTAATTTTTATTCGTAAAGTAGCTCCTTTAGCTGATCCAATTGAAATCAATGTACGTGGCTACGAACTAACGTTACGAAAAAGTGAAGCGGAACTAATCTTGGTTGAAAAGGAGGAAAGCGAATGACTCAGCAAATTGCACTAGCCGGCAACCCTAATAGCGGTAAAACGACAACGTTCAATATGTTAACAGGAGCCAACCAATATGTTGGAAACTGGCCAGGGGTGACTGTGGAACGCAAAGAGGGGGTGGCAAAGAAAGATAAGACACTCATTATTCAAGATTTGCCAGGGATTTACTCTCTTTCTCCTTATACGCCTGAAGAAATTGTGGCACGAGATTATCTTTTGGAGGACCAACCTTCAGTGATTTTGAATATTCTCGATGTGACCAATTTGGAACGGAATCTTTATTTAACAACACAATTAATTGAAACTGGATTACCGGTTGTTTGTGCGTTAAATATGATGGATTTGTTGGAAAAAAACGGCCAAACATTGAATAGTGAAAAGTTAAGTTATGGCTTAGGCGTGCCTGTCGTTGAGATTAGTGCTTTGAAGAATCGTGGGTTGGATCATGCTTTAAAACAAAGTAAGCAGCGAGCGAATGCCATAGAGACAGAGGTTATTTATCCTTCTTATGATAATCGCTTAGAAGCAGCACTTGCTGAAATTGTTGATATTTTAGGAAATACTGTTCCTGAAACGCAACAGCGTTGGTATAGTTTAAAACTTTTTGAACGAGATGTTCGAACCAAAGAGCAATTATTATTGAGTTCTTTTCAAGAAAAAGAAATTGAAGAAGTCATACAAATTACCGAAAAAATCTTTCAAGATGAAAGTGAAGCCATTATCATTAATGAACGCTATGCCTTTATTGCTCGATTAATTGCTTTGTGTGCGACGAAAAAAACAGAAATGACATTTACTCACAGTGATAAGATTGACCGAGTGGTAACCAATCGGTGGTTGGCGTTGCCAATCTTTGCGTTTGTGATGTGGTTGGTCTATTACTTGTCTATTCAAACGGTTGGTACAATGGGGACAGACTGGTTAAACGATGTCTTTTTTGGGGAATGGGTTCCTCAATTTGTGGGAAATTGGTTGGCGCAATGGCAAGTAGCGCCATGGATGCAAAGTTTAATTTTAGATGGGATCATTGCAGGTGTTGGGGCTGTGTTAGGCTTTTTACCACAACTGGCCGTCCTGTTTTTATGTTTAGGTTTTTTAGAAGATTGTGGCTATATGGCACGGATTGCCTTTGTCATGGATCGCTTGTTTCGGAAATTCGGCCTATCTGGTAAGTCGTTTATTCCAATGTTAATTGCGACAGGTTGTGGGGTCCCAGGCGTGATGGCTAGTCGAACGATTGAAAACGAACGCGATCGGCGAATGACTATTATGGTCACGACTTTTATGCCGTGTTCGGCGAAGTTGCCAATTATCGCTCTGATTGCAGGTGCATTTTTTCCTAACCAAAGTTGGGTCTCGCCCTCTGCTTATTTCTTAGGGGTTGCTTCCATTGTGTTATCAGGAATTGCTTTAAAAAAGACCAAGCATTTTTCGGGAGATCCAGCACCATTCATTATGGAACTTCCCGCCTATCATTTGCCACAGCTTAGAAGTGTGGTTCGGCATGCCTATGAACGATGTCGCTCATTTGTAAAAAAAGCAGGTACGATTATTTTTGTTTCCAGTATTCTCATTTGGTTCATGTCCCATTATTCTGTGACGTTTCAACCCGTTCCAGAAAGTCAAAGTATTCTAGCATTTCTAGGAAAAGGGTTGGCGGTGCTATTTATCCCATTAGGCTGGGGTAATTGGCAAGGGGCAGTTGCCACAATTACAGGATTGATAGCGAAAGAAAATATTATTGGTACCTTAGGCATTTTATTTGGCAATGTGAAAGATGTTTCTGAAAACGGGGTAGAAGTCTGGGGCGCACTGCAACACACCTTTACGCCAGTCGCGGCCTATTCGTTCTTAACTTTTAACTTATTATGTGCACCTTGTTTTGCTGCAATTGGCGCAATTCGTCGTGAAATGGGAGACCTCAAATGGACATTAGGAGCCATTGGTTATCAATGCGGTTTGGCTTATATGGTTAGTTTTGTGATTTATCAATTGGGCCATGTGTTAGTCGAAAAAGGCACACTAACTCTGGGGACTTTTTTAGCGATGGGTGTTGTTTTAGCTGGATTTTATTTCCTTATAAGAAAACCAAAGCCAGGCAAAGAAAGTGTCCAAGCAATCACTTCTTTAGAAAGAGGGTAATAACGGATGGCAACAATTATTTTATCCATTTTAATTTTTGGAACAGCAGGAATCATCACCTATCGACGAATCAAAAAAGGGGAAAGTTGTGAAGATTGTCAAACAGCTTGTCCTGTAAAAAAAGAACAATCTTCACAAGAATAACAACTGAAAAAAATTCCCTCTTGTATAAATAATAGCGGAGTGCTACAATATTGAGGTAGCTGAAAAGCTATTTTATACAACGGGGGCATAGCTCAGTTGGTTAGAGCATCTGACTCTTAATCAGAGGGTCTAGGGTTCGAATCCCTATGCCCCCATTGGGTGCCAAACCCACGAGAACGGTATTCTGTCGGCGTCTTAGGACGTTTCGAAGACGGAGTACGCGTTCTCTTTTTTTACATAAAATGTCGTGTGTCGTGAGAGATACACTAGTTAAATCGGTTAAAGAATGCTACGCTTAGAAGAGCGAGAAAGTACGTTATATAAAAAAAGTTAAAAATTTTTCAGGCTAAAAAAGCGAATTTAACAAAAAGCGCACTTTTTGGTTCCTATGAAACGAAAAAGTACGTACTATACAGCATGTACGGCACGGTATATGATGATATCAGAAAACGTTAAAGGAGCGAATCAAATGATTACATCACTAGCAGATACAGTAACATTAAACAACGGCACTAAAATTCCAGGAATGGGTCTCGGGGTATTCCAAATACCAGATGAAGAGACAGCAAAAGTGGTCGAAGAAGGGATTATCAATGGTTATCGTTTAATCGATACAGCGCAAATCTATGGCAATGAATCTGGCACAGGAGCGGGAATTAAAGCAGGCTTAGCGGTAACTGGTTTGAACCGTGAGGACTTATTTGTTACCTCGAAAGTTTGGAACGCGCATATTTCCTATGATGAAACAATTCAAGCTTTCAATGATAGTTTGGAACGTTTAGGTTTAGATTATTTAGATTTGTATTTAATTCATTGGCCAGGAAATAATTCTTACAAAGAATCATGGCAAGCTTTAGAAACTTTATATGCTGAAGGAAAAGTGAAAGCAATTGGTGTCAGCAACTTCCAAGTTCATCATTTAGAAGATTTACTTTCTTATGCAAAAGTTGTTCCGGTAATTAACCAAGTGGAACTACATCCAAAATTGGATCAAAAAGAAGTGCGTGATTTCTGTGAAAAACATGATATCAAAGTCCAAGCTTGGTCACCATTGATGCAAGGCCAATTATTATCGAATGAAACCATTTTGGCGATTGCTGAGAACCATAATAAATCAGCAGCGCAAGTGATTTTACGTTGGGATATTCAACAAGATATCTTATTAGCCGTGAAATCTGTCCACAAAGAACGGATGATTAGCAATGCAGCGGTCTTTGATTTTGAACTAAGTGCAGAAGAAATGGCACAAATTAACCAATTGAATGAATCGTTACGTGTGGGACCAGATCCAGACACGTTTGATTTCTAAAAATTAACTAGGAGGAGATACAATGAGTGAAGCAGTTAAAGGTTTTTCAGTAGTCAACCACGTGGGGATTACAGTCAGTAATTTGGATGAATCAGTAAAGTTTTATGAAGCATTAACAGGAACAAAAATCGCAAATCGTGATGAAATTGGTGGAAAACGGATGGCCCAAACACAAGGGTTAGATGATACATTAATCAAGTATGCCAATGTGCATCTAGAAAACATCAATATTGATTTATTAGAATATGTTAAACCAAACTCAGAAAAAGCTTCTTATTCCAACGAACAAATTAGTGCAATGCATATGTGTTTCGAAGTGGAAGATATTGATGCAGCTGTTGCACGTTTAAGAGCGATTGGCGTAGAACCTGATGGAGAGCCGATTACATTCCAAGAAGAAGATGGCTTGAAGAGCGGTTTTGGTACAGGTGTCGCTTACTTTACCGATCCAGATGGTACAAATTTAGAATTGATTGCTCCTAAAGGTCCATTTACACGAAATTAAGTTAAAAGACTTTCAAACAAACATCAAAAAGCCCCCCCGCATTCTAGTATCACTAACTAGAATGGGGGCTCTTTTTATTTTTTGAGACAGAAGTCGCTAAAGAAAAGATATTCCAAATCCGTAATTGATGGTATACTAAAACGTAACAAATAAAGGAGGAAGACAATTGATTCTTAGCGTCTTAACAGTTATTTATTTTATTAATGCAATTATTGCGGGAATTACCATTTTGTTAAAACCTCGAGATGTAGCAGCAATTTGGGCATGGCTACTCGTACTGATTGCTCTACCCGTTTTTGGTTTTTTCTTATATTTATTCTTTGGGCGCGGTTTAACCGACAAAAAGAAATTTTATTTGCAACAAAGTGATTTGCGGGAATTAGAGAATTTTCAGAATTTCCAAGAAGAAAGTTTTGAACTTTATAGTCAAAAGATGCCGACGGAGGAGCAACAACAGTTTACAGACTTTTTTTCCTCGTTGAATAGGATGCCTCTGACTAAGAAAAATGATGTTCAAATTTTTACGGATGGTACGGAAAAATTCAATGCGTTGATGGCGGACATAAAAAAAGCTCAGCACTCCATTCATATTGAATATTATGCCTTTGTAACGGATCATATCGGCACCAAAATTTTGAACTTATTAGAAGAAAAGGCGGCTGAAGGGGTTGAAGTGCGGTTGCTTTACGATGCCTTTGGCTCAAAGGGCACCAAGGTTCATCATTTGAATGAATTGAAAAAAAACGGTGGTTTTGTCCAAACGTTTATTACTTCTCAAAAAGCACTTTTGAAGTTTCGTTTGAATTATCATGATCACCGGAAAATTGTTGTTATTGACGGAAAAGTAGGCTACATTGGCGGCTTTAATGTTGCCGATCAATATGCCGGAACGACTAAAAAGTTTGGCTATTGGCGGGATACACATTTACGGATTCAAGGGCCAGCAGCCTCATTACTGCAAATGCGTTTTTTAATGGATTGGAACGTCTCTTCCCCCGAGAAAAATCGTGTGGCGTATCAATTGGATTATTTCTTTAAACTTGAAGCATTGGTGCCAGAGGCAAATACATCCATTCAGATGATTGCCAGTGGTCCTAACAGTGACCGTGAACAAATTAAATTGGCCTTTATTAAATTGATTACTTCTGCCAAGAAAAGAGTCTGGATTCAAACGCCGTATTTAGTTCCTGATGATAGTGTCTTGGCTGCTTTAAAGGTTGCTGCGGCTTCAGGAGTAGATGTTAAAATTATGATTCCAGATAAGCCCGACCATCCGTTTATTTATCGAGCAACACAGTATTACGGCCGCTTGTTGATGAAAGAAAATATTGAAATTTTAATTTATAACGGTGGTTTCTTACATGCGAAAACAATGATTATGGATGATGAAGTCTGCACAGTAGGTTCAGCCAATCAAGATATCCGAAGTTACAAATTAAACTTTGAAGCAAATGCTGTGTTATATGATAAAAAAATCATTGATCAATTAGAAGCAATTTTCTTAGAAGATCGAAAAAAATGTACAACAATGACTCCAGAAGTTGTTCGCGACATGTCCAAATGGTTGATTTTTAAACAACAAATTTCACGATTATTTTCACCAATTCTTTAAAACTGTTTTTCACAAAATGACGAACTTCGGATCAGAAGTTCGTCATTTTTCTTCGGGAATTCTATAAAAGTATAGAAAATCACAAAAAAAGTCAAAAAAATTTTAAAGAATATTTTTTAAATTTTTTCGTTATTTTTTTATCTTTAGTTGCTGTTAAAACAAATAAATCTTATTGTAAATTTGTTATTTTATTTTTGCGAAAAAGGGACATCTTTTATAAAAGTAAAAAAAATTAAGCAAAGAGTGTTGACAAAAAAAACGAAAAGGAATATGCTACATGTACAAGTTAAATACAAAGCAATGACAGAAAAGCAGTAGAGAAATAACCACTGTTACAGAAAGCTAGTGGCGCTGGAAACTAGTACACGTTATTTATCGAATTACATTCTTGAGCTTCTGCCTACAGGGCACGGGTAACAGCGTTATTTGTTAAGAGGTATATAGTATTTTAAATAAATTAAACTATGTATAAATTTGGGTGGTACCACGAGAAATTCGTCCCTAAGTCGTTTCGACGGCTTAGGGATTTTTTGTATTCTTTTTTTGAATACGTGGCAGACCAAAGAAAATTTCGTGAACCCGTGTATACATAGAAATAAACACGGGATATCGTGTAAAAACAAGTGTGTTAATCGTTTATTTCTTTAAATGAACGATTTCCTATAAAGAGATAATTATAAATATGGAGGGTGATAACATGAATATCATTGACGAGCTAGCATGGCGTGATGCAATCAATCAACAAACAAACGAAGAAGGATTAAGAGAACTTACAGAAAATACGAGCATTTCGCTATATTGCGGTGTCGATCCAACTGGAGATAGCATGCATATTGGACATTTAATTCCTTTTATGATGATGAAACGATTCCAATTAGCAGGTCATCACCCATACATTTTAATTGGTGGCGGAACTGGAACAATTGGTGACCCAAGTGGACGAACAACTGAACGTGTTTTACAAACGATGGAAGCTGTGCAACATAATGTGGACAGTCTTTCAAATCAAATGAAAAAATTATTTGGTAAAGATGCTGAGGTAACAATGGTGAACAACTACGATTGGTTATCAGAACTATCTTTATTAGATTTTTTAAGAGATTACGGGAAAAACTTTAATGTCAACACGATGTTGGCAAAAGACATTGTCGCTAGTCGTTTAGAAAGTGGCATTTCCTTTACAGAATTCACATACCAAATTCTTCAATCAATTGACTTTTACACATTGCATAAAAAACATAATATTCAATTGCAGATTGGTGGCGCTGATCAATGGGGCAATATCACTGCAGGATTAGATTTGATTCGTAAAAAAGAAGGACCAGAAGCCAAAGTATTCGGGTTAACCATTCCTTTAATGCTAAAAGCAGATGGTACAAAATTTGGGAAAACAGCGGGTGGCGCTATCTGGTTAGATCCTAAGAAAACCTCACCATTTGAATTCTACCAATTCTGGTTAAACCAAGATGATCGTGATGTCATCAAATACTTGAAATTCTTTACTTTCTTAGATAAAGAAGAAATCGATGCGTTAGCTGAAAAAGTTGAAAAAGAACCAGGTAAACGTGAAGCACAAAGACGCTTAGCTGAAGAAGTGACACGATTTGTTCACGATGATGCAGCATTAGAAGAAGCGCAAAAAATTTCAGAAGCTCTTTTCTCAGGCAATATTAAAGACTTAACGATTGAGGAAATCGAGCAAGGGTTAGAACATGTGCCAACTGTTGAAATTACCAAAGATGCTAAAAACATCGTAGATTGGTTAGTTGACACAGAAATCGAACCATCAAAACGTCAAGCTCGCGAAGATGTGAGCGGAGGAGCTATAAGTATTAACGGTGACCGAGTTACCGATTTAGATTTTGCAGTCGATCCAACACAACATTTCGATGGAAAATTCGTTGTTGTACGGAAAGGGAAGAAAAATTACTTTTTAGCAAAAGTAATGGATTAGAAATTGATAATAATTTCACGAAGAGAAGACGTGTGATTATTTGATCAAAGTTAAAATTCTATTTCTCCTTACAGGTAGTGGTGAAACCGTTAATACACCTAATAAGAGTGGGATTGTACACACAATCCCACTCTTATTTTTTTATATAATGGTTCTGACAAGACACCTTGTGAAAAAATTATAAAATTAAAGAGCTATGATAACCATTGTTATTTTTCTTCTTTACACTTTAGCCGTTTGGGTGTAAGTTGTGAATGCAAAATCTAATTCATTAAAATTTGTAAGGAGGAATTTTCGTATGAAAAACGAAAAATTAGCAAAAGGCGAAATGAACCTTAATGCACTATTCATTGGGGACAAAGCCGAAAACGGACAATTATATAAAGACTTGTTGATCGACTTAGTAGATGAACATTTAGGATGGCGTCAAAACTACATGCCACAAGACATGCCAGTTATCTCTTCTCAAGAACGCACATCTGAAAGCTACGAAAAAACTGTCAACCATATGAAAGATGTATTGAATGAAATCTCTTCTCGCATGCGTACACATTCAGTTCCATGGCATACAGCAGGTAGATATTGGGGACATATGAACTCAGAAACATTAATGCCTTCTCTATTAGCTTACAACTTTGCAATGCTATGGAACGGGAACAACGTTGCCTATGAATCTTCTCCAGCAACTTCTCAAATGGAAGAAGAAGTAGGACATGAATTTGCTCACTTAATGAGCTACAAAAATGGTTGGGGACACATCGTTGCTGATGGTTCTTTAGCTAACTTAGAAGGCTTATGGTATGCCCGTAACATTAAATCATTACCATTTGCTATGAAAGAAGTAAAACCAGAATTAGTTGCTGGCAAATCAGATTGGGAACTATTGAACATGCCAACAAAAGAAATTATGGACTTATTAGAATCAGCTGAAGATGAAATTGATGAAATCAAAGCTCATTCAGCTCGTTCAGGTAAACATTTACAAGCAATCGGTAAATGGTTAGTCCCACAAACTAAACACTATTCTTGGTTAAAAGCTGCTGATATTATCGGTATCGGTTTAGATCAAGTTATCCCAGTACCAGTTGACCATAACTACCGTATGGATATCAACGAATTAGAAAAAATCGTTCGTGGCTTAGCAGAAGAACAAATTCCAGTGCTAGGTGTTGTCGGTGTAGTTGGTTCTACTGAAGAAGGTGCCGTTGACTCAATCGATAAAATTATTGCTTTACGCGATGAATTAATGAAAGACGGTATTTACTATTATGTACACGTGGATGCTGCTTATGGTGGTTATGGACGTGCCATCTTCTTAGACGAAGACAACAACTTCATCCCTTACGAAGATTTACAAGATGTTCATGAAGAATACGGTGTCTTCAAAGAGAAAAAAGAACACATTTCAAGAGAAGTGTATGATGCATATAAAGCAATCGAATTAGCAGAATCAGTAACAATTGACCCTCATAAAATGGGTTATATCCCTTATTCAGCTGGTGGTATCGTTATCCAAGATATCCGTATGCGCGACGTTATTTCTTACTTCGCAACTTACGTATTTGAAAAAGGTGCCGATATTCCTGCATTACTAGGTGCTTATATCCTTGAAGGTTCAAAAGCTGGTGCAACAGCTGCTTCTGTATGGGCTGCACATCACGTTTTACCTTTAAACGTTGCAGGTTATGGTAAATTAATTGGTGCTTCAATTGAAGGATCACATCATTTCTATAACTTCTTGAATGATTTAACATTCAAAGTTGGCGACAAAGAAATCGAAGTCCACACATTAACTCATCCAGACTTCAACATGGTTGACTATGTGTTTAAAGAAAAAGGCAACGATGATTTAGTAGCAATGAACAAATTAAACCATGATGTATATGACTATGCATCATACGTTAAAGGAAATATTTACAACAACGAATTCATTACTTCACATACTGACTTTGCTATTCCAGATTATGGCAACAGCCCATTAAAATTTGTAAACAGCTTAGGATTTAGTGACGAAGAATGGAACCGTGCAGGTAAAGTAACTGTGTTACGTGCTGCTGTAATGACTCCATACATGAACGATAAAGAAGAATTTGATGTTTACGCTCCTAAGATTCAAGCTGCTTTACAAGAAAAATTAGAACAAATTTACGACGTAAAATAATTGAATCTTAAACGGAAAAAAGAAATGGTAACCGAACGAGGGAACGTTGGTCTGGTTGATTTATTCAATAGATAAATCAACCAGACGGCTAACCTCTTAACCAATTCTTTGTCTGGGTAAGAGGCAGTCGAATGACTGTTTTACTCAGCGTATAACAGTCATTCATGCTCCTTATCCAAAATCTTATAAGGAGTGTACAAAATTGGATAAACAACAAGTTAAAAAAATTGAATTAGGTACTTTTATCGGTTTAACAATGGCATTGTGTGCAACTGTACGTAGTATCCCAACACTTGCTGCTGTTGGTTGGACATTAATTTCTTACACAATTTTCGCGGTCTTATTCTTTGCTGGTCCAATCGCATTGATATCTGGTGAATTATCTACGATGCTTCCTCAAGAAGGTGGCCCTCAACTTTGGGTTAAAACTGCCTTAGGTAGCAAATGGGGTTTTGTTGTCGCTTGGTTACTATGGGTGCAAATGTTCCCAGGAATGGTAATGGTTGCTTCTACATTAGGCCCTTTGCTAGGTAATACATTTGGTAATGTTCATTTAGGTGAAAATCATTGGTTCGTATTAGGTTGTATCTTAGTGATTTACTGGATTATTACAATCTTAAACTTGAAATTTGACATGGCGAAAGTTGGCGGAAATATTGGTGTTTGGCTAGGTGTTTACATCCCAGTATTAGTTATGTTTGTTTTAGGTCTTCTTTCAATGATTAAAGTAGGCTTAACACCTGGCGGCTATTTAGGTGCCTTCTCTTGGTCAAAAGTTTTACCAAACTTAGAAAATATGGACACATTTAAATATCTAGCAGGGATTGCGTTTATCTTTGTTGGGATTGAAATGTCTTCTGTTTATATTCCTCGTTTGAAAGATGCAACAAAAAATTATACAAAAGGCGTTTTCATTTCATTAATTGGTTTAGTTTTATTAAACGTTATTAATGCAATGTTTGTTGCTAATATTGTTCCAAATGGCAAAATGGAATTGTCTAACATTACACAACCAATTTTGCTTTATTGTGACGTTTTAGGTTTACCAACAATTATTGGTAATATCTTTAGTTTCATGGTCTTCTTAGGTGTGTTATTACAATTATCTGCTTGGGTTACTGGACCATCAAAAACAATTATTCAAGTTGCTCGTGATGGCTTATTGCCACCAAAATTTGGTTTCCATCGCGAAAATAAATATGGCGTTTCTCGTAACGTTGTGTTAACACAATCTGTAGTTATCTCATTATTCGCTTTACTTTATGGGGTAATGGATGATGTCAACGCTGTATTCTTAACTTTAACAAATGCAACAACAATTATTTATAGTATTGTGTATGTATTGATTGCGATTTCCCTAATTAAATTACGTAAATCTCAACCAGATACACTACGTCCTTACCGAATTGGTAAAAAAGGTAATGGCTTAGCTTATTTAGTGGCAGCAATGTTAATTTTTAGTGTTATCATTGTTATTTTCGCCACATTAGGTACAACAACCGTGACTGATGCAGTCTTAGTTGCATTAATCACTATTGTTATGTTTGTGATTCCGTTAATCATTAATCGCTTTAAAAAAGCAAGTTGGGCAACGGAAGTAAAAGAAGATTTAGGTGAATAAAAAGGCTAGCAATTATTTTGCTGAGTGCCTCTTCACCTGATGACTATAGTAAATTGTCGTTTGGAAACTGAAGCAAGTTCGATTATTGCTTCAGTTTTCGCTTTCCATAAAAGGAGGTTTTCATATGAAATCAACGAAACCCACTGTTTCGTTCGCTGAAAGTTTAGGCATTTTGATTGCCTTGTTAGCGATTCTCGGGTACTTAATTATTGGTCAAAAATTAACCCCTCACATACCGATTCTTTTTGTATTCATGTTGTTGTTGCTTTATGGCAAATGGAAAGGATTTTCTTGGGATGAAATCCACGAAGGTATTGTGGAAGGGATTAAACCAGGGATCATTCCGATTATTATTTTCTTGCTGATAGGTGTCTTAGTTGCTACTTGGATCTTATCTGGGACGATTCCAACAATTATGGTCTATGGTTTTAAAATTATCTCAGTGAAGTTCTTCTTACCAACCGTTTTTGTGGTCTGTGCACTAGTTGGTGTGACGGTAGGGAGCTCCTTTACGACTGTTTCAACTATGGGGATTGCCTTTCTAGGTATTGGACATATTCTTGGATTTGACAATGCGATGACAGCTGGCGCAGTTGTTTCAGGTGCCTTTTTAGGGAACAACATTTCACCGTTATCTGATACAACAAACTTAGCTGCTGGAATTGGTGGCGTGAACCTTTTTGAACATATACTAAACATGATGTACACTGTTATTCCGGCGTTTATTATTTCGATTGTCGGCTATATCTTCTTGGGACATCAATCTGGTTCGGCGGATTTAAAATCGGTTGATGCAATGGTCCAAACGTTACATCAAGGGTTCTGGATTTCACCGATTACATTGTTGCCAGTAGCGGTTTTATTCTTATTCGCCTGGAAAAAGGTACCGGCTATTCCAACGTTACTAGTCGGCTCTACAGTGGCGGTCATCTTAGCTTTTATAAATGATCATCACCTAAGTTTAGCGAAAGTTTCTACCATCTTAATGAGTGGTTATGTGGCAGATACAGGGGATCAAAGTATTGATACACTTTTATCTCGTGGTGGGATTGAAAGCATGTTAGGTTCTGCTGCGTTGATTATTTTGGCATTAGGTTTAGGCGGCTTGTTGATTAAGTTTAACATCGTGGCTACTTTAATTGATAAAATTAAAGGCTATGTGAATAATCCAGCCAAATTAATCGCTTTAACTGCCTTAAGTTCTGTGGGAATTAACTTACTAGTTGGCGAACAATATTTGTCAATTATTTTACCAGGGGAAACATTTAAATCCTCATTTACTCGTTTAGGTATTGATAAAAAATATTTAACTCGTACTTTGGCAGATGCTGGGGCGGCAGTCAACTCGTTAATTCCTTGGGGAGTTAGTGGTACCTTCATTATGGGAACGTTAAAAGTTGGTGCACTAGAATACTTACCGTATGCCTTTTTCCCATTGCTTTGCCCTATTATTACCGTCATTCTGGGGATATTCTTAAAAAAACAACAAGGGGAAAACAAAAAAGCACCAGGGACTAACGTTGAATTGTGAGTTTTTTCAGATAATTAAACAATTGGTTACGATTGAACCTCAGTGTCTCTGCTGATTGGTTCAATCGTTTTTTCGTCACAGATTTTTTACAATTCTTCATATAATCTTTGAAGCTCCTTAAAGGCAATTTAATTATTCTAAGTTATGATACAAAGGATCAATCAAATAGGTGGATGAACGTGGTGTTAAACTCATAGAGACTAACAGTAGTTTATTCTTGCTCAATGTTGAGGTGTAGGTTCGAATCCTACCGTCCACTTTCTGTTATTTAAACCAACTAGAACGAAACACAAACAAGTGACGGATACACATGATTAAGGTACAATAAGGGTAGGGAAAACAAGGAGGAATTCTTATGAAAAAGATAGGGCTTATTTCTAGTACTTTTCTTTTAACCCTTGCTTTAGCAGCATGCGGCGGCGGAAAAAGTACAGAAAATACGGATAGTCGTTCCAGTGCTGCGGAAAGTACCACAGTCGAGAGCACAAAAGCATCTGCTACAAAAGAATCAAGTAGCAAAGCAGCAACAAAATCTAGTGATGCGAAATCGTCAGGAACAACAACAGCTGATTCGAAAGCAACAGCTTCTTCTACGAAGGAAGCGACAAATAATGGCTCAGCAGAGAAGCAATCACCAGCGAAAAATGCGAATCCAGATGACCAAGCCAACCAAGTGCTTAACCAGCTAGCAAACATGTTTCCTGGTCAAGGCTTACCGCAGGCAATTTTAACGAGTCAAACGAATAACTTTTTAACTGCAGCGACAACTTCACAAGCGGATCAAAACAATTTCCGTGTTTTATATTATGCAGAAAAAGAAGCGATTCCAGTGAATGATGCACGTGTTAATCAGTTAACGCCAATTAGTTCTTTTGAGAAAAAAACATATGGCTCTGATGCCGAAGCAAAAAATGCAGTGAACCAAATCATTGACAATGGCGGTCAACCAGTAGATTTAGGTTACAATATCACTGGTTATAAACAAGGGGCGGCAGGTTCTAGTTACTTATCTTGGCAAGAAGGCAATTGGAGTTTAGTCGTACGGGCCTCAAATATCAATGGTGAATCGCCTGATGATTTAGCGAAAAATGTTGTCAACATTTTGGAACAAGAAACATTACCAGCACCGAATACCGTTGGTCAAATCACACTGAACGTGGCAGGAACCACTGACTATAATCGAAACTCAGTAGTTTGGCAAGCCGGTACAGTCGTTTACTCTGTCCATCATTTTGACCCAATTCAAGCAGTGAAGATGGCAACATCGATTTAAATAATCAAAAGAAAGCGTGCAACAATGCCCATTGTCGCACGCTTTCTTTTATTATTTTTGTTCTGTATAACCTTGTGACTCCACCAATTCTTGGCTTTTCTTCATGCTGATTCCCTTAGAAGAATCTCCATCAATCTGGATACCATCCACTTTTTTTGCTTTATCATAATCAAGTTTTTCATAATTAATCGTCAATTTTTCGATGGCTTGTTTGTCCTCATAGGTCAGTTTGTAATCAAGCCCTTTGATGTCCTCATATTGTTTAGAAACGGGTTCCAACGCTGTTTTTGCCTCTTCTTTTGTAATCCCCAATTTGTCATAAGAAACAATGTTTTTAGCCGTTTGCGTTAAGACTTTATCTCCTTGGTACGTATAGGTTAAGGTGGAATCAATCCCATCTTGTGGCGAACCTACAAAGGTTTTTGTCTCTATTTTTGAACCGCAACTTGCAAGAAAGAATACCCCAATAAAAATTAAAAATACGCGTAAAAATTTTTTCATTTCTAGATAACCTCCTTTAGCTGTTTATTCTTGACTGTAACATAACACGCCAAATAATTACTGTTAAGTAGAAAGCTTGTGAGAAGTCCAGCAAATAAAAAACTTGCCTCTTCATTTTTATGAGAAGAGGCAAGTTTTTTATTTAGTAATATCACTTAAATCTGGTTGTGAGTGGGCCAACCGACTGGCAGCCGCAGCCGCAATTGCGCCCACGATATCATCCAAGAATGTGTGGACATGTTCGCCATCATGCGCATTTAACTCTTTTAAAATGCCTGGTTTTACCTTGTCGATATACCCATAGTTCGTAAAACCGATAGATCCATAAACATTTACAATGGAGAGCGCCATAATTTCGTCAATGCCATAAAGCCCTTCATCTTCCGTTAAAATTTCTTGTAACGGTGAGAGTAGCTTGTTTTCTTCTGCCAGAATATCCAGTTGGACACCTGTAATAATCGCGTTGTGTACTTCACGCTTTGTTAACACGGCATCAACACTTTCTAAACAAGTATCTAATGTTAAATTGTCAATATAATCTTTTTGTAAAAATAACACAAGTTCAGCTAAATCATTCATTGTTACGCCACGTTCTTGCAATAAACGACGTGCGCTATTTTCTAACGTATCTCCTTGGATTACCATTTTTTGTCCTCCTAATTTCTGCTTTAGTTGAAGTTCTTCTTTCATGGTACCAAAAAGAACGATAAAGGGGAATTAGAATCTATTTTGGTAGAGAATAATTTAGTTGAAGTGTTATTTTTAGTTAAAAATTACTAAGCGTTCGGTTGTAACGATGCCATCACTTGTTTTAATTGTGTCACTGATTTTTGGAAGAGTTCTTTTTCAGCGGCATTTAGATTCAATTCAATAATGTCAGTCACACCTTGATTGCCAACGACTGCAGGAATCCCTGTAAATACATCTTGTTGCCCATATTGCCCATCTAAGTAAGCTGAGACAGGTAAAATAGCTTGTTCATTATTTAAAATGGCTTTAACAATGCGTGCAGTACTCATACCAATCCCATAATAGGTCGCTTGTTTGCGATCGATAATTTCATAAGCTGTATTTTTCACTTTATCAGAAATGATTGGTAAATCGTCACTAGTTAAGCGCTCTGTTGTATCCACAATTTCTAAAATAGGTTTGGTACCAATCATGGTATGAGACCAAACAGCCACTTCAGAATCCCCGTGTTCGCCAATAATATAGCCGTGAACATTGCGTGGATCAATCGCTAAACGTTGAGACAGTTCTTTGCGGAAACGAGTTGTGTCCAAAGTTGTACCAGTTCCAATTACTCTTGAGACAGGTAAACCAGAAGCTTGCCAAGCCACATAAGTCAGTACATCGACAGGATTTGAGGCAATCACTAAAATTCCATCAAAACCAGATTTCATGATATTGTTAACAATTGTTTTCATAATTTCTGCATTGATTGAAACCAAATCTAGACGACTTTGCCCAGGTTTTTGATTAGCGCCAGCTGTAATCACGACGATATCGGCATCTTGGCAGTCTTGATAGTCGCCAGCCCAGACGTTTACATTTTCTTGACCCCAAGACACACCATCTAATAAGTCAATTGCTTCGCCTTCAGATTTGGCTTTGTCAATATCAACTAAGATTAATTCATTCGCAATCCCTTGGTTGATCATGGAATAGGCAATACTTGTGCCAACAAAACCAGTACCAATAATTGCGACTTTTTTGTTAAATACTTTCATCGTTCATCTCTTCTTTCTGTAATATTTCTTTCTTAGTGAATTATATCACGAACTTTTTAGGTGTAGTTATACCAATCTGTAATAGTCTTTATTAACAATTTAAATAAGGGAAGCGTGCTTTTTTTGTTATGATAAGAGTAGGAAAATAGAGGAGATAAGGAGGCAAAATGACAACGACAACAGTATATTATGCAAGCAATAATGAAAAACAGCCGAACTGTTTTCAACTAGTTATCGGTAGCTTTAGCTATGAACTTCCAAAAATAGAAATCTACGAAATCCTGGAATGTGTCGCTTCAGCATATGGCTATCAAAAAGAACCATTCATTGAAGAACAAACAGAATGTTTTGTTAAAGGCAACCGTTGTATACATGTTTCCCAACAAGCGACGACGTTGACTTTTGTTGTGAATGATCTGCGTTTAGTAATGGAAAAACAATGCCGGAATCACGAAGAAGTCTTTCAAGAAGTCAATCATATTTTATTGAATATTTTTGAGGAGACCCCTTGTGTTTTTCTCGAAAAGTAGGAAAGAAGGATTAAGATGAAACAGGTGAAAATAACAACTACCTCAGATTTGATTAATGGCGGCTGCAATGCCTGTCCGAATGTGAAGTGTACGAATTATCTTGTTCATGTAGAAGATGAAACAATTGCGTTAGAAACACTAACCGTTGCAGATTTAGTAACTTTATTAGCACTCAAAGAAGGGTTTCGTCAAAAATTAGTTATGGAAATGTTCGAAGAATATACGGTGTTTGAAAGGGAAACTCATCAAGTTGTATTCAAGGAAGAGGAAACGAGAATTCTTTTTCAATCAAAAAAACAGACCATTCAAAGCACTCTTTTGTCTAAAGAGCCACAACAAGTGTTCCAAGAAACCCAGCAAATTTTACACCAACTATTTGAGTTAGAACCTTTTGAATTTGAATTGGTAGAGGAAACTGATGAATAAAAAACAGGAAAACGATTTAGCGAAAGCTAAGTCGTTCTCCTGTTTTTTAGGTTTGTCGTTCACGAATTTTTTCAACGATTCGGTTATAAACTTCAGAGAAGGAAGTATTGGCATGGTGATCGGTCTGGACAATGAAAATTTTTCGAGAAGCAAAGGACTGATCAATTGGTTGCCAAGGGATCTCATCGGAAATAGATAATCGAGAAACAATTGATTGCCCAATGTTATTTTTTAGCAATTGTAACAGGACTTCGTTGTTGTTTAATTCGATAATTGGTAAGTTGATGCTGTGTTCGTTGAGATAAAGCTCATTGAAAAAACGTAAGCCAGAGTTCTTTTCTCTTAAGAGCCAAAATTTTGAAGCGGCATCTCCTGCTAGAACTAGTTGATCTTCATAAACAATTTCTTTGTGTAGATTTTTGGTTTCAATGGGTTTTTCAATTAGTCCAATGTGGGCATGATTATTTTGAACCATATCCACGACTTCGTTTGAATTCATCAGTTGAATCGAAAAGTTGATGAGTGGAAAAGCGGTAACCAAACTCTCCATAATATCTGGCAATAAATAAATAGCAACTGTATTTGAAGAGGCTATAATGCAGTCTTCTTTAAAATTCTCTTTTTCTGCAGCTTGCGCAAAAGAAGTAGTTAAGCTTTCAATAATCGAGAGCATTTTTGGATATAAAAAATCAGCTTCTTTGGTAGGAATAACCGATTGTTTTCCATTACGATAGAACAGCTTGATCGAAAAGTGTTGCTCTAATTTCTTGATTTGCAAAGAAACAGTTGGCTGAGAAATATACAATTGTTTGGCCGCCGCACTAAAATTTTTGGTTTCATACACAGCAATAAATGTTTTGATCCATTCGAACATAAAATCGCCTCTTTCTATTTACTATCTTAATAGTTGGTATTGCAAATATTTATTTTACAAATATAAATATTTCATTTAGTATAATAACATACTTTTGATTAATATCAATAATAATAAATAAAGACGGAGTGTGACTACATAATGGTAGAAAGTGCGAAAAAATTCTTGCGGAAAGTCCCGATTCCCATTTGCGGACTAATTTTAGGGATGGTTTCTTTGGGGAATTTACTTTATTCCTTGGGATATGCAACAATTGGGACCATTTATTGTGTACTTGGCAGTCTCTTAATGATTTTAGTTATTTTAAAAATTATTTTTACAATGAAACATGCATTAAGCACCTTAGATGATCCAATTATTGCTTCGGTATCACCAACATTTACAATGGCTTTAATGGTTATCTGTGTTTTCTTAGATCGGATATTTACCAATGCTGCTTGGATTAATGTGTTGTGGATTGGCGCAGTGATTTTACATTTTATTTTAATGATTTATTTTGTAGCGGTGCATATTTTTCCAACAAAAATCGAATTGGAACACATTTATCCAAGCTGGTTTATTACGTTTGTCGGCATTGGCGTTATTCCTAATACTTCTCAATTGTTTATCAATGAGTTGGGAAAAATTGTTTTTTGGGTAGCGTTGTTCTTTTATTTACTCTTGTTACCAATTTTAATCAAGAGAATTACGAAGTCGAAAGAAATGCCTGAATCGACCATTCCTTTATTGACGATTATGACAGCGCCAGGTTCGTTATGTTTAGCTGGCTATATTTCAATGGGTGGTCATTTGTATATGCCATTAGTTGTTTTCTTGCTAATTTTATCTCAATGTATTTATGGGATTGTAGTTGTGAATCTATATAAAATTATGCAAGTGACATTCTATCCAAGTTATGCTGCCTTTACATTCCCATTAGTGATTTCTGCGACAGCATTAGTCAAAGTTAAACCTTTATTTGCAGAAAAGGTAGGCCTAACGAGTCTGCTAAATATTTTGTCTACTTTTGAACTTTTATTAGCTGTGGCTATTGTAAGTTATGTGTTCATTCGATATTGCATTTTTTTATTCCAAAGAGAAAATAACACGAAAAAAGTGGAATTAAATTAAAAAAAAAGAGAGGAAGCAAAGAGGTGAAGAAACTATTAATTACTGGAGGAGCTGGCTTTATTGGTTCTAATTTGGCTAATTTTTATAGTCAACAGTATCAAGTTTTTGTGATTGATGATTTGTCCATGGGGCGAGTGTCAAATTTGCAACAAACTGAGCAGTTGGTTTTTATTAAAGGAAGTGTGACGGATCAGCAATTATTGGACGAAGTACTTTCAAAGCATTCGTTTGAGTACATCTTTCATCTTGCGGCTGTGGCAAGCGTGGCAAGTTCTGTGGCACAGCCTCTAGAGACCCACGAGGTCAATTTTTTAAGTGTATTGAAAATACTGGAATCAATAAAAAAATATCAAAAAAAGCTCAAACGTTTTGTTTTTGCTTCGTCGGCAGCCGTTTACGGTGCAGAGCCAACGTTGCCTAAAAGAGAAACTTCGGTGATTTGCCCTTTGAGTCCCTATGCTATTGATAAGTTTGCTGCTGAACGTTATGTTCTCAATGAATACCATTTACATGGGGTACCCACAAGTGCAGTTCGCTTCTTTAACGTCTATGGTCCCAATCAAAATCCTGCTTCACCCTATTCTGGTGTCCTGTCCATTTTGATGGATCGTTATATCCAATTAGAGCAAGGGCAAGCGAGCCAATTTCAAATATTTGGAGATGGTCAGCAAACACGTGACTTTATCTACATTGAGGATGTCCTAACTGCATTAGATTTAGTAGCAACCAAAAGTGAAGCGTTGGGACATGTTTATAATGTGGGTACCGAAGTTGCCATTTCCCTTAATCAATTAATTGAAGAAATGAACCAATTAGTGGGACTTTCTTTGCCAGTTTCTTATCAAAAGGAACGAGATGGCGATATAAAATATTCTCTTTCAGATAGTTCTGCTTTGAAAGGCTTAGGTTTTTCACCCGTTTATTCAATTCAAGAAGGACTTCAAAAATATCTTAAGTTTACCCATAATACCCAAAATAGATAAAAAAAGACGAGACTTATTTGTTAAGTCTCGCCTTTTTTTGTGCAAATGTTTCGCCCCAATGGCAAAGTGAAGAGAGGGCATCATAAAGAGCATATCCTTCCGGAGTGAGCGTATATTCCACACGAGGGGGCAGTTCGTTAAAGGATTCTCGATGGACTAGGCCATCTTTTTCCATTTCTCTCAAGCGATCTGTCAGGACGCGCTGAGTGATTCCGTCGAGCGCACGCATCAATTCACCGTTGCGCTTGGTTCCTTGGAATAATTCATCCATTAATGATAATTTCCATTTGCCGTTAATGGTGGAAAGGGCTAAGTTGATACTGGTTTGTTTATCAGTTGTCATAGTTTCTCCTTGTGACACGTAATGGTTACTTTTTTCTTCCTAGGTGAATAAAAAGTGCGTACTTTTTTTCTCCATCATAGTGAGTAATAATAACTATGTCAAGTAAGGCAAGAGGAAGGAAGAAGAAATATGATGTATCAAGATGTTGTTCGCAGCCGCCGCTCAGTTCGGGATTTTATGCCAGATGTTGAGATTCCAAAAGAGGAATTAATGGCCATAATTGAGGAAGCGATGTTCGCGCCAAATAGTACCAATTTAAATTCATGGCGTTTTTTAATTGTCACAGAAAAAGAACAAAAAGAAGCCCTTTACGAAGTTTCGATGCAACAACCAGCAGTTAAAGGGGCAGCGGCGGTGATTATTTTATTAGGTGATTTGACTGCTTATACAGTGGCCAATGCAGATGAAATCAGTGCTAAAGCTGTCGCACAAGGAACGATGACGGAAGAAATTCGTCAAGGAATTAATGAAAATGTTTCTTGGTACTATGATGTTAGCGAAGAACAAAAAAGAGAGTGGCTAATGTTAGACCAAGGCTTAGTTGCAATGCAGCTGATGCTTTCTGCAAAAGATCGAGGCTATGATACAGTGGCGATGTCTGGGTTTGAAACGGAAGCTGTTCGCAAGTTATTTAATATTGAGGATCATTTAGTGAACGGACTGATTATTCCGATTGGTAAAGCTCAAACACCCGGCTTTGAAACAGTCCGACGAGATGTTTCAGAAGTAGTAACTTGGTTAGACTAAAAAGCTAAACAGTTCTGTAACTGCTGTTTATTAGATTTTGAGCGTGGAACAAACATCCAAAGTGATTGTTGTCCCACGTTCGTTTTTTTGTTGATCATCCGCTTTTGAGAATGGCCAGAGAAGACGTTTAGTGAACCAATTTTGAAAGAAAGTGATACACTAGAAGAAAAAGAAGTGGGGCGACCTTATGCGTTATGTCATAATGCAGTCACGAGATATTCGTGAAAATTTAGCAACGGAAGATTATCTATTAAACACTCTCTCTTTTGAAGAGCCCTTAGTGTTGTTTTATATTCAGGAACCCTGTGTTATTTTAGGCCGAAATCAAAATGCTTATGAAGAAATTGACTTAGCTTATGCTAGAGAGAAGGGAATCGTTATTACTCGCCGTTTATCGGGCGGTGGTGCTGTTTATGATGATCTCGGGAATGTCAGCTTTAGTTTTGTTGTTCAGGAAGGACATCAAGCTTTTGGGGATTTTAAAGCGTTCACTAAACCAATTATTGAAGCATTACATAAAATGGGCGCAACGGGGGCCGAGATTAGCGGTCGCAATGATTTATTAATTGATGGGAAAAAATTTTCTGGCAATGCCATGTATACAAAAAAGGGGAAGATGTATACTCATGGTACCTTGATGTATGATGTTGATTTGGCAGAAGTTCAACGTGTTTTAACTGTTTCTAAGAAAAAAATTGAATCAAAAGGGACAAAATCTGTTCGGGGACGCGTAACCAATTTACGGCCGTACTTAGACGAAAAATATCAACAATTAACCATTGAGGAATTTCGCAATCGTTTACTGATGGAGCTCTTTGATGTCGAATCTCTAACTGAAATTGCTGAGAAAGAATATGTCCTAACCAAAGCAGATCAACAGGAAATTAGGAAATTGGTCGCTGAAGTGTATGGCAATGAAGCTTGGATTTTTGGTGAAGCGCCTAAATTTACGATCAAAAAAGAAGAAAAGTTTAAAGGCGGCATCGTGGATGCACGTTTGACTGTTGAAAAAGGTAAAATAATTGAGTTAACGATTTATGGTGATTACTTTGCCAAAAAAGAAACAGCGGAAATCGTTGCGGCTTTATTAGGTGTGGACTATCAGTATTCATCAATTTGGCAAGCATTAGCAGCGTTTAACTTTGAAGACTACTTTGTAAATATCACCAAAGAAGAATTTGTTCATTTATTGGTGGATTAATAAACGTGCTGGGACAAAAGTTAAAGAATCTTTTGTCCCAGCACGTTTATTTAATGATGGTTGGCTCTTGCTAGAAAAATTTCCCATGAACGTCCCAATTGCCAGTATCTTTGGCTTTTTTCAATGTTTGCATGCGACGGAAGCCAACAGGATGATCGGATAAGAAGTTACTCAATTTAAGCCAGATGGTATCATCATGTAAATCAATACTGTGAAAGTATTCTTCTAAATCCACACGACTGCCCATGTATTTTCCTGAAAATAAATAAATCATGCTTAAAGCACCTTCTTCGGCGTAGTATAAACCTGCGCGATCAGCGGTATATTCTTGCGTTCTTGTAAAACTTTTATCTAACGCAACTGGTTTCAAAATAATGGATAACATTAGCCGCCATAAATTAGTGTGCCCACATTTATGGTGTCCTAGCTCGTGTGCCAAAATAAAGCGAATCAGCGAAAAATCGCCTGTATTGTACGCGATATCCAACAAATCACTGTGAATGACAACATAGCGTCTGTGTAAAGAGCATTTTGCCGCAAAAGCGTTTAAGACACCATTCCCGTTGATTAAATAAAGACGTGGCATCCTTAATTTTTTAGTGCCAAAGCCCATTTCTTTTGCCAAATCAATATACAAGGAATAAATTTCTGGTAACTGATTTTCTGTAATTTCCACTCCGTTAGAAGCAGTATCCATGTACATATAACGAATGGTAAAAAAAGCAATGACTGGCGCAATTGGTGCAATTAAGACAATTAATAACCAGTCAGGAATCGGCAAATCACTCAATATCAATAAAGCAACTAACCCCAATGCGAAAAACAATAAAACAAAACCAATGATAATCATTGGTACTTCAAAACGATAACGTAACTTAGCAACAGAAATTTCTTTCTTTTTTTCCTGCGGTTGACACATAAACATTCCTCCCCAAACATTTCCCAAACACTTTTTCAAATAAAATGACTTACCTGTTACTTCTAATATACCATTGGTTAATCGATAATGACAATGGTGGGAACTTGAATAAAGGTAATTATATCAAGTGATTAATGAAAGGGACTCGTTGTACGCAGGGAATTGGTCTATCTTGATTAAATAAAATTTTAATAATCTAACTGTTTTAGACGTAATAAAGTAGTTTCTGGAGTTAATTTTTTAATAACATACAAACGCAAAATCGCATGTTCAATTTTTTGTTCTTCTGGCGATAGCTCCGAATTTATATAGGATAACTTCTCGATTAAATAGGTTAAAAATGAGCCAGCGCCTTGGCTACCCACTAAAAAGCTCATTTCTTCCGTTTCGGTTAATTGTTGTTTTTTTAAGTGGTATATTTCTTGTGCAAGTGCCCCCGAGATAATGATTTCATCTGTTTGCTTGTTCAAATTTGTTAGTAAGTCGCTTTTTGTTGCTACTGTAACAGTTTCCATTGCACTCATCCTTTGCTTTTATATGATACATCTAGTATAACATGGTCTCACTTTTTTTTATTTTTCCTCTTGCTCTGGTACGCGTTTCATAAGGTAAGCTAGGTGTATCAAAATATTGGAGGGTATGAAAATGAATGTTATAGTGGAGATAAGCGATAGACTTGGTATGGATTACTATTTTGTCTCGGTGACTACGACGGCCAAAAGTCTGCAGTTAAATAGTCCCAAAAAATACTATAAGATTTGGCATCAAGAAATTCCGTACCATCAGATAACGGAGTGGCACTTGACACAGCAGGAGGATATTCAGGAAATTTCTTTTGCTTGGCAGGAGACCTTTTATCGTTTTGTTGATTACGGGACAGGGATTGTGCCTTATTTAACTCAATTTTGTAAAGTAATGAGGTGAAAGTATGACAACAATTCGAGAAATTGCGCGCCTTTCAGGATCTTCAGTTACGACTGTTTCGCGTGTGATTAATCATCATCCGTATGTTTCTGAAGAAAAACGACTGAAAATCCAAGCAATTATCGATGAGTTGGGCTATAAGCCCAATATATTAGCGAGAAATCTTAGCTTTGGGAAAAGTAATACATTAGGTGTCATGGTTCCTTATACGAATCAACCTTATTTTGATGCTATTTTAAGTGGGATTATCCACCAAGCATTTCAACAAGGGATGATGGTCAGTTTATTACCAACGGATTATGATAAAGAAGTTGAAAAAAGTTACTTGGAAAAAATGGCCACGGGTGCGTTTGATGGCATGATTGTTTTGTCAAAGGCAAATCCTTTAAGTGTGTTTGCTCCGTATAAAGAGCAAGTTGTTTTTTGTGAAAAAATAGAAGACCCTAGTTATGCTAGTATCTATATCGATCGTTTAACCGTTTATCGGCGGGTCTTCCAAGCGTTGAAACAACAAGGATGTAGTGAAGTGGCAATTACGATTAACCGTGCACCAGAAAAAAGTACAAGCGCACGCTATTTAGTTGACGCATATCAGGAAATTTATGGAGCGATTCCTGAAAATCGGTTATTTAAGGACTGTTTAACCTATGAAGATGGGTGTGAAGTAGGACGTCACTGTGGGCAAGATCCAACGCTACAAGCGGTTGTGACCAACGGTGATGAAATTGCCGCAGGGATTCAAGCCGTTATTGAAAGACCACTCTTTTTAGTGGGACAGGAACAAACTTTATTAAGTGAAATTTTAAATTTTTCAACAATCTGTCATCCATTAATGGAATTAGGGGAAAAAGCCACACATTTATTTCAAGAAAAACGGCCGAAAACGATTCAATTGACTTCTACATTTATTAATCGACAACCAGATTTTTCTTTTTCTTAGAAAAAAGCTGGTTGTTTTTTCTTTGGTAGAATAAGGTTTTTCACTAAAAAATAAAAAAACTTACAAAAAGTAAGACGAAAAGCTTTACTTACTTTTAGTAAGGTAGTATAGTAAGCATGTAAACAAAATTAAATGAATTTACTGAGGAAATTCGAAAGGATGAACATATTATGTCAAAATTTACTGAAATGATGAAAAACCGTCGTTCAATCTATGCTTTAGGAGAAAACTTACCAATTTCAAAAGAAGAAGTAACTGCTTTAGTAAAAGAAGTTGTTAGAGAAAGTCCAACAGCTTTTAACTCTCAAACACAACGCGTGGTGTTCTTATTCGGCGATGCTCACAAAAAATTATGGGCAATGACTGAAGATGCCTTAAAACCATTAACTCCAGCAGAAGCATTTCCAAACACACAAGCTAAATTACAAGGTTTTGCAGCTGGTGCGGGTACAATTTTATTCTTTGAAGATACAGATATCGTGAAAAACTTACAAGATAGCTTCCCATTATATGCGGATAACTTCCCTGTTTGGTCTGAACAAGCAACTGGTTTAACACAAGCGAACGTTTGGACTGCCTTAGCGCAAGAAAATATTGGAGCAAACTTACAACACTACAACCCAGTCATTGACGAAGCGGTTGCTGCAGAATGGTCAATTCCTGCAAACTGGAATTTGCGTGCACAAATGGTCATTGGTTCCATTGAAGCGCCAGCTGGCGAAAAAGAATACATGGAAGATAGTGCTCGTTTTAAAGAATTCAACTAAATCATTGCTTTAGTAAAACGAAGAGGAAAGGAGTGAAAGCAAATGGTTCAAGCATTACCAAGTAATATTGGGATTCAACAAGTCACTTTGAAAGTGGCTGATTTAGATAAAATGGTAAACTTTTATACGAAAACAATTGGCTTAAAACTTTTAAAACAAGGAGAGGGACGTGCTTGGCTAGCGCCACAAGGCACCAACGATGCAATTCTTGTCTTAAAAGAACTAACAGCTGGGGAAGAAAATCAGGGTACCACTGGCTTGTACCATATTGCTTTCCTGCTACCAACCCGCAAAGATTTAGGCAATATGTTGCTGTGGCTTTTGCAGGAAAATGTGCAAATTGGCGCAGCAGATCATGGCTATAGTGAAGCCCTTTACTTAAGTGATCCAGAAAATAATGGCATCGAAATTTATTGGGATAAACCAGAAGAAGTCTGGGATATTCGTCCAAATGGTGAAATTATCGGTGTGACAGAAGAATTAGACGGTGATAGTTTAGCTGCAGAAGCTGACGGTCACTGGCTAGGAATTTCCGAAGGTTCTAAAATTGGGCACATTCATTTGAAAGTGGCCGATTTAGATGCCACTGAAACGTTCTATAAAAACTTAGGGTTTGGCTTAAAGTCTAACTTTGGTCAACAAGCGAAGTTTTTTGCAGCGGGTCAGTACCATCATCATATTGGGACAAATACATGGAGCGGCAAACAGCTGCCAACGATTCAAGAAAATCAATTTGGCTTAGAAAATTACACCTTCCGTTTGCCAACTGCGGCAGATTTAGAGATAGTCCAAGCCAATGCGGAAGAAGCAAAGTTACATTTTATTGCCAAAGATCATTTACTTGCGTTAGAAGATCCTAGCGGCATGATTATTCAATTTACCTATTAAAACCACTCTCAAACTAGCCCTTCGTTAGAAAATGAAGGACTAGTTTTTTTGTCTTTTTTGCATTATTTTGCATTTGTTTGCAAAATAATGCAAAAGATGCTATCTTTACTTAGAAGAGGTGAGGAAGCATGTTGATTGAAGAACGTTTAGCCAAGATTCAAAAAATAGTGAATGAACAAAAAAGTATTTCCATGGAAGCGTTAGCGGAGCAAGTCTCCGTTTCAAAAGATACTATTCGACGAGATTTAATTCGTTTAGAAAAGGAAGGACATTTAAAGAGAACGCACGGTGGCGCTATCTCAGTGCAGTCTGAAGCAACTATTTATGATTATGCTCAACGAATAATGAAGCATCCAGAGAAAAAACAAGCCATTGCCCAAAAAGTTTGGGCAAATATTCCCAAACAAGCGTCCATTTTTTTTGATTCATCAACCACGGTGGAAGCAGCTATTCGAGCGATGGAAAATAGTCCGATTCACGCGATCACGAACTCTCTCAGTCATGCGCTACTTCTAGCGCAAATGGATCAGACAAAAATTACAGTATTACCTGGGCAACTGCATAAACAACAACTCTTTTTGTTTGGGGCAGAAACAGTCGCTAAGGTTGGGGAATTTGCCCCCGACTATACATTATTAGGTGTGTTTGCGTTATCTGAACAAGGATTATTTATTCACACAGAAGAAGAAGGTCAAGTCAAACGGCGAATGATTCAACAAGGCAAACAAGTCATTGCCTTAGCAGACCAAACGAAATTAAACAAAACGGGTTTATTTAAAATTTGCGAATTAACAGAAATTGATTGTTTAGTGACAGATACACGACCTGATGAAAAATTCTGTGAGCAGTTAGCGCAAGCAGGCGTAACGTTGATTGTCGCAGATGAATAATGGAGGATAATAATGAAGCGAAAAATTAATTATACACATATTGCTGAACCTACTGTTTTTGAGAATGTTTTTCCAACGTATTTGACGAATGAAACGATGATGGCGCGTAAGCAGAAAGTATTACAACGAATGGAAACAGAAAAATTCGATCAATTGGTCTTCTATGCAGACAAAGAGCATGGCAGTAATTTTGAATACTTAACTGGCTTTATTCCGAGGTTTGAAGAAGGACTCCTTGTGTTAAATAAGGATGGTGCGGCGACAGTTATTTTAGGCAATGAAAATTTAAAACTGTGCCAACATGCCCGCATCTCAGCCGATTTAATTCATTATCCAGCTTTTTCGCTACCGAATCAACCAATGGCTGGGGAACAAAAGTTGTCGCAGATTTTTGAAACGCTTCTCGATGAAACTGCTCAAAAAATAGGTATCGTTGGGTGGAAAATGTTTACAACACAACAGCAAGAACCTGCTACGATGTTTGATGTGCCACATTTTATTGTCGAAGCACTGAAAAAAGCGCTGCCGAAAGAAGCTCGTTTACTAAATGGGACCCACTTATTGATTGGAGCAAAGGGGGCCCGCACAACAAATAATGCTAACGAATTGGCGCACTATGAATATGGGGCGAATTTGGCTTCTCGCAGTATGTTAAAGGCCTTAAATGCAATTGAAATAGGACAGCGTGAAACGGACATTGGGGCTTTGTTAAATGATGAAGGTCAAACGCCGACGGTAGTAACCATTGCGGCAACTGGTCAACGTTTTGAATATGCAAACATGTATCCGACTGCCAAAGAAATTCAGTTAGGTGATGCCTTATCATTAACTACAGGCTACAAAGGCGGCTTGTCTAGCCGAACAGGTTTTGTTATTGAAAACGAGCAGCAATTGCCAGAAGCGCAACGTGATTATTTAGAACGCGTAGCAAAACCCTATTTTCAAGCTGTCGTTCACTGGCTTGAAACCATTCGAATCGGACTGTTAGGGCGAGAAATGTACCAAGCGATTGAAGAACAGTTACCAAAAGAAATCTATCACTGGCATTTGAATCCTGGGCATTTAGTTTCGGATGATGAATGGATGTCGTCGCCTATTTATCCAGATTCAGCCATTCGCTTGGAAAGTGGCATGCTCTTTCAAGTGGATATTATTCCTTCTGTACCTGGTTATACAGGGGTGAGTGCAGAAGAATGTGTGGCTTTGGCTGATGAAACACTGCAAAAAGAGATTCAGCAAACTTATCCAGACATGTGGCAACGGATTACGACACGCAAAGCCTATTTAAAGGAGACATTGAAGATTGACTTACCAACGGAGGTTTTACCAATGTCTAATTTAGTTGGTTACTTACGGCCTTTTTATTTAGCTAAAGACAAAGCTTTGTGTGTAGAAAAACCAGCGCTTAAATGAATAGGCTCCTTTTTTTGAGTTTCTTTTGGGCCTTATTTATAATCAATATAGCGAAGGAAGAATACCAGAAGAGAGGCGTGATGGTAAATGCACTATCCTGAACATCTGAAAAAAGCAGTTTTAGCTAAAGCGAAAGACTTACCATTAGAAGGTTTTGTGGAAGGTCAAGGTCCGCAACAGCCAAAAGTGATGCTGATTGGGGAAGCCCCTGGAAAAGAAGAAATTAAAGAAAACGTACCATTTATAGGGCGTTCAGGTCAATTGTTGATGGAACAATTACAACAAGTTGGCTTAAGTCGTGAAACGGTGTATATCACCAGTGCGGTTAGGAGTCGGCCTTTTTCTGTAAAAACGAAGCAGATTGCAAAAACGGGAGAAAGAGTAACCAAGTTTCCTAATCGAACGCCCACCAAAGAAGAAATCAAAATTTTTGCGCCTTTGCTTGATTGGGAAATCGCTGTTTGCCAACCTGAACTAATTTTGACACTGGGGAATATTGGGTTGCAACGACTTTTAGGACCAAAGCCAACAATCACTGCAGTGCACGGAACGGTCATTCAGTCGCCCATTCAAACATTTGATGAGCAATCACAAAACTATCATTGGACGCAGAAAACCTATCAAATCATTCCACTCTTCCATCCAGCGGCTGTCTTTTATAATTATCGTTTAAAAGAAGTCGTGAAAGAAGATTGGCAAGTGGTTCAAAAACAACTGCAACTGCTTAAGAAAGTTTAAAATGAGAAAAATAGAAGGATGGTTGTTTTTTCGAAGAGAGAATGCTACCCTAGAAGTATCAATAAATAGACAGATTATTTAATCGCTGGGTTGAATAATTGAAGGATTCTGATTTTTGCGTAAGCCTTGAAGCAAAAAGAATGAGTCCTTTTTTTGTTAGAAGGAGATTTGGGTATGGAGCAAACACAGCAAAACCATTTTACTGCGTTGTTTTATAAAAATGTTCTGTTAGGAATTTTAAGTATGGCGGCGCAATCAATTTTTATTTTGGCGGACACATTTTTCATTGCAAATGGGATCGGCACCGAGGCATTGGCGGGGCTTAACATTGTCTTACCACTCGTTAATATTATTAATGGATTAGGTTGGATGTTTGGCGTTGGCGGCGCTACGTTGTTTTCGACCACGGTTGCGCAAAAAGAAATCAAAAAAGCCAATCAGTATTTTAGTTTAACGATTGGGTTAGTTTTCGTTATAGGGAGTCTCTTTACTTTAGCGAGCTTGATTTTTTCCGATCAAATTATTCGGGGACTTCAGGGGACCGGTGTCTTGTTTGGTTTGGCAAAGGAATATTATATGATTTACCTTAGCTGTTCATTATTATTTATTTTAAACAATTGCCTGATTACTTTTTTAAGAAATGACCATAATCCTCGTTTGGCAACGATTGCTTTTGTCAGTGGGGGAATTGTCAATATTATTTTGGATTATGTCTTTATTTATCAATTTGGGTGGGGCATGGCAGGCGCGGCCATTGCAACGGTGATGTCACCGTTAACAAGCTTAATCCTGATTACGTTGCATAAGTGGTCGCCGCAACGAGTTTTACGTTTTGAAAAGTTTAAAGTGAAATTTCAGGATGTTCGAGAAATTATGTCGATTGGTTTTTCTTCCTTTTTAAATGAATTTTCTTCGGCCTTTGTCATGTTTTTATTTAATATTGTTTTGTTAAACTTAGTTGGTCATGTGGCGATTTCAGCTTATGCGATTGTTGCCAATCTCAATATTATTGTGATTGCCATTTTTACAGGGATTGGGCAAGGGGCGCAACCATTACTCAGCCGATACTATGGTTTAGGGGAAACGAAGGTGTTGCGTAAATTTGTTAAACTTAGCTTTATTACGTATTTGGTTGCCGGCTTCCTGTTCTTTTTAATCAGTCAAGTGTTTACGGGACAAATTATTGAGGTCTTTAATAGCGAAGGGAACGACCAGTTGGCGCAAATTGCTAGGACAGCCATCCGCTTATATGCGATTTCCTTCTTGTTTACAGGATTGAATTTTATGGGGATTTATTACTTTTCGGCAGTTCGTAAACCGAAAATGGCACTAATGATTTCCTCTTTGCGTGGGTTCTTTTTAATTGTGCCAGTTTTATTTATTTTGGTGAAATTACTAGGATTAACCGGTGTTTGGTTAGCCATGCCTGTGGTTGAATTTGTTACGTTTGGACTAATGCTTGTGGGCTACCTTGCGTATCGAAACTATTTGAAAAAAAGAGAAACAGTAACCTGATGTTGGTTACTGCTTCTTTTTTGCTTAGTTTACATAGTTTTCAGTTAAAGTCATGAATTGTTCCACATCTTTTAGGACTTGATCAATGCCGGCTTGCCAGAAATCAGGTTTTGTTAAGTCAACATTTAAATGTTTTTTCGCTAATTCTTCGCTTGTCATCGAAGCAGTGTCTCTTAATAACGCAATGTATTGGTCTTCAAAAGAGCTGCCTTGTTGATTGGCATACGCATAGATACCCATGCTGAATAGATAGCCAAAAGTATATGGGAAATTATAGAAAGGCACATCATCAATAAAGAAGTGCAATTTGCTCGCCCAGAAATGAGGATGATAACTGCCAAGACTATCTTTGTAGCTTTCTTTTTGCGCCGCTAACATTAATTCAGTAATATCTTCTTCCGCTACTAAACCTTTTTGGCGCGCTTGATAAAAATTATTTTCAAAGATAAAACGTGCATGAATGTTCATAAACATGGCAATGGCATTTTGCATTTTTGTGTCTAAAAGGTTAATCTTTTCAACGTCTGATTTGGCCTCTTTTAAGGTAGCGTCAGCAACAATCAATTCTGCAAAGGTACTAGCTGTTTCTGCTACGTTCATGGCATACTCTCGATTCAATGAAGGTAAATCCCACATCACGCTACTATGGAAAGCGTGACCTAATTCATGGGCTAAAGTAGCTACTTCGTTGATTGAATTGCCAAAGGTCATGAAAATCCGCGACTCTTGTGTTTCAGGTAATTCTGTACAATAACCCCCAGGACGTTTGCCTGGACGATCTTCAGCTTCAATCCAACTTTTTTCAAAAGCCATTTGGGCAAAATCGGCCATTTTCGGACTGAATTTACGGAAATTTTCTAAAATAAAGGCAGCGGCTTGATCAAAGGAATACGTTTTTTCTTCTAAATCACCTAAAATAATTGGTGCATCTTGGTCTTGCCAATCCATTTTTTCTTTGCCGAATAATTGCGCTTTGCGCGTTAAAAAGTCGACGAATGGTTGTTTATTTTTTTGGATGGTTTCCCACATAACCGTTAATGTTTCTTGACTCATTCGATTATAGTTTAAGGGATTTTCTAAATAATCTGTAGTGCCATGCAATTTGTAATCAGATAAACGGAACCCATCTAAGTGATTTAGGGTGTCTGCTAAAATTGAAGCTTTGCCACTCCAAGCTTTCTCCCATGCTGTAAACAAACGTTGACGAACCTCTTTGTCAGGATCTCCCATCATGCGGTTAAAGGCTTGGCCTGCAGATAGTTCTGTCACAGAGCCATCTTTTTCTTCAAAAGGAATCACGATGGAAGCAACAATCGTATCGTAATGTGTACTCCAAGCATTTAACCCATCTAGAGAAAGCGTATTGATGATATTTTCTTCTTGTTCGGAAAGCAGTTTTTTTCCATCACGGCGTAATTCATTTAAGCGAAAAGCCATTGTTTTAAACGGTTCTTCGGCTAACAGGGCTTGCCAATGTTCAGCTGAAATCTCGGTGATTTTTTTAGTAAAAATGGTTTCAGCTAATTGAATCGCTGGCAACAGATTGTATAAATCGCCTGATAAAATTTTGGCCTTGGTATCATTAGTATTAGCAGAAATTAAAGCAGTTAAAAAACTATTACATTGTGAAAAGCCATTTGAGATTTTCCCTTGTAACGTTAAGATTTCAGCAAATTGTTCTTTGCCTTGGGCACTTTCTGGTGTCCATTCTGTGATTAATTGATGGTACTCTTTTGTTTGTTCGGTTAATTGAGTCATTCGTTGGCTAAGTTCTTTGGACTCGCTCCCATTGGGGAAAATACTGTCTAAATCCCATGTAATAGAATAGGTCATATCCAATCCTTCTTTCATTTTTTTCTTTTCAGTATATCATAAGACCTAAGAGAAGTTGTTTCTTTTTCCCTCGAAACCGACTATAATAAAAAAGAATTTTCCGTGGCAGGCACGGGGCAACTTGAAACCAAGAAAAGAGGATTATATGAAAAATTATTTGAAAGATAGTAATTTATATTTAGTCATTGCGTTTGTTATTATGGCCATTTTATTTTTCAGTTCATCACAGACGTATGAACAGCAATCACAAGTTGGTCTTTTAGATAAACTTCTGAGCAGTCATCCTTTTGAAGAACAATTAAAAAATATTTCTTTTCAATATGCTGGCAGTGAAGTGAGCATTCAAGCTAGTGGTTATAGTAAATTTGTTGAATTTTTTATTCGTAAGGGAGCCCATTTTGGTACGTATTTTCTATTAGGTGGTAGTTGGTTTATTGGATTAGTACCAAGAATCAAAGGTCTGTTTTTAACAGCTGTTGTTTCCTGGCTAGCTGCTACTGGCTATGCAGGTTTAGATGAATTTCATCAAATGATCACAGGCGGAAGGACCCCTCTTTTTCAAGATGTTATGTTGGATGCCATGGGTGCTTTGACAGCCATCGTTATTTGTTTGGTGGTTCATGGTTTGAAGAAAAATAAAAAAAGAAGACGCTAATTTAGAAGAGCTTCGTTTATTCGTCAGAACGGTGGGTAAGCGAGGGTCTTTTTTTGGTAGCGCTTGTTCCTAACTGAAAAGAAGAGTAGAATATAGGAGAATAGTAACGAAAAGTCAGGAGGAATCAAGGATGTCAGGACACAGCAAATGGAGCAACATTCAAGGGCGTAAAAATGCACAAGATGCCAAACGTGGGAAAATTTTCCAAAAAGTTTCAAGGGAAATCTATATGGCGGCAAAAGCAGGTGGCCCTGACCCCACAATGAATCCTGCTTTACGTTTAGCAGTCGATAAAGCTAAGTCAGCCAATATGCCCAATGATAATATTGCGCGCGCCATAAAAAAAGCCAGTAGTGCTGGTGAAGGGGAACATTATGACGAGGTAACTTATGAAGGATACGGGCCAGGTGGCGTGGCAGTTTTAGTTCATGCACTAACAGATAACCGCAACCGAACGGCCACCAATGTTCGCGTCGCGTTTACTCGAAATGGTGGCTCTTTAGGTGAAACGGGTTCGGTGAATTATATGTTTGATCGTAAAGGCTATATTGTCATTAAGCGAGAAGATCATGCAATTGAGGAAGACGATATGCTAGAAGTCGTTTTGGAAGCAGGCGGCGAGGATTTAGAAACATCACCAGAAGTATTTGAAATTTACACAGCACCAGAAGATTTTACAGCGGTTCGCGATGCTTTAGAACAAGCAGGTTATTCATTAGCACAAGCTGAATTAACAATGGTTCCGCAAACCTTACTAACCTTGAACGATGAACAAAAAGCGCAATTAGAGCGTTTGGTTGACAAGTTAGAAGACGATGATGATGTGTCAGAAGTATTTACCTCTGCAGAAAATCTATAAAATAAAGGGATGCTTGGCATCCTTTTATTCATAAAATGAAAGCGGATACAGAATGGAGGGCATTTTGAAAAAGAGAATTTGTTTACAAGCAATCAGGGAAGAAGCGGAAGCCTATTATCGTAACGGTGATTTTTATTGCTCGGAAGCGATTGTGGCGACCATTCGGCAACACTTCGATGCGGAGATTCCCATTGAAGCTGTGGCCATGGCTTCTGGGTTTCCTGTAGGTGTTGGAGGAGCGAAGTGTATTTGTGGTGCTCTTTCAGGCGGGGTTATGTGTCTGGGCTACTTTTTTGGTCGGACAGAAGCCAAAGGAGAACAAGTAAATAAAACGATGGCTTTAGCCAACGAATTGCATCAAAGTTTTCGACAAAAGCATCGAGTGGTTTGCTGCAGTATTTTGACAAGTAAAATGACGATGGGTTCACCTGAGCATATGGAACAATGCATTGGCTTTACTGGAGAAATCGCTGAAACAACCGCAAAAATTATTGCACGAGAACTTGCTTACGAATTAGTCTAGTAAAAAATGAGAGAGGAGCAACCAGATTCATTCACCTGAATCTGGTTGCTCCTCTCTCATTTAATGCGTAATCAATTAACCAAGTACTTTTTCATAAGCTTCCACTTGAGATAAGACACGTTGGAGCTGTAATTCATTTTCAATATAGTTGATTGAATTACCTAAATCTTCTTGGCGGTTTGTTTCTAAACGATCGACTTCTTTTTTTGCTTCGTTCAATAAGTGTAGAACTTCTTCCTTAGATAACATGTACTCACCTCCTTGCGCAGTTCATCTACTATTAGTGTACTCCTTTTTTTCAAAAAAGGGCAATAATAGGATATTAAAAAACAAAAATAGCGGTCCTAACCGCTATTTTTGTTTACTCATGGCGTTGTTGTGCTAAAATCGCTTCGATTCGTTCTCTTTGATCTGCCAAAAAGTGAGGCAAATAAAGGGGGATTTCATCAAAGTTTGAGCTTTGATTTTCATAGGCTTCGGCATCTAGCAGGCCTTTTTGTGTGGCTACTTCAAATAACAAGTGGTTCGGTTCTCTAAAATACAATGATTTGAAAAATTCGCGGTCTTTAACTCCTGAGTTTGTAAAATTCTTTTCCTCTAACAGGCTATCAACTTGCGTTAATTCTTGCGTATCTTCCACCCCAAAGGCGACGTGATGAACGCCACCAATTCCTTCAATGGCAAGCGGATTGGTACGGTCATCAATGATATGAACCTCTTGATAAAACTGTGGATGATGATTTTCCAGAACGGTTACTTCATGTGCAGTTTCAAAAAAAGGTACTGTTTCTTTTTCATGCCAATGTAAATAATCCACTAAAGGTTGTTTGGTAGCTGCGGCATATTGGACGCGTAATTGAATTGCATCAATGCCTAAAATTGCATGTTCTACTGGAATTTCAGCATGCTCAGCTGGAAAATAATCTTCCGCATTTTCAAATTCACGTAACGGAACAAGCGCCATTTGCGTATTATCGGGCGCTTCAAAACGCAAAATTGGGTGTTGGTTAAATGTTTCCACACCATAGTGGCAGATACCCGCTTGCTCAAGACGTTCTGCCCAAAAATCCAAAGAGGTGCGCGTTGGTACTTTTAAAATAGTTCGTTCAATCGTATTTGTTCCAAAGGATTGATCTTGGCCATCATTCAATTCAAAAAAAGTTAATTCGGTACCTGTTCGTTGCTCATTATCTGAGAAAAACAAGTGATACATGGTGTGATCGTCTTGGTTGATCGTTTTCATTAGTAATTTTAATCCCAGTGTATTATGATAGAAGTCAAATGTAGGCTTTATCAATCGATTTAAAATAGAGATGTGATGAATTTGTGCATACATAGTAAAATTCCTTTCTTGGAGGTTTATTAAATGAAACAATTTTTTCAAAAAGGGTCGAAACCTAATCAATTAGTTGTCGCTTTCCATGGTACTGGTGGCAATGAATATCAATTATTAACGACCATCGCAACCCTTTATCCAGAAGCGAGTGTTCTAAGTTACTTAGGAACAGAAGGTGTAGGCGAACAGCGACGCTTTTTTGCGCCATTAGTCAATGGAGCATTACCTCGTGCTAACTTTGATGAGCGAGTGACGGCGTTTCTAGAAGAAGTTTGGCAACCGCAAAAGTTATACGATGAAGTTATTTTTATAGGATACTCTAACGGTGCCAATTTTATTTTAGGCCTGTTAGAAAAGAACCCGACTATTGCTAACACTGTTATTTTACTGCATCCAAGCAATTTAGGCTATCAATATGTATCTGGTGAGTTTGCGACAAAAGTGATTGTCACAACAGGGGCTCAGGATGAGTTGAGTATTCCGGGACAAGTTCTTTCTTTAGCTAATCAATTAAAGAAACATTTCCCAGTCGACTTTTTGCTCGTTGATGGCGGTCATGTCTTATCAGAAGAAGAAGTAACGAAAATAAAAGAAGTTCTTTAAAAAACAAGCTGCAACCTTTGCTAATAAGTGGTTGCAGCTTGTTTTTTTCATGTGTGTTTAAATGATTTAGTTCTTTTTATTAATGAAAGCTTCCGCAAGGGCAAAGTCTCCTGCGTAAGGTTCATCTACGCCGTTTACTTTTTGATAAAGGTCGGCGCCTTTACCAGCTAAGACAATCGCATCATCAGCCGTTGTGCTTAAAGATAATGCGTGAGCAATTGCTTCGCCACGATCTAAAACGGTGTAAACAGGCATTTCTTTGGTAATATGGGCTTGAATTTCTTGGCAAATTTTTGCTGGATCTTCACTGGCTGGGTCATCGGTTGTTAGGACTGCAACATCAGCCAATTCAGAAAGAACCCTACCAAAGTCTTTGCGGCGAGAAATCGCTTTGTCTCCCGTGCTACCGACAAGAACAATTAAGCGGCCGTCAGGATGTTCTTCGCGGACAAAGGTTAAAAGATTCTTCAAACTATCATAGTTATGAGCGTAATCAACATAGACGGTTGCACCGTTGGTATTCGTTAAAGATTCCATCCGGCCAGGGACGGTGGTTGCTGCGATCCCTTGTTGACACTCTTCTTTTGAAGCTCCCACAAGGACACTAGCAATCGCCGCACTTAACGCATTACCTTTGTTAAAATCACCACCTAAACGAAGGTGATAAGAGCCGGCCAATCCTAACGCATCTGCAGGACTTTCAACGATAAAACGTAAGGAATCATCTGAAGAAACAGCGAATGAATAGTCAACTTCTGAAGCTGGCTGACTGCCATAGACAATGGCAGGGACTTTTTGCTGTTGTGCGGTTTCTTTAAGTAATGGAAAATAATCAGCTTCGTGATTCAACACAATGACTTTAGAATGTGTAATCAATTGACGTTTGCAATAAAAGTAATCGTCAAAGGTTGGATGTTCAATTGGACTGATATGGTCGGGGGTAATGTTTAAAAAAATGCCGACATCAAAAAATAACTTGTAGACACGATTAGTTTTGTAGGCTTGGGAAGAAACTTCCATAATAAAATGAGTCATCCCGTTAGCAACAGCGGTTGCCATCATTCGATACAAGTCCAAAGATTCGGGTGTAGTCAAGGCAGATTTAAAGAATGTTTTGCCATCTAATGTCGAATTCATGGTAGAAAGCAAGGCTGTTTTTTGTTGTGTAGCAACATCTAAAATATATTTGGTGAAATAAGCCGCTGTTGTTTTACCTTTGGTTCCAGTAAAGCCAATCAGTTTTAATTTATTTTGTGGATAATCATAAAAAGCCATGCTTAACACAGCCATTGCTTTTTTAATGTCAGTCACGATAATTCCTAGTTGCGCCGGAACCTCATAAGGCACCTCAGAAACATAGATTTCTAGGCCGTCTTTTACAGCATTTTCTAAATAGATTTCTTTAAAGTTTAATCCTTTACAAAAAAAGAGTGTTTCTGCTGTTACGTCTCTCGAATCGTAAGAAAGAGCCGTTACTTCTCGTTGACCTAACGTGTCGGAAAGGGTCAAGTGCCAGCCTTCTGGTGAAATAAATTCTTTTAATAAATCTTCTTTTTCTAAGCAATCGCGAATTGCGAATAATGAAATCGTCACTTTTTTTGCCTCCAAACGTTTCAACGAAATTTCAAAACTGATGTCATTATAGCATTATTTTTCTTTTAAAAAAACCATCTCGTTAGCGTGAGAAAATCCATGAGAAATGTTAAAATAGGATAATTCTTCGAGAAAGTCGTTGCATATCCCAAGATGAACAATTAAAATAAAGAAAGCATACTCAAAGAATATTGGAGGACAAAATGATCAATCAACCAAATTCAGTTGATCAACCAATCCTGACGAACCAAGAAAAAATGGTCAAAGGCTCAGCTTGGATGACAGCTAGTAATATTATCTCCCGCATGTTAGGGGCGATTTACATCATCCCCTGGTACGCTTGGATGGGCGAGCACGGAAACGAAGCGAACAGTTTGTTTTCAATGGGGTATACGATTTATGCCTTATTCCTAATGATCTCTACCGCCGGAATTCCAGGTGCGATTGCCAAGCAGACCTCGCATTATAATTCATTGAACGAATATAAAATTAGTCGACAGCTTTTTTATCGTGCCTTACAACTAATGGGTGGCTTAGGTGTGGTTTTTGCTATTGTGATGTATTTGGCATCTCCGGCATTAGCAGCTTTGTCTGGCGGAGGTCCTGAATTAGTTCCAACAATGCGTTCATTAAGTTTAGCCGTTTTAGTTTTCCCAAGCATGAGTGTCATTCGCGGTTATTTCCAAGGAAATCAAGAAATGATGCCCTTTGCTTTATCACAAATTGTTGAACAAGTAGCACGAGTTTTTTACATGTTATTAACCGCCTTTATTATCATGAAAGTCTTTGAAGGTAATTACGTTACAGCGGTGACCCAAGCCACTTTTGCGGCATTTATTGGGATGCTCGCAAGTTTTGCGGTTTTAGGTTATTACATGTACAAACAAAAACCATTATTTGATTATTTAGAAGAACACAGCGCCAATGAACATGAAATTGCTCCAAAAGAGTTATTGATTGAAACTTTTAAAGAGGCGATTCCTTTTATCGTAGTTGGCTCAGGGGTGACGGTCTTTAAACTTGTCGATCAGTTTACTTTCTCAAACTTTATGCGTTTGTTTACGGATTATTCAGATACCCAATTACGAGAGCTTTTCGGTATTTTTAATGCCAATCCGGACAAATTAACCATGATTGTCGTGGCTTTAGCGACTTCGATTTCGGCTACTGGATTACCGTTGATTACAGAAGCGGTCACCTTAAAAAATCACCGTGAGTTAGCGCGTTTGATTAGTAATAATTTACAACTTTTTGTGTTTGTAATGTTGCCAGCAACGTTCGGTATGATTGTTTTAGCGCAACCACTATACACTGTTTTTTACATGCCAGATGCTTTAGGCACTTCTTTATTAGTGCAAGCTTGTTATGCTAGTTTATTCTTGGGCTTGTATATGTTAGTGTCAAATATGTTGATGGGGATGTATGAAAATCGTGACGCAATGCGTTATTTAGGAATTGGTTTAGCAGTGAAATTAATCGTGCAATTCCCCGCAATCCGTTTATTTGAAGTTTACGGTCCGTTATTAGCAACGATGATTGGCTTTACGGTTTCTTGCGTATTGATTCTAAGAAGAATTCGTCAAGTGACACGTTTTAATTACAAATTAACCTTACGGCGAACATTGTTAATGTTCTGTATTACAGTCATCATGATGATTATCGCTTTGATTTTCCGTCAGTTCTTGTATCTATTTTTAGATCCAACTAGACGTTTCCAAGCTTTCATTATCGTTGTAATTGTGGCTGCTGCAGGAGGCGCTTTTTATGGCTATTCGGTCTTGAAGATTCGCTTAGCTGATCGTTTATTAGGGAAAAATGCCGCAAAATTACGTGCAAAATTCAATATTAAATAATAGCTGATTGAACTCCTTTCAGCAGATTCTCTTAAGAGACAAGGCTTGAGACATCGATCGATTCGATTTATGTCCCAAGCTATTTTTTTAAAGGAAAGAGGAATGACGATGCGTTTAGATAAATTTTTAGCCGATGTTGGTATCGGTAGTCGTAAAGAAATCAAACAATTGTTAAAGAAAAAAGTCGTTACGGTGAATGGTGACGTCGTAAAAGAAGCCAAAACACAAGTAAATGAAGAAACAGATCAAATTGCCTTGATGGGAGAAATTCTTACGTATCAGAAATTCTTTTATTACATGTTGCATAAACCACAAGGTGTCATTTCTGCGACGGAAGATCAGCGAGATGAAACGGTAATTGACTTGTTAACTGATCAGGATTACCGTGCCGACTTGTTCCCAGTTGGTCGCTTGGATAAAGATACGGAAGGCTTGCTTCTGTTAACTAATGATGGCCAGTTAGCGCATCAATTATTATCACCCAAAAAGCATGTGGATAAAGAATATTTAGCTGAAGTTGAGGGACTTGTGACAGCGGAAGATTGTCAACTGTTTGCGCAAGGATTTGCCTTGAAAGATGGAGAAATGGTTAAACCAAGTCGTTTAGTCATTGAGACGATCAATGAGGAAGAAGGGACTTCCGTAGTCCGTTTAGTGATTCAAGAGGGGAAATTCCATCAAGTCAAACGGATGTTAGCCACTGTAGGCAAACCTGTGATGTATTTAAAACGATTACGAATGGGCGAACTATGGTTAGATGAAACGTTAGAACTAGGGGAATATCGGCCCTTAACAGAAGCCGAATTACAACAACTACAACCTAAACAATCATACCTCAATTAAAATAAACAAAAACCCAGCCCTTTCTGCGGAAAAGATAAAAAATTTCTCGAAAAATAGTGTCGGGTTTCTTTCTTTTTCTGCATAAAATGGTATGATTGACTATGTAGAACTTTATGAATAGGAGTGACAACAAATGACAATTGATTGGACAAAAGAAGTCGAAGCACGTAAAGACGACTTATTAGAAGATTTACAAAACTTATTACGGATCAACAGTGAACGTGATGATGCACAAGCAACACCTGAAGCGCCCTTTGGACCTGGGCCAGTTGCTGGCTTAAAACACATGTTAGCGTATGGTGAACGTGATGGCTTTACGGTGAAAAATGTCGACAATTACGCTGGACACATTGAATACGGCGAAGGCGACGAAACGTTAGGGATTTTTGGTCATATGGACGTTGTTCCTGCTGGTGATGGTTGGGAAACAGATCCTTATGAACCAGTCATTAAAGATGGCAAAATTTATGCACGTGGCGCGAGCGATGATAAAGGCCCAAGTATGGCTGCTTATTACGCAATGAAAATTATCAAAGAATTAGGCTTACCCGTGTCTAAAAAAATTCGTTTCGTAGTAGGAAGTGACGAAGAAAGCGGCTGGGGCGATATGGATTACTATTTCCAACATGAAGAAGCGCCAGACTTTGGTTTCTCACCAGATGCTGAGTTCCCGATTATCAATGGGGAAAAAGGAAATGTGACTATTCGTTTAACTTTCCGAGGCGGTAACGGCGCTGATTATAAATTAGAAAGCTTCAAATCTGGCTTACGTGAAAACATGGTTCCGGGAACAGCAGATGCTGTTGTAACGGCTGCTTCAGCAGACGAAGCGGCTTCACTAGCTGCTAGCTTTGAAACATTCATCAAACAAGAAGCAAAAATTTCAGGTAACGCAGAACTTTCAGATAAAACAGTGACTTTCCATGTAGTTGGTAAAGGTGCTCACGGTGCTAGCCCACAATCTGGAATTAACGCAGCGACTTTCTTGGCAACTTTCTTAAATGATTACAGCTTTGCAGAAGGCGCATACAGCTTTATTAATACCATTGCTGAATTTATCCATGAAGATTTTTATGGCGAAAAATTAGGTGTGGCTTTTGAAGACGAAAAAATGGGTAAATTGACAATGAACGCTGGGATTGTTAACTTTGATCCAGAAAATCCTGAAAATAGCTTAGTAACATTAAACTTCCGCTATCCAAAAGGAACTTCAGCAGAAGAATTACAAGCAAAAGTTCAAGCAACAGTCGGTGAAACGGTCACTGCAACACAAGGAGATCGCAACCAAGAACCGCATTATGTACCAGTTGATGATCCATTGGTGGCAACGTTACTACAAGTTTACGAAGACCATACAGGCGAAAAAGGCCAAGAACAAATCATTGGTGGCGGTACTTATGGCCGCTTATTAAAACGTGGTGTTGCCTATGGCGCAATGTTCCCTGGCTACACAGACACAATGCACCAAGCCAACGAATTTATGGAATTAGATGACTTATTCCGAGCAGCTGCTATTTATGCAGATGCGATTTATCGTTTAGCGAAGTAAATTAAAAAAGCTGTTTTCGATTTTCGAAAACAGCTTTTTTTTGCAATTTTTGCCTTTTAAAAACCCAAAATCAGAACTGTCAATTTACTGAAAATTTCTTGCAAATCAAGGGATCCCACGATACGATAAATAGGAGAAAACGCAATGAGTGAAACACTTATTGTTAACTATTTAATCAAAGGACGTGTGAAGATGAACGTAGAAGAATTAGTTCAAAAAGCAAAAGATTTAATTGGAGAAGGCAACGTGGAACATGCGCAACAATTCATTGAAGAACATAAAGATGAATTAGGCGAACACTATCATAAAATTACAGCGCTGTTAGCTGATACAACGACCGATGGTTTGTTTGATAAAATTAAAGGATTGTTTCAATAGTTGAAAAAAATCTGAGATAAAAGTGTTTAGCTCCAAAAACCAAGTAGGTACGATGATTTCATCTGTTCATGCTTCACAGTGAAACATTGCAACTTTCGCCGTTTAACAGTTTTTGAGCGTGGAGCAAAAATCCAAAGTGATTTTTGTCCCACGCTCTTCTTTTTTTATTTAACTTTTAACCATTGTTTTGGCAACACATACGCAATTGGATTAAAAAGATAATCCGCTCCCCGTTTCACCACAGGCATATTCGTAATAGCTAAAATGAAGAGGGCTAAGAAGAAAAGTGCCAGGATTCGGAAAGTAAACCATTCTTTAAAGAGTGTGTCTAATTGTAAACCACTTTCCAACAGAATAATTAAGGGCATATGCAAGAGATAAGGGTAGAGGGTATCTTTTCCTAGGGCGCTTAAAGGTAACTTTCGTTTCGGCAATAATGCAAACCAAGAAAGAGACACCAATGCTGCAGCAACGTAAAAGAACAGCTGAATGAAACTACTGTATTCAAAGGCCGGACTAATTTCAGCGTAGGAAGCCCAACCAGTTAAGAAGCCCCAAAATTTCGTTGCCAATGACCATTGACTATTTACAAATAAAAAGGAGCTTAAAATTACACCTATCGCTGCCCATTTGACTTTGCGATGATCTAAAAAGGTTTGCAGCTTTTGAATATCCATTAAGTAGCCACAATAAAAGAAAGGGAAGAAGCCCAGAGTCCGTCCTAAAGACAAGAAACCTTCCACAGGTAAATAGCCTGAGGCGCAGCCGATAACAATGATGATTGGCAACATGATTTTCGGCTGAACGCGCTGAAGAAAGATGGTAATTAAGTAGAAACTTGCTAAGGAAAGTAAGTACCAAGGAACGCCTGTTTCGTTCAGTAAATCAAAATTCATTTTATTTGCAAAGGCGAAATTAGCAAGCGTAATCAACAACTTTGCTAAGAGATAAAGCCAAACAAAGGAAAGTAAGCGTAGATATTTTCGTTGTTTAATGGCATGTTTACTAAAGAGTCCAGAGACAAAAATAAAGGCTGGCATATGGAATGAATAGATCCAAAAGTTGATCGTTTCCATGAGTCGTGAAGGAGAAGCTTCACGATCTAAAATATGCCCAAGAATCACTAAGAAAATTAAAAAAAGTTTCACGTTGTCCCATTTATAAATTCGCTTGTCGTTTTCCATAACGATCACTCCTTTTAGTAGAAAACAGTTCACTTTTGTTTAAGGCAGAAGAGGACAATTTTTCCATTCATTGAGTAGATAATTGTAGATACGAACCGGCAGCCGTTAAATGAGCCCCACATACTTGCGCTTAAAACAAAAAATTAGGCAGGATGTTAGTCTTAAATTATACTGAAAGAGTGACGATCCTCCAAAGATTTTGTTTATTAAGAAGTGAAAGATGCGGTGAAAATAAATGATAAAATTTCAAAATGTTTCAAAAGTATATCAAGAAAATGCTGTTTTGTCCGATGTGAATTTAACAATCCAACAAGGCGAATTTTTTGTATTAGTAGGGCCGAGTGGTAGTGGAAAAACGACGACTTTGAAAATGATTAATCGGCTCATTGAGCCAACGACAGGTGAAGTGGCTCTCAATGAACAAGCGGTAACCAATTATCCTTTACGTGAATTACGACTAAAAATTGGCTATGTTCTTCAGCAAATTGCCTTATTTCCTAACTTAACCGTGGCGGAAAATATTGAGTTGATTCCTGAAATGAAAAAATGGCCCAAAGAGCAACGCAGAGAGCGAACCATTGAACTATTGAAAAAAGTTCAGCTGGATCCTGAGGAATATCTGCATCGTAAGCCAGCAGCGCTTTCAGGAGGCGAACAACAACGTATCGGAATTTTACGCGCCATTGCAGCTGAACCAGAAGTGATTTTAATGGATGAACCTTTTAGCGCGCTAGATCCAATTTCAAGACATCATCTTCAACGTTTGGTGAAAGAACTTCATCAGGAATTAGCGAGTACCATTGTTTTTGTAACCCATGATATGAATGAAGCTTTATTGTTAGGTGAGCGCATCTGTATTATGGACGCTGGCAAAATTATTCAAGTCGATACGCCAGAAGCCATTCAAAAACATCCGAAAAATAATTTTGTCGGTCAATTTTTCAAACAATCTTCGCCAGAACTAGCGAACTATTGTGGCGCTGACTTGACTGCATTTTTAGAAGCCGCAGATGAGACGATTGAGCCAGTGCCGACTGTTTTCATGGAAACCAATTTAAAAGAGATTGTCCAACTCATTAATGCGCAAGAGAAAGCAAATTTAGTAGAAAAACAACAAGTTTTAGGGTGTATCACCTCAAAAACGATTACTCGTTTTATGGAACAACTGTTGGAAAGCGAGGGACAGTAGATGCAAGCACTGATTGAAACTTTTTTCGCTCGAAAAGAAGAATATCTGCAAGCGTTAATCGAGCATATGCAATTGTCCTTTATTTCGTTATTATTCGCTGCATTGATTGCCATTCCTTTAGCCATTTATTTAACGAGTCATCGCAAGTTAGCGGAAAGTCTGTTACAAGTGACTGGGATTTTCCAAACCATCCCTTCTTTAGCCTTGCTAGGCTTACTGATTCCGTTAATTGGTATTGGTCGACCACCGGCAATTGTTGCGCTAGTGATTTATGCCTTATTCCCAATTTTACAAAACACCTATACTGGTTTGACGGAAATTGATCCTTCGTTAGAAGAAGCCGCAGAAGCATTTGGTATGAGTAAAAAAGAAAAATTGTTTAAGTTTGAGATACAAATGGCGTTACCATTTATTATTTCTGGGATTCGAACGGCTACCGTTTTAATTATTGGTACGGCCACATTGGCAGCGTTAATTGGAGCAGGCGGTTTAGGGACCTTCATTTTATTAGGAATTGATCGAAATAATTTATCGTTGATTTTTATTGGAGCTCTTTCATCAGCTGCACTAGCAGTCTTATTTAATTATGGAATTCATTGGTTGGAAAAAGCGAATGGGCGGCGACTAATCATTGGCGGTACTATTTTAGGCCTTTTGTTAGGTGGTTCATTTTTCTGGAATCAACAAACTTCTTCAAAGGAAAAACAGCTGACAATTGCTGGCAAATTAGGAGCGGAACCAGATATTATTATTAATATGTATAAAGCCTTAATTGAAGAAAATAGCGACATTCAGGTGACGTTAAAGCCAAACTTTGGCAAGACTACTTTTTTATATAATGCCTTGAAATCAGATGAAATCGATCTTTATCCAGAATTTACAGGAACAGTGATCGAGACCTTTTTAAAAAATCCTCCTCAGCTAGACAATCAACCTCAAGTAGTCTATGAAGCGGCACGCGCTGGCTTGAAAAAACAAGAAAACCTTACTTTGCTGAAACCGATGCGCTATGAAAATACGTATGCCGTCGCAGTTAAGCGCTCATTTGCAAAAGCGCATCAATTAAAAACGATTAGTGATTTACAGAAAATTAGCAATCAGTTGAAAGCAGGTTTTACGTTAGAATTTATTGATCGGCAAGATGGTTATAAGGGATTACAAGAAAAATATCATTTAAATCTGAATGTCCAATCGATGGAACCAGCATTACGCTATCAAGCGATTAATAATGGTGAGGTAAATGTGATTGATGCCTATTCAACGGATAGTGAATTGAGACAATACGATTTAGTAACGTTAGAAGATGATCAAGCGCTATTTCCGCCTTATCAAGGAGCACCACTTATTAAAACAGCAACGTTGGAAAAATATCCAGAATTAGCAGAAATATTGAATAAATTGGCAGGAAAAATTAGCGAAGAAGAAATGAGTGAAATGAATTATCAAGTCAATGTAGAAGGGCAAGATCCTAGCATAGTGGCGAAAGACTATTTAAAAGAAAAGAATCTTCTTAAATAAGTATTTTTTACTGAAAAAGACTGGTATATAAACACTTATCCAGTCTTTTTCAGATAAATAAAGAGTTTAATGTGAAAAGTACCTGTATTTTTACTCATTTTTGGATATAATAAAAGAAATGAATGGAGAGGAGTGGTCTATATGAAAAAAGCAGAACGTCAACGTTTGATTAAACAATTAATTATGCAACAAGAAATTGAAACACAAGATGAATTAATCACTCGTTTGGAAGAACTTGGCGTCCGAGCCACTCAAGCGACTGTTTCAAGAGATATCCGTGAAATGAGTATTGTTAAAACACATGGTGCAGATGGTCGTGTCAAATATGCAATTTTTTCTCAAGCACAAGGCACAAGCAGTGAAGAGAAATTACGAGAATCAGTGAAAGATTCAGTTGTTCGAATGGAGCGAGTACAATTTATTGTCATCTTGCATACAGAGATGGGAAATGCCGATGTGGTGAGTAACTTTTTAGATGAAGTAGCTTATCCAGAAGTGGCTGGTACAGTGGCTGGTGCGGATACGATTATTGTGATTACACGTTCAGAAGAGGATGCGGAACACTTTATCGAACGCATCGAAAATATGATTTTTTAAAATTGAAAGCATCAATAGAAGGGAGTTTTTTTCTTGGTAGAATTGAAAGCGCTACAAAACGGTTCGGATATTCGGGGAATTGCTTTGGATACGGAAGAGCAAACTGCAACATTAACCGCAACAGCAGTAGCCGAGATTGCGGTGGGCGTGGTTCGTTGGTTACAGGATAAAAAACAGCTGCCACGAAAGGCACAACAGCGCCTGACAATTGCAATCGGACATGATAGTCGTCTAACGGCGGAGCCGATTAAGCAAGCATTAGTAGATACGTTTCTTTCATTAGGTATTCAGGTGATTGACGTTGGTTTAGCTACGACGCCTGCTATGTTTATGGCTACTCAATTTCCAACGCTTCAATGTGATGCAGCGATTATGATTACAGCTAGCCATTTGCCTTACTACTTTAATGGCTTGAAGTTCTTCACAGCAGAAGGTGGAGCAGAGAAAGAAGATATTCGGTATATTTTATCTCATACTGATCCGCTGACAGCCAATGAAAATGGCACGCTGATGAAGCAAGAGTTACTGCCAATTTATGCGGAACATTTGGTGGCAAAAATCCGCCAAGGAATTCATTCGCCCGAAGAGAAACCTTTACAGGGCTTTCGAATTATCGTTGATGCGGGTAATGGGGCTGGGGGCTTCTTTGCGGAGCAGGTTCTTCAAGTTTTGGGCGCTGATACGACGGGATCACAGTTTTTAGAACCAGATGGGCATTTTCCTAATCATGTACCTAATCCAGATAATTCTGAAGCAATGAAAAGTATTCAAACGGCTGTTTTAGCTAATCAAGCAGATTTGGGCATTATTTTTGATACAGATGTAGATCGTTCGGCTGTGGTGGACCAATCAGGTGAGGTACTAAACCGAAATAATTTAATTGCTGTTTTAGCGGCAATCGTTTTAAAAGAAGCGCCTGGTAGTTATATTGTGACAAATTCGCCAACCTCAAGTCATTTAAAAACATTTATTGAAGAAAAAGGCGGCCAACAGATTCGTTATATTTCTGGTTACCGAAATGTCATTAATAAAATGATTGAATTGAATCATGGGGGCTTTCAGACGCCGTTAGCCATTGAAACCAGTGGTCATGCAGCGTTTCAAGAAAACTACAATCTGGATGATGGTGCATATGTCGTGGCAAAAATTTTAATGTTGTTACCAGAATTGAAACAAAATAATCAAACGTTAGGTGATCTAATTGCTACATTGAAGCAACCGGCAGAAACCAACGAATTTCGCTTCAAAATTACTGCGGAGGATGTTACTTGTTATGGGCAACAAGTCTTGCGAGACTTTGAATTGTTTGTAGAAAATCAAGCAGACTTTGCTGTGGACCGTGAAAACCAAGAAGGTGTTCGAGGAAACGTGTCTGGTCAATATGGCAGTGGGTGGTTTTTGCTACGCTTAAGTCTGCATGAACCGTTGCTTGTTCTTCAGGTAGAGAATGACCAAAACGATAAAAATGCGTGTGTCATCGAAAAAATTGCCACTTTTTTACAAAAATACGAGGAAATAGATAGTCAGCAAATAGAAAAATAATCTAGGAAATTAAAGGTGTTCTTATGTAAAATGTCTTAAAAGGAAAACACATTGGCTTTTCTCATTTTAGAGAAGAATATATCGAATATATTGCAAAACAGCAATGGGATAATGAATTGCTTCGGCATTTGAGCTGGGATGCTTTACATCCGTGGGGGCTTGAAGAATGGAAAGATTTCACGATTAATAAAGGAGAAGATGATCGATTTCTATTTGCTATTTTAGAAAATACGACAGAGAAATTTATTGGTTGGGTCTCGTTGTCTGATGTACAGTTGAAAAATAGAGGGGCCAATTTAGGGATTGCTATTTTACAAAAAGAGCAACGAGGTCAAGGATATGGCTTTGAGGCGGTGTCTTTAATTTGTAAATTTGCTTTTTATGAATTGGGTTTGCACAAAATCAGATTAGCTATCAATAGTAACAATCAAAAAGCGATTCATGTTTATGAAAAAGTAGGCTTCAAAAAAGAAGGAATTGATAGAGAAGCGTTATTTCAAGATGGCCAATGGCTAGATATCTACAATTACGGAATTTTACAAAAAGAGTGGCTACAAATGATTAAGGCTGAGAGTTAGCTCAGGAACTGTTTAACACCAAGACACTAAGCAAACGCAGATATGCCGTTCTCAGCAGTGAATGTGCGGTAAAATAAAAAAGCAGAAGAAATCGGCGGTTACCGTCCGATTTCTTCTGTTTTTTACCATAGACCAGGCGCTGCAGTCACAACGATTTGTTTTTTTGTAAACGGATGGAGTAAATGAAGTTGTGAAGCATGGAGCATTAAACGAGCTGCCTGCGATTTTGGGTTGTATAACGGATCACCAATAATTGGATGCCCTTCGCTAGCTAAATGGACCCGAATTTGGTGCGTCCGACCTGTTTCTAAAACACAGGTAACTGCGGTTTGATTATTAGAAAGAGCTTGGACCACTTGGACATGTGTAATCGCTGAATCCCCTTTTTGAGGATCAATCCGTCGTTTCCGGCGATCATGCCGATCACGACCAATCGGCTGATTGATTGTCTGTTCTTTTTGGTTAAAGTGACCAGCTACAATCGCTTGATATTGGCGGTAAATTTGTTTTGTTTCTAATAAACGCCCTAAAATAGGTAAGACAAAAGGATTTTTAGCAAAGACAATCGCACCACTGGTTTCTTTATCTAATCGATGAACGACATAAGGGACCTGATTTTTCTCAGCTAAATAGGCAGCAACATGATTTAACAAGGTGTCTGTTTCCTGTGGCTGATTTGGATGGGTTTTAATGCCATAAGGTTTATTTACAATCATTAAATGTTCATCTTCATATAGAACCTTCACACGCGTTGCTTCCCCCAAATGAATAGTGGGACGTACATAATCGGTTTCTTCAAACGTTAAGGTGACACAATCGCCAGCTTGGACTGGAAAATGAAAAGCAGCTGTTTCTCCATTGATTTTGACATTTTTTCGCGTGCGTAAAAAATGGCGCACTTTTCGAGGGACTAGCCACTCATTTTCTAATAGTTCTTTTACAGTCATTGTTGAAAAATTTTCAGGTAATCTCATTGAATATTCCACCAAATCCCACCTTTCACTGATTCGCTATTTAGTGTAACAAAGCTACTCAAAAGGTCAAGTCAGAACGGAAAAAAAGCTGAAATTTGTTAGAAAGGCAGTTCCTTGAGAGATTCTTAAACAAATTTACATAAAAAACGAAGAAAAGCATGATAGAATAGAGGCTAAATAAAGACTCGTTTCTAAGCGTAAGCAATTATTTACCTCTAGTGAAGGCCATATTTCCTTTGCTACAGCGAAAAGATCATTGAAATTGTTTTTCAAGAATTTTTCATGCTTTAGACCTAGGTCGTACCTGCAAGAATATGGTAGACTTAGCCAAGAAACGTAAACAGAGGGAGTACTATGGATAATCTTAAACAATTTTTTAGTAAAGTCGGTGTCGGATTACGTCATTTTTGGACGTGGATAAAGCCTTATTTAATACAATTCCATCAAGCCAGAAAGCGGATTTGGAAAAAGTATCAAATCAATAAAATTTTCTTGTTAATTGGTTTGGTAGTCGCTTTAGGTGCCAGTATTTATTTATTTTACTTAGCCAAGTCCGCAAACGTTGAGACCCTAAAATCGGGGCTAAGTGAATCAACACGCGTTTATGATGAATCAGGAAAAGAAGTCGGAAAATTATTCGGACAAAAAGGGACTTTTGTGGAACTGGATAATATTTCTCCTTATATTCAAGATGCGGTTATTTCAACTGAAGATCGCGGGTTTTATCAACATAAAGGGTATTCCATTAAAGGGATTGCTCGTGCGGTTGTTGGAAAATTGACCTTCGGGAAAATCGGTGGCGGTGGTGGCGGAAGTACAATTACGCAACAATTAGCCAAAAATGCTTACTTAACGCAAGAGCAAACGTTAGATAGGAAAGCCAGAGAATTATTTTTAGCGATTGAAATCGAAAAGAAATATTCGAAAAAAGATATCTTAGCAATGTATTTAAATAATTCTTATTTTGGTAATGGTGTCTGGGGCGTGCAAGATGCAGCTCGTAAATATTTTGGCGTGGATGCGTCCCAAGTTACAGTGGGGGAAGCCGCAACGCTAGCGGGCATGTTAAAAGGGCCAGGAATCTATAACCCAATTGATTACATTGACAATGCCACAGCGCGACGGAATACCGTTTTACAACTTATGGTCGACAATAAAAAACTGTCTCAAGAAGAAGCCAATCAAGAAGCGAGTGTTAACTTAGCGAATCTATTAAATGACACCTATGTTGGCGACGAAAATAGTTACAAATATCCATATTATTTTGATGCGGTAATTGATGAAGCGGTCAATCGTTATAAATTTAAAGAAGAAGATATTTTAAATAAAGGATACAAGATTTACACTTCTTTAAATCAGGGGTATCAAGATGCGATGGATGCAACTTATAAAAATGATGCACTATTTCCACCCAATGCAGAAGATGGTGCCATGGTTCAGAGTGGTTCTGTAGCCATTGATCCGAAAACTGGCGGCGTGCAAGCACTGGTGGGCGGTCGAGGGGAACATGTTTATCGAGGCTTTAACTTTGCAACGCAAACAAAACGTTCACCAGGCTCGTCCTTAAAACCAATTTCTGTCTATACACCAGCTTTAGAGGCTGGCTATAAACCAGACTCTGTTTTAGAAGATAAACCACAAGATTATTATCCAGCGCAAAACTATAGCCGCACGTACAGTGGAGAAGTTCCTATGTACCAAGCCTTAGGAGAAAGCTTAAATTTACCAGCGGTATGGTTATTACATCAAATTGGTTTAGATAAAGGCTATGAAAAAACAGAGAAATTTGGCATTCCATTATCAGAAAAAGATCGGTACTATGGTTTAGCCCTTGGGGGATTACAAACGGGTGTTTCGCCACTAACTATGGCGGGAGCTTATAGTGCCTTTGCCAATGAAGGCTATAAAACTGAAACGCATTTAATTACAAAAATCGTCGACTCAACTGGCGCAATTGTAGTTGATAATACTAAAGTCAAGAAAGAACAAGTCATTACCAAAGATGTTGCAGACGGGATTACAAGTATGCTGCTAGGGGTCTTTAGTTCTGGGAGCGGGGTCAACGCACAACCAGCAGGCTACGTAATGGCTGGTAAAACAGGTACGACAGAAACCAACTTCGATAGTAGTAAAACGAACGATCAGTGGGTGATTGGTTATACACCAGAAGTTGTCATTGCTACTTGGCTAGGCTTCCAAGAAACCAGTAAAACCCATTATCTGGAAGGTAGTAGCGCCACATATGCTTCTCAGGTGTTCAACAGTCAAGCCAGTGGCATCTTGCCACAAGTCAAACAAGCACAATTTCCTGTCGCGGATGCTTATGCCACAGGTGGGAAAGTTGTTGATAGCAACGATAGTTTAACTGGTGGTGCCAATTCTAATTGGCGGGATAACTTGAAAGATTTTGGAAACTCTGTTCAAGATGGCGCTAGCAATTTCGGAGATACATTGAATGAAGTTGGGGGACAAATTAAAGACGGCGCGAAAAAAGTCAAAGACAAGATTGAAGGAATTTTCGGAGGCTTATTAGGAAATTAGTTGGGAAAACCTAAGAGAAATGGTACAATAAAGATGAAACTATTGAGAAAAGAGGGATTCCATTGAGTAACATTTATGATACAGCCAATCAGATTGAACGTGAACTACGTGAGTTAGACGAATTTAAAGCATTACAAGCAGCGTATGAAGAAGTAAAAGCAGACGAAGCAGCTTACACATTGTTTAAAGAATTCCAAGGATTCCAACAAGGACTTCAAGAAAAACAAATGCGCGGCGAAGAATTCACGGATGAAGATGCTGAAAAAGCACAAAGCATTGCAACGAAAGTGCAAGAAACAGCAGTTATCAACGAATTAATGCAAAAAGAACAAGCGTTTAGCTTAGTTGTCAATGATTTAAACCGAATTATCATGACTCCTGTGCGTGATATGTATAACGATTAATAATAAACCCCCAGATAAGCAAGTGCTTCTCTGGGGGTTTATTATTATTTAATTTTGTGAATAGCTAGCTACTCTTGGTAATTTTGAATCGATAATTCTATAAAGTTTGTTAGCCAGTTTCCAAAATTTAAAATGTAAGCATGAGGGCCAATTAAGGTAATTCTAACAAGGTTTCTAGGCAAAAGCTGATATTCAAAACTTTTGTTTTGCTGATTACTACCGTAAACAGAGTTGAAATGTTTTAGTATTTTATTTTTAACGAATTCAATATCACTTTCTGTGTTAAGTGAGAAAGTCAATGTTACAAGGCCTTCATTGTTTTGTGGAACATCTTTTACATAAGATTCGATAGCGGTGTTCTTTACAATGATATCATCTGATTTTCCTAAAAAATCATAAATATCTCGTTCTGAGAAACGCCATTGTCCACCAATTTTTGTTCCTTTTATTTTTCCTTCTTTCAAATAATTTCGAATGGTTCTTGTGGTCACATTTAATTCTTGGGCTAATTGTTCTACAGACAACATATTTAGAAGTCTCCTTTAAATATTTATAATTTTATTAGCGTATTGACTATTTTTTTTATCGTGAGAGGTAAAGATGAATATTTTATCTTTGACACATTCTAATAATGTTTCAAAGATTGCTTGACTGGATTCTTCATCAATATTACTGGTACTCTCGTCTAAAATATAAACATCGGCATCCGCTAAAATAAGTCTTGCGACTGCAATTCTTTGTTTTTCTCCACCAGATAAATTACTACCGTTTTCAGTTAAAACAGTTTCCCAGTCCTTAGTTTTCAAAATAGGATTAAGAATGCCTGTATTTAAAATAAGTTGTTTTTGTTCATAGGATAGAGGCGTTCCCATACCAATATTTTTTTCTAAAGTTTCTGTGAGTATTGTTGGTTCTTGTGCCAAATAGGCAATTTTGTTTCTCAAACTTTTATTATTTATTGCATTGATTGGTAAATCGTTAATCATAATTCCTGCTGATTCTCGAAACTTTAGTAATAGTTTTAATAAAGATGATTTACCACTTCCAGATTTTCCCGTTAAATAAACTCGATCCCCATTTTGTAGGTTTTCTTGGATCCTGTATTGAAATTGGTTGCCGTCTATCTCGAATGTTGGAAAAAATAACTGGATGCTTGCAATAGCATCTATATCTATGTCACCATCTCTTTCTATATTTTTGTCTAAACTATCTTTTATAAATGTATTTGCTGTTGTTAAAGTATTTAAATCGATAGTAACTTTAGATAATTCACTCAAAGAGGAAAAAAACAAAGGCAAAAGGATACTTAATATAATTAGACTGGAAATGGGCAAGTTATCTGCCGCAATTAACATACTTGTTCGAATATAAACAAAAGTTTGGAAACTTTGATTAATAAAAGCAACAATACTACTAGTGCTTTGAGCGAATTTATTAGTACTAGCTACGGATTGATACATTAAATTGATTTTTTCGTAGAGTAAATTTTCTAATATTTCAGCTGAAATACCGGCTTTAACAGCATCTTGATTTGATAACGTAGAAATTAAATTTTTGTTTGCAACAGCTGCATTTTTTTGCATGTTTTCCATTCGAACTTTTAATTTTTTATTTATATACTTAAATCCAAAATAGTTTAAAGGAATCAATAAAACCATGAATAAAACAATTTCAATAGAAAGATAACTGACCATAAGTAAAGATAAAAGGATAGTGAAAATTGATTTAATTGTCACACTGAAGCTAGATATCAAAAATAAATAAAGTGCATCCACAGCACTAAAAATACGATTAATCAAATAGGTTGGCTCAAGAGTAATGTAAGAGTCATACTTAAGGTGTATCATTTTATTAATTAGAGTAAATAAGTAATTGGAATTGAATCTTGCAGCAAAATTTTCTTTATAAACCATGATAACTAATTGTATTACTAAAGACAATAACATGGCTAAGAAAATATAGATCATTGCCTGTGAATTAAGGTTTTTTTTATTTGTTAGATATTGAATGATAATTGGTGCAATTAAAGAGGTTAATGTGGTGACTATAGCAGTCAAACTAACTAGAAAAACAAATTTTTTATTTTTTTTCATAATCTTTTCCATGATTTGCAACTCCCCTTTCGTACTTAAACACATTGTATATAATTTCATAATAGATATCAATATTTTCGCTGTTTTTCCTAAATTATATTGAATAAAGAGGAAAATATTTGACCTTATGAGGAAAAGCATGTATTATTTGAAATATATTTAAGGAGCTGATTATTTAGGAGAGGAGGAATTTTCTATGAAATTTAATAAACCAGAATTGAAAAAAATTGGCAAAACAATTCAATTAGGCTGTATGTGTGGAATCCTTGTAGGTACTGGAACTTAAAAAACAATTTTGAATAAAGAAATGTAACTTAATCAAATTTTTCATTTAATATTACGAAACGATAAATCTTAGCTCCTTAAATTTTCTATCTTTAATTAATAATGTACGCTTAAGTTTAAATGCTCTCAGGTATACAAAGAAGGGAAGGATAATTTTTGTTAAAATTTTATTTTTATAGAAACAAGGTTATAGTACATAATCCAATTATTAGTAGTTGGATTGGTATAGAAGAAAATGAACTTCCTATTCTCGAAAAATATCTAAAAACTAGAGATAGACATGATATCTCAAAAGACTTATTAAGAAAAATAGAATTGTATAGAATCTTTGATTTCACTGACTTGGAAGTAGAGGAGAATTTTCATAAATTAATAGAAAATTTCTCTATTCCACGCACGGTATATATTGTTGTAACCGAAGAATGTAATTTAAAATGTACCTATTGTTATGCTGAAGCAGGTCCAGGTAAAAAGCTACGTAGAGAATTAGATTACGAAGAGTATGATAAGATTTTTAAACAGTTAAAGGTAGCTGGAGTAAAAAAAATTGTTTTTACAGGTGGAGAAGTTGGTTTAAAAAAGAACTTCTATAAGATATTAGATAATGCATATAAAAAAGGATTTATCTGCAACTTAATATCCAATGGTAGAGTAGCCTATAACATCAAACAAGCTAAGTTTTTATCTGAACGTTGTTACAAAATTACAATCAGTTTAGACTCTTTAAATGAAAATAACAATGATGACAATAGAGGAAGAGGATGCTTTAAAGTTGCTACAAAGGCTTTAGAGAATCTAATAAAACTTAACTTTAAAAATTTAGCCATTAATCAAACAATTACTAAAAATAATATTGCTGACATTGATACAATGGTTACCTTTGCAAAATCTCATAAAATAAACTTAAATATTGGAACTTTCTGTAAATTGGGTAGAGGATTTGACGATATTTCTCTTACAAAAGATGAAAGAAAAGAGATTAATCGGATTGCGATGAAATACAAGAAAGCTTTAAATCCATTTACAATTAAAGTTCATTGTGGTCAAGGTATCGGAGAATTTTCAATTGATCCCATGGGAAATGTCTATACTTGTAAGTTATTGGATCAAAAAGATTTTTACTTAGGGAATGTTAGAGCCGAACCGCTAGACTATATTTTTAAGAATAAAAAAATTGATCACTTCTCTTATTCGTCCCTTGGTATGGAGCCGTGTAAAAATTGTTCATTCAAACTGCTTTGTGGAGGCTCGTGTAGAGCAAATCATTATTATTCAAAGTCAAAGGATGATTCTTCGAATGTAATCAATAATGAGGAATGCAAAATAATCAAAGGAATGATTTTGGAACAAATGTATCAATTTGTATATGGAGGTAAAGAGCATGCTTAGTATTAATGAAAAAATTAATTATGAAGACAAAGGAGAGTTTTTAGTTATATCATTAAATGAGGATGGCTTTATGCTTGAAGATAAAACTTCAATATTTATTTTTCATAGAATCGAAGCTAAAAAATTTAAGAATATTGATGAAGCTGTGTCTAGGTTATCTAAAGAATTTGATACAGATAATCAAAATATGTATATAGTAAGAGAACAAATTAAGGCATTTATAGAAGAGCTATTGAAATATGATGTGGTGGTGATGAGGCAATGAGGTTTGTTGCAGAAGGAGTATCTATGTTGCCAACATATAAAGAGGGAGATATTTTAGTAGCACAATGTAGTAACTTTGAAATAAGTACAGGTAAAATTGTTGTAATAAAAAGTCTATACAACAACTTTTTTGCACATAGAGTAGTTAGTATAGGAGAAGGTCTAGCCATATGTAAAGGAGATAATTTTAAATATTTTGATCCCCCTGTAAGAACTAATTCAATTGTAGGCGTGATAGAGGATCAGGCAGATGACAGCTATGTGAAAGAGAAGATAAAAATAAGAGCAATATATAGTAATGAAAAAATTAGTGACAATTTTAATATCTTGGTTCTTTCTAAAAATCTATTGAGAGAGATACATTTAGAAAATTTGGTGAACTTTGAGGTACCTGTTGATTCAGAAGAATTCTGTATTTATTATAGATATTTAAGCAATAATTTACCTAAAAACCAAAATGATTTTTTTAATAAATTTGATTCAATATTCAGTATTTGAACTTATAGAAAGGACTACTTTAGTACCTGTTTTTAGAGTAATCCTAAATTTGAAATCATTTATAAAAATTTTCACTTATTATTCTTACCAATTATAGCTATTTTACTTTTATGAATATAAGAAGAAACGGACAATCTAAATACTTGCTTTTTCGACAGAATCAGTTAACCTGATTCTTTTTTTATTGAAAAAACGAACAAATTTTCGTATGTTTTTACTGACCAAGCTGGCAGAAAATGATATGATAAAGGAAGGAGAAAAGGAGGGGAAACGATGAAACTATTGCATACAGCTGATTTACACATGGATCGGTCTTTTGAAGGGTTAACTGGGATCCCGACAGCCTTAGCGAAGCGCTTAAGAGAAGCTAATCAACAATTGTTGATGAATATCGTAACAGTTGCCATTCGAGAAGCGGTGGACTTGGTTATTTTTGCAGGAGATACGTTTCATCAAAGTCAGACCTCTATTTCAATGCAAGCCCAATTGATGGCCGCATTAGAACAGTTGAAACAAGCAGAAATTCCTGTGATTCTAACATTTGGGAATCATGATTACTATAAAAAAGACCGCTATTGGTTTTCTTTTCCAGACAATGTTTTTTTATTTGAAAAAGAAATGGTTGAGACACTGTATTTTGAAACGAAAGCGGGCGAACAAGTGGCTGTTTCAGGGTTTAGTTATGAGCATCCCTGGATTGATGAAAATAAAGCACTAGAATTTCCTATCAAACAAGCAGAATCTGACATTCATATTGGGATTTATCATGGAGACACCAGTCGGAAAGCGCAACAAAATTATGCTCCGTTTACATGGAAGGATTTAAAAGCCACTGGCTATAATTATTGGGCATTGGGCCACATTCATCAGCCGCAAATTGTTAGTGAACAACCGCTAATTGTTTATCCTGGAACACCTCAAGGGCACACGAAAAAAGAACAGTCTTTACAAGGGGTTGCAGTGGTCACACTTTCCCAAAATCAAGCGACTGTTCAATTTGAAAAAGTCGCAGAAATAGATTGGACGAATGAAGAAATATCTCTGGCGCAATGCCGTGACACCCAAAGCGTTTTGTCTTATCTTGAAACCAGTTTGCTGACGAAGTGGCATGCGCATCAGCAACAGCAATTGATGGCGTTGACACTGAAAGAAACGCAACATTTGGATGTGACCGTGGTGCAAGCCATTGTCAATGGTGAACTATTAAGCTACTTACAGCAGCAGCTTTTACAAAAAACGCAAGGTGATTTTTTTGTTTATCGCCTAATATTGCAAGCAGAGGAACCAACGAAAGAACCGATCTATTTAGCCGCTAGTCCCAACTTATTAACGGCATTAGAAAAAACATACTTAGATCCAGTTATTTTTGAAGATACCACCAAGGAATTGTTACGTTATCCAGAATTTGCTGGAATTTTTTCAATGGATGAGCAGTGGCGATTAGAGAGCTTGCGCCTAGCACATGAGCAAATTAATGAAGACTTTACTATTCAGGAGGACCCACTATGAAATTACTTGCAGTAGAGATTGTGGGCTTTGGAAAATGGCAACAACAGAAAATTACATTTGAATCTGGTAATCAATTGCTGTACGGCGCAAATGAAGTTGGCAAGTCCACATTGTATCAATTCATTCAAGCAATGCTGTTTGGTTTTCCCACAAAGGGCAAAAGAAAACGCGATTACGCACCTAAAAATGGTGGTTCGTATGGTGGTCGTTTGTGGTTGGAACATCCTGTGTTTGGGGAAGTTCAAGTCGAGCGTTTTAAAGAAAAAAATAAAGGGCAAGCAATCATTTATTATCAACAACAAATGGGGGATGAAAAAACCTTACAGCAAATGTTACATCCGCTAACGAAAAAGTTATTTCAAGAGGTTTTTACTTTCCAACAAGAACAATTAATTACGAGTGACAAGTTGACAGAAGAGGAACTGCAAACATCCTTGTTAGCCATTGGTGTTTCTGGTAGTCAACAACTTTTGACTTACCGAAATGCGTACTTTAAAGAAGCACAAAAAATCTTTAAAGGTAAAGGACAGCAGCCATTACTCAATCAGAAGTTGGCGGCTTATCAAGAACTAAAAGAGCAAATTCAAGAGAAAGAAGCGCAGCAACGAACTTTTCAACAATTAGAAGAAACGATTCGCGAAACAGAACAACAGCGAGTGACACTGCAACAGCAATTAAAAGAAACGCAACAGGACTTGTTACAGGTTGCGGAACAGCAACGTCACTTTCCCTTGTACGAAGAATGGCAGTCACTACCTGAAGAAACAGAGAACGTTGTTTTAGTAAAAGAAGACCAAGTTCAATTAGAAGAAACCTTTCAAGAATATATGTACCTAGACAAAGAACGACAACGTTTGACCAAAGAGTTATCTCTTCAGTCAGAAGCGCTCGATGTTCCAGAAGGCTATGCTTTTTACCTAGAACAAGAAGCATTGATTCAACAATTGTTGAATCAACGCTATGATATGCAACAATTGATGACGGAATCGGAATGGATGACCCAAACCTTTGAGCAAAATCGTCAAGAAATGGTCCTTTTAGAGAACGAATGGTCATGGTCGCCTGAACGACCACCACAGCTTTTTTATGACAACGAAACCGTTCAAAAGTGGCGCCAACAACAAGTTGCGTATACGCAAGCTCTTCAAAAAGGACAAGAACAGAAAGCATTCTTGACTTCTCAAATTGAAAATCTGGAAGACCAGTTAACGGATTTTGAAAAAGCGCATGCCGCATTTTTTGGTGAAGCGACGCGTGCCCAAAAAGCGCAGAAAACAAGTCAACCACTTTGGTTATTGCTAGGAAGTATCCTTGCATTACTCGGTTTCTTTTTGCCAAGCCCTTTAAAATGGGGCCTAGTTCTCGTGGGAGTTAGTTTTATCGCGAAAGAAGTGCTTAGCTACGCCACTAGAAAAGAAGTTTCCTCTGATGAAGTGAAAGAAGAGTGGCAGACAAAACTTTCGCAACTAGATTATTTAAATGAACAGTTCCAACAGGCGCTGAATCAAGAACGTGAGGCACAACTGCAAGTGGAACAACTTGAACAAGCAGTAGCGGAGCAAGCCCAAGTCCATCAATTAGGAAAAATGCAACAAATTGATACTTTAATGAATCAGCGGGAATTGATTACGCGCTATTTATTGCTTGTTCAAACAAATGAAGAACTCATGAGTCAATTGAAGGAAAATCAACAAAAACGCCAAGTATTTGAAGAACAAATCTTCCCATTGATGACGCATTTACCCTTGCAAGGAAAGAGCCTTTCCGAAAAGTTACACTTTTTAGAAGGATTTGCTGAAGAAATGGAGAAGGTTCGCTTTGCTCAGGAGTATCAAGCAGATGGCTATCTCAAACAGCAGTTACGAGAGTTGAAAACTAAACAGCAAGAAGCATTAACACGAATTCAGCCTTTACTAATTCGTTATCGGATTCTATCAATCGCTGATGTTCCAAGTAGGATTCAACAGCTGACCACTCAGCAAGCTCAAGTTGGTCGTGGGCAAGAATTAGCGACACAATTAGGCAATCTGTTTCCAGAAGCGGTAACAGAAGCAGCGTTAAAAGACCGTTCTTTACAACTGGCGCAGCAACAAGCACTGGAAGAAAGTCAGTTAAATAAAATACAAGAACAGTATCAAGCGCTGATTTATGAAAAACAACAATTAATGACGGATGGTACCTTAGATGAGTTGTATCAACGACAAGCAATTTTAAAAGCGGAAATCAAAGAACTAGCTCAACGTTGGTCTGGGTATCAACTAGCGGGACAACTGCTAATGGACCTATTAACAGAGCTTTCGGAACAACAATTGCCCAGCTTATTACAGTATGCATCAAGCTACTTTGCACTTTTAACAAATCAGCGTTATCAATCAATCCAAGTAGCCGAAGGTCAACTAGTTGCGGTGACGAAAGAACAAGAAATGTTTTATTTACATGAATTATCAACTGGCACTAAAGATCAATTGATGATGGCTGTTCGTTTTGCCTTTTTAGCAGTCCAAGGCGAGCAACTGATTTGTCCAATTATCATTGATGATGGCTGGTTACACTATGATCATCAAAGAAAAGTCCAATTAGCTGAATTATTTACTAAGTTTGGTCAAAAACAGCAAGTCATTTGTTTTTCTTCTGACCAAGAAATGGTAAGCTATTATCAGGACTTACAACAAAGAGTAATTGCGTTAGAAGGAGGAAGCGTCAAGTGAAAAAATTACGTGAATTAACAGTAGAAGAACTTTTTGAATCATTTGTTCTAATTAAAAATGCCGATGTGCGTGTAGCTAAAAATGGGAAAAAGTTTATTGCCTTTACCTTTCAAGACACATCTGGCACGATTGACGGAAAATATTGGGACGCCTCTGAGGATGAAATTACACGATTTACTGCGGGAAACGTTGTTTTACTGAATGGGAAACGAGAAGTTTATCAAAACAAACCCCAAGTAAAAATTTTACACATGCGTTTAGCGACAGCAGAGGAACCAAGCCAGCCAAGTTTATATATGGAACGAGCGCCTTTGAAAAAAGAAGAGATGGTCGAGGAAATCAATCAAGTAATTTTTGAAATTACCAATGCTCATTGGAATCGTATTGTGCGCTATCTCATGACGAAATACCAACAAGAATTTTATGAATTTCCTGCAGCCAAACGGAACCATCATGCTTTTGCGAATGGCTTAGCTTACCACACTGTCTCAATGTTGCGCCTAGGCAAAGCAATTGCTAAGGAATATACTGAAATTAACACGTCACTATTATACGCGGGGATTATTTTACATGACTTAGGAAAAGTTTTAGAATTATCTGGCGCTATTACGACAGAATATACGGTGGCAGGGAACTTAATTGGTCATTTAGTTTTGGTGGATGAGGAAATTACCAAGGCGTGTTTGGCTTTGAAAATTGATGATCGAGAAGAAGACGTTGTCGTTCTTCGGCACATGGTCTTAGCCCACCATGGATTATTGGAATATGGCTCACCTGTGCGACCAAGAATTATGGAAGCGGAAATCTTACATCAAATTGATACCATGGATGCATCCATTCAAATGATGCTAGGGGCCATTCGGCAAACACAACCTGGGGAGTATACTGAACGAATCTTTGGTTTAGATAACCGCAGTTTCTATGTTCCAAAAGATAAATAAAAAAAGGGAGTGGTCAATCGACCACTCTCTTTTTTATGCTTATTTAGAAGAAGATTCTGTTGTTTTGCTTGAAGAATCTGTTGCTTTTTCAGAGTCGCTTGTTTTGGTATCACTTGTTTTAGAATCACTTGATTTTGATTCTTTTTTCTCTGAAGAAGAGCTTGAAGATTCAGTTTGCATGTAGCCTGCTAAAGCGTTCTTGAAGGCATCATCTTTAATTTTCACATTGGCCGCTTTTAATTCGTCACTAATAACTTTTGATTGGAATGTTGGGTCGGCTAATTTTGTATCTTCAGCAATTTTCTTGATCTCTTTTTCATAAGGTTTCATGTCATTGCCTTTTGCTTTGTTTTTCGTCATTTTCACTACATAGTAAGTTGTTTGGTACGTTTGTGCGTTTGTTGCAGCAATTGGTTCTGATACTTCGCCATCTTTTAGTTTGAAGGCTGCTTCTTTAACTTCGGCAGGAACAGTTGTTGATTGTGAATCAAATTTGATTTTACCGCCGTCTTTTTTCGTTGCAGCATCGGTTGATTTGTCTTTAGCAATTTTTGCGAAATCGCCGCCGTCAGTGATTTCTTTCTTGACAGCTTTTGCATCATCTTCTGAAGCAACTTGGATAATTTGTGCTTCTACTTCTGGATGGAAGCTTGCCCAAGCTGTTTTTAAGTCTTCATCTGTAATTTTTAAATGATCTTTCAAACCTACTTGCATTGCTTCTGTTTGTTCTAAACGTTTCTTGAATGATTTTTCAGTTAAACCAGCTTGTGTTAGTGCATCAGAGAATTTTCCGCCTTGCGCTTCCACTTGTTTTTTAGCGTCATCAAATTTCTTTTGAATGGCTTTGTCAGTTACTTTGTCGCCATATTTTTCATCAAAGACTTTATAGATAACCATTTGGCTAAATTCTTGTTGGCTCGTGCTTTGTTCTTTAATTTGGTTATAAAAATCATCAACAGTAATTGTTGAACCTTTCATTGTTGCGATATCTTTTGAACCGCTTGAACACGCTGCTAAACTAAAAACGGCCATTGCGCCCGCTGCAGCTAAGATTAGTTTTTTCTTCATTCTCTTATGCACTCCTGTTTTTTTTAGTTTTATTTCTGTTATAACTATACCATACCTCATTTTGAAAAAGAAAGAGTCTCAGGCATAGTTTCAAACAAAATTCGTATTTACGTCACACTTTTTATTTTTTTAATAACAAAAGAAATAATTAACATCAAAGACTTTACTTTTGCTTGTTAGTTTGTGTGTCGGGTAATTCAGCCGTGATTTTGGCAATTTGTTCTTTAATTTGAGCAATCCGAGGTTCCGCTTGGAATTTGAAATCAGTGATTTCTTGTTGCAGGTCTTTTGAAAATTCAGTTGCCAGTGGAACGTTTTCTTCGACAACTGCCAAATTTCGTTGCACCTGATCCCAGTCATTCGTGACTTGATTTTTCAGTGAACGATAGTCCTCTAGCTCATTGATTAAATGTTGTCGTGTTTCTTTCCCACTTCTTGGAGCAGCCAATAAACCGCCAATGGTACCGGCAGCTGCGCCAAAAAAGAGGCCTTTAATAAATTTTTTCATTTAGTTCACCTGCTTTGCAATGGTCTCAGCAATTTCTTGCATCGCTTCGGCGGAATAGTCCTCTTGATGGTTGCCAAAATGAATAGAGAAATCATCTTCTTTTGAATAACGGGGAATCAAATGAACGTGGGAATGGAAAACGGATTGATAAGCCACTTCCTTATTGTTATTTAAAATGTTTAATCCTTCCATTTCTGGAAAAGCTTTTTCTAATGCTCGTGCTACTTTAGGAATACGAGCAAAGACGTCACTTGCTAAAACGTCATTATATTCAAAAATATCAGCAACGTGTTGTTTTGGAATCATTAAGGTATGTCCTTTGGTCACTTGTGTGATGTCTAAAAACGCGTAGACTTTCTCGTCTTCATAGACTTTATAACTTGGGATTTCGCCGTTGATAATTTTACAAAAAATACAATCATTCATGAAAAATTCCTCTTTTCTCTAGGTTCTTTCCTTTACTTTACCACAAGTTGATTTCTCTGTGGATGAAAAAGTACGTGAGTTCGCTAAAAAGTTCGTTTCATTTCGTGTATAATAAGAGAAAGAAAAAAATCCATTTAATTAAGGGAGTAATTTTTGAATTCTTGGTTCGCTTAGGGTTTAATAATGGTAGAGAGAAAAGGTTGGAGGCAAAAGAAATGAGCTTAACAATTGAACATTTAACAGGAGGTTACGGCCATATTCCTGTCTTAAAAGATATTAATTTTGACGTCAAGTCTGGTGAAATGGTTGGTTTAATCGGCTTGAATGGTGCGGGGAAAAGTACCACCATCAAAAATATTATTGGGTTACTTACGCCGCAAAAAGGCAAAATTATGATTGACGGGGAAACATTGCAACAAGCCCCTGAAGAATATCGTAAAAAAATCGGGTATATTCCGGAAACACCTTCTTTATATGAAGAATTAACATTGAAAGAGCATATCGAAGTAACGGCCTTGGCTTATGATATTCCATTAGAAGAAGCATTCAAACGAGCAGAACCATTACTAAAAACGTTCCGTTTAGACAATAAATTGGAATGGTTTCCTGCTAATTTTTCAAAAGGCATGAAACAAAAAGTCATGGTACTTTGTGCATTCTTAATTGAACCGAGTTTATATATTATTGATGAACCTTTTCTAGGCTTAGATCCTTTAGCAATTCATGCTTTATTAGAATTAATGGATACGATGCGTAAGCAAGGGGCAGCGATTTTAATGTCCACGCATATTTTAGCAACAGCTGAAAAATATTGTGATCGTTTTGTGGTACTACACGAAGGGAAATTACGGGCAAACGGTACAATGGCTGAATTACGTGCAGAATTTAATTTACCAGAGTCTTCTTTAGATGATATTTATCTTGCCTTGACGAAGGAAGAAAAGGTGGGGTAACATGGGCGAATTTTTTAGTCAACGTTTGTCACGGCATTTCAAAAAAATGTCCAAGTACTTGCGCTATATTTTAAATGATCATTTTGTTTTAGTCTGTATGTTTTTATTAGGCGGATTAGGTCTGTACTATTCCCAGTTGTTAAAAGAATTACCTCGTGATTTTGTTTGGGGCAGACCGTTAATTCTATTGGGCTGGCTGCTACTCATTCAAGTTGGTAAGTTGGCTACTTTGACAGAAGAGCCAGACAAGGTTTTTTTATTACCAAAAGAAAAACAATTCGCTGCTTATCTGAAACGGGCGCTGCGCTACTCTTTAATTTTACCGATTGTGGTCAGCTTTCTAGGAAGTGGCCTATTGATGCCGTTGATTGTAGTCACAACAGGTTGGTCGTTTCAAACCTTCTTTTTATTTTTGGTCATGCTAGTTTGTATGATTTATACACATCTTAGTTTACAAAGCTATGGGCTCTATCATCTTTCGTCAACCACTTACCGTAGTTGGTGGTTCGTTTGGTTGATCAGTAGTCTCTTGATTATGACGGGAGCCATTTACTGGACGCCTTGGGTTGGTGTGATTGGTGGTATCATTCTGGCCGTTTGTTTATCGAGTATTTGGCAAAATAAGATGAAACAGAGTTTCTTGGATTGGGAAAAAATGATCCAAAAAGAACAAAACAGAATGCATAGAATTTATAAATTCATTCAGCTGTTTACAGATATTCCTGAAGTGAGTAGTACAGTGAAACGTCGTAAATACTTAGATCCTCTCCTCGGAGTAGTCAAAAAAACATCTGAGAACACGTATGCTTACTTATTCATTCGGAGCTTTTTACGAGGTAGCGAATATAGCGGCTTATTGTTTCGTTTGATTTTGGTTGGTGGCGTGCTACTCTTCTTTTTACAAGAATTCTGGATTGCGTTGGTAGTTGCTTTATTGTTTGTCTATTTAATCGGGTTCCAGTTGATTCCCATGTACACGCAATTTGATTATATGGTGATGACACAGCTATATCCAATTTCAATAGAAAAAAAACAAGCAGCAATTCGCCGGTTAATTGGCGGCGCATTGTCTGTTGCGGCCATTATTTTTGGTGGGATTGTCTGCCTTCGTTTAGGCAATTTGCAAAATAGCTTGATCATTCTGGGTGCCTTAATTGTAGAAGTTGTGATTTTCACTAAAATGTATGTTCCAATGCGCTTGAATAAGTTATAAAGATGAGAAAACCCAGCAAAATTTACAAAAGAACCACATAGAAGCTTGACGAAGCAAGGTTTGGCGACTAAAATGGTAATTGCTGTAAAAATTGCAATAAAATTGTGTTGAGATAGGAGATAATTTCCATGGAATTTCAGTTGGATAAAGACTGGCGTCTGCAGCCGATAAAGGGCGCAACTGGTCAAACATACATGGGAATAAAAGAAACAGAGAAAGTGTTCATTAAACGAAACACTTCTCCACTTCTTGCAGCATTGTCTAAAGAAGGGTTAGCCCCGAAGATGATTTGGACAAAGCGGACAGCGAATGGCGACGTACTAACAGCCCAAGAATGGCTGGAAGGACGTTTATTACATGCGGACGAAATTGGCAAACGCAATGACGTGATTGACGTGTTATACCAATTGCATCATTCCAATTTGCTGAAAGACATGTTGAAAAAAATTGGTGGCGAAGTTTGTACCCCGCTAACAATGTTGAAAGAGTATAAGCGTCAACTACCTAAAGAATTAAAACGAAACAGTTATTTAAAAGAAGTAATCACTTATTTATATAATCATTTACCAGAATATCCAGAGACTAGTTATGTAGCTGTCCACGGCGATGTGAATCATCGGAATTGGTTAGTCTCGAATAATTATCTCTATTTAGTAGATTGGGATTCTGTGATGGTCGCGGACCCAGCGGTAGATTTAGGAATGATTTTGAGTCATTATGTGCCTCGTTCCGGTTGGAATCAATGGTTACTATCTTATGGTTTAATTCCTAATGAAAGTACAGTTCAACGAATTTATTGGTATGGTTTATTTAGCTTTTTACAAGAGATTGTTCGTCATCACCAAGAGGGCGAAAGAAGAGCAATGACTGCAGAAATTTTACAATTAAAACGAATGTTTAGTAGTTAAACTAATTCATTTAACATCCACACAGGCTGGCGAATTTCACCAGTCTGTTTTTAAAAGAAAGGAATTTTAAATATGCGTGTAAGAAATAGACCCGGAGCAGCAGAATATATGGCAAAATATCCACAATATGTGGTAGAAGGTCCTGAAAAATGGCAAGGGAAATGGCAAGAACGTTTTGGCAATAATCATCCCATCCACATTGAAATTGGTTCAGGTAAAGGTCGTTTTATTTATGAAATGGCTAAAGCACATCCTGAAATTAATTATATTGGTATCGATATGCAATTAAGTATTTTATCGATTGCATTAGATAAGCTAGTGGCCGAGCCGTTACCTAATCTACAGTTATTGCGAGTAGACGGCGAAGCATTAACAGAATATTTTGCTGAAAATGAAGTAGATTTAATCTATTTAAATTTTTCAGATCCTTGGCCAAAGAAAAAACATGAAAAACGTCGTTTAACGTATAAAAACTTTTTAGCGACAGATGAAATTATCTTAAAACCAAATGGAGAAATTCATTTTAAAACGGATAATCAAGGGCTCTTCGAATACTCATTAAGTAGCTTTTCTAAATATGGCATGATTATTGAACGTGTATGGCTAGATTTGCATAATAGCGAGTTTGAAGGCAACATTATGACAGAATACGAAGAAAAATTTTCTAGTCGTGGTCAACGAATTTATCGAGTAGAAGCACGTTTTGTTGCAAAATAAAAACAAGCATTCCTTTATTTTAAGTGAAGGAATGCTTGTTTTCTATTATTTAAGAAAGCCTAAGTTGTCGTTCTTAAAGCATAGGCGTCCAATAAAATTCTGGCCAGAATGGATAATGGTAACCGTGAACGCACTTCATAATCGGGGAAAAAGGAGCCTTCTGATTTGAAGCCTACGAACGGAATTTCAATGTATTTCATTAAACTAGAGTGTTTGCTTGCAGTTAAAAGGATAGTCCCAATTTCTGAGTCGTAACAGTTTTTACCAGCGACAACTAATTCTTGGGTTTCTCCGTTTAAAGAAACAAAAAGAGCCACATCTTTTTTTGATAACTTTTTACTAATATTTTTAATAATTTCTGGGTCCGTATGCAGTTCACAGTATTTGCCAGCCAATTGAAACTTAACCATCATTTCCTGAGCAATTAATTCTGAAAAACCTCTAGCAAAGATAATAATCCGTCGAGAAGCCTTGATTTTTTGGATCGCATCTTCGATATTACCAATTTCAATCATGTTAATCGTGCGAGTTACTTCTTCTTCATTCTTTAAAATGGCTGTCCGAATTCCTCGGTCTACTTTTTCTAATGCTGAAAAATTTATATTTTGGTTTTCTTTATCTTTCAAGTGATGCTTGAAGGATGTGAAACCTTCATAGCCTTTCTTTTTCATGGTTCTTACAATCGTCGCAGTTGATACGTTGGCTCGTTCGCTTAATTTTACAATGGAATAATCAGGGATTTCTAAAATATGTGTTTCGATAAAATGCCAGAGATATTGCTCTGACTCACTCAATTTTTGTTCCATAATGGCCAGCCCTTCTTTCTTTCGCTAAAAAACATTTATAAGCCTATTTTTAATGAAAAAAAATAAAAAAGCTAGAGAAATTATGAAATTGTAAATGTTTTCTATATTTTTGCGAAAGAATGAAAACCTTTACATAGTATTTTGAGACATAATAAAGAGGAGAAAGGAGGAACTACAGTGACTATTTATACATGTACATTAAATTTAGCCATTGATTTATTTATCGAAACAGAAGAGCTAGTTCCTTTTGTCGTGAATCGCACGAAGGAAGATGATATTCAAGCAAACGGGAAAGGAGTCAATGTTTCCCTAATTTTAAAGATGTTAGGGATTGATAATACCGCTTTGGGAGTCAAAGCTGGTTTCACTGGGAACTATGTCGAGGATTATTTAAAAGAAAAAGAGATAACCACTGATTTTATCGAAGTCGCTGGCACAACGAGAATTAATGTGTTTACAAAAGTTACCCAAGATCAAAAGGAATACAAATTAGTCAATAAAGGACCAAAATTATCTGAAGAACATGTACGACGTTTTTTGAAAAAAATTTCAGAGTTACGTAAAGGGGATTATTTGTGCGTATCAGGAAGTTTACCACAAGGGGTTTCGCCAAGTATTTTGATTGAAATTAGCCGAATTTGTTTTGAAAAACAGGTGTTCTTAATCTTAGACAGTAGTTATGAAGAAATTTTAGATTGTTTGCCTTATCAACCATTTTTATTGAAACCAAATGAAGAAGAACTTCAAGAGTGGTTTCATACAGAAGTGCAGACTAAGGATGATTACATTTTTTACGGACAAGAATTACTGAAGCGGGGAGCCAAAAATATTTTACTTTCTTTAGGTAGTGAAGGGGCTTTATTTATGAATAATGAAAAGGTTCTTTCAGGTAATTCACCAACTGGAATGGTTGTGAATACAGCTTGTTCAGGGGATGCAATGTTAGGTACCTTTTTAGCTGGTTGGCATCAAGGACTTTCATTGGAAAAAAATTTAAAAAGAAGTATTGCAGCAGGTAGTTCAACAGCATTTCGCAAAGGATTGACAGATTTTTCAGATGTTCAGGAGTTAGAGCAACAAATAAAGATTCAAGAGGAGGAATAAACAGATGGCTACGTATCAATTAATAGCTGCTACAGGTTGTCCGACGGGAATAGCGCACACGTATATGGCACAGGAGGCATTGGAACAAGCTGCAAAACGTAAAGGTATTACGATTAAGGTTGAAACACATGGTCAGATTGGCATAGAAAATGAGTTAACACCTGCAGAAATCCAAGGAGCGGAGGCAGTCATTATTGCCGCCGACAAAGACGTTCAAGCAGAACGTTTTGCTGGGAAACGAATCATTGATGTCCCTGTCAGTGTGGGGATTAAAGAAGCAGATCGCTTAATTGAAGAAGCACTCGCAGGCAAAGGATCGATTGCAGCCGAAAACCAAGCAGTGGACGAACTTGAACAGGAGACACAAATTTCTTCAGGAAATGTTGGACATAGTATTTATAAAAACTTAATGAATGGCGTCTCTCACATGTTGCCGTTTGTAGTAGCAGGCGGCGTTTTAATTGCTCTTTCTTTTGCTATTTGGGGCATTTATTCATTTGATCCAGAAAGTAGTCAGTATAATGCTACCGCTGCTATGTTAAAAAGTATTGGTGATGCCTCAATGGGAATGATGGTGCCAATCTTATCTGCGTATATCGCAGAGGGGATTGCGAAACGACCTGGTTTGGTTGTGGGCTTTGTCGGTGGTTTGATTGCTAACACGGGTGGTACTGGCTTTTTAGGAGGGATATTATCTGGTTTCCTTGCTGGGTATTTCATTCTTTTATTACAAAGAGTATTTAAAGGTTTGCCTAAATCATTAGATGGTTTAAAAGCAATTTTCCTTTATCCAGTCATTGGCGTTGCAGTTATTGGTATCACTATGTCTTTATTAGCAGATCCGATGAAAGCTGTTAATGAAGGAATGATGAGCTTTTTAGCTAGTTTCCAAAACTCCAGTCCGTTGGTTTTAGGAATAATTGTGGGTTGTATGTGTGCCTTTGATATGGGAGGTCCAGTTAATAAAGCGGCCTATGTTACTGGGACGGCACTCTTAGCTCAAGGAAATACTTCTTTTATGGCAGGAGTTTCTGCTGCCTGCATAGCGCCACCTTTAATTACAGGCTTTGCTACATTATTCTTTGGAAAATACTTTGACACAAATGAACGCAATGCGGGGCTAGTGAACTTTATTTTAGGCTCCACACATATTACAGAAGGCGCTATTCCGTTTGCGGCAAAAGACCCATTAAAGGTTTTACCAATTATGATGCTCGGATCTTCAATTGCGGCAGTCCTAACGTATATGTTTGGGGTACAAGTGCCAGCACCTCATGGAGGATTTCTTGTTTTACCAGTTGTTACTCACGCTGTTCAATGGGTTCTGGCAATTTTAGCTGGTTCATTGGTAGGCGGTTTATTGCTAGGTTTTGTACAAAAAAGTAGAATCGCCAAACAAGAGCAATCGTTATCAAAAAAATGAAATAACAGGAATTAGGAGTGGATGGAATGGCTTTTATTAAAGAAAATCATATTTTTTTAAATCAACAGTTACAAACGCAAGAGGATGTTTTTCACTTTTTAGCAAAAAAATCAACAGAATTGGAAGTTGCTCAGGACGCACAGGAAGTTTTCAATAAGCTGAACGAGCGAGAACAAGAAGGAACAACGGGGATGATGAATGGGTTTGCGATACCTCATGCAAAAGCAGTAACGATTCAACAAGCGGCCATTATCATCGTTACCTTGGACCAAGGTGTTGAGTGGCAGAGCCTTGACAACCAATTAACGGAGTTTGTGATTGCGCTGTTTATTCCAGATGCCGAAGCTGGCACGACACATTTGAAATTACTCTCTTCTGTTGCGCGCCTCCTATTAAGAGAAGAAGTTACTTCTGGACTGAAACAAGCAAGTTCGCCAGCTGAAATTGCTACGTTACTAAATAATCAATTAGGAGAGGGAACAGAATGAAAAAAATTAGTGAACAAAAACGTAAACATTTAGAAAATCTGGTAGATGATCAAGGGATTATTGGCGCACTAGCCATTGATCAACGTGGGGCCTTAAAACGCATGATGGGAAAATACAAAGAGGTGACTGCGCAAGAAATCAGTGACTTTAAAGTATTAGTATCTCGTTGCTTAACACCAGAGACTTCAGCAATTTTGTTGGATCCAGAATATGGCCTAGCTGCTGCTGAAAATCGAGCACAGACTTCAGGTTTGTTACTTGCGTATGAAAAAACGGGCTACGATGCTTCGACACCAGGACGGTTACCCGATAGTCTTGATGTTTGGTCGGTTAAGCGTTTAAAAGAAGCGGGCGCAGACGCGTGTAAATTTTTACTTTACTACGATGTTGACGAAAGTGAAGCAATCAATGAACGAAAGAAAGCTTATATAGAACGGATTGGTTCAGAGTGTTTAGCCGAAGAAATTCCATTCTTTTTAGAAATTGTCTCTTATGATGCAAACAATTCGGATAGTGCTTCAAAAGAATACGCTAAAGTAAAACCGCACAAAGTAATTGAAGCGATGAAAGAATTTTCAAAGGATCGCTATAATGTTGATGTTTTAAAAGTAGAAGTCCCTGTGAATATGAATTTTGTAGAAGGTTTTGGCACTGAAAGTCTTTATAGCCAAGATGAAGCGCAGGCTTTTTTCAACATGCAAAGTGAAGCAACACAACTTCCATTTATTTTCTTGAGTGCAGGGGTTAGTGCTACGATGTTTCAGGAAACATTGAAATTTGCAAAAAAAGCAGGTTCCTCGTTTAATGGAGTCTTATGTGGTCGGGCAACTTGGGCAGACGGCGTGCTTCCATTTGTTCAACAAGGTGCTGAAGCAGCCGTTGCGTGGCTTGAAACAACTGGTAAAACAAATGTTGACGAATTAAATCAGGTTTTAAGAGAGAGCGCAGTATCAGTCTTTGAAAAAATCCAGTAATTAAGCTGAAAATACTTACTGAATTTGAACTAATTGGTCATCTGAATTAAATTTTTTCAGAAATCGTCTTCTTTAAGTGAACTCAATGTACGCAAACTCAAAAGATATGATATAATTATTTCGATATCGATGTATGAACACCCAAAAAGTAACAGTGCTTTACTTTATTTGGGGAAAGTTGGGGTATTATGGGAATTCCTAAAGAAGGCGAGTTTGTAACCATTCAGAGTTATAAACATGACGGACATTTACATCGAACGTGGCGTGATACGATGGTACTAAAAACGAGCGAGTATTCTTTAATTGGTGTGAACGATCACACGTTAGTAACGGAATCCGACGGACGTCGGTGGGTGACTCGTGAACCAGCCATTGTTTATTTTCACAAGAAATATTGGTTCAATATAATAGCAATGATTAGAGAAAAGGGGGTTTCGTATTACTGCAATCTGGCTTCGCCATATGTTTTAGATGACGAAGCGTTGAAGTATATTGATTATGATTTAGATATCAAGGTTTTTCCAGATGGTGAAAAACGTTTACTAGACGTTGATGAATATGAATTTCATAGCAAACTAATGGATTATCCAGAAGATATTGACTTCATTTTAAAAGAAAATGTCAAGACTTTAGTGGATTGGATTAATAACGAAAAAGGCCCCTTCTCGCCCGAATATGTAGATATCTGGTATCAACGTTATCAACAGCTATCAAAAAAATAGCCGATGTAAACAGCCCACAAAAGGAGCTTGGAGCATTAGCCAAAATGGCTAATGCTCCAAGCTCTAAATTTTCCGATTTAATTGGTGTTATAGTTCTTTATTCATTTCGTAGTGTTCAATGCCAGCATCCATAAAAGGTGCTCCTGTTTTTTGATAACCTAAACGTTCATAGAAGCCTACAGCGGTGACTTGTGCTCCTAGAGTAATCTTGTGGTAGCCTTGTTCTTTGGCAAAATTTTCCGCCGCTTCCATAATCACTCGTCCATAGTCGGCGCCACGGTAAGCTTTTTCAACGGCCATTCGTTGTAATTTCATAACGCCATTTTCTAGTGGAAGCAAGCGACAAGTTGCGACAGCTACATGATCCGTGTACAAAACAAAGTGAATACAATGTGCTTCATATTCATCGATTTCCATCTCTTCTGGTACCCCTTGTTCCGCTACGAATACGCGTTGACGAAGCCGGACAGCATCTAAATAAAGATCACTCATGGTATCTTTTGTTTGAGCTACATGCATAGAAAAACCCCCAAGTTCAGAATCTGTTTCTATTTTATTATACCACGAAAAAGTTCTAGCAATGAAGTATTCTCAATGACTGAGGGGGGAAGGTGTGATAAAATAAAACAGCAACAATTGAATAAAAATAAAGGAGGAGCCGCTGTGATTAATCGATTTAAAGAATCGAAATTATTTTTCTGGTCAGTTGAATTACTTGTCGTGGCCATGCTATTATTTATTGCTTCGAAAATTAATTTCTTATTTGCACCGATTGGGACATTCTTTTCAACGTTGTTTGCCCCAGTCTTAGTAGCAGGCTTTTTGTATTATTTACTAAATCCTGTGGTCAATCTACTAATGAAGACGAAAATGAAACGAATTTATGCCGTCTTACTGGTATTTTTATTACTAATCATCGCATTAGTTCTGATCTTATTAACAATTATCCCTAAGTTGGCAGATCAGCTAGCTAGTTTAGCATCAAGTATGCCGGATTTCTTTAAACAAGTGGAGACCTGGATTTATGAGATTGCGGAGTTACCTATTTTTAAACAAATTGATTTAACAAGCTATATTGAAAAAATGGATATTTCTTATGCAAATATTATCCAACAATTTTTAAGTAGTTTATCAAGTAGCTTAGGTTCAATCGTATCAACGGTGGCGTCAACCACCATTGTTTTGGTCACTGCGCCATTTATTTTATTTTATATGTTAAAAGATGGAGACAAGCTAGTACCAGCGATTCAACGTTTTTTACCTGAAAAAAGAAAAGATGATATCGTGGATCTTTTAGGACAATTGAACCAAACCTTATCCAGTTATATTAGTGGACAAGCGATTGAATGTTTATTTGTCGGTACATTTACGATTATTGGGTATTCATTGCTTGGCGTTCGTTATGCCTTTTTATTTGGTGTCATTGCCGGCTTTACGAATTTAATTCCCTATCTAGGCCCTTATCTAGGATTAGCGCCCGCTGTCTTAGTGACCATCTTTAATGAACCCGTCAAAGCAGCCTTATGTTGTTTAGTGGTGCTAGTGGTTCAACAATTGGACGGAAATATTATTTATCCAAACGTTATCGGAAAATCTCTAAAAATCCATCCATTAACGATTATTTTAATTTTATTGGTAGCAGGAAATTTAGCAGGTTTGCTAGGTATTTTCCTCGGCGTCCCATTTTACGCAATCTGCCGGACCATTATCTACTATGTTATTGATATGGTCAAAGCGGGTCGTAGTGAAAAAGTTACCAATGCCGTTCTTTTAGGGAATGAAACAAATACGAAAGAAAATAACGGTTAATGATTGAATCCGCTAATCTTTCGTGCTATGATTTTATGGATTAGGATAGAAAATAACCTGTCATAATACTGATTGTGTCTGTTTCTAAGCCTAACCATAAAAAGAGGAAGAACGTTAAAAGAGTACGAAAGTACAGCCTCGGAATTATCAACAATTAAGGAGAGAGAGAACATTATGAATAATGCTGACCCTGAGAGTCAGTCGCTAATTGCGCAACTTCTATTATTAGTCGTGTTGACGTTTATCAATGCCTTTTTGGCAGCGGCGGAAATTGCAGTCGTATCTGTTAACAAGAATCGTGTGGAACAAAAAGCGGAAGACGGCGACGCAAAAGCTCAAAAATTGCTTAAGGTATTGCAAGACCCCAATAACTTTTTATCCACAATCCAAGTAGGGATTACTTTGGTTAATATCCTATCTGGTGCTTCATTAGCAGAGACTTTATCTAGTCGTTTGGCCCCTGTATTAGGTGGCGGCGCCGCAGCTAAGAGTCTTGCCAGTATCATTATCTTAGCATTGTTAACGTACGTTTCTATTGTATTTGGTGAATTATACCCTAAACGAATTGCTATGAATAAATCAGAAGAAGTCGCTCAATTGACTTCTGGTGCAGTTCGCTTTTTAGGAGTTATCGCGCGTCCCTTCGTTTGGTTGCTATCGGCTTCGACCGATTTATTATCCAAAATCACACCAATGACTTTCGATGATGCTGATTCGAAGATGACACGAGATGAAATGCGCTATATGCTTGAAACAGAAGGTGTTTTGGAAAACGAAGAACTAGAAATGCTACAAGGTGTCTTTTCATTAGATACAAAAGTGGCACGAGAAGTAATGGTTCCTCGGACAGACGCATTCATGGTTGACATCCAAGATGATGTCCAAGAAAACATCAATTTAATTTTAGGAGAAAATTATTCTCGGATTCCTGTTTATAGTGAAGACAAAGATAAAATTGTTGGTATTTTACATACCAAAACGTTACTAAAAGCTGCACGTAATTTAGGCTTTGAAAACATTGAATTAGGCGCGATTATCCAAGAACCATTATTTGTCCCAGAAACCATTTTTATTGATGATTTACTTTATGAGTTAAAACGAACACAAAACCAAATGGCGATTTTACTAGATGAATATGGCGGTGTTGTCGGTTTAGCAACACTGGAAGATTTACTAGAAGAAATCGTTGGTGAAATTGACGATGAAACAGATGAAGTAGAAAATTTATATACACAAGTGGCTGACAATGAATATTTGGTTCAAGGACGCATGTTAATTGACGAATTTAATGAAGTATTTGAAACAGATTTACACATGAGCGATGTTGATACAATGGCAGGTTACTTAATTACAGCATTAGGAACCATTCCTGATGAAGGGGAAAAACCTTCTTTTGAAGTGGGCAATATTAAGTTAACTGCTGAAGAAATGGAAGGCACACGTTTGCTAGTCTTACGCGTTCATTTCTACGATGAAGAAACTGTCGATGAAGAACCAGAAGAAAATCGTCGTTTTTTCCGTAAAGAAATGGAAGATGACGAACCAAGACGTTAAAAATAACCTGTGACATCAGTCGTTTTGACTAATGTCGCAGGTTTTCCTTTTAAAAAACAGCCAACAGCAGCTCTTTATTCTCAAGGCTTGACATGATATACTAGCAAAGGTTAATCAAAAATTATGCTGAAGAAAATAAATAAATAAACATCACAAGTGATAAGGAGATTTTTATGACGATCAATCAAAAAGAAGCAGTCGATAGTCGCCGTACGTTTGCGATTATTTCCCATCCGGATGCTGGGAAAACAACGATTACTGAACAATTATTATTATTTGGGGGCGCCATCCGCCAAGCTGGAACCGTCAAAGGGAAAAAAACAGGGAACTTTGCCAAATCTGACTGGATGGAAATTGAAAAACAACGGGGAATTTCGGTAACGAGTTCTGTGATGCAATTTGACTATCAAGACAAACGGATTAATATCTTGGACACCCCAGGGCATGAGGATTTCTCAGAGGATACGTATCGGACATTGATGGCCGTGGATAGTGCTGTGATGGTTATTGACAGTGCCAAAGGGATTGAAGCACAAACGAAAAAACTTTTCCAAGTTGTTAAAAAACGTGGTATTCCAATTTTTACTTTTATTAACAAATTGGACCGTGACGGACGGGAACCATTGGAACTTTTAGAAGAATTGGAAGAACTATTGGATATTGAATCTTATCCAATGAACTGGCCAATTGGTATGGGAAAAGGCCTAGAAGGTCTATACGATATTTATAATGAACGTGTGGAATTATATCGTCCAGAAAATAATGGCGGGGAGCGTTTTATCCCTTTAAAAGATGGCGATATCCCGAGCGATTTACCATTGCACAATAACAGCGTCTATCAACAAGTGTTGGAAGATGTTGAGTTATTGGTAGAAGCAGGCGATGAATTTAGCGAGGAAAAAATCGCTCGTGGTGATCAAACGCCAGTCTTCTTCGGTTCTGCTTTGACAAACTTTGGGGTTCAAACATTTTTAGAAACCTTCTTACAATTTGCGCCTGCGCCACATGCGCATAAAACAGAAGAGGGTGGCGAAGTAAGTCCTTATGAAAAAGAATTTTCAGGCTTTGTCTTTAAAATTCAAGCGAATATGAACCCAGCCCATCGTGATCGAATTGCCTTTGTTCGAATTTGTTCAGGTGTTTTTGAAAGAGGCATGGACGTGACCTTAGGTAGAACAGGTAAAAAAGTCAAATTAAGCAACGTGACACAATTTATGGCGGATGCCCGCGAAAACGTCACAGAAGCTGTTGCAGGCGATATTATCGGCGTGTATGACACAGGAAATTACCAAATTGGCGATACTTTGTATGAAGGGAAAATGAATGTTCAATACGAAGAGTTGCCGTCATTTACCCCTGAATTATTCATGAAAGTGACTGCCAAAAACGTGATGAAACAAAAATCTTTCCATAAAGGAATTTACCAACTGGTTCAAGAAGGAGCCATTCAATTATATAAAACATATTTAACAGAAGAATATATCATTGGCGCCGTAGGTCAATTGCAGTTTGAAGTTTTCCAATACCGAATGTCCAATGAATACAATGCTGAAGTAGTAATGACGCCAATGGGTTCTAAAATTGCCCGCTGGATTAATCCAGAAGATTTAGATGAACGCATGAGCTCTAGCCGAAACATTTTGGCACGGGACCGTTTCGACCAACCATTGTTCTTATTTGAAAACCAATTTGCGGAACGCTGGTTTGCGGATAAGTATCCAGATGTTGAACTGAAAAGTTTGATGTAAAATTAATTTGTAATCAATTAGTAGCTGAATCTTTAGAAGATTGAAGCTCGGCGCAGTCATTCTCAAGATGATTGCGCTGAGCTTTTCTTGTTATAAGGTATTAAAGCAGGCGTGATTGTTTTTTTTGAGATAGAATACTTACTATAACGAACCTATCAAGGAGTGGACAAGAACATGAATTTTTATGGCATCGAGTATTTAAAAAGCCAATCTAATTTAAATGATTACTTAAAGTATTTTTTTATTTTTGCTTTGTTAATCGGGCTAGTCATTGTGTTTAGTTTTTATGTGCGACATCAAATTCAAACGAAATATCGTGAATTAAGTATTATTATTTTTTTATCATTATTATTTGTTTTAGGGGTTCAATATTCCAATTACCAACTGAACCAAAATCAGCATTCACAATCTTCACAAATGGTACATTTTGTCGAACAAGTGGCACAGGAAAAAAAGGTTTCTCCAGAAAAAGTTTATGTCAATGGTACACAATTGGCTGACGGAACCATAGTTAAAATTGACGAAGTCTTTTATAAAATGAGTTTAAGTACGGATCAGCAGTCTTATACGTTACAAGAAACGTATTTATTAACACCAACGATTGAAATCATAAAGTAAAGTGAGGGAAAATTAATGCAGTTTTATAGTCCAATTATTATTAAATTTGCTTTAGGTATTATTTGTTTAATTGTCCAAATTAATTTGATGGGAAAAGGCAATTTGGCGCCCACATCGGCTATGGACCAAGTGCAAAACTATGTATTGGGGGGCATTATTGGTGGTGTTATTTATAATGATTCAATTACGGTGCTCCAATTTGTATTAGTGTTAATTTTGTGGACATTATTAGTCTTAATTTTAAAATTTGCAAAAGAACACAATCGCTATGTGAAGCAAATTGTGGATGGTAAACCCATTACTTTAATCAAGGATGGACAGGTTGTGGTGAAGGAATGTTTGAAAAATGGTATTTCTGCAAATGATCTAATGTTTAAATTACGAGCAAATGGTATTTATGAAGTCCAGCTTGTTAAACGGGCGGTTTTAGAACAAAATGGTCAATTAACAATCGTCGAATATGGCGATGAAAGTATTCGTTATCCGATTATTGTGGACGGTCAAGCCAACATGGATGTCCTAGAGTTAATCAAAAAAGATGAGCACTGGCTGTTAACGCAAATCCAAGAACAAGGCTTCCAAAGATTACAGGAAATCTATCTAGGTGAATATTTATCTGGACAGTTAAGTTTATCACCATATGAAGGAAAAACGATTTCTTAGCTATACTTTTCATCCTACTTATATTAAAATAAAATGGTAATTCAATGAGTTTTAAAAGGAGGAAAAATGAAAACTAAAAAGATAGTTGTCGGGTTATTTTGTTCAATGATTGTTTTAACGGGGTGCCAACCAGATCAACGAACTGAAAAAATGAAAGAAAGTACTGAAGCAGAAGCAGTCCAAGTAACGAGTGGTGCCTCGGCAGCCACTAATGCCACTTCTGTAAAGCAGGAGGAGCAGACAAACACGGAGGATCAACCGAAGGAGAGTGCTGCCAAAGTGAGTTATGAGCGTAATGGACATACCTTTGAAGTTGATGCTGTTTCTGGCGCTACAGTAGAAGCTAATAATGGACAATCAGGAATTAGTCCAGAAGAAAAAGCCCAGAAGATGTATTGGTCAGGTCGTCCAGAAATCGGAGAAGTTCAAGGGGATTATTATCATCATGAAGTCGTGTTTGATGGCGGCTATACGGCTTTAATTGATGTCGTTGTTAAGGATCAACAAATTCAGTTAGTGGAATTTGATGAACGTGGACCTAAAAACTATTATTCTGAAGAATGGGCAGGAGTGACAAAACGTTTATCCGGCTATGCAAATTTTCAAGCGAACAACGCCCGAACTGATCAATCGTTAGTGACCGTTGTTAATACGATGACTTTTCTAGAAAATCAAATGGTTGCTGAAAATCGCCTAGATGGCGCATTCCAGACAGCCAAAGGTCAATCCAATAGCGCTAATAATGGTTATCTTCCTGCTGCTAGGGCTTTAGCCAAGGAAATCAAAGAACCTTCAAAAGAACATTATACAAGTCTAACAGAAGATTTTGGAGAGGGGCTTTCTGGACGTTTAACGGTTATTACGTTAAAAGATTCAGGGAAAATAACCGATCTTCGTTATGATGAATATTTTGCAGATACAGAAGAAGAGATTAAAGACGCAAAACTGAAGGCTTATTCTCGCCAATCAAAATATTTTTCTAAAGATTATGCTCAAAAATCGGGGGAAAATTTCAAAAAAGAAGTGGATGACTTAAGAAAAAAAGCAATCGAGGAAAACAAATTAGTCAGTCCGACAAATGAGGAAGCCTGGTCGGAAAATTATCAAAGGCTTGTAAAAAAAATAACGTCACAATAAATTAAAAAACTGCCGAAGTGGGGAAACTTCGGCAGTTTTTTTAGTTTTCCATGAGGGAAACTTTTAATGGAACAGACACTTCGGTCACATGGTTTAACTCAATGATAGAAATTTCATCTGGGTCATAAGCCTCTTTAGGTAATCGTTTTAACAGTTTTGCTAAAATTTCTTTTACTTCTGTCGGACGAATGCGACGATTTTTATTCATAATCAGAACTTCCACATGGTGAGCTGCTTCTGAATAGACAGCGGTCGTGTTTCCTGCTGAGTAGACTTTTACAAAGTAAGCATCCGTGTTTTCCAATTGTTTATTTACTAATTGTTTGTAGCTATTGGTCACATTCACTAATTTCATTTTATCACCTCATTATAGTTGTGTGCTGCAAAAGAGCGTTTCCAATTATGTACAGGAGTTCCAGATTGAATTTTTTCTATGAGGAACAAGTATACGAATATCTTTCTTCTATTATAGTTTTTTTTGATGAAAATAAAAAGTGAAAAGCATAAAAAAATCCGCACGCATTGTTATTAATGCGTGTGGATTTTTGATTATTCTGCTTGGTCAGATGTTGAAGTTTCTGTTTTAGTCACTTCTTGTGCGCCAGTTACGATAATTTTACCTTCGTTATCTAACGCTGCGACTAATTGATGATTTTCAGGATGATCTAGATAGTATTCAGCAATGCCGTCTTCAATTTGTTCTTGAATTGTTCGACGTAAAGGACGAGCGCCCATTGCAGGATCATAACCTAAATCAACGAGTTTCTCTTTGACTTCTGTTGGAACCTCAATGTGTAATTTTTGTTTAGCTAATAAGCCATTTACTTCTTCTAACATCAAGCTGACAATGTTCATCAGGTTTTCTTTGCTTAATGCTTTGAATTCGATAATACCATCGAAACGGTTAAGGAATTCGGGGGTGAAGAAGTTGTTCAATTGACCTAAAACAGATTTAGTCACACCTTCACGGGCAGCGCCAAAGCCAACGTTGGCTTCCACAGCACCTGTTCCAGCATTACTTGTCATGATAATGATGGTGTCTTTAAAGCTGACCGTACGACCTTGTGCATCTGTTAAACGACCATCGTCGAGAATTTGTAAAAACATGTGTAAAACATCAGGATGCGCTTTTTCAATTTCATCCAATAAAATTAAACTATAAGGATTACGACGGACTTTTTCTGTGAGTTGTCCAGCTTCGTCATACCCAACATAGCCTGGAGGAGAACCAATCAGTTTAGAGACACTGTGTTTTTCCATGTACTCACTCATATCGAAACGAACCATCGAATCTTCTGAACCGAATAGCTCAAAGGCTAATTGTTTTGCTAATTCTGTTTTACCAACGCCTGTTGGCCCTACAAATAAGAAGGAACCAATTGGGCGGTTTTGTTTGCCTAGGCCTACACGATTGCGACGAATCGCTTTAGCTACTTTATCGACGGCATCATCTTGTCCGACAACATGAGCTTTTAAGTCAACAGCTAAATTTTTCAATTGGGTTTGTTCTTTTTCTTTTAAGTCACCGACAGGAATGCCAGTTTTTTGTTCCACAATGGCTTCAATATCTTTTTCAGTGATGACGGGTGTTTCTTCATCGCTGATTTGTTTTTCTTTCATTGCTTGTAATTTATTGATTTGATCACGATAATAAGCCGCTTTTTCAAAATCTTCTTCTGCGGAAGCTTGTTGTTTTTGTTGTTCCGCTTCTGCTAATTTTTTATCAATTGTTTTTGGATCGACGAGTTGAATAGTTAGATTCATTTTTGAACCAGATTCATCTAACAAGTCAATCGCTTTATCTGGTAAAAAGCGATCTTGAATGTAACGATTGGATAAGTTTGCTGCTGCGTTAATCGCTTCATCTGTATATTTAACATGATGATAATCTTCATAACGTTTTTGCAAACCATGTAAAATCGTTATGGTTTCGGCAACGGTTGGCTCATCTACTTGGACTGGTTGCATCCGACGTTCTAAGGCAGCATCTTTTTCAATAATACGGTACTCATTTAAAGTTGTGGCACCGACTAATTGTAATTCACCACGTGCTAAGGCTGGTTTTAAAATATTGCCAGCATCCATATTGCCATCACCAGCAGCACCAGCACCCACAATTTCATGGACTTCATCAATAAATAAAATGACATTTTCAGCTTCAGTGATTTCTTCAATCAATTTTTGCATCCGTTCTTCAAATTGTCCGCGAATACCAGTTCCTTGAACAAGTGAAACCACATCTAAACGAATGACTTCTTTGTCCAATAATTTTTGGGGCACATCGCCATCGACAATTTTTTGGGCTAAACCTTCGACAACGGCTGTTTTACCAACACCTGGTTCACCGATTAAAACGGGGTTGTTTTTTGTACGGCGATTTAAGATTTCAATGACACGCTTAATTTCTTGGTCACGTCCTACCACAGGATCGATATCTCCTTGGCGTGCCGCTTCGGTGATGTTAATCCCATACTCGCCTAGTAAACCTTGACCAGCGCCAGCGCCTCCGCGAGGGGGTTGACCTCCATTACCACCATCACCAAATTGAGTGGGTGGTGTTTGTTGTTCATAAGGATTACCTTGTTGCATTTGGCGAGAAAGAGAACGATATAAATCGTCTAAACTCCCAAAGCCAAAAGGGTCTTGTCCCATATTTTGAGGGGAATTATTTGCTTGATTTTTTAATTTTTGATAGCAGCTTTGGCAATAGTCCAGTTGTTTTCTTTGACCATTCACATTTGCATATAAATGAATTGTTGCTTCATTTTGTTGACAATTTTGACAAATCATTGAATGAAACACATCCTTTCAAAATAACTGAGGCCAGAAAAATAGCTGTTTGCTCTATTATTTCTAGTAAACAGACCATTTTTCCTCAAACCAGCCAAGTACTAGATAGCAGGAATAAATTCTGTCTATAAAACCACTTGACCATTTTTGACCTTTGAGGTTATTATAGCATTTTTTGTAAGAGAATCAAGTAAAAGACCTTGTTTAAAAAAAGGCAAAGATTCGATTTTTTTACAGACAATTGCGCCATTTTCAAGTAAACTATAAGAGTTGATATTTAAGAGAAAGAGTGGTGAAATCAATGGCTGAAAATCCTTTTGTAGAAAAAATTGCTTCATTAAAAGCTGGAGAAATCTCTGAATTAATCGTGGAGCAAAATGAATTTTTCCAATTTCGTGATGCTTGGATTTCTTTGCCTGACCGCGCGGAAATTGTTGGAGAAGCGGGGTTAAATGGACGAATCATTTATCGTTACCAAAAAGAGGAAGAATAGTCAGTGCAAAACATCACGAAATTTAAGCAAAAAGTGTTGTGTAAGATAGAAAAAAATGGTAATCTTAGAAACTGAAAGGGTCTTTTTTCGAGTAGACGTTTGATTTTAGCGTATCAAGAAAGGAAAACCCTAACATAAAAATTTTTTATTTACGAAGGAGACCGATTTATATGGAAAAGAAAGAATTTCACATTGTAGCAGAAACAGGAATTCACGCACGTCCAGCTACTTTATTAGTACAAACTGCAAGCAAATTTAACTCAGATATTAACTTAGAATACAAAGGTAAATCTGTTAACTTAAAATCAATCATGGGCGTTATGTCTTTAGGCGTTGGTCAAGGTTCTGACGTAACAATCACTGTTGATGGTGCTGACGAAGCTGAAGGAATGGCAGCAATCGTTGAAACATTACAAAAAGAAGGATTGGCTGAATAATGTCTGAGATGCTAAAAGGGATTGCCGCAAGTGATGGCGTTGCTGTTGCTAAAGCTTACCTGCTAGTTCAACCTGACTTGTCTTTCAACAAAACTTCCGTAGAAGATACTGATGCAGAAGCAACTCGCTTAGACGATGCTTTAGCAAAATCTACTGAAGAGTTGCAAGCAATTCGCGACAAAGCAGCTCAAAGCCTTGGTGAAGCAGAAGCGCAAGTTTTCGATGCTCATTTAATGGTTTTATCTGACCCAGAAATGGTTGGTCAAATCAAACAAAATATCCAAGACAACAAAGTCAATGCAGAAGCTGCCTTGAAAGAAGTTACGGATATGTATATTGGTATGTTTGAAGCAATGGACGATAATGCTTACATGCAAGAGCGTGCAGCAGATATTCGTGACGTTGCCAAACGTATCTTAGCACATTTATTAGGTGTGACTCTTCCAAATCCTTCAATGATTAACGAAGAAGTAATCGTGGTTGCCCATGACTTAACACCTAGTGATACTGCACAATTAGACCGTACGTATGTTAAAGCCTTTGTGACAGACATCGGCGGACGTACTTCTCACTCAGCAATCATGGCTCGTTCGTTAGAAATCCCTGCAATCGTTGGTACAAAAGAAATTACTGACAAAGTAAAAGCAGGCGATATTTTAGCAGTGAACGGAATCATTGGGGATGTTATTATTGACCCAACAGATGCTGAAAAATCTGAATTTGAAGCAGAAGCAAAAGCTTATGCAGATCAAAAAGCAGAATGGGATAAACTAAAAAATGCAGAAACAGTGACAGCTGACGGCAAACATGTTGAGTTAGCTGCAAACATTGGTACACCAAAAGATTTAGAAGGCGTACACAAAAACGGCGGCGAAGCTGTTGGTTTATATCGTACAGAATTCTTATACATGGATTCATCTGACTTTCCAACTGAAGAGGACCAATACCAAGCGTATAAAGCAGTTCTTGAAGGAATGGAAGGAAAACCCGTTGTGGTTCGTACAATGGATATTGGTGGGGACAAAGAGCTTCCTTACCTGACATTACCACACGAAATGAACCCATTCTTAGGTTACCGTGCATTACGTATTAGCTTATCAGAACTAGGTGACGGCATGTTCCGTACACAAATGCGTGCATTATTACGTGCGTCTGTTCATGGTAACTTACGTATCATGTTCCCAATGGTTGCTACTTTGAAAGAATTTAGAGCAGCGAAAGCAATCTTTGAAGACGAAAAACAAAAATTAGTCAACGAAGGTGTTGAAGTTTCAAACGATATCCAAGTAGGTATTATGATTGAAATTCCAGCAGCTGCCGTATTAGCTGATAAATTTGCCAAAGAAGTTGACTTCTTTAGTGTTGGAACTAACGACTTAATCCAATACACAATGGCGGCAGACCGTATGAACGAACGCGTTTCTTACTTATACCAACCATACAACCCATCAATCTTACGTTTAATTAAAAATGTAATTGATGCAGCACATGCTGAAGGTAAATGGGCTGGTATGTGTGGTGAAATGGCGGGCGATCAAACAGCTGTTCCATTACTATTGGGTATGGGCTTAGATGAGTTCTCAATGAGTGCTACATCTATCCTTAAAACACGTAGCTTGATGAAACGTCTAGACACAACTAAAATGGCTGAACTTGCTGACCGCGCATTAAAAGAATGCGACACGATGGAAGAAGTCGTTGCATTAGTTGAAGAATATACAAAATAATTAAGTGATTATGAAAGCACATCGACAATTGTCGATGTGCTTTTTTATTGTTGCGATTCACGTATTTTTTTCTTGAAATAATAAATCGTGCTTCCCAAAATGAATAGAAAAACCAGCGTGATGCTACTCACTAGTTTCCAAGGGAAATTGGTGTGTTTTTCAGGTGGGAGGTTGACGGCGGTAGCATTGTATTTTTTAGCTTCTTTTTCTTGGATGACTAAGTGTTTTTCCCACGAATAGTCTTGATAGCCATCGTTTACTTTGATTTTTACAGTATAATTTCCAGGAACAAAAGGTTGTTCCTTTAAGTCAATCCGATAATTAAAATTTGTATTAGGGGCCATTGTTAACGACTCTTGGTGATTTTCGTAGCGAGGTTTAGCTTCTTTTTCATAATATAAAGAGGCATCGACTTGTAATTTTTTAATCATAGCCGCTTGTTTGTTTTGGAGATTCATTAATACGCGGTTACGACCGTTAGCTTGATCGGTTTTTACTTCATTTAAAGATAATTCTGGCTGAACAGGTTCATCTGTTTCACTAAGTAAGACGCCGACTACATAAGAAAAACGATTATTGATGGCCACGCCGTTTTCTGAGTGAGCAGGTTGTTCATCTGACTTTTGTTCAAAGTAGAGTCCTCCTAAAACATAACCATTAAATGGTTTTTCCGGTAAAGTAAGCTGACATTCAACAGTCTTGGTTGAGTGTTTAGGTAGGTGGATTTCTTTTGGCAATTGCGCAATCTCATTAAAAGTAAAAGGTGCAGATGGATCTTTTTTTGTTTCAGCATGAGAATAATCTGCCAAGCCATTATCATTAGTAATCGCTGCATTGGCTGAAGCTAGCACGGTAATGTCGTTGGCTGTTTGATTCGTTAGTTCGATTTGTAGCTTTTGTGTTTGGTTTGGAGCGACACGTAAATCAAAATAACTTGTTTCTTTGGTTCGTTGATTGTCGGGTAAAATGGCTTTTACAGAAAAAGTCATTTCGCTTGCTTCTACAGAATAAGAGCCAATAAAAAATAAAAAAATGATGACGCTAATAGCATGGAGCCATTTAAAAAGCTGCTGATTCATAGTGTGCACTCCTTTTTGATAATTTTTTATAAGAAGGTATTGCATGAAGTTGTTTCATGCAATACCTTGTTTGTTTTCTTTTAAAGTGGTGTATCATCCAAAATCCAAGTAAGCGTTGTTTTATATTGTTTAGCTGCAACTTTTTTCGTTGTCGCAGGAACAGTTAATTGAATGCCTTGAGCAGCGGTCGCTCCGCTACCAAAAGCTAATGTCCAAGTGCCCATTCCTGTTGAAAGAGCGGCAGTCGCCACAGGAGAAGTAGCGGCACCAGTTGGATCCAAGGTTACTGGGACCGTTAATGGCGCCAAAGAAAGTAACTGTGTTGAATTGGGTGTTGCTGCTAAAAAGGTCAAGGAAGCATTATCCAAAACAGCGGGTGTTGAATCACTTGTAGCAAATTGCGCACTCTGTTTAACTGATAATTTCCAGCCAAGATTTAGACCACGTTTGTCAGTTACTTGAACATAGTTTGGCACGCTAATTAAATCGCCAGTACTATTTTGCACTTGGTCTAGTTGTGCCGAATAGATTGCTGTACCGGCTTGAATTTGTTTTGATCCAAAATGGATATTTGAAACATAGTCAATACTAAGGGGTCCGGCTGTACCAGGTTGATGAGGATCAGCAGGATTAGGTGTCACAGGCTGAGAAGGGTTCGTCGGGTTGACAGGTGGCGTGACAGTATTATCAAGAGCAAACGTAATATCAGCGTTGGATTGAATAGAAGCGACTTGAGCTGCTTCAACTTTTGGACTATTTAAAAGCATAAGAGGCGTAGCAACGAACAAAATGCTTGAAATGCGCACGATCTTTTTCATTTTTTATTCCTTCTTTCTTGTTTATTTTTAACTTTTAAAAAAGCTAAAGCCTAATTAGAGGGGTGTATCAGAAAGAATCCATTGTAATTCGGCAGTGTAAGATTCTTTGACCGTTAAATTAAGGTCAGGAGCAACGCTTAAAAAAAGTCCATTTTGTTGGTTCCAAGGAATTTCTACATTGTTATCGTCCGTTGCGGTGTATTGATAAACTTCGGTTGCTAAAGAGGAGAGAGGAAAATCACTGCCATTTTTTCGATAAATGAAAGCTTGCTGGATCGTTTTATTTGTAGAAGTTGAATGCATGGGCTGACTCTCTCTTACCAACAAATGCCATGGTGTTTTTGCAACACGACCATCGGCAATGAGGAAAGGAGCGCTGATGGTCGATGGTGAGTATATGGTTCGTTTGCTGGGAAAAGGTAAATTTTTAAAGGAAACTGTAGTTGGCATCTGCACAAAACGGAGGGTACCGTTTTTGATAGGTAAAGACTGTTCCTTAGTGATTGGCGTAATTGGCGTTCCGCCACCATCATTGCCAGTAACCGTGCTAGAAAATAAAAGAAATTGGTTTATCCATTCTTCTGTAACCGTTGCTGTATATTGTAAGGTGAATTGTGTATTGGCTTCCGTAAAATTATCTGCTGGCAGCGAATTATGATAACTCCAATACGGCAAACCAGTGGAACTATCAGTTAAAAGTTGAAGCCCAGCTATTGGCGTACTTAAACCTGCTGCTGATTGTTTTGTTAATGTAGCAGCTGAAAGTTGGGACAGTCCTTTAGGCACCGTTGCTCGTAATTGCTGATTCATCCACGTTGCTGGTTGATTGGTTAAACGTGTGGTTAACGTAAAACGAATGATTTGACCACTTACGACAGAGTTTGCAGCTTCCCAGAGCCCTTGTGCATTTTTCCGCTCAATGATTTGCGTGACCGTTAGTTGAGGCACAGGATAAGCAACTGTTTGAGAAACAGTAGAACTGGTTAGCAAAGGCAGGCCAGTGCGATTGCTGAGCCCTTGGACCCACAAGCTGACCGTTTCTCCTCCTTGGAAAGTGGGTAAATTAGCAAATTGAAAATGGCCATTGGAATCTAAGGACGTTGTGGAAATAGAACCACCATTTATTTGTACTTTAACTTGATAGGTTCCGTTAGATGCTTGAGAAGCTTTACCTGAAAGTTGAGTTGAGCCGGCATTGGCGACTACGTTTGTGACTGGTTGGATTGACCAATTGACACTTTGGTCAGCTGAGGGGCTGCTTTGAATATAGTCGGTTGACGTTTTTGAACGAGCAAAGACAATTGTAGAGAGCGTGTCGCCATATTCTAATGGTGAAGCTAAAGAGATCGAGAAATTTCCGGCTGCATCGACAGAAATCCCTTTCACCACAATGGGGGTAGTGGTGCCATCATGGCGGTTCAAGGTTAATTGAACAGAGTAGTTATAGTTTGGGTCTTGTACTTGTTGAATGGTCCCTGTTACAGTAGTGTCCAGATGAATTGATTGAGTTAGTTTGGCTGGTGTGACTTGAGGAACGGGATAATTCCCTAAACTAAGTTGAGCTTTGCTAATTACGCCTGTTTTTGTATTATTCCCAATAATAATATTAATTGCACCTAATCCAGTGCCAACATCTGTAAAGGTTCCTCGAATCGGATAGTCTTTGCCGTTAAGAGCAGGAGGGATTGAAATTCCTCGTTTATAAAGTGCGCCCACATCAAACGAAATGGCGGCAGACCATTTGGTTCCGGGAAGTAACACCAAGGTGCTACTTGGAAAAGTCAGATAAACAGAATGATAAGTGCTACTATAAGAGAGGCTGACGCCGTTAGTTGAACTGTGAATATCTTGAGTGGCTGTTCCTGGATAACTGACAGTCCCTGTTAAAAGAGTCAGAAAATCTTGTTGCTTTAGAGTGTCGTTATCTAACTGGCTTGAAATTTCTGTAGGAAGTTGAATAGCAATAATCGGTCGATCATTAATTGCTAAGCCGATAAGTGTCACACTGTATTCATACGAAAGTGTGATAATATCTTGGTTATACGTTCCCGTGCTTAAGGTACTTTTTAAGGTGCTATTACCAACAGAAACACTAGCTGGCGTAGGTGCCATAGGTTCATCGTTTTCAGAGGAAGCATGGGTTTGCTCGGTTTCTTGTTCCACAATATCGGTTGCTTGAGTTGTTTGTTGTTCTGTTGAAACTGAGGTAAATGTTTCACTAAAAGTAGAGGCGTGAGTTGTAGGGTTCAGTGTTTCAGAATGAGCTATCAAAGGTTGAGTCAGCGATAAAAAAAGCCATGATATGATGCAAGAAAAGATTCCCCAGACGAACTTATTCAAAACCATCCTCTCCTTTTTTTGATATTATATGTATAATGATGAAAATATATAATGCGTAAATATTGAGTACATACATTCTATAATGGGCCATTCATAAAGTAAAGCGATTACATCCGATGATGAACAAGATATTTTGTTCACAATCTTTTAGGATTTTAAGAAGGAAATTTCTCGAAATTCTATGCTTTTTTAATCCGAAAAAATTAAAAAACTGATAGTTTGCTAAAAATCGAGTCTTTCTTTCACTTCTTAGCACTTAAAATATTTACATTTTCCTAGGGATAGTGTACTATTTAAAGGTATGCATAAATAAAGTTTGATGTATAAAATTAAATGTTATTCGGAGGGAAACAAATGTCTGCGAAATGGGAAAAAAAAGGCACTAATGATGGTGTATTAACTTTTTCAATCGAACAAGCAGTAATCGAAAAAGGATTAACGCAAGCGTTCAATAAAGTGAAAAAAAACTTAAACGTACCTGGTTTCCGTAAAGGAAAAGTATCACGTACTGTTTTTAACCGTATGTATGGAGAAGAAGCGTTATACGAAGATGCGTTAAACGCTGTTTTACCAGAAGCATATGAAGCGGCTGTTTTAGAAGCAGGAATTGAACCAGTAGCACAACCAAAAATTGATGTTGAAAGCATGAATAAAGGGGAAGACTGGGTTATCACTGCTGAAGTAACTGTAAAACCTGAAGTAAAATTAGGCGAATACAAAAACTTAACAGTGTCTAAACAAGACCGTGAAGTAACAGATGAAGACGTGGAAGCACGTTTGAAACGCGAACAAGAATCTCAAGCTGAATTAGTAATCAAAGAAGATGCCGCTGCTGAAAATGGCGACACTGTAGTTATCGACTTTGAAGGCTTCTTAGGCGACGAAGCATTTGAAGGCGGCAAAGGCGAAAATTACTCATTAGAATTAGGTTCTAATTCATTTATTCCAGGCTTTGAAGACCAATTAGTTGGCAAAAAAGCTGGCGAAGAAGTAGAAGTAAACGTTACTTTCCCTGAAGATTACCAAGCAGAAGATTTAGCTGGTAAAGAAGCAGTCTTCAAAGTAACTGTTCATGAAGTAAAAGCAAAAGAATTACCAGAATTGGATGATGAATTTGCAAAAGACGTTGACGATTCAGTAGAATCATTAGACGAATTAAAAGAAAAATTCCGTAAAGAATTGACAGAAGCAAAAGAAGCAGCAGCTGAAGAAGCAAAAGACGAAGAAGCAATTCGTTTAGCTGTTGAAAATGCTGAAATCGTTGAATTACCACACGTAATGGTTCACGACGAAGTTCACCGTTCAATGGATGAATTCTTAAACAACATGCAACGCCAAGGAATTTCTCCTGAAATGTACTACCAATTAACTGGTTCTACAGAAGAAGATTTACACAAACAATTTGAAGGCGAAGCAGAAACACGCACAAAAACAAACTTAGTGATTGAAGCAGTTGCCAAAGCTGAAAACATCGAAGTAACACAAGAAGACATCGATGCTGAAGTGAAAGATTTAGCAGAACAATACAACATGCCTGAAGCGCAAGTACGTAAAGTATTAAACAACGACATGTTAGAACACGATATTCGTATGAAACGTGCTGTTGAAACAATTACTGAAACAGCTGTTGAAAAATAAACATTTTTAATAAGCTCTTCATTCGATAGAGTTTTCTAAAACTGTAGATGGAAGGTGTCTTTCATCTACAGTTTTTTTCATATAAAATAACTTTTGAAAGGGTGTGTCAAAATGGATAAAAATTATTCGAAAATTAAATATGGATTAGTGGTGTTTGGCATCTTATGCTTGACGTACAATCTCTGGGAATTTTTTACGGCTAAGTATTCAACAAAACAAGGTGTGACGTTTGTTATCGAATGTTTACTTGGAATTGGGCTGATCTTTTTACCGGATCTTGTCAATAAATTTTTAAAAATTATTATGCCACCGACTATCGTTTATTTTTACTGGTTTTTCTTGTTTATTTCAGTATTCCTAGGAACCTCGTTGCATATGATTTCAATCATTTCGTTCTGGGATAAAATTTTACACTTTGTTAGTCCGATGCTGTTAACTGCTGTGGGTTATGGTATTGCTGCTTTCCTATTGAAGAAAACGAAGTACGCCGATGTTTCCCCGTGGTTATTTTTATTATTTGGGTTTGCATTTGCAGGGCTTTGTGGCGTCTTCTGGGAATTCTGGGAATTTATCTGCGATTCATTAGGAAACATGAACTTACAACGCTATAATATGTCCAACGGCCAACCATTTATTGGGCGTGCTGCTTTGATGGATACGATGGGGGATTTATTTACCAATACCCTTGGGGCCTTTGTGATGGGCGTGTACACGTATATCAGAAGCAAAGGAAATCCTGAGTATTTAGAAAATTATGCGATAAAGAGAAAATAATATAGGGAAGTAAAAAAACAAGTTCTTTTAAAAGAGCTTGTTTTTTTGTATTAAATTATTAAGAATATGCGAATTTGCATTTTTAACTAATAAAATAGTTTGGTAAAATTAGAATATAATGGTTATGTAATGATTTTTTTATGTGGATGCACCCCAGTGATATGTTCTAAATACTTATCAAAAGAACAAGTAACTAGAAAGATCAATACTTTGATGACTTATTATTCTTTAATACTATAAAATTGGAAGGGAGGAAGATTAGGGAAAATAACTGCCAAAGACAACGCAACGGGGAAGTGATAAAAAAACAAAATTGGTGTATTTAAGAAAGTGAAAAAAGCAGCGTCTTATGAAAAATTGTATCTTAAAAATAATCTATTTGATTACATATACTTTTAATTTTTCAATGAGATACTTTACGAAAAAAAGAAGTGGAGTGTAGGTTGTATATGAAAGAAACTGTGAAAAAAGCAAAACAAGAAATGAAAGATAGAAGTAGACCGTATCAGATGTATGGGTTTTATTTAGCAATTCCAATAATCCTTATGGTCATTTTTATTTTTGGATTTTTAGGAGTTGAAACCAATAAATCGTGGGGCTCGGTCTTATTTGTTACTACACTTATTGCGAACATGGGAGTGAGCAAGTTAGAAAAATTACCTAAAAGAAAATATGTTGCACCTGTACTAGTCTATGTAACGGAGGCAATAGCTGTATTCCTTTTACTTGTTTTCTTTGGTGCAATTATAGCTGGAGGGGCAAATTTTGTGATAATTGAATTAATTTTGTATGTTGTATTAGTATTAAGGATTATTACAATCATTTTTTTCTTTATTACTGCTAATGATATAAGAAAAGTTTATCCAACCATGAAACAAGAGGCCAAAGATTCACGAGCAGAATATCTAAGAGTAAAGAAGTTAGCTCAAAAAAGAATATAGTATAGTTAGTAATTCTATAATAAAAAAGCGATTCAACAATGGTTGAATCGCTTTTTTGCTGTTTTTTTTAAGCAGGTACTTCGACAGTTTTTTTCAAAAGTCCGTAGACAATTCCTGAAATAATCGCCCCAATTAAGATGAACAATAGATATAGTAATGGATTACTTAATAGGAAGACGACGAAGATTCCTCCATGTGGTGCTAATAATTTGATACCAAACGCACCAACCAACGCACCAGTAAAGGCAGAACCTACCACGAAACTTGGAATCACACGTAATGGGTCAGCTGCTGCAAAAGGAATTGCCCCTTCAGTGACAAAAGAAAGGCCCATTACAATATTGGTTAAGCCGGCATCTTGTTGATCTTTTGTAAATTTATTTTTAAATAAACGAGTTGCTACGAAAATTGCTAATGGAGGAACCATTCCGCCAGCCATTACAGAAGCCATGACCACGCTGCCACCTTCTGCAACAGTACTTGCTAGCGTAGCTGTACCGAAAACATAAGCAGCTTTGTTAACTGGTCCACCTAAGTCGATGGCCATCATACCAGCTAATAAGGCACCAAGTAAAGCTGCATTTGTGCCATCTAAGCCAAGTAGGAAATGATTTAACGCATCATTAATTGCTTTCATTGGGATGTTAATGACTAACATTAATAAGCCTGTAATAATCAAACCAAAAACTGGATAGAATAAAATGGTTTTAATTCCATCTAATGATTTTGGCAAGCCTTTGAAAACTTTACGTAAAAGAACCACTACATAACCAGCTAAGAAACCACCGATTAGGGCCCCAAGGAACCCAGCGCCTCCAGCGTTTGCTAACGCACCAGCGGCGAAACCAGCAACTAAGCCTGGACGATCCCCAATACTAGAAGCAATAAAACCAGCTAAGACAGGTAACATAAAGCCAAATGCTGCGCCACCAATTTGGTTAAACCAGCTAGCTACGTCATTGTAATTACCTAAATTGGCTAATTGATCTTGAGGAACCCCGATAAATTGATCAATCATAAAGGAAAGAGCAATGGCAATTCCGCCACCAATAACGAAAGGTAACATATGAGAAACACCATTCATTAAATCTTTATAGATACGAGAACCGATTGAACCTTCCGCTGAATCCTCTTGGTCGCTTGCAGCCGAGTCACTGCCATGGAAAGTAGGAGCTTCACCACTAATGGCTAAGTTAATTAGTTCTTCGGTTTTACGAATTCCATCACTGACGGGACGATTGACTAATTTTTTACCATCAAAACGATTCATTTCTACTTTTTTATCGGCTGCGACAATTACGCCATCAGCACGAGCAATATCTTCAGCAGTCAAACGATTTTTAATTCCTTCTGAACCGTTTGTTTCTACTTTAATGTCTACGCCCATTTCTTTTGCTTTTTTCTTCAGTGCATCTTCAGCCATGTAAGTGTGAGCAATTCCTGTAGGACAAGCAGTCACAGCAATAATATATTTACGATTGCTTTCTGGTGCTGGCGTTGTTTGTTCTTGTTCTGCTTTTTCTTCCGCTTCTTTTTGATCTTCTGCTGCTTTGAAAAGAGCTTGGACTGCTTCTGGAGTTTCCGCTTCTTTCAATTTGCCAACAAAGTCTGGATCGATAAGTAATCGAGAAAGGGCCGCAAGCGCTTGGAGATGTGTATCATTGGCGCCTTCTGGAGCAGCAATCATGAAGAATAGATAAGTAGGTTGTCCATCTAGTGCTTCATAATCAACACCTTTTTTACTTTTAGCGAAAAGAACTGTCGGTTCTTTTACGGCACTATTTTTTGCGTGAGGCATAGCGATGCCGTCGCCTAAACCAGTCGATGTTTGTGCTTCGCGTTTTAAAATTCCCTCTTTGTAAGTGTCAATGTCAGAGATGCGGCCACCATCGTATAATTTTTGGACCATTTCATCAATCGCGCCTTTTTTATCAGTAGCTTGTAAATCCATAATCATGACATCTTTTATTAATAAATCATTAATGTTCACTCTATTTTCCTCCCTTAGTGGATTTATTCTGAAATTTTTTCAATTGTTACTTCGTGAATAAGTTCTTGGATAAAATCTTCTGAGGCTAAATCATCAGAAAATGCGGTCGCGCTACCGCAAGCGACACCCCATTTGAAAGCCTCTAAAGGATCTTGTGTTTTTGAAAAGTTGCCAATAAAACCAGCAATCATTGAGTCGCCAGCGCCGACAGAATTTTTCAGTGGACGTTTTAAAACGTTGGAACGATAAACACCTTCTGTTGTGAAAAGTAATGCACCATCACCAGCCATTGAGATAATTACGTGTTGCGCTCCTTCTTCTAGTAACCGATGTCCATAAGGTAAAATGTCTTCAACACTTGTAAAGGTTGTATGATATAATTCTGCCAACTCATGATTATTTGGCTTGACCAATAAAGGCTTTTGTGACAAAGCGTTCATTAAATCTTCACCTGTTGTATCAATAACAAATTCTGCGCCTTTTTCCTTCACAATTTGGATTAACTCTTCGTAAAATCCTTTGCGTAGAGAAGCAGGTGTACTTCCTGAAAGAACAACAATATCACCAGCCTGAACACGACTAACTGCTTGTTTTAGTTCTTGAATTTCTTCGTTTGTTAGAGCAGGTCCTAAGCCGTTAATTTCTGTTTCAGTATCTGATTTCAATTTAATGTTGATTCGTGTATCAGCAGACACGGGAGTGAAATTCGTTTGGATTTCTTCTTTTTTCAACCAATCGGCAATGAATGAGCCTGTAAAACCACCTAAAAAACCTAAGGCAGTGGATTCTGTCTCCATACGTTTTAAGATACGTGAAACGTTGATTCCTTTGCCGCCAGGTAATTTAAAATCATTCGTCATCCGATTTAAATCACCAATTTGTAGATGATCGACATGAACGATAAAGTCGATAGAAGGGTTTAAAGTCACTGTGTAAATCATTTGTTTGCCTCCATTAAAATAGTTTTTTGCTGGAATCCTTGAAGTGATTCAGCAGGGCAGTAGTCAGTTAGTAAAGTAACTGACTCTAATTCTTCCACTTTGGTAAACGTTACTTCATTAAATTTTGTATGATCCAGTAAAACATAGGCTGTTTCTGCTTGATGAATAGCCAAGGCTTTTAGCGCTGCTTCTTCGGGATCAGGCGTTGTTAAACCAAACTCTAAATGTGCGCCGTTAGTTCCTAAAAAAGCTTTGTTAAAACGAAAATGTTGTAGCTGTTCCATACTAGTGGCACCAATGATTGCTTTAGTGGAGAGCTTCAAAGTACCACCAAGCATAATAGTGGGAATTTCCATATCGCTAAGTTTTGCAGCATGATGTACGGAATTCGTCACTACATGGATTTGTTTCCCAACTAAAAAAGGGATCATTTCTAACGTGGTTGAACCAGCATCTAAATAGATCATATCGCCATCTTGTACACAACTAGCGGCTAAAGAAGCAATCTTTTGCTTTTCGTGCGTGTTTTTGATTGATTTTTCCGTCATGTTTTGTTCAAAGCCTAAATTAAGAATACGCTTAGCGCCGCCGTGAATGCGTTCTAACAAATTGGCGTCTTCTAATTCTTGTAAATCGCGGCGGATTGTGGATTCTGAAGCATTGAACAAGCTAGCAAGTTCTTGCGATTTGACGACTGATTTTTGATCTAACAATTGTAAAATTTTTTGATGTCGTTCTTCCGTAAGCATTTTCATCCCTCATTTCATGGATATAATAGCACAAATGAAAACGCTAATCAATCTAAAACGGTCAAAAACATTCAAAAAAATTAAAAAACAGTCATAAAAAAAGAAAGCTGCTGAACTCAGGTTCAGCGGCTTTCTTTAATTCACTAAATCATTCGGTAAAGTTTTTTGATAAATCTCTTTTTTGACTTGGTAAGCGAGTTTTTCATCGGTCAAAATAATGAGCACATCGCCAACATGCATAACAGTATCACCATGTGTTAAAATTTCCGATTCGCCACGGCGAATGGAAGTGAGCAACATTTGTTTAGGCCAGACAAAATCACGTACCATCGTATCATCTAAGGAACTTTCTGCAGTGATAGGGAATTCAATAATCGTTTTGTGGCCACGAATATTACTTACTTTAGAAGGAACCAAACGTTCTAATAAGCTTTCATAAATTGGCTTGCCGCCAAGACTATCGATGGTAATATAACTAACTAAAGCGACAACCCCTAAAGACATTAAATGAGAAAAATTGCCGACCATTTCTGTTACTAAAATAATTGCTGTTAACGGTGCTTTACCAATCGCAGTAAAATAACCAGCCATGGCAAAAATTAAAAAGTTTTTCACAAAAATTGGATCCATCCCTACGTATTGGACAAGTAGACTGCCATACAATGTTCCGATAATGGCACCTAAAGTTAGAATAGGCAAGAAAATACCACCAGGGAGATTCGAACCGTAAGAAACCATTGAAAAAACAAAACGTAAAACCAGTAAGCCGACTAAAGCCCAAATCGTGGCCGGTTGATTGCCTAAAGCTAAAACAATTTGATTCCCACCGCCAAGTAAATGTGGAAAGAAATAACCAATCGGTAAAATCAAAATAAAAGGAATAAAACCATAATAATTAGAAGAAAGGCCTTTGATTTTTCCATATACTTTTGGTAAGGACAACAATGTTTTTTGATATATCCAACCTAATAATCCTAGCAAAACGCCCAGCAGGACTAATGTCCAATAGTACTCTAAAGGCAAAGATTTAACGGGACCAATATAAAGAACTGGCTGCAATCCGAAGAAATGCAAAGAAACAAAGTTAGCGGAAATGGCCGCAGAAAAAGAGGTTAACCAAACTAAAGGTGAAAAGGAATGGTGAACCTCTTCTAGAACAAATAAAAGTCCTGCGATTGGTGCATTAAAAGCGGCGGCTAAACCAGCACTGGCACCACTACTGATTAAAATTTTTTCTTCAGACTTGGTGCTTTGCCGCCATTGACTATAGCCTTGTCCAACCACTGCACCTAGTTGAATTGAAGGACCTTCACGTCCCAAAAATAGCCCAGGACTAATCGCTAAGATCCCACCGATAAATTTTTTCCAAAGCACTGGAAACCAATGAATTTCTAATTGACCTTGAAGTTGTCCTTCCACTTGGGGAATGCCACTGCCTTTAATTGCTGGTTCGCTCTTAATCAGTCGTCCTAATAAATAAGCAAGCACGAGAGAAAATAAGAACCAAGGAATCATCCAAAAGGTTTTTTCGTGAAACGTTTGATACAGATGCACGACTTGTTCGCCAATTTTTTCAATGCCTAAGCGAAATAAGCTGACAACAAAGCCGACCAAAATTCCGACGACGATGCCTTTAAGGATAAAGCCGATTCGGGTACCATCTAATTGTTTAATTTCATGTACATCATTATTCATTTCATTTTTAGCCTCCATCACTACTTACTAATGTACTGCGGTTTGACTTGATTTACAAGAAAATTTCATATAAAAAGAAAAAGATTTTTTGTTCTTTTCTAAAGAACTTCAAAGGGATTTTTGGTATACTGTATAAGATTGAAAAAAGAGAGAGGACGTTTAATATGACACAAAAACATGCCTTGGTTCAGGGAATGAATCCTCGACAAGAAGAAGCTGTTTTGCATACAGAAGGACCACTGTTAGTCATGGCTGGTGCTGGTAGTGGAAAAACGCGGGTTTTAACACACCGAATTGCCTATCTAATTGAGGAAAAAGAAGTAAATCCATGGAATATTTTGGCGATTACGTTTACCAATAAAGCTGCTAAAGAAATGAAAGAGCGTGTAAATAAATTACTGGAAACGGGTGGCGAAGATGTATGGGTCTCCACTTTTCACTCCATGTGTGTAAGAATTTTACGTCGTGATGTGGATCAGATTGGTTACAACCGTAATTTTACAATTATTGACCCATCGGAACAAAAAACATTAATGAAACGCATCTTAAACGACTTAAATATTGATTCAAAAAAATATGATCCTCGCTCAATTTTAGGTACGATTAGCAATGCCAAAAATGAATTACAAACGCCTGAAAAAGTTGCTGAAATGCAAGGTTCCTTATATGAAGAAATTGTCGCAAAATGCTATGAAGCCTATCAAAAAGAATTACGCAAAAACCAATGTATGGATTTTGATGATTTGATTATGAATACGATTCGTTTATTTAATGAACAACCAGATACGTTGGCGTTCTACCAAAATAAATTTCACTATATTCATGTGGATGAATACCAAGATACCAATCATGCACAATATACCTTAGTCAATTTATTGGCTGCACGTTTCAAAAATCTGTGTGTCGTAGGTGATGCCGACCAAAGTATCTATGGTTGGCGCGGGGCGGATATGCAAAATATCTTGGATTTTGAAAAAGATTATCCAGATGCCAGTGTAATTTTGCTAGAACAAAATTATCGATCCACCAAAAACATTTTGGCGGCTGCGAATGATGTCATCAAAAATAACCGTAACCGCCGCGAGAAAGAACTGTGGACAGAAAATATAGACGGTGAAAAGATTGTCTATTATCGTGGAGACACAGAACGGGATGAAACACAATTTATTGTGAGCCAAATCCAAAAAGAAATGCGGGAAAATGACCGAATTTATGGTGATTTTGCGGTATTATATCGGACCAATGCCCAATCCCGTGTAGTGGAAGAAATGCTCTTGAAATCTAATATTCCGTATACCATGGTGGGCGGACATAAATTCTACGACCGTAAAGAAATTAAAGATATTTTGGCTTATTTAAGTTTGATTGCCAATCCAGATGATTCGATTAGTTTTGAACGAATTGTCAATGAACCAAAACGAGGAATCGGTAAAAGTTCAATTGAAAAATTACGACTATTTGCGGATACGCATGGTTGGGCTTTGCTGGAAGCTGCCCAAAATGTTGATTTGGCAAATATTTCAGGAAAAGCGGGTAAAGAGCTTGGTAATTTTGGCATGATGATTCAAGACTTAACGAAAACAGTGCCCTATTTAACGATTACAGAATTGGTGAAAGAAACTTTACAACGTAGTGGTTATCGGGAAGCTTTGATGGCGCAAAATAATTTAGAGTCTCAAGCTCGCTTAGAAAACTTGGACGAATTTTTATCTGTGACACAAGAATTTGATAAACGTTTTGAAGCGCAAAACAACGACGATCCAAATGGCGAAGAAACAAAATTGGCGGATTTTTTAACAGATTTAGCCTTGGTTTCTGATTTAGATAATTTAGAAGAGAGCTCTTCGCAGGTAACCTTAATGACGTTGCATGCGGCCAAAGGGCTGGAATTTCCAGTGGTCTTTTTAATGGGCTTAGAAGAAGGGGTTTTCCCATTATCACGTGCCATGCTAGAAGAAAGTGAACTGGAAGAAGAACGGCGCTTGGCTTATGTTGGTATCACCCGAGCTGAAGAAGCCCTGTTTTTAACGAATGCTTATTCGAGAACATTATATGGTCGCACGCAATATAATCGACCAAGTCGCTTTTTAGAAGAAATTGAGGCGGAGCGTTTAATGAAACAAGGGGCGGCGGCCAATTTACAGAAAGCTCCAGCGCGCACCTTTGATCCTAAAGTATTCAAGCCCAGCGCAAGTAAACCAGCTTATACACAGCCAGCTACAAAATCAGTTAGCAACAAAGTGGCAAGTGGTGGCGAAAAAGTTTCTTGGCAAGCAGGTGATAAGGTCCAACATAAAGCATGGGGCGTTGGTACAGTCGTTCGTGTAGGCGGTTCGGCCAAAGACTTAGAGTTGGACATTGCTTTCCCAGAAAAAGGCATAAAACGGTTGTTAGCGGCATTTGCACCAATTGAAAAAATTTAACATGTAAAATAGGTCAGCGATTTAATGAGAAATCATCATTAGATAAATTCTTTTTATTTTCTATCTTAGTGTAAATGTGTTAAAAAGACGATAAGAGCATTACACTTATGAGGAGGAGTTCTACGATGGAACAACAACCATTAACATTAACGGCGGCGACAACTCGTGCGCAAGAATTAAGAAAACAACTCAATCAATATTCCCATGAATATTATGTCAAAGATCAACCATCCGTAGAAGATTATGTTTACGATCGTTTGTATAAAGAGTTAGTCGATATTGAAACGGAGTTTCCTGATTTAATCACGCCAGATTCGCCGACACAACGTGTAGGTGGCAAAGTTTTATCTGGTTTTGAAAAAGCTCCGCATGACATTCCAATGTATAGTTTAAATGATGGGTTTAGCAAGGAAGACATTTTTGCTTTTGATGAACGTGTTCGTAAGGCGATTGGTAAACCCGTTGCTTACTGTTGTGAGTTAAAAATTGATGGGTTAGCAATTTCATTACGTTATGAAAACGGGGTGTTTGTACGCGGAGCAACACGAGGCGATGGAACGGTTGGTGAAAACATTACAGAGAACTTACGAACGGTTCGCTCTGTACCGATGCGTTTAACGGAGCCCATTTCAGTGGAAGTTCGTGGCGAGTGCTACATGCCTAAACAATCCTTTGTCGCATTGAATGAAGAACGTGAAGAAAATGGCCAAGATATTTTTGCCAATCCTCGGAATGCAGCGGCGGGAAGCTTGCGCCAATTAGATACAAAAATTGTGGCGAAACGGAACTTAAATACGTTTTTATACACAGTTGCTGACTTTGGACCAATGAAAGCGAAGACGCAGTTTGAGGCATTAGAAGAGCTTTCTGCAATTGGTTTTAGAACCAATCCTGAACGTCAATTATGTCAGTCAATCGATGAAGTTTGGACCTACATTGAAGAATACCATGAAAAGCGGAGCACTTTGCCATACGAAATCGATGGAATTGTGATTAAAGTGAACGAATTTGCGTTGCAAGATGAATTAGGTTTCACTGTCAAAGCACCTCGCTGGGCGATTGCCTACAAATTTCCACCAGAAGAAGCAGAAACAGTAGTGGAAGATATTGAATGGACAATTGGGCGCACGGGGGTGGTCACTCCTACTGCGGTCATGGCTCCTGTACGAGTCGCGGGAACCACGGTTAGTCGGGCAAGTTTGCATAATGCAGATTTTATTCAAATGAAAGATATCCGTTTAAATGATCATGTTATTATTTACAAAGCCGGCGATATTATCCCAGAAGTAGCGCAAGTCCTAGTTGAAAAACGTGCAGCCGATAGTCAGCCTTATGAAATGCCGACACATTGTCCGATTTGTCATAGTGAGTTGGTGCATTTAGATGAGGAAGTGGCGTTACGTTGTATTAATCCTAAATGCCCTGCGCAAATTAAAGAAGGGCTGAATCACTTTGTCTCACGAAACGCAATGAACATTGATGGCTTGGGGCCACGAGTGTTAGCACAAATGTATGACAAAGGATTAGTGAAAGACGTAGCGGATCTGTATTTCTTAACAGAAGAACAATTAATGACTTTGGATAAAATCAAAGAAAAATCAGCAAACAACATTTATACTGCCATTCAAGGGAGTAAAGAAAACTCTGTAGAGCGTTTGATTTTTGGCTTAGGGATTCGCCATGTGGGTGCGAAAGCGGCGAAAATTTTAGCGGAGCATTTTGGTGATTTATCAACCTTAAGTCGAGCAACTGCGGAAGAAATTGTGGCTTTGGATTCAATTGGTGAAACAATCGCCGACAGCGTTGTGACGTATTTTGAAAATGAGGAAGTTCATGAATTAATGGCTGAACTGGAAAAAGCCCAAGTGAACTTGACATATAAAGGTCTCCGGACAGAACAATTAGCAGAAGTGGAGTCACCTTTCAAAGACAAAACAGTTGTTTTAACAGGAAAATTAACGCAGTACACTCGCGAAGAAGCCAAAGAAAAAATTGAAAATCTTGGTGGAAAAGTTACAGGGAGTGTTTCGAAAAAAACTGACATTGTGGTTGCTGGCGAAGATGCTGGCAGTAAATTAACCAAAGCTGAAAGCTTAGGCGTGACCGTTTGGAATGAACAAGAAATGGTCGATGCGTTAGATGCAAGTCATTTTTAAGAAGAAAAATTAACGTTGTCAGATTTTATGTAGTAATTTGATGGTATGCTTATTTTAGTCATAAAAGTTATATGAACGAGGACTTTCTGAGTTGAGAAAGGAGGTTGATGCTTATGCGCAATTCTTCTTACTTTAACGAAAGGAGCAATGTTTTTGTCCGTTGAAGCAGCGCTAGGACTGATGATTGGTTTTGCAACACTTGTTGTGACCATTATCTTCGGCATCTTAGCGCTTGTCTTAGACAACAAAAATAACCGTTCATAAGCTTTGAGGAGCTGAACGGTTAAGCGTTTGAAATAAAACCAATAACTCAGTAAGCCGCTAGTTCTTATAACTAGTAGTGGCTACTAGAGAGGTATGTTCCTGCATATCTCTCTTTTCATTTTCATAATAACATGTTTCCATCATTTTTGCGAGCGACAAATTATCAATGAAATTCAAGGTTTCATCTAAAATATCCGACCATTTTATGGTAGAATAGAAACAGAGTGAACAGCTGTGCTAAGCTGTTTAAAGAAATACAATCCAATTGATTAATCTGAAAATGAAAATTTCAGTAAATGATAGAAAGAAGGGTATCTATGGCAATTACAGAAGAACAAGTCAAACATGTCGCTAAATTATCAAAATTATCTTTCTCCGAAGAAGAATTAGCGGACTTTACCAATCAACTAGATAAAATTATTGATATGGTGGAATTACTAGAAGAAGTAGATACAACAGGGGTTCCTTTTACTTCAAATGTGAATGAATCAATCAATGTCATGCGTGAAGACGTAGCGACACCAGGAATGGACCGTAAAGAATTAATGCGGAATGTTCCGGAATCAGAGAATGGTTACATTAAAGTGCCTGCAATTATGGATAACGGGGAGGCAGGAGCCTAATGGAAAAATTATACGACAAATCGTTAACAGAGTTACATGATTTATTGGTTTCAAAAGAAATCACAGCAGTTGATTTAACCGAAGAAACATTAAATCGTATTCAAGATACAGAAGAACAACTAGGTTCTTTTATCACAGTTAGTGAAGAAAAAGCAATGGCATTAGCCAAAGCGATTGACTTAAAAGGCATCACTGAAAGTAATCCATTAGCTGGGATTCCAATTGGGATTAAAGACAACATTGTCACAAAAGATATTTTAACAACAGCTGGCTCAAAAATGTTACACAATTTTGACCCAATTTATGATGCGACCGTGATGGATAAAGTCTATCAAGCAGATATGATTCCAGTCGGAAAATTGAACATGGATGAATTTGCCATGGGCGGAAGTACGGAAACGTCTTACTTCAAGAAAACAAAAAATGCTTGGGATCAAACCAAAGTTCCTGGCGGTTCTTCTGGTGGTTCAGCTTCTGCTGTCGCAGCCGGACAAGTCCCGGTTTCTTTAGGGAGCGATACAGGTGGCAGTATCCGCCAACCAGCCGCATTCAACGGTATTGTGGGCTTGAAACCAACATATGGACGTGTGTCTCGTTTTGGTTTGATTGCTTTTGCTTCAAGTTTAGACCAAATTGGTCCATTGACACGAAATGTTAAAGACAATGCCTTAGCTTTAAATGCAATTAGTGGTTATGACGAAAAAGACGGCACTTCTGCAGGCGTTTCTGTTCCTGATTTTACGGCAGATTTAACTGGCGACATCAAAGGCATGAAAATTGCTTTACCAAAAGAATACTTAGGTGAAGGGGTACAACCTGATGTTCGTGAAGCGGTATTAAAAGCAGCAGAAACATTTAAATCTTTAGGAGCAACGGTGGAAGAAGTTAGTTTGCCACATTCTAAGTACGGCGTAGCGGTTTATTATATTATTGCCTCTTCAGAAGCAAGTTCAAACTTACAACGCTTTGATGGCATTCGTTATGGTTACCGTTCCGAAAATGTCCAAAATCTAGAAGATGTCTATGTTAATTCACGTTCTGAAGGTTTCGGAACAGAAGTTAAACGTCGGATTATGTTAGGAACATTCTCTTTAAGTGCTGGTTATTATGATGCGCACTTTAAAAAGGCTGGTCAAGTCCGTACACTAATCAAACAAGATTTTGAGAATGTCTTTGCGGATTATGACTTAATCATTGGCCCATCCACACCAACAGTTGCCTTTGGTCTAGGGGAAAACATCAATGATCCAATCACAATGTATATGAATGATATTTTAACCATTCCTGTCAACTTAGCAGGACTACCAGGCATGTCCATTCCAGCAGGATTCTCAGAAGGCTTGCCAGTTGGTTTACAAATTATTGGAAAACATTTTGACGAACATACAATGTATAAAGCAGCCTATGCTTTTGAACAAGCGACAGATTTCCATACGAAAAAACCAGTCATTTTAGGGGGGAACGATTAATGAACTTTGAAACTGTCATTGGATTAGAAGTCCACGTAGAATTGAAAACCAACTCTAAAATTTTCTCCTCTGCGCCAGCGCATTTCGGAGCAGAACCAAACAGCAACACAAATGTGGTTGACTGGAGTTACCCAGGTGTTTTGCCTGTCATGAATAAAGGTGCCTTAGAATTTGGCATGAAAGCAGCTCTTGCTTTGAACTGTGAAATTTCAAAAGAAACACATTTTGACCGTAAAAACTATTTTTACCCAGATAACCCGAAAGCATATCAAATTTCTCAATTTGATCAACCAATCGGACATGATGGTTGGATTGAAATTGAAGTTGAAGGGAAAAAGAAAAAAATTCGTATTGAACGAGTGCATTTAGAAGAAGATGCCGGCAAAAACATTCATGGCACAGATGGCTATTCTTATGTAGACTTGAATCGTCAAGGTACGCCTTTAATTGAAATCGTTTCTGAAGCAGACATGCGTTCACCAGAAGAAGCGTATGCTTATTTAGAAGCGTTGCGTTCAATTATCCAATTTACAGAAGTTTCTGATGTGAAAATGGAAGAAGGTTCTATGCGTTGTGATGCCAATATTTCTTTACGTCCGTATGGTCAAGAAGAATTTGGTACTAAAGCGGAATTAAAGAACTTGAACTCTATGAACTTTGTAAAAAAAGGTTTAGCTTATGAAGAAAAACGCCAGGCCAAAGTCCTATTATCTGGTGGCGAAATTCAACAAGAAACACGCCGCTTTGATGAAGCAACTAGTACAACGTTGCTTATGCGTGTTAAAGAAGGCTCAAGTGACTACCGTTACTTCCCAGAGCCAGATGTTCCTCGTTTTTCAATTGATGATGAATGGATTGAAAAAGTTCGCGCTAGTTTGCCAGAAATGCCAGCCTCACGTCGTGCCCGTTATATCAGTGAATTAGGGTTACCTGAATACGACGCAATGGTCTTGACTTTAACGAAAGAAATGTCAGATTTCTTTGAAGCAACCTTAGCAAACGGTGCAGATGCGAAACAAGCATCAAACTGGTTAATGGGCGAAGTTTCTGCTTACTTAAACAGTGAAAAAGTTGAATTAGCCGATACTAAACTAACACCAGAAAATCTAGCGGGTATGATTACTTTAATTAACGATGGCACAATCAGCTCGAAAATTGCGAAGAAAGTGTTCAAAGAGTTAATTGAAAACGGTGGAGATGCTAAAGAAGTTGTCGAAGCAAAAGGCCTTGTTCAATTATCTGATCCAGCGCAATTATTACCAATGATTAACGAAGTTTTAGACAACAACCAACAATCAATTGATGACTTTAAAAACGGAAAAGACCGTGCAGTTGGTTTCCTTGTTGGACAAATTATGAAAGCAACTCGTGGACAAGCAAACCCAGGTGTGGTTAACAAGTTATTGCAAGAAGAGCTTTCAAAACGATAAGAAAGTAGCAGGCAAACCATGAAAAAAGCTAGAGTGATTTATAATCCAACGTCAGGAAAAGAGTTAGTTAAAAAGAACTTAGCCGATATTTTATCTATTTTAGAAGAATGTGGTTATGAAGCCAGTGCATTTGCGACCACACCAGAAGAAAATTCAGCACGCAATGAAGCACATCGTGCTGCGCGTGCAGGATTTGATTTATTAGTAGCAGCAGGTGGAGATGGGACCATTAATGAAGTAGTGAATGGGATTGCTCCGTTGAAGCGGCGCCCTAAAATGGCCATTATTCCTGCTGGAACGACGAATGACTATGCACGGGCCTTGAAGATTCCTCGTGATAATATCGTTAAGGCAGCAGAAGTGATTAAAAAAAATCAAACTGTCAAAATGGATATTGGCCAAGCCGGCAAAAATTACTTTATCAATATTGCGGCGGGTGGTCATTTAACGGAACTGACTTATGAAGTTCCGTCAGAGTTGAAAAGTATTTTTGGTTACTTAGCGTACTTAGCCAAAGGAGCCGAAATGTTGCCGCGAGTGAAGCCGATTAAAATGCGCATGACATATGATGAAGGTGTGTACGAAGGCAACGCATCAATGTTTTTCCTAGGGCTGACTAACTCGGTGGGTGGTTTCGAGCAAATCGTACCAGATGCTAAATTAGATGATGGTAAGTTTTCATTAATCATTGTAAAAACAGCCAATATTTTTGAGATTCTTCATTTAGTTGCGTTAATGTTAAATGGTGGAAAGCATGTTGAAGATCATCGACTAATCTATACAAAGACCAGCTATTTACATGCAGAAACGTTAGAAAAGAACAATAAAATGATGATTAATTTAGATGGTGAATATGGAGGCGATGCTCCAATGACCTTTAAAAATATGCATCAACACATTGAAATTTTTGCAAATGGTGATGCACTGCCGTCCAATGCAATTATGGGTTCTGTCTTAACTGGTAGCGATGAGATTGTCGTAGAATCAGAAGACGAAGAGGAAGAAGCATATAACGAAGCCAGCAAAGAATTTGTCAAAGAAGTTGAACGACTAACAGACGAAGATATTGATGGCGATGGAAAGATTGCCGAAAAAGAAAAGCACTAGGTAGTCCGTGAATAGCTAATGAAAGATTTAGTTGATAAGATCTTTCATTGGCTATTTTTTGACTAAGGGAAAGGGTCTCATTCTTTTATTTACCCAAAAAGCTCAAACGGAATTGCTAAATCGCCATGAAAATTCGTTGTTGCTTTTCTTAGGTATTTTCATTAGAATGAGTGAAGTGTATAAAAAGAAGGAGCGACTTATGAAAAATTATCCAGTAAAGAAAAATGACGTCATTGAAGTAGAAATCATTGACTTGACGCATGAAGGTTTAGGCGTGGCAAAAGTGGACCATTATCCATTGTTTATTGAAAATGCCTTACCAGGTGAAAAACTTGAAATCAAAGTCTTAAAAACAGGCAAAAGTTTTGGTTATGGGAAAGTATTGACTGTCCTAAAAAGCAGTGAACAGCGTGTTCCCGTGAAAGATGAAAACTTTACAAAAGTCGGAATCAGTCCGTTGCAACATTTAGCGTACGGCGCCCAACTATCATTTAAAACGCAACAAGTCGAAAATGTTATGCAACGTGTTGCTAAATTACCAGAAGTCCCTGTTTTACCAACAATTGGGATGAACGATCCGTGGCATTACCGGAACAAAGCACAAATTCCCGTGCGTAAAATTGACAACCAACTACAAACAGGTTTTTTCCGGAAAAATAGCCATGATTTAATTCCAATGGAACATTTTTATATTCAAGACCCAGAAATTGATGCAGCAATTGTTAAAATCCGTGACATTATGCGTAAATATAGCGTAAAACCTTATAACGAATCTGATAATACAGGGAACTTACGCCATATTGTCGTTCGTCGTGGCTACCATACTGGGGAGATGATGGTTGTTCTAATTACGAGAACACCGAAATTATTCCCAATTAGTAAAATTGTGCCAGATATTTTGGAAGCTATTCCGGAAGTAGTCAGCATTGTACAAAATGTAAATTCAAAACGAACCAATGTCATTTTTGGCGACGAAACCATCTTATTACATGGGTCTGAAAAAATTACAGATACTATTTTTGATTTGAAATTTGAAATTTCCGCGCGTTCATTTTATCAAGTAAATCCACAACAAACAGAAGTGATGTATCAAAAAGTTAAAGAGTATGCGGCTTTAACAGGCAATGAAATTGTGGTGGATGCCTATTGCGGGATTGGAACGATTGGCTTAACTTTAGCCCAAGATGCAAAGCAAGTTTACGGTATTGAAGTAATTGAAGAAGCGGTCAAAGATGCAGAAAATAATGCTAAATTAAACAACATTGAGAATGCCACTTTCACGGCTGGTTTAGCGGAAGAATTATTGCCAAAATTAGTTGAAAATGGCTTGCAACCAGATGTTGTGGTGGTGGATCCACCACGGAAAGGGTTAGACGGTCAATTAGTAAACACATTAATTGAAACGCAACCTGAACGAATTGTTTATGTCAGCTGTAATCCAGCCACACTCGCTCGCGACATTGCATTATTAACAGAAGGTGGCTATGAAGCAAAAGAAATTCAACCAGTGGATAATTTCCCACAAACGACCCACATTGAATCTGTCACGTTATTAACAAAGGCGGTGGATTAAATGAATGAAAAAGAAAAAATGTTAGAATTAATTAAAAAGAAACAAGGTGGTGGCCGTTCTAAAAAAATGGAAACTCCCAAAAATGATCGTAAAAACATGCGCAAAGGGCCTAAAATTTTTAATAAATAAGCGGTTATCAGTAAAAAGTTGTCTCCCATTAATGAAATGGGCGACAACTTTTTTGTTAAAGCATTCCTAGCCAAACAAATAAGTTGTTATTTTGCTAGTAAATCTGTTATTTTAGACAAAAGACAAGGAGGGCTATTCAGTGGAATATGTAACAACATTAGAAGAATTAGAAGAAAAAATTACAGACAATCGTCTACAAGCCGTCTTTTTGACAGCAAAAAATTGTAGTGTTTGTACAGTTGATAAACCGATTGTCGAAAAAATTGCAACAAAATATGAATTTCCTACATACATTGCAGAAGCTGATAAAAGTCCAGAAATAATTGGACAATTAAATGCTTTTTCTGCACCGACCATTATCTTATACTATGAAGGAAAAGAAATTCATCGCCAAGCTAAAATTATTAACTTTCAAGAAATTGAAAAGAGAGTTCGACAAGTACAAGAAAATAGTTAATCAAAAAGGAAGCCACCGATCACGGAGAGGCTTCCTTTTTAATTATCTCGCTAAATGTTCAGTTTGTTGTTGAGAAAAAAGTTGATAACTGACAAAAACTTCTGCTCTTTTGTTTACTTCTAATTTAACGAAAATATTGTGGATATGTGTTTTTACTGTCCCGATTGATAGGAATAGTTCGTTGGCTATATCTTGATTTGTTTTGCACTCTAAAAGTAACGAAAGCACTTCTCGTTCTCGTTGCGTTAATTGATAGGCATCACAAAAAGGCGCCAAAAGTACGGGTTCATCTGATTGATTTTCTTCCAATTTAGCAGCGTCTTTTTCAAGAACCGACAGAGGAAAATCACGATTACAGAAGTAGATAATGGCGATGGAGAGAATGATTGTATAAATATCTTCAGAAACGTTTCGGTTGTTAATTTTAAAGACAATATCAGAATATTGGTCAATGTTAAAAATAACGAAGGTATCTTCCAAAAGAATCGCCACACCGAAACCAATGCTTAGCCAACCAATAAAACGAAGATATTTTTTCGCAAGGGCTGATAAAGGATCTATTCGTAGTTGATAGAGCGCATAGCATCCAAGGTAAATTAAAAATAGCTGATTGGGTAAATAGTACAACCAAACTTTTAAGGCGGAATTTTGTGAAAATGGAATAGCTAGCATCCATAAACCAATTAAAAATAACCAGACAAATTGATAATTTTTAAAAGGACGACCACTAATAGTATTGATAATAGCCAGATAGGCAAAATTACAACAAATAAAAATGATGGTCTTTAAAAAAGGTGCGGTCATAAAGGTCTGATTATATTCGGTTGCAAACGAATTAATGAACTCAGTCATATAAACAATCACATTGTCACAAATAAAAATAACCATTAAAAAGAGAAGCAATAAAAAAATCGGTTGTTTATTTTTCAAGTAAAGATTTAAGGTAAAGGTTGAAGTAAACGAATATAAAATAATCAACAAGATGTTATAAATAAAAACAAATGTCACGATTGGAAACCCCTTTCATCTTTTATTTTAAGTGAATGATTTTTCAAAATAATTATACCATTTTCAAATCTATGATTGGTCAGAAATTAGAGAGAAATCCGCCTAAACTTTTATAAACCCCTGGTGTACCAACGGTTTATAACCATAAATAAACTTTTTTTACTGAAAAATCACACCAAAAAAGAAAGCGTTTTCTAACTTTTGGCGGATAGTAAACTCTTCGCTAAACTTGGTAAAGTCAATGTGTAAACAAAAACAACTTTTAGGAGGAACACATCATGAAAAGAGATTACGTTACAACAGAAACATATACGAAAGAGGAAATGCACTACTTAGTCGATTTATCATTAAAAATTAAAGAAGCGATTAAAAATGGGTATTATCCGCAACTGTTAAAAAACAAATCTTTAGGAATGATTTTCCAACAATCTTCAACTCGAACACGAGTATCTTTTGAAACTGCAATGGAACAATTAGGTGGACATGGCGAATATTTAGCACCTGGTCAAATTCAATTAGGGGGACATGAAACGATTGAAGATACCAGCCGCGTATTGTCACGTTTAGTAGATATTTTGATGGCTCGTGTGGAACGTCACCATAGTATTGTTGATTTAGCTAATTGTGCTACTATCCCAGTCATTAACGGTATGTCTGATTACAATCATCCAACCCAAGAATTAGGTGATTTGTGTACCATGGTTGAGCATTTACCAGAAGGCAAAAAATTAGAAGATTGTAAAGTTGTCTTTGTCGGAGATGCGACACAAGTTTGTTTTTCTTTAGGATTAATCACAACAAAAATGGGCATGAATTTTGTTCACTTCGGTCCAGAAGGCTTCCAATTAAATGAAGAGCATCAAGCGAAATTAGCAAAAAATTGTGAAGTTTCAGGCGGTAGCTTTTTGGTCACAGATGATGCAAGTTCTGTTGAAGGCGCTGATTTCTTGTACACGGATGTTTGGTATGGCTTGTACGAAGCGGAATTATCTGAAGAAGAACGTATGAAGGTTTTCTATCCAAAATATCAAGTGAATCAAGAAATGATGGATCGAGCAGGCGCCAATTGTAAATTCATGCACTGTTTACCAGCAACACGTGGGGAAGAAGTAACTGATGAAGTAATTGACGGTAAAAATTCTATTTGTTTCGATGAAGCAGAAAACCGTTTAACATCTATTCGTGGCTTATTAGTATATCTTATGAATGATTATGAAGCAAAAAATCCTTATGATTTAATCAAACAAGCAGAAGCAAAAAAAGAACTAGAAGTTTTCTTAGACACTCAAAGCATTTAACGGCCAACTGTCCACTGATTGAAAAAATGAATCAGTGGACAGTTTATAAAGAGAGGAAGAGTCTTCATGGAGGGGAAAAAGAAATTTAGTTTAACGAGTGCCATTTTATCAGTCATCTGTGTGGTTTTCGTTGCTGAAGCAGCGGCGCCTGTTGCTGCAATTGGTAATTCTCAGTTTTTTTGGTGGATTTTCTTATTAATTGCATTCCTATTGCCATATGGGTTAATTTCATCAGAATTAGGAACAACTTATATTGGTGAAGGGGGCATCTATGATTGGGTGACCAAAGCATATGGTCATCGTTGGGGTGCCAGAGTTTCTTGGTATTATTGGATTAATTATCCATTGTGGCTAGCTTCATTAGCCGTTATGACGCCAGAACTATTAACGACAATTACAGGTATTAAGTTTTCAACACCGATGATGATTATTGTTGAATTAATTTTTACTTGGATTGTGGTTTGGATTAGTTTTTATCCAGTCAGCGACAGTATCTGGATTCTAAATGGAGCTGCCGTAATCAAGATGGTTTTAGCTGTCTTAATTGGTGGGCTAGGATTGTATGTAGCCTTGACGAAAGGTGTTGCCAATGAATTTACCTTGAAATCAATGCTGCCAACGTTTGACTTAAGGAGTTTATCTTTTATTTCTGTAATCATTTTTAATTTGTTAGGGTTTGAAGTCATCTGTACGTTTGCAGATGATATGGAAAATCCTAAGAAGCAAATTCCACAAGCTATTGTAGCAGCGGGGTTAGTCATTGCGGCCATTTATATTTTTTCAGCCTTTGGAATTGGGGTAGCGATTCCCACCGATCAAATTAGTACCGGCAGTGGTATGATGGATAGCTTTAAACTATTGACAGGCTCGACAGAAGGTTGGTTCATTATGTTGATGGCTTTCCTATTCCTTCTTACGTTGTTCGGCAACATGATTTCTTGGTCATTAGGAGTCAATAATACAGCTTGTTATGCTGCTGAAAATGGTGACATGCCTAAATTTTTTGAAAAACGTAGTAAGAAAAATGACATGCCAATTGGGGCTGCTTTGATGAATGGCATTGTGGCATCGGTGGTCATTGTATTAGCACCAATTTTACCTAATCAAGATTTATTCTGGGCCTTTTTCTCCTTGAATGTCGTCCTATTCTTGTTATCGTATATCCCAGTTTTCCCAGCTTTTTATAAGCTTAGAAAAATTGATCCCGATACACCACGTCCGTTTAAAGTTAACGGAAAACCAGGATTTTTAAAAGTTTTAGTGGTTTTACCAATGATTATGATTATTATTTCACTGATTTTCACAGCAGTACCTTTAGACTTTAGTCCCGCAGCATTAAATGAAAAATTACCAATCACAATTGGGGCAATCATTTTTATTCTGTTTGGTGAAGTAATTATTTACGTGAAAAAAATTAAGAAGGGAACGAAAGAAAATGGCTAAACGAATTGTAGGAAGTACCCCTAAACAAGATGGCTTTAGAATGCCAGGAGAATTTGAACCACAAGAGAAAGTTTGGATGATTTGGCCAGAAAGACCGGATAATTGGCGTGATGGTGGTAAACCTGTCCAAGAAGCTTTTACTAATGTGGCCAAAGCAATTAGTCAGTTTACACCGATGAATGTGGTGGTTTCTCAACAACAATTTCAAAATTGCCGTCGCCAATTGCCGCCAGAAATTACGGTTTACGAAATGTCAAACAATGATGCCTGGGTCCGTGATTGTGGACCATCATTTGTCATTAACGACCATGGAGAAATCCGTGGTGTGGATTGGACATTCAATGCTTGGGGGGGATTAGTAGATGGATTATATTTCCCTTGGGATCAAGACGATTTGGTTGCACAAAAAATTTGTGAAATTGAGCATGTAGATTCTTATCGTACAGATGATTTTGTTTTAGAAGGCGGTTCATTCCACGTAGATGGACAAGGAACAGTCTTGACTACAGAAATGTGCTTATTAAGTGAAGGTCGAAATCCACAACTTTCAAAAGAAGCAATCGAACAAAAATTATGCGACTATTTAAATGTTGAAAAAGTTCTTTGGCTAGGTGATGGAATTGACCCAGAAGAAACCAATGGTCACGTGGATGATGTAGCTTGTTTTATTGCACCTGGTGAAGTGGCTTGTATTTACACTGAAGATCAAAATAGCCCATTTTATGCAGCGGCACAAGATGCGTATCAACGTTTGCTTAAAATGACTGATGCTAAAGGACGCCAATTAAAAGTCCACAAATTATGCTGTCCTGTCAAAAATGTAACCATTAAAGGCTCCTTCAAAATTGATTTCGTGGAAGGAACCATGCCACGAGAAGATGGCGATATTTGTATCGCATCCTATATGAACTTTTTAATTACAAATGATGGCGTGATTGTGCCACAGTATGGTGATGAAAATGATCGTTTGGCTTTAGAGCAAGTTCAAACGATGTTCCCAGATAAAAAAATTGTCGGCGTTAATACGGTAGAAGTTGTTTATGGGGGCGGCAATATTCACTGTATCACACAACAAGAACCAAAGCGCTAGGAGGGAAACAGATGTCAAAAATAGTGATTGCATTAGGTGGAAATGCGTTAGGAAATTCTTCGAAAGAACAATTGGCAAAAGCACAAACCGCTGCAAAATCGATTGTTGATTTAATTGAACAAGGCCATCAAGTGGTGATTGCTCATGGCAACGGGCCACAAGTTGGCAAAATTCGCTTAGCTTTTGAGGAAACGAGTCAATCTCCAGAAGATGTCGTGCCGTTTCCTGAATGCACAGCAATGAGCCAAGGCTATATTGGCTATCATTTACAACAAGCAATTGATGAAGAACTAGTAGCCAGAAATTTAGGGGAACAACCAGTTGTTACGTTAATTACACAAGTCGTGGTGGATCCAAAAGACCCAGCGTTTACAAAACCAACAAAACCAATTGGTGGTTATTATGACGAAGAAACAGCCAAGCAGTTGATGGCGAAAACTGGGAACGTCTATCAAGAAGATGCGGGTCGAGGCTGGCGACGGGTAGTTCCTTCGCCAAAACCAGTTGATATTTACGAAAAAGTTAGCTTGCGAACACTTGTTGATGCAGGACAAATCGTAATTGCTTGTGGTGGTGGCGGGGTTCCTATTGCCTATGATGGTCCAGTCTATCATGGTGTAGATGCAGTCATTGATAAAGACTTTGCGGCAGCAAAAATGGCTGAACTCATTGAAGCAGATGTTTTTGTGGTATTAACTGCAGTGGAACATGTTTTTGTTAACTTTGGTCAAGCAAATCAACAAGCTTTGACCGATGTTACGGTTACGGCAATGCAACAATATATAGAAGAAAATCAATTTGCGCCAGGTAGTATGTTACCTAAGGTGGAAGCGGCCATCAGTTTTGCAGAAAGTAAACCAAACCGCCAGGCGATTATCGGGCTTTTAGAATTAGCTTCGGAAGCAATCAAAGGAGAAAGTGGTACACGAATTACACAATAAATTCTCAGTATTTAACTTTCACAAAAGACTAAAACATACGCATTTAGCGGACTAACTTAATCGTTAGAGAGTAGGACATCGGTCGTTTTGACGGATGTCCTACTCTCTATTTTGTCTTTTTAACGAACAAAACTGTTAGTTGTCATGCAAAAATAAACATAGTAAGATAATCTTTAAATGGTATAGGAGGATAAAAATGTCTAAATTTTTAAAAGTAATCGGAATAATTGCTGTTTTGTTAGTCATAATAGGCGCTGCAGCGTATTGGTTTATACTCAAAAAGTTCACTCCTGAGGCAGAAACCCCAGCAATGTACAATCAAGAGAGAATCGTTAAAACGATTGAAGACCAATTAAAAGAAACGGATGTACAAAAAGCTCGGACCAAAGCACCGTTGATTATTGAAAAAAATATCACTGAATTACAGCAAGCGATTGCCAACGGAGCATTGACCTATGAAGAACTTACGGCGTTTTATTTGGACCGTATTTTACAGTTCGATCAAATAGATAATGGCATGAACAGCATCTCTGAAATCAATCCGCAAGCAATTAAGGAAGCAAAGGCATTTGACCAGCAAGCCTCTCAAACACCTAAGAAGCCTTTGTATGGTATTCCTGTGACTTTGAAAGAAAATATAAATACGACCAACATGATTTCGAGTGCAGGAGCTTATGCCTTACGCACGTTCAAGCCTAAGGAAGATGCGGAAGTAGTTAAGAAGTTAACAGAGGCGCAAGCTTTGATTTTAGGAAAAGTAAACTTATCTGAACTAGCGAATTATATGTCAATGAAAGCACCAAGTGGCTATAGTTCCAAACATGGACAAACACTTAATCCTTATGGGCCACTCAAAATAACACCTTCAGGTTCAAGTTCTGGGAGTGCGGCTAGTGTGACGATGAATATCGGCGCCTTCTCTTTAGGCACTGAGACGATGGGATCGATTGTTTCCCCCGCTTCTCATCAATCAGTGGTTGGTTTTAAACCGACCCACAGTTCAGTAAGTGGCGAAGGTGTTTTACCATTGGCACCATCATTAGATACAGTTGGCCCGATTGCCCGAAGTGTCGTTGATGCTGCACAAGGCTATAATGCGTTTAAGAAAGACACGGTTCCGAGCATTGATTCAACGAAATTTACTAAAAATAACTTACAAGGTCAACGCATTGGGTTGCTAGAAATGCCAAGTGCTGAAGAAGAATTTGCGACTGCTAAAAAGGCCCTCCAAAAAGCTGGAGCAGAAGTGATTCCGGTAACGCCAGACATGGAAGGGATTGATGGCGGGGCAGTTATTTCCAATGAATTTAAGTTTGCATTGGAAGAATTTGCGAAACGTTATGACTTACCATTTAAAACACTGGAGGAACTAATTGCGTATAATCAACAAGATAAAAAGGTTCGTGCCAAGTATGGGCAAGATTTATTAGAAGCAGATGTTAAAAAGAAACAACCAGATAAAGAAATCATTCAAACAACCATTAAAAAAGCACAACAAACGTTTGATGCGTTGCTAAAAAAACAACAATTAGACGGATATGCCTTTATTGATTCTGAAGGTACGGGTTTAAGTGCCGTGGCAGGATATCCTGAATTGACGGTTCCTTTGGCGAAAAACAGTGAAGGACAACCTTATGGGCTGACTTTTACACAAACTGCCAATAAAGAGCAAACGTTATTTGAGCAAGCTTACAGCTTTGAACAAAGTACCAAAGGACGGATAGTACTTTCAGACAACGAGCTGTTGGCAAACAGTAAAAAAATAAATAGAGATGAGCAGTAAAGGGAAACTAGGAATGGCGAAACATCCGTATCAAACCTAATAAAGATAATCGACCTACAAATGAAAGGAATTGTTTGTAGGTCGATTATTTAGGTTAGTCATTTTTTTTGCTTTTTTAGGCGAATGTTTTCATGTAATAAGTTAATAAGTGGCCAGATTCGAGAAATACGGCCATCAATTTTTAAGCATTTCAATAAAAAGAGTGAACGATGGCTGTGTTTGAAGCATGAATATGTGTGGTTGCTTCCGCTTTCGCAACATTAATTTGGAGCGCTACCGTCGTAAAGGGTTCTGCCGCAGGAATCATTAGATGGAAACAAATCCATGAATACATAGAAGATTAAAGCAAGATGAAGAAAATATTGTGGCAATAAAGGATATCAGAATGCTTGTAGAATGACTATATGTAGTGTCTTTTTGTTTTTTTAATCAATATATAGTATTAAAATCTTCTTTTTATTCCGAAATCTGATTGACTTGTTTTTTAAAACGGAGTACTCTTATTGAGACGTCAACAGAGAAAAGTTTGGTTTTAGGAAGGTCGGAAATTTGTCGTGAATAAGAATTTTTTGGTGAATGATTTTAAAGGTTGGGAAACGAGAAGTTACTTGTTTTTAGCTTTGATGGTGGGGGTACAGTTGATTGCATTTGCTATCAATCCATCGAATTGGATTACGTTAGTAGGTGGTTTAGCCGGCATCATTTGTGTGAATTTAATTGCCCAAGGAAAAGTCAGCAATTACATTTTTGGCTTAATCAGTGCAGTGATTATTGGCTATTTTGGGTTAGTAACACGGGTATATGCGGAAGTTCTTTTACAAAGCTTCTATATTATTATGGACATTACAGGGCTTTATGCTTGGCTTCGGGCTAGCGAAGATGGCTCGGGTCAAGTAACCGAAGTAAAAGTTTTAAAAGGTATTCAGTGGTTGTATGCCTTTTTCACGTGGCTGCTCATTGGCGTAGCTGCATATATTTTGTTAGGTTTTGTAAATGATGCGCAACAACCATTAGATGCAATCACGTTCAGTGTTTCAGCGACAGGGATGTTATTGATGATTAAACGTTATCAATCGCAATTCGTGTTTTGGCTACTAGGAAATATTTTTTCAATTTTGTTATGGTTCCGAGCAGGGACGCACGCTGGTGGTGATTATGCGATATTTGTTATGTATTGTATGTATACTTTTAACTCAATTTTTGGTATGTTTAATTGGTTGAAGATAAAAAATAAAATGGAAAAAAATAGGTAGGGAGTTCGATGGCAGTGATTGTTTTAGCAGGTACGATTGGCGCTGGTAAATCTAGTTTAACAGCTTTAATTGCAAACCGTTTAGGTTCAGAAGCCTTTTACGAATCAGTTGATGATAATGAGGTATTACCTTTATTTTATGCGGAACCGGAAAAGTACGCATTTTTATTACAAATTTATTTTTTAAATAAACGTTTTGATAGTATTAAACAAGCATTAACGCATGAAAATAATGTATTGGATCGCTCGATTTATGAAGATTCATTACTTTTTCATTTAAATGCAGATTTAGGTCGTGCCAACGAAACAGAGGTCAAAGTGTACGATGACTTATTACAAAATATGCTCCAAGAATTGCCTTATGCTGCGCATAAAAAAAGACCTGATTTGTTAGTTCACATTCGTATTTCATTTCCCAAAATGTTGGAACGCATCAAAAAACGTGGCCGTCCTTATGAACAAATTGAGACAGATCCAACGTTGTATGATTACTATCAAATGTTGAACGAGCGTTATGATCAATGGTACGAAGACTATGATGAAAGTCCTAAAATTCAAATTGATGGCGATAAATATGATTTTGTCGAAGACCCTGAAGCGTGTCAATATGTCTTGGCGTTAATTGAGAAGAAAATTGAAGAATTAGAAAGATAAATAAAAAGAAGCAAGTCCGGACTTGCTTCTTTTTGACTTAAAATGTGGATAGATAGGCTAAAGTTGCTACTAAATAAAGGAGTGTAGTGCTAAATTATAGAATCGGATTTTAACCTTCCCCTAAGTTAAAATCGGATAATCTATCCATCGACAGTTTAAGTTTGTATAAAATAGCGGTAGCTATTATCAACGAAGTCATTCATCGGTTGACCTGACTTCTCTAGAAGTATACCATCGAAAATAACCAACAGTTGTTCAAAATTTGGACTTAGTAAGTGTAAATTTTGATTGAAAGTTTCTGTAAATCAATCATTTATTCAAAAAATAATGCTCGAAAGAAGGAAGATAAATGGGCCAAATTTGGTTTGAACGCATTCTACGTTGGCGCAAAAAAGCGCAACGATTTTTACAAGGACGTTATGCCCGGTTTGATGAATTGAATCGAACGCTGTTGCTAACAAGTGTTGTGCTGGCGCTCATCAATATTTTTACTGGCTATCTTTGGGTTCGGTTATTGATTTTAATCACAGTCGCCTACGTGTATTATCGCTTTTTTTCAAAACATATTCACCCGCGATTGAATGAAAATCAACGGTTTATTCTTCGAAAACAACACCTAATGCAAAAAGTTCATGCTTTTCGCAAGCGACACCTGACTCAGAAAAAGTATCGTTATTTTAAATGTCCAAAATGTCAGCAGTCATTACGTGCGCCGAAAGGACGAGGAACAATCAAAGTCACTTGTTCAAACTGCCAAAATCAATTTATCAAAAAAGTCTGACCTTCTGTGTTTTTTGGTCTAGGCAACTTTCGGACTTGTGGTATACTTGAGAAAAGAAACCATTGGATATTCTAAAAGGGGAATATCTTGTTAAAAAAGGAGAGAAAAAACAATGGAAATTAAACGCCAACAAGAAATTGTTGAAGCGTATCACTATGATATGCGAGTACCTGATTCAGAAGTAGAGACAGATTTACGTGTCAGTTTTTCACCAATTGAAGTAGAAGAAGAAAATTATCCAGAAAATAGCTCAGCACTTGTTGCTCGCTTAGAATTTCGAATTGTCTTTGACGAATTTGTTTTATCAGGGGCGATTAGCCAAATTAATCACATTATTGATCGTAAAATTGAAAAACAAGAAGATATTTCGCAAGAAGAAGTCGATGAACTTGTACGTCCTTTATTTAGCATCGTCGAACGTTTATCTTATGAAGTAACTGAAATTGCTCTGGATCGTCCAGGTGTTCAATTGAATTTTCAACAATCAGAAGAAGCGTAACCTTTAAAAACAGCGTTTATAACGGATTCCGTTACAAACGCTGTTTTTATTCTTGTGAAGATTTAGCAACCAAAGCTTTTTTAAACTGTTCATAATTTTTTGTAGCGATATCCACATAAGCAATCGGCTGACCAACTTTGGTGATTTTTTCGGGAAGATAGGGAGCGAGCATTTCATTGTACAAAATGAACGCAGCTTCTGGTACTTCCTCTGAAAGAACATCATAACTGATAAAGTCAATTTCATAGGTTGGTTGAAAAAAGGCTTTGATGTTTTGCTGCTCTTTATTTGAAAAGAGCCAAGGACCCGCATTTGCAGGGCTTCCCACAAATAACGTCGCTCCATCACGGTTGACAGAAAGGATCCAACAAATTTTTTGCATACGCTTACACCTCCTAGAACTAAGTATACCACGTCAGCTTAAAAGAAAGAGGACAAAAAACAAATTATTTTTACAGTGACTAGTAAAACAACACTTGGTGATAGTTTTAAACTATCACAACGGTTATTTTCTATCAAAAAGTAAGCAAATTATCCCACTATTTGTTATAAAATAAGGTACAATAGAACTATCACTGGAAACAGTTTGCTGTTTTCAGGGTATTTACTGGAGAGTGAGTACCGGGAACCTTTACTTCCTTTGATGTACTTGTCATTAAAAACATAGGGAGGAACTAAAATGACAACATTCATCACTGTATTAGTGATCCTTGCATTTATTGCTGTGTTATTCGGTTTCTACCAAATGCAAAAGAAACATTTAAAATTCTCAACACGTGTCTTTTCAGCATTGGGCGTGGGGATTGTTTTAGGTGCAATTATTCAATTTGCTTTTGGTACAGACAGTAAAATTACTACGCAATCAATGGAATGGATCGGGATTGTAGGTAATGGTTATGTAGCGTTTCTACAAATGCTCGTAATTCCGTTAGTATTTGTATCTATCGTAGGTGCATTTACAAAAATGAAAGAATCCAATAAATTAGGAAAAATTAGCTTTAATGTGTTAGCCACCTTACTAGGAACAACAGCAGTAGCTGCCTTGGTGGGGATTGGAACAACCTTAGCGTTTGGTCTTCAAGGGGCGAAATTCACGCAAGGTGCTGCAGAAACGTCAAGAATTGCCGAGTTAGCGACGCGTCAAGATGCGATTCAAGATTTGACGATTCCCCAACAAATCGTTTCATTCATTCCTAAAAATGTCTTTGCTGACTTTGCGGGAACACGACCAATGAGTACCATTGGGGTGGTAATCTTTGCTGCGTTTGTTGGTGTCGCTTATTTAGGCGTTCGTCGTAAAGCGCCAAAAGAAGCTGAATTTTTTGCAAATTTAATTGATAGTTTATATAAAATTACCATGCGAATTGTTACCTTAGTTTTACGCTTGACCCCTTATGGCGTGTTAGCGTTAATGATTAATGTTGTAGCAACAAGTGATTTTGTTGCGATTATTAACTTAGGTAAATTTGTGTTGGCATCGTATGTGGCCTTAATTATTGTTTTTGCCATTCACATGTTGATTTTAATTACTTTAAAAGTCAATCCAGTTACGTATCTAAAGAAAGTTTTTCCAGTCTTGAGCTTTGCTTTTACTTCTCGTTCAAGTGCAGGAGCTTTACCATTAAATATTGAAACACAAACCAAAGCACTAGGTGTTGATGATGCCACAGCAAACTTTGCTGGTAGTTTCGGTTTATCTATTGGACAAAATGGTTGTGCCGGCGTTTATCCAGCTATGTTAGCAACCATCGTTGCACCAACTGTTGGAATTGATGTCTTTAGTTTACAATTTATTTTAATGTTAGTAGCAGTTGTCACAATCAGTTCATTTGGCGTAGCCGGTGTCGGCGGCGGAGCAACCTTTGCTTCTCTAATCGTTTTAGGCGCAATGAACTTGCCGGTTGCAATTGTTGGTTTAGTAATTTCAGTTGAACCACTTATTGACATGGCGCGGACAGCTGTTAACGTTAACGATAGTATGGTTGCAGGTGTGTTAACAAGTGCTCGTATTCATGAATTAGATCGTGATGTCTTAAATGATCGCGACGTTGTCTTAGATGCAAATATCTAAATCAATAAAACGAAAAGTGTTTGAGCTGTGTCTTGCTCAAACACTTTTTTTTTGATTTTAAGCGAAAGTGCAGTAATTATTTAAAAGAACGTATATAATAAGTTGTTAACTAAATTCAAAAGGACGTGAAGGAATGTTTTCAAACCAAGTAAAGATTATGTTATATGTGAATAATGTTGAGGAATCTAGTCAATTTTGGCAAACGTTTGGCTTTGTTGAAAAGGAAAGAGAGGAAGTTGACGGCACATTGGTGGTAGAAATTGCGCCAAGTGAATCAGCAGAGACGATTATTGTTTTATATGATTTGGCCTTTATTCAAAAACATTCACCAGAAGTGGCGGGGAATACCCCTTCTCTAATGTTTGCTAGCGATGATATCATTGGTCTCTATAAAAAAATGCAAGAGGCTGGGGTTACTGTTGGTGAAATGGTTCAATTGCCAACAGGCTTAGTTTTTAATTTTGCAGATAACGATGATAATTACTTTGCTGTGATGGGGCAAGAAAGTAAATAAAAAACAGCTTGGCACCAGAATCTAGATTGATTCTGGTGCCAAGCTGTTTTTTATAAAAGTTGAAAGTTTTATAAATTTTACTAAAAACTGTAATTTTCATGAAAATATAGCGTATGATAATGCTGTTAATAGAATAGGCGGAGGTAAGCGGTATGCGTAAACGACATGCAAAGAAAAGACATGGAGGAGTGAATTGGCTTTTTATAGTATGTTTGTTGGTGGTGATTGGTGGTAGTGGTTATTTAATAAAAACGTTCTTTTTCACTAGAGATTCACAAGTTAGTCAAGAATCGAAAGTGGTCTTGGAAGAAGATCGCCGAAGTGATAATTATGCGAATTTAACCAAAGAAATAGTTGCACCAGATAGTGGCGAACTTGATCAAAAAATTCAAGAAACAAATTATATTGGTTCGGCTTTGATCATTAAAGATGATCAGGTTTTAGTAAATAAAGGATATGGCTTTGCCAATTTTGAAAAGCAACAAGCCAACACGCCAAACACAAGGTTTCAGATTGGCTCAATTCAAAAATCTTTTACCACAACCTTGATCTTAAAAGCGATTGAAGAAGGTAAACTTACATTAGATACAAAACTCGCTACGTTTTATCCGCAAGTACAAGGTGCTGAGGACATTACGATTAGCGATATGTTGAATATGACAAGCGGTTTAAAGTTATCAGCAATGCCTAATAATATCGTTACCGATGAAGAAATTATTCAATTTGTTAAACAAAATACCATTCAAGTCAATAAAGGAAAATACAATTATTCCCCAGTAAATTTTGTCCTTTTAGCAGGAATGTTAGAGAAAATGTATCAACGTACCTATCAAGAATTATTTAATAATCTTTATCACAAAACGGCTGGTTTAAAGAATTTTGGCTTCTATGAAACCTTATTGGAACAACCCAATAATTCAACAAGTTATAAATGGACAGAAGATAATTCATATAACCAAGTGCTCTCAATTCCCGCAGCTAGTTTTGCCCATGAATTTGGGACTGGGAATGTGGATATGACGACAGGTGATTTGTATTGGTACTTACATCAATTAATGAGTGGACACTTAGTTTCCACCGCACTTTTGCAAAAATTATGGACGTCTTCTCAGCAAAGTTCTTATCATGGCGGCATCTATGTTCATGATAATTATTTACGCTTACACGGCGTTGAAGCGGGTCAACAAGCCCTGGTTTTATTTTCAAAAGATATGAAAACCGGGGTCATATTGCTAACTAATTGTGTGAATCCAGCGAAATACAAAGAATTAATTGGTTCGTTGTTCCATGATGTAACCAATTTAACTGTTAAATTTTAAAGCAGAAGCAACAACGATCACTCCAAAGCCTTTTTAGGTTTCTTCTGAGAAACTTTATATTAAAATAAAGGGAAGAACGATCAAAGGGAGTGACGAAGATGAAGCAATCAAAAAATAAACAAGTTGTTATTGGTGAATCAACGGAAAAAAACATTTATCTTCAAGATATAGAACAGGAAACGCAAGCTTTTATTCTCCAAAACAATCCACAATTGACAGCTGAATCGATGATTACATTGGCGGAGTTACTTAATTATCGTTTGGATTACATGAAACAATTGGTCGCAAATGATTCTGAAAAAATCCAACAACTGAATGAATTGGTGGTTCAACATATCAAAGAAGATAAGCTGATTTCCAATAATATGAATGAAAAGATGGAAAAGAAATTAACCTTTGGCCAACGAGCAGCGGATACCATTGCTAAATTTGGCGGTAGCTGGGTGTTTATTGGCTTCTTTTGCTTCGTGTTGATTGCTTGGATCGTGATTAACTCTACCACTTTATTGGGACAACCATTTGACAAATATCCTTATATTTTGCTAAATCTCGCCTTATCTTGTTTAGCAGCTATCCAAGCACCGATTATTATGATGAGTCAAAACAGACAAGAAGCCCGTGATAGAGAACAAGCGAATAATGATTATAAAATTAACTTAAAAGCAGAAGTAGAAATTAATTTATTACATGAGAAAATGGATTATATTATCAATAATCAACTAGAAAATTTGGTAAAAATCCAAAATATTCAAATTGAACTTTTAGGTGAATTGCAAGAACAACTCGCCGCGACTTCTGAAAAGGAGTAATATAAAAAAGTAGCTCGTTGTTGCGTAATAATTATTACGCAACAACGAGCTACTTTTTTATTGTGTGTAAATACACAAGCAAAATAATCGCTTTCCCTTTTTTATTCACCGTATAATGGGATAGAATGACTTTATACAAAAGGGGAAAACAAGATGAAATACCAAGTATTACTTTATTACAAATATACAACAATTGAAGATCCAGAAGCTTTTGCGAAAGAGCATCTAGCTTTTTGCAAATCATTAAATTTAAAAGGCCGTATTTTAGTAGCGACAGAAGGGATTAACGGAACGTTATCTGGTACTGTCGAAGAAACAGAAAAGTACATGGAAGCAATGCAAGCAGATGAGCGCTTTAAGGATACATTCTTTAAAATTGATCCAGCAGAAGAAATGGCGTTCCGCAAAATGTTTGTTCGCCCACGTTCTGAATTAGTGGCGTTGAACTTAGAAGAAGACGTTGATCCATTAGAAACGACGGGGAAATATTTGGAACCTGCAGAATTTAAAGAAGCCTTACTAGACGAAGACACTGTTGTAATCGATGCTCGTAACGATTATGAATATGATTTAGGTCATTTCCGTGGTGCCGTGCGCCCAGATATCCGTAGCTTCCGTGAGTTACCACAATGGATTCGCGAGAACAAAGAACAATTTATGGATAAAAAAATTGTTACCTATTGTACTGGCGGGATTCGCTGTGAAAAATTTTCTGGCTGGTTATTAAAAGAAGGATTTGAAGATGTTGCTCAATTGCATGGTGGTATCGCCAACTATGGAAAAAATCCAGAAACACGTGGCGAACTTTGGGACGGCAAAATGTATGTCTTTGATGACCGAATCAGTGTCGAAATTAATCATGTTGATAAAAAAGTTATTGGGAAAGACTGGTTTGATGGGACACCTTGCGAACGCTACATTAACTGTGCAAACCCAGAATGTAATCGTCAAATCTTAACTTCAGAAGAAAATGAACATAAACATTTAGGCGGCTGCTCATTAGAATGTAGCCAGCATCCTGCCAACCGTTATGTAAAAAAATATAATTTAACAGAAGCAGAAGTTGCTGAACGTTTAGCTTTGTTAGAAGCGGTTGAAGTATAAAAATAATAAAAAAATAAACAAAAAAACTTCGAAAATTATTTTTCGAAGTTTTTTTGTTTATTTTTTTTGTCTTTAAAAGTGTTGATTTTAAAGCTTTCTTAGCTAAAACCATTTTATTTTTTAAAAGCGTCTGAAAAAAATAAAAAAATCTAATAAATATTTCTTTTATATAATGTTTATTGGCTGGGCCAGTCAATGTTGAAAATGGGGAAGGAGGAATTCAGATGAAAATCATAAAAAGGTTTAGTTTGGTATGTTTAGGGCTATTGATCATTGGGTTGCAAACAAAAAGCGTTATGGCTGAAGAAAATAATTATGAATCAAATGGTCAAGCGAGCTTCTATGGTACCTACGTTTATGAGAATGAAAAAGAGTCAAATGACGTAGCGGATACCCAACAATCAGAAGAACAGGGAAGAAACAATTTAACTGCTTCTGGACAAGCAGTTTTACCTAAAACAGGCGAGTCTGAAAATCCGCTGTATTCCTTGATAGGAGTTAATTTGTTGGGGGGAGTCATTTATTTAATTAATAAAATGAAACGAGAGAAGGAGCTTATTTAATGAAAAAAACTGTTTTACTTACATCGGCAACCATACTTTTAGGCGTAGGGTTTCAAGCAATAAACGCATCAGCAGCAGAAACTTTTCCGAAAGAATACAATACGGAAGGCACAATTACTTTTGAAGCAGGCGATAACGAAATCACACCACCTGTTGATCCAGAAAATCCCGATCCTACTGATCCAGTAGACCCAATTGATCCTCCAGGGCCAGGAACGGGTGGTGCCTTATCAATTGATTATGGTTCAAAATTTAAATTTGGCACACAAAAGATTTCTACGGCAGATCAAACGTATTATGCTGCGCCAGATGAAATGAAAGATGGTTCAAAAAAACCAACCTATGTACAAGTAACTGATAAAAGAGGAACGTTAGCAGGATGGAAACTAACGCTTTCCCAACCTGAACAATTTAAAACAGCTACTGGAGAGGAACTAGTCGGCGCTCAATTAACGTTTACAAAGGCAGAAGCTGCCTCAATGGTGGATGAAAAATATAAACCTACTGAAGTCAGTAGTACTATTTCCTTAACACCTGGTGTAAATAATAATCTAGCGATGAACGCTAAAAAAGAAACAGGTGTTGGGACTTGGGTTTATCGCTTTGGTTCAAATGAAGCAACAAATAAAGAAGCTGTCCAACTATTCGTTCCCGGAAAATCTGTAAAGCTTGCACAACAATATTCAACGAAGTTAGTTTGGGCATTAGAAGATACTCCCGCTAATAATTAAATAAAGGAGAAAAGCAATGAAAAAACAATTCACAGGAATCGTTCTATGCGGTACATTTGCAGTTGCTGGTTGGTCCTTACAAGCGAAGGCAGAAGAGCCAAAAGAGTATCGTTCGAATGGTTTAGTAGAATTTATTCCGAACGTAGATCCGACAGAACCGGTTGATCCAGAAAATCCCGATCCAGAAAAGCCAGTCAAACCAATTGATCCGACAGACCCAGAAGGTCCTAATCCAGGTACCCAAGGACCATTGTCTATTGATTATGCTTCAAGTTTTGACTTTGGGAAAAATCGTATTTCGAATAAAGACCAAGTATATTTTGCAAGAGCACAGCAATATCAAGAAAATCAAAAAGATACACCAAATTTTGTGCAAATTTCTGATAATAGAGGAACCAATAGTGGTTGGTCTTTAACGGTTACGCAAAAGGAGCAATTTAAAGCAACAAAGGCTACTTTAAATAGTCAGTTGACAGGTGCGCAAATTTCTTTAACTAACCCGACTGTTAATAGTAATGCGCAAAATGTTGTGAAACCAGAGGCAACAAATAAGATTGCCCTTGTTCCAGGGACCGCATCGCTAGTGGCAGCTGCGAAGCAAGGAACTGGTGCGGGAACTTGGGCTACTTATTGGGGCAAAGTAGAAGTGGTTGCAGAACGCGATGAAACCAATACGGTACACAATGTTAATGTTACAAAAGATGTTGCGCTATCAGTACCAGGGTCAACCCCTAAAGATGCTGTGAAATATCAAACAAAATTATTGTGGACGTTGACGGATGTACCAGGAATTTAAAAAGTAGAGGTGAAGAGAGATGCGAAACAAACAAAGCCTAGTCTTTTTGGCAAGTAGTTTATTCTTACTACTCCTTGCGCCTATTACTAGCGAAGCGATTAGTAATCCTTCGACAAATATCAACGAAGTCAATCGGGAAATAGTGGAGGAATCGGCCAATGATCAGGCAACTAGCGCTCCTTCTCACTCGGAAACATTAGAGCAAGAACCTTCCCTAGAAACGACAACAACAACCGATAATCATCCAGCAGAAACAGACCAATCAACGGCTACTTTAGAACCTAGCGAACAACAAAAGGATGACGATAACAGTGCAACGGAATCGGCGATAGTTGAACCACAGCCGCGCATGTTGGCTGCGCCATACGCTACTTCATTGCCGGATGATCCTAATATCATTCCAATCGACAAGGTGTTTCAAGAGCCAATTGGAAATGCAACAAGTATTTTAGAAGGTGGGAAGTTATTACAACTAAACCCAGCTGTTAAATCACAAAAAGGCGCTATTTGGTCAAAAAAACCAATCAGTTTATTGTCGGATTTTACCTTTAAAAGTTATTTGTATTTAGGAAACGAGTATGCAAATGCTGGTGATGGTATGACCTTTACCTTAACGAATGATCCTAGAATGTCCACAACGCCTCAAGAAGTCATTGGTTCACCTGGGATGGGAATCGGTGCATACTCCACGAAAGCGGGTCAACCTTATGTTAGAAATGCCTTATCGATTGAGTTTGATACCTATAAAAATACTGGTAGTTCCAACCGAATGGACCGAGAAATTTCACAAGATAAGGGAAATGGGCATTTAGCTTTTGTCACTCCGAAAGCTAATAACAACAGCTATACAGGGGAGCATTCAGGCGTCACCGTTGCGCCAACCTATCTATCTAATGGAACCTGGCGCATGTTGACTGTTCATTGGAATGCCGCAGCCAAAGCATTAACATATGATTTAGAAGGTGTGGGCACGAATACGTATGTAGTTTCAGATTTAAATGCACAATTTGGCGCAACAACGGTTTATTGGGGCTTTACATCTTCCACAGGTGGCAAATACCAAGAGAATGCTTTAGCAATGACACAAATTCCTACCAACGTTACGTCACAAGCAGCCCTTAGCGTGAACGGTCAGGAGTTTAGCTCAGCTGTTGAAGCAGTGAAAAATGATCAGGTGATACTACGGAATACATTGAATATTGACAATGACTTTATCGAAGATCGTCAACCGCAAGTAAGCATTGACTTACCTGATGAATTAGCATATGAAGAAAATTCATTAACGATTGATGGTAAAAAGGTAGCAGCCAAAGATCTGACACAAACAGGGAATCACTTAACAGTTGCTTTAAATGACTACCTAGTTTTAAAGAAGGACATGATGATTGAATTAAAAACAACCCTTCAAGATAATACGCCCGAAAAAGTTTTAACTATGAACTTTGACTATTATGAAGAAGGAACCTTACTGCAAAAGTCAAATAATGTAACGATTACTATTCCTAAACCAACAGAAAAAACAGTAACCGTTTTTTATAAAGACGCGGAAGGTAAAGATATTGCTCCACCTAAAAGTGTAACAGGGAAAATTGGTGCACCCTATCAAGAAAAACCCCTAGATATTTCTGGCTATGTTTTTACAAAAGACTCAGGCAATGCGGAAGGAACAATGACAGAGGAAACAAAAGATATTTATTTTTACTATCGTTTAGGGGAACTATATTTTAAAGAGGCACCAAAACAGATTACTTTTGGTACGGAAAAGATACGTAATCAACCACTAATTAAACTTGGGCATCCCACCGAAGGACTCAAAGTCGTGGATGAACGTAACGCAAATAATTGGCGCTTGCAACTAAAGCAAACGCAACCGTTAACAAATGATTCAATTGTAATGCCAGATGTTTTTTCTTTCGTTTCAACTGCTGGAAGCTCTCAGATTACAAATGAGGCAATTACGCTTTTAGAAAGTAATCAGAAAGGTGAAACAGATTTAACAGCATTACTTGATGAATCAAAACAACAAGGAATTCAAATCAATGTTCCTGTAGCTTATCAAAGAGTTGGAACATTTAAAGCTCGTTTATCTTGGGCGTTAGAAGACGTACCAGGAAATTAAAGAAAAGAATGGAGAAAAGAAAATGAAAAAAGTAACAACAGTATGTTTATCCACATTTATTTTAGGGAGCTTAGGCATGACTTCTCAAGCCTTTGCAGAAGATGGCGGTAGTTATACATCTAATGGTATCGTAGAATTTACACCAAGTGAAGATCCAACTAATCCGGTTGACCCAACGGATCCAACTAATCCAGTTGATCCTATTGACCCAACAGATCCTGAAGGTCCTAATCCAGGAACAAACGGTCCGTTGTCAATTGATTATGCGTCAAGTCTAGACTTCGGTGTTCAAAAAATCACGTCGAAGGATCAGACTTATTTTGCTGCTACCCAAAAATACAAGACGGTAGGCGCAACCGATGAAGTCAAAGAAGGGCCTAACTATGTCCAAGTAACAGATAACCGTGGAACCGAAGCTGGCTGGTCATTAAAAGTGAAACAAGAAGGACAATTTAAATCAACTTCTGGTAAAGAATTGACTGGGGCAGCTATCACGTTTAAAAACGGAAATGTAGTGACTGCTTCAGATTCAGGTAAACCAACAGGCCCAGCCACAATCACGTTGAATTCAGATGGTAGTCAATCAGATGTAATGAGTGCAGCAAAAGGAAACGGTGCAGGAACTTATTTATTTGATTGGGGAACAGATGCAACTACAGCTGCTAAAAGTATTGAGTTAACTGTTCCAGGTTCTACAACCAAATACGCTGAAAAATACGCCACAAAATTAACATGGACGTTGACAGACGCTCCAGGAAATTAAACGAATTTTAAAAAGAAGAATAGCGGGGAACATGGTTACCTGCTATTCACTACATATAGAAAAGGAGTAAATAATTTGAACAGAAAAAAACAACGATTTCTTTTTTTTCCGATACTACTAATTCTTTTAGCGTTAGTACCTAGCAATGGTTTTGCCAGTGAATTTAATTTTGCGGTTACGCCTATTCCATCAGAAAAACAAGTAGATAAAGAAAAAACTTACTTTGATTTATTACTAGAACCAAATGAAGAAACTGAGTTGAAAGTGAACTTACGCAATGATACAGATAAAGAAGTAAAGGTAGGTATTTCCATCAATAGTGCCATTACCAATTCAAATGTAATCGTGGAGTATGGTGAAAATAAGGGAAAAAAAGATCAAAGTTTAGCGTTTGATATAAAAGACTATGTTCAATACCCTAGCTCAGTTCGTTTAAAACCGAAAAGTGAACAAACGGTTTCTATTAACGTCAAAATGCCTAATACACCCTTTGATGGAGTGTTAGCTAGTGGTATCACTTTTAAAGAAGAAATGTCGGATGAAGGCAAACGTCAAGACGATAAAAGTCAGGGGTTATCCATTAAAAATGAGTATTCGTATGTCGTCGCATTATTGATGCAACAAAACAAAAAAAAGGTTGAGCCAAATTTACTTTTGAAAAAAGTCTCACCAGGACAGATTAATGCTAGAAATGTGATTTTAGTCAATCTACAAAATGATCAAAAAACATATATTAACCAAGTTGCCTTTTCGGCAGAGATTACCAAAAAGGGGCATGAAGAAGTTTTATATAAAGAGGAAAAAGCAAACATGCAAATTGCGCCAAATACCAATTTTTCTGTTCCTATTGCGCTAAAAGGGCAACCACTTAAGCCAGGAGATTACCATTTGTCTATGACCGTTGTTGGGAATAAAGATGCTGCAGGCTCATTTAAAAAATCAATAAACAATGAATCGATATCTTTTAGAAATCAATGGCAATTTGAAAAAGACTTTACAATTAATGGTGAAGTTGCCAAAGAATTAAATGAAAAAGATGTGACCTTAAAAGAAAATCATTCGAATTTATATTTGATGATTGGCTTACTACTATTATTGATAGTGATTTTAATCATTGCTTGGTTGATTTGGCGAAAAAAGAAACAGGAAAAAAACGAAAGAGAAATATAAAGAGTAGTTAATTTTTGATTTGATCATCGGCAACGTTTTTGTTTGTTTTTACTTATCAAACATGCAGTTTATTCAACAAACCTAACTCAAAAAAAGAAATAATAAGAAGGAGTATTGTTAAATATCGTCTGATACCACTTTACTAGTTATATTTTTTGTTTTGTTATGTAGCTAAAGTATTTGGCAATATATGTGAGAAAAATGGATAAATACAAACATTTACTATTATGGAGTACATTGTTACTCTCGTTTTTTCAAGTAACCACTGTGCAAGCAGCAGAAGAACGGAATCCAATTTATAATCCGACCAATCCAACAGAAGAAATTTATCCGATTGAGAATACTGGCACACCAGAAAAAATGGAAGAAACAAATGAAAGTACTATTACTAGCGAAACGCAAGCGGAAGAAAGTAGCGAAGACGTTAGTAAAAAAGAAGTGACAACCAATAATCCAAAAACAAATGAAGAAAGGCCTTCTTCCAAGAAAAGTCAGCATCAAGTATTTTTCACGGATGAATTATTTGATGCTAGCCATATCACCATTGTACCAAATAGCACAGGCGGTGCTGGAACGGAGGGGCAAAACACTTTTTACTTGAATTTCATACGGGAATTAGTAGGAACGGCTATTTATGGGAGAAAGAACTGATAAATGATGAATTATGAAATTTTTTTAAATAAAGAAGATCAACGAAGTTATTCCTTGCTAAGGCATTTAGAAGAAAGTCCCACGCTATCAGGTACTTTTATTGCACTTCGCGAAGAATTATCAATGTCGAATTTTTTAGTCAAAAAAACATTAGAAAAATTAAAAGCAGATATTGACAATCTAAAGTTAAGCGACAGCTTAACTTTAGTCGTTTCTGATGTAGATGTTACACTTGAAATTGATGGAAACTATTCAAGTAAACTTTTGCTCACGAAATACTTAACAGAATCGCTCTCTTTTAAATTAGTGTTGTCTTACTTTAGAGGAAATTATAGTTTGACAAAGTTTGCTGAATGTAATCATGTCAGCACCTCTGTGGCGTATAGTACCTTACAGCGGCTAAAAAAAGCCTTAAAGGAGTATCAGATCTATTTTAGTAAGCGGGAAATTGTCGGCAATCAAAAAGCAATTTCATTTTTTTTGTATAAATTGTTCACGCTTTCCAATCAACCAATTTCCGAACTATATTCGGTAAAAGTTTATAATGAAGCGAAACGTGTATTACAGTCTGTTGAGTTAAACTATACTTTCACCACCTATGAGCGACGCAATTTTTTCCATTATTTAGCTATTATGATTAACAACGAAGGACGTGCGGTGGAAGGGATCGATACGCGTGCACTGAATACATTTTCAGAGGAACTAATAAAAAAATCGCAAGTGGCATGGGCATTGGCCTCAAAATCATTAACGTATACGATTGTTTTTTTCTTATATTTGCATGGCAAACTAGAGAAAAAATATGTCATTCACGAAGATCCTACGATTGAAAGCCTAACTCGTGTTTTCATTGGAAGTTTTGAAAAAGCATTTAATTGTTTAGAGGAGTCAACAAGGAATACTCTAGAAGAAGGGTTAGCAATTATTCATTTCAATGTTATTTACTTTCCGATTAATATGTTTGACGATTTTGAAATGGATTTACAGTTTTTTAAGCAAACATATCCGGAATTTTATTTTTATTTAATTGAATATATTCGTTGGTTAACAGCAAAACATAAAAAAATTGCGAAAGCCAATCACTGTTTGTTTTTTAACTATCTATTGTTGCTAATTAATCATGTTCCGGTTCATTTAATTGCAGAGCCAGCCAAGGTCCTAATTGATTTTTCTTATGGAAAAGAGTATAACCAATTCATCAAAAAAAATTTATCCGTCTATGTGAATTTGAATGTAGAAATTATTGACCCGTTATCAGATACCTTACCAGATGTGGTGATTACCAATTTAAATAACTTGTATCAAGAAGAACAGAGTAAAGTTATGGTTTGGCTGGATCCACCTCGTTCGATTGATTGGGTCAATTTAACGCAATCATTATTGACTATTCAAGAAGAAAAATATCAACAACAAAAAGAATCGACAAAGACAAGCGGTGATCCTATCGAATAGAATCATCGCTTGTCTTTGTGTTTAAGTCTTTACAAAACCACCCAAGTGTTTTATAATATGAATATACATTCATATGAATAGAAAAACATTAATGAGGAGGCGCATAACAATGTCAAAACAAACAGGTGCACACACACATGAAGAAAAAGGTAAAAACGTTCCAGTTATTCTCTTTTTTACAGGATTGGCTCTTTTCTTTATCGGTTTATTTTTAGGGAACATGCTCTTAGTGAAAAATATTCTTTTCTCGTTAGCTGCTATTTTAGCTGGTTATCATATTATTGGGGAAGGCTTTGGAGATACGTATCGGGATACGAAAAACAATCGAAAGTTTTCGCCTAATATTCATTTGTTAATGACCTTAGCTGCAGTTGGTTCAGCATTAATGGGAAGTTTTGAAGAATCAGCATTGTTGATTTTGATTTTTGCGGCGGCGCATTTCCTTGAAGATTATGCCCAAGGCAAAAGCCAACGTGAAATTACAAAACTATTAAATTTAAATCCAACAGAAGCTCGCCTGATAACAGACGACGGCTCAATTCAAACTGTGTCAGTTGAACAATTGAAGATTGGTGACCGCGTGCAAGTCCTCAATGGTGCGCAAATTCCGACAGATGGCGTCGTGATTGAAGGAAGTACCGCTGTGGATGAATCATCTATTAATGGGGAAAGTATTCCCAAAGAAAAAAATAGTGGGGACCCAGTTTTTGGTAGTACTATGAACGGTTCAGGCACAATTGTTGTTGAAGTAACGAAAGATAGTTCAGAAACAGTTTTTGCAAAAATCGTACAGCTCGTGAACCAATCACAAGAAAATCAATCAGAAATTGCAAGCAAAATTAAACGATTTGAACCGAAATATGTCACACTAGTTTTAGCAGTTTTTCCACTAATTGTTTTAGGTGGCGCATTACTTTTCCAATTGACTTGGGCTGAAAGTTTTTACAGAGGCTTGGTCTTCTTAATTGCTGCCTCCCCTTGTGCTTTAGCAGCGAGTGCCGTTCCGGCAACTTTATCAGGAATTTCCAATTTAGCGAAACAAGGCGTTTTGTTTAAAGGTGGCTCATTCTTATCAAATTTAGCTGAAGTGAAAGCACTCGCTTTTGATAAAACAGGCACACTAACAAAAGGCAAACCTGAGGTCACAGATTATCTTTTTGTTGATGGCTTAGAAGCTCGCCAAGACGAATTAGTAGCTGTTTTAACAAATATGGAGAAAAAATCCAATCATCCATTGGCGACGGCGATTGTTAATCGCTTTGAAGCAGAAACAACGGCTTTAAATTTAGAAGTAGAAAATATTGTCGGGGTGGGTTTAGTAACGACCATTGCAGACACAACTTTTAGAATTGGTAAACCATCTAGTTTCGAACAAGTGCCAACAATCATTGAGAAACAAACAACGAAATTAGCGAGTGAAGGCAAAACGGTAGTGTACTTTGCCGAAAATGAACAAGTGATTGGTTTGGTGGCATTGATGGATGTTCCTAATGAAGAAGCAATGAACGCCATTCACTATTTCAAGTCACAAAATATTGAAACAACAATGATTACAGGAGATGCAAAACTTACGGGTGAAGCAGTTGGTCGCTTAGTAGGCGTGGACCAAGTTTTTGCTAATGTTTTACCTGAGGAAAAATCAGCGATTGTTGATCAATTAAAACGCGAAGTAGGAATGACTGGGATGGTTGGTGATGGCATTAACGATGCGCCCGCTTTAGTGAATGCTGATATCGGAGTGGCGATGGGGGATGGTACAGACATTGCTATCGATGTTGCAGACGTGGTAGTGATGAAAAATGATCTTTCTAAATTAGGCTATGCTCACCGTGTCTCAAAACGCTTGAATAAAATTGTGCAGCAAAATATTATTTTTTCAATGTTAGTGGTAGCAACATTAATTATCTTGAACTTTTTAGGTATTGCGAATATCGCATTTAGCGTACTTATTCATGAAGGAAGTACCTTAGTGGTCATTTTTAATGGCTTGCGTTTATTAGTTAATACAAAATAAGTCAAATAGTCATTTGCAAGAAAGGAGAGAAAGCGATGAATTCTTTAAAAATGATTGAACTTTCTCTCACCGACGTTGTCATTCGGATGGCTCTAGCCGTGGTTTTTGGAGCTTTGATTGGGTTAGAAAGAAGTATTAAAAGAAAAGGCTTCGGTATCAGTAGTAATGCCATTTTATGTTTGGCCTCCTGTACGATTTCCATTTTACAGATTCAATCGGTGGATATTTTAGTCGATGTGGTGAAACAAAATAGCGCCTTGGCATCCATTATTTCTATGGATATTACACGATATGGCGCCCAAGTGATTAGTGGTGTAGGCTTTCTCGGTGCAGGGATTATCGTTTTTAGAGAAAGGAAAGTTTCTGGGTTAACGACAGCAGTAATGATGTGGAATGTTACTATTATTGGTTTAGTCATTGGGATGGGCTTTTTAACCATTGCGTTTATCAATCTCGTGGCAACTTTGCTAGTATTAGCTCTGGCCCATTTTAAACGAAAAACTCCTTTAAAACGATTGCAGCTTATCGTAAAAATGAAGGAACCCATGATTAAAGAAAGCCGCCTGCATGAACAACTTCAAGCTTCTTTAGAAAAAGGGGAGCGCTTAGTAGAATTGACTTTGGAATCCGAACAAGAGGCAGTGACAGCAAAGATTTCTTATGTAGGCAAAGAAGATTTCTGGCATTCCAACTTGCACCATCTCTTAAAAGAAAAAGGGCACGTTCAATCTGTCTCTGTCACGGAAACAATTTAACCATAAAATAAAGCACTTGGGCGCTAGCGCGCGCCAAGTGCTTTTGTTTAAATATTTAATACTTTATCTAAGAAATCTTTTGTTCGAGGGTTTTGAGGATTTTCAAAGACTTGCTCTGGCGAACCATCTTCTAGGAAGTTACCGCCATCAATGAACATTACTCGGTTAGCCACTTCTTTTGCAAAGCCCATTTCGTGAGTAACTATGACCATTGTCATTCCTTGTTTTGCTAAATCTTTCATTACACCAAGAACATCGCCAACCATTTCTGGATCAAGAGCTGATGTTGGCTCATCGAAAAGCATAATATCAGGATTCATCGCTAACGCACGTGCAATTGCGACACGTTGTTTTTGACCACCAGATAAAGAATCTGGATAGGCATCTTTTTTATCTGCCAACCCAACACGTTCTAAAAGTTCTAACGCTTTTTTCTCCGCTTCGTCTTTTGACAAGCGACCTAAATCGGTTGGTGCTAAAACAATATTTTCTAAAATAGATAAATGTGGAAACAAATTGAAATGTTGGAAAACCATGCCGATATGTTGACGGACTTGGTTGATGTCCGTATTTTTATCTGTCAAGTTCGCACCATCAATAATAATGTCTCCGCTAGAAGCTTCTTCTAATTGATTCAAGCAACGTAAAAAAGTACTTTTACCAGAACCAGAAGGACCGATGACGCAGACTACGTCGCCTTCGTTAATAGAAACATTAATGTCGTTTAAGACCGTGTTGTCACCATATTTTTTTACTAAATGTTCAACTAAGATTTTTTCAGTCATATTAGTTCACCTTCTTTTCAAGGTTTTTCGCTAATTTAGTTAAGCTAGTAATTAAAATTAAGTAGATTAACGCAATAACGAAGTAAACCATTGTACTTTGTAATGTCCGAGCAACAATAATTTTTCCTGTTTGTAGTAGTTCGATTAAGCCAATTGCTGAAAGGATAGTTGTATCTTTCAATGAAATAACAAATTGGTTAATGAATGAAGGAATCATAATGCGAATCGCTTGTGGTAAAATAATTTTTTGCATTGTCCGATTATAGGAAAGACCTAAACTTCTTGAAGCTTCCATTTGGCCAACTGGAACAGCTTTGATTCCGCCGCGCACAATTTCAGAAATATAGGCACTGGCATTTAAAGTTAACGTGATAATCCCAGCAATGAAGACCGGGATATTAAAGCCAAGCACACCAGGTAATCCGAAATAGATGAAGAACGCTAAGACCATTAAAGGAATTCCACGAATTAAATCAACATAAATGGTTGAAAGTACACGTAATGCTTTGATTGGTGAAACGCTGAATAATCCGAAAATAACGCCGACAATTAAAGCAAGTACGAAGGAAATCAACGTTAATAGAATCGTCATCCATAAACCGTGTAACAATTGTTTCCAGTTGTTTTGCATGAAGCCAACAAACGTAGATTCGTCAGCTGTTTCTTCTTTGGCTTCGTTGCCATCTTTCACGTAAGTGCCGATAATTTTATCGTATTCACCTGTACGTTTCATTTCTTTTAAGCCTTCGTTAAACATTTCAAGTAGTTCAGGATTTTGCCCTTTTTTGACAGCAAAACCGTAAGAACCACCTTTTTCACGAGGAATTGGTGTCGCTAGTGGTTGATTTTGCGCAACCCCATAGCCAATGACAGGATAATCATCCATCATGGCATCAACTTCGCCAATTTCTAATGCACTGTATAATGCATCAGTTGTGTCTAAATACTTAATTGAGTAATCATATTTCTTTTTATTTTTTTCTAAGAAATCAGCACTTTCAGTACCAATTTTTACGCCGACTTTTTTGCCTTTTAAATCATCATACGATTTAATTTTGTCATTGCCTTTTTTGACCGCAATTTGAATACCGCTATCAAAGTAAGGAACAGAGAAGTCGAAGGCTTTTTTACGATCATCCGTAATCGTCATGCCTGCAACCATCCCATCTGCTTGACCAGATTCAACAGCTTGGACAGCAGAACTAAAACCAATAAATTTAAATTCAACAGTAAAACCTTGCAATTCAGCTGCACGTTTGACTAAATCTACATCAATTCCGACATAATCGCCTTGGGCATTTTGAAACTCAAACGGAGCAAATGTAGAATCACTAGCAATCACATATTTCTCTTTTTTAGGAGTGATTTTTTTCATCTGTTCGCCAGCGTCTTGTGTGTTTGTTTCATCGCCTGTCGCTAAGTAGTTGTTTAAAATTTTATCATAAGTACCATTGTCTTTAAGATTTTTCAAACCAGCGTTGAACTTTTTGATTAATTCAGGGTTTTGACCTTTTTTCACTGCGAAACCATAAGAACTGCCTGTTTCTTTATCGCCAACTAATTGTAATTTTTGACCATTTTTCACTGCGTAGCCCAATACAGGATAATCATCAACGATTGCATCCGCTTCGCCGTTTTCTAAGGCTTTATAAAGACCCGTTGCATCGTCAAAATTTTTGATGGTGTAGTCATATTTCTCTTTATTTTTTTCAAGGAAATTGGCACTTTCAGTTCCAACTTTAGCCGCAACCGTTTTGCCTTTTAAATCATCATATGATTTAATTTTGTCGTTTCCTTTTTTTACCGCTAATTGTAAACCGCTATCGAAGTATGGATCTGAAAAATCAAAGGATTTTTTTCGCTCATCCGTAATACTCATTCCAGCAATCATGCCATCAATTTGTTTAGATTGAATCGCTTGGACTGCACTATCGAAGCCTAATGGTTTTAAATCCACTTCAAAACCTTGATCTTTGGCAATCGCATCTAATAAATCAACGTCAATACCAATGTATTTTCCTTTTGAGTCTTGGAATTCAAAAGGGGCGAATGTTAAATCCGTTCCAATTGTATATTTCTTTCCTTCTGCATGTGCTGAAGTGCCACTAATGAATGTTAGCAGAGTTACCATCATCACAAAGAAAGAAAGTAAAAAGTGTTTCCTTTTCATAAAATACCTCCTAGTTTTGCATATTGAACAATTATATAGTAAGAAATAGGAAGCTGACAAGTATTTGAACGCTAAAAAGAGAAAAAAACTCTAATTTCCTTACATTTCATGTTATAAAACATGACATAGAAAATAAGAACAAAAGATTAAGATCAGTTGAAGTCCGAAACAGCAAAAGTGGCGAAAATATGTTCGGTATGTTAAACTAATAAGTGGACATTCTGCCAGAATGGGCCGATAATTTAAGAGAAATTAGACACTTTGAGGGGGAGTTATAAATGATCGAAAGAGAAACTTCCAATACCTTTCATTTGGCTTCTAAATATGAGCCTGCCGGAGATCAGCCAGCCGCTATTGCTGAACTAGTTGACGGTGTCAAAGGTGGAGAAAAAGCTCAAATTTTACTTGGAGCGACCGGAACAGGTAAAACATTTACAATCTCTAATGTGATTCAAGAAGTGAACAAACCAACATTAGTGATTGCACATAATAAAACACTAGCTGGACAATTATACGGGGAATTTAAAGAATTTTTCCCAGATAATGCGGTCGAGTATTTTGTCAGTTACTATGATTATTATCAACCAGAAGCATATGTACCCTCAAGTGATACATATATTGAAAAAGATTCCAGTATTAATGATGAAATTGATAAACTACGCCATTCAGCGACAAGTTCTTTATTGGAACGAAACGATGTCATCGTGGTAGCGTCAGTTTCTTGTATTTTTGGTTTAGGGGATCCGCGGGAATACAGTCAACAAGTTGTTTCATTACGTGTGGGAATGGAAATGGATCGTAATGAGTTACTAAAAAGCTTAGTCGATATTCAATTCGAACGAAATGATATTGATTTTCAACGGGGGCGTTTTCGTGTCCGCGGTGATGTGGTTGAGATATTCCCAGCTTCACGGGATGAGCATGCGCTACGTGTTGAATTTTTCGGAGACGAAATTGATCGAATTCGTGAAGTAGATGCGTTAACTGGTGAAATTGTCGGCGAAACAGAGCATGTCGCTATTTTTCCGGCAACACACTTTGTGACGAACGAAGAACATATGGAACATGCCATATCGCAGATCCAAGAAGAATTAGAGGCACGTTTGAAAGTGCTTCGCAGTGAAAACAAATTATTGGAAGCTCAACGTTTGGAACAGCGAACTAACTATGATATTGAGATGATGAGAGAGATGGGCTATACGTCAGGGATTGAGAATTACTCTCGACATATGGATGGTCGCCAAGAAGGAGAGCCGCCATATACGCTGTTGGACTTTTTCCCAGATGACTTCTTACTTGTAATCGATGAGTCTCATGTAACAATGCCGCAAATTAGAGGAATGTATAATGGCGACCGAGCACGGAAACAAATGTTAGTGGACTATGGTTTCCGTTTACCAAGTGCACTTGATAACCGACCGCTTCGTTTAGAAGAATTTGAACAACATGTAAACCAAATTGTTTATGTATCGGCAACACCAGGCCCTTATGAAATGGAACAAACAGAGACTGTTGTTCAACAAATCATTCGACCAACAGGTTTACTAGATCCAGAAGTAGAAATCCGCCCAATTATGGGTCAAATTGATGACTTGGTGGGCGAAATTCATGAACGGATCGAAAAAGATCAGCGGGTGTTTGTCACAACCTTAACGAAGAAAATGGCCGAAGATTTAACCGACTATTTCAAAGAATTAGGCTTAAAAGTTAAATATTTGCATAGTGATATAAAAACACTGGAAAGAACGGAGATCATTCGCGATTTACGATTAGGCGAATTTGATATTCTAATAGGTATTAACTTATTACGTGAAGGAATCGATGTGCCAGAAGTTTCCTTAATTGCGATTCTAGATGCGGATAAAGAAGGCTTCTTACGCAGTGAACGCTCGTTAGTGCAAACGATGGGACGGGCTGCCCGGAACGCCGAAGGAAAAGTCATTATGTATGCAGATAAAATCACCGATTCGATGCAACGAGCTATGGATGAAACGGCACGACGTCGGGCAATCCAAGAAGCATATAATGAAGAACATGGCATTGAACCAAAAACAATTATTAAAGAAATTCGTGATTTGATTTCTATTTCCAAAACAGCTGATAAAGATGAAACAGTGGTTCAATTGGATAAATCATATGAAGATTTATCAAGACAAGAAAAAGCTGATTTATTAATGAAACTTGAAAGAGAAATGAAAGATGCAGCCAAAGCATTAGACTTCGAAACTGCAGCCACATTACGAGATACCATTCTTGAATTGAAAGCTGCCAAATAAGTCAACCAACGGATTAAGTAAAAGATACGATGAACCATCGTGTCTTTTACTAATCTTTTCTCTATAGAATGACTTGAAATGATTTGACGTAAGAGATTTAGTAAAAGGAGAACATATATGGCAAATGATAAAATTGTGATTCATGGTGCACGCGCCCATAACTTAAAAAATATTGATGTCACGATTCCTCGTGACAAAATGGTTGTTGTAACTGGACTATCTGGTTCTGGTAAAAGTTCATTAGCATTTGATACGCTTTACGCAGAAGGGCAACGACGTTATGTAGAGAGTCTCTCTGCTTATGCGCGACAATTTTTGGGACAGATGGATAAACCAGATGTTGACAGCATCGATGGTTTAAGTCCAGCTATTTCAATTGATCAAAAGACGACAAGTAAAAACCCACGCTCAACAGTAGGGACGGTCACAGAAATCAATGATTATTTACGATTGTTATTTGCTCGGGTAGGTCATCCAATTTGTCCTAACGATCATATTGAAATTACCAGTCAGTCTGTTGAACAGATGGTTGATAAAGTCTTAGAGCTACCAGAGCGAACAAAAATTCAAATTTTGGCGCCTGTTGTGGTCAAGAAAAAAGGCCAACATAAAAAAGTGTTTGAAATGATCCAACGTGAAGGGTATGTCAGAATGCGGGTGGATGGTGAAACCTATGATGTTAGTGAGGCACCAGAACTTGAAAAAAATAAAAAACATGATATTGCGATTGTGATTGACCGTATCGTTGTGAAAGAAGGCATTCGCTCTCGCTTGTTTGATTCGTTTGAAGCGGCTTTGCGTTTAGCTGAAGGTTACGCAATTGTTGATGTGATTGGTCAAGAAGAAATGTTGTTTAGTGAACATTATGCTTGTCCTTATTGTGGGTTCACAGTCGGTGAATTGGAACCGCGCTTGTTTTCATTTAATGCACCATTTGGCGCTTGTCCCGATTGTGATGGTTTAGGTGTTAAATTAGAAGTGGACAAAGACTTAGTGATTCCAGATCCCACTAAAACCTTGAGAGAAGGAGCCATTGTTCCGTGGAACCCTATTAGTTCCCAATATTATCCACAAATGTTGGAACAAGCAGCCACCAGTTTTGGGATTGATATGGATACGCCGTTTGAAGAATTACCTGCAGACCAACAAGAAATTATTTTAAATGGTTCTGGCGAGAAAAACTTTCATTTTCATTATGAAAATGACTTTGGTGGTGTTCGTGATGTGGAAGTGCCATTTGAAGGGATTTTAAAAAATATTAAACGACGTTATCATGAAACAAATAGCGATTTTACACGAGATCAAATGCGGTTATACATGACAGAATTGACTTGTCGAAGCTGTCAAGGGTATCGTTTGAATCCGCAAGCTTTAGCTGTGAAAATCAATGGCACGCACATTGGTGAAGTCAGTGAATTAGCAATAAAAAATGCGGTCCAATTTTTTGAAGGTGTGTCTTTATCTGAACAAGAAACAACGATTGCTCGGCCAATTTTAAAAGAAGTCGAAGATCGGTTAACCTTCTTAAAAAATGTCGGGTTAGATTACTTAACCTTAAGTCGAGCTGCTGGTACACTTTCTGGCGGAGAAGCACAAAGAATTCGCTTAGCAACACAAATTGGCTCAAACTTATCAGGCGTCCTTTACATTTTAGATGAACCATCAATTGGTTTGCATCAACGAGATAACGACCGCTTGATTGACTCATTGAAAAAAATGCGGGACTTAGGCAATACATTAATTGTGGTGGAACACGATGAAGATACAATGATGGCTTCGGATTACTTGATTGATGTGGGACCTGGCGCTGGACATCTGGGCGGTGAAATTGTAGCCGCTGGTACGCCGGAAGAGGTTGCTAAAAATCCGCATTCATTGACCGGACAATATCTTTCTGGGAAAAAAGTGATTCCTGTACCAAAAGAACGTCGCAAAGGTAATGGCAAAGCGATCAAAGTCACTGGTGCCAGTGAAAATAATTTAAAAAATGTCAGTGTTGAATTTCCGCTGGGTGAATTTGTTGCTGTCACAGGCGTTTCAGGTTCAGGGAAAAGTACTTTAGTCAATCAAATTTTGAAAAAAGCGCTGGCCCAAAAATTAAATCGTAATTCCAATAAACCTGGGAAACACAAAAGCATCACTGGTTATGAAGCCATTGAAAAGATTGTTGACATTGACCAAAGTCCAATTGGTCGAACACCAAGAAGTAATCCAGCGACTTATACTAGTGTTTTTGATGACATTCGCGATTTGTTTGCCCAAACAAATGAAGCCAAGGTTCGTGGCTATAAAAAAGGTCGCTTTAGTTTTAACGTCAAAGGTGGCCGTTGTGAAGCTTGTCGCGGGGATGGTATCATCAAAATTGAAATGCACTTTTTACCTGATGTCTATGTGCCTTGCGAAGTTTGTCATGGCAAACGTTATAATTCTGAGACGTTAGAAGTTCATTATAAAGGCAAAAACATTTCTGATATTTTAGATATGACGGTGGAAGATGCCGTAGAATTTTTCAAACATATCCCTAAAATTCATCGTAAATTGCAAACAATTGTGGATGTAGGCTTAGGCTATGTGACATTGGGGCAGCCAGCAACTACTTTATCTGGTGGAGAAGCACAGCGGATGAAGCTAGCGAGTGAACTTCATAAAAATTCTAATGGGAAAAACTTTTATATTCTGGATGAACCAACAACAGGCTTGCATACCGATGATATTGCGCGGTTGCTTCTAGTATTAGAGCGTTTAGTGGAAGCGGGCAATACCGTTTTAGTGATTGAACATAACTTGGATGTCATCAAATCTGCGGACCATGTGATTGATCTAGGGCCAGAAGGTGGCGACGGTGGTGGGACGATCGTGGCGACAGGAACACCAGAAGAAGTTGCTAAAGTCAAAGACAGTTACACAGGATATTATTTAAAACGTGTTCTGAAATAAACATTAATGATTAGATAAAGAACCTTGTTTTTATGGGAAACAAGGTTTTTTTATTATAAAATAACAAATATTTTTTAATTAAAATTAAAAATAAATGTTGACTTAATGTGTAATTAAAAGATATACTATGTTTGTTAACAAAATAACAATGAACACGAAGGGAAGTCTTAAATGAAAAACAAAAAAATAACAACAGGTTTATTAACAGCAGGAATGGTCTTAGCTATCGGAATCACACCTTTTGTACATAGTAACACAATGGAAGCAGCGACCTTAATTTCACAATCAGACCATGAAAAAGTAATGAGCTTTACCAAGAAAGACTTAAAAGAAGCAACGGGCATTCAATTGGAGCCGGCGACAGTACAAGCCGTTCATCAGGAATTAAAGCAACAAATCACCTGGGAAACATTAGGCTATTCCACAATTGATGCGCAAAATATTGCGACACGTTTTACACAAAATACATATCAGGCTCTGGGGATTTTAACAGATATCGCCAACCATTCAGACCTTCAATTGAAAGTCATTACCATTAATAATCCATATCTAGCAACAGCTAAAATTGGTACCTTTAAGTGGGAAACCGTAACTCCTGAAGTTGGCGGGGACCATGAAACAGCAGACAATGAACTAACCACACCGACACCGACTGTTGCCAGTCTTCAAGAGATTGACGTAGAAATCGAATACGATGAAAATGAAATTGAGTTCACCTATGAAATAAAATCGAACGGAACAATTGAAGCAACGTATGAAGATGAATTTGCTGATTTAGAATTAGAAGGTAAGGCAGCACAAGACAAAATCATGACTCTTTTAGATGGATTGTCAATCAAAACAGCTACAAATGAACAAATTAAAGAACACATTACGAAAAAGTTAGCCGTGAATGAACAAGTAAAACAATTTGATTTTGAAGCTAATTTTACTGATAAAACAGAAATTGAGTTTGTATTAAAATAACACAGAATTATATAGTATAATTCAGCAATTAAAACAGCATTGACAAAAATGTCAATGCTGTTTTTCTATGAAAGAATAGAAATCTTTATAAGAATGATTGAAAAGCTTTCTTTGATACGCCCGGGGTGTTATAATATAGTGATGCAAGTGAAGGGAGTGTTGAATATGCCAGAAAATTTACAACTGGTTATTATTACAGGAATGAGTGGCGCTGGAAAAACAGTCGCTGTTCAAAGCTTTGAAGACATGGGCTATTTCTGTATCGACAATTTACCACCAAGCTTAATCCCAAAATTTTGGGAATTAATTAAAGAATCTGGAAAAGTTACCAAGATTGCGTTAGTGATCGATTTACGTTCACGGACCTTCTTTAGAGAAATTCAGGATATGTTAGTCGAACTTGAAAATACTAATTTTATTGATACAACGATTTTATTTTTAGATGCCACCGATGAAGAGTTGGTTTCTCGTTATAAAGAGACCCGGCGTGCGCATCCAATGGCGATGGATGGTTTAGTGACAGAAGGTATTCGTAAAGAACGTGCAATGCTGGAAGAAATCAAGGCGGATGCTCAGTTGGTCATTGACACCACGGACTTGTCCCCTCGTCAATTGCGGGAACGTTTGAATAAAGAACTAGCAACGAGAGAGACACACGAATTTCGAGTGGAAATGGTGTCCTTCGGCTTTAAATATGGGTTGCCGATTGATGCAGATATCGTTATGGATGTTCGCTTTTTACCTAACCCCCATTATATTGATGAACTACGACCGTTAACTGGAATGGATCAACCTGTTTATGATTATGTGATGGGCTTCCCAGAAACAGATGAATTTTATACCAAATTTATCGATTTACTGCGAACAGTCTTACCTGGATATAAAAAAGAAGGTAAAAGTAGCGTCACCATTGCAATTGGCTGTACTGGCGGACAACATCGCTCTGTTGCATTGACAGAACGTGTTGGTGCTGAATTAAAAGAGGAAGATTACCATGTAAATATTACCCACCGCGACCGCTTAAAAAGAAAAGAAACGGTTAATCGCTCTTAATGAAAACCTATCGAATTCGTAAACCGAAGATCGTGGTTGTTGGTGGTGGAACAGGCTTGCCAGTAATTTTGAAAAGTTTAAGAAATCAAAGTGTTGATATTACTGCCGTCGTAACGGTCGCTGATGATGGCGGTAGTAGTGGCGAGCTTCGTTCCTCTATTAATAACATGACACCTCCGGGAGATTTAAGAAATGTTTTAGTGGCATTGTCAGATATGCCACAATTATATGAAGATATTTTTCAATATCGTTTTGATAAATCAGATAGTCATTTTGCCAATCATGCAATCGGTAATTTAATCATTGCTGCTGTCTCAGAAATGAGAGGAAGTACGTATGAAGCGATTCAATTGCTTTCAAAAATGATGCATGTTGATGGACGGATTTATCCATCATCAGAACGGCCATTAACGTTACATGCCGTATTTAAGGATGGCTCAGTGGCGGTGGGAGAATCAAAAATTGCACTGGATCGCAAGACGATTGACCATGTGTTTGTAACAAATACACACGGAGAAGAACAGCCAAGAGCTGCGCGTAAAGTCGTCAAAGCAATTGAAGAAGCAGACATGGTCGTGTTAGGGCCAGGGAGTCTTTTTACAAGTATTTTACCTAATTTAGTTATTACAGAAATTGGTGAAGCCATCAAACAAACGGCAGCCGAAGTAGTCTATATTTGTAACATCATGACCCAAAAAGGGGAAACGGAACATTTTACGGATGCCGATCATGTTCGTGTCTTAAACGAGCATCTACAAGCGCAGTTTGTTGATACAGTACTGGTTAACACAGAAAAAGTACCAGAAAATTACATGGATCCTGAAATTTATGATGAATATTTAGTTCAAGTAAAGCATGATTTTCAAGGATTACGTGAAGAAGGATGCCGAGTCATTTCGACAGACTTTTTAGAATTAAGAGATGGCGGAGTTTTTCATGATGGGGAAAAAGTTGTTGAAGAACTTTTCCGTATCGTATTTGGAACGAAATATTAATTAATCAAAAGAATCAAGAGAGGAGGAGCTTAGATGTCTTTTGCCTCGGATGTCAAAAAAGAGTTAACTGGTTTAGAAGTCCATCGAGAACACGCGAAAGCAGAATTAGCAGCATTAATTCGGATGAACGGCTCACTTAGCTTAGTTAATCAACAGTTTGTCTTGAATGTACAAACGGAAAATGCTGCAATTGCTCGTCGAATGTATTCATTGCTGAAAGATCATTACCATGCACAAGCAGAATTATTAGTTCGTAAAAAAATGAAACTAAAGAAAAATAATGTTTACATTGTGCGTCTAAAACAAGATACACAAAAAATTCTAGCTGATTTGGATATTATGGATGGGGTCGTTTTTAATGGCAATGTGTCAAATGAAATCATGGGTAACGCGCAAAAAATGCGTTCCTATTTACGCGGGGCCTTTATGGCTTCTGGCTCAGTTAATAATCCGGAAACAAGTCGCTATCATTTAGAAATTTTTTCAATTTATGAAGAACACAATAATGATATTTGTAAGATGTTGAATTACTATGACTTAAACGCTCGAACATTGGGACGCCGAAATGGATATATTTGTTATTTAAAAGGTGCTGAAAAAATTGCCGACTTTTTAACGTTAATTGGTGCCACGAACTCTATGTTGAAATTTGAAGATGTCCGGATTGTCCGTGATATGCGGAATTCAGTAAATCGTTTAGTGAATTGCGAAACAGCGAATTTAAATAAAACTATTGATGCGGCTTCAAAACAAATTGAAAATATTCAATTTATTGAAAGTACAGTAGGGCTGACGTCATTACCGGAGAAACTTCAGGAAATCGCAGAATTACGGTTAGAGTATCCGGAAGTTAGTCTCAAAGAACTAGGGGAAATGATTCCTTCAGGAGCTATTTCTAAGTCAGGTATTAATCATCGTATTCGAAAAATTAATGAATTTGCAGAAAAATTACGAGAAAAAAGTGCGTAACTTTTCTGCTCCAGAAGTGAAGAATAACATTTCCGTTTGAAGTGCTATCCTTCACTTTTTCTTTAAGCGTGTAAAAAAAATTAAAGTGTGCAAAAAGTGTGTAGCACTGAAATGTAGTGTTGACCTGTGGTTTAAAGAAACGACGTTGGCACGAATGTTGCATGTAATAAAATGCAAGCGATTACTTATTGCTGTTTTTAACTAAAAGATTAAAAACTATTGGAGGGGTCAAAATGGTTCAACGATTAATTAGTGCAAATGCATCAGAAATCAAACGGATGTCAAAAGAAGAGCTGTTTCAGAGTATTAAAGCGAGCGAAGGGCGCGTAATTTTATCGGAAAATGTGGTAGTTCATCCATCCGTAGCAGGTGATATCACTTGTGCGGAAATGTCAAAAGCATATGGCGCAGACATGATTTTATTGAATGTTTTCGATGTTAATCAACCGATTGTAGTAGCCGCTTATGAAGGGCAATATACTGCGGAAACATGTGTCCCTAATGATGAGGTTGTTCATCGTTTGAAAGAACTAGTCGGTTTACCGATTGGCATGAATGTCGAACCTGTTGATGAAAATTTAGACTTAGCTTCAACGAGAGTTTCGATTGAACCAGGTAGAAAAGCATCAGCAGCTACTTTCAAAAAAGCCAATGAACTGGGTTTGGATTTTATCTTATTGACAGGTAATCCAGGAACTGGCGTGACCAACGACTTGATTGCTGAGAACGTGGCCTTAGCCAAAAAACATTTTGATGGCATCATTATTGCCGGAAAAATGCACAGTTCAGGCGTAGATGAACCAGTGGTCAGTTTAAAATCAGCTGAACAATTTATTGAAGCGGGCGCTGATATTGTCTTAGTCCCAGCAGTCGGCACGGTTTGGGGCATTGATGATCAACAAGTCAAAGAAGTTGTGGATTTTGCACATTCAAAAGGAAAATTAGTTATGAGTGCCATTGGAACTTCACAAGAAAGTGCTCAACCTGAAGTTATCCAAGCAATCGGCATTAGAAATAAAATTTTAGGCGTAGATATTCAACATATTGGCGATGCCAATATGGGCTTAGTTGGTATTGAAAATATTAAAGAGCTTTCTGATGCGATACGTGGGAAAAGACATACTGTTGCTAGAATGGCTCGTTCGATTAATCGTTAAAAAAGTGAACAGAGGCACGAATTCAGAAAATTTGAATTCGTGTCTTATGATTTTTTTATTGAAAAACGGTATACTAAAAGAGAAATAAAGGTTTGAAAGGATGAGGTTTTTTATGGATATTTCAGTAATTGATGCAACAAAAGTTAACACAGAAACAGGGCTTCATATTGGTGAGCGCAATGCCCCTGTCAAAATGATAGAATTTATCAATGTTCGCTGTCCTTATTGCAGAAAATGGTTTGAAGAGTCTGAGGAACTGTTAGCACAATTTGTCAAAAGTGGTAAAGTTGAACGTATCATTAAGCTGTTTGATAAAGAAAAAGAAAGTTTACAACGCGGCAATGTGATGCATCACTACATTGACTATTCAGCGCCTGAACAAGCACTGTCAGCATTGCATAAAATGTTTGCTACGCAAGATGAATGGGGAAACTTAACCTTAGAAGAAGTAGCGACGTATGCTGAAAAAAATCTGGGCTTAAAAGAACAAACAGATGCAACGCTTGTTTCCGCCGTGATTGCTGAAGCCAATGCGGCGCACATTCAATTTGTACCAACGATCATCATTGGTGAGCATATCTTTGACGAAAGTGTCACTGAAGAAGAATTACGAGGATACATTGAAAAATAAAAAAATGGAAACAGCGACCGTCGCTGTTTCCATTTTTTATTTTTAATTTAAGGCGCTACTATTTTCCATTACTTCATCGATTAAACCATATTCTTTTGCTTGTTCGGCAGTCATATAGTTATCACGATCGGTATCACGTTCAATTACTTCAATTGGTTGGCCAGTTCGTTCAGCTAAAATTGAATTTAAACGTTGACGAGTGTCTAAAATGTGACGAGCAGCAATTTCAATTTCTGTTGCTTGCCCTTGAGCGCCACCAAGTGGTTGGTGAATCATGATTTCCGCATTTGGTAAAGCGAAACGTTTGCCTTTTTGACCAGCTGTTAATAAGAAGCTACCCATAGAAGCCGCCATTCCTAATACGATCGTTTGGACATCCGCTTTAACGAAATTCATGGTATCGAAAATCGCTAAACCTGCAGAAACGCTACCACCAGGAGAGTTAATGTACAAGTAAATGTCTTTTTCTGAATCTTGGGCATCTAAGAATAATAACTGTGCAATCACTGAGTTTGCCACGTTATCATCGATAGGGCCGCTTAGCATAATGATGCGGTCTTTTAATAAACGAGAATAAATGTCATAAGCACGTTCACCGCGAGATGATTGTTCAATAACTGTTGGAATTAAATTCATAAGTAAATCCTCCTATATAAAGAAACTTTTAAAGTCATTCTATCACAAAGCACTTTGAATGCCTATGAAAAGTATACCTCTTTGGTCAATAAAGGTCAACGAAGTCGCTTGAAAAATTTTGTATCATTTTTTATCCGAAACTTTTGGATTATGTTATACTAAAATGGAAAATTAGAAAAGAGCGAGGGGAAAAATATGTTTGTTTTTATCGCCGGAATGGTAGGTGTAATCGTCGGTGCGCTAATAGTCACAGCAAGTGCCGCCTTACATTCATCTTACAAAGAGCGAAAAGAAGTACGTTATCGTGAACTAGAACATTTGGTTAAAGAAATTGAATCATTGAATTTATTAAATAAAAAAGTCAAAGAAATTTTACAAAAGCGTGAATTATATATAGACAGATCAATTGAATACTTATCGATGGATGATTGTTTCATCAGCATCGATGATTTTATTTATTTGGAATCATTTTCTGCTCAAAATAATTTTTACTTACCGACGTACTTAATTGAAGAATTTTTCAAAAAAATTGCGCATCGTAAAGTCATTTTGACGGCCAGCGAAGTTGCTGAAATGGGTGGTCACACCTATAAAGGCGGCCGTGTTATTTTAGAAAATTTTTCAGACGAGATTTTAGCAATTATTGAAGATAAAAAACGTAAAATGCAGCGTTTGTCTAACGAACCACTTCATTATTTTAAAGCGATTAAATAAAAAAAGAACCAGCGTACCCGCTAATTTTTTGGGGTATCTGGTTCTTTTTCTTGTTGTTCCATATCGGTCATAGTGTCTTCAATTTCTTTATGTAAGAAATAAGAAATAACTGTACGGATGATCACCAAGGTTGCCAATTTCAAAATATCTTGAAAAGTTGGTTTGACAATGGATTCAATAATATCAGCAGCAATTAAAATTTCTAAACTTAACAGAATGTAGCTGCCAAGGAAGTTTTTGATGAACGTATTCATTTTGGTTAAGGTAAAGCGGCTTTGATTTTGTCGTTCACTTTTAATGAAGTCTTTTCCTGCTAAACAAACACCCCAAACTAAAACAATAATCGAAAAAACATTCAGTCCTAAAATACATAGCTCAAAAAGTGGGGTTAAAAGCGTCATTAACTGATGGGGCCACTCATTCATCGTATTCACTCCTACCAAAAAGCCTTTTCTTTAACTATAACGAAACGGCTGACTAACGTCAAATATTGTTGAAATAAACGGGCTAAACTATTTAGCTTATAGAACAAAACTAAGAAAATTATGAATAGCATCTAACAATTAAGTAAAAGGACTGTAAAGGTTCTTTTACTTTTTTTGTGTAAAAAAAGACTTTTAAAAGGAATCAGGTGTCAAAAAGTAAGTGAAAACCAACTTTGTCAGTGGATAGTCTTTTCATTAATTTTTAAAAGACAAATTTTACGTTTTCAAGAGCCGAATACTGCCAAGTTTTAGCCTATAAAGGTGATAGAATCAGAAATTGAGTAAGAGATGTGTCACAAAAACAAGGGGACACATCGACTTGATGAAAGATTTAAGGAGCTGTAGTTGAAGTAAAGAGAAGCAAGTGTCCCAAACACTAGCGAAAGAAAATAGGGAGGATTAAAATGTTTAAGAAAGCAACGAAATTATTATCGACAATGGTGATTGTCGCTGGAACAGTTGTGGGAAATTTCAGTCCCACAATGGCTTTAGCCGAAGGAGTGGTTAAAGCAGGAGATACAGAAGGAATGACCAATACGGTGAAAGTGAAAGACGACAGTCTAGCTGATTGTAAACGGATATTGGAGGGACAAGCTACTTTCCCAGTTCAAGCGGGTGAAACGGAACCGGTTGATTTAGTGGTTGTTGAAGATGCCAGTGGTAGTTTTTCAGATAATTTTCCACATGTAAGACAAGCGATTGATGAAGTGGTTCAAGGATTATCTGATCAAGACCGCGTGATGCTGGCTTCGTATCGTGGCGGAAAACAATTTATATTTCCTGATGGAAAAGTAAAAATTAATTCAGCTGATTATGATATGAATGTGCGTGTTGATACTCAATTAACCCATGATAAAAGCCAATTTGTTTCTGGCTTTGGAGATGTTCGGACGTATGGTGGTACACCAACTGCCTCAGGATTGAAACTTGCTTTAGATACGTACAATCAAACACACGGAGATTTAACGAATCGAAAAACATATTTCTTATTAGTGACAGATGGGGTCGCTAATACACGTTTAGATGGTTACTTGCATAAAACCAACACCAATGATTCAATCAATGAATATCCAGATCCAAGACATCCTTTTCAAGTTTCGGTTGAGTATAGTAATGACTATCAAGGTGCAGCAGCAGAAGTTTTAGCGTTAAACCAAGAAATTACTAACCAAGGCTATGAAATGATTAATGCGTATTGGGAAAGTGTTGAATCTTTAAGTTCAGTAAATTCATATTTTGATAAATATAAAACAGAAGTGGGTCCTTTTGTAAAACAAGAGTTGCAACAAGGATCTAGCACACCAGAAGATTTTATTACAAGCCAATCTATTGATGATTTTACAACCCAATTAAAACAAATTGTCAAAGATCGTCTGGCGCAATCGACACCAGCAACAGCTTCATTAACAATTGCTGATCAATTTGACATTCAATCGGCGACCGCTACGGACGATGCTGGAAATGATGTGCCTGTTCAAATTAACGGACAAACCATTTCAGCAACTAGTACAGAAGGTTACGTAGGAAACATCACGATTCACTACGAAGTCAAAGAAAATACAGCGATTGATGCAGCAACCCTTGTAAGTAGTGGGACAATGAATCAAGGAACAATTGCTAAGGAATTTCCAGAAGCGACGATTCCTAAAAATGACAATGCGCATGCGTGTGACGTGACGCCAGAAGATCCAACGATTACAAAAGATATCGAAAATCAAGAGCACTTAGATTTAACCAATCGTGAAGATAGTTTCGATTGGCATGTCAAAACAGCCTTTGGTAACGAAACAAGTACTTGGCAACAAGCCAGTTTAGTGGATGATATTAACCAATTATTAGATATCCAAACAGTCGTTGTCACAGATGAAAATGGTAAAGATGTTACAGCTAACGGCACAGTAACACAAGAAAATAACAAAGTAACTTTTGAAATGAACAAACAAGCAGACAGCTATGACTATTTAAGTGGTCATACGTACACAATGACCATTACTACTAAAATCAAAGCTGATGCAACGGACGAAGAATTAGCACCTTATATTGAACAAGGTGGCATTCCCAACCAAGCCGACTTAAACTTTGGTAACGAAGGGGACGTGTTGCATTCCAACAAACCAACTGTAACACCGCCGCCAGTAGATCCAAATATTACTAAAGACGTAGAAGGTCAAGATCACTTAGATTTAACCAACCGCGATCAAGAATTTAAATGGAATGTCAAAACAGCCTTTGGCAACGAAACAAGCACGTGGACCCAAGCCAGCCTGGTAGATGACATTAATAAAGTGTTAGACATTACAGACGTGAAAGTTACTGATGAAAATGGTAAAGATGTTACAGCCAACGGCACAGTAACACAAGAAAATAACAAAGTAACTTTTGAAATGAACAAACAAGCAGACAGCTATGACTATTTAAGCGGTCATACGTACACAATGACTATTACCACTAAAATTAAAGCTGACGCAACGGACGAAGAATTAGCGCCTTATATTGAACAAGGCGGGATTCCCAACCAAGCCGACTTAAACTTTGGCAACGAAGGTGACGTGTTACATTCCAATAAACCAACAGTGACACCGCCTGCACCAACGCCAGAAGATCCAACGATTACAAAAGATATCGAAGGTCAAGAGCATTTAGATTTAACCAACCGCGACCAAGAATTTAAATGGAATGTCAAAACAGCCTTTGGCAACGAAACCAGCACGTGGACCCAAGCCAGCATGGTGGATGATATTAACCAATTATTAGACATCACAGACGTGAAAGTTACTGATGAAAATGGCAAAGATGTTACAGCTAATGGCAAAGTAACACAAGAAAATAACAAAGTAACTTTTGAAATGAATAAAAAAGATGACAGCTACTCATACTTAGCTGGACATACGTACACAATGACTATCACCACTAAAATTAAAGCTGATGCAACGGACGAAGAATTAGCGCCTTATATTGAACAAGGCGGGATTCCTAACCAAGCGGACTTAAACTTTGGCAATGAAGGTGACGTGTTGCATTCCAACAAGCCAACCGTAACACCGCCTGCACCAACGCCAGAAGATCCAACGATTACAAAAGATATCGAAGGCCAAGAACATTTAGATTTAACCAACCGCGATCAAGAATTTAAATGGAACGTCAAAACAGCTTTCGGTAACGAAACAAGCACTTGGACCCAAGCCAGCATGGTGGATGACATTAATAAAGTGTTAGACATCACAGACGTGAAAGTCACAGATGAAAATGGTAAAGATGTTACAGCCAATGGCACAGTAACACAAGAAAATAACAAAGTAACTTTTGAAATGAACAAACAAGCAGACAGCTACTCATACTTAGCTGGACATACGTACACAATGACTATTACCACTAAAATTAAAGACGGCGCAACCGATGAAGAATTAGCGCCTTATATTGAACAAGGCGGGATTCCTAACCAAGCGGACTTAAACTTTGGCAACGAAGGGGACGTGTTACATTCCAACAAGCCAACCGTAACACCGCCTGCACCAACGCCAGAAGATCCAACGATTACAAAAGATATCGAAGGCCAAGAACATTTAGATTTAACCAACCGTGACCAAGAATTTAAATGGAATGTTAAAACAGCCTTTGGTAACGAAACAAGCACTTGGACCCAAGCTAGTTTAGTGGATAACGTCAACCAATTATTAGATATCCAAAAAGTCGTTATCACTGATGAAAATGGTAAAGATGTTACAGCTAACGGCACAGTAACACAAGAAAATAACAAAGTAACCTTTACTATGAACAAAAAAGATGACAGCTACTCCTACTTAGCTGGACATACCTATACCATGACCATTACAACCAAAATTAAAACTGACGCAACGGCCAAAGAATTAGCGGCTTATATTGAACAAGGCGGGATTCCCAACCAAGCCGACTTAAACTTTGGCAATGAAGGTGACGTGTTGCATTCCAACAAGCCAACCGTAACACCGCCTGCACCAACGCCAGAAGACCCAAAAAAACCTGAACCTAAACAACCGCTAAAACCGAAAAAACCGTTGACGCCTACAAATCATCAAGCACCAACGAACCCAGTCAATTTTGGGAAATCAGCAAGTAAAGGAATTCATTTACCAATGACTAATACAACAGTAAATCCACTTTACATGATCGCAGGTTTAATTATCCTTATAGTGGCTATTAGCTTTGGTATAACAAAAAATAAAAAAAGAAAAAATTAGACAAACTAAAAAGGAAGAAAAAACATGAATAAAAAAATTTCGTTCAGTCTGTTAATTTTGTTACTTAGTTTGTTGGTAGGTTTTACATTTATTCCGCATAAAAAGGAATTAAGTTTCAATGAGTATCAAGAAAAAAAACACTCTGGCGAAACATTTTATGTTGTTTTAAAAAAGAAAAACTGTTCAGATTGTCAGGATTTCGAGAAACTATTACAAGCACCTAAACAGGTTTACTATGTAGAATTAACCAACAAAGAGACCATGAAGGAATGGTCAACATTTATCCGAGAAAATAAAGTTTTACATGTGCCATCTATGTTTAAAATAGATAACGGCCATCTCAAGAAAATTGATGGAGAAGGAGATGCGAATCAATTATTCGCAAACTATCAAAAAATAACGAAGTAAAAAGAATAAAAAGACAAGCCAAGTTTCCTAAATAAAGGAAACTTGTCTTGTCTTTTTTCTAGTAATAGTCGTTTATTAAATAACATGTGAAATGTTTTACAAATCCATTTTGGTTTGATAAAATAAACGCGAACATATGAATTTGTTTTCATTTGTTTTGGAAGGAGGAACGAATGATTGAATTGATTTTACTTTTGTCGGTGATTCTTTTAGGTTTATTGATTGGAAATAAAAGAGTTGATAAGTGGCTTTTTCTTAAGGCATTACTTTTGTTTTCTGTTATGCTAAGTGTGAGCATCTTAATTTCGGTAGCTATGTATTTATTATTAACAATAGGCGTTGCAAAAGTAATAGGAGAGCAGTTAGAGTCGTTATTTCTTTTAGGGATAGTCGTTATCATCAGTACGAGTCTTTTATTATATTTTTTATTGAATTTAACGACGAAAAAAATTGTTTTACCCATCGCTTTAATGAAAATAATTGAATATTATATTCAATGGGTATTGATTTATGTTACTATTTATCAAGTGATTTTTGATCAGTTTATTGTTTCTTCAGAAGTAAAAAATACGTTACAAGGGACTATTGATGAGCCAGTCGCAATCATTATTGTTATTTTGCCATCATTTATTTCAATTTGGATTGCCGTTGTTTTATTTAGGCTTCGTATGGAAGAACTTTAATCAGATACTTTTAGAATGGAGGAGTTTGTATGTCTGCTTGGCAAACATTTAAAAATGGAACAAGGCAATTTTTTAAAGACATCTTGCAGTACTTATGGTTATTTTTTACTTTAAATGTTTTATTATTATTGGTGGGTGGGGCTTTTAGTTGGGCTACTTCCAACGCACTAAAAACTCAAGGTATTCCTTATCTTTCGTTTAATAACCTGAATTTACTGTTAGAAAAGCCGCTTGCTCTGGTGTTATTAATTCTCTTGTTGTTACTTTTTTTAGGTGCAGTTTTTTATCAGTTTACCTTTTTATTATTAGGGATTTTTCAAATACGGCAGGATCATCGCTTTCATTTTAAAGGAGTTACCAAGGCATCTTTTAAGGTTCTTAAAAAGCAAGGTGCCCGTTCGTGGTTATTCTTTTTCGGTTATTTTGTTGTCATTGTCCCTTTTGGTAACCTGATTTTCCAAAGTAATCTATTGACGAAATTTGTGATTCCAGATTTTATTGTTGAATTTTTGTCCCAACGAATTCCTTACTTGGTTGGGTTACTGGCCTTTGGGTTATTAGTCTGGTATTTAGCTATTCGTTTCATTTACACGCTTCCATTAATGATTCTGGAGAGAAAAAAAGCGGGCGAGGCAGTTAAGGCTAGTTGGTCAATGACAAACAAACGATTATGGTTCATTATTCGTAATATTGCATTTGTGACGATCGCGGTATTTGTTTCAACGTATGTTATTTATGTGTTACTTTATCTTCTACAGTTGAAGTTAGATACCTTGAGCGATACCATTAGTTTGCTAGGTGGGATTTTAAATTTAACGGTTGTCCAATTTTTACAGTTTGTCTCTAATGCTTGGCTTTCAGTATTACTGATTAATTTCTTATATACACAATTAAATGTTCAAGCAGAAACGACGACAAAAGTTGCCTTTGACAAAGAAACGAAACGTAATAAATTAGTGACTATCGGAATGGGCCTAGGACTATTCACCATTTTTGGCGGCTATATAATTTTCAACGCTGTTTACTTAACAGGGCTATTAGAATCAAAACCTTTGATTATTTCGCATCGAGGGGTCACCAATAGTAATGGCGTGCAAAATACTATTCCTGCTATGGAAAGAACCATTAAATTTAAACCAGATTATATTGAAATTGATGTTCAAGAAACCAAAGACCATCAATTTGTTGTGATGCATGATGCAAACCTTCAAGAACTCGCCGGCGTCGATGGCACGCCACAAGAATTTACGTTGGCTGAATTAACAAAAATGACCGTTAAAGAAAATGGCCAAGAAGCACCAATTGCCAGTTTTGATGATTATTTAGCGAAAGCAAACCAAGCCAAACAAAAATTACTAGTAGAAATTAAAACGTCTAAACAAGATAGTCAAGGTGCGCTATCTAACTTTATTGAAAAATATGAACGTCCTTTGATAAAGAATAACCATCAGGTTCAATCTCTCGACTACAATGTGATCAAAGCGTTTAAAAAAGCCAAATCAAAAGTAAAAGTTAGTTTTATTTTGCCCTATAATTTCACTTTTCCAGAAACACAAGCTGATTTGTATACAATGGAAGCTACCACGTTGAACGATACCTTCATTTTAAAAGCTGACCAACAGAAAAAAGCAGTTTATGCTTGGACAGTTAATGACTCAGAGGTATTAAGTAAAATGCTCTTTATGGACGTTGCTGGAGTGATTACCGATGATTTGGAGTTAGTCAATGAAGAAGTCAATGACTTTGAAAAAAATCCATCGTACGCGGATCGTATTTTGCATTATATTTTTATGCTACCAAGTGTGGCTTCTCAATAAAAAATGAAGAAGAGGGTTAAACGAAATGAAAAAAGAATTTTCGCGAGTACTTCTTAAAAATCAATCAGATGAAATTCTTATTTTAAAAGATCGGCCAGACACTTGGAATTTCCCTGGCGGAAAACAAGAACTTGGTGAATCAGCGCTGGAATGTGCGATTCGTGAAATGAAAGAAGAATTAGCAGTGGAAATTACTGAACTTGAAGAAATTTTTACTGGACCACTCGTTTTTGATTCAATCGTTTGGCAAGGACATTTTTATTTTGCCAAACAAGCCCAAGGAAAAGTTACGCTGAACGAACCAAATAAAATTAAAGGCGTACAATTTATTAAGCGGTTTGAGGAAGTAAATTTTTCACCAGGATTAGCTCCGCTATTTGATTATTTGGCGCGTAGCGATTATTTAAAGTTAAACAAAACTAACTGGAAATAGAAAGAATAGGAGTGTTTTTTGCTAGGGCTTTGTCAAGCGCATCTTTGATTATTTTAGAAAGTCCAAGGAAAAGTCGTGGGCATTGTTTATTTCTAATAAATATGTTATAGTAATTAAGTAATCAATTTTGATAAGTAATTTGAGTTATATATTTAAAAACTATACTTCTCCTTTTGCCACTCAACATTTTTTGCAATAACTTGCATATTTTTATGCACTAGGAGGAAATATATATGAACAACGGTACAGTAAAATGGTTTAACGCAGATAAAGGTTTTGGATTTATTACAGGTGAAGATGGCAATGATGTATTTGCACATTTTTCAGCTATTCAATCAGATGGATTTAAAACTTTAGACGAAGGCCAAGCAGTAACTTTTGATACTGAAGAAAGTCCACGCGGCTTACAAGCAACGAACATCGTAAAAGCTTAATAATGAATGAAAACGGACCACGTGTTGGTCCGTTTTTTTGATAGCTGTTGTCTGATCTCGTCATTAATTACATAGCAAAACAAAGCAGAGGCCATTTAAAGGAGGAGAATCTGAAGACGACCTTAACTGAGCTGTTACTTGTAAGTGGATTATTTTGGCTAGTAATCATAATTGGTGTGATTGCGGGTAGCATATTTCTAATTAAGTATTTTAGAGGTCGGAGCTGAACGGTTCTGTTCCCGCCAATTATCAGGTTTTAAGCCTGGGACAAAAATCCAAAGTGATTTTTGCCCCAGGTTCTTTATTTAATTAGGGTATTAAGTTTTAGGTAAAATAATTAACAAATTAAAAGCAATTTACTATATAATCAGAAAGGGATCTTTAAGAGAGAAGCAGGTGTTTACTTGTCGTAATACTTTGTTTAGCAGATAGAAAAAGGAAACGTTATGCGTTACAATAGGAACGGAGGAATTTTAGCCTTATTGGATTTTTAGCTGAAGCAGAACAAATGTTGTCGCGTTAAGTGCGATTGAGCTTGCCACAAGCAACATTTGAAAAAACTACGGATAGAAAAATCATTCCTAAACAAGAAAAAAACACTCTTTAGATGAATAAAGAGTGTCCAGAAACGTTGATAAATCAACATATTTAAATAACGCGCCCTGAGGGAATCGAACCCCCGTCTCAAGAACCGGAATCTTACGTGATATCCACTACACTAAGGGCGCGGCACGAATACTAGTTTAGCTGATATTGACAAAAATTACAAGAGGGAGGACGAAAATAATGAAATTTGAGCAACGAATGTCCCAACAACAAAAACAAGTCCAGAAGTTGGCCATGACTCAACAGCTTCAACAATCCATTCAAATTTTACAATTTAATACGGAAGAACTCGCTGCCTTTGTTGAAGCGAAAGCACTAGAGAATCCATTGATTGATTTACAAGTAGATACGCAGTACACCACAGATTTTCCGATAACTAGTCGTTCTTACACCAACCAAGACGAAGAAAATAATTATATGAATCAAATTCCAGACTATCATTTATCATTATTTGAGTCTTTAATTGATCAAATTCATTTGAATTATCGAGATACATACTTGCGAACATTGGTATTGTTTTTAGTAGAATATATAGACGTGAATGGTTATTTAACGATTTCGTTAGAAGAAGCGGCAGAGAAAACCGAAGCAAGCGCCATTCAAATGCTAGATGCATTAACTTTGTTACAACAGCTAGATCCAGCAGGTGTGGGGGCACGCAATTTACAAGAATGTTTGATGCTACAAACAGAACGAGACGATACCGCGCCTAATTTAGCGTATATTTTATTGGAGGAAGAGTTTGATGCCTTAGTGAGTCGTAAATGGGGCCCGTTAGCTAAAAAATTCGGGATTGAATTAGCAGAAATTCAATTGATCTTTGATTATATACAAACGTTATCGCCAGCGCCAGGGAATATTTTTGATGCGACCGAGGAATTGTATATTCGACCAGATTTAACTGTCCGAATCAAGGAAGATCGAATAGTGGTGATTTCCAACAAAGCTGGTCGACCGACATTAAATTTTCAAGAAAATTATTTCAAACGAATGCAAGAGACTGACGACAAAGAAGTCCAAGAATATATTAAGGATAAGAAAAACGAATTTGAATGGTTAGAGCGCGCAGTGAATCAGCGGGGGGATACAATTTTACGTGTAGGGCAAGAAATTGTGCGCCGTCAAGAAGCCTTCTTTTTAGAAGCAGATCGGCCATTAAAACCAATGACTTTAAAAGAAATTGCGGATGCTTTGTCTATTCATGAATCGACAGTTAGTCGTGCGGTTAATGGAAAATATCTAGAAACCACGTTTGGTGTCTTTGAATTGCGCTCATTCTTCTCCACAAGTATTCTTTCATCAGAAGAAGATGGCGAGGATGTCTCAACAACGATGGTTAAAAAGCAACTACAAAAATTAATTGATCAAGAAGTAAAAAGTAAACCGTTATCTGATCAAAAATTAGTCGAGCGATTAAAAGATTCAGGTATGGAAATATCCCGGCGAACGGTGGCAAAATATCGTGAAGCCCTAGGGATTCCATCTTCATCTAAACGAAAACGATATGAGTAAACAACCAAAGCTTATGAGTGATTTTCATAAGCTTTGGTTGTTTTTTTACAATTTAAAAAATGTTGGTTTTTTGAATTGTAAAAAAAGCCTAAAGGAGACAAAGTTTGCTTGCCATTTCCTAGGAAAAAACGTATATTAAAGTTACTTGCTTCTTTAAATAAAGGAAAAGAATAATTTTATAGAAAAGTTGGAAAGCACAAATGAATCAGACAGCAAATAGCAAGAAAAAACGCTATATTACAGGTTTTGATGGCATTCGGACGATCGCTGTAATTGGCGTGATTTTGTATCACCTTTTTCCCCAAGTCATGCGAGGTGGCTACTTAGGTGTTCCGATTTTCTTTGTTGTTTCAGGTTATCTTATTAACGACTTGTTGCGGCAAGAATGGGCAGAAAATCAGACCATTGATTTAAAAGGATTTTATGTGCGAAGGATGAAACGGCTGTATCCAGCATTAATTGTGATGCTTTTAAGTGCAGTTAGTTATATTACACTCTTTCAGCAGGATTTATTAAACAATATTCGCAGCGTTGTCGCTAGTAGTGTTTTTTATTACAACAACTGGTGGCAAATTTTTAAAGGGTTTTCTTATTTTGATGGATTTGCGACACAATCGCCATTTGTACATATTTGGTCATTGGCAGTTGAAGCGCAAAATTATTTAATTTGGCCATTACTTTTTATTCTTCTGGAACGCTTTGTTCGTAAGCGCGGTCGAATTTTCAGCTTAGTTTTAATCGGCGCCTTAATTTCGGTGACGCTGATGGCCGTTTTATATGTTCCTGGCGCAGATCCTACACGTGTCTATTATGGAACAGACACACGTGTTTTTTCTATTTTACTAGGTAGTGCATTGGCGTATGTTTGGCCAAGCACACGTTTGAAAGAAGAAATTCCAGAAGCCTCTAAAAAAATCTTAAATGGTGCTGGTTTAAGTGCCTTAGTTCTTTTAGTATTAGCCTTTTTAACATTATCAGATCATACAAATTTTGTTTATTACGGCGGCATGTTTTTAATTAGTTTGGCAGCCACTGTCTTAGTGGCCGTCACTGCACATCCAGGGGCAGATATGAATCGTTGGTTAACGAATCCAGTCTTTACGTGGATAGGTAAACGGAGTTATGGCATTTACTTGTATCAATTCCCAATCATGATTTTTTATGAGGCCAAAATTAAGACCTTATCGGACCATGTTTTTCTACATTCATTGGTTGAAATAGCATTAATTTTAGTCGTGAGCGAATTGTCTTATCGTTTTATCGAACATCCACTGACACGATTGTCTTATAAGGATGTCTGGACTCAATTCACTGAGTTCTTACGGAAACCGTGGGACCTTCGTGAAAAAGGGACAATGGCCTTTATGACAGTGATTAGCGTGATTGCAGTATTCGGTTTAATTGTGGCTCCAGCAAACGCTAAAAGTGCGCAACAAGAGCAACTAGAAAAAAATATTGCGAAAAATCAGCAAAAAATTGAAGAACGTAAAAAAGAAGTCCAAGAAAGTGGCACGAAAAATAGTAGCACGTCCACAGAAAGTAGTACAAAACCGAGTGAAAGCCAAGACGTTCTACCCACACAACTTACACCAGAGCAAGTAAAAAAAGCGCAGAATTTAGAAATCACAACTATTGGTGATTCTGTTATTCTAGATGGTGCTAGCGGGTTACAAGATATTTTCCCTAAAATGATTATCGATGGGGAAGTGGGCCGTCAATTGTATAGTAGCATTTCACTAATTGGTGAACTAGACAAAAAGAAAATGCTCAAAGATACTGTTTTAGTGAGTTTAGGTACGAATGGTCCTTTTACAGAGGCACAATTTGATGAATTTATGAAAGCGTTAGGTAATCGAAAAGTTTATTGGATTAATGTTCGCGTCCCAACTAGAAGATGGCAAAATCAAGTGAATAGTTTACTTAGTCAAATGGACAAAAAATACGATAACTTAACGGTCATTGACTGGTTTAATTATAGTAACGCCCATGATGATTGGTTTTATGATGACCGAGTTCATCCAAATGTGGCAGGTGGCGAGCAATATACACACTTTATCGCGGAGAAAATTTTACAGTAGCAAGAAACTTCCAGCTCAGATGAAAGGGGCTGGAAGTTTTTTGTTGCAGATAAAGAAATCGTTTACAAAATATGGTGTTTACGTTACGATAAATAAATAATCATCGTTTTTATAGGAGGTAGATAATGAGAGAAAATCGGAGTGAGAACAGCGAAATTTATGCTGAAGATATTAGTTTTTTCTACAAAAAAAATTATTTTGTTTTGGAAGATATTAATTGGAAAATCGAAAAAGGACAATGTTGGGGGATTCTCGGGCACAACGGTGCGGGAAAAACGACACTAAGTTATTTAGTTTTAGGATTGCTGAAGCCGAGCAAAGGTGTAGTACATAATTATATAAAAAAGTAGAATATCTTCCGGAAATGGGTGGTTTCTATGAACGACTGACAGTCAGAGAAAATATACTTTTTAAATTGGAGCTGTCGGGGGAAAAACAAAAGTCAAAAAAATTGACACAAGTGTTAAAAGAATTTGGATTAATAGACTATGAGTTTAAACGTGTAGATAAATTGTCACAGGGATTAAAAAAAAGAGTTGCTTTAGCAATGCTTTTTTTAAGAGAGAGTGAAGCTTATTATTTTGACGAACCTACGAATGCTTTGGATCCAGAAATGAAAAAGAAGTTACGACAATTAATTATTCATTTAAAAGAAGCAGGAAAAATCATTTTAATTAATAGTCATGATTTAGCTTTCGTTGAAGAAATATGTACTAATTTTTTAATATTAAATAATGGAAAAGTCTGCTTCAATGAGCCAAATATAGGAGTCAATTTAGAAGAAATCTATTTGGAAAAAGTAGGTGAACACCATGAATAAAGAATTTTTTTATGAAATCCAAGTAGTGATTAAACGTGAGTTTCTGGAATTAAAAAGTCATCTTTGGAAATATTTCGGCTTAATGCTTTATTTGATTTTTTTTACAGTTTTCATTAGTAAAAGCGGCGGTTCAGAAGGAATTGTTTTGCCAAATGAAGCTAACTTATTTTCCAGCTTTACTTTGGCCGGTAGTTTTGCTGCTATGTTTATCATGAGTACAATGCTTCAAGAAAAAAAGCAAATGACTTTACCTCTATTAATTCTGTCTTCTGTCAGTATAACTAGGGTAGTTGTTGGGAAAATAGTGGTTGCTGTAATGATTAGTGTACCTTTTCAAGTGTTTCAACTACTTATTAGTCTTGTTATTTTAAATAACCAAAAGAGTCCATATCTTTATCTGTTGGCACCACAGAACATAGTTACTTTCCCTTTTATTACTTACCTGTTAGGAAGTTTAGTTCTATTGCTTTCGGTAATTATCAAAGATAAAAAGGTGGCAGAGTATCTTTCTGTTTTTTGTTCGCTGACTTTAGGTGGCATTCTCGCAAGTGCCTATATTTTATTCAATGTACAGTTTTCTTTAGTAAAGATTTTACTTTATTTTCTGTTTTTAATAAGTTGTAGTATTTTGCTAACTATGGCAACAAGTAAGATAGTTAAAAATTCGCTATTCTTTATTGAATAGTGTGATAGAAATTTATAATAGGTTAATGATTTTCTTGAAAACCTAAGCTTTTTTTTTAGATATCTGGTATACTGTTTTTGTTACAAGTTCCCGAAAGGATTTAGCAAGTAATTGTCGTTACTTACTAAAGATGCCTTGTAACCGAAACTATTTAGGGGGAATAACATTATGACAGAAAGACATTTATTTACATCAGAATCCGTTTCAGAAGGACATCCAGATAAGGTAGCTGACCAAGTCAGTGATGCAATTTTAGATGCGATTTTGGAGAAAGATCCGATGGCCCGCGTGGCATGTGAAACATCCGTAACAACTGGTTTAGTCCTAGTATTTGGAGAAATTTCTACAACAGCTTATGTAGATATCCAAAAAATTGTTCGTCAAACTGTGAAAGATATTGGTTATACACGAGCAAAATATGGATTTGATGGAGAGACTGTCGCAGTTCTTGTAGCAATCGATGAGCAATCACCTGATATCGCTCAAGGGGTTGACGCAGCCATAGAAGTGCGTGATCAAGATGAAAAAGACGATATTGGCGCTGGTGACCAAGGCTTAATGTTTGGTTTTGCCGTTGACGAAACACCAGAATTAATGCCATTACCGATTGCGTTAAGTCATCGTTTGGTTCGCCGTTTAGCAGAATTGCGGAAGGAAAAAGTCTTACCTTACTTACGTCCTGATGCAAAATCTCAAGTAACAGTGGAATATGATGATCAAGGTCAACCACAACGTGTGGATACGATTGTCATCAGTACACAACATGATGATGAAACAACCTTAGAACAAATCGAAAAAGATATTAAAGAACAAGTAATCAATGAGGTGATTCCTCATGAACTTTTAGATGATGAAACAAAATACTTTATCAACCCAACTGGTCGCTTTGTAATCGGTGGCCCTCAAGGAGATGCCGGCTTAACTGGTCGTAAAATTATCGTTGATACTTATGGCGGTTATGCTCGTCATGGCGGCGGTGCTTTTTCTGGAAAAGATGCAACCAAAGTTGACCGCTCTGCTAGTTATGCTGCGCGTTATATCGCGAAAAACATTGTTGCTGCTGGTTTGGCGAAAAAAGTAGAAGTCCAATTAGCTTATGCAATTGGTGTGGCGCAACCAGTGTCTATTTCTATTAATACGTTTGGTACGAGTGCTCTTCCAGAAAGTAAATTAATCGAAGCAGTTCGTAAAAACTTTGATTTACGTCCAGCAGGTATTATTGAAATGCTAGATTTACGTCGCCCAATTTATAAACAAACTGCGGCTTATGGTCATTTTGGTCGAACAGATATTGATTTACCTTGGGAACAAACAGATAAAGTTGAAGCGTTAAAAGCTAGTTTAGCTGAATAATTAAATAAAAAAAACAAGAAGTCAGCCAAGTATTGGCTGACTTCTTGTTTTTTTTGCAATAATTTTTTTATGAAAAAGCATTTTTTTTAAGACATTTTGTTCTTTTTTGTATAGAATAGCTATGGAGCAATTTAGAAAATTGACAATTGAATAGAAAAGGATGTGAACAAATGGCAAAAGAAACAAATGTTAAGTTAGTCACGGTGAGTGTTTTTGTGGCAACATTTATGACAGCCATTGAAGGGACCATTGTGTCTACTGCGATGCCAACGATTGTCGGCTCGTTACATGGCATGGAAATTATGAACTGGGTATTTTCAATTTATTTATTAACGAATGCGATGTTAACACCGATTTATGGGAAACTTGCGGATAAAATTGGTCGTAAACCTGTCTTCATGATTGGCATTATTATTTTTATTTTGGGCTCCTCGTTGTGTGGCTTTGCTCAAGATATGTTGACCTTAATTATTGCCCGCGCAATTCAAGGTGTGGGGGCAGGCGCAATTTTACCAGTTGCGTTAACGATTATTGCCGATATGTATACATTGGACAAGCGAGCGAAAATTTTAGGTTTAAACAGTGCCGCCTGGGGAATTGCTAGTATTTTTGGTCCGTTAGCAGGTGGTTTTATTGTAGATACAGTCGGTTGGCATTGGATTTTCTTCATTAATGTTCCTATTGGACTTGTTTTATTGGGCTTGATTAGTATTTTCTTAGTTGAACCAAAGCGGGAACGGACCAAGATGCCAATGGATATTTTGGGCAGCGTTACTTTGATGGCAGTGCTGCTAACGTTATTGCTAGGTTTTCAAATGATTAGCGATAATGGTTTTACATTAGTAACATTTGGTTGTTTGAGTTTGAGTGTGCTCTTTTTTGTAGCATTTGTGATGATAGAAAAACGCGCGCAAGACCCAGTGATTGATTTGCATTTATTTAATCAACCAACGTTTGTTTTAGTAAATCTTATTGCAGCGCTTATTAGCGGTTTCTTAATGGGGATTGATGTCTACATTCCGATGTGGATGCAAGGTGTCTTAGGAAAAAGTGCAGGAATTGGTGGCTTAGTTTTAGCGCCTATGTCGTTACTTTGGATGGCTGGATCATTTATAGCAAGTAGCTTTATGGAAAAATATGCTATGAAAAAAGTCTTAACGATTGGGTTATCGATTCTATTAGTCGGGACCATTTTTTTAGTGGTAATGCCAATGGCCGTTCCGTTTTGGCTTTTCTTTGTAGTGTCTTCTGTCTTAGGAGTTGGTTTTGGGATTACTATCACAACGACTACGGTGACAGCACAAAGTACAGTGGATCCTGAAAAAATGGGGGTTGCAACATCGTTTAATACGTTGGTGCGTACAATTGGGCAGACTGTGATGGTGTCAATTTTTGGTGTGATTTTAAATGCAGGAATGTTTGCGAAATTGGAAGCGAGCGCGTTAAACGTCGATGCAGATGTCATGAATCAATTAGTGAATCCACATACTGCAAATTTAATTCCAGCTGCGTTGTTAAAACCATTACGCGGTATCCTCTATGCAGGTCTGCATAATGTTTACTTAGTCGGTGCGGGCTTAGTTGTTGTCGCTCTTTTGTTAAATATTTTCGCAAAAGCGCAACGAGCGAAGGTTTAGTGGTACACTAATAGAAAGAGTATTGGAGGGAAAAGTAGATGGCCTTTTTACAAGCAAATATTTATTCAAATGTATTGGAAATGGAAGTGAATGTGAACGTAATTTTACCACAAGAAACGGTAAAAAAAGTGGGCACAAGTACCCAAGCAGCATTAACAGATATTCCCGTGTTGTATTTATTACATGGGATGGGAGGGAATCACAGTGTCTGGGCTCGCAGAACCTCTATTGAGCGGTATGTCGCTGATTTGGGGATTGCTGTCATTATGCCGTCCACGGATTTAGCTTGGTATACGGACACACAATACGATATGAACTATTGGACGTTTATCTCAGAAGAATTACCGAGAATTTGTCATCAACTCTTTCCACAGTTAAGTACAAAACGAGAAAAAACCTTTGCCGCTGGTTTGTCAATGGGTGGTTATGGCGCCTTGAAATTAGGATTAGCGAAACCAGAATCTTTTGCAGCCGTTGCTTCTTTGTCTGGGGCAGTTAGTTTATCATCCACTAGTTTTGGGGAATTATTAAAAGTCCGTAAGCGAAGCTATTGGGAAGGTATTTTTGGCCCGTTAGATCAAATTGAAGGTTCCATTCACGATCCGCTGTATTTATTACAACAATTAGTAGAAAGCCAAACAGAAATGCCCCAATTTTACCTTTGTTGTGGGGAGCAAGATATGTTACTTTCTGCTAATCAACAGATGGCTCAAGCGTTGGAACAGGCACAGGCAAGTTACACTTTTGAAACTGGACCAGGAGAACATGACTGGGTGTTCTGGGATGAATGGATTCAAAAAGCCTTGGCTTGGCTACCAATACCAAAATAGAGAAAGTAGTTTTCAATATTTATTTTAAAAGTTAACCCTTGGTCTGTCAGTCGAAATGACTGACGGACCAAGGGCTTTTTTTATTTAGATGAAGATGTGTTGTCTGCTTGCAACCCATCTAAGTAGGTTTTAACGGCTTGAATAAAGGCGGATTTCTGGTGGATGGAGTGTCGAAATTGAATGCTTTCCTCCATGTACGTTAACTCATTGTCGGAGACATATTGTTTCATGTGCAGCACTTGTTCTTTTAAATAGTCATCTCCGTTCAACACTTGCGAAACGAGCTGTTTTTCCTCCGTTGCGTCCATAATCATCCCAAATAAAAGATGTTGTAAAGACGTTACTGCTAAATGAGTCATTTCTGGTGAAAAACCTGCTTCTCTTAAAATGCCCATCATTTGATTCAAATGGCGTAATCGTTGGGGATAGGCAGGGACGGTTTGGATTTCGATAGCTACGGCACAGGGAAATTGTTGATAGAGATCATAATAGTTTTCCATGAAGGCTAGTAAGTCAGAATACCATTCACCACATAATGCAGGTTCTTGAAAGTGCTCTTCAATCGCTTCAGCCATACTTTGAAGTAAGGCTTGCTTATTTTTAAAATACCAATAAATTGCGGGCGCCTGTACACCAAGCTGTTTGGCGACTTTACGCATAGAAAGTTGTTCTAAAGTGGGACTTTTTTCTAACAAAGAAAATGCGGCTGCAATAATCGTGTCTTTTGATAATTTCGGTTCCATGATTTTAGCTCCTATTAAACGTTATCTTCGTAAGTTTATCAAAAAGAAGGTACACTTTATGATAGGAAAAACTTGTGAAAAATTAACTTGTTCGCTTGTATTTTACCACTAAAAATGGTAAATTATGAATCGGCCTTATTTTACAGTGTTAAATTGGTGAAGTCAATGAGCAAATTGATTTTTTTGTAATGGGGAAGAATTCGCAGACCAACACTGAAGAAGCAGGGAACTATTTTAAGAAAGTAGGGATAAGATGGACCTTATTATTCAACACGCCAAAAAATACAAAGGCTCGGTAGTTATTGCCTTGTTGGCGGTGATCGTAATGGTTGTCTCAGCACTTTGGCAACCAAAATTGTTACAACAAGTGTTGGAAGCAATTATGAATGACGATAGCGACAAAATGAAAAACTTAGGGATTCAATTAATTGCCATTGCAGGATTAGGACTCGTTGCAGGGGTTATTAATACAATTTTTTCTGCCAAAGTTGCCCAAGGTGTCAGTGCTGACATTCGTGAAGCAACTTTCCGCAAAATCCAAACCTTTTCATTTGGCAATATCGAAAAATTTTCAGCAGGTAACTTAGTTGTTCGTTTAACAAATGACGTTACTCAAATTCAAAATGTCATTATGATTGCGTTGCAGACACTTTTTAGAATTCCTTTTTTATTTATCGGGAGTTTTATTTTAGCGATGCTAACCTTGCCACAACTATGGTGGGTGATTGTTGCACTTGTCATCGCAGTTATTTTGATTTCTATGCTGTCCTTTTCGCAAATGGGCAAGCATTTCATGATTATTCAAAACTTGATTGATAAGATTAATGGTATTGCAAAAGAAAATTTGTTAGGCATTCGTGTCGTCAAATCATTTGTTCAAGAAAAAAATCAATTGTCACGTTTTACAAAAGTGAGTGAAGAATTAACCACCCATAACTTAATCGTAGGTAGCTTATTTGCTGTGATGATTCCAGCGTTTATGTTGGTGGCGAACTTAGCCGTTGTAGGCTCGATTTTCTTTGTGAGTAACTTAGTCAAGGATGATCCAACTTTAATCGGTGGTGTCGCTTCCTTTATGAACTATTTAATGCAAATCATGATGGCGATTATTATCGGCGGAATGATGATGATGATGACTTCTCGTGCCGCTGTTTCCATTAAGCGGATTAAAGAAGTGATGGAAACAGAACCAGATGTTACCTACAAAAAAGTCCCAGAACAAGAGTTAATTGGTAGTGTTGAGTTTGATCACGTATCTTTCCGTTATCCTGGGGATGAAGAAGATACCTTGAAAGACATCTCTTTCTCTATTCAGCCAGGTGAAATGATTGGGATTGTGGGCGCAACTGGGGCTGGTAAATCTACATTGGCACAATTAATTCCACGTTTGTTTGATCCGACAGAAGGAAAGATTGAAGTTGGTGGTGTCGATTTACGAGAAGTGAACGAACACAGTTTACGAAAAACAGTTTCCTTTGTGTTGCAAAAAGCAATCCTGTTCTCTGGAACGATTGCGCAAAATCTACGCCATGGTAAACGTGACGCTTCTGAAGCGGACATGGAACGGGCTTCAGGCATCGCCCAAGCCAAGGAATTTATTGAAAAATTGGCAGAAGGTTATGATGCACCCGTCGAAGAACGAAGTAATAACTTTTCTGGTGGACAAAAACAACGGTTATCAATTACTAGAGGTGTGATTGGTGAGCCTAAAATTTTGATTTTAGATGATAGTACCAGCGCGTTGGATGCTCGTTCGGAGCGGTTAGTCCGAGAAGCGTTGGATAAAGAGTTAAAAGAGACTACCACGATCGTTATTGCCCAAAAAATTTCTTCTGTTGTCCATGCAGATCGTATTTTAGTATTGGATAATGGACGTTTAGTCGGGGAAGGCACGCATGAAGAATTAGCAGCTACGAACCCCGTGTATCAAGAAATTTACGAAACTCAAAAAGGAAAGGAGGAAGCTTAATGACTGATTTAATAAAAGCTAGTAAATTTTTCTATCATTATTTAAAACGTTACAAAGTTTCTTTCCTCTTTATTTTCTTAGCAATTTTCGCAGCGACTTATTTACAAGTCAAAGCGCCGCAATTCGTTGGGGAAGCTATTCAGGAATTAGCGAAATATGCGGTTAATGTGATGCAAGGAAAAGACGATAAAAGTGCGTTCGTTTCTGTCATTTGGAAACTACTCATTTTTTATGTCTTAACTAGTGCCGCTAGTTTCATTTATAGTATTCTCTTTACACAAGTCGTGGGGAAATCGACAAACCGCATGCGGATTGGTTTGTTTAACAAACTAGAAAAATTGACGATTCGTTTCTTTGATTCTCATCAAGATGGTGAAATTTTAAGTCGTTTTACTAGTGACTTAGACAACATCCAAAACAGTTTAAACCAAGCGTTGCTACAAGTATTAACCAATATTGCCTTATTGGTTGGTGTCTTAATCATGATGTTCCGTCAAAATGTGGAACTGGCATGGGCCACAATTGCTTCTACGCCGATTGCGATTTTAATTGCGGTCTTTGTGATTAGCAAGGCGCGCAAATATGTCGATTTACAGCAAGATGAAGTGGGTAAATTAAATGGCTATATGGATGAAAAAATTAGTGGGCAACGTGTGATCATCACTAATGGCTTACAAGAAGAAACCATTGACGGCTTTTTAGAGCAAAATGAAAAAGTCCGTGCAGCTACGTATAAAGGTCAAGTGTATTCAGGATTACTTTTCCCAATGATGCAAGGAATGTCATTAGTCAATACGGCAATTGTTATTTTCTTTGGTGGTTGGTTAGCAATCAATGGCTCTGTTGATCGTGCTGCTGCGTTAGGTTTAGTCGTTATGTTTGTCCAATATTCTCAACAATATTATCAACCATTAATGCAAATTTCTTCAGGTTATAGCATGATTCAATTAGCTGTTACAGGCGCTCGTCGTTTAAATGAGATGTTTGATGAACCAGATGAAATTCGTCCCGAAAATGGCGAAAAATTAGAAGAGATTAACAAAGCTGTAGCTTTAAATCATGTTGTTTTTGGCTATAATCCAGAAACGCCTGTGTTGAAAGATGTTTCTATTCATGTGGATAAAGGTGAAATGGTCGCTTTAGTCGGACCGACAGGCTCAGGAAAAACAACGATTATGAATTTAATGAATCGCTTTTATGATGTGAATGAAGGCGCCGTGACGTTTGATGGTGTGGACATTCGTGAAATGGATTTAGATAGCTTGCGTTCACATGTAGGCATTGTTTTGCAAGAGTCCGTTCTATTTTCAGGAACAATTCGTGAGAATATTGCTTTTGGTAAGCCAGAGGCCACGGATGAAGAAATTGTTCAAGCGGCGAAACAAGCGAATATCCATGAATTTATTGTAAATCTTGAGCAAGGTTACGATACTGAGATTACGGAAGAGAATAATCTTTTCAGTACGGGGCAAAAGCAATTAGTAAGTATTGCACGAACGATTATTACCAATCCAGAATTATTAATTTTGGATGAAGCAACAAGTAATGTTGATACAGTAACAGAAGCCAAAATCCAAAAAGCGATGGACGAAGCAATTAAAGGGCGCACCAGTTTTGTGATTGCCCATCGTTTGAAAACGATTCTAAATGCGGATCGGATTATTGTTTTACGAGACGGTGAAGTCATTGAAGAAGGCAACCACCATGAACTAGTTGAACAAGATGGATTTTATGCGGAACTTTATAAAAATCAATTTGTTTTTGAATAAGTTGAAAGAGGTCGGGACAGAAGTGTGTAACTCCGAGAAATAAGAAGGAATTTCCGAAAATTGTTCTATAATTTTTGGAGAATTTCGACTTATTTCCGAAGGAGTTGCTTCTGTTCCCGCCGTTTATCAATTTTTAAGCCTGGAACAAAAATTCAAAGTGATTTTTGTCCCAGGCTCTTTTTGCTATGCTAAATAGAAAAAGGAGAAATATCAATGGAAAAATGAGGAATGTACGGCAATTACGGCGCACGTTTTTGGTGCTAAATACTTTATTTGTACTGAGTGTATTCAGAGAGAATCGATGGACAAAATCGGCGCTGCTTTTTTGGTTGTTGGCTAATAGTTTTTTATCTGGACTGCAGTGGTTGATTTATTTTGGGGGCGAAAAAGGCTGGCTGATACATCTGCAGCGGTGGTATTATTGCGCGATTCTTCTCCAAATAGCAGGCACATTGATTGTATATTTTTCGTTTTTTGTATAAAGGTCTCTCGTTTCTTGCCGGAGAATATGCTAAAATAAAAAGCAGCAGGGGGCGAGAAAACCATGGAAAAGCCAAATAAACGCAAAGCTGATTTAGAACGTACACGGCAAATTATTTTGTCTGTCGCTTCTGAATTATTCATGACAAAGGGGTTCAAAAATACCTCCACTCGTGAAATTGCTTTAAAAGCGAACATTACCCAACCGAATCTCTATCACCATTTTAAAAATAAAAAAGAACTGTATTTAGCTGTGATTGAAGAATTAACGTCCCGTGTTCAGGAAGAATTAGTCCCAATTGTTTCTGGAAATGCATCAGTAGAAGAAAAACTTTATCAATTAATCAAAGTTTTGTTAGATGAACATCCGACCAATCTTTTCTTAATGTTGAACGACATGTTTCAAGAAATGGGCCCTGATTACAATCGTACGCTGTATCAAATTTTCAAAAAAACCTATATCAATAATATTGCGGCTATTTTTGAAAGTGAACCTGAAACCAATTGCTTACAAGAGGGCATCAGTGTAGATGATGCAACTCGGTTTATTTTATATAACGTTAGTGCATTATTAAGTATTGAAAAAACGTACCAGCGAAAAACAGTGGATGACGATGTCAAAAAATTTATTCAATTTATGCTACATGGCGTTCTGAAAAGTCACAAATAAAAAATAGAGAAGCCCTGTTGAAAAACAGACTTCTCTATTTTTTTGTAAAATTCACTTATCAATCGATAAATAATTATTGATTTATCGATTGATAAGTGATATAGTTTATTTCGAAAAGAAGAAAGAGGTGAACCATTCATGTTTTTAGGATTTAATGAAATGAAGTATTCAAAAGGACGGTACGTCCTTGTAGTTTTAGTAATGGTCTTGATTGCTTGGTTAATTTTTATTTTGTCAGGTTTAGCGAACGGTTTAGCTCAAGGAAATCGTTTAGCGGTAGATCAATGGCAAGCGAATCAAGTGGTTTTATCAAAAGAGGCCAATAGTAATTTAAATGTATCAGTGTTAGATGAGAACGTGAAAGAAACGATTTCAGGAGGCAAAATTGCACCGATTGGTCAACAGTCGTTAGCCATCCGCCCAGCAGATGACAAAAAGGCTGAATTAACGAATGTTAGCTTATTTGGGATTGAAAAAGAAAGTTTTTTAATGCCAAAAGTGATTGAAGGAAACGCATTTACTGATAAAAATCAAGTGATTGCTTCAGAAACATTGAAAAATCAAGGATTTAAAATTGGCGACAAATTAACTGCAGGGAAATATGATGAGCAATTAGAAATTGTCGGCTTTATTTCTAAAAGTAGCTATAACATTGTGCCAGTTATTTACACTTCTCTGGATACTTGGCGGTCAATTAAATATGGTGACAATCCAGCAATGGCCAAAATGGTTAATGGTTTCATTGTTCGCAGCAAGGACAACACGGAAGTTAAAACGACTAATAAAGACAGCCAAGTTCTTTCAATTTCAGATTTTATTGAAAAACTGCCAGGATACAGCGCTCAAAACTTGACCTTGGATGGCATGATTTATTTCTTGATTGTGATTGCAGCGTTCATTATCGGTATTTTTATCTTTGTGATGACTTTACAGAAAACAGCAATGTTCGGTGTCTTAAAAGTTCAAGGGGTGCCGACTAGTTTCTTAGCAAAGGCAGTCATGCTACAAACCGCTTTATTGGCTGTTCTAGGAGTGGCGATTGGTCTTGCTTTAACGGGAATTACCGTGCTCTTTTTACCAGAAGCGATGCCTTATGCAACTAATGGACCACGCATGATTTTGTTTAGTGTACTATTGATTTTATCTGCATTAATTGGCGGGGCATTTTCAATTCGAACGATTGCTAAAATTGATCCGTTAATCGCGATTGGAGGTTAGAGACATGGCAAATGTTTTAGAAATGAAAAATATTTATAAAAAATATGGTGAAAAACATACAGAAGTGATCGCGTTAAAAGAATTATCTTTTGCGGTTCAGCCAGGTGAATTTGTCGCAGTAATTGGTCCTTCTGGTTCTGGTAAAAGTACCTTTTTAACGATTGCAGCTGGTTTACAGGCACCGACAAGTGGTGAAGTCATTGTTGGCGGGCAATCACTAAATAAGTTAACGAAAAAACAACGTTTGGCGCAACGTTTTCAAAAAATCGGCTTTATTTTACAAAGCTCTAATTTGGTGCCATTTTTAACAGTGGAAGATCAATTTCACTTAATTGAAAAAGTTGATAAGTCACGTAAAAATAGTGAATTAAAAGAGCAATTGTTAGAGACGTTGGGGTTAAAAGAATTACGAAATAGTTATCCTCGTGATCTCTCTGGTGGGGAAAGACAACGGGTAGCCATTGCGTGTGCATTGTATCATGAGCCAGACGTAATTTTGGCAGATGAACCTACGGCTAGTTTAGATACAGAAAAGGCGTTTGATGTTGTCCAATTACTAGCGAAAGAGGCTAAAGAGAAAGATAAAGGAATTATCATGGTGACACATGATGAGCGTTTGTTGAAATACTGTGATCGAGTGGTTCGTATTCGTGATGGTGAATTGACAGAGTAACAAAACAAATAAAAGAGAACATGGTCGGATTGCTAGAGACAATCCGATCATGTTCTCTTATTTCTTTTCAATACAGAAAAGAACAGGTGGCTGATTTTTTTGATTGATAAACTCATAACGTAAGACACTGTATACATCTTGTGGTAAGGCTTGCGTGTAATTCGTGACCAAATCAAGTTCCTCTGAACCACCTTCGTGGCCATAATAAACGACTAAAATAATGCGACTTCCTTTTACCAAATGAGGCAGTAACCCATCTAACGCCTGTTTAGTCGTAGCGGGTTTTGTAATAATTTCCTTATTACTTTTAGGTAAATAGCCTAAGTTAAAAATAGCGGCAGTGATTTCTGTTTCTTCATCTAGGACAGCATGAAGATGTTCATGTCCTAATGGAAATAACGTAGTTTGTGGGAGTAAATTAAGTTCTGTTAACTTTTGTTCTGTATTGATCAACGCTTCTTTTTGGATATCAAAGGCGAAAACTTCACCAGAAGGGCCAACCAGCTCTGCTAAGAATGCTGTATCATGACCATTTCCCATTGTTGCATCAATGACGAAGTCGCCAGGTTCCACCACTTCTTTTAAAAGTTGGTGACTAAAATGTAGGGCTGTTTGTAGCATTAATTGAAAACTTCCTTTCCTGAAATGACAGTATATTTTCCTTGATAACTGTTGCGGCGTTTCATTTCCGCATCAATCGCATTGAGGACTTCCCATTTTTTCAAACTCCACATCGGTCCGATAATTGTTTCAAAGGGAGCATCGCCTGTCAAGCGATGAATAACAATTTCGGGTGGAATCATTTCTAACTGATCACAAATCACTGAAACATAGGCTTCTTTGCTCATCAATTGTAAGCGTCCTTCATTATAATCCCGCATCATTTTGGTATTTGTCATTAAATGAAGTAAATGCAGTTTAATCCCTTGGATATCTGAATCCTGAATAGTTCGCCGCACATTTTCGCGCATCATGGCAGGTGTTTCCCCAGGTAGCCCGTTAATTAAATGTGTACAGACCCGAATCCCGTGTTTCCGTAATTTAGCCACACCATCTAGATATGTTTGATAATCATGCGCGCGATTAATGGCAGCGCTAGTTTCCTCAAACGTGGTTTGCAAACCCAACTCTACCCATAAATAAAAGCGTTCATTTAATTCGGCTAAATAGTTCACCACCTCATCAGGCAAACAATCAGGACGGGTACCAATGGATAAACCAACGACGCCTTTTTCATTGACTACTTGTTCAAACCGATGACGAATAACGTCAACTGGCGCATGTGTATTGGTGAAATTTTGGAAGTAAACAATGTATTGATCGACAGTTGGCCATTTTTGATGCATCAATTGGATTTCTTTTTGAAATTGAAGCGGCAGGGGATCGCTAGGTGCAACAATCATGTCGCCTGAGCCAGAAACACTACAGAACGTACAACCACCTTTGGCAACCGTCCCATCACGATTGGGGCAATCAAAGCCACCATCAATTGGCACTTTAAAAATCTTTTCACCAAACTGTTGACGAAGTGCATAGTTCCAAGTGTGATAGCGTTTATTTGGATCATCTGAATAAGGAAAAATTTGCATAATCAAGACTTCTTTCTAGCGTTGTTTGCTTTGAAATCGCCAAACAAAGCGTTTTTCTAAATAAATAGGGTAACTTAATAACAACCAAGCTAAACCAAGACAAAAACCACCTAAGATATCGCTAGGGAAATGGACACCTAAATAGATTCGACTAACCCCAATCATGAAAATCCCAATACCTAGTAAAATTTGCACACAAAGGCGGACCGTTTTATTTTTAATGAAAATTGGCAGAATCAATAAAATAGTGCCGTAGAACAAGGTACTTCCTACAGCATGTCCGCTAGGAAAACTATACGTATGTTCAGTTACTAAATGCTCCAAAGTAGGACGTTGGCGCATAAAGAATAATTTTAATAAAGAATTACCTACGCCAGCAATTAAGGCAGTATTAATAAAGAGCCATAATGCTTCAGCATAATATTTCCAAACAATAAATAGAGCAATGACAACGATCGCTAAGATGATAATCGTCAATGAATTGGCAAATTTGGTGTACCAAATAAAAAAGTTATTTAGCTGTGGAAAAGGACGACGAACAAAAGAAGTAATTGTTTGATCAAAGCCTTTGAGCCAGGTTGGATAAAAACGAACAACATAGCCTAAAAACATAAATACTAAAAGAAAACAACTACCTGCAAATTGATAATAAAGTTTGTTTTTCATAAAAAATCCTTTCAAAATTTAATCGCAACAATCCGTATTATACCATCAAAAGGGTAAAAAATTAAAAGATAATTTCATTGCCTGATTAGAGGGGATACAGATATTAAAAAAGTTCTGGCACCACAATGAGAGATTGTGCTGCCAGAACTTTTTTTAATGGCCATGTTTATTGATTATCGTCGTCAGGAGTATCAACGGTAATATCGCCGAATTCGCTAGAAAGGTTAAACTCTGTATCCGCACGACCATTCTTATAAGATGTTCGCTCTTTGTTTAAAAGTTGAACATCGCCTAATTTTGATTCCCCTTTGATTGAAATGTTACGCAAAATTTCTCCAGAATTTACATAAATATCTCCATGGACAAGAGCGACAGTTAATTTTTTAGGCACAGCAGGCATGTCTAAAGAAAAATCACCATTTTCACTTGAAAAGTTAGCTTCTCCTTTGAAATCATAGACGCTAATATCGCCATCTGTCGTTGTTGCTTGGATGTTTCCACGAGCATTTTGCACTCGAATATCACCAGAAATAGTAGTATTTTTGATTTCATCGAAATAGGCTGAATCCAACGTTATATCGCCGTCAGTGGTTTCAACTGTTGCTTTTTTAGCGGAAGTATCCGCTGAAAGGTAGATACCATCTGAAGAGTTAAGCGTCATTTTTTTGGCTTTAACACCCGATAGACTAACATAAGAATTTGGTAGATTAGTTGTTAATTCGTCTACGTTAAAAGCATTCAATGAAACTTGTGAATGGGTTGAGCCATCAATTACTAACTTTTTCACATTATTAGGAATCTGGACACTCACGTTCGGTGTGAAGTCACTAAAAATACCAATATTAAAGAATGACAATTCGGGTTGGTTTTGTGTGCGAGTGGTATTGATGGTTGCTGTTATTTTATTTTTTTCTTCTTTGACATCTAAGGTGCCTTCAGCTTTTGAATAAAAGGCATTATTCGGTGATCGTAATCCCATTTTGTTACTATCAGTTTTATAAATGGTATAAGGGCCTTTGCCTTTTAAGGATAAGTGAAGTTCTTCGCCTGCTTGTTTATTTTTTAGTGTATAACTTTCTTTTAGCGGCGTGACTGATTTTTCCGCTTGCTTGTAATAATAGACGGCGCCAGATCCACCAATTAGCATCGCTAAGACAGCAATGGATAAGAGAATCCCTGTTGTTTTTTTCATTAGATATCACCTCGTAAAACAGCAATGTTCCATTGGAAATAACGCTTAAAGACATGTGCTGAAAATTTTAAAATTGGTAGAAACAGTAACCAACCAATGATTGATGCACCAAATAAAAAGAGACTCATAGATAATTGGAAAAAGGAAGCGGCATTTGCTTGGGCAATAACACTATAAATACCATAAATTGGTGAAAATAAAGTTGCAGCTCCGGCAATGCCACAACCGACGTACATTAAGGCAATCCCTAAAATAACCCAAAACATGAAGAAAAAATTTAAACAGAAAATACCAAGCACTTGGAAAAATCGGGTTAGTGGCCGATGCTGTGGTCGTTGATAGTATGGAGAATCATTATCATAGTAAAATTCAGATTCTTCTTCATAGGGATGATCATAAGCAGGTGTAGCCGCTGGAATTTCTTGCCAGCCATTATTTTCAATTTTTCGTTCCGTCAATTCGATGCCTTGTTCTTTTAAAATTTCTTCTGCGATAACCCGTGGTTTCCCCAATGATTTTGCCACTTGTTCCTCTGTTTCGCCTTCCGCAACACGAGCATCAAATAACGCCTTGTATTTCGCAAGAATAATAGCTTGATCTTTTGGATTTAATGCTTTTAAATAAATTTTCAGCTCAATAATAAAATGTTCTTTATTCATTCCGCTCCCTCTTTCTACACGATTCATTTCTCATCTTAAACTATAATTTCTTTTTGAGCGAATAACAAGAGGAATTAAAAAAATCAGACTAAGGTAAAGAAGCGTCTACAACTAAAGTCGCAGTTTTTTTCCGAGTAGTAACAAGAGAGGAAATCCATGTTAAAAAACATTACTTCTTTACAATCTAGTTACAGTAATATGAAATTTTGTTGAAGTGTTTTTAATTCGCCAGAAAAAAAGGTATACTTGTTATAATAACAAAACTAAAAAATTACATTTACATATAAGTTAAAAAAGGAAAGTTGGGGACGTATCAATGAAGAAAGAATCAATGTCACGTATCGAAAGAAGGAAAGCACAACAAAGAAAGAAAACGCCAGTACAATGGAAGAAGAGCACTACTTTATTCAGCTCGGCGTTAATTGTTTCATCTGTAGGAACGCCCGTTGCGTTACTACCAGTGACTGCTGAGGCAACAGAAGAACAGCCAACAAATGCGGAAGTTGCCCAAGCACCTACTACGGAAACTGGCTTAGTAGAGACACCAACAACAGAAACTACGCCGGGAACTACGGAACAACCGACAACGGATTCGTCAACAACGACTGAATCGACAACTGAATCATCAAAAGAAACACCAACAACACCAAGTACCGAGCAACCAACAGCTGATTCAACTACACCTGTGGAATCAGGAACGACTGATTCTTCAGTAGCAGAAATTACGCCAGTAGCTCCTTCAGCAACCGAGTCTGAAGCAGCGCCTGCGGTTACACCCGATGATGAAGTAAAAGTACCAGAAGCTAGAGTAGCTTCTGCGCAAACTTTTTCAGCGTTATCACCGACGCAAAGTCCTTCAGAATTTATTGCCGAGTTAGCTCGTTGTGCACAACCTATTGCGCAAGCCAATGATTTATATGCATCAGTGATGATGGCTCAAGCAATCGTTGAAAGTGGTTGGGGAGCAAGTACGCTATCTAAGGCACCAAACTATAACTTATTTGGGATTAAAGGCAGCTACAATGGACAATCTGTCTATATGGATACATGGGAATATTTAAACGGTAAATGGTTAGTGAAAAAAGAACCTTTCCGTAAATATCCTTCTTACATGGAATCATTCCAAGATAATGCGCACGTGCTAAAAACAACTTCTTTCCAAGCGGGCGTTTACTATTATGCTGGGGCTTGGAAAAGCAATACAAGTTCGTACCGCGATGCAACTGCTTGGTTAACAGGTCGTTATGCGACAGATCCTAGCTACAATGCTAAATTAAATAATGTCATTACCGCATATAACTTAACTCAATATGATACACCATCTTCTGGTGGAAATACTGGGGGCGGAACAGTTAATCCAGGAACAGGCGGCTCGAACAATCAATCAGGAACGAACACGTACTATACTGTAAAATCAGGAGATACCTTGAATAAAATTGCCGCGCAATATGGTGTGAGCGTTGCTAATTTACGCTCATGGAATGGCATCTCTGGCGATTTAATTTTCGTTGGTCAAAAGCTCATCGTGAAAAAAGGTGCTTCAGGTAACACTGGTGGCTCAGGCAACGGTGGTTCTAACAATAATCAATCAGGAACGAACACGTACTATACTGTAAAATCAGGGGATACCTTGAATAAAATTGCCGCGCAATATGGCGTGAGCGTTGCTAATTTACGCTCATGGAATGGCATCTCTGGCGATTTAATTTTCGTTGGTCAAAAGCTCATCGTGAAAAAAGGTGCTTCAGGTAACACTGGTGGCTCAGGCAGCGGTGGTTCTAACAATAATCAATCAGGAACGAATACGTATTACACAATTAAATCAGGCGATACCTTGAACAAAATTGCCGCGCAATATGGTGTGAGCGTTGCTAATTTACGTTCATGGAACGGCATCTCTGGCGATTTAATCTTCGCTGGTCAAAAAATTATTGTGAAAAAAGGTACTTCAGGTAACACCGGCGGCTCAAGCAATGGTGGTTCTAACAATAATCAATCAGGAACGAATACGTACTACACGATTAAATCAGGGGATACCTTGAACAAAATTTCTGCACAATTCGGTGTTAGTGTGGCTAACTTACAAGCCTGGAATAACATCAGCGGTAGTTTGATTTTTGCTGGTCAAAAGATTATCGTGAAAAAAGGCGCTAACTCAGGTTCAACGAATACGAACAAGCCTACGAATAATGGTGGCGGTGCGACAACATCTTACACGATTAAATCAGGCGATACGTTGAATAAAATTTCTGCACAGTTTGGCGTGAGTGTTGCTAATCTACGTTCATGGAACGGGATCAAAGGCGATTTAATTTTTGCTGGTCAAACAATCATCGTGAAAAAAGGCGCTTCTGCAGGTGGCAATGCTTCTTCAACAAATAGTGCATCAGGCAAACGCCATACAGTTAAAAGCGGTGATTCACTTTGGGGCTTATCAATGCAATACGGAATCAGCATCCAAAAAATCAAACAATTAAATGGCTTAAGCGGGGATACAATTTATATTGGTCAAACTTTAAAAGTTGGTTAATTTAAGATTGAAAAAAATAGCTATCTTTGGTAACATGAGTCTTATAATAGAAAAAAACAATGAGAAGGAATAGTAGAAAGAACCATGTGATAGAGAGCGTATGGCTGGTGGAAATACGTACAGAAGCTTTTGAACTCGCCTTTAAGTTACTTTTTTGAACAAACCAAGTAGGAAAAGTCGGTGACGATCGTTAAGACGTTTGAGGTTAAGGTGACGGTGACTGACCGTTTCTTTGACGAATTTAGGTGGTACCACGTTGCATTTGTATGTTCACGTCCTATAGGACTTTTTCCTATAGGACTTTTTTTTATCACTAAGTGGCTAGTTTAAGTCAGAATAGTGACAATGGCTGCAGGTGGCAAATTTTAAGAATGAAAAATTTTATATTACTAGGAGGAATAACATGAGCTACAATCACAAAGAGATTGAGAAAAAATGGCAAAAATATTGGGCTAAGAACAATTGTTTCAATACATTGGACGACCCAAATAAAGAAAAATTTTATGCACTAGATATGTTTCCCTATCCATCTGGACAAGGCTTACATGTAGGTCACCCGGAAGGCTATACAGCAACCGATATTCTTTCACGTATGAAACGTGCGCAAGGCTATAATGTGTTGCATCCAATGGGCTGGGATGCGTTTGGTTTGCCAGCAGAACAATATGCGTTAGACACAGGAAATGACCCAGCTGAATTTACTAAGAAAAATATCGAAACATTCCGTCGCCAAATTAATTCATTAGGATTCAGCTATGATTGGAATCGCGAAATTAATACCACTGATCCTGAATATTACAAATGGACACAATGGATATTTACAAAATTATATGAAAAAGGGTTAGCTTATGAAGCAGAAGTTGCGGTTAACTGGGTACCTGAACTAGGAACTGTTATTTCAAATGAAGAAGTCATTGATGGAAAAAGTGAACGTGGCGGTTATGATGTGGTTCGCCGACCAATGCGTCAATGGATGCTGAAAATTACTGCTTATGCAGATCGCTTATTAGAAGATTTAGAGCTTGTTGATTGGCCAGAAAGTATTAAAGATATGCAACGAAATTGGATTGGACGTTCTGAAGGAGCCAATGTGACCTTTAAAGTCGCTGGTACAGAAGAAAGTTTCACGGTGTTTACAACCCGTCCTGATACCTTGTTCGGTGCAACCTATACTGTTCTAGCTCCTGAACTAGAACTAGTGAAAAAAATTACGACACCTGAACAAACAGCAGCTGTAGAAGCATATATTGAAGAAACCTCAAAAAAATCTGATTTAAATAGAACGGATTTAGCAAAAGAAAAAACAGGTGTTTTCACAGGTGCGTATGCGATAAATCCAGTCAATGGCCAAGAAATTCCAATTTGGATTGGCGATTATGTTTTAGCAAGCTATGGCACAGGCGCAATCATGGCGGTCCCAGCGCATGATGAACGGGATTACGAATTTGCGAAAACATTTGGCATTGATATCCTACCAGTAATCGCAGGTGGCGACATTACAACAGAAGCCTATACAGGTGATGGACCGCATATCAATTCTGATTTCTTAAATGGATTAAACAAAGCAGAAGCCATCGCTAAAATGAATGAGTGGCTAGAAGAAAATCACGTAGGGAAAAAAGAAGTATCTTATCGTTTACGTGACTGGTTATTCTCTCGTCAACGCTACTGGGGTGAACCAATTCCTGTGATACATTGGGAAGATGGAACAACCACAACGGTTCCTGAATCTGAGTTACCTCTACGTTTACCAGTAACATCGGATATTCGCCCAAGTGGAACTGGGGAATCGCCATTAGCAAACATTGATGAATGGGTCAATGTCGTCGACCCTGAAACTGGCATGAAGGGAAAACGTGAAACGAATACTATGCCACAATGGGCTGGAAGCTCTTGGTATTACTTACGATTCATTGATCCTCATAATAAAAATGAAATTGCTGATTTTGAAAAATTAAAACGTTGGTTACCAGTTGATATCTATATTGGTGGTGCCGAACATGCGGTGTTGCATTTACTTTATGCTCGTTTTTGGCATAAATTCTTATATGATATTGGTGTGGTTCCTACCAAAGAACCTTTCCAAAAATTATACAACCAAGGTATGATTTTAGGAGAAAACAACGAAAAAATGTCTAAATCACGTGGCAATGTTGTAAATCCCGATGATGTGGTGGCTAAATATGGTGCGGATACGTTACGTCTTTATGAAATGTTTATGGGCCCATTAGATGCTTCCATTGCTTGGAATGAAAATGGCTTAGAAGGAAGTCGTAAATTCTTAGATCGCGTTTGGCGTCTGATTGTTGATGAAGAAGGCAAAATGCGTGACCGAATTACCACAATTAATGATGGCCGTTTAACGAAAGTTTATCATCAAACGGTTAAAAAAGTGACAGAAGATATGGCAAACTTGCACTTTAATACAGCGATTTCTCAATTAATGGTTTTTGTGAATGAAGCCAATAAAGTGGATGCCTTACCTTATGAATATGTGGAAGGATTTGTCCAATTACTTGCGCCAATCGCGCCACATATTGGTGAAGAGCTATGGCAAATTTTAGGTAACGAGGAAAGTTTAACTTATGTCCCTTGGCCAACCTATGATGAAGCGGCTTTAGTAGAAGATGAAGTGGAAGTAGTTTTCCAAGTGAACGGAAAATTACGTGGCAAACAAAATGTCGCTCGTGGGTTAAGCAAAGAAGAATTAGAACAAATTGCAATGAACCATGAAGCTGTTAAAGAATTTATTGAAGGAAAAACAGTGCGCAAAGTGATTGCTGTTCCAGATAAATTAGTAAATATTGTTGCAAATTAAGTTATATATTTTAATACTAACTAGTAATATTCATTTATACTCATATGAAATTTCCGATAGTTTCTAGCTAGAGACTATCGGAAATTTATATAAGAATGAATAGGATATTTCATGTTACAATTTCCTTGCATTATTTATTTTTTATAAAAATAAGAAAAGTCAAGTCCAGACTCCTGTGTAAAATGCTATACAATGTTTTTACCATTTCTACTTATCAAAATTGATGTATTTTCTTGAAGAATAAATCCATTCATCATGTAGGTCCATAAGAACGGCTCCAATTAAGCGATTGGCTGATGTTTGATTGGGGAAGATGCGAATAATCTTTTCTCTTCTGCGTACTTCTTGATTCAGTCGTTCAATTAGATTGGTACTCTTTAGTCGATTGTGGGAATTTCCTTGTACGGTATATTGAAAGGCGTCTTCGAATCCATCATCCAATGATGCGCAAGCTTTTGAATATTTTGGTTGATCGATATAATCATGAATCAATCGATTTTTAGCCTCACGCGCTAAGTTAATATCTGTGAACTTAAAAATTCCTTTAACAGCTTCTCTGAAAGATTTTGAATTTTTTTTAGGAATGGTGGTAAAGATATTTCTTAGGAAGTGAACTTGGCATCTTTGCCAACTTACGTTGGTGAAGGATTTTCTAATGGCAGAGACTAATCCTTTGTGCGCATCAGAAATAACGAGTTCCGTACCTTGTAAACCGCGTTCTTTTAGGTATTCAAAAAATGTTGTCCAGGTCTCTTCGCTTTCGCCACTTTGAATCATGAAGCCGATAATTTCACGGTCGCCATCTTTGGTTATTCCAATCGCTATATGACAGCTTTTTGAGAGTACTCGATTTTCTTCTCGTACTTTTATATAGAGTACATCGGTCATTAAGTAAGGATAATTTTTTTCTGATAATAAACGATTCTGCCACTCGTTAACCATAGGTTCTAGCTGTTCTGTTAAGCTAGAAACGAAGGACTTAGAGACGGATTTACCACAAAGTTCTTCCACAATTTTTGATACTTTACGAGTTGAAACGCCTGATACATACATTTCCAACATTGAAGCCATGAGGGCTTTTTCGTTTCGTTGATAACGTTCAAACACTGTGGGTGAAAAATGGCCATCACGTGTTCTGGGTACTTTTAATTCTAGCGTGCCTACACGTGTCGTAAAGCTGCGCTCATAATAGCCATTTCGTTGACTTTGTCGGTTTTCTGTTCGTTCATATTCTTTTGCTTGAATATATTCTGTTCGTTGATTTTCCATTAGTTGATTAAATACCGTTGTTAAAATATTTTTAGAAACGTCATCCTTTACAGAATATTCAATAATGCTTTGAATCTCTTCGCTTTTCAGTGTAAAATGTACTTGGGTCATGTAAAAGTCCTCCTGGGTATGTTTTTGTCGTTAAAAACATTGTACCGTAAAAGGACTGTTATATGGCCTTTTTACTTTTACACAATTATACGGACTTTATCATAAGAAATTTTTTTAATTGTTAGTGTATTCTATTTGGAGGTTTATGAGAAAGGATAAAGATAATGAAAATAGAAAATTCAATTTTTAAATTGATAAATATAGTCAGTTCATTAGTCATTTTATTGACTATTTTTGGAGCTGTTCAATCCGATAATTTAAACTTGTCAGAATTAAAAGCGTCTCACCTGATTTGTATTCTATTTATAATAGTTGCTATGACAATGTTGATAGTTTCTAGCTATTATAGAAAAAGATTCCTTATTTTTTTTGAGAATATGATATTTTTTTTGAAAAAACATCTGAAAAAAATAACATTTATATTGATTGCCATTACAGTTGTTTTCCAAATAATTATTGTAGCAGTAACTACCGCCCCAATTGGTTGGGATGTTGGTAGTATTTTTAATGGGCTAAAAAACTTAGATGTAACCAATGAATCCATTAGCAATTATTTATCAATGTATCCTAATAATTCTTTTTTCTTTTTTTTAATGTTGGGAATTATTAATTCAGTGAATCACTTTTCTCCTAATATTGGTAATACATGGCTTTTTTGGCAGTTATTGAATATCGTTGTTTTAGATACGGGTATAGGTGTATTAACAGTAGCAGCTAATAGACTTTTTTCGAAAAGAGTTAGTTATCTAGTTTTATATCTATCTATGTTTAGTCTAGCATTATCACCATGGTTATTAGTTCTTTATACTGATAGTCTTTCCTTTATGTTTGTTTCTTTAGTACTATTGGTTTATTCTTTTCTTGGAAAAAAGAATAAACATCATTTTATATGTATTCTTTTTTTAGGGATATTATGTGGAATTACCTTTTTGATTAAACCTTCTGCAATTATATTTTTAATTGCTTGGACAATAGTATTTATAGTAATTTTTGTTGCAAATTACAAAAAAAACAGGAAATATGTTAACATACTCAGTGTTTGTTTATTTGTTATAGGAATGGTAAGTTCAGTAACTACATTTACTATTTATAAAAATCAACAGACGGTTATTCAATATGATAAAGAAAAACAATTCCCTATGACACATTGGATGATGATGGGTTTAACTGGAAGTGGCGGTTATAACTCACAAGATGTATCAACCATGAGTAAGCTCAAAACAACTAAGGAAAGGAAAGAGTATGCAGGGAAGACAATAAAAAAAAGGCTCCAAGATTATGGAGTAGGTGGTTATCTGAAATTTATTATCAAAAAGCATTTTAATAATACTGATCGTGGTGATTTTGGTTGGGGAAGCGATGGAACTCCTCAAAAACCAGAAAATAAATCTAAATCTAAATTTCAGAGTTTTTTCAGAGATTTTTACTATCAGCAAGGAAAAAGAACAAGGACACTCCGTTTTTATATGCAAATTTTATGGATATTTACGTTATTTGGTATGTACTTAACAACGGTCTCTTTTGATAAAAAACAAATTTCATATAGAGAATTAATCATAAAGCTTACTATTATTGGAGCTATGATGTTTCTACTATTATTTGAAGGTGGTCGCTCACGCTATTTAATTCAATTTTTACCATTTTTCTATTTACTTTCAGCAATTGGATGGGAAAGTGTGTTAACAGCAACTAATAGGAGGAAAAAAGAAAATGTCAAAACTTTTTATAGTAGTACCATGTTATAATGAAGAGGAAGTACTACCTATTTCCAGCAAGGTATTGTTGGATTTTTTAAAACGAATGATTGCTAAGAATAAAGTAAGTACAGAAAGTTCCATTTTGTTTGTGGATGATGGTAGTAAAGATAAAACATGGGCTATTATTAAAAGACTATCTGAACAAGAAGAACATTTTAAAGGTCTTAAATTTAGTCGCAACTTTGGTCACCAAAATGCACTTTTAGCTGGTATGACGACAGCGGTTCAATTTGCAGATATGATTGTTACGATTGATGCAGATTTACAAGATGATGTCGAGGCAATTGAGGGAATGATTGATGCTTATCATGATGGAAACGATGTTGTTTATGGCGTTCGTAGTAACCGTGATACAGATACCGCGTTCAAAAGAAAAACTGCAGAAATGTTTTATTCATTTATGAATAAACTAGGTGTGAATACCGTACCAAACCATGCAGATTTTCGTTTGATGAGCAATCGAGCGACTAAGGTATTACTAACTTTTAAAGAAGAAAACTTATTTTTAAGAGGGATGGTTCCATTAGTTGGATTTCCTAGTACAAAAGTTTATTATTCAAGAAATATTCGAGTAGCTGGTGAGTCAAAATATCCGCTAAAAAAAATGCTTAATTTTGCTATGGAAGGCATTACTTCCTTTTCAATTGTACCAATAAAAATGGTTAGAAACATAGGGTTTATTACTTTATTAATTGGTATCTTTTATATGATTTATAGTTTAATACAACATTTTACAGGAAATGTTGAAGCTGGTTGGTCTTCTCTTATCATCAGTATCTGGTTTTTAGGGGGAATTCAATTAATCAGTCTGTCTATTGTGGGCGAATATATTGGTAAAATTTATTCCGAAGTTAAGGGGCGACCACGTTTTATTATTGAAGAAGAAGTCTAAATTAAAAAATAGAATTTTTTAGTAAAATACAAAATTGAGCTCGAATACCGGCTGGAGAAATCTGGCCGGTATTTTTATGAAATGAACCGTTTACAGTATTGAACACTGAACCGAAGTTTCGTTTTGCTTCGCTGATAATTAGAGGAAATCAATTTATTAATTTCTTTTGTCAAGAATCGCTTTTATATTCGAGTGTTTAGCAATATGGAAAGGACAAAACTTTATCATTAAACAAATCAAGAAAAGGATTCAGCTAGAGCATCATTCTTAATTAGGATGTTCCGTTTTGATTATGTTTCGAATGCTTAAATTCAGGTGTATCCGTTGGCAGTTTTTTGATGAAGGACCTTAAAATTAAATTTTTCTACTATTTTGACTCATTCTTGTACAGTGGAATATGAAGAGATATTAAATTGCTTTGTCCAGTGTTTGATAGCATCTTTTCTCCATTTTGATAAGCTTTTACTACTTTGTTCTTGAATGCATAATCATATTTTGCTAGTTTAAATACGCCTCCAAAGTTAGATTTTTGTTCTAATTTTGGAGGCGTATTATACAGCTATATGGTCCTTCTTTTTTATAATAAATGTAAATGTCCATTTGGAAAATGATAATTGGAGCGGCGTTTAAATTCAAAGGTTGCGTCATCTTGGCTCAGCAACGGTTCGTTATGTGGATGGACACGACAAAGTTGTTTAATTTCATCCATGTTTTCAAAATTTTCGACTAAAATGCCGAAATCGTTCTCGCAAGTATAGTTGTAAACGACTGCGGTAGGATGTTGTTTAATCCCCATTTCTCGAGCAACTTTTTGGTCGGTTTGGAAAGATTCTTTGACAAAATCGGATTGTCGGTCTTTACGATACATATCAATATCCCCGCCGGCCGCTAGAAGTAGTTCTTCTGATAACTCAGGAGAGTAAGCTAGACCGTCTTCAGCTACTGCTTTTTGTAAGCCAATCAACAATTGTCGGCCTTTTTTTCGGCCTTGTAACTGTGCTGCTTTATAGTCAAGAGCGGCTGAGTATAAATCTTCAAAAATTCGATTCCGTCGTTTAATGTCATTAATCGGAATATGTTGACGACTCAAAAATTCATTGATCGTTTTCATGTTTAATAAAGGGATAAAGCGCAATTGTATTTTTTTCTTGTCGTTAACAGACAATTGTATAATTTCTTTTTCAATTTCTAAACAGACGCCGCCTAAAGGATTGACGAACAAATAAATTTCAACCATTCATACTTCCTCCAATGCCATGCTTTTTCAAATACAGGTGCCAGAACGTCAGTGCTTCGAATACTAAGGGGCAGTGGTCCGCATCATGCGTTGAATCTTGTTAGGTGCAAGCGTAATGGGAATGTTCAAATCAGCCATTAATGTTTGAAACGCTTGCTTGCCGCTTTCAGCTTCAGTAACTTCTAACTCTAATTCAAAATCGTGCTGTTGGTTATACCAACTTTCGTCTAACGCAAGTAGTCCTTGAGGAATTTGTTTTTCTGCACGTGCTGTTTTTAATGAACCAATTAAATGGATCGAGGCGATTTCAATACCTAATTCTTGTAATTTCTTCGCCACAGCCCCCTCAGTAGGGAGGTGATTCCTCTTGATAAAGTGGTTCGCCGTCTCAAGCGATAAAGGGTCATTGATTTCTAATAATCCTTCTGGCGCAGGAACTTTTAAGGTTAACTCACCACGATCTGCTAATACGCGAATTCTTAAGCCCATTCGTTGTGCTTTTAATTGAAAATCGTCCGTATCAAAATAATGATTTGTTTGCGTAAAAAAGTCCGTTTTTTGAATAGCAAAATGGTCGATTAATCGATTGAAATCTTGTGGACTAACTAATGTTTTAAATTCAATTTCTAAGTGCTCACTCATGGGGTTCTCTCTCTTTCTTAAATCACTCCAATTTTCACATATTATATAGGTTTCCGTCAAGAAAAGTGGTCTTCTCTGTGAAAAATTTTTCTAATGAAAGGCGTTTGGAAATCAAATAGCGAATAACACCCTATTTTAGGGAGGACTGTGGTAAAATAATCAGTGAATGAAATTCAAGGAAATTGAGGGATCTACCATGGAACGAGAGTGGGAGCTGTTTTTAGCGCCATATGAACAGGCGGTCAGCGAATTAAAAGTAAAACTACGAGGTATTCGTAAACAATTTCGGGAGCAAGATAAACACATACCAATTGAATTCGTTACAGGACGTGTGAAACCAGTAGATAGTATTTTGACCAAGACGGCTATTCGGCATATTCCTTTAAATCGGATTGAAGAAGAAATGCAAGACATTGCTGGTTTGCGGATTATGTGCCAATTTGTGGAAGACATTTACCAGGTAGTCGCACTTTTAAGAAATCGTAAAGACTTAAAAATTGTGGAAGAACGGGACTACATTGAAAATAAAAAAGAAAGTGGTTATCGTTCGTACCATGTGGTGGTGGAATATCCTGTGCAATTAGTCACTGGGGAAAAGATTATTTTGGCCGAAATCCAAATTCGGACACTTTCCATGAATTTTTGGGCAACGATTGAACATTCTTTGAATTATAAATATCAAGGTGTCTTTCCTGAAGAAATGAAAGAACGCCTTCAGCGAGCGGCAGAGGCAGCCTATTTATTAGATGAAGAAATGTCATCTATTCGTGAAGAAATTCAAGAAGCACAACATTACTTCTCTCATGGCCGTGGATTGCTAGAAAACGAATACTATAAGCAAATTAAAAACGAAACACCAGAAAATCAGTAAAGGAGTCTGCTTATGAAAGTGGCGATTGTTCATAACTCGGAAGAAAAATCGAAACAAGTCACAAAACAACTGACAACACTATTAGAGCAAAACCAAATTCAAATAGACAATCGTCAACCTGAACTTGTGATTTCAGTCGGCGGAGATGGTACGCTTCTTTCCGCTTTTCATCGATTTAATCATCTGTTAAACGAAGTAAGTTTCTTAGGTGTACATACCGGACACTTGGGTTTCTATACAGATTGGCGTGATTATGAATTAAAAGAACTAGTTGAGAGTTTGTGTATTCATCGTGAAAAAAGTACGAGTTATCCATTATTAGATGTGCGGATTCGGTTTAGAGATGGGAAACCAGATAAACATTTTTTAGCATTAAATGAATCAACAATTAAACGAGGAAACCGGACGATGGTGGGCGATGTGTTTATTAAAGACGAACTGTTTGAACGATTTCGTGGTGATGGGTTGTCGATTTCGACCCCAACCGGCTCTACTGCGTATAATAAAAGTATTGGTGGGGCTGTTTTGCATCCTAGCATTAATGCGTTTCAGTTAACCGAAATCGCCTCCTTAAACAATCGTGTCTTTCGAACATTGGGGTCACCGATTGTAATCGCACATACGGAGTGGCTGGAGATTAAATTACAGGAAAGTGATGATTATTTTGTCACGGTGGACCAATTAGATATTTATCAAGAAAATATCGCTTCCGTCTGCTATCGAATTGCAGACGAACGGATTCATTTTGCCTCTTATCGGCACATGCATTTTTGGCATCGAGTGAAAGATGCCTTTATTGGTGAGGATTAATTAAACGATGGAATTTCAATGGACATATGACAAAGAAACAACACAACAAGTGAAATATTTTTTAAAGGAACAAGGCGTTTCAAAAGGGTTATTAGCTAAGGTGAAATTTCAGGGTGGTAAAATTCAAGTGAATGGGACCGCTCAAAATGCCATCTATCCTTTACAAACTGGCGATGTCGTTAAAATGACGATTCCAGATGAAGCGGAACATGAGACATTATTAACAGATGATGAACCGATTGAAATTGTGTTTGAAGATGATCATTTTTTAGTAGTTAATAAGCCCGCTGGCATTGCCTCGATACCTGCTCAGTATCATCCTTCAGGAACGATGGCGAATCGTGTTAAGGGCTATTACAAGCGTCAAAATTATGTGAATCAAGTTATTCATGTCGTGACTCGTTTAGATCGAGATACTTCTGGGCTGATGTTATTTGCGAAACACGGCTTTGCTCATGCTTTAATTGATCAAGAATTACGAGAAAAAAAGGTGACAAAAATTTATTATGCCCTTGTTGGTGGAGCGATTGAGCAGTTAAACGAGCATCAATTGATTGAAAAGCCAATTGGGCGCGACTTGTCCTCTTTATTAAAACGCCAAGTTATCGAAACAGGTCAATTTGCTAGTACAGAATATTGGCTCGCAAAAAGAGGAGCCCAAGCAGCAGCTGTGCGCATTCAGCTCCATACAGGACGAACACATCAAATTCGGGTACATTTTGAAGCAATTGGCTGTTCATTATTAGGGGATGAGATGTATCATGGAGAGATGGATCAAGGAATTGAGCGGCAAGCGTTGCATTGCATGGAACTAATTTTTACTCATCCTTTTACCAAAGAAACGGTTCATCTGATTTCCCCACTAGCGGAGGATATGAAAAGTGTAGATGATACGTTATAATAATAAAGAGGCAGGAGGGGAAAGTGTAAGATGAATGAAGGCCAAGAAATGGAAGAGCAATTTGCCCTTCTTTTAGAAACGCTAAAAAATCAACAAATGAACGAATTTCGTGAGCTATTTTTAGCGTTACACATTTATGAACAAGGACAATTTTACCAATCGTTAGATGAAAAAGACCGACAACATTTATACAATTACCTATCTCCGAAAGAATTAGCGGATATGTTTGATGTTATCGAAGAAGATAATGAGAATATGAAAGATTATTTAGCTGAAATGCGCCCAAGTTATGCAGCCGATATGTTAGCTGAGATGTATACCGATAATGCGGTGGATTTACTAAATATGTTAGACAAAAGTCAAAAGGCGAAATATCTTAGTTTGTTAAGTAGTGAAGAAGCAGGCGAAATTAAAGAGTTACTTCATTACGAAGATGAAACTGCTGGGGCGATTATGACCACCGAATTTGTTTCGATTGTGGCGAATCAAACAGTGCGTTCTGCGATGTACGTCTTAAAGAATCAAGCGGACATGGCGGAAACAATCTATTACGTTTACGTAGTCGACCAAGAAAATCATTTAGTCGGCGTTATTTCGTTGCGGGATTTAATTGTTAATGATGATGATACCTTGATTGCTGATATTTTGAATGAACGGGTTATTTCAGTTCATGTTGGCGATGACCAAGAAGATGTCGCGCAAACAATTCGTGACTATGACTTCTTAGCTGTGCCAGTTACAGATTATGATGATCATTTGTTGGGGATTGTAACAGTTGATGATATTATTGATGTTATCGATGATGAGGCCGCTAGCGACTACTCTGGTTTAGCCGGGGTCGACGTTGAGGAAGTTAGTGAGAACCCTTTAAAAGCCGCTTCTAAACGATTACCTTGGTTAATTACGCTGCTGTTTTTAGGGATGTCTACGGCCTCGTTAATCAGTAATTATGAGTCGTTAGTTAGCGAAGCGAGTATTTTAGCCGTTTTTATTTCTTTAATTACCGGAACAGCCGGCAATGCCGGAACACAATCATTGGCGGTCGCGGTACGCCGTTTGGCTATGAAAGATGAAAAGGATAGTAATTTTGGTCGCTTAATCTTAAGTGAAGTACTCACGGGACTAGTGACGGGGGCTGTGACAGGTTTAACCATTATGATTGTGGTTGGCGTGTGGCAACATAATCTTCCGCTTGGATTTGTGATTGGGATGGCAATGCTCTGTGCAATTACTGTGGCGAATTTAGCAGGGAGTTTAATCCCGATGTTAATGGATAAATTAGGGTTTGATCCCGCAGTTGCCAGTGGCCCGTTTATTACTACCTTAAGTGATTTAACCAGTGTATTAATTTATTTCAATATTGCCAGCATGTTTATGCGTTATTTTGTTTAAAAAATTGCACTTATTTATCATGAGACTGAGGTAAAAGGATTCGTTGGTTTGCTTGAAATCAAAAAAGTGAGATAGCCGTTAATACGACGGCTACCTCACTTTTTTAGATACAAGAAATTAAACAATTTTTGTGCCATGGACTTCTGTGACTTTTAAAGTGTCCATCACAGTTTGAACGTTTTCTGTGGAAATACCGCCACCTGGTAAAATAAGAATCCGTTGATCTGCGTAGGCAATTAATTCTTTTAAATGATCAAAGTTGTCTTCGATAGGGGTACCAGCTGGCCCGCCATGAGTTAAAATACGCGTCACACCACGCTCAGCTAACCAGTCGATCGCCTTAAATTGGTTTTCTTTCGACAAGGCATCAAAAGCCATATGAAAAGTGATTTGCAAGCCTTCAGCTGTTTCAATGAATAAGTCCAAAGCTTCTTCATCTAACCAACCATCCTCAGTTAAACAGCCAATAACAATGCCGTCGGTTCCTAATTTCTTTGCTTCGATTAAATCGGTATGCATAATTTTTAATTCAATATCATTATAGACAAAATTGCCGCCACGAGGACGAATGATTGTCATCACTGGTACAGAATGTTCGCCAGCGTATGCTAAGACTTCTTCAATAACACCAGTACTTGGCGTCGTTCCACCCACGGCTAAGTTATCGCATAATTCGATGCGATTCGCACCTTTTTGAATGGCTTGGGGAATCTTAGTGAAATTTTCGGCACAGAATTCTTTAATCATTTCTTATCGCTCCTTGCTTTTTCTTCACAGGCATTGTACCATAATTCTGCTTACTACCATAGCCCTGAAAAAAAGAGTGCAACTTTTTATAAGAGAAAATGTTCATTTGATGAACGTAAGGAGTTTTAAATGTTAAAGAAAATTGAACGAGCACAACAATTATTGAAAAAAGAAGCAGCTGTATTTCGCTGTCCAACTTGTCATCAACCAATGCATGTAGAAGGGGTTGGTCTGATTTGTCAACAGAGGCATCAATTTGATTTATCCAAGAAAGGCACGTTATACTTTCTAAATCATGGCGTTCAGACAGAATATAATAAAAAAATGTTTACTTCTCGAGGAAAAATGATTCAAAGTGGCATGTACGCGCCTGTTTTAAACAAAATTATGCACTATCTTCCTCAAAATAAAACAGTAGTCGATGTTGGTTGTGGTGAAGGGAGTTTTCTAGCTGAGTTAAGTCAAGCAGGCTTATCTGGACTGAAAATCGGGTTTGATTTATCAAAGGAAGGAATCTATTTAGCAAGTAATCAGCCAATTGATGCGTTTTGGTGTGTGGCGGATTTAACGAATTTGCCATTTGCGGATCAAGGGCTTGATACGATTTTGAATATTTTTTCTCCTTCACATTATCAAGAATTTCGGCGAGTACTAAAAGCTGACGGGACTGTGATTAAAATTATTCCTGAAGAGAATTATTTAAAGGAATTACGAGCGGCTTTTTATCCCAATGACGAAAAGAAACAAAGTTATTCCAATCAAAAAGTAGTCCAACGTTTTGCCGAGGAATTAGCTGTGGAAGTAGATGAACGAATAACTTATTGCTTTGACATTCCCGAGGAAAGACGGTTGGATTTATTAGAAATGTCGCCATTAGAGTGGCAAGTTTCTCAAAAAGTTAAAGCCGAGCTACAACAGCGACCATTGGAAAAAATCACGATTGACGTCCGCTTGTTAGTAGGTCGTAAAAGATAGACTTTTTTGTGAAGAAAATCCTAAAAAAGTCTTGCAATAAAGTGACATTGGTGTTATATTACTTACAAGTTGTTTTTTCATTGGTTTTTATCAGGGTCCTGTTCTGATAAAAGTTAGTGAAGAGACCTTCACTAACGTAACGACTCGCCGTGCTAGACACCGAGACGGTACGTTTTTTTTATTGGTTAGAATAGCTGCCGCCTGACATCATCGCGTCATGCGGTTTTTTTTTGAAAATAAGTATTGTGGGCGCTATTTATTTTGAATTTATGCTAAAATGAACACGATTGATATTTGAGGAGCTGAAGATAGTTGACGAACCATATTGTTTTATTTGAACCACAAATTCCAGCAAATACTGGAAATATTGCACGGACATGTGCAGCGACGAATACACCGTTGCATTTAATCGAACCTTTAGGATTTTCAACAGATGATAAACACTTAAAACGTGCCGGATTAGATTATTGGAATGATGTAAATATTACGTATCATAAAGATTTGGCTGCCTTTTTAGCCCATGTGGCAGGCAAACACTTGCATTTAGTAACCAAATTTGCTCACCAAACATACAGCGAGGTCAATTATAATGATGGCGAGGACCATTATTTCCTTTTTGGAAAAGAAACAACGGGCTTACCAGAAACGTTTATGCGAGAAAACGAAGAAAAGTGTATCCGAATTCCTATGAATGATGAACATGTGCGCTCGTTGAATCTTTCTAACACTGCCGCACTAATTGTTTATGAAGCCTTACGTCAGCAAAATTTTCCGAACTTAGAACTGACGCATCATTATGAAAATGATAAATTGGATTAAAAAAAGTTAAGACAGTAGCGCTTTTTTCAAAAATGTCAGAAGAAAGTGGTTTTATTTTTACTGTTGGCCAATTTCCAAGCCTAGAACAAAAAACAATTTAGATTTTTGTTCTAGGCTTATTTTGCTTGGATTACTAGAAACTTCCATGGATATTTTCGCAGGGAAGTGATAAACTAGAAAGACATATGAAGAGATAAAGAAGTTTGGAGAAGTTACATGAAATTATATTTTACACGACATGGAAAAACTGAATGGAATCAACAGAAACGATTTCAAGGAATGACAGGAGATTCGCCGTTATTACCAACTAGTTATGATGAAATTAAACAATTAGGCCAATATTTACAAGATATTCCGTTTGAAAAAATTTATTCTAGTCCGCTATTACGTGCCAAAAATACTGCGCGGGGAATTCAACAAGAATTGAATCGTCCAGTTGAAATTGTTTATACAGATAGCTTAAAAGAATTAGGTTTAGGTCGTTTAGAAGGACAATATATTGAAGAAATGCGTAATTTTTATGGAGAAGAATTAGATCATTTACGGCATCGTTTAGATTTGTATGATCCAACAATTTTTGATGGTGAACCAATCGAGCAAGCGATTCAACGGATTTCAGAAACAGTTGCTGAAGCGGCGAAGCAGCACGAAGGTCCAGTTCTATTTGTCGGACACGGAGCAGCGCTGACGGCGGCAATCCAAGCGATGGCTGGTAAACCATTATCAGAATTACGGACAATGGGCGGGCTGTTAAACAATAGCCTTTCAATCCTTGAAACCAAAGAGGCATCAAGGAACATGCCGTACGACTTAACGTTATGGAATGATACGTCTTTTTTAGCTAAAGAAAAAGCACAATAAGCGCACAACAGAAAGGAGGGCTTGTAGTGGTAACACTTTTTGGTGAGGACGAAGAAAAAGCCTTTATTGTTGGGACTGTACAAGCAATCTTTTTTGAAAATCCCAGTAATTTTTATAAAGTCGTTCTTGTAAATGTGACCGATACAAATACAGATTATTTAGAAAAAGAAATTGTAGTAACTGGAAGTTTTGGCCAAGTTCAAGAAGAGGAACCCTACCGTTTCTTTGGTCATTTTGTGGACCATCCTCGTTATGGCAGACAGTTTCAGGTGGATAGTTATCAGCAAGAAAGACCGACTTCGGCTAGTGGGGTGGTTAACTATTTATCAAGTGACAAATTTCCTGGCATTGGTAAACGAACCGCTGAAAAAATTGTTGAAGTATTAGGGGAAAGTGCGATTGACCGAATTATTGATGACCCGAGTGTTTTGGAAGAAGTTACTGTTTTAAATGAAAAAAAACGTCAAGTAATCGTCGAAACAATTCGTTTGAATCACGGGATGGAGCAAGTGATTGTGGGACTAAATCGATACGGCTTCGGTAGTCAGTTAGCTTTTTCAATTTATCAAACGTATCAAGAAGAAACCCTTTCTGTGATTCAAGAAAATCCCTATCAGTTAGTTGAAGATATTGAGGGAGTCGGATTTAAACGAGCGGACAATATTGCTGAACAAATCGGCATTCAGGCGGATTCTGCTGTTCGAATTCGAGCGGCGATTTTACATGAAGTGTTTGAACACTCCATTCGCTCAGGCAATACGTATGTTCAAGCAGATGTTTTGTTAGAAGAAGCGATTCGGACCTTGGAAGCAAGTCGCCCAGTGGAAATCTCACCTGATCAAGTGGCCAATGAAATCATTACGTTAGTCGAACATGGAAAAATCCAACAAGAAGAGACTAAACTTTTTGAGAACAGTCTCTATTTTTCTGAATGGGGCATTGGTACTTCGATTCAGCGTTTACTTTCTCGTAAAAAAGAAATTCATTACGAGGAAGAAGAAGTCCAAAAAAATATCCGAATGATTGAGAAACGTTTAAATATTCAGTATGGCGACTCGCAACAAGCAGCGATTGAAGAAGCGATTAAATCGCCGTTATTTATTTTAACTGGAGGGCCCGGAACAGGGAAAACAACTGTTATTAATGGGATTGTCTCGTTGTTTGCGGAGCTAAATGGTCTTTCATTAGATCTCAAAGACTACACGCAGGAGATGTTTCCAATCTTGCTAGCGGCGCCAACTGGGCGAGCAGCGAAACGTATGAACGAAACGACAGGTTTACCTGCAAGTACCATCCATCGTTTGTTAGGCTTGACAGGTCGTGAAAAAAATCCGAGTTTAACCGCCAAAGAATTAGAAGGCGGTTTGCTAATTGTAGATGAAATGTCAATGGTGGATACTTGGTTAGCCAATACGTTATTAAAAGCTATTCCGACAAACATGCAAGTGATTTTTGTTGGTGATAAGGACCAGCTACCGTCTGTCGGTCCAGGTCAAGTCTTACATGACTTATTGCAAATTAACGAAATTCCCAAATGTGAGTTAAACGAAATTTATCGTCAAGGAGACGGTTCAAGTATTATTCCTCTTGCCCATGAAATTAAAGAAGGAAAGTTGCCTGCTGATTTTCAAAAAAATCAAAAGGATCGCTCGTTCTTTGCAAGTGATATTGGTCATATCGAAGAATACATTCGACAAATCGTCACAAAGGCAAAAGCAAAAGGGTTTACGCCACAAGATATCCAAGTTTTAGCGCCAATGTATCGTGGCGCAGCCGGCATTGATGCCTTGAATAAAATGATGCAAGAAATCTTCAATCCAAATGATGGTAAGAAAAAAGAAGTCAAATGGAATGACACCGTCTATCGGATTGGGGATAAAGTTTTGCAACTAGTCAATACGCCAGAATTAAATGTGTTCAATGGAGATATGGGAGAAATCGTCGGAATTACTTTGGCCAAAGACTCAGAGGACAAAGTGGACGAGTTGGTTTTACAGTTTGATAATAATGAAGTAACGTATAAAAGAAATGAATGGAATAAAATTACGCTATCGTATTGTTGTTCGATTCATAAAGCGCAAGGTAGTGAATTCCGCATGGTGTTACTGCCAATGGTTCATCAGTATAGCCGAATGCTGCAACGAAATTTGTTGTATACAGCAGTGACACGTAGTAAAGAATTATTAATTCTATTAGGGGAGGTTTCTGCTTTTGAAACATGTGTCAAAAACGAATCGGCTAGTCGCATGACGATGCTAAAAGAACGAATCGTGAACGCAGAACAAATGACCTTAACGATTAGAACTCAGTTAGAAGCCTATGAAGAAGGTTTAACGGCAGACCATCCATTTACTGAAAAGGAAACAAAAGCTGTCTCTTATGAAACTGAACAGCAATCAACGAAAGCCGATCAGATCAAAGAAACAGACGAGCAATTAGTTGAAACAACGGTACAAGAAGTTTCACTATTTGCTGATGAAGGGGAAGAGTCAACCCCAGAAACAGCAAAGAAAGCGACAAAAGTTGTCGAAGAACCATTACCAAAAGAACCACGACTAACAGTCGAAATTATTCAAACAAATGCTGTTGATCCAATGATTGGAATGAAGGAAACGACGCCTTATCAATTTATGTGAGAAAAGGAAAGAGTGCCATAAGTCGTTTTGACTTATGGCACTCTTTTTCAACCTTAAGGGACTCAGTTAAAACCAAAACAAACGTTTTTGTGTGGTATAAACCATATCAATACTTCGTTTGCCTAAAATCTCGCCATCTGCGTGAATGGTTTGTGGAATCGTCGAAACAATTCGAATTTTGCTTGATTGAAAATGATGAAAATGCTTAGATTTCCCTTGTTTTTGGCGAAGCAATAGGAAAATAAGCCACAAAATTTTAAAAATATTGATTCGTTCCACGACAACTAAGTCCACGACTGCTTTGCGAGGATTGGCCGTCGGCATAATTGATACGCCCCCGCCAAAATAAGGATGATTTGTGACCGTACATAGGAAAGCACGATTAAATGTGTATTGTTTACCATTCATTTCAACTAAAATTGGAAAGCCTTTTTGTTTAAAAAAGACATGAATGATTGAAGAAATATAGGAAAGCGAGCCAAGCTTAAATTTATTTAAGGCTTTTTTTGATGACGATTCGTTGGTTTTTTCCACGATTGCCGCATCTAACCCTAAGCCAACATTATTGGTGGCTAAGCCGATTTCTTCTTGGTTGGCTTCTACATAATGAATCGTTTGAATTTCTTTTGGTCGTCTGGTGCGCAGGATTTGATGCAATGCTTTATCAATATTCCTTGATAATCCCACCCCTCGTGCAAAATCATTTCCAGAGCCGCATGGAATATAGCTTAAAGGAATAGCTGAATCATATGGAAGTAATGAATTAATGACATTATGTAGTGTGCCATCGCCGCCTAGCACGACTAGGATTGGAAAAGTTGAAACGTCTAAGTCTTCAGACCAAGGAAGTAAAGTTGTTTCTGCAAGTTCCTTCGTCAATTCTTTTTCATGTCCAGCGTAATCAGTGTAAAGAGCCGTATATTTAAGTTCTTGTTGCTTGAGTTGTTGAATCACTTTTCTAGCGACTTTTCGGCCATTGCCGCTACTTGCTTGCTCGTTGATAATAAGATAGTAGTGAATGTTCATTGAGCTCCTCCTTTGAATCGCTATTGTCCATTATACCAGAGGGAGGAACTTCTGCGAATAAAGATTGCTTAAAAAAGTAAAAAATGACTAGAAAAAGGTACGAAACAATGCACGAGAGGTGAAAACTGCAAATAAGTGCAAAGTAAAACAGGGCTTTCATTGACTATTTTGACTTTCCATATTAGAATGTGAACTGTTGCAATTGTAACCAAGGTTCATCAACCATCCCTTGTAAAAAAACTCGGAGAAAGAAGGAAAAAGTATGCAAAATTCGTTTCAAGCCAATCGAAAGCTAAGAACAGTCTTAGCCAATGGTATCATTATGGGCTTATATATTGTCCTCTCTTTATTGGTTCGGCCAGTTTCTTCTGGTATGATTCAATTTAGAATTTCAGAAAGTTTGAATCACCTAGTCGTTTTCAATCGCAAATTGATGTGGGGTGTTTTAGGCGGCGTTATCTTTTTTAACTTATTTTTTGGTTTCGGTGTAATGGATGCTCTGTTTGGTGGAGCGCAAACATTATTTGCGTTGAGCTTAACAGCTTTTTTACAAAAAAAGGTACCAAGTATTCCTGTTAGAATGTGTCTAAATAGTCTATTTTTCACTGTAAGTATGTTTTTTATTGCCTTTATGCTAGTACCAAGTGGCGGCCAAGCATTTTGGACAACTTATGGTTGGTTAGCATTAAGTGAAGCGATTATTATGACGATTTCAGCACCAATCATGTACTTTATCAACAAGTCATTAAAATTTGAAACACGTATTTAATTGAAAAGATGTGGATAGAAATGATTCATCCTTTGAATGGCAGTGAAGAAAAGTGTCGTTGCTATTAGTGAACTAAGTGGTAGAATGAACTGTTTCTACCTCGTCTTTTTTACATAAAGAATAAGATCTACATTTTTTCTAAAAATTTTCATGTAAAACTTTACTAGTCTGTTGGAATACACTATGATAGTGTAAGATAAACGGACTATTGGAAAGTCACAGCAGAGGAGTTTGAACATGTACACATTTAAAATCGGTATTCCGGCAGAAGTACACGATACATTTGTTAAAAATCACCCATTATGTAATTTACTACAGTCATCTTCATGGGCAAAAGTCAAGGATAACTGGGGTTCTGAAATTGTTGGGGTTTATGAAAAGGATACATTAGTTGCATCAAGTTTAGTTTTAATCAAACCATTACCAGCCGGTTTTACGATGTTATATACACCAAGAGGTCCAGTAATGGACTATACAAATGAACGTTTGATCAGCTACTTTATGGCTGAATTGAAAAAATTTGGCAAGAAAAAACGAGCTTTATTTATAAAAATGGATCCAGCGGTTCACTATCAAGATTTCCATTTGGGAGAGGAACATCAACCGCATGCTGAAGCGACAGCTATTATTGAGACCTTGAAAAAAGCAGGGGCCAAATATCAAGGACTGACAATGGATATGGGGGCCACCATCCAGCCTCGCTTCCAAGCGAATATTTATCGTGAAGATTTTAGTGAGGAACAATTGTCAAAAAGTACCAAGAAAATGATTAAAACAGCTGAAAAAAAAGGGGTCGTTGTGCAGCAAGGGCATGTTGACTTTGTTGATGAATTTGAAAAAGTCATTCAATCAACCATGGAACGCCAACATATTTCTTTGAGGAATAGTGATTACTTTAAGAAGCTGTTGAACATTTACCCAGAAGACTCCTTTATTATGTTGGCGCAAGTCAATTTAAAGGAACGCTTAGATAGCACGCAACAACGCTATGACAAAAATCAAAAAGACTTGAGTAATTTGAAAGAAAATCAAGTGAAAAAGCGCCATAATTTAGAAGAATTAGATACTTCCTTGACTCGGGAACTAAAAGAATTAGAAGAAAATATCGCAGAAGCTGGTGAAATCGTCACGGTTGCTGGCGCCTTGGCTGTGACATTTGGTCCAACAAGTGAAATCCTTTATGCTGGCTTAGATGATCGTTATAAACGCTACATGCCAACTTATGTGACTTGGCGAGATGCCATTCAAGAATGTTTTAACCGTGGCTGCGAAAGCTGTAATATGGGCGGCTTAGAAGGTAGTTTAAATGATGGCTTAATTAAGTTTAAAGCGAACTTCAACCCAACGATTAATGAATTTATTGGGGAATTCGATTTACCGGTTAATAAATTATTATTTAAAGCCAGTGAATATGCTTATAAATTACGAAAACAAAAAAAATAAATAAAAAACACAGGGACTAAAAATCAAACTTGATTTTTAGTCCCTGTGTTTTTTTCTATAGTTTTTGTGTTGCATTCCGTTTCATTAAGCGAAGCAAAACGCTAGCAATTGCTGAAGCAGCTACACCAGCAACAAGAGCTTCTGGCACACCAGAACTGAAAATCGTCGCAATAATAGCTAGGTAAACAGCAGTTCCAGCTTTACCAATAATTTCAGCATAAGCTGAATTAAAAAGAAAATAAATCATGTTCATGACTAAAATGGTATTCGTTGCTGAGCCTAAAACACCAGCCACAAATAAGGAGACAGGTTGCGCTTTTTCCTTCGTTAATTTATTTAGCCATTTGTAAGCGAAATAAGGAACGACCCCAATTAAAATCCGCGGAATGAGCACAATTAAAAGTGCCTTCCAACTACCATGATCGGTACCGATCACAGGAATAAATGGAGAAAAAACAAACGACAAAGGTGTTGGTGCTGTCGTATTTTTAATTAAGCTAATGATCCCAAACGTGCCGCCCAACATACTACCGATTTTTGGCCCTAAAACAATGGAACCAATAATTACAGGAATATGCATCGTGGTCGAATTTAAAGGACCTAATGTGATAAATCCTAGTGGGGTTAAAGCCAGTAAAAGTAAGATAGCTAAGAACATTGCTGTTAACGTAAATTTTTTCGTGTTATTCATAAATTACTCCTTGTTATCAGATGCTAAAATTTTCATCACTGTTTGAAGGATATCTTCAACAGTGGCAAGTGCGCCACGACCATAATCGCCACAAGCTAATAGAGCTTCACGTGGGATTATTTCTTGATAGCCGACTTCTTTTAAAATGCCAATATTTCGTTGGACAATGGGGTTTTGGTACATATACGTATTCATCGCGGGCGCAATAATTTTGGGTGTTTCAGGATAAAGCGCCAAAGCAACTGTTGATAATAAGTCGTCGGCAATCCCATGGGCTAATTTCCCAATTGTATTGGCCGAAGCAGGTGCTACTAAAAATAAATCCGCTTTTTTAGCTAATTCAATGTGATTAATTTTACTGGGATCAATTTCCATCATGACATCCGTATGCACTGGATTCTTAGAAAGTGATTGTAACGTCAGCGGAGTGATGAACGCTGTGCTGCTTTTAGTCATTAAAATTTCCACATTGTAGCCAAGCTTAGCTAGTTGACTTGTAATATCTGCTGCTTTATATGCAGAAATGCTGCCAGAGACGCCTAATAAAATAGTTTTCATTGTTGTTCTCTCCATTTCTTTTCAACATTTTTAACGATCATTGAACCAATCCCTTGTTTTGAACAAGCTTCTTGGACAATGCCCGTTTCGTTAATTAATAATCCTTCGTGTTCTGTTTCATGAACGTTCATCAAGTCATTGGCTAAGACAAAGTCACACCGATTTTTAACCAAAGCGGCTTGTGCAACCTGGACAAGTTCTTCTTGTGAAACGTCGACAAGTAATTTAAAGCCCACTAAAACAGTTTGGGGTTGCTTGTCACGAATCATTTGGATGACTTTAGGATTTTTCTTTAGAAAAATTAATAATCGGTCCGTATCAGATGAAATTTTTGTTGCTGTTTGAGGAATATCAGCAATCTGATTCAATGTGTTTTGAACGATAGTTGCCAAGGCTTCTTTGGTCTTTGGCAATGTTTGTTCGCTTAATTGTTGAGCAAAAGAATCAATAAATTGTTCTTCCGTTTGCGCGGTTTCCGTCGTAAAATCACTGACTGCCATTGCGTGAACAATCGCATCAAATTGCTTTTCAGCAAAGAGTTGTTCTAACGTAGTAGCTAATTCAACCGTTGTTTCTATTTCTTTAATTGATAAGTCCAATTGTTGGGTTGGACGTAATGCATGTTTGGTTGTTACGTAGGTTACGTTGTGTCCAGCAGCTAAAAAACTTTCAGCAATTGCTTTTCCTAGTCCGCCAGAAGAATGATTGGTAATCGAACGAACATTATCAATCGGTTCTGACGTTCCGCCAGCAGTAACTAAAACATCCATAATCAAAACGCCTCCTTAAGAAATTCGGACAATGGTCCGTCCAATATGTTGGCCTGCTTGTAATGCTTCAAAAACAGGGGGAAGTTCTTCTAAAGTAATCTCTTGATACACAGCTTTTTCAGTGATGTCTAAATCAGTGGCAAGACGTTGCCAAACTATTTTTCGTTTGTCCATACCAACATTAACCGAATCAATGCCCAATAAATGAACGCCCCGTAAAATAAAGGGTAAAACGGTTGTCTCTAATGTAATTCCAGCAGCGCGGCCACAAATGGCTGAACGGCCATCATAACGAAGTTGTGGTAAAACAGCAGAAGTAATTTCCCCACCAGTGGTATCAATTGCAAAAGCAAAACGCTGTTTCATCAATGCTTTAACAGGAGTTGCTAAGAAATCTTCTACTAATAAGCATTCACTAACACCTAACTCTTTTAAAAGCTCAAAAGAATCTGGCTTTCTAGTTAATGCAGTGATTGAAGTGTAGCCTAATTGATGCAACATCGCAATAGACAATGTCGCAACACCGCCTGTCGCACCAGTTACAATAATGGGGGCTTCTTTGTCGTCGCGTAAGCCATCGTCTTCTAAAGCTGTGACAGATAATCCTGCCGTAAAGCCAGCAGTTCCGAAAATCATTGCTTCTTTGAGACTCATTTTTTCAGGAAGTGGAACTACCCAATCGCCAGGAACACGCACATATTCAGAATAACCACCAGTATGAGTAACCCCTAATTGATAGCCTGTTACGATCACTTTATCGCCTTCTTTGAAACGAGGATCTTCCGATGTGACAACGGTGCCACTGACATCAATTCCTGGAATCATTGGATAATTGCGAATCACACCGCCGTCTTTTTTTGAAGCTAAAGAGTCTTTAAAGTTAACTGAGGAGTAGGCTGCTTTGATTACTACAGTGCCTTCTGATAAATCGTCTAAAGTAATGGTTTCTAGTTGACCAATAACAGATGTATCTTGTTCTCTTAACGTAAATGCTTGAAATGAATTCATATAAAAACTCTCCTTCCAATTATGTAAAAAAGCAACTCGTCTTATTTTATCATATTCTGATTTTTTCGTATCATTTTTCTTCTTATAAACAGTAAGTTATACAGAAAAGAAAGATTGTGTGACAATTAGACTAGAAAAATAAAGAAAAATGGTTGAAATTTTTCAAAAAGTTCGTATACTAAAAAAGGTAAAACTAAACTGTAAGTTTAGTATTACAAAACTTTTGTTGAAAAGATTAGCTGAAAATAGAAACGAGGTGTGCCATGGAAATTGGTGAGAAGTTGAGAAATTTACGCATTCAGAAAAATTTAACACAAGAAGAATTAGGCGAAAGAACGGATTTATCCAAAGGCTATATTTCCCAATTGGAGCGGGATTTAAGCTCACCATCAATGGAAACATTTTTCTCAATTTTAGAAGTACTAGGCGTGACGCCAGAGCAGTTTTTTAGTCAGCAACCGCTTGAACAGAAAATTGTCTACAATGAAGAAGAAAGTACCCTCTATTATGATGAAGAACATGGCTATGAACTAAAATGGTTAATTCCAGCCTCAAATGAAAAAGAAATGGAACCTGTCATTATTACTTTTGATAAAAATGGCGAATACAAAACGTTTGAACCTTCTCTATCGGAAACATTTATTTATGTGATTGATGGCTCCATTCGTTTGACATTAGGGGAAGCCACGTATATTGCTAAAAAAGGTCAAACAATGTATTACCAAGCAACAGAACCTCACCAAATTAGCAACAATGGTCGAGGAAAAAGTCGTGCGTTAATTGTGGCGACAGAATCGTATTTATAAAGGACGAAATGGAGGAGTTTATCCAGTGAGAAACCATGTGATTTCATTTGAAAATGTTGTCAAACAATTTGACGATGAACCAGTATTAAAAAATGTCAGCTTTGAAATTGAAGAAGGAAAATTTTATACCTTATTAGGACCTTCAGGATGTGGCAAAACAACGATTTTGCGTATTATTGCGGGATTCAATGACGTGACTTCTGGCGATGTTTATTTTGATGGTAAAAGAATAAATGATGTACCTGCCAATAAACGCCAAGTCAATACCGTGTTTCAGGATTATGCTTTGTTTCCTCACATGAATGTTTTTGATAATGTTGCGTTTGGTTTAAAAATCAAAAAACTATCCAAAGCAGAAATTGAAAAAAAAGTGAAAGAGGCATTACGTTTGGTTCAATTACCCGGCTACGAAACACGTGAAATTAGTGAAATGTCTGGGGGCCAGCGTCAGCGGGTCGCAATTGCACGAGCGATTGTCAATGAGCCAAAAGTATTGCTTTTAGATGAGCCGTTATCCGCTTTAGATTTGAAATTACGCACAGCGATGCAATATGAACTACGTGATTTACAACAACGTTTAGGAATTACTTTTATTTTTGTGACCCATGATCAAGAAGAAGCATTAGCGATGAGTGATGAAATTTTTGTCATGAATAAAGGTCATATCGTGCAAAGTGGCACACCAGTCGATATTTATGATGAACCGATTAATCACTTTGTTGCTGACTTTGTAGGGGAAAGTAATATTGTGGATGGCGTGATGCTGGAAGATAATTTAGTTTCATTTGTGGGCAAAAAGTTTGAATGTGTCGATGGCGGCATGCGGAAAAATGAACCTGTAGAAGTCGTTTTACGTCCAGAAGACTTAACGATTACCACGCTTGAAAAAGGCAAGCTAACCGTAACGGTGGATACACAGTTATTCCGCGGCGTTCATTATGAAATTATTTGTTTTGATGAACAAGGAAACGAATGGATGGTGCATTCCACTCGAAAAGCCAAAGAAGGCGCTCAAGTAGGGCTCTCTTTTGAGCCAGAAGATATTCACGTGATGCGCTTCAATGAATCAGAAGAAGACTTTGATGCCCGTTTAGAAAGTTACGACGAGTAAACGAAAGGGGAAAATAAAATGAAAACAATGCGTCGAATTTATTCGATTCCCTATGTAATGTGGTTACTTTTATTCGTCATTGCGCCAGTGCTAATGATTATTTATCAATCATTTTTCGATATGAATGGCCAGTTTACCTTGGCGAATTACCAAACGTATTTTACATCAGGAACGTATTTAAGTATGACCGTTAATTCGGTTTGGTATGCTTTTCTGATTACCATTTTTACGTTATTGGTAAGTTATCCTACGGCTTATTTTTTGACAAAGCTCAAGCATAAACAGTTGTGGTTAATGCTAGTTATTTTACCAACATGGGTGAATTTATTATTAAAAGCTTATGCCTTTATTGGGATTTTCAGTATTCATGGGAGTATCAATCAGTTTATGAGTTTTATGGGTTTGGGTACGCACCAAATTCTGTTTACAGATTTCAGTTTTTTATTTGTCGCAACGTATATTGAAATTCCATTTATGATTATGCCGATTTTTAATGCCTTAGAAGAGATGAATCCTTCATTGATTAGTGCTAGTCGGGACTTAGGAGCTAGCAGTGCGGAAACGTTCCGCCGTGTCATTTTTCCTCTCTCCCTAAACGGTGTGAAAAGTGGTGTTCAAGCTGTCTTTATTCCTTCGCTCTCGCTCTTTATGTTAACACGTTTAATTGGCGGCAATCGGGTGATTACGTTGGGGACGGCGATTGAGGAGCACTTCTTAGTAACGCAAAACTGGGGCATGGGTTCAACAATTGGTGTGATTTTAATTGTTGCCATGTTTATTGTGATGTTGCTGACGGGTGAGAAGAAGAAAGGGCGTGGCAAATAATGCAAAAGAAAAAGTTTAAATGGTCTTATGTGTATTTATTCGTTGTCTTTGCGCTACTGTACGCACCAATCTTTTATTTGATTTTTTATTCGTTTAACGACACGCAAACGATGAATCAGTTTACTGGTTTTACGTTAGATAATTATCGGAACGTTTTCGAAGACACACGCTTGTTAACCATTGTTCTGAATACGTTTTTGCTAGCTTTCTTATCGGCTTTAATAGCAACCATCATTGGAACATTTGGCGCGATGGGGATTTATTATACAAAACGTCGTAAAAACCGGAACACGTTGCTTAGCTTTAATAACATTTTACTCGTTTCACCAGATGTTATTATTGGAGCCAGTTTCTTAATTTTCTTCACGGCAGTAGGGTTTATCAGTTTAGGTTTTACAAGTGTATTATTGTCGCATATTGCCTTTAGTATTCCAATTGTTGTTTTAATGGTTTTACCAAAACTACAAGAGATGAACGATTCTATGGTAGATGCGGCACGGGATTTAGGGGCCAATAATGTTCAAGTGATTAAAAATATTATTTTGCCTTTTTTAGCGCCAGGAATTATTGCTGGCTACTTTATGGCCTTTACTTATTCGTTGGACGATTTTGCCGTAACATTCTTTGTGACAGGCAATGGTTTTTCAACATTATCTGTTGAAATTTATTCACGAGCACGTCAGGGAATTAGTTTAGAAATCAATGCCTTAAGTGCGTTAGTGTTCCTATTCTCAATGATTCTAGTTGTCGGTTATTACTTTATCAGTAAAGACAATACGCCAAAACGTTTAAAGAAAATGCGTCGGGAACAAAGTGAGGTGGCCAAGTTAAAATGAAAAAATTACAGTCACTTTTTATTGGAATTATCGCTATTATTGTCATCTTGTTTTTTGGCGTGCGCCAATTGGAGAAAGCAAGTGGCATGGCAGGAGCAGATACCTTGACCATTTACAATTGGGGGGACTATATAGATCCGGCCTTGATTAAGAAATTTGAAAAAGAAACAGGCTATAAAGTCAATTACGAAACCTTTGATTCTAATGAAGCTATGTATACAAAAATTCAGCAAGGTGGCACAGCCTATGATATTGCCATTCCTTCTGAATATATGATTCAAAAAATGATGAAAGCGAAGATGCTTTTACCACTTGATCACAGCAAATTAAAAGGCTTAGAAAACATTGATGCACGCTTTTTAGATCAATCCTTTGATCCCAAAAATAAGTTTTCCGTTCCGTACTTCTGGGGCACGTTGGGGATTATTTATAATGATAAATTTATTGACGGTCGTCAGATCCAACATTGGGATGATTTATGGCGCCCGGAATTAAAAAATAATGTCATGCTGATTGATGGCGCTCGCGAAGTGTTAGGATTATCTTTGAACAGTTTAGGCTATTCGTTAAACAGTAAAAACGACCAACAATTACGTCAGGCTACCGATAAGTTAAACCGATTAACGAACAATGTCAAAGCAATTGTTGCCGATGAAATCAAAATGTACATGGCTAATGAAGAAAGTGCAGTTGCTGTAACTTTCTCTGGTGAAGCTGCTGAAATGCTAGAAAACAATGAACATCTACATTATGTGATTCCCAGTGAAGGCTCTAATCTCTGGTTTGATAACATTGTGATGCCTAAGACAGCCAAAAATAAAGAGGGTGCCTATGCATTTATGAACTTTATGTTACGACCAGAAAATGCAGCACAAAACGCAGAATATATTGGTTATTCCACACCAAATAAAGAAGCTAAAAAACTATTACCAAAAGAAGTTGCTGAAGATAAACAATTTTATCCAGATGATGAAACCATCAAACATTTAGAAGTTTACCAAGACTTAGGTCAAGAATACTTAGGAATTTATAATGATCTGTTCTTGGAGTTTAAGATGTATCGGAAATAAAAAAAGTACCTTCATAACTTTCGAATCGCCCCTAAAAGCTAGATTTTTAGTCTAACTTTTAGGGGCGGCTTTTATTCATACAAGCTTCTAATTGAGGCACGAAGAAACCTGTGCTACACTTTGTATAAAGCATAAAAGGAGCAAAGAAAATGAAGAGGAAAACAATCCGAATACTACTAATCAGTAGCGGGCTTATTTTAATCCTGCTGGTAGGTTACCGTTTGTATCTAGAATATCAAACAGATATTCAATTATTTTTGAATCCTAAAGCCAGTAAGACACAATTATTAGAGCGAATTCGTTCACATGGTTTTTCAGCAGCGCTATTGTTAGTTTTTTTGACCGCGATCATGTGTGCAGTACCAGGGATTCCAACCTCGGTAATTGGTGTGATTGCAGGATTGAGTTTTGGTCCCTTCAGCGGCACACTCATTAACGTTTTAGGGAATAGTTTGGGAAATTTAGTTGCAATCTTTTTGATGCATCATATAAAATTTTTAGATAGAAAAACGGAGACCAATCATTGGGTCCAGTCCATTCGACGGATGAAGCATCCAAAAATTGGGATTATGGTGGGCTACATGATTCCAATTATTCCTTCTTCTGTGATTAATTTTGCTGCAGATACTATGCAGTTGCCATTAAAAAATTTAATAGCCGCTATATTCATTGGTGTAATTCCTTCCTCAATACTTTACGCATGTGGAGGCGAAGCGCTCTTTCATGGATATAATAAAACGGCAGTATTGTTAATTGTGAGTGTTCTTTTGTTCGTTGGCTTGGTGGTCATTATTGAGAAAGATAGAAAAAGATTTCAAAAAACTGTTCTTTAAGAACGGTTTTTTTGTGCATTTGAACAATAAATCCTGTTAAATTTACAATTTTAAAAAGAAAGGACTTTGATAGAATGAAAGCGTAAACAATTTAAGGAGCTGATTTTGAATGCCAGATATTACAATATCTTGGGTTGCTGCAATTTTAGGATTAGTTGTAGCGATAGTATTAATTTTGAAAAAATTTAATCCTGTGTATTCCTTGTTTTTTGGTGCAATTGTTGGTTGTCTTATTGGAGGCGCTTCCCTGTCAGATACAGTCGCTGTTCTATTAAACGGAACACAAAGTATTATGGGAACCGCAATCCGTGTTTTAGCAGCCGGCATGTTGGCGGGTGTGATGATGGAATCTGGTGCGGCAGAATCAATTGCCAACGCCATTGTACAAAAGCTTGGCGAGAAAAAAGCTATTTTATCTTTGGCATTATCCACAATGGTAATTACAGCAGTGGGTGTATTCATTCCTGTTGCAGTGTTGATTGTTGCCCCGATTGCTCTATCTGTTGGGAAAAGTACGGGTATCAGTAAGTTATCATTATTGATTGCCTTATCAGGTGGCGGCAAAGCGGGCAATATTATTTCGCCTAATCCAAATACTATTGCAGCGGCGAACGGCTTTAATTTACCTTTAAGTGACGTTATGATTGCTGGTTTTATTCCAGCCGTATTTGGCTTAATTACAGCTGTTGTTCTTGCAAATATCATGAGAAGTAAAGGATCAATGGTCAAAGAAACGGATCTTGTAGAGGAACAAACAAAAGAATTATTACCTTTGAAAAAGGCGTTGATCGCGCCAGTGTTAGCGATTGTCTTATTATTACTTAATCCGATTGGCGCCGTTTTAAATATTTCTTTCATCAAAAGTTTGAATATTGATGCTCTGTATATTTTGCCGTTCGCCTCAGTTGTTGGGACAATTGCGATTGGGCAAACAAAACAACTGGCCTTTTATGCGTCTTCTGGCTTGAAGAGAGTAACCGATACCGTTTTAATTTTAATTGGTGCAGGTGCAATTGCTGGATTAATTTCTGTTTCTGATTTATCAACACAAATTGTCCACTTAATTTCTGTTATGGGAATTTCTGGAACCTTCTTGGCACCGATTTCTGGTATTTTAATGGGCTTAGCAGTTGGTTCAACATCCACAGCGGTTATTTTAGCGACAGGTTCTTTTGGACCAGCGATTTTAGATATGGGCACATCTTCACTTTCAGCAGCAGTCATGGTGCATACTGGGGCAACTGTGATTGATAGTGTTCCTCAAGGCAATTATTTCCATATTACGGCACAAAGTATGAATATGACGATTAAAGAAAGAATTCGAGTGATTCCTTATGAAATGTGTGTCGGTGGGGTAATGACGATTGTTGCAACCATTTTATATGGCTTTATTTTAAACTAGTTGGAAAGTAGGCGCGAAAAGATGACGAAAAAATTTGTTTTGGCTCCAGACTCATTTAAAGAAAGTATGAGTGCAAAAGAAGCCTGTCTGGCAATGGAAAAAGGGATTTTAGCTGTATTTAAAGATGCAGACATTCAACACGTCCCGATGGCAGACGGCGGGGAAGGAACGGTGGATTCCTTAGTGGATGCAACAGGAGGCACAAGAGTACCAGTGCGTGTGGCAGGACCGCTTCCTGATCAAATCGTTGAAACCTATTACGGCTTATTAGGTGACCAAGAAACGGTGGTCATTGAAATGGCGAAAGCCAACGGAATTGAATTGGTCAAAGCAGCAGAACGTAATCCCTTGATCACTTCTACTTATGGTACAGGAGAAATGATTCAACATGCGCTCAATCATGGGGCAAAAAAAATCATTATCGGCATTGGTGGTAGCGTGACAAATGATGGGGGTGCAGGTATGATTCAGGCACTTGGTGCGCGTTTGTTAGACAAGGAAGGGCAAGAATTGACGCGTGGCGGTGGTGCATTAGATAAACTGGCGCAGATCGATTTAACACAGTTTGATCAACGTATTTTTGCTACCGAAGTTCTAGTAGCAAGTGATGTGAATAACCCACTAACAGGGCCAACAGGGGCGTCTCATGTCTTTGGCCCGCAAAAAGGTGCGACAGAAGAAATGGTGGCTCAATTAGATAAAAACTTAGCCCATTATGCAGCGATTATCAAAAAAGAGGTCGGCATTGATGTTGAGATGATGCCAGGCGCAGGAGCTGCTGGTGGTTTGGGTGCAGGGTTACTAGCATTCACAAAAGCTCAGTTACGCCCAGGAATTGATATTGTCGTAGAAGTGAATCAATTAGAAGAAAAAATAAAAGCCGCTGATTATGTCTTTACTGGTGAAGGCGGGATGGATTTTCAAACAAAATTCGGCAAAGCCCCTTATGGCGTCTCACGTTTGGCCAAGAAGTATCAAAAACCGGTTTTCGCTTGTGCTGGCTATATCGGCAAAGATGTGGATGTCCTCTATGAAGAAGGGATGACGGCTATTTTTGGAATTTTGGCCAAAGCCGAACCATTGGAAGCAGCATTGAAAAATGGACCAGTTAACTTAGAAAGAACCGTTGAAAATATTGCTCGTACATTACAGCTGGTGCCTTGTGACTAAGAACTAACCATGGTATCATCAGTAATGAAAGCTGAAATAAAAATGTTCAGTCGTTGATCTGAAGAATTAAGCGTTTGGGACATAAGTCATTGCGGCTTATGTCCCAAACGCTACTCGCTTTTTAGAAAGTTGGCGATAGCAATGTTAAAATTAGACAAAATCCAAGCAAATAAAATTGTTGAAAAGTTGATGGCAGATATTCCTTATAACATCAATATTATGGATGAACGAGGAAAAATTATTGCGAGTGGAGATTCTGCTCGAATTGGGGAGCGCCATCGTGGCGCAGAAAGAGCCATCAATGAACGAAAAAATATTGAAATTTATAAAGATACTTCTTTAGAGAAAAAAGGCACCAATGAACCGATTATTTTGAATGATCACATTTTAGGTGTCGTAGGCATTTCAGGAGAACCAGACGAGGTGCGCAAATTTACCAAGCTTGTGCGCTCGATTGTTCTTTTACTGACAGAAGAATTAAATACACAACAAGAACGCGAAAAAAAGAAGAAACAAAAAAATCAGTTTATCCAGCACTTAATGCATGTTGATTCTGCTTACTCAGAAGCCTTAAAACTTGAAGCGTTGGAACTATATAACCTTCAATTAGATGACCAGAATCATTGTGTACTGACCAAGGACAAGCGCTTATTATCCAGTTATTATCCTGGCCATGAAATATTTGAATGGGAAAATTGTTATCTGGTGATTACTTCTGAACCACCTCAGATAACAAAGCCAGTAACAGAATACCTTGTAATAAGTTCGGAAAAAGCCACGATTCAACAAATGGTCCAAGAGGCACAAAACACGTATTTACTTCTATCATTTCTCCAATTAGAAAAGGCTAAGTTTTACCAAGCAGAAGATTTTTTCATTCAAGGAATTTTTAATTTTCCTTTTCATATTGAATTGGATTTTTTTGAAACCATCCAGACGATTTATGATGAATACTATGAAACCGTTATTTTTTTCGCCAATCATAACTTAAACATCAATGAAACCTCACAAGTATTACATATCCATCGAAATACATTGAATTACCGCTTGAAACGAATTCATGAATTGACGGGGATGGATCCAAAAGTTTGGCAAGATTTTTGGAAATTGTTCTATTATTTTGCCTATTGCTTTAAAGAACGTTTTGAAAAGTAGTGAGGAGCAGGAATGCTTGTTTGTTAAGCAAGTGTCAGCATATTTTTCGCCAGAATCAAAAATATCTTTTATAATAATTGTAAGGAATCAAACGATTTAGATATCAATGAGGAGTGGTGCCAGTGAAAAAAGCAGTTTTAATTGTTAACCCCAGTTCTGGTGGTGAAAAAGCCAAAGAATTTGAAACGTTAGCAGAAGAAAAATTAAAGCAGTTATTTGATGAAGTTGTAGTGAAACAAACAGAAAAAGGCGGCGATGCAGAACAATTTGCCCGTGAAGCTGCGGAAAGTCACTTCGACAGTGTTTTCGTAATGGGGGGAGATGGAACCGTTAATGAAGGAATTAGCGGGTTGGCAGAACAAGATTACCGCCCAAAATTTGGCTTTTTTCCTTTAGGAACGGTGAACGATTTAGCGCGAGCCTTGAATTTACCGATGGACCCTGAAGAAGCGATTCAACAATTAGATTTAGAAAAAACCAGTGCTTTAGATGTGGGGAAAATCAATGACGACTACTTTATGAATGTCGTTGCGATTGGGACGATTCCAGAGTCAATTAACGACGTGGACGTTGAACAAAAAACGAAGTTAGGAAAACTCGCTTATTTTATTTCAGGTGCCAAACATTTAGCGAATGCTCAAACGTATCCTTTTCATTTAAGCTTGGATCAAAAAGAACAAACCATTGAAAGTAGTACCGTTTTAGTTGGCTTAACGAATTCAATCGGTGGGTTTGAAACATTATTACCAGAGGCCCAAGTGGATGATGGCAAACTTCATTTAGTTTATTTAAAAGATCAATCATTGTGGGATGCAGTAAAAGCAGTCCCAGATTTGTTAAAAGGAGTCGACCAGTCCACTGATAATTTAGTTTACCTAACCTTTAAAGAAGGAACAATCTCCTTAGAAAACCAAGAAGAATTAACCACTAATGTGGATGGTGATGAAGGAGCTGCTTTGCCAATTACGCTGGAAATTTTACCTAAACACTTGACGGTCTATTGCGGTGAAGAACAAACAAAATAGCTGATTTTTTGAGAAAAGCTAGAACATTTCTATTTGTTTAAAAAACAGATAAGTTCTGGCTTTTCAAATCATCTAAAAGAGAATCAATCAGGGGCTATGCTATACTTTGTTTCTACATATTGATAGATAAGGGAGTTAATGAGATGAGAAGAAAAAAACATAAAAACAAAAAGAAACAAGAACTTTTTGAAGAGATTGAAAAACAAGAATTAGCAGAACAAGAAATTAAGCAATTGAATGAAGAAATCGAAGACCCAGAATTTCGTTCTTTTTTTCAAGATGTCTTGAAAAAATTTCCACAAAAAACGTCTACGGCCATAATGAATGCTTTCGCAACTTCTAAAGGTAAAGCAGAACAATTAGTGACGAACAGTCAAACACAACTCGACAAAGTATTTGATGAATTTTTGGCTGGTGTTTCACCTGACGTGAAAAAGAAAAGTCATCAAACGATTCATTTTGCTGCATTGTCAGCAGCAATTATTGGGTTTTCGCCAATTCCATTTTCGGATGCTTTTTTACTGGTACCTGTTCAATTAACTATGATGTCACGGCTGCATAAAATTTTTGGTCAGTCTTGGTCTGAAAGCTTAGGGAAAAGTTTAACCAAAGAATTAGTAGTGGTTAGTTTAGGTAAGAGTGCAGTCGGGAATATTCTAAAAGTGATTCCTGTTGTCGGAACTGTGACTGGTGGCATGGTCAATGCTTCAGTTGCGGTAGCAATTACGGAAGCGCTTGGCTGGGTGACCGTCAAAATGTTAAACGATGGTGTTGATATCTTTGATGATGTGATGTCTTTCAAAGGACAATTTTCAACATTATTTAAAGCCATCCAAAATGCTAAAAAGAAATAATCGCTGTATTGATTAACTAGGGTGAGACACATTTAAACTTTTTTAAGTAATTCGTAGCAAATTTCCAAGGTTTTCGTCACAAATTATTCACAGGTTCTCGTTAATATATAAGCATACCAACAAAACACCCAACATAAACACTTTTCATTTTTACTCCTCAAGTAAAAATAACTCCTTTCCACTCAGTCTACCCAACTGAGTGGTTTTTTTTTGCGAAAAAAGAGGGCGTTGAACAATTTGTTCAACGCCCTCTTTTAATAGATGGGGAAGTCATTTGTTAAGAATTATTTTTTCCATTCTGCTACTTGGTCTTTATGTGAATCAACCCAATCGCGTGCAGCTTCTTGTGGGTCTTTGCCTTCGTTAATTTCTAACATGACAGATTCCATATCCTTAGTGGTCCAATGGAAATTATCTAACACTTTGTAAGCTTCTGGTTGATCTTCTTTTAGGCCTTGGCGAGCCATTGTGTGAATCGCTTCTTCGCCGCCCATAGTGCCTTTTGGATCAGCTAAATATTTTAAATCATATTTTGCAAACATCCAGTGAGGAGACCAGCCAGTAATAACGATGTCTTCGTTGTTTTTAATTGCTTGTCCTAAGGCGACAGTCATGGCACCTGATGAAGAAGTTTCAACAGACCAATCTTTCAAATTAGGATAAGCTTCTTTAGTTTTCTCTGCTGCTGCAACAACACCAGCCCCAGGTTCAATTCCAGTAATCTTTTTCCCAGCTTGATCAGATAAATCTTCGATAGAATCAACATCCATATAAGAAGGGACGACAATTCCTAGCTTCGCACCTTTAAGGTTTTCACCAAGGTCGTCTAATTTATCTTTATATTGTTTATATTGCTCTGCGTGTGTTCCTGGTAGCCACGCACCAACCATGGCATCTGTTTCACCTTTAGCTACAGATTCCCACATAATTGCGTTATCTAAAGGAGTCGTTTTAACATCATACCCCATATCTTTTAAGACTTCGGCAACCACATGTGTGGAGGCTACTTCGGTATCCCATTCCACATAAGAAAGGGAAATTTGCTTATCATTTGTTGTTGTAAAAATTGAAGCACCAACTAAGCCAGCAACAATTACAACAACCGCTGCAATAATCCCATATTTTTTCTTTTTAGAGGTGGCACCAGCTGCTTTAGGGGCTGCTTTTTTATTATTTAAATGTTGAGTAAAACGGTCAATGATAATCGCTAAAATAACTAAAGCCACACCATTTACGAAACCGTTCCCGACTTGCGCACGTTGTAAAGCAGAAAGGACGCCACGTCCTAATCCAGGCGCACCAATCATTGAAGCAATAACTACCATTGATAGAGCTAGCATGGTTGTTTGGTTAACACCAGCCATAATCGTGTTTTTCGCTAAAGGTAATTCTAATTTGAATAATTTTTGCCAGCCAGTACTACCGTAAGAATCAGCTGCTTCAACAAGTTCATTTGGCACTTGTCGAATTCCTAAGTTCGTAAAGCGTACGGTTGGTGGTAAAGCGAAGATAACAGAGGCGAAGACCCCAGGAACCATACCAATTCCGAAGAATGCAACGGCTGGAATCAAGTAAACGAAACCAGGCATTGTTTGCATGAAGTCCAAAATCGGTGTAATAATACTCTTGGCTTTTTCGCTTTTCGCCATTAAAATCCCTAGTGGCACACCAATGATAATGGAAATAACACTAGAAAGTAAAACTAACGTAACGGTACTCATTAAATCGTTCCATAAGTTTTGGTTATAGATAAACATTAAGCCGATAAATGTGAATAAACTTAAGCCAATTTTTTTATTAGAAATAAAGAAAGCAGCAATCGTTAATAGCACAATCAGCACAAGTGGTGGTACGGCTGTTAGTAAGGCAGTAATGTTGTCCATTACACTTTGACCAATTGTTTGTAAAAAGCTGAATAATCCAGCAAATGTTGAAGTTAACCAATCAGTAAAACTTTCAACCCAAGACGCGACAGGTAATTGATACTTATTCATGTTCGTTCACCTCTGTTTCTGCAAGTGCTTCAAGTACGCTACCACGGATGACCACGCCTAATAGTTTGCCGTTATCAGTCACAGCAAGAGGCGTTTGTGCATCATAAATCAGTGGGAAAATATCATTCACTAACATATCTTTGTCGATTGTTTGAATTTCTGGATCCACACATTCTACAAGAGAAGTCCCATTTTTACGCGCTTCTAAAGCTTTTTCTGCGCGTACAACGCCTTTTAGTTGGCGTTTTTTATCCACGGCAAGTAACATACTCACTTCTTCTTGACGCATCCGTTTTAAAGCAACAGTTGGGCCATCAATTTCAATGTTAGTAGTTAAAGCAGGTACCATAATATTCTGGGCAGTTAAGACTTTTGAACGATCCACATCTTCCACGAAGGTTCGCACATATTCGTTGGCTGGGTTGGTTAAAATTTCTTCTCCAGTCCCAATTTGCATAATTTGACCATCTTTCATCAAGGCAATCCGGTCGCCGATTCGTAAAGCTTCATTCAAATCATGTGTGATAAAGATAATGGTTTTTTTGACATTTTCTTGTAAATCTAATAGTTCGTCTTGCATTTCACGACGAATTAACGGATCAAGAGCAGAGAACGCTTCATCCATTAATAAAATTTCTGGATCGTTAGCTAAGGCACGAGCAAGGCCGACACGTTGTTGCATCCCACCAGATAATTGACTTGGTAATTGGTCTTTAAAAGCAATTAAGCTAGAATTTTCTAAGGCTTTTTCAGCTTTTGCTTGGCGTTCTTCTTTAGGAACACCACGAATTTCTAAACCATATTCCGTATTTTCTAAGATAGTTCGATGGGGGAAAAGACCAAAGTTTTGGAAAACCATGCTCATTTTATTTCGACGTACTTCACGTAATCCTTCTTTATCTAAAGAAGAAATATCTTGTCCATCAATATAAATATTTCCTGAAGTTGGTTCAATCAAACGATTTAATAAACGAATTAATGTTGATTTCCCACTTCCTGATAACCCCATAATAACGAAAATTTCGCCTTCTTCAACTTCGAAATTTACATCATAAACACCGACTGTGGCACCCGTTTTTTCTAAAATTTCTGTTTTGCTTTTGTTGGCACGAATCATTTCAAGTGCCGGTTTGGTTTTCTTACCAAAGATTTTGGTAAGGTGATTTACTTTTACTTTTGGCAAATCATTGTTCCTCCTCAATAAAAAAGTGACTACATCAGACTACTATAAAGTTGTCACTTTGTCAAATTAGATGAAAATCTTTCTGAAAATGAAGAAAAACAGTATTTTAACTAGGTTTTATAGTGGTTTTTTATGAAAAATAGAAATAATAAATAAAAAAAGTGACTATTTACCGCAAGATAAGTAGTCACTTTGTTTTAAATTTCTTGATCAAAGTATTTTAATGAATAGTACTCAATGGGATTTTGAAATAAGTAACCATAAAAAAGAACTTGAACAACAGTGGTTAAAGAAATTTCCGTTTTTAAGTTCAACACAAGCACAGTTGCTAGAGATATACAGATAACAATTCCTAGAATATAGAAATAACGTAAAATCATTTGATTTGCTTTTAAACGGATAACTTGCCAGCGTTCATCATTTTTATATTCAACTTTTTTCTGTTTTTTGAATCGTTCAGTTAAATACATAAAAATCGCTAAGATACACATCGAACTAATTCCTAAAAGTGGTTTCAGTGTTTCAATATTCATTTAGTTTCCTCCTTTTGTTGATAAAATACTTCTGTGACGGGTTTTTTAAAAGCTACTGCAATATCAAAGGCTAGTTCTAAAGAGGGTGTGTATTTATACTTTTCAATAGAAATAACTGCTTGGCGTGAAATCCCAACTTTTTCTGCTAAATCAGCTTGTGTCCAGTTTTTTTGGGCTCTAAGAACCTTAAGTTTGTTTTTAATCAATGTAACTACCTCGTTTCTAAATGTAACGACTTCGTTACTTTATTTTAGCAATTTGAAAGGAATTTGTCAAAAGAAAAAAAGCTCAAATGAGCTTTTTAAGGATAGAAAAAATTCTGCACTCGTTGTAACGTTGATTCGTCATGTCCAACAAAATAAAGTGTGTCGTTCAACGAAATCTTTGCATATGGACCAGGTGAGACCAGAAGCTCTTCTTTGTGTTTGATGGCGATAATCGTTGCCGAAGTGTTTTGCCAAAAATTCATTTCGCTAATCGTCGCCTCAAGATAAGCAGCTTCTTCTGTTAAAACTAATGAATAAGGATTCATTGGATTGAAAGAATCAAAACGCTTTGTTTGTTCAACAAGAGTATCTAGAATGCTAGAAAAATGAGTAAGTTCTTCTTTTTGTTTCGCTACGCTATCTAGCAATTCTTCTTTAATTTCAGCAATCGTTTGAACGTCTTGATATTGTGTCACAAAGTCCTGCGCTTTTTCTTTTGATGCCACATAGAAGCCGCTGCCGTGTTTGGCTTTAACGATTTCTAAATCGACTAAAACGATAATGGCTTTGCGAGCTGTTTCTGGCGACACTTGGTATTGGTTAGCTAGGGTGGAACGGGCATGGATTTTATCTCCAACATGTAATTTGCCTTCTGCAATTTTTTCCGCAACATCAACGGCGATTTGTTGATATTTGGGCTTCGTTAAACTGATTTTTTTGGAAGCCATAGTGAATCCCTCCGTTAATTGTTATTTTCCATTTCTTCTAATTCTAAACTGAAATTTTCCCATTGCTCAAGTAGTTCATCTTGTTGCTGACGAGCGTCATCTAATTGTTGGTTTAAAGCCAGCAATTCAACATGATTTTCTAGAATGTCTGGTTGACTCATTTGTGCTTCTAATTGTGCAATTGTCGTATCTAACTGAGCAAGATTTTCTTCGACTTGTGTTATTTTTCTCTGCAAAGTACGGAGTAATTTTTGTTGCTCCTTATTTTGATAAAAGGTATTTTTGGCTGTGACTGGTTCGGGTTTTTTCGCCGCTTCTTCATTAGCTAAGAGGGCAGCGATTTCTTCTTCCTCTTGTTTCTTTTCTAAATAATAATCATAGTCGCCTAAATAAAGTTTGCTGCCTTTTTCAGAAAGCTCAACAACTTTTGTTGCAATTCGATTGATAAAGTAACGGTCATGGGAAACGAAGAGGATGGTTCCTTCATAATCAATCAGCGCATTTTCTAAAACTTCTTTATTATCGATATCCAAGTGATTGGTTGGCTCATCGAGAATCAAGAAATTGTCACGATCCATCGCTAGTTTTGCTAATGCCACACGGGCTTTTTCGCCACCGCTTAATAAAGGAATCGTTTTTTCAACATCATCTCCACTGAAGAGAAAGCCGCCTAAAATACTTCGAATCTCTTTTTCAGGTGTGGTTGGGTGTTCATCCCATAATTCCGCTAAGACCGTTTTATTGCCATGTAAATTGGCTTGCTCTTGGTCATAGTAACCTACAGAAACATTGGTGCCAAAAGTTTTACTTCCTTTAATGAAAGGAATGCGGTCAATAATTGATTTCAAGAGAGTGGATTTACCAATTCCGTTCGGTCCGACTAAGGCAATGGCTTCTTTACGACGAATATCCAAGTGAATAGGTTCGGATAAAATATGTTCTGGGTCGTAACCAATGGCGGCATCTTCGACTTGTAAAACAACATTTCCCGAGACTTTTTCACTATCGAAAAGAAAATGCGCCGATTTTTCATCTCCTTGAGGTCGGTCTAAACGGTCCATTTTTTCTAATACTTTTCGGCGACTTTGTGCACGTTTCGTTGTAGATGCACGAACCAGATTTTTGGCAACGAAATCTTCTAACTTATTGATTTCTTCTTGTTGCTTTTCATACGCTTTCCATTCACTGGCTAATTGTTCTGCTTTTAACTCTAAGTATTTGGAATAGTTTCCTTTGTAGTGAGTCATTTTTTTGCGACTCAGTTCATAAACTTCATTAACTACCTTATCTAAAAAATAACGATCGTGGGAAACAATCAATAGGGCGCCGGCATAGCTTGGCAAATAAGATTCCAGCCAAGAAAGCGTCTCGATATCTAAGTGGTTTGTAGGCTCGTCCAGAATTAAAATATCTGGTTTTTGTAAAAGCATTCTTGCTAATGCAAGCCGGGTTTTTTGACCACCAGATAAGGTTTGAATATCTTTCTTGTAAAAGGATTCATCAAAGCCAAAGCCGTGAAGGACTGAGCGAATTTCATTTTCATAGCCGTAGCCATTTTTTTCAGAAAATGTATGTTGCAATTGATCGTACTCTTTTAAAATTCCTTCATAAACGGAAGTGGTTGGCTCCATTTCACTAATTTTAGTTTCTAATTCTCGCATACGCTGTTCCATTTCTAGGATGTCAGCAAAGGCTTTTGTCATTTCTTCCCAAACGGTTTTATCTGATTCTAAGCCGGTATTTTGAGCTAAATAACCTAACGTAGCAGTTTTATTTTTGGCAATGGTTCCGCTATCGGGAGCATCAATGCCTGCAATGATTTTTAAAAAAGTCGATTTTCCAGCACCATTACGACCAACTAAGGCAATCCGACTTTTTGTTGCAATTTCTAAATGTATGTTTTCAAACAATGTTTCCGAGCCAAAATGCCGGGCAACTTGATTTGCTTGTAATAAAATCATCAGTAGTCCTCATTTCTAAATTCATTGCCCTTAGTGTAGCATAAAATCTGCTAAAATAGCACGTATCAAAAAATGCTTTGTGAAGGTTTATACCTTTTATCACAAACTTTTGAAGAAAAATGCTATTTTTGAGCCATAGAATTGCTTTTTATTGTGAAAAACTGCTATTATGTTAATGGATAAGATTTAAGTGAAAGTATTGGAGGTCCAATTGTGAAAGATCAAGTTATTCCAAAAGCAACGGCGCGACGCCTTCCTTTATATTATCGCTACTTAAGAATGTTACATGATACAGGAAAAAATAAAGTCTCATCAACTGAATTAAGTGAAGCGGTACAAGTAGACAGTGCGACTATTCGTCGTGACTTTTCATATTTTGGTGAATTAGGTAAACGTGGGTACGGCTATGATGTTGAAAACTTAATGAACTTTTTTGCAAAAACATTGAATGAAGATGAGTTAACCAATGTCGCATTAATCGGGGTTGGTAATTTAGGAAGTGCTTTATTAAAGTACAAATTCCATCAAAGCAACAGTATTCGTGTAAGTTGCGCATTTGATGTGAATGAAGATATTGTGGGACGCATTGTTGACGGTATTCCGGTTTATCCAATGGAAGATATGATGGAACAAATCCGTGTTCAACAAATCGAAGTAGCTATTTTAACTATTCCAGCTCGCAAAGCGCAAGAAGTTGTAAACAAACTTGCCGAAGCAGGGGTTAAAGGAATTCTAAACTTTACGGCTGCGCGTTTAGTAGCGCCACCTGAAGTATTAATTCAAAATGTTGACTTAACCAACGAATTACAAACATTGATTTATTTCTTACATCATGACAACGAATTGATTGACGAAGAAGAATAAGCAAAAGAAAAGGGCCTAGTCTTTAGACGAAGGCCCTTTTCTTATTGAATTGCACCATTATGCAAAAGTAGTTGAACAATAATCACAATCGTATTCATGCCGCAATGGGCAATAATTGAGGTCCAAATTTTTCCAGTTTGCTTGTACAAAAGAGCAAAGAAAAATCCCATAAAGAAATAAACAAAAAAGTGACCATCGGCATGTGCGAGTGAAAAAATCGCCGAACTAACAGTAGCCGCAATCCAGAAATTTGTAAAAGGCTGGATTAAATGGATAAATGCATAACGAAAGACGAATTCTTCCATAATCGGACCACCGATAGTAGTTGCCAAAATGAATAAAGGATTTGCCAAAATCACCGCCACAATAGCTTGCGTATTTTGAGAAGTAGCTTGTTCTCCTGTGATGGCTACTTCAATGGCAAAAGTAACCCCTTGAATCAGCATGGCAATGAAAATCCCACTAACACCTAGTAAAAAAATAAAAATAGGTGATTTCAAGGTTGCTGTTTCCTCTAAAGGAGAAGGTTCTGTTGTTTTTAAAAAGATGCCAATCATTACAAGGGCGCCAATAATGTAGAGAGCAGTTGTCACATTAATCGCTGCATTGGGGGAAATACCCGAAAAAAGTAACGGCCCGAAAAAAGCGATAATGTATGTGAATAAAATAAATAAACTTGATTTTCTTAAGGTCATGGTGAATCCTTTCTATAATTATTTTTTACGATTATTGCGATATCCTAATAAAAGAAAAACGAATAAGAAAAAGAAAAGAGATTCCCAAAGTGTCGAAACAATTCCTTCTGTGACACTGAAAACAAGATTTCCTAAATTCGCTATCACAAAATAAACGAATGTTGCTATTAGTGCTGTAAGTAAACGTTGTTTCATTTTATTCGCCTCCAATCGTAGTCAATTTATTTTACCATGAATTAAAGGATTGGAAAAACATTCCATGAAAAAAAGAATACGCAATAAAAAATGCGTATCTTATAATTGACAAGAAAAAGAGAGAAAAGACTTGCATTTTTAGAGTGAAATGAGTATTATAAATAGTGTGAGTTAGCACTCTTGTGTATCGAGTGCTAAAATAAGCGAAAACTTTTTATTTGGAGGGATTTATTGTGTTAAAACCATTAGGCGATCGCGTCGTAATTAGAGTCGCGAAAGAAGAAGAAAAAACTGTTGGAGGAATTGTTCTTGCATCCGTTGCAAAAGAAAAACCACAAACAGGTGAAGTTATCGCAGTAGGTGAAGGTCGTGTGCTTGAAAATGGCACAAAAGTTCCGATGGAAGTAAAAATTGGTGACACAGTAATGTTTGAAAAATATTCAGGAACAGAAGTGAAATACGAAGGCGTAGAATACTTAATTGTATCAGCCAAAGACATTATTGCCACTGTTGAATAATAAACAACTTTTACAGAATAATATAATAGAAGAAAAAAATTATGAGGTGAAGAAATCATGGCAAAAGAGATTAAATTTGCAGAAGATGCACGTGCAGCAATGCTACGCGGAGTAGATGTATTAGCAGATACAGTGAAAGTGACATTAGGCCCTAAAGGTCGTAACGTTGTTTTAGAAAAATCATTTGGTTCACCATTGATTACTAACGATGGAGTAACAATTGCTAAGGAAATTGAATTAGAAGATCATTTTGAAAACATGGGCGCAAAATTAGTTTCAGAAGTTGCTTCTAAAACGAATGATATTGCTGGTGACGGAACAACAACAGCGACTGTTTTGACACAAGCCATTGTTCGTGAAGGCTTAAAAAACGTAACTGCTGGAGCTAACCCATTAGGTATTCGTCGTGGGATTGAATTAGCAACAAAAACAGCAGTAGAAGAATTACACAATATTTCATCTGTAGTTGATTCAAAAGAAGCGATTGCACAAGTCGCTGCTGTTTCATCAGGTTCTGAAAAAGTCGGCCAATTAATTGCCGATGCAATGGAAAAAGTTGGTAACGACGGCGTAATTACCATTGAAGAATCAAAAGGGATTGAAACAGAATTAGATGTGGTTGAAGGAATGCAATTCGACCGCGGTTATTTATCTCAATACATGGTTACTGACAACGATAAAATGGAAGCTGTTTTAGAAAATCCATATATCTTAATTACCGACAAAAAAATCTCAAATATTCAAGATATCTTACCTTTATTAGAACAAATTCTACAACAAAGCCGTCCACTATTGATCATTGCGGATGATGTTGATGGAGAAGCTCTACCAACATTAGTATTGAACAAAATCCGTGGTACATTTAATGTTGTCGCAGTAAAAGCGCCAGGATTTGGTGACCGCCGCAAAGCGATGCTTGAAGATATTGCTATTTTAACAGGTGGTACAGTAATCACTGACGACTTAGGGTTAGAGTTAAAAGACACAACCATTGAAAACTTAGGAAATGCTAGCAAAGTAGTTGTCGACAAAGATAACACAACAATTGTTGAAGGTGCTGGTTCAAAAGAAGCCATTGATGCCCGCGTTCATTTAATTAAAAACCAAATCGGCGAAACAACGTCTGATTTTGATCGTGAAAAATTACAAGAACGTTTAGCTAAATTAGCTGGCGGGGTTGCTGTCGTTAAAGTCGGTGCTGCAACTGAAACAGAATTAAAAGAATTAAAATTACGAATTGAAGATGCGTTAAACGCAACACGTGCCGCTGTAGAAGAAGGCATGGTTTCTGGTGGTGGTACCGCACTTGTCAATGTAATTGGTAAAGTCGCTGCGTTGGAAGCTGAAGGCGATGTGGCAACAGGGATCAAGATTGTCGTTCGTGCATTAGAAGAACCAATCCGTCAAATCGCTGAAAATGCTGGTTATGAAGGATCAGTGATTGTTGACAAACTAAAAAATGTTGACTTAGGTATCGGATTCAATGCAGCTAACGGTGAATGGGTAAACATGGTTGAAGCCGGTATTGTTGACCCAACAAAAGTAACTCGTTCTGCCTTACAAAATGCAGCTTCTGTGTCAGCTTTATTATTAACAACCGAAGCAGTTGTTGCAGACAAACCAGAACCAGCTGCACCAGCTCCTATGATGGATCCATCAATGGGCATGGGCGGTATGATGTAAAAATAAAAAAGTATTCTAAAAGCTTACGATTGAAAAATCGTAAGCTTTTTTTTACATAAAGAATAAATAATCTAAATAATATCTTTGCTTGTAGTGTTTTCTCAAATATTTACTCATTTAACAAAAAAGATGATAATTTAAAGGCTTCGTTTTAGCTAGACAGCCTTGTTTTTATTCGATAAAATTTAGTAATAACAATCATTTTTTGAAAACTAGTAGTTGGTAATTTTTATTTATTAATAGAATATAAATAAAAATTATTATATTTTGAAGGGGAATATTAGGAAGATTGAGGTGGAAAAATGGAAAAATATACAATTGGTGTCGTTCCTTTGACAATTGAAACAAAAGAATACTGTCAAAATTGGTTTGTTAGTAATCAAGTAGAATGTCAGATCATCCAAGGAACAAATATACTTCTTCATTTGCACCATATTGATGGATTAGTGATTGAAGTTACTGATCACCAGCAAGTAAATACTTGTTGTGAGTTATTAATGACAATTCGCAAGCAGTCAGACTTGCCAATTTGGTTATTTTCTCGGACAGAAGCAATTAGTAAAGTCAATCGAATTATTTATTTACAATTAGGCGCAGATGGCGTTTTTGATCATTCTTATGATCGTCAAGAATGCATGTTAAGCATGAGTAATTTATTGCAACGTGTAAAAAGACGTTTTTATCCTAAATTAGCTATTGCAAACGAGGAACAAACAGTTACTAAGAATCTTTCTGAGAGATTGTATTTAATTGCGCCAAATTTGAGTGTTTGCTTGGGAAGTGGAGAAGAAATTCTTTTAACAAAATTGGAATTTTTCACAATAGAGTATTTATACAAACACGCAGGACAAACAATTACATATGAAGAACTCTACAAAAATGTCTGGAAAGATACTGCGAATGAACGAAAATATCGTGTCGCTAATGTGATTTTCCATTTGCGTAAAAAAATTGAACAAGATGTGAACAAACCACAATATATCAAAACAATTCGCTCAAAAGGCTATATGTTAACGGTGTAAAAGGTACGAAGGAGGAGAAACAAATGTGGCAATTTTTGACTAAAAACAATGAAGATGAGGAGTATGAGAAGATGCCGGATTTTGAAAATGAACAATCGGTGAAAGCACAACCAACGGTAACAGAGGAAGCAATCTTTGATGACGAGGTCGTTTATGCAAAAGAGCAAGCTGCAAAAGTTAAGCAGGTCAAGCAAGAAGTGCCGACTGAACTGTCGGAAGAATCGTTTTCTTTTGCTGAAAAACTAGAAGAAGAAAATCAACTATATCAGCAATCCATAAAAAAACTAACGGATCAATTATTAATGCAAACCAATGAAGTGGAAGCATTACGAAAACAAGTAGTCGAAAAAGACGTGCAACTTGAACAGCTTAAAGAAACATTAACGGATAAAGAAACAACTATCACTTCTTTACAGAAACAATTGTCTGAAGCAAAGATACAACAGAGACAGACTAGCGAAGAGAACTTAGACACAGCCGTTACGCTTTCTCAAAAAGAAATTGGTGAAGTCTTATTAGAAGCCAAACGTCAAGCAAAAGAAACAATTGCTCAAGCTAACCAACAAGTTGCAACGGTTCATGAAGAAATGGAACAACGTTTAGCAACTTTAACGCGCATGAAGCAAGTGGCAAGAGAGTACCAAGCTTATTGTGAACAAATGCTAACCATCAAGAATGAATCAACAGGAATGTACCAACAGATAGAGCAATTATTAGCAGAAATAAAGAGGTAAATGAAGGAGAAATGCGATGAAAAAAAGAAAGGCAAGATATTTGAAGTTGGTATGTCTTGGAGTCTTAGGGACTTATGCTGGCGCCAGTTACTACAATTCGGAACCATTAATCGCTCAAGAGGAGACCGAAACGAGTCACGAAAACCGACAGCTAGTGCTGGAAGAAAAAAGAGCGGACCAAGTCAATCAAGACCAAGGAACTCTTACTTCTTCAACGCTGAACGAAACAGTAATAAGTTCGTCTGAACAACAAGAAAGTTCAATACAAGATGACAGCAGTGACCATCAGGAAAATAATGTGGAACCTTCAGAATCTGAAAATAGTTTACCGCCACAAGAAAAGCCAATTGCTAGTACTAAACCAACCGAATCGTTACAAAATGAGCAACCAGTATCTGAAGAGCGTAAAGCGCTCACTGAGAAGTCACCTCATAATCAGGAACCACAAAATTCTACATTAACTGAAAAGACCAAAGAGCCGTTGGTACATTCAGAGGTAGACAATAGTCAAGAAAAGGAAAAGCAAGCAGGAATTCAACAACAAGCCGAGGCAAATTTTGTTGTCCAAGAGAATACTTCTACTTCTGAGTTTATTAGAAAAATCGGTGAAGAAGCACGAGTTATTGGTCAGCGGCATGATCTATACGCTTCTGTCATGATAGCTCAAGCTATTTTAGAAAGTGGCTCGGGCAATAGTGCGTTAGCCGCGCCGCCTAATTATAATTTATTTGGCATTAAAGGCGCTTATCAAGGTCAAAGTGTCAGCTTTTCCACACAAGAAGATGATGGTAAAGGGAAGATGACCACCATTCATGCCGATTTTCGTCAGTATCCTTCCTATAAAGAGTCATTAACAGACTATAGTAAATTAATCATCAATGGGTTGGCGGGGAATCCGACGTTTTATCACGGCGTTTTGAAAGCAAACACGACGAATTATCAGCAGGCAACAAAATTTTTAACAGGTCGTTATGCAACGGATACATATTACGATAAAAAATTAAACGCGTTGATTGAAACCTATCAATTAACTGAATACGATCAAGAAAAGAAGAAACCAGTAGTGACTAATTTGGCAGAAGAAAAGAAACCTTCGTTTGATAAGGAAGCAGTCAAAGAACAGCTAAAAAAAGAAGCAGTCATCTATGAAGTAAGCAAAGGAGATTCTCTCGCCACCATTAGCCAGACGTTTGGTGTGTCAGCAACAGCCATTTTAAAACAAAATTTAAAGACTCAAGAAATGTTTTATATTGGCCAAAAAATCACGATTCCTCAGCATACAGCGGCGACTTCTCTCGAACCGAAAGAACAAGCGTTACTTCAATCACTAATAATCAGTAAATCGGTGACTAATGCTTTGGAAACAGCAGAGCAATCAAATGGTACAGCGAATGACTCAAAAACAGAGTCTACTGAGTATTATGAAGTAAAAAGAGGAGAGACACTCGCAAAAATTGCTAAAAAAACGGGCTATTCCTTAACCGCACTCAAGCAGGCAAATGACTTAACGTATTCTGTATTAACCGAAGGACAAACGATAGCACTTCCTAAGCTAAAGGACTAATGCTGATTTAACTTATTGGTTGATGGAGTCATATATTATTAGACGAAGAGAAGAGGAGAAGTTCATCCATGGATGAACTCTCCTCTTCTCTTACTATGTTTTTCATAAATACCTTAATAAATAGTAAAATTAGCAAGAGAATTGTGTCTTTACACAAAATAGATAGGTTTTCTTGCCGAAGTTTGATAAAATGATTAGTTGAAAGGATGCGTGAAAATTGAAAGAATTATTTCGTAAATACCGAGAAGTATTGGCTTATTTATTTTTTGGTGGTGCAACGACTGTCGTCAACTTAGTTGTATTTTTTGTTTGTCAAAATGTGTTAGGGTTGGATTACAAGATAAGTAACACAATTAGTTGGTTTTTATCTGTTCTATTTGCCTTTTTCACGAATAAATATTGGGTATTCGCAAGTAAGCATGAAAGCATAGCTGGTTTTTTTAAAGAAATGGGCTTATTTTATTGGTACCGAATTTTATCTTTTGTGGCTGATATGGGTTTAATGATTCTCCTAATTGATGGCATTCATTTTTCATCGTTTTGGGCGAAAATGATTACACAAGTTGTAGTAGTGATTTTAAATTATTTCTTCAGTAAATTTTTCATTTTTAAAGAAAAAGAGGTCTAAGCAGATTTTAGGCTAAAAAAAATTTTTTTGTTATAATATAAACAAGTTTTTAATACAAAGAATAGAGGTAGAAAACGATGGACTATACATATGCAGATGATAGTTTGACATTGCATACAGATATGTATCAAATCAATATGATGCAAACATACTGGAAATTAGGGAGAGCAGATTTACATGCTGTTTTTGAATGTTACTTTAGAGAGATGCCCTTTAATCATGGCTACGCAATTTTTGCAGGTTTAGAACGTTTAGTCAATTATCTCGAAAATTTAACGTTCACAGAATCTGATATTGCATATCTCCGAGAAGTTGAAGAATATCCAGAAGATTTCTTGACGTATTTAGCAAATTTTGAATTTAAATGTACTGTACGCTCTGCTTTAGAAGGGGATTTGGTTTTTAATAACGAACCGTTAATTCAAATTGAAGGTCCTTTGGCACAATGTCAATTGGTAGAAACTGCCTTGCTAAATATGGTGAATTTCCAAACATTAATTGCGACAAAAGCGGCTCGAATTAAATCCGTGATTGGTGATGATCCTTTATTGGAATTTGGAACACGCCGAGCACAAGAATTAGATGCTGCCATTTGGGGCACAAGAGCCGCCTATATTGGTGGGGCGGACGCGACAAGTAATGTTCGGGCTGGTAAAATTTTTGGCATTCCGGTTAGTGGGACCCATGCCCATTCATTGGTTCAGTCGTATGGAAATGATTATGAAGCATTCATGGCGTATGCCAAAACACATCGGGATTGCGTTTTCCTTGTTGATACGTATGATACTTTGAAAGCGGGAGTGCCAAGCGCAATTCGAGTAGCTCGAGAAATGGGGGATAAAATTAATTTCCTAGGTGTGCGGATTGATAGTGGCGATATGGCTTATATTTCTAAACGAGTTCGTGAACAACTGGACGAAGCAGGCTTTACTGAAGCAAAAATTTATGCATCGAACGATTTAGATGAAAATACGATTTTGAATCTAAAAATGCAAAAATCAAAAATTGATGTATGGGGCGTGGGTACCAAGCTGATTACGGCCTATGATCAACCGGCTTTAGGAGCGGTGTTTAAATTAGTTTCAATTGAAGGTGAAGATGGTCAAATGAAAGATACCATTAAACTATCTAGCAATGCTGAAAAAGTGACAACACCAGGAAAAAAACAAGTTTGGCGTATTACACGTAAATCTGATAAAAAGTCAGAAGGGGACTATGTGACACTTTGGAACGAAGATCCTCGCCAAGAAGAAGAAATTTATATGTTCCATCCCGTTCATACCTTTATTAATAAGTATGTCCGTGATTTTGAAGCACGGCCAGTACTCCAAGATATTTTCGTTGAAGGAAAACGTGTGTACGAATTACCAACTTTAGATGAAATTAAACAGTATGCAAAAGAAAATTTAGATTCACTTTGGGAAGAATACAAGCGGGACTTGAATCCGCAGAAATATCCAGTGGACCTTTCAACAGATTGTTGGAACCACAAAATGAATTTATTGGAAAAAGTGCGTAAAGACGTTAAACATTTAACGGAAACGGTGAATAAGGAGGCCTAGAAATGACAACACTTCAAGAAAAAATCATTCAAGAGTTAGGTGTTTTACCGACAATTGATCCAAAAGAAGAAGTTCGTAAAAGTATTGATTTTCTGAAAGCTTATTTAACTAAACATCCTTTTTTAAAAACCTTTGTCTTGGGAATTAGTGGCGGACAAGATTCAACATTAGCTGGGCGCTTAGCACAATTAGCGATGACTGAAATGCGCGAAGAAACAGGAGATATGTCGTATCAATTTATTGCGATTCGCCTTCCCTATGGTGAGCAAGCAGATGAAGCTGATGCACAAGCCGCGCTAGCCTTTATCCAGCCAGATGTTTCTTTACGAGTGGATATTAAACCAGCAGTGGATGCAATGGTTGGTTCGCTAGAAAACGCTGGCGTTCAAATTAGCGATTTTAATAAAGGGAACATGAAAGCACGTCAACGTATGATTACACAATATGCAGTAGCTGGCGAAAATGCTGGCGCAGTAATTGGCACAGACCACGCAGCCGAAAATGTCACAGCTTTCTTCACCAAATATGGCGATGGCGGAGCGGATATTTTACCGTTATTTCGTTTAAATAAGCGCCAAGGGAAAGCTTTGCTGAAAGAACTTGGGGCACCAGAAGCCTTGTATCTAAAAATACCAACAGCTGATCTAGAAGATGACAAACCGTTAGTTGCAGATGAAGTTGCCTTAGGTGTCACGTATGATGCCATTGATGACTATTTGGAAGGCAAAAAAGTCTCGGAAACAGATCAACAAACAATTGAAAACTGGTATAAAAAAGGACAACACAAACGGCATTTACCCATTACAATTTTTGATGATTTTTGGAAATAAAAATACAGACCATCGGCGAATGAACGATGGTCTGTGTTTTTTTACATAACTACTTTTCAGAAAGTAAACGTTGCTACAGCAACTATCCTATGATAATGAAAGTCGTTTTCATTTAGGCGTTTTCACTTTCTTTTTCAAAACAGAAAAGGTACGCTCAATAATGTAAAGTGAATGATAGGAGAGAAAAAGAGATGAAGCATGTAACAAAATTGGGGATTACAATTATAACAGGAGTTTTGGCATTATTATTTGAATTTATTTTACATCAGCCGAATTGGGCGTATGGCATTATTTTAATAACAGGTTCTGTAATGGCGTTAATGATGTTCTGGGAAATGATTCAAACCTTACGTGAAGGAAAATATGGTGTCGATATTTTAGCGATTACCGCTATCGTCGCAACCTTAGCTGTGGGAGAATACTGGGCCAGTTTGATGATTTTAATTATGTTGACTGGTGGTGATTCATTAGAAGACTATGCCGCTGGAAAAGCTAACCAAGAGCTGAAGTCATTATTGGATAACTCGCCACAAAAAGCTCATCGCTTGAATGGCGAAAATTTAGAAGATGTTTCTGTTGAGGAAATCAATGTTGGCGATGAATTAGTAGTAAAACCAGGGGAACTAGTTCCAGTTGATGGCTTGGTAAAAACCGGGACATCAACAGTCGATGAATCTTCATTAACAGGAGAATCAAAACCAATTGAAAAAAATCCTGGTGATGAATTAATGTCGGGTTCCGTGAATGGTGATGGCTCTTTGAAAATGGTTGCTGAAAAAACTGTAGCCGACAGTCAATATCAAACGATTGTGAACTTAGTGAAAGAATCTGCGGCACGTCCAGCTCATTTTGTACGTTTAGCAGACCGCTATGCGGTACCTTTTACACTAGTTGCCTACTTAATTGCAGGTGTTGCTTGGTTTGTTTCAAAAAGTCCGACACGTTTTGCGGAAGTCTTAGTTGTTGCTTCGCCGTGTCCTTTAATTCTATCTGCCCCAATTGCTTTAGTGGCAGGGATGGGTCGTTCAAGTCGTCATGGGGTCGTTATTAAATCGGGAACGATGGTCGAAAAATTAGCTTCTGCAAAAACGATTGCGTTTGATAAAACAGGCACGATTACGCAAGGACAACTTTCTGTTGATCAAGTCCAACCAATCAATGCTGGAATAACTGCTGCTGAATTAGTGGGATTGGCAGCAAGCGTGGAACAAGAATCAAGTCATATTTTAGCTAGATCAATTGTTGCTTATGCCAGAAAGCAAGATGTCCCATTAAAAAATATTACAGATCTAGCGGAAGTTTCTGGTGCTGGCGTGAAGGCATTTGTGGATGGTGCTGAGATACGGGTAGGTAAAAAGAATTTTGTGACACAAGAGTCTCAAGCAACTGAAAAAATTGATAAAACGACTATTCATATTTCACGTAATGGCACATATTTAGGCCGAATTACTTTTACAGACACTGTACGCCCAGAAGCAAAAGAGACTATGGAAAAATTACACCAATTACATCTTCAACGAATTTTAATGCTGACGGGGGATCAAGAATCCGTCGCAGAAACGATTGCTGCAGAAGTAGGAATTACCGAAGTACATGGGGAATGTTTACCACAAGATAAATTAACTATTCTAAAAGAATTGCCCAAAGAAAACCATCCAGTCATCATGGTAGGAGATGGTGTAAATGATGCACCTTCGCTTGCTGCTGCAGACGTAGGTATTGCTATGGGCGCTCATGGAGCTACTGCGGCTAGTGAAACTGCTGACGTTGTTATTTTAAAAGATGACTTAAGTAAAGTCAGCCAAGCGGTCGAAATTGCCCAAGATACCATGAAAATTGCCAAACAATCTGTATTAATCGGAATTTTTATCTGCGTTTTACTAATGCTAATTGCTAGTACCGGGATCATTCCGGCGCTAATCGGGGCTATGCTACAAGAAGTCGTGGACACTGTGTCAATCTTATCTGCTTTGCGTGCTCGTCGAATTGGCAAGTAAGGTGGAACAATTAATTGCCTGAATGTCCAGCTTAGTGGTAAAATAAAGGTACGTTTTTAATATTAATAAGTTACAGGGGAGAGATTGTGCAATGAAAGGAAACCAAATAGATGGGCAACCAGTCACGGAAGAACAACTATTAAAAGAAGGCTACCGTAAATATACGGGGGAAGGAATTGATATCTTTTATAATAAAGATATTTGTGAACATATTGGTAATTGTGTTCGCGGAAATCCAGAAGTCTTTGAAGTTGGTCGGAAACCATGGATTATTCCAGATAACGGAAGTGTTGAAAATGACATGATTGTGGTAGATTCATGTCCAAGTGGTGCTCTAAAATATATTCGGAAAGCAGGGAACGAATATGCAAATTAAAGAAGAAAACAATCGTTTTGCTCTATATAACGATGAAAACCAAGAAATTGGTGAAATGACATGGTCAGATGCTGGCGAAAGCATGATGATTATTGACCATACGTTTGTTGATCCAACTTATCGTGGACAAAAATTAGCTGAAAAACTTGTTTTAGCCGGTGTTGAAAAAGCGAGAAAAGAGCATAAAAAAATTATTCCGCTATGTCCATTTGCCAAAAAAGAATTTGATACTAAACCTGAATACGGAGACGTATTGAGAAAATAAAAAATAAGTTAGCAACAGCCGCAAGTAGAAATCTGATTCCTACTTGCGGCTGTTGCTATTAGAGACAAATAAGGAAAGACATTAAATTTCACTGGTGTTTACAGATAAAATATGCTACATTAAAGTAGATGAATTTCGCATATTTGTATAAAAAGGAGAATTAACGCATGTATAATCTAATCTTAACGTTGGTCATCATTTTATCTGTTTTAATCGTCATTACTGTTATGATGCAACCAAGCAAACAAAACAGTGCAGCAAGTGCCTTCACTGGCGGTGCAGATAAATTATTTGGGAAGCAAAAAGCGCGCGGTTTTGAAGCTGTTATGCAACGCTCAACAGCAGTTCTTGGCGCAATTTGGATGATTTTATTATTTGTTTTGGCGTTCTTATCTTCAAAATAAGTACGTAATCTTTTAAAATGACAAGTTTAGAACAGAGAGATGAGTGCGGACACTTATTTTTCTGTTCTTTTTCTTTCTGAAAAAGTCTTTGAAACTTATCATTTCGGAAGGTTTTCTTTTGAGAATATGATAGAATGAAGCTGAGGTGAGCGAAGTGGCAAAAAAAATCAATTTACCGAAGCCGTTATTTTCAGAAAAAGGAAAACGGGCGGTCCTTTTATTACACGCTTATTCTGGCAGCAGTAATGATGTACGGATGTTAAGCAGACGTTTAGAAAAAGAAAATTATACTGTCTATTCGCCTAATTTTTCAGGACATGGCACGCTAGTTCCTGAAGATATTTTAGATCAAACAACGGAACAATGGTGGCAAGATACACAAGAAGCAGTCGCTTTTTTGAGAGAAAGAGGCTACCAAGAAATTGCCATTTTTGGTTTATCAATGGGCGGGATTTTCAGTATGCATGCATTAACGGAACAATTAACAGGATTAATTGGTGGTGGATTTTTCTGTTCACCGATCTACCCTGTCGAAAATAAAGTCCCAGAAAATTTTGTATTATACGCAGAAAACGTGATGAAAATCGCAGAAGTTCCTGCAGAGGAACAACAAAGCCGGTTGCAATCGATTGAGCAACGAGTCAAACAACAATTAGGAGCGATTGAAACAATTGCTAGTCAGACGGCAGACAAACTAAACAAAATCCACGCACCTCTTTTCTTAGCGCAAGCTGGCAAAGATGAAATGATTGAGCCAATGGGCGTCTATCAAACGGCCCAAGCGCTAACACAAGCACGTGTGACCTTACAATGGTACCCAAACAGCGGACATGTCATTACGGTGAGTGGAGAACACAAACAATTAGAGCAAGATGTGGTGCAATTTTTAGCAACACTACCTTGGAATGAGGAGAAATAATGACAAAACAAACAATTAAAGAGCAAATTTTACATTTCATGGAAAGCCAAAAAAAGAAAAGCTTTTCAATGGAAGAAATTGCACAAGGCTTGAATTTAGAAAAAAGTTCAGATTTTAAAATTTTAGTGCAAACCATTGCACAAATGGAACGAGAAAAGTCAGTTAGTTTCAACAAAAAAGGCAAAGTCCTGTTACCAATGAAAGACTTATTAATAGAAGGAACGTTTCGTGCAAATGAACGAGGCTTTGGTTTTGTAACCATCGATCCTGAAGAACCAGATGTTTATATTCCTAAAGAGGCAACGAACTTTGCAATGGATGGGGACACGGTTTTAATCGACGTGATCCAACATGCTGATCCTTTTTCAGATCGCGGCGCAGAAGGTAAAGTCAAAGAAATTAAAGAGCGAGCAGTGAGCCAAGTTGTCGGAGAATTTGTGGCATATAGTGAAGAAGAAATGGCAGAAATGGGACTGTATGGCTACATGATTCCCAAAGATAAGAAATTGAATCAGTATACTGTATCAATTGCACCTGAAGGGATTAAGCCAGTAGATGGTAGCATTGTCATTGCTGAAATTACCTATTATCCAGATCAAGAATATCCAACAAGTATGGAAGGACTAGTCAAACAAGTGATTGGTCATAAAAATGATCCAGGAATGGATATTTTATCAATCGTGGTGGCTCATGGAATTCCCACAGCATTTCCTGATGAAGTTTTGGCTGAAGCGGACCAAGTACCAGAAACTATTGCAGAAAGCGATTTAGTCGGTCGTCGGGATTTACGTGATCAGTTGATTGTGACGATTGATGGAGAAGATGCGAAAGATTTAGATGATGCAGTAACGGTACAAAAGTTAGCAAATGGTAATTTCTTTTTAGGGGTGCATATTGCAGATGTTTCTTATTATGTAACTGAAGGAAGCCAATTGGATATGGAAGCGTATGAACGTGGCACAAGTGTCTATTTGACAGACCGAGTTGTGCCAATGATTCCGCAGCGATTATCAAATGGGATTTGTTCGCTAAACCCACATGTTCCACGTTTAACCATGAGTTGTGAGATGGAAATTACACCAGAAGGAGAAGTTATTTCGCATGAAATTTTCCAAAGTGTAATCCAAACAACGGAGCGAATGACCTATACAGCAGTCAATGAAATTTTAGAAGAGCAAAAACCTGAAACGTTAGAACGCTACAAAGAGCTAGTTCCCATGTTTAAAGAGATGGGCGAGCTGCACCATATATTAGAAGAGATGCGTATGCGCCGTGGTGCGATTTCTTTTGAAGATCGTGAAGCCAAAGTCCTAGTTGATGAAAATGGTCATCCCCAAGATATTCTTTTACGCACGCGTGGCGTGGGTGAACGATTAATTGAATCCTTTATGTTGGCAGCGAATGAAACTGTGGCACGTCATTATCATGACTTAAAACTGCCATTTATTTATCGGATTCATGAACAACCAAAAGAAGAAAAAATGCAACGTTTCTTTGACTTTGCTGCAGTACTTGGCATTCTTGTTAAAGGAACAAAAGAAAACATTTCACCAAAAGATTTACAAAAAGTTTTAGAGCAAGTTGAAAATAAGCCGGAAGAAGTGGTTATCAATACGATGTTGCTAAGAAGTATGCAACAAGCGAAATACTCAGAAGACAACTACGGACACTATGGGTTGGCTGCTGAATATTATACGCATTTTACTTCACCAATACGTCGTTATCCAGATTTAATTGTGCATCGTTTGATTCGCAGCTATAGCCAAGATCAATCTGAAAAAAATCAAGAAAAATGGAACGAAGCATTACCAGAAATTGCCAATCATAGTTCAAGTATGGAACGTCGCGCAGTTGATGCAGAGCGTGAAGTGGACGCCATGAAGAAAGCCGAATTTATGGTAGATAAAGTGGGAGAAACGTATGACGGGATTATCAGCTCAGTCACAAAATTTGGTATCTTTGTGGAACTGCCTAATACAATAGAAGGCTTAATTCACGTGAACAACTTAAAACAAGATTATTTCCACTTTATTGAAAATCATATGGCGTTAGTTGGTGAACGGACGGGAATGACTTTGAAAATTGGTCAGAAAGTTCAAATCCGTGTTGAAAAAGCTGATCCAGAAACAAGAGAAGTTGATTTTGAATTGATTTCAGCTGAGGAAGTCGCGCCAGTCGAAGGACCAAAAGGACGTAAAAAAGGTAAAGCCAATTCTTCAACTCGGTCAAATAATCAACGAAGAAATAAAAAAGATGAATCATTTGATGGTAAGAAAAAGAAAAATAAGAAAAAAGGCAAAGGCAAAAAACAACCTTTTTATAAAGAAGCAATGAAACAAAAAAATAAAAAAGGGAAAAAGAAGAAGTAGAGGAGGTCGCTTATGCCAAAAGGGGAAGGAAAATTAATCGCACAAAACCGCAAAGCTAGACATGATTATTCAATTATCGATACGGTTGAAGCTGGGCTTGTTTTACAAGGAACAGAAATCAAATCTATTCGAAATGGTCGTATCAATTTAAAAGATGGTTTTGCACGAATTCGAAACGGAGAAGCCTTTTTGTATAATGTTCATATTAGTCCATATGAACAGGGCAATATTTTTAATCATGACCCATTACGTACCAGAAAATTATTATTACACAAAAAACAAATTAATAAGTTAATCGGCGAAACCAAAAATACAGGTATCACATTAGTACCTTTGAAGGTCTATATTAAAGACGGCTATGCCAAAGTTTTGATTGGTTTAGCTAAAGGGAAAAAGCAGTACGACAAGCGTGAAGACTTGAAACGTAAGGAAGTTGACCGACAAATCAGCCGAACATTAAAAAATAACCGACGTTAAAAATGTAAATTTATTCTTTTTCGCATATTTGCTTGCCTTTCTTCGGATTAGGTGTAAAATCTGGTAAGTGTTGAGTAAATGAATGTAAATGATTCATTTTTTAATCGCTTCGGAAAGCAGTACCACCCTGCATTAGATTGGTTTATGGAAAAGGTTTTCCAACCAATTTTCAACACATGAAATTTTAAAAGTAAACTATTTGTAAATTATCAACAAGTGGTGGTACGATAGCTTTGCCAGGGATTATCACTCAGGAGTAGGATGAAACTTCTGAAAGATTGTTGGAAAAGAGGTGAATTGATTTGGAAGAGAAGAAATTACTCTTCAATATCGGACCAATTTGGTTTGATGGAACCATTGTTTTGATGGTGCTGTTGACGTGTATCATTGTTTTCGCCTTTGTCTATGCTTGTACGAGAAATATGAAGCTACGACCTAAAGGCAAACAAACGGTCATCGAATGGTTAGTGGATTTTATTCGTGGAATCATTACAGACAATTTACCTCGTAAAGAAGTGAGCAATTTTCATTTAATGGCGTTTACCCTGTTCATGTTTGTGCTTGTTTCAAACATCTTGGGTCTCGTTACAAAAATCGTTGTGGGCGACGATCTCAGCGTTTGGAAAAGTCCAACCGCCGATCCAATCGTAACCTTAACGTTAGCGATGATGATGATTGTCTTAACACACTTCTTTGGTATGAAACGCTTTGGTTTTAAAGGCTATCTAGTTAATAGTTATTTAAGACCCGTTGGTTTCTTACTACCGGTAAAATTAATGGAAGAATTCACGAATCTATTAACATTAGGCTTGCGTTTGTACGGAAACATTTTTGCCGGCGAAGTTCTATTGGGCTTAATTGCTGGAACCGTAGCAAGCGTCGGATTATGGGTTATCCCACTAGCAATTCCGCTAGAAATGATTTGGGTAGCATTCTCAATCTTTATTGGATGTATCCAAGCGTTTATCTTTGTGACACTTTCAATGGTTTATATGTCACACAAAATTGAAACAGAAGAATAATCAAGAAATACGAAGGACAAAAATTATCTTTTAGGAGGATTTTACACAATGGAAGGATTAAATTTTATCGCAGCAGCAATTGCAATTTTCGGTTCAGCTATCGGAGCCGCTATCGGTAACGGACAAGTTATTTCAAAAACAATCGAGTCAATGACTCGTCAACCAGAAATGTCTGGTCAATTAAGAACAACAATGTTTATCGGGGTCGCTTTAATTGAAGCTGTGCCAATTTTAGGTGTCGTTGTTTCTTTATTACTTTTATTCAGATAAGCAATAAAATGGAGGCAGGACGCTGATTATTATCGGGACCGTCACTGCTTTCTTCTATCTTTAGCCTTTTCAATAGCTGGTGATAAAGCAGTTGAAGAAGCTAAATCGATTTTTGCAGGAAAGGAAGTTGAGACTTCATGCTACTTACTACATTGGTAGTCGGTGAAACGGCTCCTAGTACCACACTAGGCACGATGATTGTTGTCAGTGGTGCATTTTTAATCTTGATGCTCTTATTAAAGAAATATGCATGGGGAGCAATCGTAGATATTTTGACACAACGTGAAGAAAAAATTGCCAACGATTTAGACTCTGCAGAACAATCTCGCGTAGCAGCAGCGAAAATGGAAAAAGAACGTCAACAACAATTACTTTCTTCCAGATCAGAAGCAGCTGAAATTATTAAAAACGCGAAAGAAAGTGGAGAACAGACTCGCCAAAAAACATTAAAAGAAACAACTGCGGAAGTTACTCGCCTACGCGAAAAAGCTCGGACAGATATTTCTCAAGAACGTGAAGAAGCATTGTCTTCAGTAAAAAATGAAGTGGCAGATCTTTCTCTTCAAATTGCAGCCAAAATTTTAAATAAAGAATTAACACCAGATGCACATGAAGCATTGATTGATTCTTATATTGAAAGTTTAGGTAAAGCAAATGAAACTAGATAAATATACAGTTGGTAAACGCTACGGCAAGGCTTTGTTTGAGTTGGCAGTTGAAAAGAACCAAGCTGAAGCAATTTATCAAGAATTATTGACGCTTCGCGAAGTCTATCACCAAGTACCTGGTATTGGCGATATTTTAAGTGATGATCGCTTAGAACCTTATGAAAAAGACAGCATCATGGAAAAACTAGTAACAGGTTTTAGTGAAATGATGCAAAACTTTTTGCGAGTGGTTTACGAATATCGTCGCATGTATGATCTGCTCTTGATGATTGATGAATATGAACGACGTTATGATGAGCACCAAGGACTAATTTTGGGTTCAGTGACAACAGCCATTCCTTTATCAAAAGAACAACATCAAGCAATGGAAGAAAAAGCTGCCCAATTATTAGGGTATGAACAAGCGCATTTAGTCAATTTAATTGACCCGTCAATTGTCGGCGGAGTGGTTATTGAAGCAAACCATCAAGTAATCGATGGCAGCATCCGCAAACAATTAGAACATATGCAGCAGAAGTTATTAAAATAATCTTTAGGACTACAAAGAGGTGAATTGAATGGCTATCAAAGCAGAAGAAATCAGTGCCTTGATTAAAGAACAAATCGAAAACTATCAACAACAGCTTGCTGTTGAAGAAGTTGGAACAGTCACTTACGTCGGTGACGGAATTGCCCGCGCCCACGGTTTAGAAAATGCCATGAGTGGAGAACTTGTTGAGTTTTCAAACGGTTCATACGGAATGGCACAAAACTTAGAAACAAATGATGTAGGGATTATTATCCTTGGCGATTTTGAAACCATTCGTGAAGGAGATAAAGTACAACGCACAGGCAAAATCATGGAAGTACCCGTTGGGGAAGCTTTGATTGGCCGTGTTGTTAATCCATTAGGTCAACCATTAGATGGTTTAGGCGAAATTAAAACAGACAAAACACGTCCTGTGGAAGCAACAGCTCCCGGTGTTATGCAACGTCAATCTGTTGCTGAACCAATGCAAACTGGCTTAAAAGCCATTGATGCCCTAGTACCAATTGGTCGTGGACAACGGGAATTAGTTATTGGAGACCGTAAAACAGGGAAAACATCGATTGCAATTGATACAATTATTAACCAAAAAGGACAAGATGTAATTTGTATTTATGTAGCGATTGGTCAAAAAGAATCTACTGTTCGTAACCAAGTAGAAACACTTCGTAAATTTGGTGCCTTAGATTATACAATCGTTGTGACTGCAGGAGCTTCGCAACCAGCACCATTACTTTACATTGCACCATATGCAGGAACTGCAATGGGTGAAGAATTCATGTATAACGGCAAACATGTCTTAATTATTTTTGATGACTTATCAAAACAAGCCGTGGCTTATCGTGAACTTTCTTTACTATTACGCCGTCCACCAGGTCGTGAAGCTTATCCAGGGGATGTCTTCTATTTACACTCACGTTTGTTAGAACGTGCAGCTAAATTAAGTGATGAATTAGGTGGCGGTTCAATGACAGCCTTACCATTCGTTGAAACACAAGCAGGCGATATTTCTGCTTATATTCCAACAAACGTTATTTCAATCACTGATGGACAAATTTTCTTAGAAAGCGACTTGTTCTATGCAGGCACTCGTCCAGCCGTTGATGCTGGGTTATCTGTTTCTCGTGTCGGAGGATCAGCGCAAATCAAAGCAATGAAAAAAGTTGCCGGAACGCTTCGTTTAGACTTAGCTAGTTACCGTGAGTTAGAAGCCTTTACACAATTTGGCTCTGATTTAGATGCGGCAACACAAGCTAAATTAAACCGTGGTCGTCGTACGGTAGAAATTTTAAAACAAAAACTACATGCGCCACTGCCTGTAGAAAAACAAGTCTTAATTTTATATGCGTTAACACACGGCTTTTTAGATAGCGTGAGCGTAGATAAAATTTTACACTTTGAACAAGATTTATTCGATTATTTTGATGGTAAACATGCAGACTTATTGGAAACTATTCGTACAACGAAAGACTTACCAGATACTGATGCATTAGATGCAGCGATTACAGAGTTTTCTGAAATGTTTGCAGCGGCAAACAATAGCGGAGATTCAGCCAAAGAAGCTTTAGAAAAAATCGATAACGCATAAGAGAGGTGAGCGACATTGGGTGCTTCATTAAACGAAATCAAACAACGCATTGCATCAACAAAAAAGACAAGCCAAATTACCAAAGCGATGCAAATGGTTTCTGCAGCCAAATTGACCAAGTCAGAAGGCGCCTCTAAAAGCTTTCAAGAATATTCTTCAAAAATTCGTAGTGTCGTTACGCATTTAGTAGCTGCTCAGTTAAGTGAATTACGTGAAACAGAACAATCTTCTCTTAGTGAAGGGAACTATCATGTGATGTTAGCACAACGACCTGTCAAAAAAACAGGCTATATCGTTATCACTTCTGACAAAGGGTTAGTTGGTGGCTACAATAGCTCAATCTTAAAACAAACCATGAGTATGATTCAAGAAGACCACGATTCTAATAAAGAATATGCCTTAATCGCCATTGGTGGTACAGGGGCGGATTTCTTTAAAGCACGCGGAATCGATGTTTCCTATGAGCTAAGAGGCTTAACGGATCAACCAACGTTTGAAGAAGTCCGTAAGATTGTGACAACGGCAACGACTATGTACCAAAACGAAGTGTTTGATGAATTGTATGTTTGTTATAATCACCACGTTAACTCACTAACGAGTCAGTTTCGTGTGGAAAAAATGTTGCCAATTACTGATTTAGATCCATCAGAGGCGACCTCTTACGAACAAGAATATCTTTTAGAGCCTTCACCTGAAGCAATCTTGGATCAATTATTACCACAATATGCAGAAAGCTTAATTTATGGGGCGATCATTGATGCGAAAACAGCAGAACATGCTGCTGGGATGACCGCCATGAAAACAGCCACTGACAATGCGCAAAATATTATTAGCGATTTAACAATTTCTTATAACCGTGCTCGTCAAGGGGCGATTACCCAAGAAATTACAGAAATTGTTGCTGGTGCAGCTGCACTAGAATAATCTAGTCTTACGTTTGAACGTTTATAAAAACGTTCAAAGCGTGTGACTTTATGAAGACTGGAGGAAAGAAATTATGAGTTCAGGAAAGATTGTTCAAGTAATCGGTCCCGTTGTTGACGTGGAATTTTCATTAGATCAATCCTTACCCGATATTAACAACGCTTTAGTCGTTTATAAAAATGGCGAAGCAAAACAAAAAGTAGTACTTGAAGTCGCTTTAGAACTAGGTGATGGAGTGATTCGTTCTATCGCCATGGAATCGACAGATGGTTTACAACGTGGAATGGAAGTTATCGATACAGGAAAATCAATTTCAGTTCCTGTTGGTAAAGATACATTGGGTCGTGTGTTTAACGTTTTAGGAGACACAATTGACTTAGAAGCGCCATTCCCTGCAGATGCTGAACGTAGTGGGATTCATAAAAAAGCGCCAGCATTTGATGAATTAAGTACCAGTAATGAAATTTTAGAAACAGGGATTAAAGTTATTGACTTATTAGCACCTTATCTAAAAGGTGGTAAAGTCGGACTTTTCGGTGGTGCCGGTGTTGGTAAAACCGTCTTAATTCAAGAATTAATTCATAATATTGCCCAAGAACATGGAGGGATTTCCGTCTTTACTGGTGTTGGTGAACGGACACGTGAAGGGAACGACCTGTACTATGAAATGAAAGATTCAGGCGTTATTGAAAAAACAGCCATGGTTTTTGGTCAAATGAACGAACCACCAGGTGCACGGATGCGTGTGGCCTTAACTGGGTTAACGATTGCTGAATATTTCCGTGATGTGGAAGGACAAGACGTGCTATTATTTATTGATAACATTTTCCGTTTCACCCAAGCCGGTTCAGAAGTTTCTGCCCTTTTAGGTCGGATGCCGTCAGCCGTTGGTTACCAACCAACCTTAGCGACTGAAATGGGACAATTACAAGAACGGATTACTTCAACGAAAAAAGGATCAATTACCTCTATTCAAGCAATCTATGTTCCAGCCGATGACTATACCGATCCAGCGCCAGCAACAGCGTTTGCCCATTTGGATGCAACAACTAACTTGGAACGTAAATTAACCGAACAAGGGATTTATCCAGCGGTAGATCCGTTAGCTTCATCTTCTAGTGCCTTGGCTCCTGAAATTGTTGGAGAAGAACACTACGAAGTGGCTACCGAAGTGCAACATATTTTACAACGTTACCGTGAATTACAAGATATCATCGCTATTTTAGGGATGGACGAATTATCAGATGACGAAAAAGTACTTGTTGGTCGCGCACGCCGTGTTCAATTCTTCTTATCTCAAAACTTTAACGTTGCTGAACAATTTACAGGTCAACCTGGTTCTTATGTACCAGTTGCGGAAACAGTTCGTGGCTTTAAAGAAATTCTTGAAGGTAAACATGATAATCTGCCAGAAGAAGCCTTCCGTAGTGTCGGTAAAATTGAAGATGCCATCGAAAAAGCGAAACAATTAAACTACTAGAAAGGCGGCAAACACAATGGATAGTCTTACTGTGAATGTAGTAACGCCTAATGGTCTAGTTTATGACCACCATGCAAAAATCGTTGTGGCGAAAACAACAGATGGTGAAATTGGTATTTTACCAAAACATGCGCCAATCATCGTTCCGCTAGCGATTGATGAAGTCCGCATCAAACGGACCGATTCAGATACACATGTTGACTGGGTAGCTGTAAATGGTGGTATCATGGAAGTCCGTGATAATGTCGTTTCTATTATTGCCGATAGTGCTGAACGTGAACGAGATATCGATGTACCTCGTGCTGAACGAGCAAAACAACGAGCAGAACGTTTAATTGAAGAAGCCAAAGCAAAAGACGACCGCGATCAACTACGTCGTGCGACTGTTGCTTTGCATCGTGCAATCAACCGGATCAACGTATCGAAACATGGGTAAAAAAGGCTGAAGGATTCAGTCACTTTTGTAGAGTTTAAGGCGCTTGCTATTGAGTCAGGTGCCTTAAACTCTATTTCTTCGTATTTTTTAATAAATAGTGTCAAATTTTGGCATTTCAAGTGGATTAATTATCGGTTTTTATTATTTTGTGATAAAATGTTCCTACGTTAGAAAAAAGGAGGCTCCTTATGCAATACTATGGAGTAGATGCTATTGTTCGAATCGTTAGTCATCTTATGTTCATTTACATAAGTTTTTGGGCGTTGCAATCATTGCGTATTGAGCAATTTTTCAAAACCCAATTTACACCGCAAATTAGAATGTTGATGGTATTTTTCGCCATCGCTATCGGATACACAGTTAGCTCGTTTGCTTTAGAATTGATTGCGCTTTGTCGAAATCTTTTCATTGTGTATTTTCCTTAAAAATTGAAAAATAAAAAAAGGTACAATTTTTAGTTGAATAATGGTATAATAGTAAAGATTTTGAATAGGAATACCTATTCTCATTTTTTTGGGGGGAACAAAATGGAACAAATTATTGTTCATGGTGGTAATACAAAATTAGAAGGAACTGTAAAAATTGAAGGCGCCAAAAACGCTGTTTTACCAATTTTAGCAGCTACTCTTTTAGCTGAAGAAGGCGTTACTACTTTAAAAAATGTACCAATTTTATCTGATGTATTTACAATGAATCAAGTAATTAAGCATTTGAATGTAGCCATTGATTTTGATGAAGACGCGAATGAAGTAACAATAGACGCAACACAACCTTTAGGGATCGAAGCAAACTATGAGTACGTTAGTAAAATGCGTGCTTCTATCGTTGTAATGGGACCTTTATTGGCTCGTAATGGCCATGCCAAAGTGGCAATGCCAGGTGGCTGTGCCATTGGCAAACGACCAATTGATTTACACTTAAAAGGCTTCCAAGCATTAGGTGCAAAAATCATCCAAAAAAATGGTTATATTGAAGCAATTGCGGATGAACTAATCGGTAACACTATTTACTTAGACTTCCCAAGTGTCGGCGCTACGCAAAATATTATGATGGCTGCTGTTCGTGCGAAAGGAACAACCATCATTGAAAACGTTGCTCGTGAACCTGAAATCGTTGACTTAGCAAACATTTTAAACAAAATGGGGGCCAATGTTATCGGTGCTGGGACAGAAACGATGCGTATCGAAGGCGTCGATAAATTACATGCCGTAGAGCATTCAATCGTTCAAGATCGAATTGAAGCAGGTACGTTCATGGTAGCTGCAGCAATGACTGAGGGCAATGTTTTAATTGAAGAAGCAATTTCTGAACATAATCGTCCGCTAATTTCTAAATTAACTGAAATGGGTGCAATCATTGAAGAAGAAGAAAACGGCATCCGTGTAATTGGACCAAAACATCTAAAACCAACAGATGTTAAGACAATGCCGCATCCTGGTTTCCCAACAGACATGCAAGCGCAAATGACAGCGATCCAAATGTTTGCTGAAGGAACAAGCATCGTGACAGAAACAGTCTTTGAAAATCGTTACCAACACTTAGAGGAAATGCGTCGAATGAACGCTGACTTAAAAATTGATGGCAACATCGCCGTTATTAATGGTGGCAACGAGTTACAAGGAGCAGCAGTGGAAGCCACTGATTTACGGGCAGCTGCCGCATTGATTTTAGTAGGGTTACGTGCAAATGGCATTACACGTGTCTCTAATTTGAAATATTTAGATCGTGGCTATTATGAGTTCCATAAAAAACTTCAAAAATTAGGCGCGAACGTTGAACGCGTCAATGATGAAAAAATTGAAGAAAAACAAGCAACGACAGTAATCTAAAGGAGTCAAACGTATGAGTTCATTTCGTTATATTTTAGTAACATTATTGAAAATTCTAGTGGTCATTTCGTTAGTCATTATCTTATTTGTTGTGGGAACAATGATTGGTTATGGTTTGATTGGAAATGGGAATCCGATGGATGTCTTTGATGAAAAAATTTGGACTCATATTATGAACTTCTTTAAATAAAAACTTATTTTAAGGCGGTGAACAAAAGTCAATTGACGATTGTTCATCGCCTTTTCTTTTTCCTGAATATCTATTTTATTCTATGCTATAATAATAGAAGTAAGATAATGAAGGAGTGGGATGGAAGATGCAAGCAACCGTAACAGAAATAGGCAAACATGCAATCGATGATTCAGAAAAAATGATTATTCTTTTTGGTGAAACTGCTACCGATACCTTGAAGCAACATGCAGTTATTCAATCATTCCCAGAAAAAGACCAAGTTACCTTGGCAGAAGGAGATCATCTGAAAATTGGCGATACAAACTATACAATTACAAAAGTGGGTTCTTTTGCCAATAGTAACTTGCAAAGTATCGCTCACAGCACTTTAATCTTTGCTGATGCACCAACCGATGAGGATGATGTTATCCGAAATGGTGTTTATTTAACGCCCCATCAGTTACCAAAGATAACGATTGGAACAACAATTGATTATTTAGTAAATGGAGCGTGAATCAATGGATAAAAAACAAACGACTGATAAACGCCTGTCTTGGTTTTGGCGTTGGTTTTTAAATAATCAAGTAGTAACAGCCTTACTGATTGTCTTATTGGTGCTGTTAATTATTCTAACTTTTACGAAAGTTTCTTATTTATTTAAGCCCGTCTGGCAGTTTTTCGGCGTTGTCGGCTTACCAGTAATTATGGCGGGGATTTTATATTATTTATTAAATCCAATTGTCGATTATTTAGAGAAAAAACAAATCTCACGTGTCTGGAGTATTATCGGCCTATTTATTTTAATTGTGGCACTACTCATTTGGGGTGGTATTGTAATCGTTCCTAAAATTCGTGAGCAATCTGTCAGCTTTGTGAATCATTTTCCTCAATATATTGATACAATTGATCAAAAATCGCAGGAAATATTAAGTGATCCACTTTTCGCACAATTTAGAGAACAACTTGAAGCGGCAGGCGATAAAGTTGTCAGTTCGTTAGGTACTATTATTAAAAACGTCTCAACGTTCACAGTACAAGGAATTGGTAATTTCTTTGGGGCGGTGGCTACGATCTTTGTCGCCATCATTACGATGCCCTTTATTCTATTTTATTTACTGAAAGATGGCAAAAACTTAGCGCCATATTTAATGAAGTTTTTACCAGTGAAGATGCGTAAACCAACCTTAAAAGTTCTTGCAGAAGTCAATGATCAAGTCTCTTCTTATATTAGAGGACAATTAACTGTCGCTTTCGCAGTGGCAATTATGTTTATGATTGGTTTTTCTGTCATTGGCTTAGATTATGCAGTCACTTTAGGTATTGCAGCAGGCTTTTTAAATTTAATCCCTTATTTAGGGTCATTTTTAGCCATGATTCCAGCAGTCTTTTTAGGAATTGTCAGTGGGCCAGCTTTGTTAATTAAAGTCTTGATTGTTTTTGCCATTGAGCAAACGGTCGAAGGTCGGTTTATTTCACCACTTGTCCTAGGCAGTCAGTTATCCATTCATCCAGTCACCATTTTGGTTGTTTTATTAACGTCTGGTAAACTATTTGGGATTGTCGGGGTGATTTTAGGAATTCCTGTTTATGCCGCAGCTAAGGTGATAATTACACACATTTTTGAGTGGTACCAAATTGTTTCCGGTTTGTATGATGAAGATAAGCCAGATCAACAAGAATCTACGTAACAAAAGAGACAAGCAGTGAACGAACTGCTTGTCTCTTTTTGATGTAAATCACTCGGAAAATTTAGAATGTTTTACCGTATTCAGTTGCTTTGGTCATGGCAGTATTTAAAAGTTCTTCCGCACGATCAGGGAAATGATCGATTCCTTCGATGAATAATCCGTCGACTTGATCAACACCAATAAAGTTTAGAATCGCTTTAATGTATTGAGAAGCAAAATCTTTTCCTTCGTAGAAGCCGCCATTTGATTGGATGTGTAAGGCTTTTTTACCACTTGTTAGAGGTTTTGGTCCTTCTGCAGTATATTGGAATGTTTTTCCAGCAACGTTGATTGTATCTACCCAAGCTTTTAAGCGTGTCGGTACGTTTAAGTTCCACATTGGATTAGCAATTACTACTTTGTCTGCAGATAAAAATTGATCAGTTAATTCATTAAAACGAGCCACTTTTTGTTGTTGGTTTTCGCTTAATGTTTCAAACGCTGCGCCAGCGCGAAGTGCACCCCAAGCAGATAATAATTCTTCATCGATTTCCGGCATGTTTGTTTCTGGTGCATAAACATCTAAAATTTCGATTTCGTCTGATGGATTTGTTTCACGGTATGAAGCTAAAAATGTTTCTAACGCACGAACTGAGCGTGATTCTTCTTTTGTTAATGGATGTGCTTTAACAACTAATAATTTTGACATTGTGTAATCTCCTTAAAATAAATAGTTTAAAAATTCAACATCTCTATTTTACTAATAAAAAGTAAGAGAAAGCAAGTCTTTTTTTTACTTTTAGTAAACTTTTTTTTAAAATGGATCAACAGAGTAAAAAATAAATAAAAATATTTTTTTGGAAAGGCTTGCATATTAAAAAAAAGCATGCTATTATTACTTTGTAAATAAGGATTGTTACTGCTTTGCAGGCAAAACCAGAGTCTTCCATTAACACAATCAGTGGAGGGATTCTGGGCTTTTTTTATAAAAAAGTGAGGTTGCATTCATCATGAGGATTGAAAAAGTTTTAAATAATAATGTCGTGCTTTCAAGAAATGAGCAAGGCGAAGAAATTGTTTATATGGGACGCGGCTTAGCCTTTCAAAAGAAGATTGGAGACACGATCAATCCAGATTATGTTGAAAAGGAATTCGTGTTAAAGGACTCCGCTATGGCAGGACAATTCCAGCAGCTGTTTGAAGACGTCCCCACCAAAGAAGTAGAAGTCGTCAAACAAATCGTTGATTTAGCAGAAACAACGCTAGCGATTGAGCTTTCATCAAATATTTATTTAACTTTAACGGATCATATTCACTATGCGTTACTTCGAGCCAAAGAAGGAATTGATATTCCGAATCCTCTTGTATTCGAAACACGCAAATTTTATCCTAAAGAATTTGAAATCGCAAAGCAAGCATTAGCGATTATTGCTGAAAAGCTAGGGGTTCAATTTTCAGAAAATGAAGCGGGCTTCATTGCTTTTCATATTGTGAATGCTGAACAAGGAAATGGCAATATGGAAGTTACCATGGAAGCAACCAAGATGGTTCGTGATATTTTAACGATTATTAGTCGCTACTTTGGACAGGTGTTTGATGAAGATTCATTGAACTATCAACGAATTGTTACACATCTTCAATATTTTGCGCAACGTTATTTAAAACAAGAAGCGCATGATGAGGAGGACGAATTTCTTTTTGCATTGGTCCAAGGAAAGTATCCTAAGGCGTTTCAAGCGGTCCAACGTATTAATGAGTATTTATTAAAAAGCTATGATCGACCAATTGATCAAGCGGAAATGATTTATTTAACCATTCATATCCAAAGAGTGGTCAATGATAAAAAAGCATAACAACCAATAATCGCGGATTGTTACTGATAATGCAGGCAAAACCTAGATTGAAAAACCGATAATGATTTTCGCAGACTGCGCAGCTGTGAAGAGAAGGATCTGGCTCTTTTTCAATGTAGGTTTTTTTGATATTAAAAATTAATGGAAATGAGGATCTAGAGATGAGTAAAAATCAAGAAATTGCAGCACGTGTGTTAAAAGCTGTTGGGGGCGAAGGCAACGTTAATAGTGTTGTTCACTGTGCTACGCGCTTACGTTTTAAATTAAAAGATGAAAATAAAGCAGATACAGCTGCATTGAATGCTGACCCAGATGTTATTCAGGTAGTTCAAAGTGCAGGACAATATCAAGTGGTTATTGGCAGTCACGTTAGTGATGTCTATAAGGATTTGATGGCCAACAGTGGACTAGGTAATGATTCTGATAATAGAGAAAAAGAAAGTGGCGGAAATATTTTTAACCGTTTAATTGATATTATTTCTTCTATTTTTACACCGTTTTTAGGTGCAATGGCCGGCGCTGGGGTTCTAAAAGGCTTCTTAACATTAGCTGTAACTATGGGCTGGTTAGCTGACACTTCAGGCGTATATCTTGTTCTCTTTTCGATTGCAGATGGCTTATTTACTTTCTTACCAATTATGTTAGCGTTTACGGCTGCTAAAAAATTCAATACTAATCCCTTTTTAGCGGTTGCTTTGGCGATGGCCTTAGTTCATCCCAGCATTACTGCTTTAGCAGGCAAAACAATTAGCTTTGCTGGTCTTCCAGTGATTATTGGGCCAAGTGGCTATACTTCTTCGGTTTTACCAATTATTTTGGCTGTTTTTGCACAAAGTTATGTGGAACGTTTCTTCAAAAAAGTAATTCCGAGTTTTCTACAAATTATCTGCGTTCCGTTAGCTGTTTTCCTTATTATGGCACCTGTTACCTTCTTAGCTATTGGTCCTATCGGGACGGTCATCGGCGATTGGTTGGGACAAGGATACAACGCAATTTACGCTTTTAGTCCAATTATCTCAGGGTTATTAATGGGTTCGTTGTGGCAAGTCTTGGTAATGTTTGGTATGCATTGGGGCTTTGTACCAATTATGATGTTAAACTTAACACAAGGTGGCGATACGATGGTACCAATGTTATTACCAGCCGTTATTGCACAAGGCGGGGCTGCTTTAGCTGTCTTTTTCCTAACAAAAAATGTGAAATTAAAAGGTTTGGCTTTGTCTTCAAGTATTACGACTATTTTTGGAATTACTGAACCAACTGTATATGGCGTGACTTTACCATTGAAAAAACCATTTATTGCAGCTTGTATTGGTGGCGGTATCGGTGGTGCATTTGTGGCTATGAATCACGTGAAAAACTTTACGTTTGGCTTGGTTAGTATGTTGAGTTTACCTGGGTTTATTCCTGCAGAGACAAAAGATACTGCACCGATGATTACTGGTGCGATTGGTGCCGGAATTGCCTTTATCATTGCGTTTGTCTTAACGTTTGTCTTACGCTTTGAAGATCAACCTAATCCAGAAACAGCAACTGAAAAAACAGAAACTGATAAGATGGTGGCACCTGTAAAAACGAATCAAGAAGACAAAATTATTTTAGCAAGTCCACTTCAAGGTGAAATTTTACCGCTAGAAAAAGTACAAGATCCTGTTTTTGCGTCAGGTGCTTTAGGAAAAGGTGTTGCAATTGAGCCGACTGAAGGCAAACTGTATGCACCCGCAGATGGTGAAATCACCACATTATTTCCGACAGGACATGCTGTTGGCTTGACGACAACAGAGGGCGTTGAATTATTAATGCATATTGGCATGGATACAGTCGAATTAGATGGTAAAGGATTTGAATTATCAGTGAAACAAGGTGATTCTGTTAAAAAAGGAGATTTGCTGGTTACTTTTGATATTGCTGCCATTAAAGAAGCTGGTTATCCGGTAGTTACACCGATTGTGGTAACGAATACGAATGATTATTTAGATGTTTTGGATATGAACCAAACAGACGTGTTACATGGTGAAGACTTTTTAGCCATTATTAAATAAAAGACAATTGGAGGAGGAACAAGTATGACAACAACGACAAAATTTCCAAAAGGATTTTTATGGGGCGGTGCGACCGCAGCCAATCAATTAGAAGGGGCTTACTTAGCCGATGGTAAAGGGTTATCTGTGGCAGATGCGATGCCGGGAGGAAAACAACGTTTCGCTATTTTAGGAGATGAAGCGTTTGATTGGACGATTGACGAAACGAAATATCGCTACCCTAATCATACAGGAATTGATCACTATGATCGCTTTAAAGAGGACATTGCGTTGTTTGCTAAAATGGGCTTCAAATGTTATCGCTTTTCAATTGCGTGGTCGCGTATTTTTCCACAAGGAGATGAAACACAACCGAATGAAGCCGGCTTGAAATTTTATGATGCGGTTATCGATGAATGTTTAAGCTATAACATTGAACCAGTAATTACGATTTCTCATTATGAAATGCCACTGCATTTAGCGAAAGAATACAGCGGGTGGAAAAATCGTCAATTAGTTGACTTTTATGAACGTTTTGCGGAAACTGTTTTAACACGTTACCACCAAAAAGTTAACTATTGGATGACATTCAATGAAATTAATTCAGCTTTTCATTTCCCAGCGCTTAGTCAAGGATTGGTAAAAAGCAATGGAGCCAATGATTATCAAAACATTTTCCAAGCATGGCATAATCAATTTGTTGCAAGTAGTAAAGCTGTAAAAATTGGCCATGAATTAAATCCAGAATTACAAATTGGATGTATGATTATTTATGCCACAACGTATGGCATTGATTCGAATCCAGTCAATCAAGTTGCTACAATGATTGAAAACCAAGAGTTTAATTATTATTGTACAGATGTTCAAGTTCGTGGTGAATATCCAGCATACGCAGAACGCATGTATCAAAAATATGCTGTGAAAGACTTAGTTATTGAAGAAGGAGATTTAGAATTATTAAAAGAATACCCAGTGGATTACATTGGCTTTAGTTATTATATGTCGACTGCTGTCGATGTTACTGGTACTACCAACGATACAGCAAATGGGAATCTTTTAGGCGGCGTTAAAAATCCCTTCTTAGAAGCAAGTGAATGGGGTTGGCAAATTGATCCCGAAGGCTTACGAATCGCCCTAAATGAATTATATAATCGTTATCAAAAACCTTTATTTATTGTGGAAAACGGCTTAGGTGCAATTGATAAAGTAGACGAAAATTTCTATGTGGCAGACGACTATCGGATTGATTATTTACGTCGTCATATTGAAGCAATGGCAGAAGCAGTTGCAGACGGCGTCGATTTAATGGGCTATACGCCGTGGGGCTGTATCGATTTAGTCAGTGCTTCCACAGGTGAAATGAGTAAACGGTATGGGTTTATTTACGTTGATTTAGACGATGAAGGAAATGGTACTAAAAACCGTTATGAAAAAAAATCGTTTAATTGGTACAAACAAGTTATTGAAACTAATGGACAAAACTTAGACTAGTTATTGTAATTAAACAAAACAAGATAAGCGTAGTAGGTTGTTGCTTCTGTTTCCGCTGTTTATTAATTTTTAAGCTTGGACCAAAAATCTAAAGTGATTTTTGGCCCAAGCTCTTTTTTGTCAATTTTTCAAAATAGTGCACAATACGTTATAATAGAAACAACTGAGAGGAGCGTTTCTAATGATTAAGCAATTACAACATCCATTTTTTGTTATTATGGGTCCGAGTGGTTCTGGCAAGACCGCAATTACAAGTAAGGTTTTTCCGAAAAACTATAAAGTTATCTCGCATACTACGAGGAAAAAACGATTGGATGAAGTGGATGGCGTGGATTACTATTTTGAAACAAAAGCAAGTTTTCAAGCCTTGATTGAAACCAATCAGTTAGTGGAGTATGATTTTTACCATGGAAACTATTACGGTGTCGGTGTAGCTGCCATCGTTGAAACAACGAAAGAGCATCCAGCCTATAATGCGTTAACTTTTCCAGGCTTTCAAGCGGTCTTTGAGCGTTTCGGCGAGTCCGTCATTCCAGTTTTTTTTGACGTTTCAAAAGAAAATATTTATCAACGTTTAAAACAACGAGAATCTGATCCTAAAATTATTGAAGAACGTTTAAACCTTTATGATCAAGAAATTCTTATCAAAAACCAATTGGAACAATATCCTAATTATCAACGAATAGATGCCAATGGACCTATAAAAGAGGTCGCTGGCTTGTTACAAGAATGCATCAAACACTATTATTAATCAAGCAACTGGTGAGACAGAATCTAACATCAATTTTGTCTTGCTAGGTGCTTGATTTTTTTTGTAAAAAACTTGCATTCTGAATAGAGAGTGCTATAATGACATGGTGTCATATGACAATGTGTCATAAAAGGGAGGAACACAAATATGCCTACGAATACGTTTTTTCATTTGCCAGAAGAAAAGCAACAACGCTTATTAGATGCTGCGCAAATTGAATTTTCGCGCCATTCTTTACAAGAAGCGTCAATTGCAAATATTGTTAAATTAGCGGGAATTCCGCGCGGTAGCTTTTATCAATATTTTGAGAACAAAGAAGATTTGTATTTTTATTACTTTGCGACATTAAGAAAAAATAGTGAACGAGATTTAGAGAAACAAATTATTGCGGAAAATGGTGATTTAATCGAAGCCATGGATGTCTATTTCTCCAAAATGATTGTCGAAGTGCTAACTGGAGAGAATGCTTCTTTCTATCGGAATTTATTTGTCAACATGGACTATCGTGCTTCACGTCGGGTGACGGATAATTTAGCGACTGGGGAAGAGGAAAAAAATAGGAAACAGCACTGTCATAAGCATAGAGGAAGAAAAGGCCATGCTGCCTATGCAGAACATCTTTATCAAATAATCGATCGTTCGAAATTAACCATTGAAACGCCAAAAGAATTCACATGGTTCATGCAGACGGCGATGCATGCCGTTTTCTCAACAATTGTTGATGGGTATCGTCAACAAAGAGAAAATCCCGCCTATGATTCAACTGAAGCAGTCAAACAATTAAAAATGAAATTAAATTGGTTGAAAAATGGCGCTTATAAGTAACAAAAAGGAGGAGAAGTTAGTTGATTAAACTAGTCAAACGGATGTCGTTATGGTCGGTCTTTGCAGCGGTTTTATTTATGATCGTGCAAATTATCGCAGATTTATATCTGCCCACATTAACATCTAATATCATTAATGACGGTGTCGCTAAAGGAGATATTAACTATATTTGGAGTACAGGAGTTGTCATGTTAGGCTTTTCTTTGATTAGCATTGTCGCTTCTATTGGAAATACCTTTTTTGCCACCAAAGAATCACAAAGTTTAGGTAAAAAATTACGGACTGATATTTATCGAAAAGTTGAAAATTTTTCTAATAATGAATTTGATAAATTTGGGACAGCTTCGCTAATTACACGAACAACCAATGATGTCAATCAGATTCAAATGGTTATGCAAATGTTTTTACGTTTAATGATTAACGCACCTTTAACGTTAATTGGTGCAAGCTTTATGGCGTATAATAAGGACCCGCAATTAACGAAAATTTTTCTATATGTTTTACCAATTATGGCTGTTTTAGTGGGAGGTATCATGTTTTTAGCGGTTCCGTTATTTAAAAGCATGCAAAAGAAAACAGACCGTTTAAATTTAGTTTTTCGTGAAGGACTGACAGGGGTTCGTGTGATTCGGGCCTTTGGCAAAGCAAACTATGAAGAACAACGTTTTGATGAAGCCAATAAGGATTATACACAAACGGCGATTAAAGTGAATACGATTGTCGCTTTGATGATTCCTTTAATGACACTCATTATGAGCGGTACCAATATTGCAATCACCTGGTTTGGCGGTCATTATATTGCGGAAATGCAACTAGAAGTAGGGAACTTAATTGCCTTTATGACTTATGCCATGCAAATTCTGATGAGTTTCATGATGTTATCTATGATTTTTGTCATGGTACCGCGGGCGCAAGCTTCTGCTGATCGGATTAATGAGGTGCTAAATACTGATTCAGAAATCAAAGATGTACCCAATCCAGAACTACTCTCTCTAAAAGGCGACAAAGCAACATTGGTATTTGAACATGTTAATTATCGTTACCAGCATGCTGAAAACTTAGCACTGGAAGATATAGATTTTTCAGCAAAATCTGGGGAGACGGTCGCGATTATTGGTGGGACTGGTTCTGGGAAAACAACGCTGGTTAATCTTTTACCACGCTTTTATGATGTTGAATCTGGCAAGATTTTGCTAAATGGTAAAAACATTAAAGATACGTCACAGCATAATTTACGAGAAATGATTGGCTTTGTACCGCAAAAGGCTGTTTTATTTACAGGAACGATTCGTGAAAATATGCAATACGGCGCCCCAAATGCGACCGATGAAGAAATTTGGCAAGCCTTAGAAATTGCGCAGGCGAAGGCGTTTGTTTCAGAATTGGCAGAAGGTTTGGATAGTCATGTCGAACAAGGTGGCGGTAATTTTTCTGGCGGACAACGCCAGCGGTTGGCTATTGCTCGTGCTTTAGTAAAACCAGCAGATGTCTATGTTTTTGATGATTCCTTTTCTGCATTGGATTTCAAAACAGATGCTAATTTAAGAAAAGCCTTAAAAGAGCAGATGACGGATGCAATTGTCGTTTTAGTGGCCCAACGTGTAAGTACGGTTATGGAAGCATCGACAATTTTAGTATTAGACGAAGGGAAATTAGTTGGTAAAGGAACGCATGAAGAGTTATTAGCGAATAACCAAACGTATCAAGAAATTGTACATTCTCAATTGAGAGAGGAGGACCTTGCATGAGTAGTCGACCAAAAGGCGGACCAATGGGCGGTGGACCAGGACGCAACATTGGCGCAAAAGGGCCAAAACCAAAAAATTTCTGGAAAACAGTGAAACGTTTATTTCGATACATGTCTAAACGAATGCTGTCAATTATTGCTGTCTTAGTATTAGCAATCGCAGCCGTCGTTTTCCAAATTCAAACACCAAAAGTATTAGGACAGGCAACAACTGAAATTTTTAAAGGCGTCATGAAAGGCGCTGCTGAAATGAAACAAGGCTTAAAAATAACTTCTTTTCCAATTGATTTTGACAAAATCGGTCAAATTTTATTAATTGTTATTGCCATGTACCTTATTTCTGCTGTCTTTAATTTCTTGCAGCAAGTAATTATGACACGTGTTTCACAGCGAACAGTTTATGAATTACGTCAAGAATTAGAAGCGAAAATGAACAAAGTTCCAATTTCCTATTATGATACTCATAGTAATGGGGACATTATGTCACGGGCAATTAACGACATGGATAATATTGCGAGTACTTTACAACAAAACTTAACCCAATTAATTACCAGTATCGTGACATTTGTGGGTGTACTTTGGATGATGCTGACCATTAGCTGGCAGTTAACACTAATTGCTTTAGCAACAGTGCCATTAAGTTTAATTGTTGTGATGGTTGTGGCACCTCGCTCGCAAAAACATTTTGCGGCTCAACAAAAAAGCTTAGGATTATTGAATAACCAAGTCGAAGAAACCTACGGTGGTCACGTAGTAGTAAAAAGTTTCAACCACGAAGAAAGTGATCAAGAAGTATTTGAAAAAGAAAATGAAAAATTATATCATGCTGGTCGCAAAGCACAATTTATTTCAGCGATCATTATGCCTTTAATGAACTTTATCAAAAATCTAGGCTATGTGTTTGTTGCAGTACTTGGTGGCGTAAAAGTAGCGAATGGTATGATGGATTTAGGGGATGTCCAAGCATTTCTTCAATATACCAATCAATTTTCACAACCGATTACTCAAATCGCTAATTTAATGAATACAATCCAAGCTACGGTGGCTTCGGCAGAACGTGTCTTTGAAGTATTAGATGAAGAAGAAATGGTGGATGAACCTTCTGGCATACCAGTGGAAACAGATAGTCCTTATCGTGTTTCTTTTGAACATGTTGCTTTTGGCTATTCACCAGAGAAATTATTAATGAAAGATTTCAATTTAAATGTTAAACCTGGGGAAATGGTCGCAATCGTGGGCCCAACAGGTGCTGGAAAAACAACCCTAATTAACTTATTGGAACGCTTCTATGATATTAGTAGCGGCAGCATCAAATATGATGGCGTAGATACGCGCGATTTATCTCGCGAAGAGTTGCGAGCACACTTCTCAATGGTTCTTCAAGATACTTGGTTGTTCACTGGAAGTATCTATGACAATATTCATTATGGTAATGACCAAGCGAGCGAAGAAGAAGTGATCCGTGCGGCGAAAGCAGCCCATGTGGATGATTTTGTCAGAAAATTACCAGAAGGCTACCAAACGATTTTAAATGAAGAAGCCAGCAATATTTCTCAAGGTCAACGACAATTAATTACAATTGCTCGAGCATTCTTAGCAAATCCAGACGTTTTAATTTTGGATGAAGCCACCTCAAGTGTGGACACTCGAACAGAAATACTGATTCAAGCAGCAATGAATCGTTTATTGGAAAATCGGACCAGCTTTGTAGTTGCTCATCGCTTGTCGACTATCCGTGATGCTGATACGATTATCGTTATGGCAGAAGGTTCAATTGTGGAAACAGGAACCCACGATGAATTAATGGCAAAAAATGGTTTTTATGCTGATTTATATAACAGTCAGTTTTCAGAAGAAGTAGCCTAAAAGGCGAAGCAAAAAAATAGTAATTCATGATGAGGCTTCAGGAACCATAGTCGTAAAGACTGGTTCCTGAAGCCTTATTTTTTTGACAAAAAGTTAGCGAAATTGAAAAATTTCTATTTTCTTTTGAGAAAAACAGGATATTACTTGATGAAATAGCAAGAGATGTATAAAATGGGAGAGAAGAAAATGGAGGTAACAGAAAAAATGACTGAATTTCAATTAGAAAAAACTGCGACATTAAAAACAATTGCCATTCGTGCGAAAAAAGTTGGTGAAATGGTCGACTTTTATAAAAAAGTAATGGGTTTTGTTTTAAAGTCAGAAGAAAATAACCTGTCTATCTGGGGTACACGTGAAGCAGGAACGCAATTATTAATTTTAGAAGAAACTAGAAAAGCCGAAGATTTTCATAATGAAGAAAAGCAAATGGCTTATTTTTCAATTAAAGTTCCTACGGAAAAAGAATTTTTACAAATTGCTCAACGAGTGCTTGAACAAGACTACCCAATTGATGAAAGTTTCCAAATTGGCACACGACAAAGCATGTTCATTACTGATCTTGAAGGCAATCAATTTGAGATTTTTCACGATGAAGCAACAGCAAATTCGACTTCTGAAAAGCAACCAATTGTGCTTAAAGATCTTATCAGTGAGGACTTAGAGCCACATCAAGGGTTAGCCGCTGGCTCATATTTAGCGCATGTGCAATTAAAAACAAACAATCAAAAAGAAATAAAAGCATACTATGAGGAAGTTCTGGGTTTAAAACGCAATGAAAAAGATCAATTTGTTTTAGAAGATGGCAAAGCAACTATTGGATTCCAAAAACCTGAAACAAGTGAAGTGGATCAATTACCTGATCCACACTTAGGTTTAGATTTCTTTACCATTAAGCTCTCTGATCAAGACCATATTTTAGCAATGGAGCAACAATTAACAGCAAAAAATCAAGAGTTCTTTATTGACCAGAAAAAAGCGATTGTCACTGTGTTTGATCCAATTGGCTTGGAATGGTGGTTTGTCTTAAAATAAACGCTTAGACAGACAAAATAAGCTTGTTTTAGCAAGTCTGGAATAAAGTCGGAATAAAAGTTTAACGCTGCTTTTGTTCGGGACTTATTCTAGACTTTTCCTTTAATATTAAAAATAGTAGGTGAAAAAATGTACGAAAAAACAAAGTGGAAAATTCAAAATATGATGAAAAAAAGTGTTTTTTCGGGGGCTAGTTTTTGTTTCATTGAAGGTGAAAAAGAGGAGAGCAATTGTTGGGGACTCGCACAAGTAAAACCCACCAAAGAACAATTAACCTCGGCCATGCTGTTTGATGTGGCTTCTTTAACCAAAGTAGTCGGCACTACCACCGTTATTTTGCAATTAGTGGAAGAAGGAAAAATTATTCTAGATCAATCATTACAAACTTATTATCCCTCTTTTCAAGATTCTAATATTACAATCCGGCATTTGTTGACACATACGGCAGATTTACAAGGCTATATTCCTAATCGTGATCAGCTGAATGCCCAAGAATTAAAAGACGCCTACAATCATTCATTTCACGCAGGCAAAGCGATAGGTAAAAAAGTTGTTTATACAGATGCAGGGACTATTTTATTAGGCTTTATGTTAGAAGAAATGTTCCAGCAATCAATGATAGAAATTTTATCTGAGCGAGTATTGCTTCCTTTAGGGATGAACGAAAGTACGTTTCTACCAAAGAATCTTTTAAACTGTGTGCCAACAGAATTACATGAACAAAGAGGGTTGATTCGAGGTACAACCCATGATCCTAAGGCATTTGTTTTACGGGAACATGCAGGGAATGCTGGCTTGTTTAGCAATGTCTATGATTTAACAAAATTTGTTCGAATGTATTTAAATCGAGGCAGTTATCACAATCACCAATTCTTGAAAAAAGAGACAATTGATTTGTTACTAGTTAACCAAGTGCCAGCTGCAGATAAACCACGTTCTCTAGGCTGGGATTTTAAATATGATGTAGCTACGCAACGGCCATTATTATTCCATACAGGCTATACAGGCACTTTTTTGCTAATTGATGTGCAAAAACAATCAGCGTTTATCTTTTTATCTAATCGAGTCCATCCAGAGGACCACCGGAATACTTATATCGAAGAAAGAGATCAGTTGTTGGCAACCTATTTAAAAGAGAAATCATCAGTTTCAGATGAAATGACTAGTTTTTAGTGATATAATGAGAGCGAATTCAATTTGGGAGGTCACAGTCAATGCAAGAACCATTATTTTTACAACCTGTTTTTCAAGAAAAAATTTGGGGCGGCAATCGTCTACACACGCTATTTGGTTTCGATTTACCGAGCGATAAAATTGGTGAAGATTGGGCCATCAGTGCACATCCACATGGCGTTAGTACTGTTTTAAATGGCGAATTTAAAGGAAAAAAATTAGATGAATTGTGGGCAGACCATCAAGAGTTATTCGGCCATGCAGGTGGCGCTGTCTTTCCATTATTAACGAAAATTTTAGATGCTGAAGATGATTTATCCGTGCAAGTTCATCCTGATGATGCATATGGTCAAAAACATGAAGGCGAGCTAGGCAAAACTGAATGTTGGTACATTATTGATGCAGAACCTGGCGCTGAAATCATTTATGGACATCACGCGAAAACAAAAGAAGAACTAGCTGAAATGATTGAAGAAGGTCGTTGGGACGATCTTTTAAGAAAAGTACCAGTGAAAAAAGGCGATTTTTATTATGTACCAAGCGGCACTATTCATGCCATCGGCTCGGGTATTTTAATTTTAGAAACGCAACAAAGCAGTGATACTACGTATCGGGTTTATGATTATGATCGAACAGATGATCAAGGAAAGACCCGGGAATTGCATATTCAACAATCCATTGATGTGACAACCGTTCCGGCGAAGGATCCTGACCTCTCTATTCAACAAGAAAATCAAGGACAATCAAGCATTGTTACTTATGTAAAAACAGATTTCTTTAATGTTTATGAGTGGCGTGTCAGTGGGATTCTAAAAGTTAAAAAACAAGCACCTTATACATTAGCAACAGTTATTGAAGGTGTGGGTCGATTGATTACAGAAGATGCTGCAAAAGCAGATGTGGCTACTTTTGATTTGAAAAAAGGCGATAGCTTTATCTTTCCAACAGATATTCCGAGCTGGCGTTTTGAAGGTGATCTAACGATTATAGCTTCAGAACCTGGCAGTCGCTAAAAAAAAGAGGAGATCATCAACAGATGATTTCCTCTTTTTTTGGTATTAAAACAGTTTATTTTGTTATAAAGGAACGTTTAGGTAAGGCAGCGATAACAGCTGTGACGATGATGACTGATAGCAGACGATCCCCGTAATCTGTTATCAATTGAACCAACAGGACGCTTGCTAACTGATTGAAGCCTAAACCATATAAAAATTGGACAATTATGTTGGAGCCAGCAGAAGTAATTCCACCAAATAAACAAACTGTAATCAAGGAAGAAATCACTGTTCCTGGTATCGTTAACCACAACGTTTTAAATGGTAATTTGGTTACTTTTAACTGCTGATGAAGGAGCAAACCTGCTAAAATTCCTGTGCAGAGTTGGACAGGTGAATAATACAGAGAAAAGATATCCGTTGTCAATCCAGTTAATAGACTTGTTAAAATACCTGTCAGTGCACCAAAGAGTGGGCCTAATAACGCACCTGTAAAAATAGTTCCCACGCTATCAAGATAAATTGGTAAACGAAGGAGTAACGCAATGGTACTGCCGAGGTAATTTAAAGCAACACTAAAAGCGATAATTGTAATGATTCGTGGTGTTATTTTTTTCATGGTTATCCCATCCTTAAATTTTTGAAATCTCTTTCGATCTCATCTATTTGTACATTTAAAAGAATGGATAGAAACTTCACGAAAAACTGTTGACTATCAACCGTAGTCAAGACATGACAATTAGCTGGTTGCTGCTGGAAATGATACTGATCGATCATTGATTGCCCCATAGCAATGCCGTCAGGAACAATTTGTCCGTAACTGGAAAAGCCTTGGCAGAGCGTAGGATCAATAAAATAAGCAACCGCTAAGGGATCGTTGATAACACACCCTAAAATACGTTCATATTTCCAATGAAAATCAAAATAAAATTGAGTAATCTCAGCGAGGTAATTCCCCATTTTGGGGTTGAGTCGTTGACAATAGTTGAGAATTGTTGGTGTAAAAACAATTTCTCGTGTGACATCTAAGCCGACCATCTCGATTTTTGCACCTAATTCCTCAAAAACCCAAGCTGCTGCATCAGGATCACACCAATAATTAAATTCTGCAACAGGAGAGCAATTGCCGTGGCTTTTAAAGGTACCACCCATTGAGACAAAACGTTGAAGATTTCGTCCCAGAAGAGGTTCTTTTTTTAAAGCCAACGCAATGTTTGTTAAAGGACCAAGGGCAATGATTGAACAATCGGTGGCTTGTTGAAAGGTTTGTGCTAAATAGTCGGCAGCGGAAAGCGCTTGTGCTTGGATTTTGCTAGTTCTGGGGAAATAAGTTTCACCTAAACCATCCATGCCATGTGTATCTTGTGCACTAACAAATGGCCGTTTTAAAGGGCTAGCAGCCCCTTGGTAGACAGGAATATCTAAGCGATTAACTTTTTCTAAACATTTAAAAACATTTCCCACGCCAATCTCCACAGGGACATTTCCGCAAACAACTGTAATCGCTTGGACATCTAGCTCTGGTGAAGCAAGTGCATACAAGAGAGCAAGCGTGTCATCAATTCCGGGATCACAATCAATAATTACTTTTTGCATTTTTTCCAATCCTCCTTTTTCGTTAACTGCAAATGATAACTCTTGTTAAAAAAGCTATGACTTGAGTTAGTATTGAGAGATACTTAGTTTTTTATTCTGGGAAGTTTCCGAACCAGTCCGAGAAATTCTCGATTTTAAATGCACCTCTTTATCTTACTATATTTTGTAAAGATGTAAATAGTTGTCGGAGAAATGAAAAAGAATCTAGCCCTATATGTAGGAACTAGATTCTTCTTTTATTTATAAAGCGTTTCAGGAATAGCGATCGGTTCACCATATTTTTTCTCTAAAGCGGTCCGAATTAACCGAATCCCTAGATTTTTGTTGCGTGCTAAGATTGGACCGTGGAAGTAGGAGCCAAACACATTTTTATAGACAACGCCTTCGCCATTATCTTGACCGTTATTGCCTTTGCCTTGTTTGACTGTTCCTAAAGGTCGTTCACCTTCTCCTAAAAAAGTCATGCCATTATGATTTTCAAAACCATAATACGTTTCATCAAATTCTTCATTATAAATTTCGATATCACCAATGAAACGATTGTTGTCTTGGCTCAAAGTGTAATGATCTAATGCACCGATTCCTTTAATTTTTTCGCCTTGTGCGCCGACATAGTAATGTCCTAGAAGTTGATAACCACCACAGATAGCTAACAAGACGCCGTCATTTTCAATATAAGAAGTCAAAGCTTCTTTTTTATTCTGAATGTCTTCTGAGATGATCAATTGCTCGAAGTCTTGACCGCCACCAACAAAGACTAAATCATATTTTTCGGGATCAAACGGTTCGTAGATACTGATAATTTCTGATCGGAAGGTAACGCCCATTTTTTCGGTTAAATATTTAAGCATCAATAAATTTCCGTTATCTCCGTAAGTATTTAATAAGTTGCCATATAAATGACAAACGACTAATTCTTTAGACACCATTCATTCCCCCTTGAATATACCCTTGGGCTGTTAATGATTTTCTTAATTGCAAAACAGCAGTATAGGTTGCCAAAATATAGACATGATCTGTCGGCAACGTTTTAATTTCTGAAATTACTTGCTCCAAATCAGGAATTTCTAGTAATTTTTCTTCAGGAATACCCGCAACTTTTAAACGCAAGGCCATATCTTCATGGCGATCACCACCAGCAATTACTTTTGGAATGTCCATATCAGCAAAGGCTTCATGATTACCATCCCAAATCCAACTGACATCAATTCCATCTGCATAATTGGCATTTAATAATGAAACCAGCGAGAAAGAGTAAGGGGCTAAGCCCATCATATCAATGACCTGATTTAAACCAACGGGATTTTTTACTAAAACTAACGTACATTCTTTATCGCCAACTTTAATAGTTTCTTGACGCCCAAAAACTTTTTCATCATAAGCTAAGCCTGCTCGGATTTTATCTGGTGCCACCTGATAATATTCTGCTACCGCTGTGGCCGCTAGCGCATTATAAACATTATACATCCCACCAACAGCAATGCCGTATTCTTCGCCATCAATCACAAAATCAGCAGATGTATTATCCATCCGGACCATCTCCGTTAACTGCACATCCAACTCAGGCCGTTTGAAGCCACAATTTGGACAATAGTAATCACCTAAATTAGCATACGTAATCATTTTATAATGAAGAATATGATTACATTTTGGACATAAAACCCCATCTGTATTGTAATGAGCCAATTGCTCTTTCGGTGGTAAATGATTAAATCCATAGTATTTGCGAGGATTTACAGTTTCTTTTGAATTAAAAATTGGCGAATCACCATTGCACAAAATAGTTGCTTCAGGAGCAGCAGCGGCGCCTTCCATAATTAAGCGATACGTCGTATAAATTTCACCATAGCGATCCATTTGGTCGCGGAAAATATTCGTAAAAACAAATAATTTTGGTTGAATATATTTAGTGACACGGCTTAAACTTGCTTCATCAATTTCTAACACCGCAAATTTCTTTTGTCCTTTTTTCGCCTTGGCATTTAAAAAAGTAGAGACAATTCCTTGCTCCATGTTAGCACCCGTTGGATTTGTTAATACCTCATCAAATTCTTGGCGTAAAATGTTAACAGTTAAAGCAGTTGTCAATGTTTTGCCGTTCGTTCCAGTGACTACGACAATTTCATAGTCTTTTGCCAATGTATCTAAAATTTTAGGATCGATTTTTAGGGCTAATTTCCCTGGGTAGCTACTGCCGCCTTTAAAAAATGTTTGTAAAACCCATTGCGAAGTTTTTCCTGCAGCAATTGCTAAATGACTTCGAATCCCCATTTGTTGTCCCCCAATTTCTATATCTTTAATTTTTCGTTATTTTAAATTAAACTCAATCTATCATACCATAACTAAAATAAAAAATTAATTCCTTTTACTTTTTCTTACTATTATTTAAAAAGTCTTTTAGAAAAAGTAGAATAGTGAAGGAAAAAAGAGAATAGACGACTTGTCTTAACAACAAATCGTCCATCGATTTCCATTTTTATTTCGCATCAATATAACTGTATAGCGTATATTTAGAAATATTGAAGAAGTTAGAAACTTTGTCCCCAGATTTAGTGACTAAGAAGGCGCCTTTATTATTTAAAAATTGAATACACTTGATTTTATCGTCCTTCGTCATTAATGGGACCGGCTTGCCAACTAATTTGACTGATTCGTGAATTAAATCGTCTAACAACTCATTAACATCCTGAGGAATGTAATCAGGGTCTTTATCTTCTTCAGGTTCTGCAGTGGAAATCAAAGATTTTAAGTTCGACTCTGCAGCAATCAATGTAGTGATGTCGTAGTTAATAGCAAAAATACCATCGAGTTGACCATTCTCATCTTTAAAATACATTGTACTAGATTTTAAAATACGACCATCATGGGTGCGGGTCAGATAGTTAATATGATCATTCAACTCACTAGGGTCTTTTTTTAAGGCTTCTAAGACTACTTGAGAAGGTCCATCGCCCAGATGACGAGAAGAGACATGACCATTTTCAATGGAAACAATAGAATTGTTAATATTGTCTTCATTGATTTGGTGGATAACGACTTCGCAGTTTTCACCAAATTGACCAGCTAAACCTTTAGCAATTTGTGTTAAAAAAGTAAGTTTTTCGTCGGATAACATAAATAAGCTCCTTTCTAATGTGCCTGGCACAAACAGTTTTTATAAGATTGTGTCAAATTTAACATAATATTTTTAAATGGAATAGGCAGGGCTAAATCCTTTAATGTCGCATACTACCTGTTCTGAAAAATAATGATAGCATGATAAAAATAATAATACAAGATAACGGCTGTCAAAATTCTAAAAAATATTTTTTAGGTAGCATTGTTTTTTTTAAGGTAAGGTGATATACTTTAATTAAGTTAATGAGTTCGTTAGTAAAAAAATGCAAGCGCTTCAAATGCTTTTCGTAAGGAATGTAGATTAGCAAAGCTAATCAAGCTATATTCGTGAATGATTGAGCGATTGATTTGTAAGCGTTTGCCACTTGTGGGGAATAGGTTGAAAAATAGGAGGAGAATACATGTTATTAATTGGAAATGGGCGTTTAATCACTCGGGATGCGCAGAATCATTTTTTTGAAAATGGGTGTGTGGCGATTGATGGTCAAGTTGTGAAACAAGTCGGAACGACAGAAGAATTAAAACAAGCTTATCCAGAAGCGACATTTATTGATGCTAAAGGTGGAGTGATTATGCCAGGCTTTATTAACATGCACAATCATATTTATAGTACCTTTGCACGTGGGTTAAGTTTAACGAATTATCATCCTAAAAATTTCATGGATATTTTGGTAGATCAATGGTGGCGAATTGATCGTGCCTTGACATTAGAAGACACTTATCAAAGTGGTAAGGTTGCTTATTTAGATAGTATTCGCAACGGTGTTACAACTGTCTTTGATCATCATGCTAGTTACGGAGAAATTACAGGGAGTTTAACCCAATTATCTAATGCAGCGGACGAGTTAGGGATTCGGACCTGCCTTTGTTATGAAGTTTCTGATCGCGATGGTGAGCAGAAAATGCGGGAAGCTGTTCAAGAAAATGCCGCCTTTATTAAAGCCAGTTCCTTAAGAAATGATGATATGCAAAAAGCGATGATGGGTATGCATGCAGCCTTTACTTTATCAGATGCTTCTTTAGAATTATGTGCAGCCAATACGCCAGATGGGATTGGTTATCATATTCATATTGCAGAGGATTTAGCCGATGTTCATGATTCTTTGAAAAAATATGGGAAGCCGATTGTGAACCGATTATTTGATTTAGGAATTTTAGGAAAACAGACAATGGCAGGCCATTGCATCCATATTGGACCTCATGAGATGGAATTACTAAGAGATACAGACACAATGGTGGTCACGAATCCAGAGTCGAATATGGGGAATGCGGTCGGTTGCCCACCTGCAATGCGCATGTTTAATGAGTATGGTATTTTGATGGGTCTTGGCACAGATGGTTATACGAATGATGTGACGGAATCTTATAAGGTAGGAAATGTTATCCACAAACATCATTTAGCTGATCCAAATGCAGCTTGGGCAGAAATTCCCGCAATGCTGTTTGATAATAATCCGCAAATGGCTAATCGCTATTTTAAAACAAAGCTAGGCGTTTTAGAACCTGATGCAGCAGCAGACGTCATTATTGTTGATTATCATGGCTCGACACCAATGACAAAAGAGAATTATAACATGCACATTTTATTCGGCATGAATGGTGGGATGGTTACTGACACGGTGATTAATGGAGAAATTCGGATGCGTAATCGTGAAGTTCAAGGAATTGATGAAGAGAAAGTTTGGCATGATGCGCAAACGCAAGCACAATCTTTCTGGAAACGAGTAAATCAATAGCTTTCATTATAAATAAAAGGAGTGACGTTAATGAGTGATATTATGCATCCCATCTCAATTGAGGCTTTATTAAATTGGATTTTTAGTGAGTATCAACAAGATGGCACAATTTTTGGCATTCGTAAATTTTATCATGCGGATCCTACAAAAACGATTTCGTTATTTGGAGAAAAAATGGAAACCCCTTGTGGTCCAGCAGCAGGTCCTCATACACAATTAGCACAAAATATTATTGCGGCCTATTTAACAGGTTCTCGTTTTTTTGAAGTTAAGACAGTCCAGATACTGGATGGAGAAGATTTACCAGTGAGTAAACCATGTATCGCAGCAGCGGATGAATGTTACAACGTTGAGTGGTCCACAGAATTGCGCGTTCCCCAAGCTTATGATGAATACGTCAAAGCATGGTTCGTTTTGAAGTTACTGAGTAAAGAGTTCGAGCTAGGTGACCCGAATGGTTTCATTTTTAACATGAGTGTTGGCTATGATTTGGCAGGGATTCAATCACCAAAAATTGATCGTTATATTAACGAAATGCAGAACGCAGAAGGAACGCCGATTTGGGCGGAATGCCAAGCAGCTGCCAAAAAATATCTATCTTATTTTAAAAAAGTAGATGACTTATATATCGAAGCAATTAGTCCTAAAGTCTGTCATTCTATTACGCTGTCGACTTTACACGGTTGTCCATCAGACGAAATTGAACGAATTGCGGCCTATTTATTAAGTGAAAAAGGGCTCCATTCCTTTATTAAATGTAATCCAACCATGTTAGGTTATGAATATGCGCGTCAAACGATGGATGAGCTAGGGTTTGATTATATGGTTTTTGACGATCACCATTTTAAAGAAGATTTACAATTTGAAGAAGCAGTACCGATGTTACAACGTCTGCAATTATTAGCCAATAGTAAAAATCTAAGCTTCGGAGTTAAAATTACGAACACTTTCCCGGTAACGATTGCAGCAAATGAATTACCTGGTGATGAAATGTACATGTCAGGACGTTCGCTATTTCCTCTTAGTATTTCATTGGCACAAAAATTATCAGAAGCATTTGATGGGAAACTACAAATTTCTTATTCTGGCGGTGCAGATATTTTCAATAGTAAAGAAATATTTGATGCTGGTATTTGGCCAATCACTATGGCAACGACGCTGTTGAAACCTGGTGGCTATCAACGAATGAATCAAGTTGCTAATGTATTAAGCGCAGCAGAATATCCTCAGATGGTTCATGTCAACTTGGATAAATTAGCCCAAGTTGTTGAGAAAGCTAAAACACAAGCGCGTTACCAAAAATCAATTAAATTACCAGAAAGTACCAAACTAAGAAAAACAGTTCCACTAACAGATTGTTATATCGCTCCTTGTCGAAGTGACGGTGGTTGTCCAATCAATCAGGATATTCCTGCTTACCTTCGTTATGTAAGTGAAGGCAATTATTTAAAGGCCTTGCAAGTAATTGTCGATAAAAATCCGTTGCCTTTTATTACTGGAACCATTTGTGCACATCCTTGTATGACTAAATGTACACGTCAATTTTATGAAGAATCTATTCATATTCGGGAAGTGAAGTTAGAAGCAGCTGAACATGCTTATGATGAATTATTGACGACACTAGAAAAGCCACAGCCAAAAGAAAATGCACCTAAAACAGCTGTTGTGGGTGGAGGCCCTGCAGGGATCTCTGCTGGGTATTTATTAGCACGTGAAGGCATGCCTGTTACTGTGTTTGAAAAATCCGAGACAATTGGGGGCGTTTGTAGCCAGATTGTACCAGAATTTCGAATTTCTATGGAATCTGTTCAAAAAGACGTTCAGTTAGCGGAATTTATGGGAGCCGAATTCCGTACAGGACAAGAGGCGCCATCATTGGCGGAATTGAAAAACCAAGGCTATACGAATGTTATTTATGCCATTGGTGCATGGAAACATGGGGTCCTTCGTTTAGAATCTGGTCGAGCATTGAACTCGTTAGAATTTTTAAAAGCAAACCGAGAAAATCCAACAATTAATCCTTATGGAGAACAGATTGTCGTCGTTGGTGGCGGAAATACAGCCATGGACTGTGCTCGTGCAGCCACAACATTACCTGGTGTTAAAAAAGTCTCAGTGGTTTATCGTCGGAATAAACGCAATATGCCAGCAGATGAAGAAGAACTTTATTTAGCCTTAGAAGATGGTGTCGACTTTTTAGAATTACTTTCGCCAATTAAACATGAAAATCAACAATTAACTTGTGAAAAAATGGTCCTAGGTGAACGAGATGCTTCTGGACGCCGTCGTCCAGTTGGTACAGGAGAAATGATTGATATTCCTGCTGATACAGTGATTGCCGCTGTTGGTGAAAAAGTAGATACAGAGTTTTACCAAGCATTAGGCATTCACACGGACACCTATGGGAAAGTCGTTTCAAATCAAGAAACATTGGAGACAAATATACCAGGCATCTATGTCATTGGTGACGCTAATTTAGGACCAGCCACAATAGTTGAAGCAATCGCTGATGCAACCAAAGCGGCCAATAATATTTGTCTTGTCCACAATCATCACTATGAAAAAGATAATTTAAATAGTGATGTTGCATTTGTTAGAAACAAACGAGGTATCCTTGTGACAGACGAGATGTCTTGTAGTCAAGCTAGTCGTTGCTTAGAATGCTCCACAATTTGTGAATCTTGTATGGATGTCTGTCCAAACCGAGCAAATATTGTTGTGTACGTCGAAGGAAAACCACAAATTGTTCATGTTGATCGGATGTGTAACGAATGTGGCAACTGTGAAACATTTTGCCCTTATGCAAGTGCCCCTTACAAAGACAAATTTACCTTATTTAACAGTGAAGCTGATTTTTATGACAGTACTAATTCAGGTTTCTATGTTCAAAATCCTGTGGATAAAATTTGTTTACTGCGTTTATGGGGAACGGTGTCAACAATTCAATTAACGGATCAAGGATTAGATGTACCAGAAGATTTAATCGCATTAATGGTAACTATGATTGAAGAATATGCTTATTGTATGCAAGCATAAAAGGAAATTTACGACTGGGGGATAAATAGATGTCTATTCTGCTCAAAGGTGGAACCGTCGTATCTGCATATAATCGTCGTCAATTGGATATTCGAATTGACGGCGAGCAAATTGTAGAGATAGGGGCAAATTTACCAGTAGAAAATTCTCAGATTGAGGATGTTACGGGGTGTTATGTATTACCAGGCTTTATTGATGCGCACACGCATCTGGAATTAAATAATGGCAAAGGTTCGTTAAGTACGGCGGATAACTTTACTACTGGCAGCCAAGCGGCGGTGGCCAAAGGTACGACTACGGTTATTGATATGGCTACACCTAATAAAGGTGGCTCATTGAAAGACTGTTTAGCTACTTGGAATCAATTGGCTGAAGGCAAGAGTTCATGTGATTATACTTACCATATGTCCATGATTGAATGGAAACCAACGATAGCTGCTGAAATTCAGGAAATGGTTGCTGCAGGTATTACTTCCTTCAAAATGTATATGGCTTATGATAACTTACGGACCACAGATGCGGAAATTTTTGAAGCGATGAAGGAAATAAAAAAAGTTAATGGAATGTTAGGCGTTCATTGTGAAAATGGTGATTTAGTAGATGAATTAATCCAATCATATGTTTCTCAAGGAAAGTTAGCCCCGCACTATCATCCGTTATCAAGACCGGCGGCTGTTGAAGCAGAAGCGGTAGCAAGATATTTGATGATAGCGGAAATGGCTGATTTGCCGGTTAATATTGTGCATTTAAGCACAAAACGATCATTAGAAGCGGTGGAACGGGCTCGTCAAAGAGGACAATCAGTCTATGTAGAAACTTGCCCTCAATATCTTTTACTAGATGATCACTTGTATGATGCGCCTAATTTTGAAGCAGCAAAATATGTCTGCTCACCGCCACTACGCAAACGAGAGGATCAACAGGCTTTGTGGCAAGGGATTAAAGAGGGGGCAATCAATACAATATCGACAGATCACTGCAGTTTTAATTTTCACGGACAAAAAACAGTTGGCGAAGATGATTTTAGTAAAATTCCCAATGGGATGCCAGGTGTTGAAACGAGACCAGAATTAATTTACACGGAAGGTGTGGCGAAGGGCCGAATCACCTTGGAAAAAATGGTTGCTTTGCTTTCTGAAAATATTGCTAAACAATTCTCGATGTATCCACAAAAAGGTGTGGTGCAAGAAGGCAGTGATGCCGATTTAGTTATTTGGGATCCTAGAACAACCGGCGTGATTGCTGCGAGAACGCAGTTACAAAATGTCGATTATACGCCGTATGAAGGATTTGAAACACAAGGACAGGCTCGAATGGTTTATTTAAGAGGTCAAAAAGTTGCTGAAGCTGGGCAAGTCATCTTGGCAAATCAAGGAAAATTTGTTTTTCGTAAAGCAACTTAAAAATAGAAGGAGGAGAAGTATTTTTGGAAAAAATTAAATGGACAGCAAATGAAATGCCGAAGACGGAGGATAAGTACTTACCTCTGATGTCTAAAGAAAAAATTGAGAAAGCTTTGGCTTTTCACAAAAGTTTTCCACAGTATTCAGAAACACCATTAGCAGAATTGAATCATATGGCCGCGTATCTGGGGTTAAATGATTTCTTTGTTAAAGATGAATCTTATCGCTTTGGTTTAAATGCTTTTAAAGTCTTAGGTGGTTCGTTTGCCATGGCTAACTATATTGCCGAAAAATTAAAGAAAGATGTTTCGGAACTAACATATGATGAATTAACTTCTGATCAATTACGATCAGCTTTTGGACAAGCTACGTTTTTTACAGCAACTGATGGCAACCATGGACGAGGAGTCGCTTGGGCTGCGAATAAATTAGGTCAAAAATCAGTTGTACTCATGCCGAAGGGTTCAACACAGACGAGAAAAGAAAATATTGAAAAAGAAGGCGCAACCGTCACAATCGAAGAAGTTAATTACGATGAATGTGTGCGAATGGCTAATAAAATGGCCGAAGAAACTGAAAACGGTGTCATGGTTCAAGACACCGCTTGGGACGGATATGAAAAAATTCCAACTTGGATTATGCAAGGATATGGAACGATGGCGTTAGAAGCCTCTCAACAATTAAGAAAATTTGGCTCTGAACGACCTAGTCATGTTTTTGTTCAAGCTGGTGTCGGCAGTTTAGCTGGGGCGGTGATTGGTTATTTTGCTAATGCTTTTCCAGAAAACCCACCGATTATGGTCGTAGTTGAGGCACAGGCGGCTGACTGTTTATATCAATCAGCAATTAAAAAAGACGGAGAAATTCGCTTTGTCGATGGTGATTTACAGACAATTATGGCTGGCCTAGCATGTGGAGAACCTAATACGATTTCTTTTGATATTCTAAAAAATCATACATCCTTCTTTGTTTCAGCACCAGATTGGGTTTCTGAAAAAGGAATGCGTATGTTGGGCGCGCCATTAAAAGGGGATCCGCAAGTTGTATCAGGCGAATCTGGGGCAGTAGCAATGGGCTTAGTAGCTACAGTGATGCAAGATCCCGACTATCAAGAATTACGTGAGGCATTGCAACTGGATGAGACGTCAAACGTTTTAATGTTTTCTACCGAAGGGGACACTGATCCAGACAATTATAAAAAAATTTTATGGAGGTAAAAGGAATGGATTTTAATGCAGTAAATGCAGCAGCAGAAGGTTACAGAGAAGATATGGTCAAATTTTTAAGAGACCTTGTCAAAATTCCAGGAGAAAGTGCAGAAGAAGGCAACAAAATTGCGCGAGCAAAAGCCGAAATGGAAAAATTAGGTTTCGATAAAATTGACATTGATCCTCAAGGGAATTTACTTGGTTATATGGGGTCTGGTGAAAAATTAATTGCTTTTGATGGGCACATGGATACTGTCGGAATTGGTGAAATGAGTAACTGGAAATTTGATCCTTACGATGGCTATGAAACAGAAACTGAGATCGGTGGTCGCGGTACGTCTGACCAAGAGGGCGGGATTGTTTCGGCTATTTATGGCGCTAAAATCATGAAAGATTTAGGTCTATTATCAGAAAAATACACTGCTTTAGTAACAGTTACTGTCCAAGAAGAAGACTGTGACGGCTTATGCTGGCAGTACATTATCAAAGAAGACGGTATCCGTCCAGAATTTGTTGTTTCAACAGAGCCAACAGATGGTGGGATTTATCGTGGTCAACGAGGCCGAATGGAAATTAAAGTTGATGTCAAAGGCGTTTCGTGTCATGGCTCAGCACCAGAACGTGGAGATAATGCCATTTACAAAATGGCGGATATCTTACAAGATGTTCGTGCCTTAAACAACAATGGAGATACAGAAAGCACAGCGATTCGTGGTTTAGTTCGTATGTTAGATCCTAAGTACAATCCAGAGTGGCAAGAAGCCCGTTTCTTAGGTCGTGGTACGGTGACTGTTTCGCAAATTTTCCATTCTTCACCAAGTCGGTGTGCTGTTGCGGATGGCTGTACCGTTTCACTAGACCGTCGAATGACTGCTGGAGAAACTTGGGAAAGTTGTTTAGAAGAAATTCGCAATTTACCAGCTGTTAAAAAATATGGAGATGATGTGACGGTTTCAATGTACAACTATGATCGTCCTTCTTATACGGATTTAACTTATGAAATTGAATGTTATTTCCCAACGTGGGTAATTCCAGAAAATCATGATGTAACAAAAGCCTTGATGGAAACGCACAAAAATCTCTATGGAGAAACACGGAAAGGCTCTGTAGAAACAGTGGAAATGCGTGAAGAACGCCCATTGTTAGATAAGTGGACCTTCTCAACAAATGGCGTTTCAATTATGGGACGTAATGGCATTCCTTGTATTGGTTTCGGGCCAGGGGCGGAAGCACAAGCACATGCACCAAATGAAAAAACTTGGAAAGATGATTTGGTTCGTTGTGCAGCCGTTTATGCGGCATTACCAACGGTCTATTGTGGTTAAGTAAAGGATTATTAGACAAGAAAAAAGGAGCAGATGGAATGGAAACGTTTAAAGAATATATTGAGAAATTAGATAAATTAGAATTTGAAAAAATGTACGAAAATGACTTTTTCCTAACTTGGGAAAAAACAAGAGATGAATTAGAAGCTGTTTTCACAGTTGCCGATACATTACGCTATTTAAGAGAAAATAATATTTCAACTAAAATCTTTGATAGTGGCTTGGGAATTTCTTTATTCCGCGACAACTCTACAAGAACACGTTTTAGTTTCGCTTCAGCGTGTAATCTTTTGGGCTTAGAAGTTCAAGATTTAGACGAAGGAAAAAGTCAAATTTCTCACGGAGAAACTGTACGTGAGACAGCAAACATGATTTCTTTTATGGCTGATATCATTGGTATTCGTGATGACATGTACATTGGTAAAGGCAATGCTTACATGCACGAAGTATCAGAATCTGTCCAAGAAGGATATAAAGATGGGGTATTAGAACAACGCCCAACGTTAGTGAATTTACAATGTGATATTGACCATCCGACGCAAGCAATGGCGGATGCGTTGCATTTAATTCATGAATTTGGTGGCATTGAAAACCTGAAAGGGAAAAAAGTTGCCATGACTTGGGCGTATTCACCATCTTATGGAAAACCATTATCTGTTCCTCAAGGAATTGTTGGTCTAATGACCCGTTTAGGAATGGATGTCGTCTTAGCACATCCAGAAGGTTATGAAATTATGCCAGAAGTAGAAGAAGTTGCGAAGAAAAATGCAGCAGAATTTGGTGGAAACTTTACTAAAACGAATAGTATGGCAGAAGCATTCAAAGATGCGGATGTTGTTTATCCGAAAAGCTGGGCACCTTTTGCGGCAATGGAAAAGCGAACTGAATTATATGGCAATGGTGACCAAGCAGGAATTGATCAATTAGAACAAGAATTACTTTCTCAAAATAAAAAGCACAAAGATTGGGAATGTACAGAAGAATTGATGAAAACAACAAAAGACGGCAAAGCTTTGTATATGCATTGTCTACCAGCTGATATTACTGGCGTTAGTTGTGAAGAAGGCGAAGTGGAAGCTTCTGTTTTCGATCGTTATCGGGTCGAACTTTACAAAGAAGCTAGCTACAAACCGTATGTTATTGCGGCTATGATTTTCTTAAGTAAAGTAAAAAATCCGCAAAAAACTTTAACAGACTTAGCGGATAAAGCGACACCAAGAGAAGTAAAATAATGAATTTGGCATGAAGACAGATGCTTTTTCTTTACACAATGAATCATTAGAAGTTGCCTCTTCAACATGAACAAATAAGACCTTCCCAAGTCTATTCATGAATGTGTGATTGTCTCGAGTCAAGAACGCTTAGTCATGTGCGTTGACTTCATGCAACGACAACAGACAGTTAATACGAAAACTCGTTGTGAAAAAGAAAAAGCATCGTCCTTTTTATAAAACAGAAAATGAGGTGAAGCAATGGGCAAACGCGTCGTAGTAGCTTTAGGTGGCAATGCTTTAGGAAATAATTTGACGGAGCAGATGACTGCCGTAAAACAGACCTCCAAAGCGATTGCAGATTTGATTGAAGCAGGATATGAAGTTATTTTATCTCATGGCAATGGTCCTCAAGTGGGGATGATTCAATTAGCTATGGAAGAATTTTCCTTTAATAATCCACAATATCCAGTTGTTCCGTTATCCATGTGCGTAGCCATGAGTCAAAGTTACATTGGCTATGATTTAGAGAATGCGCTACAAGAAGAGTTGCGTCAACGAAATATAAGTAAAGCCGTCACCACCGTAGTCACTCAAGTGGTCGTGGATGAAAATGATCCGGCGTTCAAAAAACCAACGAAACCAATTGGTCGCTTCATGACAAAAGAAGAAGCAGAACAATTAGTCAAAGAAAAAAATATACAAGTGATGGAAGATGCTGGCCGTGGTTATCGCCAAGTCGTCGCTTCTCCTAAACCAAAAAATATTGTCGAACTTCTCACGATTCAAACATTGGTTGATGCTGGCCAAACAGTCATTGCTGGCGGCGGTGGTGGCATCCCAGTCATTCAAGAAGGGAACCGACTAAAAGGTGTAAATGCAGTCATCGACAAAGATTTTTGTAGTGAACGACTGGCTGAACAAGTGGATGCTGATCTGCTCGTGATTTTAACAGCAGTTGAAAAAGTTTGTATTAATTTTGGTAAAGAAAATCAAGAAGCCTTAGGGAATATTTCAACAGAAAAAATGAAACAATATGCGCAAGAAGGTCAGTTTGCTCCAGGTTCAATGTTACCAAAAGTTGAAGCAGCGATTAAGTTTGCTGAATCTAAGCCAGGTCGAAAAACATTGATTACGTTATTAGAAAAAGCCAAAGAAGGATTATCTGGAAAAACAGGGACTTTAATTGAAAATAAAGAATCATAGAATGGAGGAAAACGATGACAAACAAAATGATTAATTCTGCACAGGCACCAGCTGCTGTAGGTCCTTATTCACATTCTGTCTTAGCGGGAAATACGTTGTACATTTCTGGACAACTAGGATTAGATCCGCAATCGGGCGAAATGAAGACTACAGTGGAAGAACAAGCAAAACAAGCTTTTATCAATTTAGGTTCGATTTTAAAAGAGGTCGAGATGACCTATGATAATGTTGTGAAAACAACGGTGTTTTTACAACATATGTCTGATTTTAGCAAAATTAACGAAATCTATGGGAATTACTTTTCAGAAGTTTTGCCTGCACGTTCTTGTGTAGAAGTAGCCAAGTTGCCAAAAGATGGTTTATTTGAAATTGAAGCAGTTGCTGTCAAAGGATAATTTTTAAGATGTTTCTGAGGGAAAAAGGATTGCATTCTTTACTGATTAAGGGAAACAATCCTTTTAGAATAAAAAGAAGAAGGAAACGATCCTATGAATGAAAAAAAAGAGCAAGCATTATTTGAATATGATGCGAAACTATCAATTTCTGAAGCAATTCCGATGGGATTGCAACACGTTGTCGCAGCAGTAGTAGGGATTGTCACACCGGGAATTATGATTGCCAAAGTTTGCCAATTAAGTCCTAGTGATACGACTATTTTGATTCAAACATCATTGATTTTTTCAGCAGTTGCCACGTTAATTCAACTTTTCCCTATTTTTGGAAAAGTGGGTTCACGGTTACCAGTTATGATGGGGGCAAGTTTTGCGTATGTACCGATTTTGATGGCCATCGGAGCTGATTTTGGGATTGCAGCAATTTTTGGTTCCCAATTAGTTGGCAGTATTCTTGTTATTATTGTTGGTTTGTTCATTAAAAAAATCCGTGTGTTGTTTCCGCCTTTAGTAACAGGAACGGTTATTTTAAGTATTGGCCTATCCCTGTTTCCTGTTGCGATTAAGTATATGGCAGGAGGAGCTGGTAGTGCTGATTTTGGTTCAGCCCGGAATTGGTTAGTTGCATTATTAACCTTTGCGATTGTCTTTTACTTCAATTATTTTGCAAAAGGATTTTTGAAGTTATCAGCAATTTTAAACGGAATGGTTATTGGTTATTTGATTTCTTTAGATTTAGGGATGGTTAGTTTTGAGCCAGTTCAAAATGCTAAAATCGTTCAGGTAATTACCCCGTTTCATTTTGGACTGGATTTTCAACTGGTGCCTATCTTTACGCTTGTGGTGATGTTTATTGTTGATGCTGTTCAAGCCATCGGTCAATTTACAGCAACAACGGTTGGGGCAATGGATCGGGATGCAACGGATGAAGAATTATCTGGCGGAATTATGGGGAGTGGTTTCACTAACTTTATTGGTAGTTTATTTGGATCAATCCCAGTGGCAACTTTTGGACAAAATGTTGGTCTGGTTACGGTAACAAAAGTGATTAATAAGTATGTTCTGGTTTTCGCTTCAGTTATATTATTAATTGCTGGTTTTGTTCCGAAAGTAGCTGCGTTATTAACTACGATTCCTTACGCGGTAATTGGTGGCGCAACGATTTCAGTTTTTGCTTCTATTTCTATGACAGGTATTCGGATGATTGCTTCGCAGGAAATGACTCCTCGAAATACTGGGGTTGTCGGAACAGCTCTAGCATTTGGAATTGGTGTCACATTGTCTACTGGAAGCTTAGCTGGTTTTCCAACTTGGGTAACAACGATTTTCGGTAATTCGGAAGTTATCTTAACCACTTTGGTAGCAGTCCTTTTAAATGTCATTTTAAAACCAAAAAAGCGCGTAGCACTTGAGTGAAGATTGCTTTTTTTGATACGAAAGTGAGTAAGCTTTCGTATCCTTTTTCCCTTACGTTATCTATAAAAAAATGAACGAATAAAGGAGGAGAAGATGTTTACGTATTCCTTAAACTTAAAATTAAAAACAGATCGGAACTTTTTTGGTCCTGGCGTTGTCGAAGTTTTACAAAAAATTCAGCAAACTGGGTCACTAAACTTAGCGGCAAAAGAGATGAAAATGTCTTATAATAAGGCATGGCGGATTGTGCGGGTAGCTGAAGAAGAGCTATCTTTTCCATTAATTATCAAAAGTGTTGGTGGTTGTAATGGTGGCGGGTCAATTGTTACGGATCAAGGAAAAGAGTTGATTGATCAATATCTTTTATTTGAGAAAAAAGTGTATCAACAGGTAGAGGCATGCTTTGAAGAAATATTTAAAGAACAGGATGTAGTATCGGAGGAACTGAAATGAGAGAAGTATTTCAGCGTTTGAAACAGGCAATATTGGAAAAGCAAGACACGATGTTATTAACGATTGGTACAAGTTCAGGATCTACACCACGAAGTCAAGGGGCTAGAATGCTGGTTTCCGCCGAAGGTAGAATAGCCGGAACTGTTGGTGGTGGCGCGGTTGAATTTCAGGCTGAACAAGTGGCAAAAAAGCTACTTATTGAGAAAGAAAATGCACAACGTCAATTTATTTTAGCCCCGAATAATATTGCTGATTTAGGCATGGTCTGTGGCGGAAATGTCACGATTTTTTTCCATTATCTTTCATGGGAAACGCCATTTTTAAAAGAGTTGTGTGAGTCCATAGAAACGCAATTTCAAAATAATCAACAAGGTTGGTTAATGACTGAACTAGATCAAAACAATTTAGGAAAAGTATCCTTTTATAGTGAAACAGGCAAATTGATTGGTTCCACTTCTTGGGAGGGGGAATTAAGTTTGCTACCTAAAGGTATCTATTGTGAGCAAAAAGAGGAAATCACTTTTTTAACAGAAGCGATCCTCCAAGTAGGGAAAGTGTATATTTTTGGAAGTGGTCATGTCGCACGCGCATTGGTACCTATTTTAAACTATTTATCGTTTTATTGCGTTGTAGTGGACGATCGTCCAGAATTTTTGACGGCACAAGCTTTTCCACAAGCTGAGGAACTACGGGTTATTCCTTTAGAAAATTTAGCTGCGTTTATTGAAATAACGGCGGACGATTATGGTATAGTAATTACCAGAGGACACAATTTTGATTTCATCGTTGCCAAACAGTTATTGGAAACACCAGCCAAATATATTGGTGTGATGGGGAGCAAACACAAAATTGCTTCACAAGTTCGACGGTTAAAAGAGGTCGGTTATACAATGACTGAAATTGAAAGAATTTTCATGCCAATTGGCTTAGACATTGCAGCCGAAACACCAGAAGAGTTAGCGATTAGCATCGCGGGAGAATTAATTCAACAGCGCTATCAATAATGAGGACTTTTGAGTTAAATAAAAAAGTTTTTTTGCTAAAAAATAATTTTTAGAACGAAGATTTGTGGTATAATCTAGGTGATTGAACACTAAACTATATCAGAAATCGAGGTGCAAGAAATGTATTCAATTATTGTAAATGGTCAAAGTGAAACCTGTGAAACAAACAAAAAATTAATGGACTTTTTGCGGGAGGATCTGGGCCTAACTGGAACAAAAGATGGTTGTAACCAAGGCTCTTGCGGCGCATGTACGGTGCTAGTAAATGGAAAGGCTTCCAAAGCGTGTTTGTTTACTCTAGAAAAATTAGCTGGTAAAGAAGTCACGACAATCGAAGGTTTAAGCCAACGGCAAAAAGATGTTTATGCCTATGCGTTTGCAAAAACGGGTGCAGTTCAGTGCGGGTATTGCATCCCTGGGATGGTTATTTCGGCACAAGGATTATTGAACAAGAAACCCGAACCCACAAAAGAAGACATTCAAAAAGCTATACGAGGAAACATTTGTCGTTGTACAGGATATGTGAAAATAATAGAAGCCATTCAGTTAGCTGCTAAAATGTTTTGTGAAGAAACGAGCATTCCGGAAGAACATTCAAATGGTAAATTAGGGGAAGACTTCCAACGGGTCGATGCAGTAGAGAAAACATTAGGCACAGGGATTTATGTAGATGACATTGACATAGAAGGAATGCTTCATGCATCTGCTTTGCGGAGTGCCTATCCTCGTGCAAAAGTTCTATCAATCGATAGTACCCAAGCGTTGGCGCATCCTGACTGTGTGGCTGTGTTCACAGCTAAAGACGTTCCAGGAAATAATAAAATTGGTCATTTAGAATTTATTTCCGATTGGGATGTAATGATTCCAGAAGGAGAAATAACACGGTACGTTGGGGATGCAGTGGCACTCGTTGTTTCAAAAAGAAAAGAAACCTTACCAGAGATAAAAAATTTAGTGGAAGTTGATTACGAAGAAATGATACCGCTTACTTCTTGTGAAGCTGCTTTAGCAGAAGGTGCACCAGCTATTCATGAAAAGGGCAATATCTTGTCTCATGAACACTTGGTACGTGGCAATGCAGAGGAAGTATTAGCAAATTCTGCGTTTATAGTGACAGAACATTATTCCGTACCAATTAACGAACATGCCTTTATGGAACCCGAGTGTGCGATTGCACAGCCTGAAGGTGAGGGCATTTTGCTCTTTAGTGCGGGTCAAAGTATCTATGATGAACAACGGGAAGTGGCTCGGATGTTAGGACTGGACAAGGAAAAAATTCATGTTCAATCAAAACTTGTTGGTGGTGGTTTTGGTGGAAAAGAAGACATGAGTGTTCAGCATCATGCATCCTTAGCCGCTTGGTTATTGAAGAAACCAGTAAAAGTACTGCTAAGCCGTGAAGAAAGTTTGATGGTTCATCCTAAACGCCATGGCATGGAAATGGACTTTACGACCGGCTGTGATGAAGAAGGCAATTTAACTGCAATGAAAGCAGTGATTTATGCGGATACTGGGGCCTATGCTTCTTTAGGAGGACCAGTATTGCAACGGGCTTGTACACATGCGGCAGGTCCCTACAAGTATCAAACGATTGATGTGGAAGGGTTTGCTGTATATACTAATAATCCGCCAGCAGGTGCATTTCGTGGATTTGGTGTTTGCCAAACGGCTTTTGCAATTGAAAGTAATTTAAACTTGTTAGCAGAAAAAGTCGGACTATCACCATGGGAAATACGCTTTAAAAATGCCGTCGCCCCAGGAGATACTTTACCGAATGGACAATTGGTCTCGAAAAATGCGGCGTTAAAAGAAGCCTTGTTAGCAGTTAAAGACGTCTATGAACAAGCGGAAGTTGCTGGAATTTCTAGTTTCTTTAAAAATAGTGGCGTGGGTGTGGGGCTACCTGATACAGGGCGTTGTATTATTTCTGTTGAAGAAGGAAAAATACATGTCCGCACAAGTGCTGCTTGTATCGGTCAAGGGATGGCAACCGTTACGACGCAAATTGCCTGTGAAACATTAAATTTACCACCAGAAATGATTGTTGCGGAAGCACCTGATACGAGAAGAACGCCGAATTCAGGAACGACAACGGCTTCGAGGCAGTCACTCTTCACAGGAGAAGCAACTAGAAGAGCGGCAATGCAATTACGGTATGAACTTGATATGGGACGTGCTTTAAGTGATTTGGAAGGTGAAGAATTTTATGGGGAATATTCAGCGAAAACGGATCCATTAATCAATGATAAAAAAAGTCCAGTTAGTCATGCTGGTTATGGTTATGCTGCTGAAGTAGCTATTCTAGATGACAAAGGAAAAGTAGCTAAATTTGTGGCTGCGTATGATATGGGGCAAGTGGTGAATCCACGAGCTGCTGAAGGTCAAATTGAAGGTGGGATTGCAATGGGCATGGGGTATGCTTTAACTGAAAAATTTGCCTTAGAAGAAGGCTATGTTAAAGCAAAATATGCAACGCTAGGATTAGTGAATGCCGCTCAAGTACCACCAATCGAAACAATTTTGGTTCATGCTGACAATCTTCACGAAGGTTTAGCCTATGGAATTAAAGGCGTAGGTGAGTTAGCAACGATCCCTACCGCACCAGCTTTAGCAGGCGCATATTTTGCCTTGGATGGTCAGCTCCGACCAAGTCTGCCTTTAGAAAATACCCCTTATCAAAAGAAAAAAAGATAAAAGGAGACAACTCATGTCACTCGTTAGTGTCATTATTCTAGCATCGGGCAATTCACAACGGATGGGCCAAAATAAATTGTTCTTAAAATATCAAGGAAAAACATTTTTAGAGCACACGTTAACCTTAGTGAATCAATTAGACGTATTAGAACGGATTTTAGTTGTTTCGCCTGAGAATCAGCCAGCGTTTCCTTTACCTAAGAACATTCAGGTGATTCTCAATCATCAATGGCAAGAAGGGCAAAGTAGCAGTATTCGTTTAGGAACTGAACAAGCTCGGGGAGCTGGCTATTTATACTTACCTAGTGATCAACCATTGTTAACACCTAAAATGCTACAACCCGTGTTAGATAAATGTCAGAGAAATAAAATTATAGTGCCATTACAAAAAGATGGTTGTCCTAGTAGTCCAGTATTATTCGGTAATAAATTTCGACAAGAACTATTAACATTGACTGGTGAAACAGGCGGACGCATGATTTATGAACGCTTTCCAGAAGCAGTTCAGATGTTGAGAATAGCGACTCCTGGCCGTTTAAAAGATATCGACACGCCAGAAGAGTACCAAAAATTAATTCAAGAAACCAATAGTTAGAGAGGAAAAACGTATGAAGGACTTGGTTTATTTAAATTATGCAGCGACTTCCTATAAAAAATTTCCAGCAACCATTGAGGCTTTGACTGCCTATTTAGCAGAAAATCAGTTCATGAATTACGGAAGAAATGCCCCTTTGCTTAGAGAGGGGCTTCCTCTTTTAGAGACACGTCAATTGTTAGCAGACTTTTTTCAGGCACCCAGTGCGGCTCAGATTACGTTTACGAATAACGCAACAACTTCCTTAAATCTTGCATTAGCGGGGATTTTACAACCTGGCGACCATGTGATTACGACTATGTTAGAACATCATGCAGTAGCTAGACCTCTTCACTTGCTTGAGAAAGAACGAGGCATTTCAGTGACGTATGTTGCTTGTCAAAAAACTGGCCTGTTAGATGTAGAAGATATTCAGCGAGCCTGGCGCACGAATACAAAAGCCTTGGTGATGACACACGCATCCAATGTCTTAGGCACAATTTTACCCATTGAAGAATGTTTTCAATGGGCTCAACAGAAAGGCTTACTAACTGTTTTGGATGCGGCTCAAACGGCGGGATTTTTACCAATAAAAATGACCCAGATGGCCATTGATGTGTTAGCCTTTACTGGACATAAAAGCTTATATGGATTAGCAGGTATTGGTGGGTTAGCTTATAGTGAGCGAGGGGCTGAAGCGGTTAAGCCACTGATAACGGGCGGCACTGGTAGCCATTCTAATTCCTTTGATCAACCCTCTTTTTTACCAGATAAATTTGAAGCTGGTACGTTAAACAGTTTAGGTATTTTAAGCTTAAATAGTTCTATTAAAGAGTTGAATAAAATTGGTTTAGCAGCGATTCAAAAGCACGAACGAACCTTAATGCAGAATTTTTTAGATGGTTTATCAGGGTTACCTGTCACAATTTTGGGAACCAAGGACGTGGCACAAACTGTCCCTGTTGTTTCTATCACACTGTGGAATCAGGAAGAAACAGTGGTGGCACAGCAACTAGCAGAACAATATGGCATTATGACGCGCGCAGGTTTGCATTGTGCACCATTAGCCCATGAAACAGCTGGGACTTTAGCAACTGGCACTTTACGTTTTAGCTTTGGTTGGCAGACAACGCCTGAAGAAATTACTTGGACAATTCACGCTTTACAAGAACTACTAATTTGAGAAGGAGCGGACAGCATGGATTTTTTATCACAATGTACATCAGGTGGCTGCGGGGCAAAAATTGAATCCCGTGTACTGAACCAATTGTTGCAACACTTACCCGAAACACCGGCAAATGAGCGGCTACTCGTCGGATTTGAACATGCCGACGACGCCGCTGTTTACCAAATAACGCCTGAAAAAGCTTTGATTTCAACGGTTGATTTTTTTTCACCAATGGTCAATGATCCGTTATCATTTGGAAAAATTGCGGTCGCTAATGCTTTAAGTGATGTCTATGCCATGGGCGGTACAGTCCTTTATGCGCTAAATCTTGTTTGTTTTCCACAAAAGATGTCAAAAGAATGGTTGGAACAAATGCTCTTGGGTGGCAGTTTAAAATTAAAGGAAGCGGGTGCTTTACTGGCGGGAGGCCATTCGATTTATGACCATGAACCTAAGTATGGCTTAGCGGTAACTGGAGAAGTTCATCCAGAAAATTTGTGGCATAATAATACGCCACAGGTGGGGGATGTCTTGATTTTAACTAAAGCATTAGGTGTAGGAATTATTCAAGCGGCTGTTCGGGGGCAATTGGCGAAGCAGACGGAACAAAAAATCGCACAAGATTCGATGGAACGTTTAAATAAATATGCCGCTGCGAATGCTCGATCCTACGCAGTACATGCTTGTACTGATGTGACTGGGTTTGGTCTATTAATTCATGCAAAAGAAATGGCTGATAATCAGGTAACGTTACTGATTGATACAGAAGCGTTACCAACCATTACAGGAGCGTTGGCCTACGCCGGAGAATGTTTAGTCACTGCAGCTGGGCAAAGAAACCGACAAACAATCGGAACGACAATCGATTATTCAAAAATTTCTATGGAAATGCAAGAACTTTTGTTTGATCCACAAACATCTGGCGGACTGTTAATTAGTGTTGCTGCTGACGAAGCGGCAGCCTGTTTAGCAGCTATTCAAAAAGAGGACCCTGTTGCCAAAATTATTGGTGAGGTTCTGCCAAAAGAACAACAAGCAGTAGTACTTTTATAGAGAGAAGGGCCAAATATGAAATTAGTAGATGCATTGGGGAAACCTTGCCCAATACCTGTGATTGAAACGAAAAAAGCTTTGGCGGAGCTAGGTTTAGCTGGAGGCACTATCGAGGTTTTAGTCGATAACGAAGTAGCCATTGAAAATTTAAAAAAATTAGCTGCTAAAAAACAGGCCACTTTGACTGCGAAGCAGATAGAAGCCACGGTTTTCTCTGTCAAAATTACGGTACCTGAAGAAGCGACTCAACAAACAAGTCAGTCAGCAACAGATTTAGTAATTACGATTGGCTCCGATCAATTAGGTACTGGAGACGAGCAGCTAGGACGACTATTAATGAAAAGTTATCTTCAATCCTTATCAGAAGCAGAAACTGTTCCTACACAGCTATTATTCTTTAATCGAGGGGCGTTTTTAACGAATCAAGCAGCGAATACCTTAGCTGATTTGCAACAATTAGCGGAGAAGGGAACCACGATTCAAACGTGTGGGGCCTGTTTAGATTTTTATCATTTAACAGACACCTTAGCTATCGGCTCTATTACTAATATGTACGAAATTGTTGAAACAATGAATCAAGCGGCTAAAGTAATTACGCTTTAACAAAAAAAGAAGGTGAAAAGATGGAGTATTTGCTAACCTTTCCGAATACACATTATGCTGTTCAGGCAGAACAAGTACTGTTGGCAAGAAAGGTGGCTGTTCGCGCCTTTACTTTGCCACCATCATTGACGGATGGCTGTGGGATCGGTTTACTCATTAATGAAGCGGAAATAACTCGCAGTGTATGTTTTTTAGAAGAAGCAAAAGTACGCGTAGCCTCTATTTTTTCTGTGAAAAATGACCTTGGGGAAAGGAGGTACCAACTGTGGAGTCCTTAAAAAAGTGTTTTGATTTACAAGGGAAGGAAATTGTGTCGATTGTTGGTAGTGGTGGGAAAACAAGCTTAATGTGGGCGCTAGCAAAAACATATCGAAAGGAAGCTGTTCTGGTTAGTACAACCACAAAAATTGGGTTTCCCCAACGTCAATTGTATGATTATTTTTATACAAACCATTTTGAAAAAATAACGCCGAATATCTGCGGAATCACTTTAGCAGGAACCGCTATCAACAATCAAACAAAACTAACGATGCCTGCAATGACCTCGCTTCAAATATTGTTTCAGCACTTCACGAAAGTTTTTTTAGAAGCGGATGGATCCAAACAACGACCTTTGAAAGGCTGGTCCTCTTATGAACCCGTGATATTAAAAGAAACAACCACCACAATTGGTGTGCTTCCGATTTCTGTGATTGGTCAAAAGATAGATGAAACGACCATTCATCGGTTGCCGCTTTTTTTGGAATTAACCGATGCGCAACAACAAGAACCAATCACAGAAACATTGTTAGCTCAACTCATTGCTCATCCAAAAGGATTGTTTAAAGAGAGCCAAGGCCAACGAATTTTGTGTTTAAATCAAACCCATACGCGAAGAGAGTTCGTTCAAGCGATGAATGTCTGTCTTCAATTACCCAAAAGCTGTTTTGAAAAATTAGACAAGATTATTGCTTGCAATATGGAATTAGAGAAAGGACTTATTTTATGGGAGAAATCAGTCAAAACATCCAAGAAAAATTAGTGATTGTTCGCGGAGGGGGCGATCTAGCGACAGGTGTTATCCAAAAATTATGGCACGTTGGCTTTAAAATACTAGTATTAGAAACAGAATGTCCTCTGGCCATTCGGCGGACTGTTTCAGTTTGTGATGCTATTTTCCAGAAAGAACAAAGAGTGGAAGATTTGGTTGCTGTTCGAATTACTTCATTAAAGGATTGCGCGAAATGTTGGCAGCAAAATAAGCTGCCTGTTTTTGTCGATCAAACAGCAAGTGCTATTCAACAATTGAAACCACTGATTGTTATCGATGCGATTTTGGCTAAGAAAAATTTAGGTACGCATCGAGGAATGGCACCGATTACGATTGCCTTAGGACCAGGCTTTTCAGCACCGCAAGATGTCGATGTTGTGATTGAGACAATGCGTGGACATAGGTTGGGACGTTTATACTTTGAAGGAACAGCTTTACCTAATACAGGTATTCCAGGTGAAATTGGCGGAAAAAGTGCGGAACGAGTTGTCCATGCCCCGGCTTCAGGACAAGTTACCCACCTTAAAAACATAGGGGATCTCGTGTTGAAAGGGGAAGCATTATTTTTAATCGATCAGGTTCCAGTTTATTCGCCTCTGACAGGGACTTTGAGAGGATTGATTTCAGAAAAGGTAACCTGTTATCAAGGGTTGAAGTGTGCAGATGTAGATCCTCGACCAGTTGAGAAAGTCGATTGCTTGACGATCTCCGACAAAGCTCGTGCATTAGGGGGAGCGGTTTTAGAAGCAATTTTTATGATTGGAAGAAGGAAAAATGTTTTATAAAAAAGAACCTAAATAATATTTTTTTTACCTTAAAAATATTGTTAAAACGGTTTGGAATGTGGTATAGTAAAGACGTAGTAAAAAATACTCTATCTCGAAAGGGGAAGAGTACATACTTAGTTAGATTAATTTGTGAATAAAATCATTTGTAAAAGTTATTTTTTTAGGAATTAATGTAAGGGGTTACAATTGCATTTGAATGCATTGAAATATTTAGGAAAAAAGAAAGGAAATGAATGAAGATGGCACTAGTAAAAATTGTTTATGCAAGTATGACTGGAAACACAGAAGAAATTTCCGAGATTTTGGAAGAACAGTTTCAAGAAGCTGGAGTTGAAGTAGAACGTGAAGAATGTTCAGAAGTTGATGTAGACTTCTTTGATGATGCAGATGCTTGTATTATCGCAACGTATACTTATGGTGATGGGGAACTGCCTTTTGAATTTGAAGATTTCTTTGATGAATTAACTGAAAAGGATTTAGCAGGTAAGCCATTTGGCGTTGTTGGTTCCGGTGATCGTGAATATGGTGAATTTTTCTGTAAATCAGCGCATGATTTTGTAGGAGCTTTTGAAAAAGCTGGTGCTAAAAAAGTAGCTGAAACAGTTGAAATTGAAAACAATGCAGAAGAAGAAGACATCGAAATGCTAAAAACATTTGTTAAAAGTGTTGCCACAACTTTATCTGATAGCGTTGCCTAAAGGTTTAAGAAAGTAGGAGTCAGAATGAAAAGGAATGATGAAGGTAGGTATTTCAATGTTTAATATTCTTCAGTCGACTCAATTATCTAGTAATACATTTGATTTTTGGCTGGAAGCGCCAAGAATAGCGACACATGCCCAGGCTGGACAGTTTGTTATTTTAAGAATTGACGAAAAAGGAGAGCGGATCCCTTTAACGATTGCGGAGACAAATCCACAAGCAGGCAGTATTCGAATTATTTTCCAAGTAATCGGTAAGACAACAGCTGCACTTTCCCAACTTAAAACTTCCGACTCTTTGTTAGATATCACTGGACCTTTAGGTATGCCCACAGAAGTGAAGCAATATGGAACGGTGATGGTTGTCGGTGGCGGGGTTGGCATCGCGGCTATTTATCCAATTATCAAGGCTTTAAAAGAAGCAGGCAACCGAGTGATTACGATTTTGGGGGCACGCACAGCTGAGTTAGTTCTGTTACAAGAAGAATGCCGTCGTTATTCGGATGAACTAATCATTACAACGGATGATGGTTCATTAGGTAAAAAGGGCTTAGTAACAGAAGCGATGGAAGAAGTTATTGCACGTGAATCTGTAGCGTGCAGTTGGGCGATTGGGCCCAGCATCATGATGAAATTTTGTACCTTGACAGCTGAAAAACATCAATTACCAATTTATGTTTCCTTGAATCCTATTATGATTGACGGAACAGGTATGTGTGGCGGTTGTCGGGTCACTGTTGATGGCACCATGAAATTTGCCTGTGTTGATGGACCTGAGTTTAAAGGCAATGAAGTAAATTGGGATGAATTCATTAATCGAATGAAGCAATATCAGGAAGAAGAAGCAGTTTGCTTTACAGATCGTTTGAAAGAGCAGGTGGAGAAAAATGGCTAGAAAAAGTCGTATAAAAACACCGATTGCGGAACAAGCACCTACTATCAGAAAGAATAATTTTGAAGAGGTTTGCTTAGGCTATACATTAGCAGAAGGGCAAGAAGAAGCGATTCGCTGTTTACAATGTAAAAATGCACCTTGTATTGCTAAATGCCCCGTGATGATTGATATTCCTGGATTTATTTTAGCTATTCGTGAAGGAAACATGGAACAAGCAGCCGATATTTTAAGTAAATATACGAATTTACCTGCTATTTGTGGACGCGTTTGTCCGCAAGAGAAACAATGTGAACAAGTTTGTAAATTAGGGAAAGCCAAAAACTTTGAACCAGTGGCAATTGGCAAATTAGAACGTTTAGTTGCCGATTGGGCATTAGAAAATCACAAGTTTCCTAAGAAAACAGCGGAACCAACAAAAGGGAAAATCGCAGTGGTCGGTTCTGGTCCTTCTGGGTTAACAGTTGCGGGGGATTTGGCAAAGCTCGGCTACGAAGTAATTATTTTTGAAGCGCTTCATGAAGCTGGTGGCGTATTAACCTATGGTATACCTGAATTTCGATTACCGAAAAAAATTGTTAAACAAGAAATTGCGAGTATTGAAGCCTTAGGTGTAACAATAGAAACCAATGTGGTAGTAGGTAAAACGATTACGATGGAAGAAATAATGTCAGAGTTTGATGCCTGTTATCTATCGGTTGGTGCAGGGGCACCAAACTTTATGGGAATCCCAGGAACTAGTTTAAATGGGGTTTATTCTTCTAGTGAATTTTTAACACGAATCAATTTAATGCATAGCTATGAGTTTCCAGAATATGATACACCGATTAAACGTGCTAAAAATGTTGTTGTGATTGGCGGCGGGAATGTTGCAATGGATGCCGCTCGTTCAGCCAAACGATTAGGCGCTGAAAATGTGAACATTGTGTATCGTCGTTCGTTAGAAGAATTACCAGCAAGAATTGAAGAATACCACCATTCCCTTGAAGAAGGAATTAACTATTATTGGTTAACGAATCCAATTGCTTATTTAGATGACCAACAAGGAAATCTAGCCGGTGTTGAATGTGTCAAAATGGTTTTAGGTGAACCAGATGCGTCTGGAAGACGAAGGCCAGAACCGGTTCCAGACAGCACGTTTACCATTCCTGCTGATGCAGTAATCGAGGCAATTGGCCAAGGGGCAAATCGCGTCTTGTTATCAACATATCCAGAAATAGAACTAAACCAATGGGGTTACATTCAAGCTGATCCTAAAACAGGAGCAACATCAATACCTGGCGTTTTTGCTGGGGGCGATATAGTCACAGGTGCTGCCACCGTTATTTTAGCGATGGGCGCTGGGAAAATCGCAGCTAATGCAATTGATCAGTATGTCAAAACACAAAAAACAACAGTCACAAGCAATGTTTAGGAAAGATAAAAGGTGAAAAAATGAAAAAAACAATGGATGGAAACACCGCAGCGGCTTATATTTCATATGCGTTTACAGAAGTTGCCGCTATTTATCCTATCACACCAAGTTCAACAATGGCTGAGTTGGTAGATGAATGGGCGGAAAGTGGTTTAAAAAATATTTATGGTCAAAAAGTTCAAGTTATTGAAATGCAATCAGAAGCTGGGGCAGCGGGAGTAGTTCATGGTTCGTTAAAAACAGGTGCGTTAACCACTACTTATACTGCTTCACAAGGTTTACTGTTGATGATTCCCAACATGTATAAAATCGCAGGAGAATTGCTGCCTTCTGTGTTCCACGTGGCGGCTCGGGCAGTAACGACAAGTGCGTTGAGTATTTTTGGTGATCATGGCGATGTGATGGCTACCCGCCAAACAGGTTTTTGTATGTTAGCAGAATCGAGTGTTCAAGAAGTGATGGATTTGTCGGCAGTTGCTCATTTAGCTAGCTTAGAAGGTAGTTTACCTTTTGTAAACTTTTTTGATGGTTTTAGAACGAGCCATGAACTACAAAAAATCGAAGTGATTGATTATGATGACCTGAAAGAAATGGTGAATCAGGAAGCTGTAACTCGTTTTAGAATGGGAGGCATGAATCCTAATCATCCCACTGTTTCAGGGACCGCTCAAAATCCTGACATTCATTTTCAACAAAGAGAAACAGTCAATAAAAATTACGAAGAAATGCCAAAAATTGTTCAAAAATACATGAAAAAAATTAACAATCTTCGTGGAACAACGTATGATTTAACCGATTATTACGGGGTTGAAGATGCAACAGAAGTCATTATTTCAATGGGGTCGGCTTCGCCAGTAATCAAACAAACAGTCGACTATCTCAATCAACAAGGACGCAAAGTTGGTTTTATCAATATTCATTTATATCGTCCATTTCCTACCGAAAACCTTCTTGAAAAATTACCAGCTACAGTAGAAAAGGTTGCGGTTTTAGATCGAACAAAAGAATCAGGAGCCGAAGGAGAACCGTTATTGTTAGATGTTCAAAGCGCTCTTTATCAACATGAAAATCGCCCAATTGTGATTGGTGGACGTTATGGGTTAGGTTCTAAAGACGTAGCGCCTAATCAAATTAAAGCGATCTATGATCATTTGTTATTGCCATTTAAAGAATTAAAACAACGCTTTACGGTAGGGATCGTTGATGATGTAACCTATCAATCATTGCCAGAAGAACCTACTTTAGATTTAACGCCAGATACTACCTTCCAAGCAAAATTTTGGGGCTTTGGTTCTGACGGAACTGTGGGAGCAAACAAGCAAGCGATTAAAATTATCGGAGATCATACCGACCTTTATGCACAAGCTTACTTTAGTTATGATTCTAAAAAATCAGGCGGTTTAACCGTTTCGCATCTGCGTTTTGGTAAAGAGCCAATTACTTCCACGTATTTAATTGAACAAGCAGATTTCATCGCTTGTCATAATGCTTCCTATTTGCATAAATACGACCTGTTAAAAGGTTTAAAAGATGGCGGAACGTTTTTACTGAATACTATTTGGGATCAAGAAAAGGTTCATCGTTTATTACCGGCTAAGTTAAAAAAATATATTGGGGAGCACCAAATCAAATTTTATATTATCAATGCGGTTGAGTTAGCTCGCAAAGTAGGCTTAGGTCGTCGGATCAATACAGTGATGTCTACTGCCTTTTTTGAAGTAACAGATATTTTAACGAAAGAGCAATATTTACCGTTACTTAAAGAAGAAGTGAAAAAGACTTATGGAAAAAAATCAATGGAAATTGTTGAAAAAAATTACCAAGCGATTGATGCTACCTTTGAATCGCTGCAAGAAATTGTAGTTCCAGAAGATTGGGCAACCATTGTTTTAGAGCCAGAAAATAAAGAGTCGGAAGCTCCAGCTTTTGTGACAAATATTTTAGAACCGATCAATCGTCAAGAAGGGGATCAGCTGACCGTTTCAGATTTGATTGAAAACGGAATGAAGGGCGGTGCCATTCCAATGGGCACTGCGGCTTATGAAAAACGTGGCATTGCGTTAGAAGTGCCTGAGTGGCAAATGGATAAGTGTACGATGTGTAATGAATGTGCCTTTGTTTGTCCACATGCGGCTATTCGACCATTTTTAGCGGATGAAGAAGAACTGAAAGAAGCACCTGCAGGTTTTGCCATGCGCGAAATGCGTGGCACTGATGGATTGATGTATCGTATCCAAGTTTCTTTAGAAGACTGTACAGGTTGTGGTCTTTGTGTTCAGGCTTGCCCTGTGAAAGACAAGGCGATTTTAATGAAACCTTATGAAACTCAGAAAGAGCAAGCAATGAATTGGGCCTTTGCGATGACTCTTAAACAAAAAGCCAACCCAGTCAAAAAACTTTCTGTTAAAGGTTCCCAATTTAATCAGCCATTGATGGAATTTTCAGGTGCTTGTGAAGGCTGTGGCGAAACACCTTATATTAAGTTGTTGACGCAACTATTTGGTGATCGAATGATGATTGCTAACGCAACAGGCTGTTCATCAATTTGGGGTGGTTCGTCACCGGTGACGCCTTATACAACGAACGAATGTGGCCAAGGACCAGCTTGGAGTAATTCGCTGTTTGAAGATAATGCGGAATATGGTTATGGTATGTATATTGCCAATCGAACGAAACGGCAACATTTAGCTAGTCTGGTTGAAGAAAGTCTTGCTAAAAACGTCGGATCAGATTCACTTCAAGCCTTGTTAAATGATTGGTTGGAACACATGGCTGAAGGGGAAGGAACACAACAGCGAGCAACCAAACTAGCGGCGGCATTAAGTGAAGAAGCCGATGAAGATCCACTTTTAACAAAAATTTACGAACAAAAAGATTTACTAGTGAAAACGAGTCAATGGATTGTCGGCGGCGATGGTTGGGCCTATGATATCGGGTTTAGCGGCATTGATCATGTTCTTGCCAGTGGGGAAGATGTTAATATTTTTGTTATGGATAACGAAGTATATGCCAATACAGGCGGACAAACATCTAAAGCTACACCAGCTTCAGCCATTGCCAAATTCTCAGCGGGTGGGAAACATACCTCTAAAAAAGATTTAGGGATGATGGCAATCACTTATGGGAATGTCTATGTTGCACAAGTGGCTTTAGGCGCAAACTCAATGCAAACGATTAAAGCAATTGACGAAGCGGAGCGGTACCCAGGCCCATCAATTATCATCGGTTATACCCCATGTATTAATCACGGGGTCAAAGGTGGAATGGTTCGGACGTTAGATCAAGCCAAAGAAGCCGTTGAATCTGGCTATTGGCCACTTTATCGCTATAATCCAGAGTTAGTTAAGAAAGGCAAAGATCCGATGGTCATTGACTACAAGAAAACAGATTTTGACAAAATGCGTGATTTCCTTGAAAAACAAACACGTTACTCTGCGTTGCATACAATTAAAGAGAATCAAGAAGTAGTCGAACATTTACTTGATAAAACTAAAGAAGATGCAATTGAACGCTCTGAAAGTTATAACAAACTAGCCACACATATGAAAAAATAAAAAAACAAAGCCTCTTACTTGAGAGGCTTTGTTTTTTATCCAATAATAATTTTTTCTGAAGGGTATTCGTAGCCTAAGTCACGTGTTTCTTTTGGTACAAAAATCATTAAGGTATAAAGCATACCAATACGTCCAATAAACATCAATAAGGCAATCATTAATTTACCTACTGTTGTTAAATCGTCTGTAATGCCCAAAGAAAGACCGGTTGTCCCAAAGGCAGAAGCGACTTCCACAATGATTGAAATCAAGGGCAGATTTTCAGTGGCTGACAAAAAGACGACAGCGAAAAAGCACATAATCAAAGACAACATGAAGACGACAATCGATTTTTTGACATCATCGTCATCTATTTTACGGCTAAAGACGCTAATATCATCTTCACTTTTTAAAAAGGCTAACAAATACAAACCAATAATCGCAACAGTCGTTGTTCGAACACCACCACCAACAGAGCTAGGACTACAACCAATAAACATTAACACAGAAAAAATAATCAATGTTGTGATTTGGAAGTCCCCTAAATCATTAATTTGGAGGCCAGCGTTTCGTGTAGTCATCGAATAAAACATCGAACTTACCCAACGGCCACTTTCATTCATTGTCAAAAATAGGTGATCTTTTTCTAATAAGTAAATCAAAATAGTCCCACCAATAAACAGAACAATAAACGCTAGCAAAGCAATTTTACTAAACAATGAGAAGCGGAAAGGCAAGCCTCGTTTCTTCTTGCGAAAGTTCTTTTTCTTAAAATGTAACCACTCATGAATTTCCAGTAAAACGGGAAATCCAATCCCGCCGATAAAAATTAAGAACATAATTGCCAGTAAAAAGAGATAATCATGAGCAAAAGGAATAATTGAATCACCTGAAATATCAAAGCCTGAATTAGTTACTGCAGAAATAGCTTGATAAAAGCCATAAAATATCGCATCTCGCCAGTTCGTATAATAACCACTTATATAAAAATAAAGCGAAAAGAGCGAGCCGAAGATTACTTGGAACCAAATTAAAATCAAAAAAGTGGTGCGGATCAGTCGAACAATTCCGCTCAGTCGCGGCTGATTCATGTCAGTCATAATTAACTGACGTTGCTTTAATGTGATTCGCCGTTTTGATAAAATAAAAAAGACCGTTGAAATCATCATAATCCCTAAGCCACCAACTTGGAAAAGAACCTCCAATAAGACAATCCCACGATCATTAAAAACCGAATTAATATCGACTGTGGTGAGTCCAGTAACGCTGACTGTACTGATTGCTAAGAAAAATAAATCAATAAAAGGAACATGCGAGTCAGGTTCTCTGAAAATAGGGAGGCAAAACAATAAATAAGAAATAACCGTCATTAATATGTAGTAAGCGACGATGATTTGAATAGATGAAAAATTTTTGCGAATAAATCGATCGCTTTTTCGCTGTGCCAGCCACAGCAAACGTGTATGGTTCACTAGATAACCTCCCAATTCTAATTAAACTAAGTATACCAAAACTTTTCGCCTCAAACGAATAATTCTGCCAGAAAATCCTTGAAATGACAAATAAAAATAAGAAATTCGTTAGAAATAATTGGAAAACATCCACAAACAAGCGAGAACATGATATTTTATGAAAGAATAGAAAAATAGGTTGTTCCCCAAACAACTTATTAATAATTGGTCAGTTTGTCTAACGATACAACTTTAAAAAGTAGTGGTAGCTTTTTTATTTCGGTTGATATGTGAATGTGTTCACTTTATGTAACAAACTGTTATTTTTATTCAAATGAAAAATAAGAAATTGTGTTGGTAGAAATCAATAGTTTATAAGGTGGGAAAACAATGAAAAAAGTGTTAATGGGAGTTCTTTCCCTAGGGTTATTATTAGGTGCAGCAACAGGTTGTACAAGCGATCAAGAAAAAGCTGCTGGTAAAACAAAAGCATCTTCTGAAAAAACAGAAGCAACATCTGGTGCCTCTGCTAATGGTTATACAGATCCAAGTGAACTAAAAGACAGTTATGATGTTGTTATTGTTGGTTCAGGTGGTGCGGGGATGACCGCTGCATTACAAGCCAAAGAAGCTGGCATGAATCCAGTTATTTTAGAAAAAATGCCTGTTGCAGGTGGGAATACAATTAAATCGTCTTCAGGAATGAATGCTTCACAAACAAAATTCCAAGAAAAAGAAGGCATTAAAGATAGCAACGATAAATTCTTTGAAGAAACACTAAAAGGCGGTAAAGGAACCAACGATCAAGAATTACTACGTTATTTTGTTGATCATTCAGCTGAAGCAATTGATTGGTTAGATACAAAAGGAATTACATTGAGCAATTTAACGATTACAGGTGGAATGAGCGAAAAACGCACACACCGTCCTGCTGACGGATCAGCAATTGGGGGCTATCTAGTTGACGGTTTAGTACGTAACGTTCGCGAAGAAAAAATTCCATTGTTTGTTGATGCTGACGTCACAGACTTAGTTGAAGAAAACGGTCAAATTGATGGCGTAAAAGTGAAAATGAAAGATGATAAAGAAAAAACAGTTAAAGCAAAAGCAGTCGTTGTCACAACAGGTGGTTTCGGTGCCAACGAAAAATTAATTACACAATACAAACCAGAATTGAAAAACTATGTTACAACGAACCAAGAAGGAACAACAGGTGACGGTATCCAAATGATTCAAAAAGTTGGTGGTGCGTTAGTGGATATGAAAGAAATTCAAATTCACCCAACTGTTCAACAAAGCGATGCTTTCTTAATTGGTGAAGCAGTTCGTGGAGAAGGCGCAATCTTGGCTTCTCAAAAAGGAGAACGTTTTGTTAATGAGTTAGATACACGTGACAAAGTTTCTGCAGCAATCAATGCCTTACCAGAAAAATCAGCTTATTTAGTCTTTGACCAAGGCGTTCGCGACCGTGCAAAAGCCATTGATTTCTATGATCAAAAAGGTTTCGTGGAAAAAGGTGAAACGATTGAAGAATTAGCTGAAAAAATTGGCATGCCTGCCGATACATTGAAAGCAACGATTGATACTTGGAACCAAGATGTTAATGCCAAAGATGACAAACAATTTGGCCGGACAACTGGCATGGAAGCTGACTTAAGCACAGCCCCTTACTACGCAATTAAAATTGCACCAGGGATTCACCACACAATGGGTGGCGTGAAAATCAACACGAAAACAGAAGTTTTACGTGAAGATGGCACACCAATTAAAGGTCTATATGCTGCTGGTGAATTAACAGGTGGCTTACATGGTCAAAACCGTATCGGAGGCAATGCCATCGCCGATATTATCATTTATGGTCGTCAAGCAGGTACGCAATCAGCAGAATTTGCCTCTGCTCAAAAATAACTAGCATTAAAAAGTCTGAAATTGTAGTCAAATAACTACAATTTCGGGCTTTTTTATTGCATACTAGCAGGATCATTAGTTGTAGTATAAACAGCTCTGCTAAAATGACTTTGGCGTAGATTCTGTTTTTTTCAGAAAAATGCACGACCATTTTAGCTAAAAATACTGCTTTTTTGCTGAAAATATAGTAAAATACGTAAGGAACTAACGGAAAGGTGTAGTGAACATGGCTCAATTATTTTTCAAGTATGGCGCAATGAATAGTGGTAAAACCATTGAAATCTTAAAAGTAGCACACAATTACGAAGAACAAGACAAACCAGTTGTTTTGATGACCAGTGGACTAGATACACGTGATGGTGTCGGGAAAGTATCCAGTCGCATCGGATTACGCAGAGATGCTATTCCAATTTTTGAAGAAACCAATGTCTTTGACTTGATTAATGATTTGTCTTACAAACCTTTTTGCGTATTAGTCGATGAATGTCAATTTTTAAACAAGCATCATGTCATTGAATTTGCACGAATTGTTGACGAATTAGATATTCCAGTAATGGCATTTGGGCTAAAGAATGATTTTAGAAATGAATTATTTGAAGGCTCAAAGTATTTACTTTTATATGCAGACAAATTAGAAGAATTAAAAACGATTTGCTGGTTCTGTCATAAAAAAGCAACTATGAACTTGCACTATATTGATGGCAAACCCGTTTATGAAGGGGATCAAGTCCAAATTGGTGGGAATGAAGCCTACTATCCTGTTTGTCGCAAACATTATTTTCATCCAAAAACAGTGAATGAAGAACAGTAAGGAGAGACACTATGTACGATCAATTACAATCTATTGAAGATCGCTATGAGGAATTGGGCGAATTATTAAGTGACCCAGCAGTCATTAGCGATACAAAACGTTTCATGGAATTATCGAAGGAAGAAGCTAATACACGTGAGACGGTTGAGGTTTATCGCCGATATAAACAAGTTGTTGAAGGGATTAGCGATGCCGAAGAACTTTTAAGTGAAAACTTAGATGCGGAAATGGCCGAAATGGCGAAAGAAGAACTTTCTGATTTGAAAAAAGAAAAAGAAGTGTTAGAAGACCGCATTAAAATTTTATTATTACCAAAAGACCCAAATGATGATAAAAATATCATCATGGAAATCCGTGGTGCAGCCGGTGGCGATGAAGCCGCACTTTTTGCTGGCGACTTATTTAATATGTACCAAAAATATGCAGAAGCACAAGGGTGGAAAGCGGAAGTTTTAGAAGCGAACGTCACTGGAATCGGTGGATATAAAGAAGTAATTATGATGATTTCAGGAGATAACGTCTTTTCAAAATTAAAATACGAAAGTGGCGCTCACCGCGTGCAACGAGTTCCTTCAACAGAATCACAAGGACGGATTCATACATCGACAGCAACCGTTGTAGTTATGCCGGAAGCGGAAGAAGTCGAAATCGAATTAGCTGATAAAGATATCCGTGTCGATATTTATCATGCAAGTGGCGCTGGTGGACAGCACGTCAATAAAACCGCTTCGGCTGTTCGATTAACCCATTTACCAACAGGAATCGTGGTCGCAATGCAAGATGAACGTTCACAGCTAAAAAACCGTGAAAAAGCAATGAAAGTTTTGCGTGCTCGTGTGTATGACCAAATTCAACAAGAAGCACAAAGTGAATATGATGCTAACCGTAAATCGGCGGTGGGGACCGGAGATCGTTCAGAACGAATCAGAACGTATAACTTCCCACAAAATCGAGTAACGGATCATCGTATTGGTTTAACCATCCAAAAACTAGACCAGATTCTTGCTGGCAAATTAGATGAAATCATTGATGCATTAGTCTTATATGATCAAACATCGAAATTAGAAGAGATGCAAAATGGCTAAACGTTACTTTGAAGTCCTTAACTGGGCTTCTTCTTTTTTAGAGGCGCAAGGCAAAGAAGGCTATGCTATTCGCTATGTTTTTTTAGAACGTAAAGGTTGGGATAAAACGCAGTGGCTCCTGCATATGCAAGAAGAAATGCCCAAAGAAGAAGAGAAACAATTAAAAACGGATTTAGCCCAATTATTGACAGATTACCCAGCACAATATTTACTAGGACAAGCTGAATTTTATGGACATTCCTTTATTGTTAATGAACATACTTTGATTCCTAGACCAGAAACAGAAGAATTAGTCGAGCGTTGCTTAAAAGCCAATCCAGATACTCCTTTGACGGTCGTGGATGTCGGAACAGGGACAGGTGCCATTGCGATTAGCTTGAAACTGGCACGGCCCAACTGGCGAGTTATTGCCATTGATCTTTCAGAGAAAGCGTTGACTGTCGCTAAACAAAACGCGCAAGCATTAGGTGCTGGCATCGAATTTTATCATGGGAATGGCTTACAGCCAGTTGCTTCTGAAAAAATTGATCTGCTTATTTCTAATCCGCCCTATATTAGTGAACAAGAATGGCATTTAATGGATGCAAGTGTCCGAACGTATGAACCTAAAACCGCTTTATTCGCTGAAAATAACGGTTTGGCTTTATACCAACAATTAATTCATGAAAGTCAAACGATGCTTAAAGCAGACGGTAAAATTTATTTTGAAATAGGGTTTCAACAAGGCGCGGCCCTCCAAGAATTATTGAGCGCCGCCTATCCACAAAAAACAATTAAAATTGAAAAAGATTTATCTGGCAACGATCGCCTCGCGATAGCCGAGTAACTAAGGTTCTTCGTCGCCACTTTTCTAGAAGGAGCGATTTGCAATGGAAACAAAAAAATTAACCAAACAAGAAATAGCCCAAGCAGCAGCAGCCATTCAAGCAGGTGAGCTAGTGGCTTTTCCAACAGAAACTGTTTATGGCTTAGGTGCCGATGCCTTAAATGAAGCGGCAGTAAAAAAAGTTTACCAAGTAAAAGGCCGCCCCAGTGATAATCCATTGATCGTTCATGTGAACAACGTTGAAATGGTCAAAAAATACGTGGCGACCTTACCAGAAGTCGCTACAAAATTGGTGTCTGCCTTTTGGCCGGGACCATTAACTTTAATTTTTAATGTGCCTAGCGATACATTTTCTAAAACAGTAACAGGTGGTTTAGAGACAGTCGCTTTTCGTATGCCAGATAACCAAGCGACCTTAGCTTTGATTGAACAAGCCAATGTTCCATTGGTCGGACCAAGTGCGAACACTTCTGGCAAGCCTAGTCCAACATCTGCAGAGCATGTTTATCATGATTTGCAGGGGAAAATTGCTGCCATATTAGATGATGGCCCAACGCAGATTGGGGTGGAGTCAACGGTCTTGGATTTAACGGCGGAAGATGGTGTGCCAGTTATTTTACGACCAGGAGCAATTACCAAAGAGCAGTTGGAAAGCATTATTCCCCAAGTGAAAATCGATACACATTTAATTAGCGAAAATGCAGCACCCAAAGCGCCAGGGATGAAATACAAACACTATTCTCCTGATGCGGAAGTTTGGATTATAAGCGGTCAAACAGCAGAATGGCAAGCGGCGATTCAGCAAGCAAAAGAACAACAGGAAAAAATCGGCTTATTTTTAAGTGATGAACAGGCAGCACAACTAGATACAGAAAATGCGTTTGTTTATTCCTATGGTGCAGAAACGGTTGAAAATGCCACAAAAGAACTATTTGCAGGGTTAAGAGCGTTAGATGAGCAAGGAGCTACCACGATTTTTGCGCAAGGATTTGCAGAAACTGGTTTAGGCACTGCTTACATGAATCGCTTGAAAAAATCAGCTAATCAAAAATTTTTTGAAAAATAAGAGGTATTTGTAACGAAGCTGACACAGAAGTATGATACAATCAGACAAAAGAAAACAAAATGGAGTGTTGTTTGAATGGATTACAAAACGTATGACCCAGATTTATGGAATGCAATTGCAAGAGAAGAAGAGCGCCAAGAAAATAACTTGGAACTAATCGCATCTGAGAATGTTGTGTCAAAAGCAGTTATGGCTGCCCAAGGAAGTATTTTAACGAATAAATACGCAGAAGGTTACCCTGGCAAACGGTACTATGGTGGTTGTGAATTTATCGATATCGTAGAAAATTTAGCTATCGATCGTGCCAAAGAATTATTTGGTGCAAAATTCGCGAATGTACAAGCCCATTCAGGTTCTCAAGCCAATACAGCGGCATACCTTTCATTGGTTGAACCAGGTGATACCATTTTGGGGATGGATTTATCAGCTGGTGGTCACTTAACACATGGTTCGCCCGTTAACTTTAGTGGAAAAACCTATAATTTTGTCAGTTATGGAGTGGATCCTTCAACAGAAGTAATCGATTACGATGTTGTGCGAATTTTAGCAAGAGAACATCGTCCAAAATTAATTGTTGCTGGCGCAAGTGCGTATTCACGAACGATTGATTTCAAACGTTTCCGTGAAATCGCTGATGAAGTAGATGCCAAGTTAATGGTTGATATGGCGCATATTGCAGGCTTGGTAGCTTCAGGGTTGCACCCAAATCCAGTTCCGTATGCTGATATCGTAACAAGTACGACCCATAAAACATTGCGTGGTCCTCGTGGCGGTTTAATTTTGACAAATAGCGAAGAATTGGCGAAAAAAGTAAATAGTAGTATTTTCCCAGGCATTCAAGGTGGCCCATTGGAACATGTGATTGCCGGAAAAGCCGCAGCTTTTAAAGAAGCATTGGATCCAAGTTTTGCTGAATATAGTCAGCAAGTGATTGCAAATGCGCAAGCGATGACGAAAGTTTTCAATCAAGCGCCAGAAGCTCGTTTAATTAGTGGGGCAACAGACAACCACTTATTACTGATTGAAGTGACAGGTTTTGGTTTAAATGGAAAAGAAGCAGAAGCTATTTTAGATAGTGTAAATATTACTGTCAATAAAAATTCAATTCCGTTTGAACAATTAAGTCCATTTAAAACAAGTGGTATCCGTATTGGAACGCCTGCGATTACTTCACGTGGTTTTAAAGAAGAAGATGCGGTAGAAGTTGCTAAATTAATCGTTCAAGTTTTAAAATATCCAGAAAATACAGCAGTTCATGATGAAGTCAAAGCAGCTGTAGCAGCGCTAACTAAAAAATATCCATTATATAACTAACATCAGGGATAGCTGAAGCGCGATTCTCTGTACAAATAAGAGTCGGAGCTTAGGATTTAAGGAATTCAACTTGTGTCCTAGGCTCTTTTGTTTTACAATAAGAAAGAATAAAATAATGAAGGAGAATAGATATGGGAAAATTTCAAGTAATTGATCATCCGCTAATTCAACACAAACTAACAATGATTCGCGAAAAGAACTGTGGGACAAAGGTTTTCCGCGAAGTTGTCAACGAAATTGCTATGTTAATGGCTTATGAAGTATCACGGGATATGCCTTTAGAGGATGTTGTCATCGAAACACCGATGGGTAAATCAACACAAAAAACACTTTCAGGGAAAAAAGTAGCAATCATTCCTATTTTACGTGCCGGCATTGGCATGGTTGATGGGATTTTAGAATTAATTCCAGCAGCGAAAGTTGGACACGTTGGACTTTACCGTGATGAAGAAACATTGCAACCACATGAATACTTCGTGAAATTACCTGAAGACATTGCAAGTCGTCAATTATTTGTTGTTGACCCAATGCTAGCAACAGGTGGTTCCGCAATTATGGCCATCGATTCATTAAAAGAACGTGGTGCTAGCAACATTAAATTTGTATGTCTAGTGGCCGTTCCAGAAGGTGTGAAAGCTTTACAAGAAGCGCATCCAGATGTAGATATTTATACAGCAGCTTTAGATGAGCGCTTAAACGAAGACGGCTATATCGTTCCTGGTTTAGGGGATGCTGGTGACCGTTTATTTGGAACAAAATAATAACAAAAAACCGTTAGATAACCGATTATGGTTACTAACGGTTTTCTTTTGCTTGAAGAACTTTTCTAGGTGTATAATAAAAAATAAAAAAACAAAGGAGGAGCTATGAAAAAGAATAAAAAAGTCTTACACGCTATCGCTGTGATTGCTAGTGTGATGTCAGTTTTGATGTATGTTTCATATATTCCACAAATTTATGGAAATTTACATGGGGAAAAAGGCAATCCGACGCAACCATTAGTGGCAATGATTAATTGTATTTTTTGGACGATTCATGGGTTATATGGAGACGATGGAGAAACACGAGATAAGTCCATTATTTTTGCTAATGTGCCCGGAATTATTTTTGGTTTTTTTGCGTTTATTACAGCATTATAGTTTCCGACGAATTGGAAAGTATTCCAATTCTGTACATAAAAAAGAGCGGGGGAAATTTCCCACGCTTGAAGAATTAAATCTTTTTCAATTGTTTGTAATTAATAACAATCACACCATTGCTGTGCACCATTAAGTGATTGTTTTTTTGCGTTTCGTCAATTTCGACGACAGCGGCATTTTTTAATTGTTTCGTAACAACGCCTGTTTGTGGCTGTCCGTGAACAAGAAAAGTAACATGGGTGTCAACGGCGAAATCCTTACCAGCATCCGATGGAACAACAGGAGTAACCATACCATTAAAATTTGACATACAAAAAACCATCCTTTCTTGATATCTCTATTATACCACATTTTCAGAAAAAAGTTTGTAAAGTCGCTATTTGGCTTATTTTAAAGAGATTTTGCATAAATAAATAACAAACATACTTTACAAATAAAGTAGAAAGTCCTATAATAGATTTGTTTCAGGCCAGCTTAGCTCAGTTGGTAGAGCAACGCACTCGTAACGCGTAGGTCACAGGTTCGATCCCTGCAGCTGGCATAGATTGAAAAGACAGATACACCAAGCCGTAAAGGTAATAGGTATATCTGTCTTTTTTGTGTTTTGAAAGTTTTCGATGTCTAAAATTGCCTACTTATTAAAAATTAGTATTTAAAACGTGTTATTTTATAGTTCAAAAATATCATAATTATCAAATTTGTCACTCATTGATTTTTGAGAATTAGGGTATAAATGACCATAGGTACCAATGGTTGTAGTAATGGATGAATGACCTAATCGTTCTATTTAAATTGTTGAAAGACAATTTTAAAGAGACATACCTTAAACCTTTTGATAGTGCGGAATATGTATTGGGCATAAAAGGAATGATCCATTTACGGTTGCAAAAAATATTATATATGATTTATGCTGAATGTTTACTCAAAGGAGAAAAACTGTTTAAATAAAATCCTGTAGCTTTTACTTATGGACCAGTTTATTGGTCTGTATATCATAAGTATAAGAACGAAAATAAGCAAGTTGAAAAATCTGATATTTCGGAAACAACTGTAAAAAGTTTGTTAGATAATGAAAAATTAAATTGTTTAAATGATGCGATAATAAGGTTTTGTCTGTTACAGAGGGAAAAGAAGATTATGAAATTGTATCAGCGACTCATGCAAAAGACAGCCCATGGGAGTTAGTGTTTGAAGATGGTAAAAATAAAGAAATTACAGATGATTTGATTTTGAGTAATCATAATCAAGTGAAAAAATTTTTAGTTACAAATTAGTTAATTTGAATTGAAAGAGTAGAGTTCATGTATGAGCTCTATTCTTTTTTTTTATGAAAAATTACTAATGTTTCAATGATTGGTTGAATTTGTTGATAAAAAATTTTTTAGAAGGTACATACAATTTTAAATAGAAGTTTTGATTATTGTATAAATTTTTTTTGTTGATTTAAAAATTTATTGAACTAGCTGGGGAAAATAATACAAATAGAATAAAAAAATAATTATACAATAAAACTGTAAATATTAAAGGAGGAAAATGTAAATGAAAAAAATAAAAAAATATTTATCGTTAACAATGATTGTCACGTTGATTCTTATTAATTTTATTCAAATGCCAACGGCATTAGCTGTAGACTATAGTGATGGTTTTATAACAAAAGGAGAATTACAGGATACTGATGGAAATCCTAAGAATGAGTTTGAGATTGGTGAAACAATGATTGCTCATTATGAGTATAATATACCAGATGATGCAACGATAAAAGCTGGAGATACTATGACAGTTAAATTGCCAAAAGAATTGATTATAGCAAATGATACGTCATTCAATTTGGTAGATGATTTGGGCAATATAGTAGGAACAGCTAAATTAGATAAAACTACAGGTGAGGTAGTGATTACTTTTACTGATTACTATGAAACGAATACTGCCAATCGAAAAGGAAGGGAGCGTCAATAATTTTGTGTAAATAAATTGTCCTCCTGCAAAATAATTAGTTACTCAGTAAACATTGAAACTAATGTATCGGTTACCTGTTGAAAACCTTTATGGCTTCTGTTTAGAAATTTTTGATTGTATGTATCAAAAATGCTGACTAGAAAGCGTTCTAGTGATTCTTCATTTTGAAACTGCTCTTTTCTACGGCTGTATCTTTTAATTTGCTTATTGAAAGACTCGATTAGATTGGTTGAGTAAATGGTTCTACGAATGCTAGGTGGAAAATCATAAAAAGTTAATAAGTCTTGGTTTTCTATGAGTGACTGCGTCACTTTAGGATAGTTTTTCTTCCATTTCTCAATCATGCCGGATAAGAAGGTATTCGCTTCTTCTTTTGAGTTAGCTTGATAAACAGCCTTAAAGTCATCACAGATTTCTTTTCGGTCTTTGACACGTACTTTATGAGCGATATTACGAGATACATGGATACAACAATGCTGATATTTTGCTTTAGGATAAATTTGATGGATAGTATCTTTCATGCCTTTTAAGCCGTCCGTAATAAAAAGCAAGACTTCTTGAACTCCTCTGGAGTTAATATCCTGTAGCAGCTCATTCCAAACGTATGTTGATTCAGTTGGAGCAATCGCATAACTCAGTACTTCTTTAGTGCCGTCTTCTCGTATACCAATGGCAATATAAATCGCTTCTTTGGATACGGTTTGACGTTTTAGTGGAATGTAAGTAGCGTCCATAAAAATAGCGACATACTTATCATTTAAGGCTCTGGATTTAAAGGCATTTACTTCTTCAGTCAGAACTTTAGTCATGTTGGACATGGTTTGTGGAGTATAGTGATGACCGTACATTTTTTCGATCAAATCAGCAATTTCAGACATCGTAACACCTTTTTCGAATAAATGGATAATAGTGGTTTCCAATGTATCGTTTGTTCTTTTGTAGGCTGGTAAAGTTTGTTGTTTAAACTCACCATTACGATCTCTAGGTATTTCCAATGTTAATTCACCATATTCGGTTTTGATTGATCGAAAGTAAGAACCGTTTCTCGAATTACCTGAATTAAAACCAGTGCGATCATATTTTTCGTAATCTAAAAAAGCCGTTAATTCAGTCCGTAGGAGTGTGTTTATCGCTTTTTCTAAGTGCGAACGGAATAATTCATTTAAATCGCCTTTAGTGACTAGAGTTTGCACAATTTCTGTAGTAAAATCATTCATAGGGAAGTCCTCTTTTCTGTGAATTGGTTGTCGTTAACTTTATTCTACAGAAGCGACTTCCTTTTTTGTATGGATTTTTTCATTTACACAAAATATTTTACACTCTCAATTAACAGGGAGTAATAGACAATATGGATACATTAATGGATGAGATTCTTGAAGATGACTTTCGATATAAATTATTTATATATAAGGTACTTATGTTAAGTGAAGATTATTTAGAAGAAACTATTTTAGCTAATACCTTAGAATTATCATCGTTTAAGACTAGAAAATATTTAGTTGAATTAATTGAAGACGTTCAATTTATGGGCATAGATAGTTTTATAGTAGTAAAAGATAATAAAATAATTGAATTTAAAAATTTAACCCAAAAAGATTATAATAATATACGTAGATACTATTTCGAACATTCTTTACAATGTAATTTTTTAGTTCAAGTAGCTATATGTGAAAATTACTTAGTACCTGAATATGCTGAAATGTGTTTTCTGAGTAAGGGTTCTGCATATAGTATCGTAAAAAAAATTAATATTTTTTTGGTGAATTGGAATATAAAGCTGAAAAAAAGTAGGTTTATAGGTAATGAATTAGATATACGCTTATTTTGTTTTCAATTGCTTTTTTACTATTATGGTACTCACATACCTAGAAGTTTGCTTAAAAATGCTAATCGTATTGAAACTTTATTATCTGATTTACAATTAATATTTTCAAAATCATTTACAGCAAATCAATTCGCTCAACTGAAAATGATTTTATGTGTACAATATACAAGAATTAGCAATAAAAATTTTGCTGAAGAATCAATTTTAGTGAATGATATATCATTGATTGAATCTAACCTGTCAAAGTGGTTTAATAAAAACGATTTGTTCTTAGATAAATTTCAAGTTACTAGAGAATCTGAATTTATTATGTTATTTTTGGTACTGAACCAATACATAGAGAATGAGGGTTATATTTCCATAGAGGAAACAAAAGGTTTTAAATTATTATTACATCATTTGAATTTAAAAAAATTAGACTATATACCAGATGATTTTATAAAATTAGCTAAGTTGCTTTTTTTTAAATGGGAATATACCAAGTTTTCTTTTTCAGCATTTGTTGCTGATGATCAGTATGTCTTTTTTAAAGAAAGTTTTCCAAAAACACATGAATTAGTTCATAATATAGTTTCTTCGATAAAGAAGAACGACAGTAGTAAATGGAATATAATAAAAAAAACGCATTTATATTATGATTTGATGTTTGCTTTTTTGAAATTTAAAGATATGAGACGATTAGAAAAATTTATTTATGTAAATGTCGATTTTTCTGGAGGCGAAATCTATAACCAATTTATAAAAACAAATATAGATGCTTTTAATTATTTAAATATAATTTTAGATGAAAAATTAATGTCACATACAGATATATATATATCTGACATATATAATCATAAAGTGTTATGCAAACAAGTAATATGGAAAAAACCTCCACTTGAATATGACTGGAAGTTATTTGCTGAGATGGTTATTAAACTAAAAGGAGAATCTTAATGAAACGTTTCTATTTTACAGTTTTAAGTGTACTTGTTTTTTTAGGCCAAAATTTACTAAGTTTCCAATTATTTAGTAGAAATACTACCTATTTGAAAAATACTTATAGCACTAGTAATATAATTTTTGATCAGGTGAATAGAAACGAAAAAACTAATATAGTTACCTATAAATATAAAAAGAAAAATTTTGATTTAATAGAAAAAAAAATAGTACTCATGGAAAAGCAGTCAACAGGCGGAGGCGGTAAAAATAGAGGAACAGAAGTAGAAAAAATTATTACTTCTTTAGTAGGAACTTTTTTAATTGGAAAAAAATAATCATGCTTGTAATGAAAGGAAAAATAACATGAAATTAAAAAAAATTATCAATTTTGGAACTATATTTGCTACTATGTCACTAGTAAGTACACCAGTTGTATCGTTTGCTGAAACCGCTGACGAGATTTTAAACATTAAAAATAATATTAATGAAACTAAGGATAATACGTTAGCTCCAGAAAGTGAAAATAATACTGTAAATACAACAGTTCCTTCTAATTCAGAGGTTGAGAATTCTCAAGATTCTAGCGTTCTTCCTGATGAAAAAATAGCATCTCCAGAGGAGAAAATCAGTGAAAAATCTATTGGTATACCAAATGTGGAATTTAATAACGATGTTCCAACGAGTTATATACCTTCAAGTACAGGAATATCATTTACGTGGAATTTGAATACCATAAAGGATACTCAAGAAATCAAGCAAGGAGATAAGATTGTTTTAAATATATCTGGTGAAGGTTTAGATTATTCTACTATTAGATTCGCATCAGGAGGTAGTTCAGACCCCTATTTTGATTTAGTAATAGATGAAAAAAATGGACAAATATTGCTTGTGGCTAAGCAAGATGTAAATTTTAATGGAAATATTTCGGTTTCAATTACTGGTCGTCCAACTGGGGTTGAAGGACCTTTAGATTTTCCATTTACGTCTTCCTATATCAGTAGTGAAATTACATCGGAATTGTTAGCTGAAAATATGGTTTTACACGTTAAAAATAGTGGTGGATCATGGGCCATAGTAGGTACACCTGTAACTCCAGGAGTAAATTGGAATGCATTAGAAGCTGATGGACATGGTTTATATCAACCGAATAATAATGGAACAGGACTTCCTGGTAAATTTTATTATACACAAAATGCTCAAAACTGGTTTGCAGGAATTTTTAATGGAAAATATAATAATATAAGTGGAAGTGGTCCATATATATTCACAGTGGAATCTAATTATCCAATAGATACAGATAGTTTGAAAATATCTGGTGGAAAAATCGGAGAAATGCATGATGCTAGTACAGAATATTCGACTCAGTGGTCAGATGATAATAAAGTGTTGAGCATTGTTTTTAATGAATTAACTAGCTCTGGTAGCATGGGTAGTGCAATCGCAGCAGATTTCTATGTTTTAACAAATACAATTAATGATACTGTAAGTATAAAAACATCTGCAGTTGATGCTAATGGGGTCTCAATTGGTACTGGAAGTAATGGAGTGGGAACTTACTATCCTACGAATAGTGGAAGTTTCCTACCTTTTATCACAGCAAAGGATGCTACTGTTTATACAACTGATGCTCCGATAGATTTATTAGGGTTGGCTGAGGCATATGATCAGATTGACGGAGATATTACAGATAACATTAAAATTATTAATAATGGTGGTTTTGATCAGTCTAAGCCAGGTGAATATAAAATAAATTATCAGGTGATTAATTCAAAAGGGGAGAGTGCTGAATATACTAACTTGTTAACTGTAAAAGAAAACAAAAGCAGTATCAAAGGGCATGATTCAACAATTTATGTAGGCGAAAAATGGACGGCTTCAGATAACTTTGATAGCGCATTAGATAAAGATGGTAACGAAGTAGACTTTAGTAAAATCACAGTAAGTGGTGAAGTAGATACGACTAAACCCGGGGAATATCCAATTACGTATAGTTATGAAGGAATTAGCACTACAATTACAGTAACTGTAAAAGAAAACAAAAGCAGTATCAAAGGGCATGATTCAACAATTTATGTAGGTGAAAAATGGACGGCTTCAGATAACTTTGATAGCGCATTAGATAAAGATGGTAATGAAATAGACTTCAGTAAAATCACAGTAAGTGGCGAAGTAGATACGACTAAACCTGGGGAATATCCAATTACGTATAGTTATGAAGGAATTAGCACTGCAATTACAGTAACTGTAAAAGAAAACAAAAGCAGTATCAAAGGGCATGATTCAACAATTTATGTAGGCGAAAAATGGACGGCTTCAGATAACTTTGATAGCGCATTAGATAAAGATGGTAACGAAATAGACTTCAGTAAAATCACAGTAAGTGGCGAAGTAGATACAACTAAACCCGGGGAATATCCAATTACGTATAGTTATGAAGGAATTAGCACTACGATTACAGTAACTGTAAAAGAAAACAAGAGCAGTATCAAAGGGCATGATTCAACAATTTATGTAGGCGAAAAATGGACGGCCTCAGATAACTTTGATAGCGCATTAGATAAAGATGGTAACGAAATAGACTTCAGTAAAATCACAGTAAGTGGCGAAGTAGATACGACTAAACCTGGGGAATATCCAATTACGTATAGTTATGAAGGAATTAGCACTACGATTACAGTAACTGTAAAAGAAAACAAGAGCAGTATCAAAGGGCATGATTCAACAATTTATGTAGGCGAAAAATGGACGGCTTCAGATAACTTTGATAGCGCATTAGATAAAGATGGTAACGAAATAGACTTCAGTAAAATCACAGTAAGTGGCGAAGTAGATACAACTAAACCCGGGGAATATCCAATTACGTATAGTTATGAAGGAATTAGCACTACGATTACAGTAACTGTAAAAGAAAACAAGAGCAGTATCAAAGGGCATGATTCAACAATTTATGTAGGCGAAAAATGGACGGCCTCAGATAACTTTGATAGCGCATTAGATAAAGATGGTAACGAAATAGACTTCAGTAAAATCACAGTAAGTGGCGAAGTAGATACAACTAAACCCGGGGAATATCCAATTACGTATAGTTATGAAGGAATTAGCACTACGATCACAGTAACTGTAAAAGAAAACAAGAGCAGTATCAAAGGGCATGATTCAACAATTTATGTAGGCGAAAAATGGACGGCCTCAGATAACTTTGATAGCGCATTAGATAAAGATGGTAACGAAATAGACTTCAGTAAAATCACAGTAAGTGGCGAAGTAGATACAACTAAACCCGGGGAATATCCAATTACGTATAGTTATGAAGGAATTAGCACTACGATCACAGTAACTGTAAAAGAAAAAAAACATGACAATGAATCAATTATTATAGTTCAATATGTAGATGAAAAAGGAAATAAAATAGCAGATGATACTATTATACGTGGTAAAATTGGCGATAAGTATGAAACTAAAGCAAAAAAAATTGATGGTTATATTCTAAAAGAAGAACCGGAAAATAAGAATGGGAAATTTGTTAATACTTTAACTAATATAAAATATATATATACAAATAGAAGCGACGCAACTGACAAAAATAAAGACATAGACACGAATAAAAAAATATTTAAGAATGAAAAATTACATTCTAGCAAAACATATAAAACACTTCCTAAAACTAATGAAGATTATTCAGTTGGTTCAACTATTTTAGGTGTAGTAATATTATTAGGAACTACATTTGTATGGTTTTTTAGAAGTAAAAAGTAATTTTTTATAAAAGTACAGGTAAAAAGTCAGTAAAAAAGTATGCAAATTTAATCTTTGTATACTTTTTTACTTTTAGGCAAACCTCAGCTTAGTTTCTATGTATTAAGTTAGACGTACTAGGGGGCATAGAGTTAATAAGTAGTTATTTTTAGATGACTAAAAATTGCCTAAAATGTATTTTATTCGATGTAAATATTGGATTATTTGTAAAAAGAGATTAATAAAAAAGGATTTGACATCATGGTATTACTTTTTATTTACTCGTAACGCGTAGGTCACAGGTTTGATCCCTGCAGCTGGCATCTAAAAAAACAGACAGGCACTACCATCTGGTAGTGCCTGTCTGTTTTTTTAGATAAAATTTTGGATTAGTGCAAATGAAGCAATGCCTACCAGTACAATAATCAATAAGTTTTTAGAGAGTATTGCGGCTAAAATGGTAGGAAATGAAGCGAATAAATAAGGAAGATTGAGGCTTGGTAAATGCCCTATTCTTTGTTCAAATAAGCTACTAAACCATAAGGCGGACATAATCACAATGGGAACAAAACTTAGATATTCTAATAATTTCTGTGGCAGACTGATTTTTTTTAAAAGTAAAAATGGCAGTATTCTTGAAAGCCAGGTTGCAACGGTACAGCCTAAAATTGTTAAAAAGAGATACTCAGAAGAAGGCATGTTTTATCATCACTCCTATTCCACAACCGATTAACGTGACAACTAAGACAATTAAATTACTGGGAATAAAAATTAGACCAATAGACATCAACCCAAAAGTAATCAGGACCATGATGAGTTGTAAAGCGATTTTCATGGAACGATCACTAATTATCTGCAGATAGAGTAAACCAATGAACATAGCCACGACCGCAAACTCAAGACCTAATGCTTGAGGATTTGCAATAAAGCGCCCTAGATAGGCACCGATGATCGTCGAAAAAACCCAAGTCGCATAGGAAATCAAATTGGTAGCATTAAACCACTCAAAGCTTAAACGTCCTTTGGTGTGATTTAATTTATTCATTCCTAGTGCAAAACTTTCATCCGTCAGTAAGGTTCCCAACCAGAGATTTTTACCGAGAGATTCGGCTTTAAAGTAAGGCGCAATGGTCATTCCCATAAGAATCATACGCGCATTTACTAAGAAAGTCGCTAACACAATGGATAAAATAGGGCTGCCACCAGTCAACATACTAACCGTTACAAACTGAGCAGAGCCTGCAAAAATAAAAAACGACATCGCACTAACAATCAGAGGGGAAAAACCTGCTGCTTGTCCTACGATACCAAAAGCAATGCCAATACCAATATAGCCAAAAACCGTTGGCAAGGCTTCACGAATGCCAGTACATGCATCTAATTGGTGGTTCATTCTCTTTTTTTCCTTCTTTCTGTATAAAATTTAAACACGTGTGTCTGAAAATCTAGACCTTCGATAATAAGACACAACGAGCGAATGAGCGTTTTCATTATTAACCACTCCTTTTGAACAACTAAGATATATATTGTATAATACAATAAAGAATACTTTTGTTCAATATATTAAACTTTTGGATAATAAAAAGAAACAGAAGGAGCAACTATTTTGGAGATTAATACAATTATCGGCAATAATTTAAAAAAAATTAGACAAGAAAAAAAACTTACGTTGGATGAACTAGCTGGGATAACCGGAGTCAGTAAAGGGATGCTTTCGCAGATTGAAAAAGGAACCACCAATCCTACTATAAATACAATTTGGAAAATAAGTAATGGACTCAATGTTCCATATACGTATTTATTAGAAGATGACTATGTTAAAGAAAATCCCGTGGTTAAAAAAACTGAGACGGTAACACAACATTCTGAAGATCACTCCTATCGAGTCTTTAATTACTACTCAGACAACCAGGAAAGAAACTTTGAACTCTTTCAGTTTGAATTAGATCCAGGGAAAAAGTATCAAGCTGTTGGGCATTCAAAACGTTCGACAGAATATGTCATGGTTATTCAAGGAGCATTAGCTATTGAAGTGGGCGGTCAGAGATACCTTCTTCCAAAAGACGCCGCTATGTATTTTGATGCTAATCAAGTACACACGTATATAAATGACGGAACAGAGAAAGTCCAAGCAGTCGTCATTAACTATTATACGTAACACTGGAAAATAAACATTAGGAAATTGCTACATCTGTTATTTTATGGACAAAAAAAGTAAACAATGCTACCCTAAAAATAATAGAAAATGAAAGATAAAAGAAGAGGTCAAAATGAATAAAAAAATTGAAAGTCTTGGTAATACAGCATTAAGTTTACTAAGTAATACGATTATTGTTGTGCCTTATTTACTTTACATTCAATTGAGTGATGGACACAACCTTCTAACAATTTTACCATTTGTCTTATTTTATACATTGCGTATGACAGGCATTTTTCTGGTTCGAGGAATTAATTTGTCTTTGACTAGTCTAGGTCTACTAAAGATTTCTCTATTGTTAGGCTTGGCAGGCTCCTTAATTGGGATCGCCGGCGCTTTTTCTTTCCCGCTTTATAGTATTTCAGGAATGTTGTTAGGACTTAGTGGGGCGTTGTTGCCACCAAGTAATCAATCAATTCGCTTTTTCTTGAAAGAAGAAGGTCAAAAAATCAGTCATAGCAATCTTTTAACGACAGTCTTATTGACCGCTGTTTTATTTGGCGCTTTATTTTTTAAAGCGACTGAGATTGGACTGGCGTTATTGGTGTACGCGCTCTATTTTCTGGTTGCTTTAGTAGCAATCAAGAGCTATCCTGTTTCATTAAACGAGCTAGAAGAAGAATCAGCAGAAGTTTCACGAAAAGAATTAATTCTGTTTGTTATCTTTTTTGTGTTATTACTTTTATTAAGAAGTGGTCGCTTATTAACGAATGCGGTGGAATTTGATTATGCGATTGTTGGCGCCTGCTGTTTCTTTGTGGTGGCTGTCCTTTTCGTTAGTCATTATGGCAAACGCGGCGCGTATAAAGTATCGCTAGAAATGAATCTTGCGACCTTGATTAACGGGATTGTCGGGAACTATTTATTTTTATTTGGTTCCATTTATGTTGCAGGGGTTTATGGCAGAGCTCATATGGGCATCTATCTCTATTTACCTTATGTTTTAGGGATGATTTTTGCAATGATTGCAGCTAGTAAAACGAAACAATGGTCAAACAACATACCAATGGTTGGTCTGGCGGGAAGTTTGGGAATATTACTTCTTACCTCGTGGACTATTTTAGGCCTGTTTCTCTTGAGTTTTTTCAAAAGCACATTGAACAGCTTTTTAGCTAGGCGATATTATCAAGAGACAGATTTGCCAAAAGATAGCCGCATCCTTATCAAATATACAACACAAACAAAAGGGAGTTTATTCCATCAATTTATTTTGATGGCGCTTATGTTAGTCACTGTAGTAGGCAAAGGTGGCACGACACAATTTTTATTAGAATTGACTGGCGGCAAAGGCATTTCAATGCAAACAAGTCAATTTTTAACTTTCATTAAAAATAGTAACTCGCTCTTAGTGTTATTGTTTATTGCAGTTTATTTCGTGGTCGTTTTTCGTCAAAAGAAACGATAATTTACAAATATTAATAAAAAAATACTTGGAAAAACAGTGATTGTAGCTGATTTTCCAAGTGTTTTTTTATGAAAAGATGTTTTTTTTTTTCGAAGATTCAAAAAAAATTAATCAATTGTTTCATTTTTAACAAGCTATTATTAGGTTATATGAATTTTATTGAAAGGGGATTAGTATGAAGAAAAAAACTTTTTCTTTTGTGATGTTGAGTATACTTCTCGCACAAAATTTCGGGTTTGCCGTAAATGCCTATGCTGTAACAACGACAGAAGCACAAACAGAGACCACTGATACAGCAAAAAAAGAGGCAGAGTTATCGAACTCAACACCATCTTTACCTTTAGAAACAACGAATACTTCAGAAATGAATCAACCAACTGCAACAACTGAATCGCAAACCACAGAGGCGAGCACAACAGCTTCCAGTGGTGCTACACCATCTGAACAACAAACAACGGAGGACAAGGACACCTCACTTAATGAAAAAGCCCTACCAGATGTTCAAGCGCCAATTACAGATGAACTACTTGACAGTATGAGTCTTGCGCCGATTGGTGGAACAGAATACAGCCAAACAGAGGTTCACCGCGAATTAAATACAACACCGGTAACCGCTACGTTCCAATTTGCTGTTGGAAACACAGGTTATGCACCTGGATCAGTTTATACAGTTCAATTACCAGAACATTTAGGTTATTCAACTGTTAGCGGAGATGTGACGGGCATTGGCGCAACTTGGGCAGTCGATGCGGCAACCAAAACATTAAGTATTACGTTTAATCAACGAGTTTCAGATACTTCCTTTAAAGTAGAACTAAAAAGTTATCTAACAACAGAGGCGAAACCATTAATCAAAATTGAAACTCCAGGAAAAAATAAAAAAACCTACTCGTTTGATTTATATGAACAAGTGGAACCAATTCAATATAACGAACGAACCAGAACGACAGGGTTAGATGGCGAAATTTTTTATAATTTAGACCGGACGTTAACTGGCAATCAAACATTAGAATTATTAACAACAGAGACGCCAGGCGCTGTCTTTGGAAAACAAGATAACTTGGAACCTCAAGTTTTCAGTTACGATGTCGATATTAATGGTCAAATTTTACCAGAAACGCAAACCTTGTTAACACCTGGCAAAGATTATATATTAAGCGATAATTCGCTAGGGCGGATTGCTGTAACCGTTCCAAACATGAATCAACAAAAAGCCTATTCCTTATCGATTAATCGGACAATTTATTTAGAGAGTGTTTCGGACTACAGTTATTCATTTTATCAGCAATATCCAACAACCAAGTTAGGTTCTCTTTCGTTAAAAAATACGACAGGAACGAATAAAACAACCGATTTTACTGCTAAGACGAGTCAAACAAGTAAAGTAATTGCTGACCGTGAAATGCGTAGTATATCCTATATCAGTTTTCGAAGCAAAGGGAAATATTATGTAACAATTTATGGCACGTTAACAGAAACAAAAATGGGTCAACAAATCGTATTAGAAAGTACAAACGGTCAAGAAATTAAGAATCCTAAATTTATGGCGTATGGTCCTTTATATGAATATGTAAAATTGGAAGACTATTTTGATATTAAAACTGAAGGGGGCAAGCTTATCTTAACGGCCACAAAAGATAGCTATTTAAGAATAAATATTTCTGATTTAACAATGGATTTTGACAAGAAGGACATTAATCTATCATTAAGTACCCCTGTAATTGGTCCCAATAAAGCCATTCAATTAGTATCCGATCAATATATTGAACCAATCGCTATGTTAAATCCTACGAATGCGGAAGCGACATGGGGAAATTATGATCGAAACGGTGCTTATATGAGTGATACCGAAATAGCTGTAGCAGGTAGTAAGGCCAACCCCATTGAAAATTTAGAGATTAAAATAAAGCATCCGCAATATCTATCTGTTAGAGCCACAAAAGATATTTATTTTTCATATTATGTTTTAGGGAAAGATTATACAGTCACACCAACCTCAGATGGTTCGATCATTAAGTTCACTACGCCAATTACAAATGAACTTGAAATTCCAATTGGCTTTAATTACGTGCCAGATAGTTTACCAAAAGATAAAAGTATTCCTTTTGATAAAATTCCTGTGACAATGAGTGCTGATGGCATTTCCCCTATAGAAACAGAAGTAAATACCAATCGACACATTGGTTCTGAACGAACACTTCAAAGTAGTAAAAATCAATTCCTTGTCAATGCACGAAATGATTCTTTTGACTCACTAAGCGTCCGTACAAAAATTCCAGCTGGCGCCGATGTTCTTTTTGATATTTATGATGTTTCAAACGATCAGGTAGATTCAATTTATCCACAATACTGGGATCGTGGCTATTATTTTGATAAACCAATGTCACCAGACAGTCCTGGATACCCAACGATTACTTTTGACGAAAATACCAATAGTTACACGTTTGATTTTGGAAAAACCAACAAACGTTACATTATTGAGTATAAAAACGCCAATGGCTGGATCGACGTGCCAACTCTTTATATAACAGGGACAGCTAAAGAACCACAATCGAATAATAATGAAAGGTCTGCTTCGGTTTCTGTTCAAAATGAAGCGTTAGACATTTTGAGTGCAACACAAGCGGCGAATCCAACATTAAAAAATGTAACAAAAACGACAGTAACAACAAAAAATATTGATAATAAAACACATCGTGTGAAAAATCCAATGATTGAATTAACACCAAAAGGCACAACCAATGCTCAAATCGATTTGAATTCTATTACCGTGAAAGGTGTGCCAGAAGATGCTTATTCATTAGAGAAGACTACAAACGGTGCGAAAATTATTTTTAAAGACTATACATTGACAGAAAACATTACGATTGAATACAATACTGTCTCTGCAAACGCTGGCCAAATCTATACAGAAACAACAATCGACTCTGAAACATTGGACCAGATGTCTGCTAGCAAGAAAAAAGTCACCACTGCGCCAATCACATTGAAATTCTCAGAAGGTGATGCGGAAGGCATTGTTTATTTAGCAACTGCCACATTCTATACGCATAACATAGAGGATGAAAACCAAGCAATTGCGAAGGTTTCTTTTGAACTAATTGATAATGTCACGCATACAGCAACCGAATTTACAACAGATGAAAAAGGTCAATACTCCTTTGATGCCATCATGACAGGTGATTATACTTTGCGAGTAACGAATGTACCGCAGGAATATTCCGTGGATGAAGAGTACTTGACAGGAAAAGCCATTAAGCTGGTCAAAGGAGACAATCAACTAAAAATTCCATTAACGAAAACAATTGATCACAGTCGTTTACAAGTCAAAGATACAACGATTTATGTCGGCGATTCATGGAAACCAGAAGAGAACTTTGTTTCAGCAACAGATAAAACAGGCCAAGATGTCCCATTCGAAAAAATCACTGTTTCAGGTCAAGTTGATAACACCAAAGCAGGCGTTTATCCAATCGTATACAGTTACGAAGGTAAAGAAGAAACAGCTAATGTGACTGTCAAACCCGACCAATCTAAGTTAGAGGTTAAAGATACAACGATTTATGTTGGTGATAAATGGAAACCAGAAGATAATTTCGTTTCAGCAACAGACAAAACAGGCCAAGACGTTCCTTTTGAAAAAATTGACGTTCAGGGAACAGTGAATGTTGATAAAATAGGCGATTATGAAATTGTCTATAAAAATGGCACAAAAGAAGCGAAAGCAATCGTTCATGTCCGTGATGATAGTCAGTTAGAGGTCAAAGATACAACAATTTATGTGGGTGATAAATGGGAAGCAGAAGATAACTTCGTTTCCGCGACAGACAAAACAGGTCAAGACGTTCCGTTTGAAAAAATCACTGTTTCAGGTCAAGTTGATACTAGCAAAGCGGGCATTTACTCAATCATTTACAGTTACGAAGGTAAAAAAGAAACAGCTAATGTGACCGTCAAACCCGACCAATCTAAGTTAGAGGTTAAAGATACAACGATTTATGTTGGTGATTCATGGAAACCAGAAGATAATTTCGTTTCAGCAACAGATCGTGACGGTCATGCTATATCCTTTGATAAGGTTCAAGTAAAAGGGAAAGTTGATACAAAGAAAACAGGAGAGTACCAGATTTCCTATACCACTGAGCCAGTTAATGAAACCAAACCAGCTGTGCAGTCACGACTTTTCTCAATGTTTTCAAACGAAACACCTCGTCAATTAACGACAGTAGCAACTGTTCATGTGATTGATCGTAATCCTACACCGCTACCAGATAAAAATGAGAACAACCAGACTAGTTCCTCAACGAATCAAACCACGATAAAAAGTAGTCAGTATGTCACACACATTGTGAAACCTGACAAGCAAGGACGTTATCCAAAAACGGGAGAACAAACTAATGGTTTATATCGTGTGCTAGGACTTGTTGTATTACTTATTGTGATTATTAGTGGTATAGTCATCAAGAAGAAACGAAAATAATTAAATGAGCGTGGGGCAAAAGTTTAAAGTGACTTTTGTTCCACGCTTAAAAGATGAATAAGTGCATGAATGAGGGTAGCTGTTTCCTTGGAAAATAGGAAGTTTTACAAGTTACTTAGTTTAAGAACACCTATTAGCAGGTTTTTCTGTTAAGATAGTTGTTTTTATGAAATAGTTTGGAGGAATAATAAACGAGATGAACCAGCGAACTATTTATTATGGTAGTATCGGCACAGCCTTATTTCTTTCTTCAGGAATGTTAATTGCTTCAGTGAATAGCTATGCCAACGAAGTGACAACACCAGGCAAATACACCGTGACTTATGAAGTAGATGGCAAAATTGAAACAGCAACCATTACGGTCAAAGAAAATCAAACGGAACTTAAATTAAAAGACACGTTTGTAGGAGTTAATCAAGCATGGTCACCATTAGACAATGTTGTTTTTCTAAAAGATAAAGAGGGATGCCCTCTAAATTTAGAAAATGTAATTATAGAAAATAATGTAAATACTCAAAAAGTAGGCCTTTATTTTGTAACCTTCCGTTACGAGTCATACCTTTCTATTGCGAAGGTGTATGTCAACCCTACTAATTTTGCTGCAGAGGGGAATATGCTTGCAGAGCTTCCTTATAGTCAAGCAATGATTGGGCCAGAAAGACCAATTATTGCCTCAAGACAGGACAAGGAGCAACAAACAAAACAGGAGAAAAAGAAAAATAAAATTGAACAGGAACGAGTAAATAAAAAGGTGCTGTTAAATGATGAGTTGTTGAAAAAAATAGATACGATAGCCCCAGTGGAAATTACTGGAGGAGCGGCAAGTGGGTCCTCTCAATTTGGCACCACTTTAAGCTTCCTGTCAGGCTCACTTTTGTATGGAACAAGGAGAGTTTAAATGGAATTCTTGTTATTAGATGATCGGGAAAATTTAAAATTAGCGATTATTAGAAAGTTAGAGCAACAATATTCATTTTCTGAACGAAAAGATCGTTTATGTAAGCAATTAGCTATTTCTCCTTATTTGCTAGAACGGAACATAACAGAAATCAATGCAGATTTGCAACGCTTTGGTCTGATTAATGAGATGGAAATCAGTGAAAAAAATAATGAAATTTTGTTATCTCAAAGCCTTCGTATTTCTTCAAGTATTATTGAAGAATATTATTTAAAAGACTCGTTAGAATTTAATCTATTAAAAACGATTTTCTTTCATCAGTTTACCTCAATCAAAAAATACGGTGAAAAGCACGGGATGAGTCGAACGGTTGTATACAAAATTGTTGACCATATCCGGAAAGAATTAGGTCAATACGGTATTAAGTTATCCAAAAATTTACAACTTAGCGGCAATGAAATGGCGATTAGACAATATTTTACTATGCTTTATTACCGAATTTACAAAGATTCTGAAGAATTATATAATCAAACAGATCTTCGCGCAGTGAACCAATTATTGGCTCAATTGAAAGGCTCTTATGAAAATATCACTAATTTTCATTTATTTAAACATTATGTATTGGTGGCGTTAGAACGAACGCAGAGAAAAGCTAATTATTTTTTATCCCAAGAAGAAAATCCATTCGCTTTTGATGAAGAAAGTTCGATTTATCAAGAAATTCAAAGTTGGATCAACGAAGTGATGAAGGCGACTCATGCAGAGAAAAACGCAGAAATTCAAGGAATTATCGGCAATTTATCGGTCTATCAAAGTGAACTTATTTCGGAACATTTGCTGAGTTCTCACAATGAGGCAATTACGGCTACGAAAACATTATTCTTTTCTTATATGCCGTTTACAATTTCGGACGAAGAATTTTATCAAGAAATTGTTCCGATTATTTATCAACATCGTTTTATTACGCCGTTCATCGATATCACCTTACGAATTATGGATTTAGAATTTTTTCAGGAACGCTACCCAATTGTTTTTAATAGCTGTCGTCAGTTTTTATTTGCGTTGGATTGCTCGGCGTTTGAGTTTAGTAAGCTTTCTTTATTTTTTGATTTGCTATTAGTGTTATCCCGTCTTTATGACCAAAGGAATGAAAAAAGCACGATCAATCTTTATGTGAATTTTACGCAAGGAGAAAAATATACTCAGTTTATCAAAGAACAAATCAAAATATTCGAATCTTTCAGCATTCACTTTCATTCAGCGATTCGACCAGATACGGATTTAGTAGTTTCAGATTATTTACCAAAAACATTATTTTCAGTAAAATGTTTAATTTGGCTAGCGCCCCCGCGAGCCAGTGACTGGCAAAATTTTGGCAACGAAATTGTCCGAATTAATAAAGAGCTACAACAAACGAAACAAAGAAAAAGCGAATAAAAACAGTCGCAACGTGTTTTAGTTGCGACTGTTTTTTGTTACTGACTGTTTATAGTAAACTTTCTCATTATCACTGATGTAAAAAATTTTAAATAAAAGCAAAATAGGATTGAAGAAAAAGAAAAAATTGCTAGTGAAGGACCAATTCTCTAAAGTTTTTCTCAAATATAGTAGAATTCCTTTCTTTTCTTCTGTGAGAAAGATATAATAAAAAACGTATGAACAAAGGAAAAGGGATGACGAATGAATAGAAAAGAGAAAACAAATTTAGATAGTCGAATTGATTACGGCGTGATATTACCAGTGTTTCTTTTATCACTAATTGGTATGCTATCGCTTTACGTAGCGCTTTACAATGATCCAAGCAAACCTAAAATTGGTAGCTTGTTAATGAAACAAGGACTGTGGTATTTAGTCGGAGGATTAAGTATTGTCATTATTATGCATTTTAGCTCAAAATTACTCTGGCGGTTAACGCCCGTTTTTTATGCACTTGGATTAGTATTAATGGGATTACTACTGAAATTCTATGATCCCGTGCTAGCAGAGCAAACAGGTTCTAAAAACTGGATTCGCTTTGGTGGCACCACATTCCAACCATCGGAATTGATGAAGATTGCGTTTATTTTGATGTTGGCCTATATAGTGACCATGCATAATGTTAAATATGTGGACCGAACACTCAAAAGCGACTTTTGGCTAATCGCTAAAATGCTATTAGTGGCGATTCCGGTAATTGTTTTAGTACTTTTACAAAAAGACTTCGGGACGATGTTAGTTTTCTTAGCCATTTTTGGGGGAGTTTTCTTAATGTCTGGCATTACTTGGAAAATTATTGTGCCCGCCTTTATCATAGCTGCTCTAGTCGGAGCTGGAACCATCTACTTGGTAACAACAGAAACAGGAAGAGACTTATTGTCTAAAATTGGCATTAAAGCTTATCAATTTGATCGGATTGATTTATGGCTAAATCCTTTCCATACAGATCCAGATCGCTCATTCCAACCAGCGCTAGCATTAACAGCAATTGGTTCTGGGGGCCTTTTCGGAAAAGGCTTTAACGTGAGTGATGTGTATGTCCCTGTTCGTGAGTCAGATATGATTTTTACAGTTGTTGGTGAAAACTTTGGCTTTATTGGTGGCTGTTTCATTATTTTGTTGTATTTTATTTTAATCTACCGCATGATTCGCGTTTGTTTTGATACAAATAATGAATTCTATGCCTACATTGCCACAGGAATTATCATGATGATTTTGTTCCATGTTTTTGAAAACATTGGAGCAAATATTGGTTTACTACCATTAACTGGGATTCCATTACCGTTTATTAGTCAAGGTGGTTCTTCCATTTTAGGTAACATGATTGGGGTGGGCTTAATTATGTCCATGCGTTACCAACAAGAAACGGTTCGTACCAGAAGTGGCCGTTAAAGAAAGAAGAAAGAAGGGGTAGAAATGTACACACTTTATGAATATCCTAAATGCTCAACTTGTAAAAAAGCGAAAGCGTGGTTAGACCAACAAGGCGTTAAATACCAAGCAATTGATATTAAAGCAACACCGCCTAGTAGTGAACAATTAGCAAAATGGATGAAAGAGACCGGCTTGCCTGTTCGTCGTTTTTTTAACACAAGCGGGGTTTTATATAGAGAACAAGGCTTAAAAGATCTGGTTGACAGTTTTTCTATTGAAGAAGCAAGTCAGCGTTTAGCTGCGGATGGCATGTTGATTAAGCGTCCAATTCTCTTAAAAGACAATACATTTCTAACGAATGGTTTTAAAGAAGCAGATTACGAAGGAGTGCTTGGAAAATGAGTGAAATGAAACAAATCGATCAATTATGGATTTTACCAACAGAAGCAGGTTATAAAATTGGTTTAACTGCCGAAGCCCAAGAGGATTTAGGGAAGATTACTTTTGCAACATTTCCAAAAGTCGGACAAACATTAGCTAAAGGTGATTCTTTAATTGAATTAGAAGCAGAAAAAGCAGTCAGTGAATTCAGTAGTCCATTATCTGGTAAGGTAGTTGCGATTAATGAAGCGGCTGATCAAGAGCCAAGTGCATTAGATGAAGAAAATGCCTGGATTGCTGTTTTAGCAGATGTTGAACCAACAGAATTTGAAAATCTTTAGTCTTACGTTGACAAGGTCAATGTTTATTGCTATAATTTTCTCAATCTAATCAAAAGAAAGCTTTGAAAAGAAGAGTACATGTTAAGGACGTTTGAAGAGAGCCCTGTTTGCTGAGAATGGGTAACAGATTTAAGATGGAAGATGGTCTTTGAGCAGAGTAAGTGAGCGAAGCAGTGAACTTACTACGGGGCGCCCGTTACAGCCAACGGTATGCGAAGAATCAAGTACCGTATGAGGTTATTATTGAGAAATAATAGCGAATTAAGGTGGTATCACGAAATGACAAACTTTCGTCCTTTTTGCTGTAATAGCAAAAGGATGGAAGTTTTTTTGTTTTTATTAAGCAAATTCGTTTCATAAAAAGTGCGAAACCTTCAAAATAAGAAAGTAGAACAGAAAGAAGAGGAGAACAAAATGGCATTAATTGAATTACGTCATGTAAAAAAAGAGTTTTCCGGTAAAGCGGGTAAAGTCACGGCTTTAAAAGATATTGATTTAACGGTTGAATCAGGAGATATTTATGGCATTATTGGCTATTCAGGTGCAGGAAAAAGTACGTTGGTTCGCCTATTGAATGGACTTGAAACACCTACAGAAGGTGAAGTAGAAATTCAAGGACAAGATATTGCATTGTTGCCAAATAAAGAACTACGAAACTTCCGTAAAAAAATTGGGATGATCTTTCAACATTTTAATTTATTATGGTCACGGACGGTCCTAGAAAATATCATGCTCCCATTGGAAATTGCTGGCGTTCCAAAACAAAATCGGAAAAGCCGCGCAGAAGAGTTAATCAAGTTGGTTGGTTTAGAAGGACGGGAAAATGCCTACCCAAGTCAACTCTCTGGTGGGCAAAAGCAACGAGTGGGGATTGCCCGTGCCTTAGCTAACAATCCTGACATTTTGCTTTGTGATGAAGCAACAAGTGCTTTGGATCCGCAGACAACCGATGAAGTGCTAGAATTACTACTAAAAATCAACCAAGAATTAAATTTAACGGTTGTATTAATTACCCACGAAATGCACGTGATTCGTAAAATTTGTAATCGCGTAGCCGTGATGGAATATGGTGAAATTGTTGAAGAAGGTAAAGTAATCGATATTTTCAAAAAGCCTCAAACAGAAATTGCGAAACGCTTTATCCAACAAGAAGCGGATAAAAACATTGAAGAAACGGAACTGGTTGTTGAAGAAATGTTGGAACAATATCCGAATGGAAAAATTGTTCGCCTACTTTTCCACGGCGAACAAGCGAAATTGCCAATTATCTCGCATATTGTCCAAGAATATCAAGTAGAAGTCAGTATTATTCAAGGGAACATTCAGCAAACAAAGCAGGGTGCAGTGGGTTCTCTTTATATTCAATTATTAGGCGAAGAGCAAAATATTCTAGCAGCCATTGAAGGATTACGTAAACTTCGTGTAGAAACAGAGGTGATTGGAAATGAATAATCGTGGCTTAGCAAGTTTCTTTGATTTTTCCCAAATTGATATAAGTAAACTACAAGAAAAAACGATTGAAACACTCTATATGACAGGGATTTCAATCATAGTGGTCGCCATTTTAGGGCTGATTTTAGGACTACTACTTTTTGAAACGTCAGGCAGAAAAGGGATTTTGAGCCGATTACTGTATTGGCTAGTGGCCATTTTTGTAAATATTTTCCGTTCGATTCCGTTTATTATCTTAATCGTTCTGTTAATTCCTTTTACAAAAATTATTTTAGGGAGTATGTCTGGTGTCAAAGGCTCCTTACCAGCATTGATTATTTCCGCAGCACCTTTTTATGCTCGCATGGTCGAAATTGCTTTTCGTGAAGTCGATAAAGGCGTGATTGAAGCAGCCAAAGCAATGGGGGCCAATCGTTTCCAAATAATTTGGAAAGTTCTATTACCAGAAAGTCTGCCAGCACTTGTTTCTGGCTTAACCGTTACAACCATTTCCTTAGTGGGCTACACTGCAATGGCAGCTGCTATTGGAGCGGGCGGTTTAGGAAGTTTGGCGTATCAAGATGGCTTCCAACGTGGTCAAAATACAGTTACCTTAGTAGCAACGATTTGTATCTTAATTATTGTCTTTGCGATTCAATGGCTTGGGGATACAGTCGCTAAAAAAATAGATAAACGATAAATGGAGGGAATAAGATGAAAAAACGTACATTATGGTCAGTAATTACTGTAGCAGCAGCTGTCTTAATTTTAGGGGCTTGCGGCAATAAAAAGAGTGATGACTCGGTCTTGAAAGTTGGGGCTTCACCGGTTCCACATGCAGAGATTTTAGAACATGTAAAACCTTTATTAGAAAAAGAAGGCGTAAAACTAGAAGTGACGACTTATACAGATTACGTGCTACCTAACAAGGCGTTGGAAAGTGGCGATATCGATGCCAACTATTTCCAACATGTGCCGTTCTTTAATGAAGCGGTTAAAGAAAATGATTATGACTTTGTGAATGCAGGTGCGATTCATTTAGAACCAGTTGGGCTTTACTCGAAAAAATACAAATCGTTACAAGAAATTCCTGATGGTTCAACGATTTACGTTAGCTCTTCCGTTTCAGATTGGCCACGTGTTTTAACGATTTTAGAAGATGCTGGTTTAATCACGCTGAAAGAAGGGGTAGACCGGACAACTGCTACTTTCGATGATATTGATAAAAATACTAAAAAGTTGAAATTCAATCATGAAAGTGATCCAGCAATCATGACCACTCTTTATGACAATGAAGAAGGGGCTGCGGTTTTAATTAACTCAAACTTTGCCGTGGATCAAGGATTAAATCCGAAAAAAGATGCGATTGCCTTAGAAAAAGAAAGTTCACCTTATGCCAATATTATTGCGGTTCGTAAAGAAGACGAAAACAACGAAAATGTAAAAAAATTAGTCAAAGTGTTACGTAGCAAAGAAGTCCAAGATTGGATTACGAAAAAATGGAACGGTGCCATTGTTCCAGTCAATGAATAAAGAGAAAAAGACAATAGAATAAAAACTTGAGGTCGGGACAGGCGTGTTAAGCTTCAAGAAATAAGAAGAAAGTTCTGAAAGATGCTTTTTGTCTCTCAAGGACGTTCAGCTTATTTCCGAAGAAGCTGCTCCTGTCCCGTTGTTTATTTAAAATTTTAGAGCTAGGCAGATACATCATGTTGATTTACCTGCCAAGTCTAAGTTTTTTTCTTTTAAAAAAGGACCATAAATGATAAAGTTACAAGGAATTTCTTAATTATCAGGAAAATTCAGGGACTATGCATAGGCATTTGCATTAGTTATTGTTATAATAATTAAGATAGATTTTTTGGAATGGAGGGAAAAAGATGTTACGTTTTTTTCCGCAAAAAAATAAATATGTAGAAGAAGCAAGCCAGTACGCCTTTGATAAAGAAGGCCAAATTCCGCAGCACATTGCCATTATTATGGACGGAAATGGCCGGTGGGCACAGAATCGAAGACTGCCGAGAATTGCTGGACATAAAGAAGGCATGGATACGGTTAAAAAAATAACGAAGCATGCTAGTCATTTAGGCGTTAAAGTTTTAACACTTTATGCATTTTCAACGGAAAATTGGAAGAGACCAACAGATGAAGTCAATTTCTTAATGCAATTGCCTGTTGATTTTTTTGATACATTCGTGCCTGAATTAATTAAGGAAAATGTTAAAGTCAATGTAATGGGCTACCAAGAGTTTCTACCAAGCCATACGCAAGATGCTGTTAAGCGGGCCATTGAGCAAACCAAAGACAATACGGGCATGGTTTTGAACTTTGCTTTAAATTATGGGGCGCGTGCGGAGCTACTAACTGCCATGAAACAGATTGCTACAGAGGTTTCAGAAAAAGCATATACGGCAGATGAGATTACAGAAGAAACGATCGCAGATCACTTAATGACTGGCTTTTTACCCACGGAACTTCGCGATCCAGAATTGTTGATTCGAACAAGTGGGGAAGAGAGAATTAGTAATTTCTTGCTATGGCAAATTGCTTATAGCGAGTTGTTTTTTACAAAAGCATTATGGCCTGATTTTTCAGGAGACACTTTAGAAACCGCGATTGCTTCTTTCCAAAATCGTAATCGTCGTTTTGGAGGTCTAAAAGAAACTACAGAAACAGAAGGGAGCGATCCGCAGTGAGACAACGTGTCATCACAGCTATCGTCGCATTAATCATCTTTATTCCAATTATCTGGTATGGTGGTTTTGCAATTGAGATTGCCGCTGTTGCTTTGGCAGTAGTCGGCGTGTACGAGTTATTCCGTATGAAAGGATTAACGTTATTAAGTTTTGAAGGTATTTTATCAGCATTAGGGGCCGTTTTTTTAGTTATCCCAACAATTAAATGGTTAAACTTTTTGCCGGAAATGCAAACAAATTTCATTTTATTTTATGTCACTGTAATGTTGTTGTTAGGTGCTTCGGTAATTTCTAAAAATACATATACGATTGAAGAAGCTGGCTTTCCAGTTATTGTCAGTTTATATGTAGGGATGGGGTTCCAGAACTTTATTAGTGCCCGTTCCGCAGGTTTTGAAGTCTTGTTATTTGCTTTATTCATTGTCTGGGCAACGGATATTGGTGCATATCTATTTGGACGCCGATTTGGTCGTCATAAATTGATGCCAGATGTTTCACCCAACAAGACAATAGAAGGTGCACTTGGTGGTATTTTATCAGCCGTCGTTGTAGCAGCGTTGTTTTTAGTTTTCACAGCTAATAAAGGGCTATTTCCTTATCCGATGCCGGTGATGCTTGTATTGACGGTTCTATTTTCTATAGTAGGTCAATTCGGTGATTTGGTTGAATCTTCTATCAAACGTCATTATGGCGTGAAAGACTCTGGTAACATCTTGCCAGGACATGGTGGTATTTTAGATCGTTTTGATAGTTTATTATTTGTTTTCCCAATTATGCACTTATGTGGATTATTTTAAATTGATTAACAAAATTTAAAAAAGTATCGTCAAATAAGCAAAAATCCAGAAGAGTCTCTCTTCTGGATTTTTGCTGTTTATTGAGATAATGCGTGAAACACTGACAGGGTATGTTTGAGATAAGTTTAATTTTAAACATGCGGTGGTTTTACTCTTTAATTGACAATAGCCTTCTCTTTAAAGAGAAGGCTATCTAACGAATCAATATTATTATTTTAAAGTTGGATCAGACTATTTCTAGTATTCAAGTATTTTTCATTTAAGCGATGTATTCCCTACCTCTAATACATCCTTGTGTCTCTCTAGACACGCCAGTTTTGAATAAAATCATCAAAACAATTGAATGGTTCGTTTAAAAATATTTTTCGTGTTCTAATTATTATAACATAAAACTCGTCAACTGACCACTAGCTGACGAGTTCATAATTTTTCCAGATAAATAGACAGCCGTTTTCCGCCGACTGTCTAAGATTAAGATAGATTTGTAAAGAAGTGAATAAATGCTTCCTACCCTCTCTTTATAACATGAGGAAAAGAAAACTGCAAAAGATAGCTGTGTTTTTTGAAAAAAAGATCAGCTGGTTTCCGCCAGCTGATCATCCGTTGAAAAGAGATATAAAGAAGTGAATAAAGCTTGCTTTACCTCTATTTTATACCATGTTTTGATTCAAATAACTATTCAGTATTAGTTATACTTAAATAATAAATATGTATACGGATGTATTGTTTTGAGGTATAGTCATAGAGAAAAGAGGGAACGTTTATGAAAAAATTTTGTTTAAGTTATAGCTCTGGTAAAGATTGTTTATTGGCGATGGATCGATTGATACAAGCAGGAAATCAGCCAGTAGCGTTAGTGACAACACTAAGTGATGAAATTAATCGTTCTTGGTTTCACGGGATACCAATCTCCGTCTTAGAAGCAGCGGCCGAAGCGTTAGATTTACCACTTGTTATATCACATAACAATGAAACAAATTACACAGAAAAAGTGGTTGAGGCACTGCATGAAACTAAAAAATTGGGTGCAGAAACGGTTTGTTTTGGCGATATAGATATTGAACAAAATGGTGCTTGGGATCGCCAAGTTGCATTAAGTGCTGGGCTTGAGCCACAATTACCTCTTTGGCAGGAGAATCGCGAAGCACTTGTCAAAGAATTCTTGGCAAAAGGGTACACAGCAATTATCAAAACGGTCAGCAAAGAGGCAGGCATTCCAATAAAATTTTTAGGAGAACCGTTAGATGAAACATTTATCACGTACCTTAAAGAGCATCAATTAGATATTTGCGGAGAAAACGGGGAGTACCATACGTTGGTAATTGACGGCCCGCTATTTAAAAAGAGGCTCAATTATTATACTTCAGGAATTTATGAAAGTACTTATGCTTATTCTTTGATTATTGATGCTTAAATGAAAGTAAAAGGACACAAGCTGCCACTTTTTCTAGTGATATGCTATAATTGACTTAAGAAAAGTAGAGAAAGTGAGTGGTTAATTATGGAAGAAACTGTCTTTTTTAATTTAGGAAATGCCCTTGCTTCAAAAAGAGATCAAAAAGAATTAATTAAAGAAGCCCAAATTGCGAAAGATACTCGAAAGATTCCAGGAAAACTGATTATCGTTGAAGATGAAGAAAATGGTACCCATATTTTATTTGAATTAGCTGATCAAACAGAACCGTCTACTGAAACAAAAGGATTCAAAGTGAAAAAAGTGATTGATTAATAAAAAAGCAACGAATTTTTCTAAATTCGTTGCTTTTTTATATTTTTTTTACACAAATGATACAAAAAGAATATCAAAATCAAATAAATGATTAGTATACTTGAAGAAACAAATAGGAAGCAAAGTAAACGTTTTGAGGTGTTCTTTCATGGAAAATCGAGGAATTTTATTTGATAAAGATGGTACGTGTATTCGTTTTGATACTCTTTGGCAAGCAGGTTTGCAAGCTTGTTTTGAAACACTAAGTATGTTAGCCCCTCATCATTCAGCAGAAATAAAAAAGATATTAGCTATTCAGGAGCAACGTTTTTTGCAAAAACATTTACTTGATGAAGTCCTTTATCAGGAACTTTATCAGGAATTGGCGCAATTTGAGGAATTAGTCGAACAGGGAATCAGCAGTCGATGGCTGGAGCAATTTTTTTATGATTATTTACGAAAAAATCTGAAAAAGATTGAACCAATTGGTGATTTAAAACAGTTATTTCTTGAGCTAAAACGGAAGAACTATAAAATTGGATTAGCAACTTCAGATACTTTGCCAGCGACTATGTTGATTATGGAATATCTTGGTTTAACAGTAATGTTTGATTTTATTGCGACAGGAGATCGTTACTTACCGAAACCAGATGCGGACATGCTCCAAGCCTTTTGTCAGTCATGTCAATTGAAGTCGACAGAAGTAATTATGGTGGGGGATTCGCTCGTGGATGTTTTCATGGGAACTTGTCATGGCAAAGCAGGAATTGGTGTTTTAACAGGCAACTGCCAGTCAACTGATTTTGAAAAGTTTGAAGTAGCCTATTTCCGTGATATCCATGAAATACCTTATCAAGAATTATGGGAAAATACCAAGAAGAAAAAAATCCTGAAAAGATGACGAGTCTTTTCAGGATTTTTTTTATTAATCTAATTGAAGCAATTGCCGTTTCTTTTGTTGAAATTCTTCTTCTGTTAGAATTCCTTCATCTACTAACAGTTTTAAATTTCTTAACGCAGCCATTACGTCTTCAATAGCGCTAGATGAGTTTTTTTGTGAATCAGATAGCTTTGGTTCAATCGGTTGGTTTTCATCACTCTTTATAGGAGTTGGTATTTCTTTTTCTTTTATTCGACGAACAATAGTGTCTAATGATGAAAGGGCTCGTTCGGCGTTGAAACGGGCTCTATCGATCGCTAATTGACGATCAAATTCAGTGGTTTGCTCACTAAGTGTCTTTAAAAAGGAAATAGTGATGGTTGGGCGTTGCAAATCATCTAGATTAATCAAAATATAGACACTACTGACGCGATCATAAGGTACGTTTTCTTCGGTGAAATGGGTATTTTTTTTCTCTAAAATTTTGTAATCAGCGATAATGCTTACTGGCAAAATTTTTGATGAACCAACCAGTCGAAATTTTTTTTCAGGTTCATCGAATTCAATCGAGCCAGCAATAGTTGTTGTAGGATTGAATAGCCGGTTGTCTTCTTGGACATTTCTTAAATCCGTCAATGTCCAAGTTTGGGTATATCCTTGTGCCTGGACACCGAGTTGACCTGCACATTTCTTACAGATTTGGTAATTATCTGAAGTTAAATATTTTCCTTTATTATCCTGACAAAGAGCACATAGATTTCCATAAACTTCAGCATTTTTTTCATTTGCTTTTGCGATTTCAGACTGCTTGTTTATTAACTCTTGCATTTGTTGTAAATCAGCTAAACTTTTTTTATCAACGGACCAAGTGGATACTTTAAGTTTTTTTAAACAGCTTTTTCCTACGCGATAAAAATCACTCGTAAAGTACTTGCCAGTTTCCTCTTCGCAAAGATAACATAAATTTCCCTTTGCTTGCATTGCTTGATCCTTTTTTATAATTTCTTCTTGACGTTTTATAATACTTTCCATTGTTCGATCTTTAATTTCTTTTGGTTTTAACTCTAAATGTTCTGCACAATGTTTACAGATACCGTGATTATCAAAGGTGATGATTTTACCAGGATTTAGATCACACAGTTCGCACATACTTTTCATGGGATGACTCCTTTTTGTTAAGATAAATTAATTTTACCATTCAACTCTATGAAGAACAAACCAAAAAAGCAAGTAGAACTAAGTGCCTACTTGCTTACAGACTATTTAATTGTAATTTCTTCAACAGCGATAGAATCTCCCATGCTGAACATACTGTCTCTGAAAGTAAAAGTTACAGGTTTTGTTTCATCAGCAAATTCATAAGGGTATGCTGCTTGGACAGTTGCGCCAGGATTAACTTTTTTATTTAACATGTCAATTCTATCTTTAATCGGAGAATCATTAACAATTCCATAAGTTAAATCTTCTGTTGTATCGCCGGTATTTTGTGATACGCTAACAAAACTAGAGTATAACATTTGTACATCTTGTGCTTCCTTAGTGTTATTAGTCAAATCAAATAGTACATAAAAGATTGGTTTACCATCGAAACTTGTACCTTTTTGGAATTCGGTGATTTTTAATACACCATCAGGAACAGTCAATGTTCGATCTTTATAAGTCCCTTTATCTTCTTTAGCTTTTGTTTCAGTTGTTGCGGTAGCAGTACTTGAGGTTTTTTTAGTTTTATTAGTGTTGTTTGTTCCAGAACCACATGCACCTAAAATCAGAGTACTAATTAAAACTAATCCTAACATAGAAAATTTTTTCATTTTCACTTTCCCTCCCATAGTTTAGTTAATGATTTGTAGCGCTTACTAAATAGTTGAAAACAATCCCCAATTAAATAACTTTGGACTACAAATCACTTAGTTTAAATGAAAATAAGTATACCGTCCTGTGTAAAAATAACACACCACAGTATACTTATTTTATCATTATTTCATAAAAATAACACCATTATTTTTATGAAATAATTAAAAAAGATAAAAAATCTAAAAACTTCGACCGCCGCCACCGAATGTGCCGCCGCCAGTTGAGTGGGTGGTGCTGCCACCACCGCCATTGTTTTTAGGAATACGACGCGTAGTGATGAAAGAGTTGGTTAACTGATCTGTGCGGGAGGTTAAGTTTAAAGTTGTTTTTTCCCTAAAGGGATATTGATAACTTGAAAATTTTAATTGATATTTAGAAATATTAATGCCTAAGAAGACCAAACTGAGTATCAGAGCAGCAGCAAAAGCAATTACCATTTCCAGCGGGGTAATGGCTTTATAACGGGTGATTTTACCTGTTTCGCTGTCCACACGATAGTGCCCCCCAGGAACCCCTTTATTAACAAATGCTTGAGTTTCCTGAACAAAGGTTTGAGCAGCCGCGAAATAATTTCCTTGACTCATCCCATCCATTACTTTATCTAAGGTATCATCAATTCGTGCATCCGTCATATAATCAATCATGTTTCCAGAAGTAGAGATGTAGACTTTCCGTAAGTCCATATCAATGAGAAAAAGAATCGCATTTTGGTCCTTGCCAACTTTATTTAAAAGATAATGATCTGCATATTCTTGTTCATCGCCATAGGTATTATTATTTGTGGTCACAATAAAGACAGAGGCTTTTGTTTTTTCTTCTAAAGGTTGTATCTCTTGCTTTAGTTGGTTGATTTGATCAGGTGTCAGTAATTGTGCGCCATCATCAATTGAATTTTCAGCCGCCGAAACGGGTAGGGCAAGGCCAAAGGTAAGAAGTATTAGGAAAAAAATAGGTAAAAGTCGTTTTTTCATAGGAAATAACCTCCTAATAAAAAGAGTGCTAAGAGTCCAGCGAAAATGCCTAACGTTGCTAGTCCTAAACGAGTGTAACTAATTGGAAGCACACCGCTTACTTTACCTGTTTGTCCATTCATGGCATAATAATAAACTTTTTTTGATTGTTCCTGACTGCGATAGGTGACTAACCAAATTGGCAAAAGCATATAGTGATTATTTTCTTGGTTTAGAGAAATATCCGTGCGAACATTTGTCAACGTAGTATAACCAGAAGCAGAGTCCCGTAACAATGATTCCGAATAATCTTGTAATTCTTGTTGGACGTGTTTTTTGATTGCTTCATATTCAATATCGCGTTTTTCTGCTTGGAAACCTGCTAGGTATTGGCTTTTGAAAGGCACTGCTTGATCAATTAAAAATGGTTGAACGCCTTCCAACATTTTTTGTTGGACGTTTTTTGACAAGGCATTTTTAACTAATTCTTTAAACGATAATTTTCCTGAACGTCCCACATTGAAACGTTTTGTTTCGGTGTATTCAATATCACCTACGCGCCAAATGCGAATACTTGTGCCAGTAGCTTGGAGTTGTCCATCGACTTCTGCATCAACGACCCAATAGGGGAAGTAAACCCCAGTTAATTTATCGATTTGATTTTTGCTGAAAAAATCTCGGGGAATGAACCATTTTTTCTTGGTCCAAGCGAGAAATTTTTCAATCGCTTCGTCTTTTTCAATTGTAAAGGGTAAGACGTTTTCTGGTAAAAATTCGCCACTTAATCGACCAGCCAAGACAACAGGATTATGGCAATAATAACAGTATGTGGCAGCCGTTGTTGCATCGGTGACAATTTGAGCGCCACAGCTTGGACAATTAAAAATTTCCATTGTGCCTGCATCTGCAGCTGCTTCATTCTCAGTGGTCTCTGTTTGTTGCGTAGCGGAGGATTCTTCTTCCGCCGTGAAAGTCAAATTTTCCTCGGCAGTCGTTGTTGAGGGATTCTCTAAATGCGCCTCATGTTGCTGTTGCTCATAACGAGTCACTTCTTCTTCCGTGTAAATATTTAAACAATATTCACAATGAAATTTTTGATCTTTGGGATTAAATAAGAGCGGGCCGCCACAGTTGGGGCATTTATGGGTAAATGTTGTTTCCATTGCAACCGTCCTTTCTAATAGAGTGAGTAAATAACAGGAATCTGATTCAAAGAAAAAGGGTAGACTTGTGCCTGACCCTTTTCTTTAATTGTTCACTACTTGCTTATAAAGGAACCCCTTGGAATGGTTTACCACAATGTGGACAGAACTTAGGAATACCATTACTTAAGTCAACAATTTCGCTACATTCACTACATTTCATTTCTAATTTTGGTTTTTCGTTTGTTGGTTTTGGTGTACCACAGTTTGAGCAAAACTTCCCAGTGTTTTCAGTCCCACATTGTGGGCAAGTCCAAGTGTCTGTAGCCCCTTGTGCGTTTTGCTGGTTTTGTTTTTCTTGCATTTGTTGTTGGTTTGTTTGAGACGCTTGCGCAAAGTAGTTGCCATTCGCATTCATGCCCATACCAACGCCCATAAAGCCGCTCATAGCGCCACCTTCATTTTTACCAGCAGCCTCCATACCACGAGCCAAGGAACCTTGAACATAGCCTTCGCGAACACCTGGATCGCTGAGCATAGCTCCTTCATTTCGCATGTTGATTAATTTTGTTGAATCATCTGTATAAGAAATGCTCGCAACTGCTACAGAAACAATTTCCATGCCGCGATTGGTGCGCCAATCCTCATCAAGTGCAGTTTGCATATATTTGCTTAATTCAACACTTTTTGAGGGAACATAAGAAATACGTTGCCCATCAGCAGACATTTGATTGATTGCTGCTTGCAATGCTGTAATGAACTCTGCCAAATATTGTTCATTAATATCATTAATATCTACTTGCGTTTGATTTTTAGGAATCGCATTAGTATAAAATAGTAAAGGATCTGTAATTTTAATTGAGTAATTTCCGTGTGCACGTAAGAAAAGTTCGGCATTATAAAAATTATCAAAATAGTTTAATGGCGCAGGTGTTCCAAATTTAATGCCTTTAATTTCTTGCAAGTTAATATAAAAAACTTGTTGTTTTTGTGGAGTTACGCCACCAAATTTGAAACGACTGAAGGTCTCTGCAATCGCATCTTTTAAAGAACCGTTAAACATTGAAGGCGCAGAATCATTTTTGACTGTATAATAGCCTTCTTCAGCAGTGTAATCGATGATTTTGCCCCCATCGACAAGAAGCATCATCATGTTGGGATAGACATGTACAACAGAACCATCTGTTAAAACATCGTCCGTTCCTTTACGATTAGAACCACGTTTATCATCTTTACGCACAAAAACACCTTTTGTCATGACGGTTGTGTCCCCCATATTATCAGGTTCAATAACCTCTAGCCATTGATCGGCCAAGCCACCGCCAACTGAACTTGTTGCTGCTTTAATAAGTCCCATGTTCATTCCTCCTAATAAAAAACTAATTGTTACAGCTAGTATACCACACAATGAATGCAGAGAAATCCAACGAAAGCCTGATGAAATGGAAAAAATTGATCAAACTTTATTAAGAAATTAAAAAAAGTATAGGTGAAACACAAGCATTTTAAAAAAAGTTACGTATAATAGAAGAAAAGACATATTATATAGTTAGGGGATTATTGAATGGAACGAAGCAATCGTAATAAAAAATCTTCAAAAAAACCACTTATTCTTGGTGTTTCTGCCTTGGTTCTAATCGCTGCTGCCGGTGGCGGGTATTATGCTTATAGTCAATGGCAAGCCAAACAAGAATTAGCCGAAGCGAAGAAAACAGCTACTACATTTTTAAACGTATTGACAAAACAGAAATTTGATAAGTTACCGTCCGTTGTTCAAGAAGCTAGCTTAAAGAAAAATGGCTATGATACTAAATCTGTTGTTGAAAAATACCAAGCAATTTATTCAGGGATTCAAGCAGAAGGAGTCAAAGCTAGTGATGTTCAAGTCAAAAAAGCGAAAGACAATCAATACACATTTAACTATAAATTATCGATGAGTACCCCTTTAGGCGAAATGAAAGATTTGTCTTATCAATCAAGTATCGCCAAAAAAGGCGATACCTACCAAATCGCTTGGAAGCCGTCTTTAATTTTTCCAGATATGTCAGGAAATGATAAAATTTCGATTCAAGTAGATAATGCCAAACGTGGAGAAATTGTCGATCGTAATGGTAGTGGGCTAGCAATTAACAAAGTGTTTGACGAAGTGGGCGTAGTGCCTGGCAAACTCGGTTCTGGCGCAGAAAAAACAGCCAATATCAAAGCTTTTAGTGATAAGTTCGGCGTTTCTGTTGATGAAATCAATCAAAAGTTAAGCCAAGGGTGGGTCCAAGCAGACTCCTTTGTACCAATCACAGTCGCTTCTGAACCAGTGACAGAATTACCAACAGGGGCTGCGACAAAAGATACAGAGTCACGTTATTATCCGCTGGGGGAAGCAGCTGCGCAATTAATCGGGTATACAGGCACCATTACTGCAGAAGATATTAAAAAAAATCCAGAGTTAAGTAGTACGGGCGTAATTGGTAAAACTGGCTTAGAACGAGCGTTTGATAAAGAATTAAGAGGGCAAGATGGTGGCTCACTAGTTATTTTAGATGACAAAGAGAATGTCAAAAAAGCTTTACAAACCAAAGAGAAAAAAGATGGTCAAACGATTAAATTAACGATTGACAGTGGCGTACAACAACAAGCCTTCGCTATATTTGACAAACGCCCTGGTAGTGCGGTCATTACCGATCCTCAAAAAGGCGATTTATTAGCAACGGTTAGTTCACCTTCGTATGATCCTAATAAAATGGCCAATGGTATTTCTCAAAAAGAATATGATGCTTACAATAACAACAAAGATTTACCATTCACAGCACGTTTTGCGACAGGCTATGCACCAGGTTCTACCTTTAAAACAATTACCGGTGCCATTGGTTTAGATGCAGGGACATTGAAGCCAGATGAAGAGCTAGAAATTAATGGCTTGAAATGGCAAAAAGATAAATCTTGGGGCGGCTATTTTGCAACACGTGTAAAAGAAGCAAGTCCAGTCAATCTGCGTACCGCTTTAGTTAATTCAGATAATATTTATTTTGCCCAACAAACATTACGGATGGGAGAAGACAAATTTAGAGCGGGTCTTAATAAATTCATTTTCGGTGAGGAACTAGATTTACCAATTGCCATGACGCCTGCTCAAATTTCAAATGAAGATAAATTTAATTCTGAAATTCTTTTGGCAGATACGGGCTACGGCCAAGGCCAATTGTTAATTTCGCCAATCCAGCAAGCTACCATGTATAGTGTTTTCCAAAATAATGGGACATTAGTCTATCCAAAATTAGTTTTAGACAAAGAAACGAAGAAAAAAGACAATGTAATCAGCGCCAACGCAGCGAATACAATTGCCACAGATCTTTTAGGTAGTGTGGAAGATCCTTCAGGTTATGTTTATAATATGTACAATCCGAACTTCTCATTGGCTGCCAAAACAGGAACAGCTGAAATAAAAGATAAACAAGATACAGATGGCAAAGAAAACAGTTTCCTTCTAACGTTAGATCGTAGTAACAATAAATTCTTAACAATGATTATGGTTGAAAATTCAGGAGAAAATGGTTCTGCAACAGATATCAGTAAACCATTAATTGATTACTTAGAAGCAACCATTAAATAAAAAGAGAAAATGAACGAAACGAGGTTTCTGTAAAAAGAAACCTCGTTTTCCCTTTTTAGAAAAAGGAAAGTGTGCTACAATGAAGCGACTAAATTGTAGAAGGAAAGGGATTCGTGTGCGAATTTTAGCAATAGATACATCTAACCAAACATTGAGTATTGCTGTGTGTGAAAATCAAAAAATTCTGGGAAGTTATACAGCAACGGTTAAAAGAAATCATAGCTTAACATTAATGCCGGCAATTGACTATTTGATGAGTCAATTGAACTTGGCGCCAACGGCAATTGATCGTTTTGTCGTAGCAGAAGGACCTGGATCATACACTGGTTTACGTTTAGGCGTGACGACTGCCAAAACATTGGCCTATACTTTAAAGAAAGAGCTAGTAGGCATTTCCAGTCTACAAACGTTAGCTGCCAATTGTGTTGGACAAACCGGTTTAGTTGTGCCTCTTTTTGATGCGCGTCGTAAAAACGTCTATGCTGGTGCTTATCGGTTTGTCAATGGCGTGTGGCAAAATGAGTTACCGGACCAACATATTTCCCTGCGGGAGTTATTAGAACAACTAAAAAATGAACCAAATCTTTTTTTTGTTGGTGAAGATGTTGAAAAATTCACTGAAGAAATAGCTCAAATCATTCCTCATGGAGAAATTTGTGATGTCCCGCAATGGCAAATTCCTAATGCCGCAGTTTTGGCTGCGTTAGGTAGTGTGGCTGAACCTGTTGAAAATGTTCATGGGTTCTTACCTGCGTATTTGAAAAAAGTAGAAGCGGAAGAAAATTGGTTGAAGACACACACGCCTAATGGAGAAAGCTATGTGGAAAAACTTTAATTTTGTGACAAAATACTTTACAAAAAGACGGCAACGGTATATAACTAAAACCATTGCAATGAACCAGCAAGAATTTCAATTGCGTGAAATCACCTACCAAGATATTAAGGATTTACTAGCAATTGAACGTGAAGTTTACGCTGGGGAACTTCCTTGGACGATGTCTGCTTTCATGGCAGAACTTGGCTCAAAAGCGCCGCATCTCTATTTGTTAGCGGCAATTAACGGAAAAACAGTTGGCTTTATTGGTTGTCGGATTCAAGGAACGGATGCACACATTACGAATGTCGCTGTCCATACAGCATACCAAGGCTTAGGTTTAGGTCGTTCTTTAATAGAAGAAACGCGAATTTTTGCCAAGAAAAATCGTTGTGAAACCTTATCGCTAGAAGTACGAATGAGTAATGTTAAAGCCCAACGTTTATATCGAAAAATTGGCTTTGTCTCACAGACGGTAAAAAAAGGCTATTATGACGAAAATAATGAAGACGCACTAGAAATGATAATTGATTTAAAAGAAGAGTGAAGAAAAAAATGTTAGTAACAAAAAAAGAAATATCTGTAGCAAATATTGGTGAAGAATTATGGCGTTTTAGTAATTCTTCTTATACAACTGGCTCCCCTTGGACAGAAACACAATTCGCGGAAGATTTTGCTCAGGAAAATAGCGAATATCTTTTTTTAGTTGAAAATGGCCAGTGGTTAGGTTATATTGCCTATCATTTTATTTTAGATGAAGCAGAAATTAGTCACGTTGTTGTGAATGGTCAGAAACAACACCAAGGAATTGGTTGTCAATTAATGAAAGCTTTTAAAGAATATGTTAAAAGTCGTGACATTACACAAATTTTCTTAGAGGTCAGAGAATCGAATACACTAGCTCAAAAACTTTATGAGAAAACAGGTTTTCGGAAAGTAGCTGTTCGAAAAAATTATTATAAAGAACCGCAAGAAAATGCCTTTGTAATGTGTGCGAAATTAAGGAAGGAAGCCCAATGACAATTTTTACAAAAGAACGTAAATTATTATTAGCTGTGGAAAGTAGCTGTGATGAAACAAGTGTGGCTGTCATTGAAGATGGCGACAAAATTCTTTCCAATATCGTAGCTTCGCAAATTAAGAGCCATCAACGTTTTGGCGGAGTCGTTCCAGAAGTTGCGAGTCGTCATCATGTTGAACAAGTGACGATCTGTATTGAAGAAGCATTAACAGAAGCAAAAGTCACACCAGAAGAGCTTAGTGGCGTTGCTGTGACCTATGGGCCTGGGTTAGTCGGTGCTTTATTAATAGGACTTTCTGCAGCAAAAGCATTTGCTTGGGCGCACCAATTACCACTTATTCCAGTCAATCATATGGCTGGGCACATTTATGCTGCCCGTTTTGTGGCACCGCTCGAATTTCCATTGATGGCCTTACTCGTTAGTGGAGGACATACGGAATTGGTCTACATGAAAGAAGATGGCTCTTTCGAAATTGTTGGTGAAACACGTGATGATGCAGCTGGTGAAGCGTATGATAAAGTCGGACGTGTGTTAGGGTTGCCTTATCCTAGTGGCAAAGAGATTGATGCTTTGGCCCATGAAGGCACAGATACCTATCAATTTCCACGGGCGATGCTAAAAGAGGATAACTATGACTTTAGTTTTAGTGGCTTAAAAAGTGCATTTATTAACACGGTTCATAATGCAGAGCAACGTGGTGAAGTACTGTCTACAAAGGATTTAGCCGCAAGTTTTCAGGCGAGTGTGGTAGAAGTATTAGTGACTAAAACCATTCGTGCTTGTCAAGAATATCCTGTTAAACAATTGCTAATTGCTGGGGGCGTTGCTGCGAATCAAGGATTACGAGAAGCAATGAGACATGCAATCAGTGAACAATTACCAGAAGTGACATTACTTATTCCGCCATTAAAACTTTGTGGGGATAACGCGGCGATGATTGGCGCTGCCGCCTTTATCGAAGCTGAAAAGAATCACTTTGCTTCGTATAACTTAAATGCAGAACCTGGCGTTAGTTTTATGACAATTAGTGAAGAAGGCTAGCCAGCTAGACAAAAATTTGCTATAATGAAGCCAGTTTAACAATGACATTCGATGATAAAGAGAGTACTTATTTCAACGTCAGCTTAGCGATCTTGGGAAGGTGGGAGCCAAGAGTGATCGGAATGAGGAAGCGCACTTTTAGAATTCTGCTGAAAGCAGACGGCAATCACCGTTATCGATGAAGCAGGTCTATCCAAGTAGTATAGACAATTAGAGTGGTACCGCGGGTAAATTCTCGTCTCTGACAAAACAAATCATTTTGTTTTGTCAGAGACGTTTTTGTTTTTTTATACTTACAAATTAATCAGGAGGGTTCTTATGAACAACAAAGAAATCGTAGCAAAAGCGTTACATGATGTTTTAAATGAAGAATTAACGATGGATCAAATCGAACAATTATTGGAAAATCCTAAATCTGTTGATCATGGAGATGTTGCTTTTCCAGCCTTTTCATTAGCTAAAATTTATCGTAAAGCACCACAACAAATTGCAGCAGAATTAGCAGAAAAAATTGATGGCACAAATTTTGAAAAAATTGAAGTGGTAGGACCTTATTTAAACTTTTTCATGAATAAAGAAGCAGTCAGTCAAGCTGTCATTGGCGCAGTAGTCAAAGAAAAAAACAACTACGGAAACAGTACCTTTGGCAATAATGGCAATGTTCCTATTGATATGTCTTCACCAAACATTGCTAAACCAATTTCTATGGGGCACTTACGTTCTACGGTAATCGGGAATTCAATTGCCTTTATTTTAGAAAAAATTGGGTATCAGCCAATTCGGATTAACCACTTAGGTGACTGGGGTACACAGTTTGGTAAGTTAATTGTAGCTTATAAAAAATGGGGTTCTGAAGAAGCAGTCCGCCAACAACCAATTAATGAATTATTGCGCTTATATGTGCAATTTCATGAAGAAGCAGAAGAAAAACCAGAATTAGAAGACGAAGCACGTGCTTGGTTTAAAAAATTAGAAGAAGGAGACCAAGAAGCCAATGAATTATGGAAATGGTTCCGTAGCGAGTCTCTAAAAGAATTTGATAAAATCTATTCCATGTTAGAAGTTGAATTTGATTCTTATAATGGCGAAGCCTTTTATAATGATAAAATGGATGAAATTGTTACTTTATTAGAAGAAAAACATTTATTAACAGAAAATCAAGGTGCAGAAATTGTTGATTTGACAGAATATAATTTAAATCCAGCACTTATTCGTAAATCAGATGGTGCGACCTTATATATCACACGGGATTTAGCTGCTGCGCTTTACCGTAAACGGACGTATGATTTTGCCAAATCACTTTATGTAGTCGGCAACGAACAAAGCAATCACTTCAAACAATTAAAAGCAGTCTTGAAAGAACTAGGATTTGACTGGTCAGATGATATGGAACACATTCCGTTTGGTTTAATTACTCAAGGCGGTAAAAAATTATCCACACGTAAAGGGAAAATTGTTTTATTAGAAGAAGTATTGAATGAAGCTGTTACTTTAGCAGGAAATCAAATTAACGAGAAAAATCCAGACTTAGCAAATCGTGAAGAAGTGGCGAAACAAGTTGGTGTAGGTGCAGTTATTTTCCATGACCTTAAAAATGATCGTCTAAATAATTTCGATTTTGTATTAGATGAAGTTGTTCGTTTTGAAGGCGAAACTGGCCCATATGTTCAATATACACATGCTCGTGCGATGAGTATTTTACGTAAAGCAAACTTTACACCAGACGCTACACAACGTTATGCACTAAATGACAAGGATAGCTGGGAAGTCGTGAAGTTGTTACAAAAATTCCCTGAAACTGTGATGCAAGCTGCTGAAAAATATGAACCATCTGTTATTGCGAAACATAGCATTCATTTAGCACAAGCGTTCAATAAATATTATGCCCATGTTCGGATTTTGGATGAAGATGCTCAAAAAGAGGCACGCTTAGCGTTAGTTTATGCAGTAGCTACTGTTTTAAAAGAAGATTTACGTTTACTAGGATTACATGCACCAGAAGAAATGTAGAAGTTTTTGTGAAAATTTTACTGCGTTGAACGCTAAACTTATTAAGCAAATATTAAAGTTAAGTTACAGATTGAGAAATTCATAGTAATTAAATAGCTGGGGTGCTATACTCGAGTCAAGTTATAAAAGGATTAGAAAAGGTGGCACCCAATTATATGACAGAAAAATGGCGTGAAGACGAAGAATATCTTTCTTATGTAGAAGATTTATTAGCAACCGAAGAAGTCCAAAAATTAGCAGAATACACACAACATATGCATTCAACTCGTTTAGAACATTCAATTAGTGTTTCCTATCATAGCTATAAATTAGCAAAGCGTTGGAACGGCAATGCTCGTGCAACAGCTCGTGCTGGTTTATTGCATGATTTGTTTTACTATGATTGGCGCACAACAAAGTTTGACGAAGGCTCTCATGCCTATGTTCATCCACGAATTGCAGCCAAAAATGCTGAAAAAATTACAGAGTTGTCTGATTTAGAACGAGACATTATTATTAAACATATGTGGGGCGCAACTATTGCACCACCAAAATACAAAGAAAGTTACATTGTAACCTTTGTTGACAAATATTGTGCTGTCAAAGAAGCAGCGTTGCCGATGACGACAGCCATGAAAACCAAATGGCGTCAGTATTTTGGCCAACAGTCAATCTAAAAAAAGCTTATCCGGAAGGATAAGCTTTTTTTGTTTGACGTTGACTAAAAAGTCTAACATTCATCTATTTAAAATAAATATTAAAAGTAATTTTGTTCTGTTAATTTCTTTTGAGCATATCGATAGACTGCTTCTTGATTTTCAGTTGTCAATTGTTTGTAAACATTCATAATATTGGTCGGGACAACAAGTGGCGTTTCTTCCGTTTCAGGAATACCTAAGATTTCAAGAGGTGATACATCTAAAACTTTAGATAAGGCGACAATTTTATCCCTCCCCATATTTTCAATCATTCCAGTTTCCCATTTCCTGACGGTACTTTTTCCAACACCAACAAAATTTCCAACTTGTTCTAATGTAAGATTTTTCTCCATCCGTTTTTGCTTCAAAAAATTTTCTTTCAAAAAAACCACCTCCGTAAAAACATTCTAGCACAAAAAGTGTCGCAAAAGAAACATGTTTTTTTGAAAGTAGATATAACAAATATAACAAAAAAGTTATTTGATTTTAATGATATTGACGTTTTTTTCACAAAATGATATAATTTCTGTGTCTTATTAGACACGAAGAGTGGAAAAGGGGGAGAGTAAAATGGAATCAAATTTAATTCACTCAAAATTGAGAATGAAAGGAAAAAATGTTGAATGGTTGGCAAATGAAATGACTGCATACGGGCAGCCCGTATCCGCTTCAACGATTTACAAAAAATTAAAAGGAGAAGTTGTTTTCAAAGCAGCGGATATTAAATTGATTTCACAGTTGTTGGATTTGAAGAATGAAGAAATTATGACTATTTTTTTTAGTGAGTTAGTGTCTAAAAAGACACATATTGATGTTGAAAGGATTGTGATGAATGAAAAAAATTATTAATAAGTTATTTTCGCTTTGTTTAATTATTTTTATTATTTTAGGATCTAATACAAGTATTATTTCTTATGCGATAGATAATGAAAGTGGACCGCAAATTCGGTCTGTATCTGTGGAGTATCCAGAAAATAAGACGGAAATTGTTGCGACAAAAGATTGGGCAACTGTTTCCTTGGCGTTATCAATTTCCGAATTAGCAATTGGAGAGACGATTACATTAAGAATGGATAGCGAAAAATATTCCTATTCAATGACACCTTTTGAAATCAGTGATGGGCTTCGAGTGACTCCAAATGATGATGGAACTTGGACGATTAAAGCGTTGCAAAATATTGTAGACTATTCAGCTGATTTAGAATTAAAATTACGATATAACCAAAATTTGTCAGAAAATTTTGAAGATAAAGTGACTTTTACTTTTGGAGATTCACAAAAAGTTGCAATGATTAACATTGGGCAATATGTTGAGAAAGTTCCAGAAACTGAGCTCGTTCGGAAAGTTCCTTTAGGTTTTACGCCAGAAGGAAGAGTTGCTTGGGTCATCTATTTTAACTATAACCAAGCAGGACTTTCAGGTTCAGAAAAAACAACCTTTAAATTTTTAGATAATGTAGGTCCAAACCAAACATTAGCTGTTGACAGTATTGCCGCGTATCTCACCAAGCAGCCTATTTTAGAAGTAAATGGTGAAATGATTCGGAATTTAGAGCATGATGAATACAGTTACGATGCTAGTCAATTTTTCCAAAAACATGCTTCTAAAAGCGGACTTAATTATGAAGCGGAGAAATTTGAAGGAATACCAACGGCTACGGGCAGTTATCTTTCTAACAAAAACGCCTATTATATTTATTTAGAAACAATTCCAAATGAAAATATTCCAAGTGATGCCTTACTATCAAATTACACCTATATGCGTATTTCTAATGAGGGATTCGATGCTTGGGAAGATGAAGACATCGCTTATATCACTGCGGATGAAAATAGTGGAGGAACAGGTCAAGGTGGTGTTATTTTAGAAAAAATAGACGCAGAGACAGCTGAAGTTCTGCAAGGCGCTATTTTCAAACTTGTGAATAAAAAAACACAACAAGTTATTCAAGAGAATTTAAGGACCAATCAATCTGGACAAATCCGTTTAGCTGGTTTAGAACCTGATCAATATGAATTAATTGAGGTTAAAGCACCACCCGGCTATAAATTAGATGCAACGCCAGTATCATTTGAAATTAAATCAGGCCAAACTCAGACGATTCGTCTGAAAAAAGAAAATACACGTTTAGAAAATCAATTAAAAGTAGAAAAAGTAGATGAAAATAATGAGGCGAAGCGTTTAGCGGGTGCTGAATTTTCGTTGTATGACCAAAAAAATAATCTAATAGAAAAAGGTGTCACGAATGAAAATGGCGAGCTGTTATTTTCAAATTTATCACCTGATGGAGAATATTATTTAGTTGAAACGAAGGCACCTAATGGCTATGAATTAGACGATACTAAACATCCTATTTCATTTGCTGGAAAAGCCGACTACACTTTAACATATCGGGTGAAGAATAAGCAGCAAGTACAAATTGGTTCCATCAAAATTGTTAAACAAGATAAAGACAGTAAAAAACGTTTAACAGGCGCAGAATTTCAGTGGAAAGATACGGTGACAGGAAAAACAGGAACAGTGACAGTTGGAATCGATGGAACCATCACAATTCCCAATTTAGCAGTCAATCGTACGTATGAAATCACAGAAACGAAAGCACCCACAGGTTATGTACTAGACAAAACCGTGCATAAAGTCACTTTAACAACTGCACAAGCCAATAAAGTAGTGACTGTAACTGTTGACAATGTAGCGCAAAAAGGGTCTATCAAAATTGTTAAACAAGACAAAGACAGTAAAAAACGTTTAACAGGCGCAGAATTTCAGTGGAAAGATACGGTGACAGGAAAAACAGGAACAGTGACAGTTGGAACCGATGGAACGGTCACAATTCCCAACTTATCCGTCAATCGTACGTATGAAATCACAGAAACGAAAGCACCCACAGGTTATGTACTAGACAAAACCGTGCATAAAGTCACTTTAACAACTGCACAGGCAAATAAAGTAGTGACAGTAATCATTGAAAATACAGCGCAAAAAGGTAGTCTAGCAATAATCAAAGTAGACAAAGATTCAAGAAAACGTCTAGCAGGTGCAGAGTTCAAATGGCGTGATACGGTGACGGGAAAAGAAGGAACAGTTGTAGCCGACAAAAATGGACAAGCACTGATAACAGATTTGCCAGTCAATCGTGTATACGAAATTACGGAAATTAAAGCACCAAACGGCTATATCTTAAATAACAAGACTTACCGAGTTACCCTAACGACTAATTTTGCAGATAAAATTGGTTATTATACCATTGAAAATACAGCGCAAGAAGGTAGTCTAGCAATAATCAAAGTAGACAAAGATTCAAGAAAACGTCTAGCAGGTGCAGAGTTCAAATGGCGTGATACGGTGACAGGAAAAGAAGGAACAGTTGTAGCTGACAAAAACGGACAAGCCCTGATAACGAATTTGCCAGTCAATCGTGTATACGAAATTACAGAAATTAAAGCACCAAACGGCTATATCTTAAATAACAAGACTTACCGAGTTACCCTAACGACTAATTTTGCTGACAAGATTGGTTATTATACCATTGAAAATGTTGCGCTACGTGGCAATTTAAAATTAATTAAACAAGATAGTTATTCAAAACAACGTTTAGCAGGTGCACAATTTAGATGGCGTGACACAGTGAACGGGAATACAGGCGTAGTAACTGCTAATGCTAATGGTGAAGCAACTTTATATAATTTTTCCGTCAACCGGATTTATGAAATTACAGAAATAAAAGCACCAAATGGTTATATACTTGACAAAACGGTGCATAGAGTTCTTTTACCTTCGAATTATGCTGGCAAAACCTACACGTTTACCAAAAATAATCAAGCACAAAAAGGCGCCATCAAAATTGTTAAGCAAGATGGATATACGAAACAACGTTTAGCAGGCGCACAATTTAAATTCCGAGACACAACCAATAATTATACTGCAACGTTTACAGCGAATAGGAACGGTGAAGTACTGATTACTGGATTAGCCGGTGATCGTATCTATGAGATTACAGAAATCAAAGCGCCGAATGGCTATATCATAGATAGACGTGTTCATAAAGTTGATTTACGTGGACAAGGTGGTAAAACCTATACATTAGTCTTAAATAATCAAGCACAAAAAAGTGCCATCAAAATTATTAAGCAAGATGGATATACGAAACAACGTTTAGCAGGCGCACAATTTAAATTCCGAGACACAACCAATAATTATACTGCAACGTTTACAGCGAATAGGAACGGTGAAGTACTGATTACTGGATTAGCCGGTGATCGTATCTATGAGATCACAGAAATTAAAGCACCAAACGGCTATACCATAGATAGACGTGTTCATAAAGTTGATTTACGTGGACAAGGTGGTAAAACCTATACACTAGTCTTGAATAATACATCACAACAGGGCGCTATCAAAATTATTAAGCAAGATACGGATACAAAACAACGTTTAGCAGGCGCAAAATTTAGATTCCGCGATACCACCAATAACTATACGGCAACATTTACAGCAAATGGAAATGGTGAAGTACTGATTCCAGGATTATCGTCAGATCGTATTTATGAAATCACCGAGATTCAAGCGCCAACTGGGTATGCGTTGGATAGTAGGGTCCATCGGATTGACTTACGAGGCCAAGGCGCAAAAACGTATACGTTAGTGTTAAACAATAAAGCAAACTATGGTGCTATTAAAATTATTAAACAAGATGTTGAAACAAAAGTACGTTTAGCAGGCGCTGTTTTTGAATGGAAAGATACAACTAACGGCTATACACAAAGAGTGACAACTGGGGGAGATGGTACAGTTACTATCAGTGGACTATCCGTAAACCGAGTGTATGAAATTAGAGAAGTTCAAGCGCCAGCTGGTTATTCACGAAATACTACGCCAACACGTGTCAGTCTGATGCAAAATCATGCGGGGCAAACAATTGCAATTGTTCGAGAAAATCGCAGAATACCAGTTTATAATCCACCGCCACCAACAGTTTGGCCCTATGTGCCACCCATCACTAACTATAATCCACCTGTGTACTATAATCCGCCAAGATATTATTATGGGGGATGTGTCATGGTTATCGTGGTGGTGTGTTGGTAAAAAACAAATAGAGAGAAAGGAGTATCTAATGAGTCAATCCGCTTTACCGAAACTTGGGGTAATTTCAACGGGCGCCCTTTTCGTGACTGATTTAATTGGTGTTATTCTAGTTTCAATTGTCACTGCCTACATTCTATATCGTTATTTTTTGAAAAGAGGACAAATTACATGATTTATTTGTATCAGTTATACAAAGTAATTATGTTCATTTTCTTAACCTATTTATTTACAAGTTTATTTCTCAGTTTTCGAACAAGAAAAAAAACAAGAAGAGAAGTCGAAGTAGCAGAAGAATTTTTCTGCTACTTTCTTGTACCGTGTGTAAACGAGGAGAAAGTCATCGGAGAAACATTAAAAAAACTGGTTGCTTTACCAATTAAGAAAAAAATAATTGCGATTGATGATGGATCAACGGACCAAACCAAAGCAATGATGGACAGTATTGCTGGTCCAATCCAAGTTCTGTCTCGTCAATTTCCTAATGCGCAACAAGGCAAAGGCGCCGCTTTGAACCATGCTTTCCAAATTGTATTAGCAGATGCAGAAAAAAAAGACTACTCACGAAATCAAATATTGGTGGGAGTAGTGGATGCAGATGGTTTTTTTAGTGAGAATATTATCAATGAACTAACTGCTGTTTTCGCAGATACAACAGTCTGTGCTGCGCAAACAAGAATCAAAATGAAAGATGTTACAAGTTTTATGTTTATTGCACAAGATGTTGAGTTTTTTACGATTAATAATTTTATTCAAAAGGCACGTCGGGCAACAAAAACCATCGGACTTGGTGGCAATGGTCAGTTTTTTCGGTTATCAATGATTACCGAACACTTAGGTTATCAGCCTTGGGGAAATGCTTTATTGGATGACTATGAGTTAACCATTAAATTAATGCTGAAAGAGTTATCGATTGCTTATATTGACGAGGCCTTTATGGCTCAAGAAGCACTGAGAGATGTGAAACGTTTTATTCGGCAACGAAGCCGTTGGGTTCAAGGGAATTTAGATTGTCTAGCGTATTTACCCAGGGTGATTAAATCAAAGTCATTAACGCTAAGGCAGAAGTGCGGCATCTATTATTTTTTAGCGCAACCCTTTATTAATCTCGTCGCAGGAATCCTCGTTTTTGTTTTAACTGGGCTTCAACTTCAACACTTGTATAGGTTAGGTTTTTCGTTATCTCTAGGTATTAGTTTTGCTTTGGCTGTCAGTATTTCGCTAGTTTTCGGCATTTTTTTTACAATCAACTATTATCGCGAGTTGAAAAATTTTCAATTAGAAGTACCGGCAAAATTGGGGCTAATTAGTTTACCTTTTACTATTTCCTACATGTACTTAATTTTATTCGTTAGTGTGGTAATGGCTTATTATCGGTTTATTAAAGGGAATAGCACGTGGATAAAAACGGAACGCAATTGATTTTTTATTGCACTTTCCAGAGTTGCGTGGTATTATTTTTAATAGTTTAATAGCAACATGGTGATGGTGTTCACCACGAACTATTTATCGGACGAATAAATTAATGACGCCTACCAAACGGGAGAAGTGTACCCTTTGGTAGGCTTTTTCTGTACGCTAGGATTGGCGATAAGAAAATTGTAAAGGAGCATGTAAAGTGAAAAAAGAAACAAAGCAACTACTATCAATCGGCGGTTATATGGCAAAATGGTTGCTCATTACCGCAATTATTGGTTTATTTATGGGGGCGTTATCCGCCTTTTTCTTAAAGAGTCTCACTTATGTAACAGATGTTCGTTTAGCAAATCCTTGGTTACTCTTTATCCTCCCCATTAGCGGTGTCGTTTTTACGTATTTCTATACGCGTTTTGGGAAAAATGCTAGCCGAGGAAATAACTTAGTGATTGAACAAGGCAATGGCGGGGAAGAAGATATTCCCTTGCGCTTAATTCCTTTAACATTGTTTGGCACGATTACTACGCACTTATTTGGTGGTTCTGTTGGTCGTGAAGGGACGGCGGTGCAAATGGGGGGCGCAATCGCAAATGCTGTAGGAAAAGTCTTTAAACTGTCCGCTTTGGAACGACAAGTAATTATTATTAGCGGAATTAGTGCAGGTTTTAGTTCTGTTTTTGGCACACCATTAGCGGGAACGGTTTTCGGATTAGAAGTTTTGGCGATTGGAAAAGTTCGTGCAGAGGCACTTTTCCCAAGTTTTTTTGCAGGCTTATTTGCTAATTTTGTGACTGAAAGTTTTGGTGTAACACATACGCATTATCCGATGGGCAAAATTCCGACTTGGTCGGTTGATCTATTTGTAAAATTATTTTTGGCATCGATTTGTTTTGGTTTGGCAGGTTGGGTTTTTAGTCGTTCCATTGTCTTTTTAAAAAAGACCTACGCAAATTGGTTTGCTAATGTCTACCTTCGTGCGTTTCTTGGGGCGTCCATTGTCGTTCTGTTTGTGCTCGTCTTAAACAACCAGCGTTATTTAGGCTTGAGTTTACCTTTATTAGAAGATGCTTTTGCAGGCAATGCGCAGCCTTTTGATTTTGTTGGGAAATTATTCTTTACGGTGTTATCCCTGGGTGCTGGGTTCCAAGGAGGGGAAGTAACGCCATTGTTTGAAATTGGGGCTACGTTAGGTAGTTCTTTGGCCCCTTTGTTACATCTATCAATTCCTTTTTTAGCAGGTTTAGGATTTATTGGTGTTTTTTCTGGCGCCACGAATACGCCGATTGCTTGTTTCATTATGGGCATTGAACTATTTGGTAGTGAAGCGGCAGTCTATTTTTTCATGGTCTGCTTAATCAGTTTTATGTGTTCTGGAAATAGTGGTATTTATGCTTCACAACAAAGTTTGTATCGCAAAGGAACAGCAGAATATCCTCTCTTTACTGCATTAAAAAATCGACGTAAATAAGATGTTTTTTTACGAAAATATGCTAAACTAGAGAAGATGAGGTGAAGACATGAAAGACTATCAATATCCATTAGATTTAGATTGGACGACAGAAGAAATGGTGATTGTCACTAATATGTGGACAGCAGTTGAGCAAGCCAACGAAACAGGCTTGCCTGTTGACAAATTTTTAACAACCTATCAACAATTTAAAACGGTCGTTAAAAGTATCGGCGAAGAAAAACGCTTAGGTCGTGAATTTGAAAGTGCTTCAGGATATTCGTTATATCGTACGCTTCAACAAGCTAAAAAACAGGGAAGCGGTAAATTAAAGCTGGGGGATGATTAGATGACTGAAACGCAAAAATTTGTTCAAACAATTCAAAGTTGGCTTTTTGAAGCAGCCGATGTGATTCGAATGAACTTGGAATCAGAGTTAACCGTTCAACAGAAAAATGGCCGCACCGATTTAGTGACAAATATGGATGAACAAACCCAAGAATTTTTAATGAATAAAATTCAAACAAATTTTCCCGAAGATCAAATTTTAGGGGAAGAAAAAGGCTACAATACTTTAAAAAGTTTTGCTGGTCGCGTGTGGATCATCGATCCGATTGATGGCACAATGAATTTCGTGATGGAAAGAGAAAATTTTTGTATTATGTTAGCTGTTTATGAAGACGGCATTGGTAAATTAGGTTTTATCTATGATGTGATGCGAGAAGAACTTTATTGGGGTGGCAAAGGGCTTGGCGTTTATCGGAATAATCAATTATTAAAAGCGCCTACTATGAAAGCCTTGGCAGATGGATTATGGGGCATGAATGCTTACATGCATGGAAAAAATATTCATCACGCAACGGAAATCGGACAAGCAAGCATGGGCGTGCGTATTAGCGGTTGTGCAGGTTTGGAAATTATTGCTATGTTAAAAGGCAACCATCATGGCTATTTATCTAATCTAAGTCCTTGGGATTATGCAGCTGGCTTAGTACTTTTGGAAGAATTTGGGTTTAAATACTCTGGTATTACAGGAAAACCATTAACTTTTACGGGTCGTGAATACTTTATTGCAGCAACTCCTGAAACCTATGATGAAGTATTTACCCGATATTTAAATGAATCGGAATAATCAAAGAAGAGCGTTGCTGAAAGGTAAGGCTCTTCCTCTTTTAAAAGAGAAAAATTTGTAAAAAAATGTCCTTGTTTTCAGAAAAAGCCGAATAATTTCTAAAACTTTCATTATTTTTGCAGGCGAAAGCCTTTTTTTAATGAAAAAAGTTTGCTATAATAAGCAGTCGGCTTTTATGGACTTAAGTAACATAAGCGTATATAGATAAGGAGCAATTAAATTGAAATACAGAGATGATATTCGTAACGTGGCAATTATCGCCCACGTTGACCATGGTAAAACAACCTTAGTAGATGAACTTTTAAAACAATCTGACACTTTAGATGGACACACACAATTACAAGAACGTGCAATGGATTCCAATGCACTTGAAAGTGAACGTGGAATTACTATCTTAGCAAAAAATACAGCCGTAGATTATAACGGTACACGTATCAACATTCTAGATACACCAGGACACGCGGACTTCGGTGGTGAAGTAGAACGTATCATGAAAATGGTAGACGGTGTTGTTTTAGTTGTCGATGCGTATGAAGGAACAATGCCTCAAACACGTTTCGTATTGAAAAAAGCATTAGAACAAAAAGTAACACCAATCGTGGTTGTTAATAAAATTGACAAACCTTCTGCTCGTCCTGAACACGTAGTAGATGAAGTTTTAGAGTTATTCATCGAATTAGGCGCAGACGACGATCAATTAGATTTCCCAGTTGTTTATGCTTCTGCTTTAAACGGAACTTCAAGTGAATCAGATGATCCAGCAGATCAAGAGCCAACAATGGCCCCAATTTTTGATAAAATTATTGAACATGTGCCAGCTCCAGTTGACAATTCAGACGAACCACTTCAATTCCAAGTCTCATTACTAGACTACAACGATTACGTTGGACGTATTGGGATTGGCCGTGTGTTCCGTGGCACAATGAAAGTCGGCGACCAAGTTGCGTTGATGAAATTAGATGGCAGCGTGAAAAATTTCCGTGTAACGAAAATTTTAGGTTTCTTTGGCTTACAACGTGTGGAAATTGATGAAGCAAAAGCGGGTGATTTAATTGCCGTTTCTGGAATGGAAGACATTTTCGTTGGGGAAACAGTTGTAGATGTTCACAATCAAGAAGCATTACCAATTCTACACATTGATGAGCCAACCTTACAAATGACTTTCTTAGTTAACAATTCTCCATTTGCGGGACGTGAAGGAAAATACATTACCGCTCGTAAAATCGAAGAACGTTTAATGGCTGAGTTACAAACAGACGTATCTTTACGTGTTGATCCAATTGGCCCAGATTCTTGGACTGTATCAGGCCGCGGCGAATTGCATTTATCAATTTTAATTGAAAACATGCGTCGTGAAGGCTATGAATTACAAGTTTCTCGTCCAGAAGTTATTGAACGTGAAATTGATGGGGTTAAATGTGAACCATTTGAACGTGTTCAAATTGACACACCTGAAGAATACATGGGTAGCGTGATTGAATCCCTAAGTTTACGTAAAGGCGAAATGCAAGATATGATTAATGCCGGTAACGGACAAATGCGTTTAATCTTCTTGGCACCAGCTCGTGGCTTAATTGGTTATTCAACAGAATTCTTATCAATGACTCGTGGTTATGGTATTATGAACCACACCTTCGATCAATACTTACCAATGATTCAAGGAACGATTGGTGGCCGTCATCAAGGAGCGCTAGTTTCAATCGATACTGGTAAAGCAACGACTTACTCAATCATGAGTATTGAAGAACGTGGTACAGTTTTCGTTGAACCAACGACAGAAGTTTACGAAGGAATGATTGTTGGGGAAAACAACCGCGACAACGATTTAACTGTGAACATCACAAAAGCTAAACAAATGACTAACGTTCGTTCGGCAACGAAAGACCAAACATCAGTCATCAAAAAACCGAAAAAATTAACGTTAGAAGAATCATTAGAATTCTTGAATGAAGATGAATACTGTGAAGTAACACCAGAAAGCATCCGTTTAAGAAAACAAATTCTTAACAAAAACGAACGCGAAAAAGCAAGCAAGAAAAAGAAAAAAGCTGAATAATTTTTTTGAAAAGTACAAAATGCCAATGGCTATTGTACTTTTTCTTTTAATAAGTAAGGGAGTTGTGTGGATAAGTGAATAAAATCGCAAAATCTCTGATAGTAGGGGTATTTCTATTAACTGGGTGTGCTAATAGTTCTGTTGAACGTTTATTACCTAAAAACCAGACACAAATTATAGCTCATCGTGGAGATCATAATAAAGCTCCAGAAAATACTGTTGAAGCAATTAATGAAGCAGCTAACCAGAATTATAATGGTGTAGAAATTGATGTTCGTAGCAATAAAGATGGTCAATTATATTTAATGCATGACAATACATTGGATAGAACAACGAATGGACAGGGAAAATCAGAAAAATTTACCATGAAACAATTAAAAAAATTAAGTATAAAAACGGCTAGTTATCCTAAATATGAAAACACATCAATAAAAATTCCAACGTTTGAAGAAGCAATTGAAGCAGCTGCAAATAATGGATTGATGGTTAATGTTGATGGATCTAAAGGAAACTGGTTAGATGGACACTTTGTTAAAAATGTTATGGACATCTTAAAAAAATATGAAATTTATGATCGAAGCTTTTTTGTGATTAGTGATGAGCCAAGTCGGAATTTTGTGATTCAAAAGTATCCAGATGCTACTGTCTCATGGTTATGTGATAAAAAAGAAGATATTCCTAAAGAGATAAAAAAAATTAAATCATATAAAAACGCATTATTATCTGTCGCTAATGATATTGCGGATGAAGCGGTCATTGAGAAACTCAATGTTTCTGGAATTCGTTATCAAGTATACGGTGTTCAAACTTCAGAGCGATATCAAGAATTGAAAAAAATGAAAGTACCTTTAATTGAAACAGATAAAGTTGTACCAGATAAAGCTGAATAATTTTTCGACAAATAAACATTTAAACCAACTATGCTCGTTTTACTACGAAAATAGTTGGTTTTTTTTATGAAAAAAACGGATTAATGCGTATTTTTAAGATAAGGTTATTTTTTTATGTGTGGATAACTACTCGTTATCCACAACAAGCAAATGTCGTTATTTTTGAAAGCTTTTGATAGCAAGCTTTCACAATTTTTCATTCTTTTTGATGTTTCACGTTAACTGGTGTTTCACGATTGTGTCTTGGTTTAACACACCTTGTTCCTGTTAGATTAGCGTGTTAAAATGACTTGTAGAACAAAGATTGGAGCGCAATAAATGAGTGCATTACAAGAATTATTAAAAGATACATTTGGCTATGATGATTTTCGGCCAGGACAAGAAACGATTATTCGTCATGTATTGCGACAAGAAAATGTCTTAGGCATTATGCCAACAGGTGGAGGCAAATCGATTTGTTATCAGTTGCCAGCCTTACTTCTGGATAATTTAACATTGGTGATTTCACCATTAATTTCTTTAATGAAAGATCAAGTAGATGCCCTGAATTTAATGGGGATTCCAGCTACATATATCAATAGTACCATTTCCTATCAAGAAATGAATCATCGTATTCAATTAGCGGTTAACAAAGAAGTCAAGCTATTGTATGTTGCGCCAGAGCGATTAGAATCTTATGATTTTCAACAGATGCTGACACATGTACCGATTGATTTATTGGCAGTAGATGAGGCACACTGTATTTCACAATGGGGGCATGATTTTCGTCCAAGCTATTTGCGTTTAGCAGAGATTATCGATCAATTTCAACAACAACCAACCGTGATTGCACTAACAGCTACAGCAACGCCACAAGTAGCGGAGGATATTGTCAAGCAATTAAGCATTCCACCAGAAAATGAAATCAAAACAGGATTCGCTCGAGAAAATCTATCTTTTCAAGTCGTGAAAGATCAAAACAGAGACGTTTTTCTTTTGGAATATTTAAAGATGAATACTGGGCAATCAGGTATTATTTATGCAAGCACGCGGAAGGAAGTTGAACGAATTTATCATTTATTAGAGAATAAAAAAATTGCGGCTGGGATGTATCATGGGGGCATGAGTGAACAGTTACGTAGTGAAAATCAAGAAGCATTCTTGTATGATCAAGTGCAAGTGATGGTAGCAACAAATGCCTTTGGTATGGGGATTAATAAGAGTAATGTTCGTTTTGTCATTCACGCACAAGTACCAGGGAATATTGAATCTTATTATCAAGAAGCCGGCCGAGCTGGTCGTGACGGTCTGCCTAGTGATGCTGTGTTAATGTTTGCTCCACAAGACTTGCAAATTCAACAATACTTTATTGAACAATCTGAAATGACCATTGATTATAAGCAGAAAGAGTACTTGAAATTACGGGAAATGTCACAATATGCGAATGCACAAATGTGTTTACAAAAATATATTTTACGCTATTTTGGTGAAGAAGGGACGGACTGCGGTCGCTGCTCGAATTGTCTGGATAATCGAGAATTAGTCGATATTACGGTCGATGCCCAAAAAGTCTTGTCTTGTGTAAAACGTATGGGAGAACGTTTCGGTAAGGGCTTAGTTGGTAAAGTCTTGACTGGTTCAAAAGATCAAAAAATTGATCAATGGCATTTTGATCGTTTGCCAACATACGGACTAATGAAAGGTCGCACACAAAAAGAAGTCACACAGCTGATTGATTATTTGACAGCAGAACGTTATTTAATTCCTTCTGATGGGCAATTTCCGTTGTTATCAGTCTCGACAGAAGGTGTTCAGGTGCTTTTAGGGGAACGGAAAGTCTTCCGAAAAGAAGACCAAAAAGTTCGAAAAGTAGCAGTGGATGATGCCTTGTTTGAACGATTACGCGAATTACGTATGGACATGGCTCAAGAGGCAGGCGTGCCGCCATATGTAGTCTTTTCCGATAGTACACTTAAAGAAATGTGTGAAAAATTACCGCAAACAACGATTCAATTATTGCAAATAAAAGGGGTCGGCCAAAATAAATTAGATAAATATGGCACCGCCTTTTTAGAAGTAATTAAAGAATATCAAGAGACGAAAAAATGATATAGTTTGTTATTTTATTTAAAATTAAAAGCAGAAAATAAGAAAAAAGTCTTTTAATGTATTTGTTGTTGTATTGATAAAATAAGCTTGTTATATAAAGAGATTTCTTACTTAATATATCGCTTGGTTTTAGAAAATTTCTTAAAGGAAATTTTCTGAAATCATCATGTATCTAACTGAGAATTATGTTATAATTATTTAATTAAGATAGGGAGGTTCTGTACAAATGGACGAAGGAATTTCAAAGAAATTTGCCATTCAATTATTAGAAGACGATGCAGAACGCATTAAAATGCTTATTCGTAATCAAAAAAACAGTTTGTGCATTTCTCAATGTAAAGCATTTGAAGAAGTGGTGGATACACAAATGTATGGTTTTTCAAGACAAGTGACCTATGCGACCCGTTTGGGGATTTTAACTAATGATGAAGGACATCGCTTACTAAGTGATTTAGAACGCGAATTGAATCAATTATATACAGATGTTTATGAAGAAACACAAGAAAAAAACGAGATTGGCAAGGAGGGTTAAGCTTTGCCAAACAAAGTAAAGAAACGGCATTTGCTAGACTATAGTATTTTTATTCCATATTTAATTTTAAGTATCGTGGGATTGATTATGGTATATAGTTCCACATCCGCATTACAAGTAATGAAAGGTTTTTCACCTACGTCATTCGTTATTAACCAGGTTGCCTTTTGGGTAGTAGGGTTAGTTGCAATGTTTTTTATTTATAAGATGAAAACATCCGTTTTCCAGAATCGAAGTTTTATCATGTTTGCCATTGCAGTAATTACGGTTATGGTTTTAGCCGTTCGGATTCCTGGTATCGGGAAAGAAATTAACGGCGCACGTGGTTGGATTGAGATTGGTGGATTTTCGATGCAACCAGCTGAGTATTTAAAAATCATGGTTGTCTGGTATTTGTCTTATATTTTAGCACGGCGACAAAAGACAATTAATGGAGGCATGGATCAATTTAAACAAGCTGCCGGGCGACCGTTGATGCTCGTTTTTGTATTAATTGCTCTAGTTGCAATCCAGCCTGACTTCGGGAATGCGGCCATTCTAACATTAATTACCATCGTGATGGTTTTAGCAAGTGGGATTAATTATATGTATACCTACTTGGTCGGTGGCTTGGGCATTTTAGGTAGTATCACGGCTATTCAGTTATTAATTATGTCTAAAGGAAAAATTTTCCCAGCGCGTTACCAATATATTTATAATCGTTTTGCTGTTTTTAAAAATCCATTTTTAGATGAACGGAACTTAGGCCATCAGTTAGCTAATTCTTATTATGCAATCAGTAATGGCGGCTGGTTTGGCAAAGGTCTAGGGAATAGTGTTCAGAAAAAAGGCTTTTTACCAGAAGCACATACGGACTTTATCTTTGCGATTACTTTAGAAGAGTTAGGCATTATCGGCGGTCTAGCGATTTTAGGATTGTTGATGTTTATGATTGCGCGAATTATTTTAGTCGGTGTACGCTCGAAGAAACCTTTTAATTCACTAATGTGTATTGGAATTGGTACAATGTTATTAATTCAAGTCTTTATTAATGTTGGTGGGATTACTGGGATTATTCCATTAACAGGAATTACTTTCCCGTTCTTGAGTCAAGGTGGGAATAGTTTGCTGATTATTTCGATTGCTGTGGCCTTTGTCCTGAATATCAGTGCAGATGAAACACGTCAGAAATTAGAAAATGAGTACTATTTATCTTTAGAACAGAACCAATAAATTTGAAGGAAATTGATGGTAGGAGTGACGTTATGAAAAAGGTATTAGTTGCCAATCGTGGCGAAATTGCGATTCGAATTTTTAGAGCTTGTACAGAATTAGATATCCGTACAGTAGCGATTTATGCTGCAGAAGATGAGTATTCTGTTCATCGTTTCAAAGCAGATGAAGCGTATTTAGTTGGTAAGGGGAAAAAACCAATTGAAGCCTATTTAGACATTGAAAATATTATCCAAATTGCCAAAAAATCGGGAGCAGATGCCATTCATCCTGGTTATGGCTTTTTATCTGAGAACTTACGCTTCGCCGAACGTTGTGAAGAAGAAGGAATCATTTTTGTCGGACCTAAAACACATCATTTAGATATTTTTGGCGATAAAATTAAAGCGAAAGAAGCAGCTGTAGCTGCGGGGATTGCTTCGATTCCAGGCTCAGACGGGCCAGTAGCAACGGTGGAAGAGGTCGTAGCTTTTGGTGAAACGCATGGCTTTCCTATCATGATTAAAGCTGCTTTAGGTGGCGGCGGTCGCGGGATGCGCGTTGCCCACGATGCCAAAGAAGCACGAGAAGGTTACGAAAGAGCAAAAAGTGAAGCGAAAGCAGCCTTTGGTTCTGACGAGGTTTATGTTGAAAAGTATATTTCTAATCCTAAACATATCGAAGTACAAATTTTAGGCGATCACCATGGGAATGTCTTGCATTTATTTGAACGTGATTGTTCCGTTCAACGGCGCCACCAAAAAGTGGTAGAAGTCGCACCCTGTGTATCAATGAATGAAGAACAACGAGCAGCCATTTGTTCGGCTGCTGTGCAGTTAATGGCGCATGTCGGCTACGTGAATGCGGGAACGGTTGAGTTTTTAGTAGAAGGGGATCAGTTTTATTTTATTGAAGTGAATCCTCGTGTTCAGGTAGAACATACTATCACAGAAATGATTACAGATATTGATATTGTGATCTCTCAATTACAAATTGCGCAAGGGCTTGATTTGCATAAAGATATGCATTTGCCAAAACAAAACGAATTGACATTAAAAGGCGCGGCTATTCAATGTCGGATTACGACTGAAGATCCCTTGAACCAATTTATGCCAGATACAGGGAAAATTGATACGTATCGTTCACCAGGTGGGTTTGGTGTGCGTTTAGATGTAGGAAATGCTTATTCTGGCTACGCTGTGACGCCTTACTTTGATTCTTTATTGGTTAAAGTCTGTACGCATGGTTTCTCTTTTGAACAGGCAATCAGTAAAATGCAACGCTGCTTAAAAGAATTTCGGATTCGTGGCGTGAAAACAAATATTCCGTTTTTACAAAATGTTGTGAGCTATCCAGCGTTTCAATCTGGGGAAGCCAAAACAACCTTTATTGATAATACACCTGAATTATTTGAATTTCCTCGTATGCGCGATCGTGGCAATAAAACGATGAAATACATTGGAGAAGTAACGGTCAATGGGTTCCCTGGCATTGAACGAACGGAGAAAAAATATTTTGAAGCTCCGCGCGTGCCGACAGATGTTGAAGTTCCAGAAAAAGTGATCACAGCTAAAAATATTCTAGACGCTCAAGGAGCAACCGCCGTCATCGATTGGGTTAAGAATCAAGAAAGTGTGTTAATGACAGATACCACGTTCCGTGATGCGCACCAAAGTTTATTAGCTACTCGTGTGAGAACACAAGATTTTAAAGCAATTGCTGGTCTAACTGATGCAGCCCTGCCTGAGCTGTTTTCTAGTGAAATGTGGGGTGGCGCTACGTTCGATGTTGCCTATCGCTTCTTAACCGAAGACCCATGGCAACGTTTAAGAAAAATTCGTCAGTTGATGCCAAACACACTTTTACAAATGCTGTTCAGAGGATCTAATGCGGTAGGCTATCAAAATTATCCTGATAATGTTATTGAAGAATTTATTAAAGAATCCGCTCGCCAAGGAGTCGATGTTTTCCGAATTTTTGATAGCTTAAACTGGATTCCTCAAATGGAAAAAAGTATTCAAGTCGTTCGGGATACCGGAAAAATTGCGGAAGCAGCAATTTGTTATACTGGGGACATCAATGATCCAGCCCGAGCAAAATATAATGTTCAATATTACCTTGATATGGCTAAAGAATTGGAAAATTTAGGGGCACAAATCATTGCGATTAAAGATATGGCTGGCTTATTGAAACCACAAGCTGCTTATCGTTTAATTAGTGAATTAAAGGCAGCCACGGATTTACCAATTCATCTCCACACCCACGATACTAGTGGCAATGGGATCATCACATATTCAGCAGCTACTAAAGCAGGCGTTGATATTGTTGACGTCGCAATGAGTGCGATGAGTGGTGCAACTAGCCAGCCAAGTATGAACAGTCTATATTATGCTTTAGTCAATGGTGAACGGACGCCAACTATTAACATTGATAATGCACAGAAAATCAATCATTATTGGGAAGATGTGCGCATGTATTATCAACCATTTGAAAATGGCTTAAATGCCCCGCAAACAGAAGTCTATATGCATGAAATGCCTGGTGGTCAATACTCTAATCTGCAGCAGCAAGCAAAAGCGGTAGGCTTAGGGCACCGTTGGGATGAAATCAAAAAAATGTATCACACAGTGAATTTGATGTTTGGCGATATTGTAAAAGTGACGCCATCTTCAAAAGTCGTGGGAGACATGGCACTCTTCATGGTTCAAAATAATCTGACAGAACAAGATGTTTATGCGCGTGGCGAAGAACTAAGTTTTCCTGAATCCGTTGTGACTTTTTTCCAAGGTGATTTAGGTCAACCAGTTGGTGGGTTCCCGAAAGAGCTCCAACGAATTATTCTAAAAGGTCGACCAGCCTTCACAGAGCGGCCAGGTGACTTAGCAGCACCTGTTGATTTTGCAAAAGTACAAGAAGAATTAGCCGAAAAAATTGGGTATCAACCTAAATTGGAAGAAGTTTTAAGTTATTTAATGTATCCACAAGTATTTTTAGAGTATCGTCAAAAATACGAAACCTTTGGAGATATAACCTTATTAGATACGCCAACATTCTTTAATGGTATTCGTCAAGGAGAGACATTGGAAGTTCAAATTGAACGAGGAAAAACGTTAATTATTCGTTTAGATGAAATTGGCGAACCTGATATTGACGGAAACCGTGTCTTGTTCTTCAATTTGAATGGGCAACGTCGTGAGGTTTTAGTTAAAGATGCCTCCATTAAGTCTGCTGTTCAAGTAAAACAAAAGGCGGAACCAACTAATAAAGAACAAATCGGCGCAACGATGTCTGGTTCTGTTCTACAAGTATTGGTCAAACGTGGCGATAAAGTAGAAAAAGGTCAGCCGTTGCTGATTACAGAAGCCATGAAAATGGAAACGACTATCGAAGCACGTTTTGCGGGCACGGTAGATCACATTTATGTTGAAGAAGGCGAAGCAATCAGCTCAGGTGATTTGTTATTAGAAGTGAAAGAAAAATAAGATGAGAGGGGAAAAAATGAAGCGATTTTGGACCTTTACTGCTGTTTTTTTAACAGTTCTGCTCATTGGATATTTAGAGCCAGTTTTTTTCCCTGCTGAAAAACCAACCGAAACAGCTCAAAGTGGGCGCTTATCCAGCGCTCACACCGCTGTTCCTCATGAAGAATTGCCAGCTTCTGGCTACGCAGCATACATAGGGAAAGATGTGGAAACCTTTATCCGCCAGTTTGGCAATCCTAAAGAAAAAATTAAAACAGGTCGTACGTATGAATTATGGACGTTCGGTTTGACGATGAATGATTACTTAGAAGTCAACGTTCGAGAAAATAAAGTCATCGCAATTAAGGCCTTTAACAATGACAAAATGATAGAACCGTTTAAGATAGATATGAAGCTTGCTGACTTGTCTGATTTAATGACGATTTATTCGAATTTTGCATTTAATTTTCATCATGAAGCTTACGATGTCGAGCTGATGGAAGAAGATATGAACTATCGACCACTGGTTGCTTTTGATAATGGCAGTTTTGCGGTGTTATTTTTTAATCAGCGTACAGGTGGTTTAATGGCAGTTAATTATGTCAATAAAGAAACGTTGCTCACGGAAATGCCGTATCAATTAAATGAAGGTTCTCCTTTGCCAGTTGATATAACGCAGTCAATGACCTTCGATCCTGTTCAAAGTAACCAAGCGATTTATGTCATGAATCTGGTTAAACAGCAAGAAAATCAAGCTGCTTTTTCAGTTTCTACACAAAGCCAAAAAGATGCCCAAACATTGTATCAAACGATGGCTAACCATACACCAACAATTTTGTCGGCAAATCGACAAGCAGAATTGTTACAAACGAGAGAGGAACATACAGCCATTCATCCCTTTCATTTGACTAAGGACGAATTTTCTTTATTAGTTAAAACGAGCAAACTTTCGTTGAGAGAACCAGCAGGTATTTTCCAAGAACCTGTTTATGATAGTACCTTTACTATCTTGTCATGGTTTTCGGACCCGCAATATGATAGCTATTTTGCTGAGTCAGAAACGACAGAATTGGGCGTTGCCTTTTCCAATGAAGGTGTGTTAGTCTTATTAGAGAAACGACCAGAAAATAGGCAAATCACGGAGAGTAGTGAAAAGTTATGATTGTAACAGAACATTTATTTGCAATTGAAGATCAAACAGAATGCTTAATTTCAGCACTTTTAGAAAGTGATGCTGTTCAAAACTATAAAGAAACAAAAAAAGCTATGTATGCTTCGGCGGAAGTTGCTCAGTTACAAAAAGCATTTTTAGAAGCTAAGTCAGCCTTTGAACGAGTAGAGGCTTATGGAATTCATGCACCCGATTTTCGGGAGAAACAGCGAGCCCTACGTAAAGCGAAGCGGGCGCTTGATTTAAATGAAATCGTTGCAAATTATCGTTTTGCTGAGACAAACGTTCAAACGTTGCTAGATACAATTGGTTTAAAGATTGCGCAACTAATTTCTGAAGATATTAAAGTAGATGCTGGAAATCCTTTCTTTGAACGAGGAAAGAAACATTCAGGTTGTGGAGGAAGCTGCCATGCAAGCTAAAGAAGAAAAAGAATTTACGCTTCAAGAGCGTCGTTGCCTAATTGTTTGGGTATACACATTAAAACCGTTAAAACAGTTACGCCGATATGGACTGATTCACTATGTTTCACGAAAAATGAAATATGTGGTGATTTACATGAATGAAGAAAATATTGAAAGTAACATGGAAAAAATTAATCAGTTACATTTTGTTCGTAGTGTCGATAAATCGTATCGACCAGATGTCGAAATGAATTTTGCTGAAAAAATTGGTACCAAAGCGGCTTATCAAGAACAAGAAGACGATGGCTATGTAGTAGAGGAATTATCTACAGAGATTCGCTTAGCAGAGAATGTCTAATGCAAAAGAGTGAGAAATGTTATGAGAAATTTCAAACATTTTTCACTCTTTTTGTTATAATGAATTATAAAAGAATGATTGATAAAGGAGTCGAAACAATGCGTGTTATTTCTGGAGAATATGGTGGCCGACGCTTGAAAGCGTTAGATGGCGACAATACTAGGCCCACAACAGATAAAGTAAAAGAATCTATTTTTAATATGATTGGTCCATATTTCGATGGTGGAATGGCGCTGGATTTATATTCAGGAAGTGGCGGGTTAGCGATTGAAGCCGTTTCTCGTGGAATGGACAAAAGTATTTGTATTGAAAAGAATTTTGCTGCACTAAAAGTAATTAAAGAAAATATTGCGATTACAAAAGAACCAGAAAAATTTGAAGTTAGAAAAATGGATGCTAATCGTGCCTTAGAACAGTTTTATGAAGAGAAGTTACAATTTGATTTGGTCTTATTGGATCCGCCCTATGCCAAACAAGAAATTGTTTCACAATTAGAAAAGATGTTAGAACGGCAGTTATTAACAAACGAAGCCGTTATCGTTTGTGAAACAGATAAAACTGTCAAGTTACCAGAAACGATTGGTACACTAGAAAAAACAAGAGAAACCGTTTACGGAATCACTCAAGTAACGATTTATCGTCAGGAGGCGTAAGATGCGTAAAATTGCTCTATTTCCCGGAAGTTTTGATCCGATGACAAATGGTCATTTAAATTTGATTGAACGCAGTGCGAAGTTATTTGACGAAGTCATTATTGGCGTTTTTATAAATACAAGTAAGCAAACATTATTTACGCCAGAAGAGAAAAAATATTTAATTGAAGAAGCAACTAAAGAAATGCCAAATGTGCGTGTTATCATGCAAGAAACCCAGTTAACTGTGGAAAGTGCAAAATCATTAGGGGCTAATTTTTTGATTCGTGGCATTAGAAACGTCAAAGACTACGAGTACGAGAAAGACATTGCTAAAATGAATCAACATCTGGCGCCAGAAATTGAAACGGTTTTTCTATTAGCAGAAGAACCATATGCACATGTAAGTTCCAGTTTACTAAAAGAAGTTTTACGTTTTGGGGGCGATGTGTCTGACTATCTTCCTCCCAATATTTATCATGCGTTAAAACAAAAGAAGAATGACTGGAGCTAAAATAATGAATAAAAAAACAGAAAAATTTTCGTTTAAATCACTCATTCCAATGGTATTGGCATTGCTGCTAATTGGTTTGTTTATCGTCCCAATTCCTTATTATATTGAAGGACCAGGAACGACAGAAAATTTAAAAGAGTTTGTAACTGTTGATGGAAAAAAAGATACGCAGTCAGGTGCTTTTTATTTAACAACGGTGGGCATTCGTTCGGCCACTATTTTTTCTGCCATAAAAGCAAACTTTTCGGATTTTCAAGAAGTCATGTCTAAAAAAGAATTAATGGGGGATAGTAGTAATAGCGAATATAATCGAATTCAACAATACTATATGGATTCCTCAAAAAACGCCGCAATTGAGCAAGCCTTAAAATTAGCGAAGGTTCCATATGAGATGAAATTTAAAGGCGTCTATGTGTTAGCGATGGAAGACAACTCAAGTTTTAAAGGAAAAATTGAAGTTGGCGATACCGTGACAGGCGTGGATGGTAAATCTTTTAAAAGCAGTGAAGAATTAATGAACTACATTAAAGCACAAAAAGTGAATCAAAAAGTCACTGTTCAATTTACTCAAGATGGCAAAGCAAAAGAAGCGACCGGCAAATTAATTGAATTGCCAACAGATAAAAAAGCGGGGATTGGTATTGGTTTGACCGATCATACAGAAATTGATTCTTCTATCCCAGTATCTATTGAAGCGGGTGATATTGGTGGGCCATCGGCTGGGTTAATGTTTACTTTGCAGACCTATGAACAATTAAGTCATAAAGATTTACGTAAAGGTCATGAAATTGCTGGAACAGGTACGATGAACAGTCAAGGAATCGTTGGTAGAATCGGAGGCATTGACAAAAAAGTTGTAACTGCCAGTGAGAACGGCGCAGAAATTTTCTTTGCACCCGATGATGAAATAACTTCAGAAATGAAAAAAGTTGAGCCGAAAATCAAATCGAATTATCAAGAAGCACAAGAAGCTGCGAAAAAAATTGGGACAAAAATGAAAATTGTCCCAGTAAAAACGGTTCAAGATGCCTTGAACTATCTAGAAAAATTAAAATAAAAGTGTGCCTGGGCCAAAAATTACTAGTGATTTTTGGTCCAGGCGCATTTTTTGTTAAAAAATGCGTAATTATATTTTGAAGGGAGGACAAACGATGGATTGGTTGAAACAGTTACCCAAAAAGTGGCTATTGCTAGGTAGTGGCGCGTCTATAGTTATTTTGATAACTCTATTAGTGGGCATTTATTTGATGGTTAATAAGGAGCCACGAGTAGACACCACAATGTGGGAGGAGACAAGTCTGACCACTACGGCAGAGGTCGCCACAGATGCCACAAAAGAAAGGGCAGAAACAATGATCTATGTTGATATTAAAGGCGCAGTGAAAGTACCAGGAATCTATCAACTAAAAAATCAGCAGCGGATTTGGGATGCTTTAGCTTTAGCTGGAGGTGTGAGCGAGGAAGCTGATACTACCCAGGTCAATTACGCTCAAAAAGTAAAAGATCAAATGATTATTTACGTGCCCAAAAAAGGAGAATCAGTGGCACAGTCATTAGAAACGCTGCAGGAATCAGCACCTGCTCAGCAAAATCAGGAGGAAAAAATCAACCTTAATACGGCAACAGAAGCAGAGCTACAAACGATTTCAGGAATCGGTGCGAAAAAAGCACAAGAGATTATTCGCTTTCGTGACGAACAAGGACCGTTTAAAACCGTCGAGGAACTGAAAAATGTTCCAGGTATTGGAGAGAAAACAGTAGATCGTTTAAAAGACATGTTGACAGTGACTGGCTAACTTTTAACAGAAAATTCCTGAGAATTCTTGACTATGGGATGCGGATAACATACTATTTGTAATAAGATTAAATGATTTGGCAAATCGAACACAGGAGTCATTAAAAATAAAGGAGGTTTATTATGGAACGAATTCCATGGGACCAATATTTTATGGGACAAAGCGTCTTATTATCATTAAGAAGTACTTGCACACGGTTAACTGTCGGAGCAACCATTGTTCGCGACAAACGAATTATTGCAGGAGGTTACAATGGTTCAGTCAGTGGCGGAACGCATTGTATTGATGAAGGATGCTATGTTGTTGATAATCATTGCGTTCGAACAATCCACGCAGAAATGAATGCAATTTTACAATGTGCGAAGTTTGGCGTCCCTACAGAAGGGGCAGAAATTTATGTGACACATTTCCCGTGCCTGCAATGTACAAAGATGATTTTACAAGCAGGGATTAAAAAGATTTATTATTTAAAGGATTACCGTAATGATGAGTATGCCCTAAATTTAATTGAACAAGTAGGTGCCACGGTTGAAAAAGTGACTTTAGTACCAAAATATTTTGCCGAATTACAATGGGGAGAAGAATTTGCCACACTTGAGGACAATCCTTCCTCAGCTGAGGAATAATTGGTTCTTCATAGCTCTGCTGACTAGTTGTGGGCTGTGGTGTTTTTTCGCACCTAGTCTATTAGGAGCTCTTCTTCTTTCTATCACTGTTATCCGTATTGTCTGTACAAAAAGTTTTCCTGTTATATTGGGAGGTTTTTTGTGCAGTTTTTTAATAGTAGGGGGCATATTGATTTTCCAGTGGTTAAAGCCAGTCTCTTTGTTGCCTAAAGAAGTCCGCTTGTCAGGACAGCTAACGATATTGCCAGATGAAATACAAGTCGATGGTGATCAAGTAAAATTTCCTGCCAATTGGATCGTAAAAGGCAAAAGGCAGAAAGTACTGGCATTTTATCAATTAAAAAGTGTGAAAGAAAAACAGCAATGGCAACAACTAACCACAACCATTCAGGCAACCGCTGTAGGTATTTTAGACTCGCCCCAAGGTCAAACCAACAAAAATGGCTTCAATTATCAACTATTTTTAAAGAATCAAGGAATCGAAGCTATTTTATTCATTGAGGAGATAGGACAACCGCGTTCCTTTTTTTCTTGGCGGTTTAAAGAAATCATTAGCGGCTGGCGGAAGTGGGCGATGGTACATATTCAGAAAAATTTTGGTGATACTAGTGCAATGTACATGAATGCGTTGCTTTTAGGTTTTCGTAATGAAGAATTTGCTGAAATAAGCGATAAATTTTCAGCATTAGGCATTTTGCATCTTTTTAGTTTGTCAGGGATGCATGTTTCTTTTTTCCTTCGTTTATTTCGCTTGCTAATGCTAAGAATTGCTCGCCGAACGCAAGAAAGTTATTTTTTGTGGCAATGCGCTTTTTCACTGATATATGCTGGTTTAACAGGATTCTCAGTCAGTGTCATGCGGGCGCTTTTACAAACAAACCTCAATACGTTCAATCGACGGTTTAATTGGCAGGTTCCGGCCCTCGATTGTTGGAGTTTAACTCTCTTAGTGCACTTGATTGTTCAGCCAACCCTCTTTTTTTCAGTCGGCGGTCAATTTAGTTATTTACTTTCCTTTGTTCTGCTGTTTTTAGAGCAAACATTGGTCGGTTATTCTTCGCCTTTCATTAAAAATTGTGTAGGCTCTTTCCTATTGGCTGTGGCTTCCTTACCTATTTTAGTCCAATCATTTTATGAATGGCCCTTGTTAGGAAGTTTCTTAACATTTCTCTTGTTACCAATTTTTGAACGGTTCTTGTTACCGCTTTTGACGTTGAACTTTTTTCTAGTGATTATTATGCCAGCACGTTATTTAGCAGCCTTGCTCGAACCACTATTTTTAACAATGAATGGCTTATTTGAGTGGGTGCTAGTTCACTTAAATCCGAAGCTGACCATCGGCTATTTAAATGCTTGGATACAAATTAGTTTGTTATTACTAATCGGACTTTCAATGATTTATTTAGCAGACAAGTCTAAAAAAATTCTTTTCTCAATCGGACTACTAATTGTTTTGATAAATAGTAAATACCTTTCGCCAATTGGCATTGTTGCAATGATCGATGTAGGCCAAGGGGATAGTTTGTTTATCCAAGCGCCTTTTCACAGAAAAAATACACTGATCGATACAGGTGGTCGGTTGTCTTTTGACAAAGAAGCTTGGCGGCAACGGAAAAATAGTCGATCAGGAGCGGAATATTCAGTGATTCCTTTTCTCAAAAGTCAAGGGGTCAAACGTTTAGATGAAGTGATCATCACACACGCACATGAAGACCATTTTGGCGATTTATTAGCCATTGCGCAGAAGGTTCCAATTTCTGTTCTTTATTTCCCTAAAGGAGCAGCTGAAGCCAATTTTTCGTTTCGCCAAGTCTTGAAACAACTCCAAAAAAGCGGAACAGACTGTCGGCCAATTTTAGCATCCAAGCGAATTAATGGGCCCGTTTCTTTTCAAATTTTATCACCAAATAAGAGCAGTATTGGGGGCAATAATGACTCGATAGTGTTTTCCACACAATTAGGCGGACGGCATTTTTTATTTACTGGTGACTTGGAAGCCGAAGGAGAAGAACAAGTGTTGGCTCGCTATCCCCAGTTGAAAATCGACATCTTGAAAGTCGGTCATCATGGTAGTAAAACGTCGTCTACTAAAAGATTTATCAAACAGCTTAATCCGCGAGAAGCATTGATTTCAGCTGGACTGAATAATCGTTTTAAACATCCTCATCAGGAGACATTAGCGACGCTAGAGGAGCAAAAAATAAATTATTATCGGACCGATCTTCAAGGAATGATTTATTATCAATGGTTACCTTGGCAAGGGCTTTCTAAAGCCAAATTTGTTAAAGAACAAGACTAGTATTTCCAGAAGTAACATGATAGGATAAACAAGAGAAACGAGAAAAGGAGCGAGCCAATGGAGTTACAAAAAGCTTTGAAAGAAGTGCGAGAGCAAAAAATCGCTCCAGTGTATTTATTAATAGGAACAGAACTTTATTTAACTGAATTATTTAAAACAACATTGATGAAAGAATTGTTGACGGAAGAGGATGATCAATTTAACTTTTTCTCATTTGATATGGAGGAAACACCTTTAAGTGCAGCGATTGCTGAAGCGGAAACAATTCCGTTTTTTGGTGATTATCGCCTTGTCTTTGTGGAAAATCCTTACTTTTTAACTGCCGAAAGAAAAACAAACGGTGTGGAACATGATGTCAATCTTTTATTGAATTATTTGGAAAGTCCATCACCAACAACTGTTCTTGTTTTTATGGCCTCATATGAAAAATTAGATGAACGCAAAAAAATTACCAAAGCATTGAAAAAAAATGCCACAGTAGTTGACGTCAATCCAATGGATGAAAAGGCTATTCGTCAGTACATTTCTCAAACGATTGAGAGCGAAGGGTACACTATTCGCTCCGATGCTTTTGATTTATTACTTCAATTGACAGACTTGAACTTATCAAAAATTATGGGAGAATTACAGAAGCTGTATTTATATGCCCTTGAAACGAAGACAATTACACGAGGTGCGGTTCAAGAATTAGTCCCTAAGTCTTTGGAACATAATGTTTTTGATTTAACCAACGAAGTACTTTCTGGAAACAGTGAAAAAGCTGTTCAATTGTATGAAGATTTACTTTTACAAGGAGAAGAAACCATTAAGTTAAATGCAATCTTATTGAATCAGATTCGCCTTTTTCTGCAAACAAAAATTTTGGCTAAGATGGGCTATCAACAAGCGAATATCGCTGATACATTAAAGGTTCATCCTTATCGAGTCAAGTTAGCGTTACAACAAGTCCGACGATTTGAATTGTCTCGATTAGAAAGACTTTATGATGAATTAGTTGAAAATGATTACCGCATGAAAACGGGCCAAATGGATAAAGAATTACTATTCCAATTATTTATTTTAAAATTGACTGCGCAAGCAAAATAAGAAAGTACCAGAGACAATCGTCATACAACGATTGTCTCTGGTACTTTCTTATTATTTAGCTCCTAATAGTTCTTCTTTTCCATGAACAAGCTGTGTCAACATGGCACAGAAAGGTGTTGCTACGTTGTATTTTTGTCCTTTGCGCCAAACAGCACCATTAATGTAATCAATTTCTGTGAGACGATGATTTTTAATTAAATCTTGATACATAGACGGATAGTGCAAGCCAATACCGTTTGGATCATAAGTTTGAGCAATATGTGTATAGACTTCTGCTTGATCTAAATGAATGGCTTCTTTTTCTGCGACTGCTGCAAATTCACTGATTAATGTTTTAACAAGGGATTCACTAACAGGTAGTGCGCCAAATTCGGCAATATTACAATCAAGGATTGTACACAAACCGTTTAGCGTACCATTGACACAGGCTTTCCGCCAAATAGAGTAGCGAACATTGCTACTATAGCTTGGATTTAAACCAGCTTTTTGGAAGACATCAACGACTTCTAAAGCAAATTCTTTACCAGAAGGATCAATATTTTCTAATTCAATTTCGCCATCACCTAAAAGTTTAACACGTCCCGGTCCTTCTAAACCAGCTGTCCACATGGTAATGCCAACCAAGATGTTTTCTTTTGGCACATATTTTTCTAGTACATCTTCATGACCTAAGCCATTTAATAAACATAGTACATACGTTTTTTCAGTAATCATTGGTTGAATCGCTTTAAACATTGCATCTAATTGTTGTGCTTTGGTTAAAGCAATAATTAAATCTACTTGTTCATTTTGATGGTCAATTTCTTCTGGTGAGAAGATTGGTAGTTTTGCGACAACTTCTTCTCCATTAAAATCAGCGATTAAACCATGTTCACGAATGGCTTCAATGTGCGCGGGCCATTGATCGATTAAAGTTACATCATTTCCGCCTTGATGCAACATAATTCCTAAACGGCTGCCCATAGCGCCGGCACCAGCAATTGCAATTTTCATGTGTATCCATCTCCTTAAAAGTTCTTTAACCGTTATTATTATACAGCAACTTTCCTAAAAATGAATAAATGGGACTTGCAAATTTGTTATTTTTTAAATGTTTCCTAAAAAGTAAGGATTGCATCAAATGGTAAAGTAAGCTAAAGTAAAGCGTGGAAAAGTTTATAAATGAAAGTAGAGGAATCGTTAATGACGAAAGAAAAATTTTGTCGAGAATCACGAGTGATTCAAACACATCGTGTATTTCCCTTTGATTTAAATCCCTTTGGTGCACTATTTGGTGGGAAATTAATGTCTTTAATTGATGATGCCGCATCCATTTCCGTTTCACGACATTGTCGGAGAGGGGCAGTTACAGCATCTTTAGATAACTTGAATTTTTTAAAACCTTTAAAAGAAAATCACTCAGTGTGTGTTGAAACGTTTGTTTCTGGCGTGCATCATAAATCGATGGAAGTATTTGTTAAAGTTGTAGGAGAAGATTTAACAACTGGAGAGCGTTATTTAGCGGCGACTTGTTTTACAACTTTTGTAGCCATTCCGTCTCATATGAATCCTGAAAGTGACTTCCAATTAGCGGCAGTCGTCCCAGAAACTGCAGAAGAAAAGTTGATTTGTTCCAATTATGAAACGAGAAGACAACAACGTTTAGCTTTGCGAGAAGAGACTAAATTATTTAGTCAACATCTCACAACAGATTTACCGTGGATTGATTCACCTTTATAAAAAAATGTCCGAGTCTTTGTGAAAACAGACTTGGACATTTTTTGATGAAAAAAGAAGCTAACATGAATGCTAACTTCTATCTCACATTATTTAGCTAATTTGCTTAAACGAATTTTATCGCGGTTAGCTTTGTTTTTATGGATTAAACCTTTAGTTGCAGCCATATCAACAGCTTTAACAGCTTCGTTGTATAAAGCATCGACGTTATCAGCTCCAGCAGCTACAGCTTCTTCAAATTTCTTGATTGCTGTACGCATTGCGTTTGTTTGAGATGAATTTTTCGCATTCGCGTTAGCACTTGTACGTACGCGTTTGATTGCAGATTCGATATTTGGCATTTGTTTCACCTCCGATGATTTAGGTTTTACACTGGTCAGCCAATGTAATTCAACAGTAATCATTATACCTAATCCATTGTTCCATTGCAATAAAAGACGACAAGTTTTTTTCCTTAACAGACAATTTCAAGAAAAAAATAAGAAAATTTGCCAGAGCCTTAAGAAAAAAGCATACATTTTTTTTAAAACATGCTATGATAAAATAGATAAATGAAAAATGGTGGTGTCTTTGTGAGTATTGCATTATTGGTAACGATTACTTTGGTAATGGGTGTAATTTTTGTTAACGGTTGGACGGATGCGCCGAACGCAATTGCAACCGCTGTCTCGACTCGGGTGTTAAAACCGAATGTCGCAATTTGGATGGCTGTTGTGATGAACTTTTTAGGTGCATTAGTCATGACCTTTTTTAATGCCCAAGTAGCTGAAACGATTAGCAACATTGTTAGTTTTGACGCAAATGGAAACGCTTCACAGGTGGCTTTGGCTGCTTCGCTTTTTTCAATTGTGGTTTGGGCAGTTGCTGCGTGGTATTTTGGTATTCCCACAAGTGAAAGCCATGCGTTAATTGCCGGCTTGACTGGTTCGGCAATGGCATTAGGTGGTTTGGGTGCAGTCAATGGCTCGGAATGGATCAAAGTGCTTGTTGGTCTAGTTGTTTCTACCGTTATGGGCTTTGGCGGCGGTTATTTGATTGCCAAACTTGTTGTGAAAGCTTTCTCGGCTGTGCCTAGAAGAAAAGCCAACAAATTTTTTACAGTTGGACAAGCCTTTGGTGCAGGAGCTAATGCTTTTTTACATGGTGCGCAAGATGGGCAAAAATTTATGGGCGTGTTCATGTTAGTGCTTTTTTATAATAATTTAGTCGAAAAAACAGGTGGCGGTTTTGTGATTCCGTTATGGGTTATGGTTCTGTGTTCCATTACAATGGGCATTGGAACTTCTGTGGGCGGCATGAGAATCATTAAATCAGTCGGGATGGATATGGTAAAACTTGAACGCTATCAAGGCTTCACTGCAGATTTAAGCACGGCTATTTGTTTATTTTTAGCATCGGCTTTTGGGATTCCAGTTTCAACTACTCATACAAAAACAACAGCGATTATGGGAGTAGGTGCTTCTAAGCGAATCTCAAGTGTTGACTGGCGTATCGTGAAAGAAATGCTGATAGCATGGATTTTAACTTTCCCAGGATGTGGGCTGATCGCTTATGTGATGTCAAAATTATTTATTGCAATTTTTTAAGGAGAGAAAAACATGGCACGTAAAAAACAATTTGATTATTTTGGAGAATTAAACCAGTTAGCAACAAATGCTTATGAAGCGGCAAAGGTTTTGCAAGAAATTGTAGACAATTATTCATTAGAAAACTTAGTAAAAAAATCAGAAGTGATTCATCAATTGGAAAAAGAGAATGATGAAATTGTTCGCAAAATTTTAAATGAACTCTATATTTCCTTTATTACGCCGATTGATCGAGAAGATATTGTCGATATTACGGATCACTTAGATAACATTATTGATAGCATTAATAGTTTGTCTTATTTACTTGATCATTTAGTTGTCGAAGAAATGATTGCGCCCGCGCTAGAATTAACTGCTTATATTGTTAAAGCGACAGAAGGCGTTAAATCAGCAACGAAGGAATTTGCAAAATTTAAGAATTCTAAAACGTTAGTTTCATTGATTGATGAAGTGAATACGATTGAATCTCAAGGCGATAAATTATACAGTAGCGCCATGAAAGATTTGATGACCAACGAAAAAGATTTATTAAAAGTTATCAAGTGGAAAGATGTTTACGATCAGCTTGAGCGCACGATTAATGATTGTGAATCAGCTGTTAATATTATTGTCGGAATTGTCATCAAAAATACGTAAAGAAAAGAGGGGGAGCTGTTGGTTAAAGTAATTATTGATGCTGATGATTTTGGGATGTCAGAAGCGATTAATCATGGCATTATCAAAAGTTATGTCGATGGTTTAACAACGTCGACACTTTTGATGCCCAATTTACCAACAGCAGAACACGCCGTTGCGTTAGCAAAAAATTATCCAGGCTTATTTGTAGGTCAGCATACGAATTTTTTATTAGGGAAACCTTGTGCGGACCCATGTATGATTCCTTCACTGGTAGATGAACAAGGCAATTTTCATCGCTCTTCTTATTATCGTCAACAAAAGCAAGTAACCTTCGTATATGAAGAAGTACGACTTGAAACGATTGCACAATTGACGCGCTTTAAGGAACTAACTGGACATTATCCTGAACATTTTGATTGCCATTCGATTGGTGATGAAGTGGTTGATCAAGTATTTTTAGAATTAGCAGAAGAGTACGGACTTCATACAACCCTGAAATATAGTGGGGAAAAAGAATATCCACCGCAACAAGGTTATTTCCAGGTGACACATTTGTTAGAGTCTGGCGCGTTATCTTATATTCACGAAGGCGTATCAGTGGAGAATTTTTTAGAAGATGACTTTGGTTTATTACGGATGCCGGAATCGGCAATTGCTGAGATGCATTTTGATGTTGGGTATTTGGATCAATTTGTGTTAGACAATTCTTCTTATACCACTTTACGCTGCAAAGAATTAGCAACGATTTGTGATCCTCGTGTTCGTCAGTGGTTTGAAGAACAGGGGATTGAGCGGATAACGTTTGGCGATTTAAAAAAATAAAACCGTTGCTTTCAATAGTGAAAGCAACGGTTTTATTTTTATGAGAATAACCAGTAGCCAATTAAAATCGCACCTAAAATTACACGATACCAACCGAAAACTGTAAAATCGTTTTTCTTCAAGTAATTCAATAAGAATTTAATCGCAATGATGGAAACAACGAAGGCAACAATAGAGCCAGTTAATAAAATAATGATTTCTTCTGACCCAAACGTATTTCCTTTGGCCAAGAATTTAAAGATTTTTAAAAAACTTGCTCCAAACATTACTGGAATTCCTAAGAAAAATGAAAACTCTGTTGCAACAAAACGTGAGGCCCCAATTAAGATTGCCCCTAAAATGGTCGCTCCTGAACGTGAAGTTCCTGGAATTAATGCCAGTACTTGGAAAGCACCAACGATTAAAGCGGCTTTATAAGTGAAGTCTTTTAGATTAGTACACTTCGGTGCAACATTTTTATTTCGTTTTTCAATGATAATAAAAGCAATCCCATAAACAATTAACATAATCGATACTGTTAAAAAGTTATAAAAATGTGCATCTAAATAATCATCAAATTTTAGACCAATAACTGCCGCTGGTAAACAAGCGACTAAGACTTTAGACCAAAGAATCCAAGTATCTTTTTTCTCTTCGCCATTTTTCTTTGGTGAGAAAGGATTCAATTTGTGGAAGTATAAAATAACAACCGCCATAATCGCTCCCAATTGGATAACGACGTTGAACATTTCCATAAAATCTTTACTTAGATCGAGTTTAATAAACTCATCCACTAAAATTAAATGTCCGGTACTACTAATTGGAAGCCACTCGGTAATTCCTTCGATAATACCAAGAATAATTGCTTTCCATAGGTTAGCAAAAAGCATGTCACCATTCCTTTCTGAAATAAATGCAAAATACATCAAGTATAAGTATACCCGCTGACAAAGTAAATGCCAATGCAAATTCTTATTTTAAAATAAATTTTAGAATTATACAAAGGTGCCACTTGTAATTCATGAAACTTTTTTCTATACTAGTGATACTTTAAAAAATGGGGGAAGAGAAATGTTTGGATTTTTGAAGAAAAAGAATGAAGTTGTCGAAAATAATACAATGTATGCCGTTGCCAATGGAACCGTTATCCCAATTAGTGAAGTGAATGATCCTGTTTTTTCACAAAAAATGATGGGAGATGGCTATGCAGTAGTTCCAGAAAATGGTGAAATTTATGCACCTATTGAAGGAGAAGTTTTAAGCGTTTTCCAAACAAAACATGCCATTGGTTTAAAAATGACAAACGGTCTTGAAATTTTATTACACATGGGTATTGATACGGTAGAGTTAAACGGGGCACCGTTCACTATTAAAGTGAAAGAAGGCGACCAAGTGACTGCAGATACGGTGGTCGCAATTGCTGATTTAGAGGCAATTAAAGCAGCTGGTAAAGGAACTGAAATGGTTGTCATTATTACCAACATGGATAAAGTAGCACAATTTTCGTTAGAGAAAACTGGCGTGGTTACAGCTGGTACACCAGTTGGCTCTGCCACAGCCAATTAATGTAGTAGACGAGGTCGGGACAGAACCGTTTAGCTCCGAGAAATAAGAAGAAATTTCCGAAAATTGATCTTTGATTTTTGGAGACCAAGTAGGTATTGTTCATCATCGAATCACTACGTTCTTCGTGATTCTCAACAATTTCGGCTTATTTCCGAAGGACCTTCAACTCTTAGAGCTTTAGCACTTAGAAGTTGTTGAGATCGGAGCAACGCGGAGTGTTGCTTCTATTCCCGCCGTTTATCAGTTTTTGAGCGTGGAGCAAAAATCCAAAGTGATTTTTGTTCCACGCTCGTTTTTTTTGAACAGAAATAAAATTTTATTTTGGAATTAAAAAATATTTAGAAAAATAGTTGAAATTTTATTTCAAACAAGTTATAATGAAAGCGTATTAGAGAGGAGCTAAAAAGATGTATGGTATTTCAGTTTTTCTTGGTGAAGAGATTACAAACGATACAATTATTTATATCAAAAAGATGAAAGCGCTTGGATTTGATGGTATTTTCACTTCTTTACACATTCCAGAAGATGATACTTCCCTTTACCGCCAACGCTTGACTGATTTAGGGGCAATTGCTAAGGCAGAAAAAATGAAAATTATGGTAGATATTTCAGGTGAAGCGTTAAAAAGAGCGGGTTTTTCTTTCGATGAATTAGAGCCTTTAATTGAGTTGGGCGTAACTGGCCTCCGGATGGACTATGGCATTACGATAGAACAAATGGCTCATGCTTCACATAAGATTGATATAGGATTGAATGCTAGTACCATTACACTGGAAGAAGTAGCTGAGTTAAAGGCTCACCAAGCGGACTTTTCTCGCTTAGAAGCTTGGCATAATTATTATCCAAGACCTGAAACAGGCATTGGAACAACATTTTTTAATGAAAAGAACCGCTGGCTTAAAGAATTAGGCTTACAAGTTTTTACTTTTGTGCCAGGAGATGGGCAAACAAGAGGCCCAATTTTTGCTGGTTTACCAACATTAGAAAAACATCGGGGGCAAAATCCTTTCGCCGCTGCCGTTGGTTTGATGGCTGATCCTTATGTCGATGCTGTTTATATTGGTGATCCCACAATTAGTGAGCGAACCATGGCTCAATTTGGTTATTATCACCAAACCAATCAATTTCTGTTAGAAGTAGCACCTAGCAAGAGCCACTATTTGAAACGAATACTTGGGACTCATACCAATCGTTTAGATGCTGCAAGAGATGTTTTGCGAAGTGAATTATCAAGAACGAGTGAAATGTTCAGAAAAGATGAAATTGCAACGATTGAGTCAGAGCAGACTGAAGCACGTCCAGTGGGAACCGTAACGATTGATAATGAAAAATATGGTCGCTATATGGGAGAAATTCAAGTCACACTTGTGGACTTGCCGAAAGATGAAAAAGTCAATACGATTACACGAATTATTGAAAAAGATCAAACGATATTGCCGTTAATCAAGGCAGGCAATCAATTTACGCTAGTCACGGAAGGAACGATAGAAAATGAATTTAGAAAACTTAACAACTGAACGTAGAAATGAAAATACAATGGGCTTAGATGAGATGAGTGTCAAAGAAGCTTTACAAAAAATGAATCAAGAAGACCAAAAAGTTGCAATAGCAGTGGGTCAAGAATTAGCAGCCATTGAACCAGTGGTAGAAGCCATCATCAAAAGTTTCAATCAAGGCGGCCGCTTGATCTACATGGGCGCTGGTACGAGTGGTCGGTTAGGTGTCTTAGATGCAGCCGAATGCGTACCAACTTTTGGCGTCGAGCCAGAGATGGTTCAAGGCCTCATCGCTGGTGGTCAAAAAGCAATGACTGTCGCAGTAGAGGGTGCCGAAGATTCAAAAGAACTAGGTCGTCAAGATTTAGTTGATCTAAAATTATCAGCAAATGACATTGTTGTTGGGATTGCAGCCAGTGGTCGGACGCCTTATGTAATTGGCGGTTTAGAATATGCTACAACGGTGGGAGCAGCTACCGCAACTGTGGCATGTAATAAAAATGCCGAAATTAGTAAATATGCGCAAATGCCGATTGAAGTAGATGCAGGACCTGAATTTTTAACAGGTTCGACTCGCTTGAAATCTGGGACAGCTCAAAAATTAATTTTAAATATGTTATCAACTATTTCCATGATTGGTATTGGGAAAGTCTACAATAACTTAATGGTTGATGTAAAACCAACCAATGAAAAATTAGTGGAGCGTTCCAAACGGATTATTATGGAAGCAACGGGTTGTAGTTATGAAGTTGCCGAACTAAAATTTGTAGAGGCAGAAGAAAATGTGAAGTTAGCAATTGTAATGATTTTAACTGATAGTACTAAAGAAGAAGCAACACAAAAATTAATTGACGGGAATCAATTTATCAAGAATACATTAAATTAAGGAATTAGGAGGGTGTTTTAACATGGCAGAAGAAAGAATTAAACGCATTGCTGATGGGATTTATAAAGAAGTTGGTGGTCAAGAAAACGTGGACAAAGTCATTCATTGTATGACTCGTGTTCGTATGGATATCCGCGATTATGACAAAGTGGATATTGAAGGATTGAAAAAAATTGATGGCGTTATGGGCGTCGTAGAAGATGATACGTTACAAGTAGTTGTTGGTCCAGGGACTGTTAACAAGGTTGCACAAGAAATGGTAGATCAAGCAGGTGTCAAATTGGGAGAACCATTTAATCATGACACCTCAACTGATGCTTCAGCAGGCAAATCTGGAAAAGATTTAGTAGAAGAAAAAGCCGCTCAAATGAAAGCACAACAAAAAGCGAAACAAAATAACACTTCACCATTTAAAAAAGTATTAAAAGCTATTTCTAGTATCTTTGTTCCGATGATTCCTGCCTTTGTTGGGGCTGGTATTATTGGCGGGATTGCAGCTGTTATGTCTAACTTAGTTGTTGCTGGTGATATTTCAGCTTCATGGCAACAATATATCGATGTCTTAAATATCATTAAAAATGGGATTTTTGCTTATTTAGCTCTTTACACTGGGATTAACAGCGCCAGCGTTTTTGGTGCAACGCCAGCGTTGGGTGGTGTTATTGGGGCAGTCACAATGTTGACAGGAATGAATCCGGATGCTCCAATCAGTAATATTTTCACTGGGGGAACATTATCTGCAGGACAAGGCGGAATTATCGGTGTTATTTTTGCCGTATGGTTATTATCATTGTTAGAAAAACAATTGCATAAAATTGTCCCAGAATCAATTGATATTATCGTAACGCCAACCATTTCACTTTTAGTGATTGGCTTAGCAACTATTTTCTTAATCATGCCTGTAGCCGGAGCTATTTCTAATGGCTTAGTTGGTATTATCAATGTTGTCTTAGAAAAAGGTGGCATGGTTGCTGGCTTTACTCTTGGTTTAACCTTCTTGCCAATGGTAATGTTTGGTTTACATCAAATTTTGACGCCAATCCACATTGAAATGATTAATCAAACAGGGATGACTTTGTTATTACCAATTCTGGCCATGGCTGGTGCGGGACAAGTCGGTGCAGCTTTAGCATTATGGATTCGTTGTAAATCAGATAAAAAATTAGTTGAAATGATTAAAGGTGCCTTGCCAGTTGGGATTTTAGGTATTGGTGAACCATTAATCTACGGAGTTACTTTACCATTAGGACGTCCATTCATTACTGCTTGTATCGGCGGTGGTATTGGTGGTGCAGTAATTGGTGCCTTCGGTAATGTTGGTGCGATTGCTATTGGACCAAGTGGGGTGGCTTTAATTCCATTAATTGCCAACAACCAATGGCTTGCATATGTATTAGGTTTATTGGCTGCTTACGCAGGTGGTTTTGTAGCAACGTTATTCTTTGGGATTCCTAAAGATATGCAAACAACTAAATAATAAATAGAAAAAAGGAGAACTTGGCTTCTCCCTTTTTCTTTGTTAAAATTTAATTGCGTAGGAAATGGTGTATCAGGAGGGGTGTTTATGCAACAAAATATTGTCTTATCTATCCAAGATCGTCTACAACAATTACCAAAATCAGAACGAAAAATCGCAGAATATATTTTAAAAAATACAGAAACAGTTATTTCAATGAATGCGCAAGAGCTAGCGAAACAAGCAGGATCAAGTCCAGCGGCAATTATTCGCTTTTGTCATTCTATGGATGTGAATGGCTTCACAGAGTTGAAACTTTTATTATCTGCAAATCTTGGCCAAATGAAGCAGCAAATGTATACTGAAGTTACTAAAGGGGAATCAACAGCTGATATTAAACAAAAGTTACAGGCGCGCTTTGTTCATGTGGTTGAGCGAAGCGGTCAGACATTAGAGGATGTCGCAGTGAATGAAGCCGTTGATTTGTTGGAAAAAACAGAAGTAATTTTTGTCTATGGGTTGGGCGCCTCTTCGTTGGTTGCTCAAGATATTTATCAAAAGTTTACGCGCTTAGGCCGAACGGTATTTACAACATTGGATCATCATTTATTTGCTTCTATGTTAGGCTCAACAGAAAAGCCTAGTGTTTTTATTGTTATTTCTAATTCTGGAACGAATAAAGAAGCAAGTACTTTAGCTGATTTAGCGAAGCAGCAAGGGATTCCTATTATTAGTATCACACAAGATGAAAAATCAGTGATTGGTGAAAAAAGTGATATCGTCCTTCAAACCTCTAGTGGGGAAGACGTGCCATTGAGAAGTGCGGCTACTGTTTCCTTGGTGGCACAATTGTATGTAGTTGATGTTTTATTTTTTGCTTATGCAGCAAAAAACTATAAGGAAACCTTAGAAAAAATTCAAATTTCAAGAAAAAACGTAGAACGTTTAAAAGAATAAATAAAAAGAGAAGGTTATCTGTCATTTTGACAGATAACCTTCTCTTTTTTTACAACAAACGGCGCTTTTCAGCGATCTTTTTTCCCTTTTCAATATAAGAAATATCATTAATTCCTTGAATGGTAAATGTTCCTTTTTCGTAAGTTAAGGTCGTCACGCTACCATTCTCCAGCGCCATCTGCATAGGCAAACTTGCATCAATTAAGGAAAGTAAAAAGGAAATTGTTAGTCCATGGGAAACCACCATGACTTTGCCGCCACCATTTTTTTCTCGATGATGAGCGATATCTTCGAAACCAGACCAAACACGATCACGGATAACTTCATAAGGCTCCGCCCAGTCAGCCGTATCGGCTTCAATAATAGCATTTGCTAGCTCACGATAGGTAATCTTCGTGGTCATCATGTCCTCATAACTTTTAAAAGCTAAAATGCGTGGCACCACACCCCAAAGTTCACCATCATAGCCACCATCTAAAGAACCAAAACACCACTCACGAATCCGTTTATCGGTTAGGTAAGGAATCTTTTGGTGGTTTTGATGTTCTTGTAAAATAATCTGAGCGGTTTGCATGGCACGACCACTATCACTACTATAGGCTTCCTTAAAGTCTATATCCCTAAGACCTAAGCCTAAATGATAAATGCCTTCTTCTCCTTGTTTGGTTAAGGGGGTATCTGACCAGCCTTGGGTTCGGCCAATCGTATTAAACATCGTTTTTCCGTGACGAATAATATAAAGTGTCGTTGCTTCAGTCATTGCTACTCCTCCTAAGTTTCTTTAAATAGTGAATAAATCTCTAATTAAAAAATGGGTTTGTGGCTTTTTCATGTTGAATGGTCGTGGCATCACCATGGCCTGGATAAACAGGAAATTCTTCTGGTAAAGTGAATAGATAGGTCGTAATGCTGTGTAATAATTGTTGCATATCACCAGTGTGTAAATCGGTACGACCAATACTACCTTTAAACAATGCATCCCCAACAACAACAAAATCATCAAAGACAAAGCTGACGCTACCAATTGAATGACCAGGTGTTGGGACTACGGAAAATTTCATGCCGCCAATTTCATAATCGGTTAGTTTAAATTCATGTTCGGCGGGTTGAACAATAATATTTGCTATATCGTCATGTCTGCCTAATCCTGAAAGATTCAAAATAGGATTGGAAAGCCACGCTTGTTCTAATGGACTAACATAAACAGGGATTTGATAATGATGGCGCAATTCTTCTACCGCACCAATATGATCATAGTGAGTATGTGTTAATAAAATAGCGGCTGGGTTCTTCCCTAAACGGGTAATTTCTTGAATTAGTTTTGCTCCTTCTGCACCTGGATCAATAATTAATAATGCTTCTTCATTATAAACAAGATAACAGTTTTCTTGAATAACACCTGTTCTAATTTGTTCGATCTGTATCATCTCAGGACCTCCTAAAGTTCTAACGATTCTCTTCAAGTATACCGAAGAATCTTAAGAATAGAAAGTTTTCTTGTTTATCCAAAGAAAAAATAAATCATTCTTAGAATGTTCGGTTTTTGCTTGTTTGAACACGTATTTTTTTAAAAAAAATCACATTTTTATAGTTATTAAGCGAAAGTTTATGTATAATCTTCATGTGATAGTAAGGAGGAGTATTAAATGTTTCATTTTGTAATAAAAGGAACAGGTTTTTCTAGTAAAAATTTGCAAGAGATTAAAGTTTATGAAGAGACACTTTTTTGTATAGATGAGGCCGGAGTAATTCAGGAAATAATTGAACCAGATGCTGAAGCGTATGAAACTGTGCTAGCAGAACAAAAAGAGGCACAACGTTTTCAAGAATTGCCCCAAGATTCTTATCTTTTACCCGGCTTTGTTGATTTACATGTCCATGCACCTCAGTGGGCACAATCAGGGACCGCCTTGGATATTCCATTGTATGAATGGCTGAATACGTACACGTTTCCTTTGGAGTCCAAATTTGCAGATTTAGCATTTGCCCAACAAGTCTATGATGAATTGGTAACCCAATTGTTAGCTAATGGGACAACAACAGCCCTTTATTTTGCAACCATTCATTATGAAGCTAGCCGTCGTTTGGCAGAGATTTGTGCGGAAAAAGGGCAGCGTGGCTTAATTGGTAAAGTTGTAATGGATGATCTTAATGAGAATCCAGAATACTATCGTGATCAAACAACGCAACAAGCATTAGAAGAAACGGAACGGTTTATTCAAGAAATTCAAACATTAGCGCAGCAAACAAAACAAGGCGTGTATCCCGTTGTAACTCCGCGTTTCATTCCAAGTTGTACAGAGGAAGCACTTAAAGGATTAGGAGAATTAGCAGCGAAATATCAAGTCCATGTTCAAAGTCATTGTAGTGAGAGTGATTGGGAACATCAATTTGTTCAAGAACGTTTTGGAAAAAATGATGCCCAAGCATTGAATGATTTTGGTTTATTAACAGAAAAAGCAGTGATGGCACATGCAGGCTTTTTAGAAGAAGCAGATATGAATTTATTCCATGAAACAGGGACGGCTGTGGCGCACTGCCCAATCTCTAATGCTTATTTTGGCAATGCAGTGACACCGATTGCAAAAATAGTACATCAACATCAAGTAGAAGTTGGTTTAGGTAGTGATCTTTCAGGTGGTTTTTCACCAAGTCTTTTTGACAATTTAAAGCAAGCGGTTATTTCTTCTAGAATGTTAGAAGATGGTGTCGATGCTACAAAAAAACCAGAAGTACGAGGTGTTAAAACAGCACGGATTACCGTAAATGAAGCGTTTTATTTAGCTACTGCTGGTGGTGGTCAAGCGCTAAGTTTACCAATTGGAAAATTAGAAAAAGGGTATGCTTGGGATGTTCAAATTATTAATACAAGCTTGTCACAAGCACGAATCCCTAAAAATCCAGGGGAATCATTGCTTGATATTTTCCAAAAAATCTTATATTTAGCACGACCAGAAAATATTCGAGAAGTCTGGGTACAAGGTGAAAAAGTACATGATAAAAATTTAATGTCAGCAACTAAAGGAGTATAAAAAATGAGTGAAAAGAAACAAAATAATCTTCATTTAACAGTGGGGCCAGAAGATTCAGTATCTTTTGGGCAGGCCACTATGTTAGGGATTCAGCATGTCTTAGCAATGGACGTGTACGTCGTACCTGTGATCATTGCTTCAATTATTGGGATTAGCACAGCACAAACGTCTTCTTTAATCCAAGCAACATTCATAGCAGCAGGACTTGCCACGATTATTCAATCTCATTTTTGTATGAGATTACCAGTTGCGCAAGGCCCTTCATTTATTCCAATCGGGGCAATTGCAGGAATTTATTTTGCCAATAACCAACAAGGAAATGGCTGGGGCGCAGTTTTAGGTGCTAGTTTAGTGGGGGCAATTGTTGTTATTATATTAGGATTTACTGGTATCTTTAATCGTTTAATCACTAAATTTGTTCCACCAATTGTGGGAGGAACAATTATTTTTGTGGTGGGGCTTTCGTTAATGCCAGTCGCTTTATCGGATAATATTTACCACGCAAAAGGGGAATTAGGACAAAATATTTTATTAGCATTTATAGCAGCGGGTACGTTGATCTTCTTTGCGCTCTTAGGTTCTGCTTTGAAAAAAGGGCGGATTTTCCGCGTTTCTTCTGTCATTTTGGCATTATTATTTGGGAGCATCGCGGCACAATTATTAGGAGTACTTGATTTATCAGCCGTTAGTGAAGCGGCTTGGTTTAGTTTGCCTCAGTTACCATTAGTTAACTTTTCTTTCCAATTTGACTGGTCAGCCATTGCCACGATGTTAGTTATTTATCTGGTTTTAATGGCGGAAACAACAGGCACTTGGTTTGCTGTGAGTCATGTTGTCGCTGAACCTTTGACCGAAGAAAAAATTAATCGCGGCGTAATTGGCGAAGGCTTAGGTTGCTTAGTTTCTTCATTCATTGGCGGCACGCCAGTAACTAGTTACTCTACAAATGCTGGGATTATTTCAATCACTGGAGTTGCTAGTCGCAAGGTTTTTGTGGCTGCAGGTGCGTGGTTTGTCTTATTTGGCTTATCTGGAAAACTTTCCACCTTGATTTCGGCCATTCCGGCACCAGTTATCGGCGGTGTTTTTGTGGTTGTTTGTGGCATCATTTCTGTAAGTGGAATGAAAGTCATGAGTGATGTAACAATTCATGAAAAAGAGATGTATGTAATTGCCGTTCCGATTATTATGACGTTAGCGTTGACATTGTTACCAAAAGAGTTTTTGGAAACTTTACCACAATTTTTACAATATTTATTTAGTTCACCCGTGGCAACTGCCTCAATTGTTGCTATTTTATTGCAGGCCATTTTACCAAACGTTCAAGAAGGGTAAAAAGATTAATTTTCGTTAAAACGCCTTTGACAAGTGGCGGTAAATAGTGTAAATTAACAATGGTGTTTGTAAACACGAACGTTAAATGACCGAATGTTCGGTTTTTACGTTATTTTTGTAAATAACTAGGAGGCAGTAAGTATGAAAGTTTTTGATTATGAAGATGTCCAATTAATTCCCAATAAATGTATCGTGAATAGTCGTTCTGAATGTGATACTACAGTAACTTTAGGAAAACATTCGTTTAAAATGCCTGTCGTTCCAGCGAACATGCAAACAATTATTGATGAAACGATTGCGGAAACCCTTGCTGAAAATGGTTATTTTTATATCATGCATCGGTTTGATGAAGAGGCGCGAGTGCCATTTATTAAAAAAATGCAACAAAAGGGCTTGATTACGTCAATTAGTGTGGGTGTGAAAGAAGGGGAATACGCTTTTGTTGAAACGTTAGCCCGAGAAGGTTTAGTTCCTGACTACGTGACAATTGATATCGCCCATGGTCATTCAAATGCGGTGATTAATATGATTCAACACTTGAAAAAATCTTTACCAGAAACGTTCGTTATTGCGGGCAATGTTGGAACACCAGAAGCCGTTCGCGAATTAGAAAACGCTGGAGCCGATGCCACCAAAGTGGGGATTGGACCAGGAAAAGTTTGTATTACTAAGATTAAGACTGGCTTTGGGACAGGTGGCTGGCAGTTAGCGGCTTTACGTTGGTGTGCCAAAGCTGCTCGGAAACCAATTATTGCAGATGGTGGGATTCGGACCCATGGAGACATTGCAAAATCTGTGCGTTTTGGGGCAACTATGGTCATGATTGGTTCACTATTTGCTGGACATGAAGAATCACCAGGTGAAACAAAAGTGGAAGATGGCGTTGTTTACAAAGAATACTTTGGTAGCGCCTCTGAATTCCAAAAAGGCGAAAAGAAAAACGTTGAAGGTAAAAAAATCTGGTTACGCCATAAAGGGAAGTTGGCAGATACTTTAGTCGAAATGCAACAAGATTTACAATCTTCCATTTCATACGCGGGAGGTCGCGATTTAGAAGCGATTCGTAAAGTTGATTATGTGATTGTAAAAAATTCTATTTTTAATGGTGATACCATTTAAGATTCAACTATAGACTGAAAAGAAGACAGCACGTAGTGCAGAAATTAAAATGATTTCTGCATTACGTGCTTTTTTTACTTTACCTATCGTAGTAATCGTGTTAAGATAATTACAACGACAGACGTAGTACGATAGTTGAAGTACTTGAGGGAGGAATTTATGTGATTGGTAGTGATGCAATTCGAGGATACAACGATACCTTTATTCTCTCAATCTTACAATCCGGCGCTTCATATGGTTATGCGATTTCTAAACGCATTCGTGAAATTTCTAAAGAACAATATTCGATTAAAGAAACGACACTTTATTCTGCTTTTACACGTTTAGAGAAAAATGGCTACATTGAATCATTTCCAGGAGAAGTAACGCATGGCAAAAAGCGGACCTATTATCAAATAACCCATGCAGGAGAGTGTTATTTAGAGGAAAAGTTACTAGAATGGGAAGTAACAAAAGACGTCGTCGAAGCATTTGTAAAGGAGATGGGAAAATGAAAATTATAGAAGAATTTATTGATAGCTTATTTTCAGGCGTTGTTGAAACATCTGAAACAAAACAATTAAAGGCGGACTTATTAGCAAATGCTGAGGATCGTTATGAAGATTTGCTCAGCCAAGGAAAATCGGAAAATGAAGCAATTGGTACAATTATTTCTGAATTTGGTACTATTGATGAATTAATGGAAGAATTGAATTTAGAAAATAAACAAGTGGATGAAACAAACGATTCAATGAACGGTTTGCCAGAAATTTCAGTGGAGGAAGGACTTGACTATTTAGCTGTCCAACGTAAAGGTGCTATTCAAATTGGTCTTGGTGTTGTTGCAATCATGGTGGGTGTTGGCTTGCTGGTTGGTATGCGTGGTGTTCTTTCTAACGGTCTTGGTTTAGTTTGTCTTTTCATAGGTGTGGCAATCGGCGTTCCATTATTTATTGTTGCTGGTAATCGGTTTGTTGCAATGGACAAACAACTGGGGCAACGATTGATTCCGATTAAGTTAAAAAAAGAAGTTGCACAAAGAGAACAAAGTTTTCAACGATCATTTATTTTTTGTATGGCAGCGGGCGTCGTTTTTTGTATTTTGGGTTTAATCCCAGTTGTTGTCTTTAGTAGTGGTCTTCATCTGATGATGCGCCGTTCCATGCATCAAATGATGGGCGGACAATATTATAATGGAACGATGGGGATTAGTTGGCTCTTCTTTTTAGTATCGGTTGGTGTCTTCTTGTTTATATTTGGTGGAGTAATTAAAGGAAGTTTTAATAAATTGTTGAATGAAACTTATTTTTATTCAGAACATGTTGGTCATCCTGATTTTGCCCCTCAACAAACAAAAACAGAGGAAGGACCTGTGGGAAATCCTGTCGGTGCAATTATTGCATCCGTTTATTGGCCCTTAGTTGTTGCACTCTATCTATTTATTAGTTTTGTTTTAGGGGATTGGCGGTTTAGTTGGTTAATCTTTATGTTCGCAGGAATCTTTTATAACACCATCCAAGCATTTTTACACAAACATTGAGACAAACCTGTTAATAGTAAAACAGAAAAGTGGGACATTCGTCAAAACGGCTGTCTCACTTTTCTTGTATTTTCGATTGACAAAAGCATTAAACTGGATTACTTTTAACTCATCCAATTGTTGAGGTGATTGCTATGTGGCAACTTAAAAAAGAACAAAATGTTCCCATTTATCGCAGTATTATGGAAATGATTGTTCAAAAGATTCAAACTGGCGAATTATTACCAGGCGAAAAAATCCCTTCGGAACGTAAACTGGCAGAGTACTTGTCTGTCAATCGTTCAACCGTTGTTCATGCATTAGACGAACTGGTGGACTTAGGCTGGATTGTGCGAAAAAGAGGGAGTGGAACGATTGTCAACGAAGGGAAATGGGGGGTAATGATGACGCCACGAACGGATTGGCATCGTTATTTAGAACAAAATGTGTTCAAACAAGTACATCCCTTGGTGGCAGAGATTGAGTCACGTGCTAAACAAAATTTGCCGACTGACTTAGATATGTATACAGGTGAGTTGCCGTTAGACTTAATTCCCAGTTTCGATTTTCCAGCATTAAATTGGAAACAATTTTTAAAAGAGGAAGCACAAGATGAATTAGGTTATTTTCCGTTAAGAAAAGAAATCCAAGCCATTACAGCAACGGAATATCAGCTTCATTTACCAAGTGAAAGTTTATTGCTTACTTCAGGTGCGCAACAAGCACTTTTTTTAGTTTTGCAAGTTTTATTGAGACAAGGAGATAGTGTTGCCGTAGAAGATCCATCTTTCTTCTATGCCTTACCAATTTTCCAAGCTGCTGGTGTGCGCTTATTTGGTGTGCCCATGACAGAGGAAGGGATTGATCTTGAAGCGCTAGAACAAACAATCCGACAACATCGCATCAAAATGGTTATGGTTAATCCTTCCTTTCAAAATCCCACTGGGACAGTGATGCCTTTAAGAAAAAGAGAACAGCTCGTGAAAGTTTGTCAAACGTATCAAGTTCCTATTTTAGAAGATGATGTTTTTGGGCAGCTAAGTTTTATCCCGAAAACAGAAATTCCTCCTTTAAAAAAATTAGATCCAGATAATGTCTTGTATATCGGTTCGTTGTCAAAAATTTTAGGTTCGACCACGAAAATTGGTTGGTTAAGTGCGCCCGCCTCTGTGACGAAACAAATTGCAGAAGCCAGAAAAATGATGGATGTTTCGTTGAGTATTTTTCCGCAGATGCTCGCTAAAATGGCGATTGAAGATCCTTCTTTTTCTGAAAAAATTACGTTATTAAATAAACAAGTGGAACAACGAGCAACAGATGTGTATCAAGTATTTAAATCGTTGCCAGAATGGGAAGTTTCGCCAGTAAAAGGTGGTTTTTATTTATGGGCACATTGGCGTCAAGGGGCACTTAAGCCAGAAGATTGGCAAGTGTTTTTACGAGAAGGTGTTTTGGTAGCACCAAGTGTAGCTTTTAGTGAAAAACGTGGAAGTATTCGCTTGAACTGTTCCCGAATTTCACCAGAAGAAATGCCTCTTTTTTGTGAGCGAATGGTACGGATTACACGACAGCTTTCTGAAAATAGACAAACAAAAATAGAACACTAAGTAAGATTTTTCTTATAAAAATCATTTGCTGAGAGAAAACGCTACAACTTCCCTTTTCTAAACGAATATCCAATGCTATACTTAAAAAGTAAAAACAAAAAAACAAATGAGGTGTTTTCCATGTCTTGGGAACAAGTTTACCAACAATGGTTAAATGAAGAAAATATTCCAGAAAATTTAAAAAATGAATTAAAGGACTTAAATACAGACCCTGAAAAATGTGAAGATGCATTTTACGCACCATTAGAATTTGGGACTGCCGGGATGCGCGGGATTTTAGGCGCCGGTATTAATCGAATGAATATCTTTACGGTTCGTCAAGCGACAGAAGGGCTTGCACGTTTTATGGATACGCAAGATCCTGAAACGAAACGTCGCGGTGTAGCCATTGCCTATGATTCACGTCATATGTCTCCAGAATTTGCAATGGAAGCAGCTAAAACATTAGCTAAACATGATATTCCTTCTTTTGTGTTTGAAAGCTTACGACCAACACCAGAATTATCTTTTGCGGTCCGCTACTTTAAAGCTTTTGCGGGAATCATGATTACGGCTTCTCACAATCCAGCTGCCTATAATGGCTACAAAGTCTATGGTGAAGACGGTGGTCAAATGCCGCCAGCTGATGCAGATGCATTAACTAAATATGTTCGTAGTATCGAAAATCCTTTGAAAATTGATGTCTTATCAGATGAAGAAGTTGCCCACAGCGGTTTAATTAACATTGTTGGTGAAGAAGTCGATAACGCGTATTTGAAAGAAATTAAAACAGTTACGATTAATCAAGAATTAATTAACGAAATGGGTAAAGAATTAAAATTAGTTTACACTCCCTTACATGGAACTGGGAAAATGTTAGGAGAAAAGGCATTAAAACAAGCCGGTTTTGAAAAATTTGTTTTAGTACCTGAGCAAGCCGTTGCTGATCCTGACTTTACTACAGTTAAGTCACCAAACCCTGAAGAACATTCAGCTTTTGAATACGCGATTCGTTTAGGGGAAAAAGAAGGCGCTGATTTATTGATTGCAACAGATCCAGATGCTGATCGTTTAGGTGCTGCTGTGCGGATGCCAAACGGAGACTACCAAGTATTAACAGGAAATCAATTAGGTTCAATTATGATTCATTATATTTTAGAAGCCCATCAACAAGCAGGCACGTTGCCTCAAAATGCTGCGGTTCTAAAATCAATCGTTTCTAGTGAACTTGCTACAGCGATTGCTGAGAAATATAATACGAAGATGTTTAATGTTTTAACAGGTTTCAAATTTATTGCTGAAAAAATTCAACAATACGAAGAAGACCACAGTCAAACGTTTATGTTTGGTTTTGAAGAAAGTTATGGTTACTTAGTGAAACCTTTTGTTCGTGATAAAGATGCAATTCAAGCGTTAGTTTTATTAGCAGAAGTAGCGGCTTTCTATAAAAAACAAGGAAAAACATTATACGATGGCTTACAAGATATCTTTGAAGAATTTGGTTACTTTGAAGAAAAAACTATTTCCGTAACAATGAGCGGAATTGAAGGCAGCGGTAAAATCAAAGCTTTAATGGCAAAATGTCGTGAACAAGCGCCAACTGAGTTTGCCGGGATTCAAGTTGCTCAAACGGAAGATTTTAAAGAATTAACACGCACTTTTGCAGATGGTCAAACAGAACAATTACAAACGCCTCCTTCTGATGTGTTGAAATATCATTTAGAAGATGGTAGTTGGATTGCTATCCGACCATCAGGAACAGAACCAAAAATTAAATTCTATCTAGCGACAAAAGCAACAAGTAGTTCAGAAGCTTCTGAAAAAATTGCTGCGTTTGAAGCAGTCGTTAATGAATTAACAAAATAAAATAAACGAAACAGGCTGTACGGAAAAAAGTACGAATGTTAGTGTTTGTGTCAAAAGCTAATTGACTTTTGACACAAACACTTTATTTAACTAAGGAGGGAATGCTATGAAAATTGGCTTTATCGGTGCTGGCAGTATGGGCGGTGCCATGATTAAAGGGTTACTGAAAGCTGAGGCAGTCAAGAAGGAACATTTATATGTGAAAGGCGGCTCAAGTGGAACCGCAGAAGCACTTCAAAAAGAGTGGGGCTTTCAACTTGTCACAGATTATGCACTTTTCCAAGAATGTAAGGTTATTTTTATTGCGACAGGAGCAAAGGTTGTGTTACCTGTCCTTCAGGAATTAGCCCCTCATTTTTCCAACGAAAGTCTATTGATTTCTGTTGCAACAGGTCATACCATACAAGAAGCACAAATGGCCCTTGGCAATAAAGAAGCCAAAGTTGTTCATGCCATTCCTAATACACCAGTTAGCGTGAATCAAGGCGTGATTGGCGTAGCCTTGGCACCAACAATTGAAGGCCAAACGAAGGAACTGGTAATGGAACTTCTTGCTACTTTAGGGTTAGTCAAAGAAATTCGTGAAGCACAACTAGAAACTTTTGGCACTGTGGCTGGTTGCAGTCCAGCTTTTGTTGATATCTTTATGGAAGCATTGGGAGATGCAGCAGTCTTAGAAGGGCTACCAAGGAACTTATCTTATGAAATTGTCGCTCAAATGATAAAAGGAACGGCGACCTTAGCCTTAGACACGAAAAAACACCCAGGAGCATTGAAAGATGAAGTGACTTCTCCAGGAGGAAGTACGATTCGCGGTGTCGTAGCTCTAGAAAAAAATGGCTTCCGTTATGCCGTGATGGATGCAGTTCAGCAAGCCAACCACGAATAGATGAAGAAAGTTGGAAAATCGACAAGTTTGTCATTTTTCCAACTTTCTTTGTGCCATATTTTTCGTAGGAAAGAACAATCGCAGTTCTTATTTTAAAAAACTCTGTGTTATAATGAGTGCAAAGTGAGGCGACTATAATGAAACAAATGGAAGAAATCAAACAAGTAAGTCAATTATATAAAGTATTAAGTGATCCAACACGTTTAAGAATTTTGCTACTTTTAAAAGAAGGCGAGCATAACGTAACGGCGATTAGTGAACAATTGGGAATGGAACAGTCCGCCGTTTCTCATCAACTAAAATTATTAAGAGATAGCCGGGTTGTCAAGGCACGTCGTGAAGGAAAAACGATTTTTTATACATTAGATGATCATCATGTAATAGATATTTTAAATCAGACCTTTGAGCATATTGAACATCGATAAAAAGTAGGGAAAAAATAGCGTAACTAGAATAGCGCTGTTGATGGAGGTAAAAATGAAGGATACCTTAAAGATCGGGTTACTAGGATTAGGGACTGTAGGCACTGGCGTTTTAACTCTTTTGAAAGAACATCAAGAGAAAATTTCACAAGTGACAGGAATGAATGTAGTCATTGAAAAAGCATTTGTCCGAAATCTTGAAACGAAACAAGCGCAAGCGGAAGAATACGGTCTGTCTTTAACAACTTCAATTGATGATATTTTAGAAGATAAAGAGATTCAAATCGTTGTGGAATTAATGGGAACCATTGAACCAGCCAAAACGTATATCATGAAAGCTTTAGAAAAGGGCAAACATATTGTGACTGCTAATAAAGATTTACTGGCGCAACATGGGAGTGAATTAGTAGCGTTAGCCCAAAAACATCATTGTGATTTATATTACGAAGCAAGTGTTGCTGGCGGGATTCCTATTTTAAGAACAATTGCTAATAGCTTAGCGGCAGACAATATTCAACAAGTTTTAGGGATTGTGAACGGTACGACGAATTATATGCTTACGCAAATGGTTTCTGCTGATAAAAGTTATGAAGAAGCTTTAGCAGAAGCGCAAGCGTTGGGCTTTGCTGAAGCGGATCCGACAAATGATGTCGATGGAATTGACGCAGCCTATAAAATGGTTATTTTAAGTCAATTTGCTTTTGGGATGAATGTTTCATTACCACAAGTTGATATTCGTGGAATTCGCGGATTGTCTTTAGATGATGTCGCCATGGCTAAACAACTGGGGTATGAAATCAAATTGATTGGCTCTGCTGAACAAAATGAGAATAGTATCTCGGTGGAAGTGGCCCCTATGCTAGTCAATCAAAAGCATCCTATTGCATCTGTTCGGAATGAGTACAATGCAGTATTTATAAAAAGTGCAGGCGTGGGCGAATCAATGTATTACGGTCCAGGAGCTGGCGCTAAACCGACAGCAACCAGTGTGGTCAGTGATTTAATTACGATTGCTAAAAACATTCGCTTGGCAACGACTGGCCATATGTTCAATTCGTATCAACATAAAACCCAATTGACGAGTTCCGAAAATGTATTTGGGCAGTACTATTTTTCATTAGATGTTCCAGATACACCAGGACAATTTTTGCAGTTGACGCAATTAATGACTAAAGCAGAAGTCAGTTTTGATCAATTAGTTCAACAGAAATCAGATGGACAGCGAGCAAGAATTGTTGCCATTACACACCAGATATCAAAAGCACAAATGCAACAAGTTGTGACAGCTATTCAAAATACGGAAGCCTTTCAGTTATTGAATGTAATGAAGGTTATAGGAGATGAGTAAACATGTATGAAGGTTTGTTAAAACAGTATCAAGCGTATTTGCCCGTAACAGAAAAAACACCAATGATTTCTTTAGCCGAAGGAAATACGCCACTGATTCCTTTACCTAATTTATCCAAAGAATTAGGTATTCAATTATATGGAAAATACGAAGGCTTAAATCCCACTGGCTCATTCAAAGATCGCGGGATGGTGATGGCTGTAGCAAAAGCGGTAGAAGAAGGTGCCAAAGCGATTGTTTGTGCTTCTACAGGAAATACTAGTGCCGCCGCTGCTGCGTATGCCACAAGAGCAGGCATTAAAGCGTATGTAGTGATTCCAGAAGGAAAAATCGCACTGGGAAAATTGGCGCAAGCTATTATGTATGGGGCGGACATTATTTCGATTCCAGGTAACTTTGATGAAGCATTAAAAGCGGTGCGAGAGATTGCGAAAACTGAGGCAGTTGCGCTAGTTAATTCAGTGAATCCTTATCGCTTAGAAGGGCAAAAGACAGCAGCTTTTGAAGTTTGTGAACAATTAGGTCAAGCGCCCGATGTCTTAGCGATTCCAGTTGGAAATGCCGGCAATATTTCCGCTTACTGGAAAGGCTTTAAAGAATGGCATGAAAAACAAGGAACAACTTTACCAAGAATGCATGGTTTTGAAGCAGAAGGTGCCGCAGCGATCGTGAAAGGCCAAGTGATTGAGCAACCTGAAACCGTGGCAACAGCGATCCGGATTGGAAATCCTGCTAGTTGGCAATTAGCAGAACAGGCACGCGATGAATCGGGTGGTTTCATTGATGCCGTGACAGATCAAGAAATTTTAACGGCTTACCGAAAAATTGCTGCTCAAGATGGGGTTTTCATTGAACCTGGTTCGGCTGCCTCATTAGCTGGAGTTATTCAACATGTTAAAAACGGTAAAATCAAAGCAGGTGAAACCGTCGTGGCAGTCTTTACTGGTAACGGACTGAAAGATCCTGATACAGCAATGGAGACAGAAGTAACTATTTCAAAAATGAGTGACGTGGAAGAAATGCGTCTGCACTTACGAAAAGGAGTCGCAACACTATGAAAATAAGAGTACCTGCCACTAGTGCCAACTTAGGACCTGGCTTTGATTCATGTGGCATTGCATTATCCGCTTATTTAACAATCAACGTTTTAGGTGAAAGTGAATTTTGGGAAATTCAACATACTTTGGGAGAAGAAATCCCTACTAATGAAGAGAATTTATTAATTCAAACGGCATTGAAAATTGCACCAGAATTAACACCAAAAGTTATTCGGATGGTTTCTGATATTCCCCTTGCAAGAGGACTAGGCAGTAGCTCAAGTGTGATTGTAGCAGGCATTGAATTAGCTAACCGACTAGCACATTTAAATTTGTCCCCTAAAGAAAAAGTCCGTTTGGCCACAGAGATGGAAGGACATCCGGATAATGTTGCCCCAGCTATTTTAGGAGATTTCGTGGTGGCTAGCCATGTAGAAAACCAAGTCTACCATGTCAAACATCATTTTCCAATGTGTGATGTCATTGCATTTATTCCAGAGGAACCATTATTTACCGAAAAAAGTCGCGCTGTTTTGCCCGAAAAATTGGCTTATAAAGAAGCAGTCGCGGCCAGCTCAATTGCCAATGTTATGATTGCCGCAATTTTAAACGGGGATTTACCTTTAGCAGGCAAAATGATGGAACAAGATAAATGGCATGAAACGTATCGTCGTTCATTGGTTCCTCACTTAAAAGAAATTCGTCGTTTAACTCAGCAAAGAGGTGCTTATGGTTCTTTCTTAAGCGGTGCTGGTCCAACTGTGCTAATCTTGTCGCCAGAAGAACGAACCAACGAAATTGTTCAAAGCTTGGAGAAATTATCTACCAAAGCGAGCATCCAAATTTTCAATATTGATCAAGAAGGCGTTCAAGTCTTTTAAAAAAACGAGAAAAAATCACTAGTGATTTTTTCTCGTTTTTTTTTAATCCTCGGAGGTTTCCGTGGAATAATAACTATGATCTTCTAAGTTCAAAGCATTAAGAATCATTGAGGCAGTTTCTTCAATTGAAAGAGAAGCGACATCAATAACGATACAACCTAATTTTTGATAAAGATCATTAGCAAAAGCCAGTTCTCGCCGAATTTTTTCAATATCTGAATAAGAAGTATTTTCAGGTAATCCATATGCGCGCATTCGTTCTTTACGAATCCCGTTTAAAACATTGGGATCATTGGTTAAGCCAACAATTTTTTTAGGGTCCATTTCGAATAATTGTTTCGGTAAATGTGCTTCAGGAATTAGTGGCAAATTAGCAACTTTTAAGTTCTTGTTGGCTAAAAAGAGACTTAGCGGTGTTTTAGAAGTTCGGGAAACGCCAAGAAGTAACACATCCGCTTCTAAAAAGCCTCGTGGGTCCTTGCCATCGTCATATTTGACAGCAAATTCCATTGCTTCAATTCGTTTAAAATAATTTTCATTCAGATGATGTAAGGCACCTGGTTCCCGCATGGGCGCGACACCTGTTAATCGTTCGATTTCCGCAACTGGTGGTGTCAAAATGTCAAAATGGAACAATTGATGCTCATTGAAAAATTGATTAGCAATCGCCACGAGATGATCATTAATAATAGTATGAAGTACCATGGCTTCTGCTTTTTTGGCATCTTCTAACGCTTGCACCAGTTTATCTTCGTCTTTAACGAATGTTCGTCTAATCAAAGTAAAATCAACAGTGGGGTACTGGGCCATTGAAGCAGCCGCCAATTTTGAAGCGGTCTCGCCAGCAGAATCTGAGATGACAAAAATCGTCACACATTTTTTTTCTTCAGAAATAGTCATAGAGGGTAAGTCCTTTCTTGCATTTTTAATAATTTTATTATACCATAAGTCCAGAATCTATTTCGTAATGATTCTGATTTAGGTTGGTGAGGGAGGAAATGGCGATGGCACCAGTAAAAACCAATATTGAACAAGCCTTAGAAACCATGAAAGCCAGTGGATTAAAATATACTAAAAAACGAGAATTACTGATGAGCTATTTGATTAAGCGAAATCGGTATGTTTCTGCACGTGAAGTGTATGAATTTATGAATGAAACCTTTAAAGGAGTCAGTTATGATACGGTTTATCGTAACTTGCATGACTTTGAGCGCTTGGAATTGCTGGAAAAAACAGAATTAAATGGCGAGCAAAAGTTTCGCTTCCGTTGTTGCCAAGAGGTGGAACATCATCATCACTTTATTTGTACGGTTTGTGGCAAAACGGAAGAAATTCACATGTGTCCGATGAATTTTTTTGAAGAACAGTTAAAAGGTTGTTCAATTGAAGGACATCGCTTTGAAATACTTGGTCGTTGTGCCGATTGTTGCGAAAAATAGCGAATAAGACGAAAAATCAAACAAAAATTTCGTATTTTATCAGTAGAGTGGTTGACGGTTATTTATGCTTTAGCTATAATATAACAAGGACAGTATTTTAATTTGTGGGTTTTTCCCACAAATAAGAAAAACGGTTACTTTTTAAGCTCGGAGGGAGGGAATAACATGTCAAAAACAGTCGTTCGTAAAAACGAATCTCTTGATGATGCTCTTCGTCGCTTCAAACGTTCCGTTTCAAAAGCGGGTACTTTACAAGAATCACGTAAACGTGAATTCTACGAAAAACCAAGTGTAAAGCGTAAGAAAAAATCTGAAGCAGCTAGAAAACGTAAAAAATTCTAGTTTTGAATGAATTGGAGTTGGTGGTATGTCATTGCTAACCACATTGAATGACGACATTAAAACAGCGATGAAAGCTAAAGACAAAGAAACTTTAGCCGTACTTCGTATGTTAAAGACTGCCATTCAAAATGATCAGATTAAAGCGGGCCGTGAATTGAACGGAGAAGAAGAACTCACTGTATTGTCTCGTGAGATGAAACAGAGAAAAGATTCTTTATCAGAGTTTGAAAAGGCGGGACGCGACGATCTTGTTGAAAAAGTAAAAGTTGAAATAGCAATTGTTGAAAAATATATGCCTCAACAACTAACGGAGGAAGAAATTCGTCAACTAGTTCAAGAGGTAATGACGCAAACTGGCGCCACTTCACCAAAAGATTTTGGTAAAGTGATGGGCGCTATGATGCCGAAAGTCAAAGGCAAAGCCGATGGCAACCAAGTTAACGCAATTGTGAAAGAATTATTACAAGAAAACTAAGAGCGTTATCGAAACTAGGACAGGATACTGTCCTAGTTTTTTTATACAAAGAGAAAACCGGTAGCTTTTTCCGGTTTTCTCTTTTTTGACTTTCAAAGTCAAATCAGGTACGACTTCTTTTTAAACAGATAAGAATGTGGTATCATTGTAAAGGACTATATAATAAAGGAGATGGACGTTTTTTGACAGATAATCAGTCAAAATCTTTGGAATTAATACTTACTGATTCTGATGATGCACACATGCTTTTAGGAACACATGATAAACATATCAAATTTTTAGAAGAGAATACCCACGTAACGATTAATAGTCGTGGCGAAGTTATTCAGTTAATTGGCGAATCATCAGAGGTAGAGTTAGTCGCTTCCGTGTTAAGAGCGCTACAAACATTAATTCAACGAGGCATCAAAGTGCATACGCCAGATGTCGTTTCTGCTTTAAAAATGGCCAAAGCTGGAAATTTAGAGGCGTTTATTGCCATGTATGAAGAAGAAATTATGAAGGACCATCATGGTCGGGCAATCCGAATTAAGAATGTTGGTCAAAAAAAATATATCGATGCAGTTAAAACTCATGACGTCATTTTCGGGGTGGGACCTGCGGGGACAGGAAAAACCTTTTTAGCCGTGGTGATGGCAGTAGCAGCCTTGAAAAAAGGCGAAGTACAAAAAATTATTTTAACTCGTCCAGCGGTGGAAGCTGGCGAAAGCTTGGGCTTTTTACCAGGTGACTTAAAAGAAAAAGTCGATCCTTATTTACGTCCAGTTTACGATGCCTTGTATCAAATTTTTGGTATGGATCATACAAATCGTTTAATGGAACGCGGCGTTATTGAAATTGCCCCGCTTGCTTATATGCGTGGTCGTACATTGGATGATGCTTTTGTCATTCTAGATGAAGCACAAAATACTACGGTTGCCCAAATGAAAATGTTTTTAACTCGTTTAGGGTTTAGTTCAAAAATGATTGTTAATGGAGATACTAGTCAGATTGACTTGCCACGTGGTGTAACAAGTGGTTTAGTTAACGCCGAGCGTACGTTAAAAGACATTGAAAAAATTGCCTTTGTAAATTTTGAAGCCAGTGACGTTGTGCGTCATCCGGTTGTAGCACAAATTATTCAAGCCTATGAAAAAGAACAACAAAAGCATTCCTAAGCAGTTAGGGAAGGAGTGAAAGTACCTTTTGAAAAAAGTACTTACAAAGTTAGGGGATCGTTTAGGTAAAGCCTATTTACCTATTTTATTAGCCGTTTTTTCTCTTCTTTTATTTATGATTATGTTTGGCAGTGTCCATCAGAAAAGAGTAGAAATTAAAGAAGGTCAACTGGCCGAGAAAACCATTCGTGCAAATAAAAATATCGAGAATACCTACGAAACAGAACAAAGAAAAAAATTGGCAGCAGAAGCTGTCACACCCGAATATATTTATCAAGAAGATACGGCATCTGTCCAACATAATCGTATTGATAAATTATTTAAATTGATTGATTCTGCGAATGAAAAAGTAGACAAAGAGTACAGCAACAAGCAAGCGAAGGCCAAAAAGGAAGAAACGATTCCTGCGCCGACCGTGGAAGAACGAGTGGCTAGCTTAAAATCATTGTTTGAATCTTTACCGCAAGATGAAGTTACGTTTTATCAAAGTTTTCCTAATGTTTTTTATCAAACAATCTTTACATTAACCTCTGAGCAATTAGATAAGGTTCGTTCAGAAAGTTTGATGTTGGTGGATGACGCAATGCAAAATCACGTTCGAGAATCTGATTTGGATAAAATTCGCCAAGAAGCTAACGGTAAAATTCAATACTTAGATATTACGAGTACCATGCAACAAGTCATTCGTTACATTGTTAACCAAGGGATTGTGGTAAACGATATTGCCAATGAAAAACGAACAGAAGAGCTACGCCAAAAAGCGATGAATGCTGTTCAACCCGCAATGATTTATCAAGGCGAAATTATTGTTCGTGAAGGTACTCAAATTGATGCAAAAGCGGTCGAAAAACTTGAGTTACTAGGAATGACTAGTCAAAATACCTCTATTTTTCCGATGGTGGCATTAGCATTAGCTATTTTACTTCAAGTTGAAGTGTTGATTTTCTTTACAAAACAAGTGACTGAGCCTTCGCGACAACGCTCGTTTATTATCTTTTACACGGGTGCTATGCTAATCAGTGTTATTTTAATGAAATTCTTCCAGATTTTCCAAACAGAGCAGTTGATGTATATTCCCTTGTTCTATCCGGCAGCCTTTGCGCCGCTGATTCTAAATCATTTTGTAAATCGTCGTTCAGGGATAATCGCTGCCATTTTCCAAGTCGTTTTTGCGTTATTTATCTTTTATAATTCTATCGGCACAAACTCGTTGACGGTTATTCTGATTATGTACTTATTCTCAGGATTTCTAGCAACAGTTGTTAAACGGAAACGGATGAGTGAGCAAGTTTTCCCAGCTTTAATGTGGGTAGTGGTCTTTCCTGTTTTCATGGCGGTTGTCTTAATGATTTATCAAGGGATGAGTTTAACAGATGGTAAAACGTGGACAGCTTTAATTTGTGCAAGTGCAGGAACGGTACTTTCATTTTTAGCAACAATGGGCTTGCATCCATATATCGAATTATTAGTGACCGATGATAGTATGATTGTCTTGAATGAATTAAGTAATCCGAACCATCCGTTGTTAAAACAACTGTTAGAAGAAGCGCCAGGTACCTATCATCATAGCATGATGGTGGCTAGTTTGAGTGCTAACGCTGTTGCTGAGATTGGCGGGCGGTCGCTATTAACACGAGTTGCTTGTTATTACCATGACATTGGCAAAATTAAACACGCCAATTTCTTTGTGGAAAACTTACCTGCTGGTGCAGAAAATCCACATAACTTTTTATTACCAGAAGATAGTAAACAAATTATTTTTGGCCACGTAATTGATGGCGCCAAAATTTTAGAAGAGTACAATATGCCGCAAATGGTGATTGACATTTGTCGTCAACATCATGGCACAACATTGATGAAATTTTTCTATGTGAAAGCAAAAGAACGCAATCCTGAAATTAAAGAATCCGACTTCCGTTATCCTGGGCCACGTCCACAAACACGAGAAGCAGGGATTGTGAGTATTGCTGATACTTGTGAGGCTGCTGTGCGGGCGATGGATCATCCGACCAACGAAAAAATTCAAGCCTTTGTGCATAATGTGATTCAAGATAGAATTTCAGATGGCCAATTAGATGAATGTGGGTTAACGATGAAAGAGATTCGCATCATTGAAAAATCATTAATTAATGGATTATGCAGTACCTTCCATTCACGGATTAAGTATCCAAAAATGAAAGCTGAAGCAGAAGAAATGAAAGATGAACAAGAAAAGAGAGATGACTAATGGATATTACTTTCATTGATGAAACCGAGAAAGTACCAACAGAAGAAATCAAAGAAATCGAAAACTTGCTGCAATTTGCAGCGGGTTTTCTAGAAATTGCCGAAGATACGGAGATGTCGGTGACTTTTACAGATAACGCAGGTATCCAAGTGATTAATCGTGACTATCGGGGCAAAGATATGCCTACAGATGTCATCAGTTTTGCTTTAGAGGATGAAGGGGAAGACGAATTGCCAATTATTTTTGATGATGAAGAGTTGGCAGAGCTACCACGGAATCTAGGTGATTTAATTATTTCAACAGAGCGAGCAGCAGAACAAGCAGTTGAATATGGGCACACATTGGAACGAGAAATGGGCTTTTTGGCAGTACATGGCTTTTTACATTTGAATGGGTACGATCATATGGAACCTGAAGATGAAAAAGAAATGTTTGGTTTACAGAAAGAGATTTTAGATGCGTATGGCCTTAAAAGATGAGCAAACAGGAAAAAATAAACATTTTATTAATTCATTAGAATTTGCCTGGCAAGGAATCAAAACAGTTTTTCGAGAAGAACGTAATATGCGCAAACATGTGGCGTTTGGTGTCACGGCCATTGTGTTTGGTTTCTTGTTTTCCTTAACACTTGCTGAATGGCTGTGGTTGTTATTGGCTGTTTTTCTTGTCTGGTTGGCAGAAATTATCAACACAATTTTTGAAAATGTCGTAGATATGTTTACGGATTTTCACTTTCATCCAATCGGAAAAAAAGTCAAAGACATGGCCGCAGGAGCTGTTTTATTAACAGCCGGTTTCGCAGTGCTAGTAGGACTAATTCTATTTGTACCAAAAATTTTACAAATCATTCAAATGTGGAAATAAGAGGAGAAATACAATGACAACTGAACATAAATCTGGTTTCGTAGCCATTGTCGGCAGACCAAATGTTGGAAAATCAACATTGTTAAATCGAATTGTCGGCCAAAAAATTGCAATTATGAGTGACAAAGCACAAACAACTCGTAATAAGATTCAAGGAATTTATACAATTCCTGAAGCACAAATTGTTTTTATCGATACTCCAGGGATTCACAAACCTAAACACCGCTTAGGCGATTTCATGGTGGAAAGTGCCTACAATGCGATGCGTGAAGTAGATGCTACTTTATTTATGGTAAGTGCTGATCAAAAACGCGGGAAAGGTGACGACTTTATTATTGAACGATTGAAAAATAATAATAGTCCAGTCTACTTGATTATTAATAAAATTGACAAAGTCCATCCAGATGATTTATTGAGTATTATTGAAGACTATTCGAAACAAATGGACTTTAAAGAAATTATTCCCATTTCTGCCACTGAAGGAAACAATTTTGAGCATTTAATGGATGTTCTCGTTGAGCAAATGCCAGAAGGACCACAGTATTTCCCTGATGACCAAATTACGGATCATCCAGAATATTTTATCGTTTCTGAATTAATTCGTGAAAAGGTGTTACTTTTAACAAGAGATGAGATTCCTCATTCTGTCGCTGTCGTTGTGGACTCAATGAAACGAGATGAAAACGATAAAGTCCATGTTCAAGCAACCATTATTGTGGAACGGGACAGTCAAAAAGGCATCATCATTGGCAAAGGCGGAAAAATGCTGAAACAAATTGGTACCAAGGCGCGTCAAGATATCGAATATTTATTAGATGACAAAGTGTATTTGGAGCTTTGGGTAAAAGTCCAAAAAGACTGGCGTGACAAAAAAATCTATTTACAAGATTTTGGTTATCGCAAAGAAGAATATTAAGAAAGTAGTGTTTGGGAAGCGAGTGTATAAACGAACTTTCCAAACACTACACTAATTTACATAAGAAATGGAAGTGAATTGAATGGCATTAGGGGAGACCAAAGGCATTATTTTATTTACGAAGGATTTTAAAGAGAAGGATAAACTCGTCAAAATTTTTACAGAATCCTATGGAAAATTGATGTTTTTTGTGAAAGGCGCGCATCGAAAAAATAATCCTCTTTTGCCAGCGATTCTGCCATTTACAGAAGCCGTCTACATCGGAAACTTTAGAGAAGAAGGCTTATCTTTTCTCAATAGCAGCAAAGAAGTTCAACCTTTTCGAAACATTCAACAAGACATATTTATTAACGCATATGGAACATATATTTTAAACTTAGTCGATGCAGCAATTGAAGATCAGCACTATGACCCTAATTTATTTCAATTTACCCACATGGCATTATCCGCTTTAAATGAGCAAAAAGATCCGGAAATCATTACAAATATTTTTGAAATTCAATTGTTAGAACGGTTTGGTGTACGACCAGAATGGCATCATTGTGTGGCTTGTGGCGAAACACAAGGGAAATTTGACTACTCTTCAAAGTATAGCGGTGTGCTTTGTGAAAAACATTGGCATTTAGATGAACAGCGCTACCATGCAGATCCTAGAGCAATTCATTTTATTCGCTTATTTTCGCAAGTCTCCTATGAAAAAGTCCAAAACATTCAAGTAAAAGAAGAAACTAAGAAGAGTATTCGAGAAACGATTGATATGTTATACGATGAATATGTCGGTTTGCATTTAAAAAGCAAAAAATTTATTGATCAAATGAAAACGTGGGAAAATACGTTGAAAATTCCACCACGAAAGAAGGAAGAAAAAGAAACATAAACAAGCAGACGTTTTTCTGAAAAAAAATTTGACAACTTCCCTCAGACACCGTATTATGATAGAGAAGTTAAATACGTACGAAGAAAAAGAGAAGTAAAAAGAACCCTCTGTTAAGCGAATCTGGGAGAGTGGGAGCCAGAAACACGGAACTTTTGAAAGGCACTTTGGAGTACGACAAACGAAGCTGCCGATGAACACATCGGAAGTAGGGTGGAACCGCGATAATTATTCGTCCCTATGTCTATTAATAGGCATGGGGACTTTTTGCATGTTCCTCACTGCGACTGACACAAAGTGTCAGAGCAGATGTGGAACAGTACAAGGTGACCAAAGGGAACGTTGTCTCCTCTATGTTAAAACAAACTGCTTAGCCAAAAACATGGAGTAGATGATGAACAGTACAAGGTGACCAAAGGGAACGTTGTAACCGAATAAAAAAAGCAAACAGTTAACACCAAAAGAAAAAATAGTAACGTTTATTCAAAAAAGCTCAATTGGCGCAAATGCGACAGAGTAGATGATGAACAGTACAAGGTGACCAAAGGGAACGTTGTCTCCTCTATGTTAAAACAAACTGCTTAGCCAAAAACATGGAGTAGATGATGAACAGCACAAGGTGACCAAAGGGAACGTTGTCTCCTCTGTGTTAAAACAAACTGCTTAGCCAAAAACATGGAGTAGATGTGGAACGTTATAACAGCATAAAAATTATCCCATTCTACAAAATTGTTTCTCTGTAGCCCTTTTTAAATTTACATTCCCGAAGCAAAGCCAATCCCTATGTCTATAAAAAATATTCCAAGGAGGAAAACAATGAAAAACAAGTTAACCGTACAAGAAATGATTTTAACCTTGCAAAAATTTTGGTCATCTAATGGCTGTATGTTAATGCAAGCCTATGATACAGAAAAGGGAGCCGGCACCATGAGTCCTTACACGTTTTTACGTGCCATTGGACCTGAACCATGGAATGCTGCCTACGTAGAACCTTCTCGTCGTCCAGCTGATGGACGCTATGGTGAAAATCCAAACCGTCTATACCAACATCATCAATTCCAAGTTGTAATGAAGCCTTCTCCTGAAAATATCCAAGAACTTTATCTAGAAAGTTTGAAATTATTAGGAATTGATCCATTAGAACATGACATTCGTTTTGTAGAAGATAACTGGGAAAATCCCTCAATGGGTTGTGCTGGTTTAGGTTGGGAAGTTTGGTTAGATGGCATGGAAATTACCCAATTTACGTATTTCCAACAAGTTGGCGGCTTACAATGTCATCCTGTCACTTCTGAAATTACTTACGGGTTAGAACGCTTGGCATCATATATCCAAGAAGTCGAAAGTGTCTATGATTTAGAATGGACACAAGGCGTTAAATATGGTGAAATTTTTGTGCAACCTGAATATGAACATTCAAAATATTCCTTTGAAATTAGTAACCAAGAAATGCTTTTAGAAAACTTTGACAAATTTGAAAAAGAAGCTAAACGCTGTATTGAAGAAAGCTTAGTTCATCCAGCCTATGATTATATTTTAAAATGTAGCCATACATTCAATTTATTAGATGCTCGCGGCGCTGTCTCTGTAACGGAACGTGCAGGATATTTAGCCCGCATTCGGAATATGGCTCGTTCCGTAGCGAAAATTTTTGTGGCTGAACGTGAAAAATTAGGGTTCCCATTATTAAATAAAGATCAAAGTGTATCCAAGGAGGCAGAATAACATGGCAAAAGATTTATTATTAGAAATTGGCTTAGAAGAAATGCCCGCACATGTTGTCACACCAAGCCGTATCCAACTTGAAGAAAAAGTAATCAAATTTTTAGATGAACATCATTTAGACTATGAAACAGTGCAATCCTTTGCCACACCTCGTCGCTTAGCCGTGAAAGTAACTGCGATTCCTGAAAAACAAGCAGATGTTGAAGAAGAAGTAAAAGGTCCAGCGAAAAAGATTGCTTTAGATGCTGAAGGAAATTGGTCAAAAGCTGCACAAGGTTTTGTACGCGGCCAAGGAGTTACAACTGAGGACATTGTTTTCAAAGAATTAAATGGCGTCGAATATGTCTATGTGACGAAGTTTACCAAAGGCCAAAGTGCCAAAGAGGTATTAACAAAATTAAATGACGTGATTACAAGTCTAACTTTCCCAGTAACAATGCACTGGGCAAACTATGATTTCGAATATATTCGTCCAATTCATTGGATTGTGGCACTACTTGATGATGAAGTAATTCCTTTCAAAGTGTTAGACGTGACGACAGGGCAAACTTCTCGTGGCCACCGTTTCTTGGGAGACGATGTGACGTTCCAACATGCTAATGAATATGAAACAAAATTAAAAGAACAATTTGTAGTGGTTCAACCGAATGAACGGAAACAAATGATTGTTGATCAAGCGAACGCACTCGCTGCAGAAAAAAATTGGCAGTTAGCTTTAGATGAAGAGTTATTGGAAGAAGTTACGAATTTAGTGGAATATCCAACTGCATTTGTAGGCAGTTTTGATGAAAAATATTTATCTGTTCCAGATGAAGTATTAGTGACTTCTATGAAAGAACACCAACGTTACTTTGAAGTTCGTAACGACCAAGGCTTATTAATGCCGCATTTTATCGCTGTTCGCAATGGGGATAATGTTCACCTTGAAAACGTGATTAAAGGAAATGAAAAAGTGTTAATTGCTCGTTTAGAAGATGCAGAATTCTTTTACAATGAAGATAAAAAATTAACGATTGAAGCATGTGTTGAAAAACTAAAAAATGTGACTTTCCATGAAAAGATTGGCTCAATTTATGAAAAAATGCAACGGGTTGCTTTGATTGCACAAATCATTGGTCGAAAAGTTGGCTTATCTGAGGAGGAATTGGAAGATTTAAAACGTGCCTCTGAAATTTATAAATTTGACTTAGTAACAAATATGGTTGGTGAATTCCCAGAATTACAAGGAATTATGGGAGAAAAATATGCCTTATTACAAGGCGAAAAAACAGCCGTAGCAACGGCGATTCGAGAACATTATCTACCAACTTCCAGTGAAGGTGAATTGCCAGAAACAGCAATCGGGGCTGTTTTAGCCTTAGCCGATAAGCTTGACAGCGTCTTTTCATTCTTCTCAGTTGGTATGATTCCAACAGGTTCTAACGATCCTTATGCACTTCGTCGTCAAACCTATGGCGTTATCCGAATTATTGAAGATAAAGGCTGGACCTTCCCATTAGTTCAATTACAAACAGAAGTTGATGCAGCAGTGAATCAAGATGTTGAGAAATATGGCGTTTTACTAAACGAAGGACAAGCAGAAGTCGTTGAATTTGTGAAAGCTCGCTTACGTCAATTATTAATGACGAAAAATGTTCGCCATGACATTATCGATGCAGTGGTGTCTGCTGAGCAAGCCGATTTATCGAAATTATTTGCTTCAGCGAATATTTTAAAAAGCCATTTTGAAGATCAAGATTTTAAACCATCAATGGAAGCCTTAACGCGTGTTATTAATTTAGCGAAAAAAGGTCAAGAACTTTTAGGTGATACTGAAGAAGGGATTGATCCAAGTCTGTTTGAAAATAAGGCAGAAAAAGAACTGTATCAAGCAGTTAACGATTTATCTGAAGCATTTGCGACACGCACGATTGCAGAAAACTATGAAGCACTAGTAAATCTACGTCCGTTAATTGATGCGTACTTCAATGAAACGATGGTTATGGTTGAGGATGAAAAAGTTAAACAAAACCGATTAAAACAATTAATGCAAATTGCTAAAATGGCGTTATCAATTGCTAGCTTAGATTTATTAATTGTAAAATAAAAAGCGCTGTTTTTCGACCGCTAAGGAGGAACCGACAGCATGTCTGAAACAACGTTTGAACAAATTTTAACACAATTATCAAAGCCAGCTGTTCGTGCACTAACGAATGAAAAAATCAACAGTGTGGATGAACTCTACGCACGAGGCCGAAAAGCGTTACTTTCGTTGCATGGCTTTGGTCCAAAGTCTATTCGAACTATTGAAGAGATGACTGGGAAAGAATTGAAGTAAAAAAAGGATCGCCGTTTAGAGGCGATCCTTTTTTTATTTACGTTTTTGTTTTCCAGCATTGCGACCTTTATTGCCGTTTGCTTTTGGTTGGTTCGTTTTTTGCGTTACTTTGTTTGTTTCTTTTGGTGTCACATCCTTAATAGGAGTAACCACTTGTTTTGGTGGGTTATTTTTCAATTCTTCTTGTACTTGTTTTTTAATTCTTGGACGTAAGAGGATATTTGTGATGGCAGATTGAATACATGTGAAAATACCACCAACTACCCAGTAAAGCGCTACGCCTGCAGGTGAGCTAAAGGACATGAAAACAATCATTAATGGTGAAACAATCAGCATTGATTTCATTGTTTTCTTTTGTTCTTCAGGAATACCAATCATTGAAATATAGCCTTGAGCTAAATAGGCTAAACCAGCTAATGCCACTAAAATCATATTTGGTTGCCCTAAATTCATTCCTAAGAAGCTTGCTGTGGCAATACCTTTTGTATAACGAGCAGCAAAGAACAGAGATGAGAAAATAGGCATTTGAATTAATAAAGGCAAACAACCAATTCCGCCAACCATACTCACATTGTTTTCTTTATAAATCTTTTGTAGTTCTGCTTGTGCGGCCATTTGTTCTTCACGCGTACTTGCTTGTTTCATTTTTGCTTGTGCAACATCCACTTGGGGTTTGATTGCTTGCATTTTTTCCGTTTGGATAAAGCTTTTTTTCGATTGATGTAAGCCTAACGGTAAAATAATGATCCGTACAATAATGGTGATAAAAATAATCGCCCAACCATAGTTCCAATTAAAGTTATCGACAAGATAAGTAATTGCATTACTCATCGGTAAAACAAGGAAGTTATAGACAAAACCTTCACCAGTTGGTTGTCCATCTGCTCCTGTTTTCACACAGCCTGATAAAAACATTACTAAAAATAGTAAGCCAGAGCCGTAAAGCCATCGGTTTAATTTACGCATGTAATTCGGTCCTTTTCTAAAAAATTTTTACATGGTTAACTATACTTGAAACAGCGCTCTTTTTCAATCAAAATCGAAAAGAAGCTCTTACAAAAATCAATAAAAATCAGGAACTACTTGCTGTTCAAGGCTTCTTCCCAAAGAAATCAATCGTTAGAAAGTAAGTTTATTGAATCACTTTAAATTGTTCCGTTTCTTCTAACAAAGGGTCTTCTTGAATATCAACATACGTTACACGTCCCGCTGGACTGGGGGAATCTTTGATTTTTTTGATAAATGTTTCCATTATGTCTTCGGGTGCAATTGCTGTAATTGAAACGGACCCGTCGTCTTCGTTCCTCACTGAACCAGTGACACCTAATTGATCTGCCACCATTTTGGTCATGTAGCGGAAGCCAACACCTTGGACACGCCCTTGTACATTCATTCTTAGTTTTTCCATGAGAGACACTTCCTTTGCTTTTTTCTTTATGATAGCGATTTTTCTTGGTTCTAGCAAGTATCCAAGCAAGCTAGAAGCATGCTATAATACAAAGGCGAGGTGACTTATGAAAGAAATTACATCAACGAAAAATAACCAATTAAAAGAATGGAAAAAATTACACAAAAAGAAGTACCGAGAAGAACTGAACCAATATATAATAGAAGGATTTCATTTAGTTGAAGAAGCTGTGAAGGCCAATGCCGATGTCCAGTGGATTTTGTTTAACCAAAGAGGTCAACAAGAATGGGGAACTTGGTTAGCTGAACAAGAAACAGAAAAATTAATTTTTGTAAGTGATGAGGTTTTAAATAGTTTGTCGGAGCTGCCAACTTCACAAGGAATTTTGGCAATTGTCACCTTGGAAACGCAACAAGAGCAGTCGCTTTCTTTTAAAGGTGGTTGGTTACTTTTAGATAATATCCAAGACCCTGGTAATGTTGGTACGATGATTCGCACAGCTGATGCAGCGGGTTTAGCAGGCGTGATTTTAGGTAAGGGCACAGCAGATATTTACAATACAAAAGTGTTGCGCTCAATGCAGGGAAGCCACTATCATTTACCAGTTCTTCAACGAGAGTTGACTGAAGTGGTTCAGGCATTCAAGAAGCAAGGTCTACCAGTTTTCGGTACAGAACTAAATGAAGCTGCGATTGCTTATTATGAACAAGAGGCAGTGGAAAATTATGCGTTGATTTTAGGCAATGAAGGTAGCGGGGTTTCGCCAGAATTGTTAGCAGAAACCACGAAAAATCTTTATATTCCAATGAAAGGTCAAGCGGAATCATTGAATGTCGCTATCGCAGCAGGCGTGTTAATGTTTTATTTTGAAAATAATCAATAACAGAAACGAGTGTCAAAAAATGCTGACTATCAAAAAGACAACCCAGTTAACAGAAAAAGAATTAGAAACCATTATGGCTATTTGGCTGCAAACGAATCTAGAAGCTCATCCATTTGTCGCACCAACTTATTGGCAAGAAAATAAGGCATTTGTCCGCGCTGCGTTGCCAAAAGCAACACTGATCTTAGCGGAAGAAGAGGGTCAGATAATTGGGTTTTTAGGCTTAATGGATAACTATATCGCAGGAATTTTTATAAAAAAAGCGTTTCAAGGGAAGGGCATCGGTCAGAAATTACTGCAAGTAGCAAAAGAAGAACAGGACATCTTATCTTTGGCTGTTTACAGGGAAAATCAAGCAGCTTACGCCTTTTATCAAAAACAAGGCTTTGTCCAACAAAAGCGAACCATCGATGAAACGGGAAACGAAGAATGTCATCTTGTTTGGCAAGCGCAGTAGGAGCGACATTTCTAGTTTTAAGGCTTGCTATTTTTCTGAAAATATCTTATACTGTTAAAGGTGTGATTTTCACACACGAAATCCACATTCTTTTCCATCTGCGAAGTGGTGCTACTACGGTAGTTCTTCAAGGAGTTGACGAAAAGAAGAGGAAAATAAAAACCAAACTGGAGGAAACACAACATGGCAGTAATTTCTATGAAACAATTACTAGAAGCCGGCGTACACTTTGGTCACCAAACTCGTCGCTGGAACCCAAAAATGAAGAAATATATCTTCACAGAAAGAAACGGTATCTACATCATTGACTTACAAAAAACAGTGAAATTAGTAGATGCAGCTTACGATTACATGAAAAACGTTGCAGAAGAAGGCGGCGTTGCTTTATTCGTAGGAACTAAAAAACAAGCACAAGAAGCAATCAAAGATGAAGCAATCCGCGCTGGTCAATACTATGTAAACCATCGTTGGTTAGGTGGTACGTTAACTAACTGGGATACAATCCAAAAACGTATTGCTCGCTTGAAAAAAATCAATGCAATGGAAGAAGACGGCACTTTCGAAGTTTTACCTAAGAAAGAAGTTGCTGGCTTAAACAAAGAACGTGAACGTTTAGAAAAATTCTTAGGTGGTATCGCTGATATGCCAAGAATTCCAGATGTAATGTACATCGTTGACCCACGTAAAGAACGCATTGCTGTTCAAGAAGCACACAAATTAAACATTCCAATCGTTGCAATGGTTGATACAAACTGTGATCCTGATGAGATCGATGTTGTAATCCCTTCAAATGATGATGCAATCCGCGCCGTGAAATTAATCACTGCTAAAATGGCTGACGCTTTCATCGAAGGTAACCAAGGGGAAGACCAAGCAACTGAAGAGTTATTCGTTGAAGAAACACCAGAAGCAACTTCAATCGAAGAAATCGTTGATGTTGTTGAAGGAAATAACGAATCAGCTGAATAATAATGATTACGGAGCTGTCTCAAAGGCTAGGCGACAAAAAGCCTGATTCTCCTTTGAGATAGCTTTTTTAAAAAGAATTGATAATATCCGAGGAGGACACAAATAATGGCAGACGTTACAGCTAAAATGGTAAAAGAATTACGCGATATGACTGGCGTTGGAATGATGGACGCTAAAAAAGCATTAGTAAAAGTAGAAGGCGACATGGAAAAAGCCGTAGACTTTTTACGTGAAAATGGTATGGCTAAAGCAGCGAAGAAAAATGACCGCATTGCGGCTGAAGGTTTAGCAAACGTAGCAACTGTAGGTAACGTTGCAGCAATCGTTGAAGTAAACTCAGAAACTGACTTCGTTTCTAAAAACGAAATGTTCCAAGATTTAGTTAAAGATATTGCGACTAAAGTTGCTGAAAACAAACCAGCTACGATGGAAGAAGCAATGGCTATTAAAACTGAAAAAGGCACAATCGAATCTGATTTAATCGAAGCAACAACTGTTATCGGTGAAAAAATCAGCTTCCGTCGTTTTGAAGTTGTCGAAAAAGCTGACAATGCTGCATTTGGCGCTTACTTACACATGGGTGGCCGTATTGCTGTATTAACAGTTATCGATGGCACAACTGACGAAGAAGTAGCGAAAGATGTTGCTATGCACATCGCGGCAATCAACCCTCGCTATGTCAACGAATCTCAAATTCCTCAAGAAGAATTAGAACACGAAAAAGCTGTGTTAACTGAACAAGCATTAAACGAAGGTAAACCAGCAAATATCGTTGAAAAAATGGTTGTTGGTCGTCTACAAAAATTCAAAGCAGAAATCGCTTTGGTTGACCAACCATTTGTTAAAGATCCAGATATGACTGTCGAAAAATTTGTTGCTTCTAAAGGCGGCGAAGTGAAATCATTCGTACGTTTTGAAGTTGGCGAAGGTATCGAAAAACGTGAAGATAACTTTGCGGATGAAGTAATGAGCCAAATGAAAAACTAAGAGCATCAAACGCTCGGTTGAAAAGCCGTGAATCATAAGTATCTAAACAGACAGCGCTCCCCAAAGGAAGCTGCATAAATTGATTACTGCTTGATTCAAGGCAGTCTTTCAGCCATTTGGGAACGCATAACTTTGATATGCGCTCCCTTTTTTTAGGCAAAACCAGTGGATCGCACTGCTTGGTCTAAAAAATCATTTTGGTGAAAAGTCATCTAAATGAGGAATTGAATGATTTTTAGAGAATCTTGGAGGGAATTATGATGGTTAAACCTAAGTATCAACGTGTCGTATTAAAGTTAAGTGGAGAAGCGCTAGCCGGAGAAGACGGTTTTGGCATTAAACCACCAGTCATTAAAGAAATCGTCCAAGAAATTAAAGAGGTCCATGAATTAGGTATCGAAATGGCCATCGTGGTTGGCGGCGGAAACATCTGGCGTGGACAAATTGGTGCTCAAATGGGCATGGAACGTGCACAAGCTGATTATATGGGCATGTTAGCTACTGTGATGAATGCCTTAGCATTGCAAGATACATTAGAAAATCTTGGTGTGCCTACACGTGTTCAAACATCAATTGAAATGCGTCAAATTGCAGAACCATACATTCGTCGTCGTGCAGAACGTCATTTAGAAAAAGGCCGCGTTGTTATTTTTGCCGGAGGAACAGGAAATCCTTACTTCTCGACAGATACAACGGCTGCGTTACGAGCTGCAGAAGTAGATGCGGATGTCATCTTAATGGCGAAGAACAATGTTGATGGTGTTTATTCTGCGGATCCACGTGTGGATGAAACAGCGACAAAATTTGAAGAACTAACACATTTAGATGTTATTTCTAAAGGGCTGCAAGTAATGGATTCAACAGCAAGCTCATTAAGTATGGATAACGATATTCCTTTAGTTGTCTTTAACCTAAATGAAGCAGGAAATATCCGTCGTGCCATCCTTGGTGAAAATATCGGAACAACTGTAAGGGGGAAATAAAGAATGTCTAAAGAAGTTTTAGCAACAGCCAAAGAAAAAATGACAAAAGCGGAAGAAAGCTTACGCCGTGAATTAGGTCAAATTCGTGCTGGTCGTGCGAACGCAAGTCTATTAGACCGTATTCAAGTAGAATATTATGGTGCACCAACACCAGTTAACCAATTAGCAAGTATCAATATCCCAGAAGCACGGGTATTAATGATTACACCGTTTGACAAAAATTCTATCGCTGACATTGAAAAAGCTATTCAAATGAGTGATATCGGCATTAGCCCAACCAATGATGGAAATGTCATCCGTTTAGTGATTCCACAATTAACGGAAGAACGTCGGAAAGAATTAGCCAAAGACGTGAAAAAAGAAGCGGAAAACTCAAAAGTTGCTGTCCGTAACGTTCGTCGTGATGCAATGGATGAGTTGAAAAAAGCTCAAAAAAATGGCGACATCACTGAAGATGAATTACGTTCATTTGAAAAAGATGTTCAAAAATTAACAGATGATAGCATCAAAAATATCGATGCGATTACTGCTGAAAAAGAACAAGAACTTTTAGAAGTATAAAACCAATCACTAATAAAAATTATTGAATCCAGAGAAGCAAATGCTCTGGATTTTTTTGTATAGATGAGAAAGGCGTATCTCAACGCTCTCTTTGCGAAAGTCATTCTAAAGTAATTATTTAAGAAAACGCTTTCTTGAATAAATTTTTTTATTCTACCAGAATTTTTTTCTTTGTGTAGGGACGATCACTTAAAAATATAGAGAAACTTTGAAATATCAGCCTTTTAAAATTTTCCTTCACAAATTGAATCCTAAAATTTGATGATAAGAGTTGTTATTTTTAGCAATTGTAATTTGCGATTCATTCTCAATTAGGCTAAAATGAGTGAGAACGGAAAAACGATTAAAACAAGTTGGAGGGAATTGTACATGTCTGTGTTAGAAATCAAAAATTTACACGTATCAATTGAAGATAAAAAGATTCTAAAAGGGGTCGATTTAACAATTAATACTGGAGAAATCCATGCAATTATGGGACCTAATGGAACTGGTAAATCTACTTTATCAGCAGCAATTATGGGAAATCCTAACTATGAAGTCACAGAAGGAGAAATTCTATTTGACGGCGTCAACGTTTTAGATTTAGAAGTAGACGAACGCGCTCGCTTAGGTTTATTCTTAGCAATGCAATACCCAAGCGAAATTCCAGGAATTACAAATGCTGAATTCATGCGTGCAGCAATCAATGCAAAACGTGACGAAGACAACAAAATGTCAGTCATGCAGTTCTTAAAAAAATTAGATAGCAAAATGGAATTATTAAATATGCCTGAAGAAATGGCTGAGCGGTACTTAAACGAAGGTTTTTCTGGCGGCGAGAAAAAACGAAATGAAATTTTACAATTATTGATGTTAGAGCCTACGTTTGCCATTTTAGATGAAATTGATTCAGGCTTAGATATCGATGCGTTAAAAGTAGTTTCTAAAGGGGTTAATGAAATGCGCGGCGAGAACTTTGGTGCGTTAATTATTACCCATTATCAACGCTTATTGAACTATATCACGCCAGATGTTGTTCATATCATGATGGAAGGCCGCGTTGTGAAAACCGGTGGGGCTGATTTGGCAAAACGTTTAGAAACAGAAGGCTATGCTGGTATCAGCCAAGAATTAGGTATTGATTACAAAGAAGAAGCGTAAGGAGGACAAGATAAATGAAAAAAGTAAATCTAATGGATTATCTTGACGAAGTCACCGCTTTTTCACTAGAACATGAAGAACCAGCTTGGATGACTGAATTGCGAACAACGGCTTTAAGAAACGCTGACGAAAGTGAGTTACCACATATTGATCGTGTGAAATTTCATCGTTGGCCTTTATTAAATGTTCACATGGAAAGTTATGTGCCTTCTGAAGGAAATGTCGCAAGTTTTGATCAAATGAAAGACAATCCTTTAATTGTTCAACAAGGATCTTTTCATGCTTTTGAGCAATTGCCAGCCTCATTAGCGGAACAAGGGGTAATTTTTACAGACATTTTTACTGCTTTACAAGAGCACCCAGAATTAGTTAAAGAATACTATATGACTAAAGCTGTATTACCAGAAGAAGATAAGCTGACAGCAGCTCATGCAGCTTTCATGAATAGTGGCGTTTTCTTATACGTTCCTAAAAACGTAGTGATTGAAGAGCCCATTGAATCTTTGTTTATTCAGGATTCAGATAGCAACCAACCTTTCTTTAAACATGTTTTAATCGTTGCAGATAATCATAGTGAATTCAGTTATTTAGAACGTTTTCAATCAACCGGTCATCACGCAGAGAAAGCTTCGGGAAATATTGTTGTGGAAGTAATTGCCAAAGATGGCGCAAAAGTTAAATACTCAGCTGTGGATCAATTAGGGAAAACTGTAACGACTTATATGAATCGTCGTGGCTATATTATGCGGGATGCCTCTGTTGATTGGGCTCTAGGCGTCATGAATGATGGCGATGTTGTGGCTGATTTTGATTCTGATTTAGTTGGCGAAGGTGCTCATTCAGAAGTTAAAGTCGTTGCAATTAGTGCAGGTAAACAAACACAAGGCATCGACACACGAGTGACAAACAAAGCGCCACATTCGATTGGTCATATTTTACAACATGGAGTCATTCGTGAACGTGGTACTTTAACGTTTAACGGAATTGGCCACATTTTAAAAGGCGCAAAAGGAGCCGACGCACAGCAAGAAAGTCGTGTTTTAATGCTGTCTGATAAAGCTCGTGGTGATGCCAATCCAATTCTTTTAATTGATGAAAATGAAGTGACTGCCGGACACGCAGCCAGCGTTGGTCGAGTAGATCCAGAAGAAATGTATTATTTAATGAGCCGCGGCTTGCGTAAAGAAGAAGCGGAACGTTTGGTGATTCGTGGCTTCCTAGGTTCTGTCATTACAGCAATTCCAGTTAAAGAAGTACAAAATGAATTTGTAGAAGTAATTGAAGGGAAGTTAAACGCATGATGGATGCAGCAACCATTCGTCAATCGTTTCCTATTTTATTTCAAGAAGTTAATGATGAACCGCTAGTTTATTTAGACAATGCTGCGACAACCCAAAAACCAACGGCAGTTTTAGATGTTTTACGACATTATTATGAAACCGATAATGCCAATGTTCATCGTGGGGTGCACACGTTAGCCGAACGAGCAACGAAGGACTATGAAGCCTCCCGCGAAAAGGTTCGCCAATTTATCCATGCCAAAGAAACAGCGGAAGTTTTATTTACACGAGGAACAACAACCAGTTTGAATTGGATTGCCAAAAGTTATGGTGACTTGGCAGTTACAGCTGGGGATGAAATCGTCATATCTTACATGGAACATCATTCAAACATTATTCCCTGGCAACAATTAGCCAAACGTACAGGAGCCATTTTGAAGTATATAGACGTCACTGAAGACGGCTTTTTAGACATGGCAAGTGCACGTCAACAAATTACAGAAAAAACGAAAATTGTTTCGATTGCTCATGTTTCAAATGTGTTAGGGGTCATTAATCCAATCGAAGAATTAACACAATTAGCCCATCAAAATGGCGCTGTGATGGTGGTAGACGGCGCGCAAGCAGTTCCTCATATGCCTGTGGACGTTCAAGCCATCGATGCTGATTTTTATGCATTTAGTGGTCACAAAATGTGTGGACCAACTGGAATTGGTGTCCTTTATGGCAAACGTCATTTATTGGAACAAATGGAACCTGTGGAATTTGGTGGCGAAATGATTGACTTTGTTCATCTTCAAGAAAGTACTTGGAAAGAGCTTCCTTGGAAATTTGAAGCTGGCACACCTAATATTGCCGGGGCAATTGCCTTAGGTGCCGCCATTGATTATTTAACAGAAATTGGTTTAGAGGCCATTCATCAACATGAAGCAGCCCTTGTTCACTATGTTTTGCCGAAGTTGCAAGCTATCGAGGGCTTGACGATTTATGGTCCACAGAATCCAAAAGACCACACAGGTGTGATTGCTTTTAATATTGAAGGTTTACATCCACATGATGTGGCTACGGCGTTAGATATGGAAGGGGTCGCTGTCAGAGCGGGTCACCATTGCGCGCAACCGCTATTAAACTATCTGAGCGTGCCAGCAACTGCACGGGCAAGTTTTTATTTATACAATACCAAAGAAGACGCAGATCGCTTAGTTGAAGCGATTAAAGCGACAAAGGAGTTTTTCCAGCATGGCACTTTCTAAATTAGATAACTTATATCGCCAAGTCATTTTGGACCATTCTAGCCACCCACATCACCACGGAACGCTAGATGCGTCTAGCCAAACAATTGAACTGAATAATCCTACTTGTGGAGATGTGATTGAACTGGATGTGGCCATTGAAGACGGTGTGATTAAAGATATCGCCTTTCAAGGAAGTGGCTGTTCCATCAGTACCGCAAGTGCTAGTATGATGACTGATGCGGTCTTAGGAAAAACAATCGCCGAAGCAACGGCCTTAGCAGAGGATTTCTCTCAACTTGTTCAAGGAAATGAAGTGGCCGAAGATGAAAAATTAGGCGATGCAGCAATGTTAAGCGGCGTAGCTAAATTTCCAGCTCGGATTAAATGTGCAACCCTGGCTTGGAAAGCCTTAGAGCAGGCTGTTGCTAATAACGGCCAAGGCGAAGCCGGTCATTTACATTGTGAAAAATAAAGAAAGGGTGACGACGAATTGAGTACAGTACCTGAATTAGAAGAATATAAATTTGGCTTTCACGACGATGTGGAACCAGTCTTTAGTACCGGAGACGGCCTAACAGAAGACGTCGTTCGCGAAATTTCTCGCGTGAAAGGCGAACCAGAATGGATGCTTGACTTCCGTTTAAAATCGTTAGAACAATTCAATAAAATGCCCATGCAAGAATGGGGTCCAGACCTGTCAGATATTGACTTTAGTAAAATTAAATATTACCAAAAACCGAGTGATAAACCTGCGCGCGATTGGGATGATGTACCTGATAAAATCAAAGAAACCTTTGAAAAAATTGGGATTCCCGAAGCTGAGCGTGCTTATCTAGCTGGGGCTTCTGCTCAATATGAATCAGAAGTTGTTTATCATAACATGAAAGAAGAATTTGAAAAATTAGGCATCATTTTTACAGATACTGACTCTGCTTTAAAAGAATATCCTGACTTATTCAAAGAGTATTTTTCAAAACTTGTGCCACCAACAGATAATAAACTGGCCGCTTTAAACTCAGCTGTTTGGTCAGGTGGAACCTTTATTTATGTACCAAAAGGCGTTCGAGTTGATGTACCATTACAAACATATTTCCGAATCAACGCTGAAAATACCGGCCAATTTGAACGGACCTTGATTATTGTCGATGAAGGGGCCAGCGTTCACTATGTTGAAGGCTGTACGGCACCCACGTATTCAAGTAACAGCTTGCATGCGGCCATCGTAGAAATTTTTACTAGAAAAGATGCTTATTGTCGTTATACCACTATTCAAAACTGGTCAGATAACGTCTACAACTTAGTAACCAAACGTGCTAAAGCTTACGAAGGTGCTACTGTCGAATGGATTGATGGTAACCTAGGAGCTAAAACAACTATGAAATACCCAAGCGTTTACTTAGATGGCAAAGGCGCCCGTGGCACGATGTTATCGATTGCCTTTGCTGGTGCTAACCAAATCCAAGATACTGGGGCCAAAATGATTCACAATGCGCCGAATACCTCTAGCTCAATTGTTTCAAAATCAATTGCTAAAGACGGCGGCGAAGTTAACTACCGTGGCCAAGTGACTTTTGGCAAAGACAGCGCAGGCTCGATTTCCCACATCGAATGTGACACGATTATCATGGACGAAAAATCAAAATCAGATACGATTCCGTTTAACGAAATCCATAACAGCCAAGTGTCCTTAGAACACGAAGCCAAAGTTTCAAAAATTTCTGAAGAACAATTATATTATCTAATGAGTCGCGGCTTATCTGAAGCCGAAGCGACAGAAATGATTGTTATGGGCTTTGTTGAACCATTTACGAAAGAATTACCGATGGAATATGCGGTTGAGTTGAATCGGTTGATTAGTTATGAGATGGAAGGCAGTGTGGGATAAAACCTAACTATAGGCTAAGAACGTTGATATTATAGCGTTCTTAGCTTTTTATTTGCCTTCAATCTCATAAATGCTATCCGAAAACCTATCTATTTGTTAGAAACCTAAATAGTTTGCTAACTTCTGGCTGGTGTTTTCCGCTTGTTGTGGTGTAACGTGGCTATAAATGTTCATGGTTGTTTTTACGTCTTTATGACCTAAGCGCTTTTGAACCTCGTTAATTGTTGCGCCAGCTTCAAACATAAGCGAACAAGCAGTATGTCGGAAACCATGAGGACTTATTCTTTTTAAAGTTAAGCCTTCTTTTTCTGCTTTGTCATAAATCCAATCAAGCCAATCGTTAACTACTTGCGGATAATATAAATCGTTACTCATATTGCTAAACATGAGTTGTTTTGCCTTTGAAGTATTAAACCCAAGTTTGAAATAATCTTCTTTTTGAATGCTAAACCATTTTTGCAAAATTCGTATCGTTTCATCATCTAAGCTGATGGTGCGGTATGAATTTTTTGTTTTTGGCGTTTGCAAAACAACTTGATCGTATTCATCAATGGCTATCGTTTTACCGATTGTTAGTGTCTTATTGAATATGTTGAAGTCTTTAATATATAGCCCCAACGCTTCTGATTTGCGCACACCAGCAATAGCAAGCAATCGTCGGCGAAGCTGGTCCTGAATTATTAACAGAAAAAAATGGCAAGACTACAGTCACACCACTTTCACAAGGTGAAAAAGCTCGTGGAATTGGTGTGACTTTGAAAGGCGGAAACACTATTGAACAACATATTCATATTGGACAAGTGGATGCAAATAATCCAAGTGAGTTAAATCGATTAAACAGAAAGATTTATCAAGCGGCTCAACAAGCAAATGCAGCACTAGGACTAGTTTAAACCGTGAAATGTTTTAATGGTAAAAGTAATTTAAAGTATTGCATGTTATAAAAAGCAAGAGGTAGCTAAATAGTCGGCTACCTCTTAAACTAGAATTGATAATTATAGCTTTTTAAATACTGTAATAAAATTATTTGATGTTTAAAATAATATGAATGTTGATTGGTTAAATATTCTAATCGTAACACGTCCATTGTGGGCGTGTTTTTTGGTATAATGATAACAAGACAGATAATTTAGGAGGGGAAAATGAATTATAGTGATAAATTATTTTTAGTTGAGCATTTGAAGTCAAAATTAGACACAGAGTTGTATGTTATTACACGAAGAGAAGATGGAATGCAACTGAATTTGCACATTAGCGGTCCAGCATACAGAGTTATAGAAATAAATAGTGATATTCAATTATTTATTGAAGAACAGCTTGAGTTTGGAAAAGAAACAATTAAATTTTTGGATGACAACACAGAAGTTATTATTAAATCATCTGATGTCGAAAATAATATGTACAATCCATTAAATGAAGCGCAACTAAAAAATATAATTGATAATGCTCTTAGAGAAAATAGAAAGGAAGATTAACATGAGTTACTATAATCATATGCACGATTCAAAGGGAACAGAAGAAATTTGTCATTCTTGTGGAAAAAAATTCACTTGGGAAGAGTATGGTGATATTTACCCGGGAGGAAAAGATACAGAGTATATTCGCTGTCCTTGGTGTAATGAGAATAATGGATCAATCAGAACTAGTGGATTTGTAAGTGTATCTAAGGTTGAAAAATAATGCCCCCAGCTAAAAAAAGCTATCTAAAAACTATCTATTTGTGAAAATAGTTGAGAATATACGAATTTTAGAAGATAACTTTTAGAGATTTTTTGTTGATATAACAGTATTTGTGTGTATTTAGATAGAAGATCGTTAAATGGAAGGGTCAGTAGGATAGTTTTTCACTCTACCAACAAAATAACAACGGAAAGCCAAACAAGAAACATACTAATCATGCTTCTTCAAAGAAGCACAAATAAAAAAGTGATGACTCGAGAAGAAAATCTCTATGAAGTCATCGCTTTTTCTTATATTTTAGTTAAAAAATTATTTTACTAAAGGTTGAAGTAACTTGTTCCAAAAACTAATAAGTGGGCCAGCACCAAATGCACAAATAATTGTACCAATCCCAATCGGACCACCAGCAATAAAGCCAATTAATAGGACCAACAAATCTTGTGCTTTTCGAACAGAAGCGTAAGGTTTGTTGATTTGTTGACAGATGGTTGGCGCAATCGCATCATAGGGGGATTCACCTTGATCTGTAGCCATGTATAAGGCGCAGCCAAATGTAAAAATCAGGACTCCGACGAATAAAGAAAGTAGTTTGCCAATTGTTGAGCCTCCTAAACTATCGGCGTAAGGTTGAAGCCAAGTAGAAATCTGTTGAATCAAAATCCCTACTAAAAGCATATTTAAAATAGTTCCCAGACCAATGGCTTTTTTGTTTTTTAAATAGACATAGAATAAAATAAACGCATTGACAATAATTTGAAAAATGCCTAATTGCATACCAAACATCGAAGAAAGTCCGATATTCATAGCAGTGAAAGGATCAACTCCTAAACCTGCCACTCTTAAAGTGGATGCGCCAATCCCGATAATAACTAAACCAATTAAAATTAAAAAAACATTTTTGACTAGTTTCATGGTAAGCCTCCTGAATAGATTTTGTGTGTGATAGTACAAAGTCTGCAACAAAAATTCATAGAGAATTTTGTTGCAGACTACTTTTTAACCAGCTCCGTGTTGGAACGAAGGGTATAGAGACATCCCGCCATCTACAAAGAGTGTTGTTCCGGTTACGTATGAGGATTCATCAGAAGCTAACCAAGCGGCCACAGCAGCTACTTGATTTGGTTTACCAATAATGCCCATAGGAACCATGCTCGTTGTTTGTTTTAACTGTTCGGGATCGGAAAATTTTTCAGCATTAATAGGTGTGTTAATCGCTCCAGGTGCAATACAGTTGGCACGAATACCATATTCCGCATATTCCAAAGCGATTGTTTTCGTGAACATTTCGGTTGCACCTTTACTTGCCGCATAGTGGGCGAACGTTGGCCAAGGAATTCTTTGGTGAACGGAGGACATATTAATGATTGACCCTTTGATTTTTTGATCTCTAAATATTCGGAGTGCCTCTCTAGAACCCAAAAAGACACCGTTTAAATTGACATCAATGACACGTTGCCATTCTTTTAATGGCATATCAATTGTCGGAAAAGAAGCCTCCACACCGGCGTTATTTACCCAAATGTCAACATGACCAAACTCTTTTAAAGCGGTTTCAGCTAACGCTTTAATATCCTCTTCATTAGAGACATCAGCCTTCACGAATTTTACGCGGTCTGCGTGCTTGGCTTGAACATCTTCAAATTCTTTAGGCAGCTCACCGACATAGTCAGCAACAACATTCATGCCCTCTAAGATATAACGCAGAGTAATAAATAATCCTAAACCCGTAGCTGCACCAGTGACAACGGCCACTTTACCATGTAATTCTCCATACATTGATTCATTCCCCCTAAAATTACTATTAATACTTTCATGGTAGCACATGTCAATCAGCGTGTTGATAAAATACGACAAACTGTCGGAAAAGTTTATGGTCTAAAGTTAGCTACTATTGTTGAAGGTCTTTAAAAAAATACTGGTCGTAGTAATCAATTCCTCTCATTTATAGAGTTTTCTAAAAAAACACAAAATATCCAGACGAAGTGGTCAAGTCCAATGGTTATTTATGAGTGAATATGCTAAAATAAAACTTGTCTTACATAAGGAAAGATTTGTTCACTAACAGTGGCGACTGTTCTCAGTAAACAGTTGCACTGGTTTATCGGGAAGGGAACAGAGCAAGTTTTACGAGACTTTCCCATGTAATAATAAAAAGCACTGAACGTCAGTGAATGAAGGAAGAAGGACATCTATGAAAACAATTATCACATTCATTATTGTCTTCGGTATTCTTGTCCTCGTACATGAATTTGGCCACTTTTATTTTGCAAAACGAGCGGGTATTTTAGTTCGTGAGTTTGCAATCGGAATGGGACCAAAGATTTTTGCGCATCGTGGAAAAGATGGCACCACTTATACGATTCGCTTATTGCCGATTGGTGGCTATGTGCGAATGGCTGGGATGGGCGAAGACATGACAGAAATCACACCAGGTATGCCTCTATCTGTTGAGTTAAATGCCGTGGGTAATGTGGTTAAAATTAATACAAGTAAAAAAGTACAATTACCTCATAGTATTCCGATGGAAGTCGTTGATTTTGATCTTGAAAAAGAATTATTCATCAAGGGTTATGTCAATGGAAACGAGGAAGAAGAAACCGTTTATAAAGTTGACCATGATGCAACGATTATTGAAAGTGATGGAACCGAGGTGCGGATTGCGCCACTTGACGTTCAATTTCAATCAGCGAAATTATCGCAACGCATTTTGACGAACTTTGCGGGACCCATGAATAACTTTATCTTAGGGTTTATTCTGTTTACGTTAGCGGTCTTTCTACAAGGAGGCGTCACTGATTTAAACACGAACCAAATTGGACAAGTGATTCCTAATGGCCCAGCCGCAGAAGCTGGGTTGAAAGAAAACGATAAAGTCTTATCGATTAATAATCAAAAAATCAAAAAATACGAAGATTTTACAACCATTGTGCAGAAGAACCCCGAAAAGCCGTTAACGTTCGTAGTTGAGCGTAACGGCAAAGAAGAGCAACTAACAGTGACACCAGAAAAACAAAAAGTGGAAAAACAAACGATTGGTAAAGTCGGCGTTTATCCTTATATGAAAACCGATTTACCGTCAAAATTGATGGGCGGTATTCAGGATACTTTGAATAGTACGACACAGATTTTTAAAGCACTCGGCTCACTATTCACAGGCTTTAGCTTAAACAAACTAGGTGGGCCAGTCATGATGTTTAAATTATCGGAAGAAGCATCCAATGCTGGAGTAAGTACAGTTGTATTCTTAATGGCCATGTTGTCAATGAACTTAGGGATTATTAATTTGTTGCCGATCCCAGCTTTAGATGGCGGGAAAATTGTTTTAAACATTATTGAAGGTGTACGTGGAAAACCAATTAGTCCTGAAAAAGAAGGCATCATTACGTTAATTGGCTTTGGGTTTGTCATGGTGTTAATGGTGTTAGTTACTTGGAACGATATTCAACGCTTTTTCTTTTAAGGAGAAAGCTTAAGTAAAAAAGTGTGTAAAGAAATCAAAAATAGTTGATTTTAAAATAGAGGAGAGTTTTAATGAAACAGTCAAAAATGTTAATTCCAACGTTAAGAGAAGTACCAAATGATGCAGAAGTCTTAAGTCATCAAATTCTGTTGCGCGCAGGCTATATTCGTCAAGTCGCTGCAGGGATATATTCTTATTTACCTTTAGCCAATCGTGTTTTAGAAAAATTAAAAACGATTATGCGAGAAGAATTTGAGAAAATTGATGCAGTTGAAATGTTAATGCCTGCGTTATTACCCGCAGAACTTTGGAAAGAATCAGGCCGTTATGAAACTTATGGACCTAACTTGTATCGCTTAAAAGATCGCAATGACCGTGACTATATCTTAGGCCCAACGCATGAAGAAACCTTCACAGAATTAATTCGTGATGAAATCAATTCTTACAAACGATTACCTTTGAATTTATACCAAATTCAAACAAAATATCGTGATGAAAAACGCCCTCGTTCTGGCTTATTAAGAGGCCGTGAATTTATTATGAAAGATGGCTATTCTTTTCATGCTGATGAAGCTAGTTTAGATCAATCATACCGTGATTACGAAAAAGCTTACTCACGCATTTTTGAACGCTGTGGACTAGAATTCCGTGCCATTATTGGGGACGGTGGTGCCATGGGTGGTAAAGATTCTAAAGAATTTATGGCGATTTCTGAAATTGGGGAAGACACTATTTGCTATTCAACAGAAAGTGATTATGCTGCCAATTTAGAAATGGCAACAAGTCTTTATACGCCAAAAAAATCACATGAAACACAATTAGATTTAGAAAAAATTGCAACACCAGAAGTGGGTACAATTGCCGAAGTGGCAAACTTCTTTGAAGTTGAGCCACAACGTATTATTAAATCAGTACTATTTATTGCCGATGAAGAGCCAGTAATGGTCTTGGTTCGTGGCGATCATGATGTCAATGATGTCAAATTGAAAAACTTCTTAGGCGCTGATTTCTTAGATGAAGCAACAGAAGAAGATGCTCGCCGTGTCTTAGGAGCGGGCTTTGGTTCAATTGGTCCAGTCAATGTTTCCGAAGATGTTAAAATTTATGCAGATTTAGCTGTTCAAGATTTAGCCAACGCCATTGTTGGGGCTAACGAAGATGGCTATCATTTGACAAATGTAAATCCAGATCGTGATTTCCAACCAATTAGTTACGAAGATTTACGCTTTGTTCAAGAAGGCGATCCTTCTCCTGATGGCAATGGTGTCTTAGCCTTTACTAAAGGAATCGAAATTGGTCATATCTTTAAATTAGGAACGCGTTATAGTGATGCTATGGGCGCAACAGTTTTAGATGAAAACGGTCGTGAAAAATCAGTGATCATGGGTTGCTATGGCATCGGCGTTAGTCGTTTACTTTCAGCAATCGTTGAACAAAATGCAGACGAGCGCGGTATTAATTGGCCAACAGGAATTGCTCCATTTGATTTACACGTGGTCCAAATGAATGTGAAAGATGAGTATCAAACAAAACTATCACAAGAAGTTGAAGCAATGATGACCGAAGCAGGCTACGAAGTATTAGTTGATGACCGCAATGAGCGCGCAGGCGTAAAATTTGCTGATGCTGATTTAATTGGTTGTCCAATCCGTATCACAGTCGGTAAAAAAGCAGTCGATGGTGTGGTAGAAGTCAAAATCAAACGTACTGGTGAAATGTTGGAAGTACGCAAAGAAGAATTAGAAAGTACACTTTCTATTTTGATGAACACAACATCAGAAGTGGAATAAATAAACAAACTTAATAACAGTATAAAGCTTAAAACGAAATCAAAGTTTCTCTGATTTTGTTTTAAGCTTTTTTAATGTAATAAAAAACTTAAATGTCTCAAGCTATAAACAATATTCGATTTTAAAAATTAATCTATATAAAATTATTCCATTTATTTTTTTTAATAACAAAGGAAATAAATAAGTGATTTAAGCTGATTAAATGATATTTTTGTGTTTTTAAACAAATTTTTCATATATATATAGAATTTAAAATTATATTTACAGTAATTATATGTTAATGGTATTATAAAATGGTGGCTAATTCATTAGATTAAATAGAGGAGGTTATAACTAATAAAAAATAGGTTAGAAAATTAAAGAAAATACTCTTTCAGAACAGAAACGATTGAATGAAGTTAGGTTAGTAAAGGGAACCCAGTAGCATTGGTGCTGTACTAGTGAAAGGAATTTATGGGACGAATCCAATAAGTGTTAAAACATGATTGTACATAAAAAAGAAAGGAGGGAAGCCAGTGAAAAAAGGAAAACTAAGTACCTTAGCTGCTGTAGTACTAATCATAATAGGAATTGGAGGGAAACAATACATGGATAAAAAAGCAATAGAAAAAGATTACCAACAAGGCATCGGTTTAATTCAAAAATATGTATCAAACTATTTGGTAGAAAACTATGAAGGTATTGAGAAGATTGAGTGGCAAGGCGTTGGCGTGGAATGGCGGAATGCAAAAGGATATGGGCCTTCGTTGTTGGGGAATTATGTGAATACTAGAGTGAATATATTTGTATCAGAAGATAAATATTTTTCTGTAAGATTTACTTTGACAGATGAAACAGATTATGACAATAATTTGAAAAAATATGTTAAAGCAAGTTCTTTGAATTCTGAAAATATTGATTTTTCAATCAAATCGGATTTGGAAAATGCTACCTATGATTTAAAACAGAGTGAAAAAGAATCATTCACGAAGCTAGAGAAGTCAATTTTTGGTAGTGATAATGCAAAAATCATTTATAACTTAGAAATTTATGAGTTGAACTATTAGGGGGGAGAATCTATGAGTAGAGAAATCACAACGGAAATATTAGCTAACGCTATTGATGAGACGAAAGATACTGTTCAAACAAAGAATACAAATGTACGATTGAAAATTCAAGGAAAAAAAACAGACTTCAAAATCATCCACAAAGCCGCCAGCACCCAATCCAGCCAACTAAATGCCATGGCCATCGCCCCTTTAGATGACCAAGGCAAACCTGACTATAACAATGTCACTGTCGTGTACGCTGGTACCAATTCCTTTGGTGATGAAGGCAAAAAAGGCTTTGAAACAGCTGGGACGGCTTTTGTAGGTGGCCTTTCTTCTGAATATCAGGAAGCCTGAATATCTTAACATAGAGTTTTAAAACATGATTGTACATAAAAAGAAAGGAGGGAAGCTAGTGAAAAAAGGAAGATGGTGGCTAATTGGTTTAGCTACTGCATTACTAATCATAATAGGAATCGGAGGAAAACAATACATGGATAAAAAAGCAATAGAAAAGGATTACCAACAAGGAATCGATTTAATTCAAAAATATGTGTCGAACTATTTAGTGGAAAACTACGAAGGCATTGAGAAGATTGAGTGGCAAGGCGTTGGCGTGGAATGGCGGAATGCAAAAGGATATGGGACTTCGCTGTTGGGGAATTATGTTAATAGTGAAATTAGAGTATATGTATCTAAAGATGATTATTTCATGATGTATTTTCGTCTAACCGATAAAACAGAATATGATGATGAATTGAAAAAATATGTTGTGCTAGACTCATTAAACGATAAAAATACAGATGTTGCAGTTAGAGTAGGATTAAGGAATGCGACATACGATTTGAACCAAGCTGAAAAAAAAGTTTTTGAGAGATTTAGAAAGTCTGATAAAGGAAGTCCAAATGCAAAAGTAGTTTATAACTTAGAAATTCATGAATTAATATATTAGGAGGGAAAGGAATTTGAGTAATGATGAAATTACAACAGAGACCTTAGCAAAAGCAATTGATTCTACAAAAGAGACAGTTCAATTGAATAGTGATACAGTAGCTTTAGAAATTCAAGACAAAACACAAGACTTCAAAATAATCCACAAAGCCGCCAGCACCCAATCCAGCCAACTAAATGCCATGGCCATCGCCCCTTTAGATGACCAAGGCAAACCTGACTATAACAACGTCGCTGTCGTGTACGCTGGTACCAATTCATTTGGGGATGAAGGTAAAAAAGGCTTTGAAACAGCTGGAACAGCTTTTGTAGGTGGACTTTCTGAAGAATATCAGGAAGCTGAAAAATTTTTAAAACAAACGCAGCAAAAAATCGCCTCGCAAAACGGCACAATTACCGATGTTGCAGGCTTTAGTCAATCAGGTGGCTACATGATGAAAATGGCAGGGAAATACGGGCAAGAAATGGGCTTTCGTACCACCAGTTTTGATGATTGGGGCCGCAATCAATTTGAACGTTTAACGACGAGTGAAAAACAGTGGCTACAAGAAAATCCAGAATTTTTGATTCGCTACCAAAATGATTCATGGGCAGCACTGTCAGGACGTGATAGTAAATATGGCACGATTTCTTCGATTTCAGGGGTTGGTGAACATAATACTTTAGCCAACTATTTTGACGGGGACGACTTGGATTTGGATCGTTTAGCCAAAGATGGCATTTTTGCACCGAATATGACTTTGGAGCAAGTCAAGTTAGCAGCGAAAGTCTGGGCAAAGAAAAATGGCGACTGGGATCCCACCACAAATAATGAAGCCGAAGCGAAAAAACGAGTGCAGGAGTACTTAGAACTCTATGGCGAATTTGCGCAAACGAATGCGAATTTGGAAAAATTAAAATCTGGTACTGATAAAGCTATTCGTTCTTTACATACAAAAATTGCCAGTGCTTCTGGCGGTCAAAAAATCAAGTTACGAGCAGACTTGGCATTACAGGTAGCTAATCAGGCTAGGACAATCGGTGAAGAAGCGGAGAAATTGCTAAAACAAAGCCAGCAAGACACAGAACAAGCGTTAGCAGAAATTTCCAAGGAAATTTTAACAAGTGCTAATGAAATTAGACAATATTTGTCTTATTCTGAGGTCCAAGCAATGATTGCACCGTATGAAAAAAGTCGTTTGTGGGACGAGGCACAGGCCAGTCACAATCGGAAACAAGTTCAACAATATAATCAAAAACTGATGACATTTAGTGAAAAGTTAACAACTGCGGCTAAAAATATTCAAGAATACGATCGCCAAGCAGGGAATCAGTTATTTGCACAGAAATGAAAGGATGTCGCACATGGATGAACTGGAAAGAGAACTTCAATTGGAATTAGAACGCGTACAAAAGATACAAGAACGCCAAGCCATTCAAGCTGTGATTACAGCAAAACAAACCAGAATCGCAACCATCAAACAAACCTCCACACATACAATCAAGAAACTTTCAGAATTGATGAGCAAACAATCAAAAACTACGTTGCCTTCTTCCTTAAAAGGTGCGTTTCAAGGGCAAGTGGCGGACGCAGCGAGCCATTATTTGAAAACGATTCCTGACGCAAATTTAAAAACACCAGCAAAAGGAGGTTAAGAGATGACACCGGAAGAAAAACGCCGCAGTTACCAGATGATTGAAGACAACTATTATCAAGAAAAGCGCAGAATCAATCAACAACAGCAACATGTTTCCGCTGAAATCCAGCGATTTAGACAACAAACGAACCAACTAGTAGGCAAGGTGGCTTATTTTACTAGAAATGATACTTGGGACAAACGAATGTTTCATCATCAAATAGCCACCAGTTTAGATGAAGTGAAACGAACAGAAAACCGATTTGTTTTAATCCTAGAAGAAACAGAACAAGCCATGCGGAAAAATTATCGAAAAGAGATTGAGAAATTGGAAGAAATGGCAAGAATGGATTTGTAAGGGATTGGTAAATACGGATTGACAGGATTTTTTTGTTCAATATGTTCAAACAAATAATGGAATTCTTCAGGAGTACATTACTCTTGTTCTCTAATTTTTAGCAAGCCATTGACGGAACAAGATTGTTTTTTTACAAAAAACGAGTATACTTAATAGAGAAGCGAATGCAGAGAAACCGAAAAAAGGCACTTGACAGATTTGTCTGAGGGCCTTTTTTCAATGATAGAAGGAGGTTCATTTTGTGACAGAAAAAGCACGCGATTTATTTGATAAACTGATGACGCAAATTCAGTTAGATGACACAGCGAAAGAACATCCCTTAATTCAAAATGGCCGGATTGACAAGGTCATTGTTCACCAACAAAGTCGCTTATGGGAATTTCATTTAAGTTTTGATGAATTGATGCCAGTGATGCTATATCAAACATTTATGCAACAATTGGAACTAGCTTTTCAACAAATTGCGCAGGTTTCCGTTCAAATAACCACAAATCAGACAACATTTACTGAGGAACAATTAACGGATTATTGGCAATTGGCCTTGTTAAATAGTCAATGCAATACACCGTTAGTTCAGAAAGTCTTAAAAACACAGACACCACAATTTGAAGATCGGAAAATTATCTTACCTGTTGATAATGAAGCAGTTATTCCTTATTTGAAGCAACAATATTTACCAATTATTGAGGAACTTTATTTCTCTTACGGGTTTCCTAAATTTCATATTGAACCAAAAATGGATCAACAGCAAGCTGCAGAAGTGCTGAAAAAGTTTGAAGAGCAAAAATTAGAACAAGCCGCAGCCTTTCAACAACAAGCTGCTGAATCGCTTGTTAAACATGAACAAATGAAAAAAGAAAAACAACAACAAGCGCCTGCGTTTGATGGTCCAATTCGTTTAGGGCGGAATATTCCCAATGATGAACCCATTATGCCAATGGGAAATATACTGGAAGAAGAACGTCGGATAACGATTGAAGGCTTTATTTTTGATAAAGAAGTGCGTGAATTGCGTTCTAAACGAAAAATTTTAATTTTGAAAATAACTGATTATACTTCCTCTTTCGTGGTGAAGAAATTTTCGAATGGGGAAAAAGATGAACAAGTTTTTGATGCGATTCAACCGCAAAGTTGGATTCGTGTTCGTGGTAGTGTACAAGAAGATACCTTCATGCGTGATTTAGTCATGAATGCCCAAGATTTGATGGAAGTCGCCCATGCGCCAAGAAAAGACTACGCGCCAGAAGGTGAAAAACGTGTAGAATTACACCTGCATAGTAACATGAGTACAATGGATGCGACCAATAAAGTCGGTGACTTGGTGGCCCAAGCGGGGAAATGGGGGCACAAGGCCATCGCAATTACGGATCATGGCGGCGCCCAAGCGTTTCCTGATGCCCATGCTGCAGGTAAAAAAGCAGGCGTTAAAATTTTATACGGCGTGGAAGCTAATATTGTTGATGATGGTGTACCCATTGCTTACAACGAAGAACATATTGAATTAACAGATGCTACCTATGTGGTCTTTGACGTGGAAACAACGGGGCTTTCCGCTGTTTATGATACAATTATTGAATTGGCCGCAGTCAAAATGCACAAAGGAAATGTCATTGAGACTTTTGAGCAGTTTATTGATCCTGGCCATCCATTATCTCAAACGACAATCAATTTAACTGGGATTACAGATGAAATGGTGCGCGGTTCAAAATCCGAAGAAGAAGTTTTACGCATGTTTAAAGAGTTTTCAGAAGGAACTATTTTAGTGGCCCACAACGCTTCTTTTGATATGGGGTTCTTAAATACAAGTTATGGCAAACATGGAATACCTGAAGCGGCTAATCCCGTCATCGATACATTAGAATTATCCAGATTCTTGTATCCACATTTCAAAAGCCATCGTCTAAATACCTTATCGAAAAAATTTGGCGTCAACTTAGAACAACATCACCGCGCCATCTATGACTCGGAATCAACAGGTCATTTGTGCTGGATTTTCTTAAAAGAAGCGAAAGAGAATCATGATATGCATTTCCATGATGATTTGAATCGTCATATTGGCGAAGGAGACTCATACAAACGAGCTCGACCTTTCCATGCAACGATTTTAGCAACAACTCAAGCAGGATTAAAAAATCTTTTTAAATTGATTTCCATGTCCAATGTAGATTATTTTTTCCGAGTACCACGGATTCCTCGTTCGCAATTATCGAAGTTAAGAGAAGGGCTTTTAATTGGTTCCGCATGTTCAAACGGCGAAATTTTTGAAGCAATGATGCAAAAAGGTGTCGAAGAAGCAAAAAATCGTGCCAAATTCTACGATTATATTGAAGTTATGCCCAAACCAGTTTACGCGCCATTAATTGAACAAGAATTGGTGAAAAATGAAGCAGATTTGGAAGAAATTATTAGTAATCTAGTGAAAATCGGTGACGAACTTGGCAAGCTGGTTGTCGCCACTGGAAATGTTCATTATTTAAATGAAGAAGATGCCATCTATCGGAAAATTTTAGTCGGGTCTATGGGTGGCGCTAATCCGTTAAATCGCCATAGTTTACCAAAGGTTCATTTCAGAACCACCGATGAAATGTTAACGGAATTCCAATTTTTAGGACAAGACGTCGCTAAGCGAATTGTAGTAGAAAATCCCAACAAAGTCGCTGATTTATGTGAAGAAGTTATTCCAGTAAAAGACGATTTGTATACGCCAAAAATTCCTGGGTCTGAACAAGAAATCACTGATTTAAGCTACAATCGTGCGCGCGAATTGTATGGCGATCCTTTACCAGAAATTGTCGAAAAACGGTTAGAAAAGGAACTGAATTCGATTAACGGGAATGGTTTCTCGGTCATTTATTTAATTTCTCAAAAACTGGTGCATAAAAGTAATGAAGACGGCTATTTAGTCGGTTCACGGGGCTCTGTCGGTTCGAGTTTTGTTGCGACAATGACAGGGATTACTGAAGTAAATCCTTTAGCGCCACATTATTATTGTCCTGAGTGTCAATATTCTGAGTTCTATGAAGATGGTTCCTATGGTTCAGGGTTTGATATGCCTGAAAAAGCCTGTCCAAAATGTGGCGCTCGATTGTTTAAAGATGGTCATGACATTCCTTTTGAAACGTTCTTAGGGTTCCATGGCGACAAAGTTCCCGATATCGATTTGAACTTTTCTGGCGATTATCAAGCCGAAGCCCATAACTACACGAAAGTTCTTTTTGGTGAAGAATATGTCTACCGGGCAGGAACCATTGGTACAGTAGCCGACAAAACAGCGTATGGCTTTGTTAAAGGATATGAAAGAGATCATAATTTACATTTGCGTGGTGCTGAAATTGATCGCTTAGCCAAAGGTTCAACAGGGGTTAAACGGACGACTGGGCAGCATCCCGGCGGTATTATTGTAATTCCTGATTACATGGATGTTTATGACTTTACGCCAATCCAATACCCTGCTGATGATCAAGAGGCAGAATGGAAAACGACGCACTTTGATTTCCATTCCATTCACGATAATATTTTAAAACTTGATATTCTGGGACATGATGATCCAACCGTGATTCGGATGTTACAAGATTTATCTGGGATTGAGCCAAAAACCATCCCAACAGACGATCCAGAAGTGATGCGTATTTTTGAAGGACCTGATGTTCTAGGTGTGGATGCAGAGCAAATTTATTCTAAAACAGGAACTTTAGGAATTCCTGAATTTGGGACACGTTTCGTTCGAGGTATGTTAGAACAGACCCATCCATCAACTTTTGCAGAATTACTTCAAATTTCTGGACTGTCTCACGGAACCGATGTGTGGCTAGGGAATGCAGAAGAATTGATTCGCCGTGGCGAAGCCAATCTTGCTGAAGTAATTGGTTGTCGGGATGATATCATGGTTTATTTAATTCATGCTGGTTTGGACAGTGGGATGGCCTTTAAGATTATGGAAACGGTACGTAAAGGACAATGGAATAAGATTCCTGATGAACTACGGGATACGTATTTAAATGCGATGAAGGAAAACAACGTCCCTGACTGGTATATTGATTCTTGTTCTAAAATTAAATATATGTTCCCGAAAGCCCATGCGGCAGCATACGTATTAATGGCGTTGCGGGTCGCTTACTTTAAAGTTTATTTCCCAATCTTATATTACTGTGCGTTTTTCTCCGTTCGGGCGGATGACTTTGACTTAGTGGCAATGTCACAAGGAAAAGAAGCTGTGAAAGCACGAATGAAAGAAATTACGGACAAAGGGATGGACGCCTCCACTAAAGAGAAAAACTTATTAACGGTTTTAGAATTATGTAATGAAATGTTGGAACGGGGCTATAAATTTGGCATGATTGATTTGTACAAATCAGATGCTGAAAATTTTGTGATTGAAGGGGATACCTTGATTGCACCTTTCCGAGCAGTGCCAAGTTTAGGCCTCAACGTAGCGAAAGCCATTGTTGCTGCGCGAGAAGAGCAACCGTTCTTATCGAAAGAAGATTTGGCAACACGAGGCAAAGTTTCTAAAACGTTAATTGAATACATGAATGAAAATGGTGTCTTAAAAGACTTGCCAGATGAAAACCAATTATCATTATTTGATATGTTATAAAAGAAAAATCTCTTAGAAAAAGGCTGGTGAAGCAACTTATTCACCGGCCTTTTTTAGTCATCAAATAAATTAGAAAATCATTGCTAGAAGCGTTTTAATTACTTATTAAAAAGCCATCTTTATTTAATTATGTTGAGCTTGTGCATAAAAAGTAAAATGCTTATGATAAATGAAGAGCTTTATTTTTTTAATAAGAAAGGAATTGGTTATATGGACAAAAAGCAATTACGATGGTTCACCGTCGGGTTAATTGCCTTTAACATGGTCTGGGGTCTTGGAAATGTTGTGAATAATTATGCACAACAAGGGATTTCAGTGGTCACTTCATGGCTTTTGATTTTAGTTTTATATTTTATTCCCTATGCGTTAATCGTAGGACAATTAGGTTCAACATTTAAAGACAGTAATGGTGGGGTTAGTTCGTGGGTGCAAAACACCAGTACTAAACGTCTAGCCTATTATGCAGCATGGACTTATTGGGTAGTGCACATTCCTTACTTGGCACAAAAACCACAAGCAATTTTAATTGCCTTAGGTTGGGCAGTTCAAGGGAATGGAAACCTAGTCAATACGATGCCAATCGTAACGGTATCATTTATTTCATTAATAATTTTCTTGGTTTTCTTGTTATTATCAACAAAAGGGTTAACCACCTTAAAAGTTATTGGTGGTTTAGCTGGAACCGCCATGTTTGTGATGTCTATTTTATTCATTTTATTAGCGGTAGGCGCACCATTTATTAATTCAACGGTTGAATTTGCGACGCCAAACATGTCACAAGTCAGCACCTACATTCCTAAATTTGACTTTAGTTATTTTACAACCGTATCAATGTTAGTTTTTGCGGTAGGTGGCGCTGAAAAAATTTCTCCTTACGTAAATGCAACTAAAAATCCAGCCAAAGAGTTCCCTAAAGGAATGATTTTCCTAGCAGCAATGGTTGGTTTATCGGCTGTTTTAGGTTCATTTGCAATGGGCATGTTATTCTCAAGTGACAATATTCCTAAAGATTTAATGGCAAATGGTGCCTACAGTGCCTTCCAAAAATTAGGCGCATATTATGGTGTCGGTAATCTCTTAATGATTGTTTATGCTTTGACGAATACAGTGGGTCAAGTGGCTGCGTTAGCCTTTTCAATTGATGCTCCACTGAAAATTCTTTTAGCTGAAGCAGATCCAGAATTTGTTCCAAGTTGGTTACGTAAACGTACGAAAAAAGGTACGTTAATTAATGGTTACCTATTAACTGGTATTTTAGTAAGTATTATTATCGCTTTACCGATGTTTGGGTTGAAGGACATGAACGAAGTGGTTAAATGGCTAACTAACTTAAATTCTGTAGTTATGCCAATGCGTTACTTGTGGGTCTTCTTTGCCTATATGCTTCTAAACAAAGCATACAAACAATTTAATTCAGAATATAAATTTGTTAAAAATCCTAAAATTGGTTTTGTGTTTGGTCTTTGGTGTTTCCTATTTACAGCCTTTGCTTGTATCCTAGGAATGGTGCCTAAATTTGAGTATGCTTCAGACCCTCAAGGCTGGTTGTTCCAATTAGCTTCTAACATTGTGACACCAATCGTCTTAATTCTATTAGGAATGATTTTACCAGCAATTGCACGTCGCGAGAAAAAAGACACGATTTTGCCAATTGATTCAGCAGAATAATTGGTTACATGTCCAAGGATAAAATAGTCAGTTTAAGTATTTTACGTGAGATAAATGGTCAATAGGACTGTTTATCTCACGTTTTTTTTTCTGTCGATTTTTCTCTAAAATTTCTATTGTCTCTTAAAAATATGAGAAAATCAGAAGAATTTCTCCTGTATACTAAAGGTATCTATCATTAAAAAATGGTTATTAACGGAGAAAAAGGAAGTGAATCTCATGACTAAAACACTTGAAACACAACCAGAAGAGAAAACGGTCTTTCTTTGTAAAGAAACGAATCCAGATTTTTTAGGACGAGAAATTTATGCAGATAATGTTGAAACACCGTATAATTTTTACTTAATTCGCAAGCTTTATTTAGCGAAAGAGTATCAAAATTTAGCAGAAGGGGAACAATTTTTTGAGGCTTTATGCGAAAGTTGGGATGAATCAGAACAGTTTGAAGAGTTAATTGTTAAAAAGATTTATGTCTATGTTGAAACGGAGTTAATGTACTACACTGTTTATTTTGGAAGTTTTGAGCCGACCACTCGTGACTTACGATCCGCACTGAAACAATGGATGTATGAAATACCGACAACTAAAAATAAAAAAACAGTCCGTATGAATGAAACCAATGTGCAAGTAGTGCCGCAAGAAAATCAATTAACGGAATTAGCTGGTGAAATTGCTGTCTTACGTGAAATGTTGACACTTTTAAAAGAAAATTTAGCCTCTTTAAATGAAGCCGTTAATCAAACGAGAAATCCCGTCATTTCTAGACAAATAAAAACGATCCATTTGAAAAGAGCTTCTCCTGTGATAGCCGCAGAACAGGCATCGCTGAAAGTATCAGAGGATACTAATCTGGAACAACCAGACGTCAATCTCTCGCCTGATAATCGGGAAAATCAAGAAGGTGAAACAACTGTAGCAACAAGTGAAGCAGTGCTTCCTGTTAACAAACTAGCGCTTGAAGAACCAGCGAAAGAACCAGTGTTATCTGAAACAGTGCCAATTAAAGAAGCACAGCCAGAAAAAAAACAAGAAAACCAGCAGAGCACTGCGGCAAAACCTTTATTTACTTTTCCACAAGAAACAGAAAAAAGCTCGCTAAATTCAGTGGATAAGTCTGCCGAAAAAGAAGAGGAGCAGAAGCCAGAAAAAGAAGCTGTCTCTATGGAAAGTGAGAAAGAAAATTCATCAAGTCGGACAATTCCTGCGGACTTTCAACGACAATTGGACGAATTAGAAGAGGAAATTTATCGTCGCTTTATGAGTCGCCAGTTAGAGGATACTGATGGAAATCAAGCAGTACCGAAAATAACGATTGAAAAAAGACAGTTAGAAGCACAAATGTTTGAAGCAAAAGCATTCTCACAATCATTTAAACAAGTTCAAAAGAAAAAGGCAGGAGACGTGCGAATTTGCAATCAGTTAAGTTGTATGAAATTAGAAAAAGGATTAGATAAATTTTTAGACGAAGTTACAGAATATGTTGAAAAGCGGACACTATTTAATAAAAAGGTTCGTTGTCCGCTCCCAGTAATCAGAGAATTGGAAGGCTATGGGCAATTAAACCAGTATATGCAGAAAATCCTTGACTGTTATTAATCGTTTATTTAGGAGAAGGTAAGACAAAACCGTTCAGTTTATCAGCTTTTAAGCCTGAAACAAAAATCACTTTGGATTTTTGTTTCAGGCTCTTTCTTATTATTTCTGGAAAAGATTTCAAGAGAATTTTTGAAATACTAGTGAAAATCCTATAAATTGTAGTATAATTTTCAAAGATGAATGAAAGGCGTGAAGTCATTGAAAGACAAACAAGTGTATGCAGTAGTTGACCTTGAAACGACTGGAACAGATCCTACAAGTGATCGGATCATTCAGTTTGGATGCGTTCTCGTTCAAGATGGAAAGATTATTGCGAACTTTGCGACAGATGTGAATCCCAATCAAGTAGTACCAAAACAAATTCAAAGTTTAACGGGGATTAGTAATACGCAAGTTCAAAAAGCGCCTTATTTTGAAGATGTAGCACATACAATTTATCATTATCTGGAAGATACTATTTTTGTGGCGCATAACGTCCACTTTGATTATAATTTTTTAGCTCGTGAACTGGTACGGTGTGGCACGCCGCCACTTACCATTCCAGCCATTGATACAGTGGAATTGGCACAGATTTTTTTACCGACAGAAAAAAGTTTCCGTTTAAGTGATTTGTCGGAAAGCTTAGGTTTGTCTCATGAGAATCCCCATCAAGCAGATAGTGATGCGCAGGTTACAGCCGAACTTTTGTTATTAATTCAAGAAAAAATGAAATCTTTACCATTAGTCACTATGGAAAAAATTGCGGAATTAAGTCAACAGACAGCGCGGGAAACCAGTACTTTTATTCAACAAACGTATGAACAAATGAAAAAACAAGTCACACCATTAAATCCAGCTTATCAAGTGGTCAGTGGCATTGCTTTACGCAAAAAAGAAGTTCCTCTTTTTGAAGAAACGTTCTATCAGACTAGCACGTATCCCAAAACTAAAAAAGCCAAAGAAAAACTGTTTGGCGAACGTTTCGCTTATCGTGCGGAACAGAGTCGGATGATGAATTTAGTCTATGATCATTTTACAGAAGGAACGACAAAAGATTTATTTATTGAAGCGGCGACTGGAACGGGAAAAACATTAGGCTATCTGTTGCCGATGAGCTATTTAGCAACGCCAGAAAAACCAGTCATCATTTCAACAGTTTCGATTGTTTTACAAAATCAATTAGTGGAAAAAGATTTACCATTAGCCAATCAAATCTGCCAAGGGAAATTACGAGGCATTGTTATTAAAAGCCATCGACACTATCTTGATTTACAACGCTTTAAGGCAACGTTGAATCAGCCAACTCCGCAAAAACAATACGCTCTTTATCAAATGGGCGTTCTCGTCTGGTTGCTAGAAACAGAAACGGGCGATTTAGATGAACTACAATTGACGAATTTAAATCATTTATTCTGGAAAGAAGTTACACATCGCGGATTGGATTTTCTTTCAAAAAAAGATGAACTTTATGAAGTTGACTTTTTAAGACATCTGTATAAAAAAGTCGCTCAAAGTAACGTGTTGATTGTTAATCATGCATTTTTGGCGCAAGAGTCGCTAAGAAAACAACCGTTATTACCTGAAAGTCCGTGGCTAATTATTGATGAAGCACATCATTTACCAGACATCGCTAGTCGGATGGCGAGCGAACGAGTAAACAGTGTGATACTAAAAAAACAAGTCACACATTTTATTGAAAAAGAACAACTTTTTGTTGCTTTACAGCAAATTTTTCAACAGTTTTCTGAAGAGCAGCGGTTTGTAAAAATTTATCAGCAAGGTTTACTGGATTTTGTGGATGAATGGCAAGATTTTCTTTTTGAATTGCATCGTTTATTTAGTAAAACGCAGAAGCGAATAGACCATCAGGAGTTGCTTTTAACCAAAGAACGTATTGATTATTTATCTGCTGCGGGAGAAAAACATAGTCAAACGCTCCAGCTTTTACTGCAGGAGCTGTTAACTATTCAAAGTAAGTTACAGCAAACAATTATGAGTCAGTTGGAAACCTTTAGTTTGGCTGATCGCATCGTTTTTGTTCGCTTGTTTCAATTTTTTGATGAAATTGAACGTATTCACCACTGTTTTACCATTTATCTTGATGATTGGCGTCCACGTTGGGTAAAAGAATATTTACCACAAAATGAAGACCATGGCTTGATTGAAATTCATGACTTAGAAGCTAGTTTGCTTCCTGAAACAAAGTGGTATCCGCGGTATGAACGAATTATTTATACAAGCGGCACATTGAAGTTTGGCAACAATAAAAAGTATTTACCGCAACGGTTAGGTTTAACAGAGGTGACGTTCAAAACCCTACCAACGCCATATAACTATGCAGAAAATGCGCGAGTCTATGTACCGGAAGAAGCAGTAGCCATTCAAAATGCCTCTTCCTATGAAATGGGTCAATACATTTCAGATACCATTGAAAAATTGATGGCGCAAGAGGAACGTTCGATGTTGGTTCTTTTTACTTCGCATGAATTATTGTCCACCGTGTATCATCAAGTCCAGCCGAGATTATTGGAAAAAGGACAAGAGGTCCTCGCCCAAGGGATTAGCGGCAGTCGTGAAAAAATTCTTAAACGGTTCTCTAATGGAAAACCGAATGTCTTGCTAGGAGCCGATAGCTTTTGGGAAGGTGTGGACTTACCAGGAACATCTTTACAGTTATTGATAGTCACGCGTTTACCTTTTGAAAACCCGAAACGACCACTTGTGCAAGCAAAATATGCGTATTTAGAAGCAGAAGGGATACAACCATTTGCTCAAGAAGCGGTACCGAAAGCAGCCTTACGTTTGCGACAAGCACTGGGCCGTTTAATCCGTTCTGAAGAAGACAGAGGGGCATTGCTGATTCTGGATCGTCGTTTAGTCACTGCAAAATATGGCAAACGATTAATCAAAGCGTTTCCCAAGGGACTTTCAGTAAAAGAAGCGCCCATGCCTGAAATTTTAGAAGAATTAAAGGAATTTTTAAACAAATAATCGATTATTTTTAGGTCATATTTGTGAAAGGCCGCTATTTTTCTGCTATAATAAGACCCAGTAAGTTTAGAGAGGATGGAAGGATTTTTGGAGGAATTAGAAGAAAAGAAAGAGAAGAAACGGATTACTGTCCTTTTAACCCTATTGGCAATCCTTTTAGCAATTCTTGTAACAATAATTATCTTTTTTGTACGAACCAATCAACCAATGGCTCAAGCCAAAAAAGAAGCAACCGCAATTGCCAAAACTTCTGCTAATTTAGAAACAGTTGATAAATTTTACTGGTTTACACGCAAAAATACGTATTTTACTTTAACCGGCAAAAATGATAAAGGCACAGAGATTGTCGTGATTGTCCCTAAATCGGGAGAAAAAGTCACGGTCTTAAATCAAAAAGATGGTCAAACTGAACAACAAATAACAGACATTGTTGCTAAAGCCCATCCCGATGAATCGGTGATGAAAGCTACGTTAGGGCTTTATGATAAGCGCCCTGCATGGGAAGTGGTCACCGAAAATGATCAAGGAGTACTAACATATTATCTTATGAGCTTTGATAAAGGCGAAGAGATCAACGTTGTCAAAGATATTTAATTTAGATAGGTTTTGATGAAAGTGGGAGTGAAAGGTGTATGAACGTATCAAATCGAGCACAGCAATTGACTCCTTCTGTTACATTAGCAGCTGCCGCCAAGGCGAAAGCATTAAAAGCAAAAGGTGTAGATGTTTTAAGCTTAACGGTTGGGGAACCAGATTTTGTAACCCCAAAAAATATTCAAAAAGCAGCAATTGCTTCAATTGAGGATGGAAGAGCAAGTTATTACACACCTTCTGGCGGCATTCCTGAGTTAAAGCAAGCAATTGTCTCTTATGTAGAACGAGAATATCAACTTCGTTATCAACCCAAGCAAGTTATTGTGACAGATGGTGCCAAATATGCGCTGTATCTATTATTTCAAGCCATTTTGAACGTTGGGGACGAAGTGATTATCCCTGTCCCTTATTGGGTAAGTTATGGTGAACAAGTCAAGTTAGCAGAAGGCAAGCCAGTATTTGTATCAAGCACGCAAGAGCAATCATTTAAAGTGTCAGTCGCACAATTAGAAGCTGTACGAACGGACAAAACAAAAGCAATCATTTTAAATTCACCATCTAACCCAACTGGTGTTATTTATACGGAAGAAGAATTACGCCAAATTGGTGAATGGGCAGTTGCTCATAATATCCTCATTATTGCAGATGATATTTATGGTCGTTTGGTGTACAATGGACATCGGTTCACACCAATTGCAACCATCTCAGAAGCAATTCGTCAACAGACAATCATTATTAATGGTGTTTCCAAAACATATGCAATGACAGGCTGGCGCATTGGTTTTGCAGTCGGGGATGAAAAAATTATTCAAGCAATGACACAACTCGCTTCACAATCCACCAGTAATCCAGTCGCAGTTAGCCAATATGCGGCAATTGAGGCTTTAACAGGTGAACAGTCGACAGTTGAAGACATGCGTCAGGCCTTTGAAAAACGCCTGAATCATATCTATCCAAAAGTAGCAGCTTTGCCAGGTGTTTCGCTAATAAAACCTGAAGGCGCCTTTTATCTATTCCCGAATGTCAAAAAAACGTTAGAAATTTGTGGGTATGATAACGTGACTAACTGGGTGGAAGATTTATTACAAGAAGCGCATGTTGCTCTGGTAACGGGAGAGGGCTTTGGTGCACCAGAACATGTGCGGATGAGCTATGCGACAGATTTAATGACGTTAGAAAAAGCGATTGAGCGAATGAACGACTTTATAGAAAAGAAACGAATTCAGCACAACGCCTAAAAGAATAAACTAAGAAATGAACGGAGAGACAAACGTGGAACAAATTCAAATTATTGATTCAAACAAACATGTTGGAGAAACAGTAAAAATTGGCGCTTGGATTGCTAACAAACGCTCAAGCGGGAAAATTGCCTTTTTACAATTACGTGACGGGACAGCCTTTTTCCAAGGTGTCGTGTTCAAACCAAACTTCATTGAAGCCTTTGGTGAAGAAGCTGGTACAGAAAAATTCCAAGAAATTAAACATTTATCACAAGAAACAGCAGTCATGGTTACTGGTGTTATCAAAGAAGATAGCCGTTCTAAATTCGGCTATGAAATGGATATCACTGATTTAGAAGTCGTTGGCGCTTCAGAAGATTACCCAATTACGCCGAAAGAACACGGCACAGATTTCTTAATGGATCATCGTCATTTATGGTTACGTTCAAGCAAACAACATGCGATCATGTTAGTTCGTAACGAAATTATTCGTGCTACTTACGAGTTCTTTAACGAACAAGGATTCATTAAAATTGATAGCCCAATTTTAACAGGCTCAGCACCAGAAGGCACAACAGAATTATTTGAAACAGATTACTTCGGACAACCAGCATTCTTATCACAAACAGGTCAATTATATGCAGAAGCTGGTGCGATGGCATTTGGAAAAGTCTTTACTTTTGGACCAACTTTCCGTGCGGAAAAATCCAAAACTCGTCGTCACTTAACGGAATTCTGGATGATTGAACCAGAAATGGCATACACAACTCATGAAGAATCACTAGATATTCAAGAAGCCTACGTAAAACATTTAATTAAATCAGTATTGAAAAATCAACAATATCCATTGGATGTTTTAGAACGTGATACAGCTTTACTGGAAAAATATGTTTCGGAACCATTCAAACGTATTACTTACGATGATGCGATTGAGTTATTACAAAAAGAAGAAGCAAACAATGATTATGATCACATTGAATGGGGCGAAGACTTTGGTAGCCCACATGAAACCTTTATTTCAAATTACTATGGCGTTCCAACATTCATTTTAAATTATCCAAAAGCAATTAAAGCCTTCTATATGAAACCACATCCAACACGTGAAGATGTTGTAATTTGTGCCGATTTAATTGCGCCAGAAGGTTATGGTGAAATTATCGGTGGTTCAGAGCGTGCAACTGATTATGATTATTTGAAAGAAAAAGTAGCTGAGTTTGGCTTATCTGAAGAAGAATACAGCTGGTATTTAGATTTACGTAAATACGGTTCTGTGCCACATTCCGGCTTCGGGTTAGGTTTAGAACGTGCTGTTACGTTCATTACTGGTAATGAACACATTCGTGAAGCGATTCCGTTCCCACGTATGTTAAACCGTATTTATCCATAGAGAACAAATAAAAAAGAGAACTTCGGCAAAAGCCGAAGTTCTTTTTTTAATTCTGCCATAATTTTTGCATCTGGTCCAAAATATCAATGACTTCTGTCGTGAAAAATAAGGAGCGGTTGGGTTGAGTACCTTTGATTGCTTCAACCATATTGTAGATTTCATAATTCATGGCTTCAGCTGAGTACCCAGAAACGATGGTCTCAACCGTACCGTCATTGTAGTGAACGATTGCTTCATCTGCACGTGGATAATCTGTAATGGTAATATAGGCATCTTCAAAAGCAACAATTCCTTGCTTTGGCATTTTTGCTTGGAATGTTAATGAAATAGTAGCCAACTCATTTTCTTTATTCCGAAGCAATGTCACCGATTGTTCATCAACGCCAGTAGAGAAGGGAACCATGCTAGAAGCTAAAACGTCTGGCTGTGAGCTGAGAAACCAACGAGCAAACGAAACCGCATAAGTACCAATATCTAACAATGCGCCGCCTGCTAAGTCAGGATTAAAAAAGCGATTTTTAGGATCGGGTTCTTTGTAACTTCCAAATGGTGCTTGAATCATTTTTAACTGACCAAATTTGCCAGCATCCATCAAGCGACGTAATTCGTCGTATAGTGGCATGTTAAAAATAGTCATGGCTTCTGCTAAAATAAGGTCATTTTTTTCTGCAACTGCCAAGGCTTGTTTTAATTCTGCCGCGTTCATCGTAATAGCTTTTTCACACAACACATGTTTTCCGGCCTGGAGCGCTTTTAAAATGTGTTCAGCATGTTGTTTATTTGGCACTGCTATATAGACAACATCGATTGTTTCATCTGCTAGCAATTCTTCATAAGAACCATAGGCTTTAGGGATTGAATAATCAGCGGCAAATTGTTCTGCTTTAGACAATGTCCGTGAAGCAACAGCTGCAAGTTGGCTAGTTTCTTGTTTAAACGTTGAAGCAAATTCGTGGGCAATCCCACCTAATCCTACGATGCCCCATTGATATAATTTTTTTGTCAAAAGAAGTCCTCCTAATCTATGCAATTTCTTCAAATCTTCTTCATTATTTATTATACTGTAAACAAGAGAAATTAGAAAACAAGGACAATTTAGTAAATATGATAAAATCCAGAGATAAAAAGATGCTTTTTTTAGAGAATTTCAGTAAAATAGAAAATGGAGGCGAATGATTATGCATCAAGTTTATGTAGATATTATTGTTGACGCAATTATTGAACAGTATCAAACAGAAGAAAATTTTTACTCCGCTTATCAAATTCAAGCAGCCGATTGGCAAGCTTGGAAAGAAGGCCAATTTGGTTTGGACAATGAAGTTATGCAAAAAATTAAGAATTTGTTTACAGATTATGAGTGGATGTTGACTCAAAAAATACTCCGCCAAACCATCTTATTTCCGGAAAAACGTAACCTAGCTGTTTCGGAATATAAACGGTTAAAAACAACAATTGCCAAAAAATGGCTACAATCTGATTTGGGCGTTGTAGAATTGATTCCTAACAATAAACAGGAACAAGAAATTGCTGCTGGTTATATCGATTTGAAAGTGACGCTGGCCTATGGTGAATGGGGTTTTGATGACATTATTACATTCCGGTTACCAGCTACGATTCAACGACAATTGGAAGGTTCAAAAGTTGAATTATTAGATTGGGTCAATGAAAATCTGATGGATACTTACGTAGGTGAATAACGAATAGGAAGGATGGTCTTTTGAAATACACAATTGCTGGGATTTTATCTGTGATTATTATGTTTGGTGCGGTAATTTTTGTCTTTTTTGGCAAAAAGCCAGTTGAAGAATCTGTTCACACATCAACTGAAACAACAGTGAAATCATCCACTAAAATTTCTGAAAGTAGTACAGTTTCTTCAACTGCTACCACTGAATCAAGTACTGAAATCACGAGCGTAAGCAGTGATGAAAGTTGATAATTTTCTGTGAAAATGATACAATTATTCGGTTATAGTAACAAATGAAATCAATCACGAAAGTGAAAGATAGTGAAACATTTTATCGGAAAATAAAAGATGAAGTGGGGAATTAATGAAGTGAGCAACTATCAGAAAAAAAGAAAAAAGCAGCTGAATTTGCCAAAGTTATTCTTAGGCGTAGTTGTCGTCGGTTTGGCCTTTGTCTTTTCGTTATCTGTCCTTTCTGATTCAGATAAGGGACAAAGCGAGTCAGTCAATCGCCAAAATGAAAACATCTCAAAAGAAGAATTTGTTGCTGAAATCACACCGTATGCACGTGAATTACAAGAATCTTACGGGGTGTTACCAAGTATTATTATGGGGCAAGCAGTTTTAGAATCAAATTTTGGACAAAGTCAATTAGCATCGAAATATAACAATCTTTTTGGGATTAAAGCATATGGCAATCAACCAAAAGTCAATTTAGAAACAAAAGAGTATGTCAATGAGGTCTGGATTACGATTCAGGGTGATTTTCGAGTTTATGACAATTGGGAAGAATCCATGCGAGATCATACCAAGTTATTTGTTGATGGGGTCGATTGGGATCCAAATTTATATGAAAAAGTCTTGTTAGCCAAAAATTATAAAGAGGCTGCACAAGCGCTTCAAGATGCTGGATACGCAACGGATCCTACATACGCTGATAAGATCATTCATGTAATTGAAGAATACAATTTAAATAAATACGACCGTTAAGCATGGAGGAACGATGACAATGAGCGAAAAGTGGATTCCAGAAATTATGACACCGCTGAAACAAGATATTGTAAAAATGCCAGAGATTATTCGGCAAGCCAGTGGCATTAAAATTTTTGGCCGTAAAATAAAATCAATTATTTTTACGACAGATATTGCGATTATCCGCAATACGGATGCACAGGCAGTGATTGCTGTATATCCTTTTACACCGCATCCAGCGATTACAAAAGGCATTATTGAAGCAGCGGATATTCCTGTCTTTTCAGGAGTCGGCGGCGGTTTAACGCAAGGCATGCGTTCTGCTTATATGAGTTTATTTGCAGAAGCACAAGGCTCAATGGGTGTCGTTTTGAATGGTCCTACACCAATTGAAACAATTAAAATGGTGGATGAAGCAATCGATATTCCTATTATCAGCACAGTAACTTCTATTCATACGCCAATTGATGAAAAACTTGCGGCTGGCGTGGATATGATTAATATCAGTGCAGGAAAAGACACTGCAGCCACTGTACGCTATTTCCGTGGCAAGTATCCAGAATTACCGATTATTGCAACAGGAGGACCAACTGAATCGAGTATCCATGAAACCATTATCGCCGGAGCGAATGCTATTACATATACGCCCCCTAGTAACGGTGAATTATTCAGCAAAAAAATGAAAAAATATCGTGAACAAGAAAAAGCAACCGATGAAGAATAAAAAACGCTTTGGCAGCCGATCCTGCCAAAGCGTTTTTGGCTATTTAATGTTCGCTTTTACGGAACAATGGAAGAATGAACCAATTATTTGAAAATTCTAATGAAAAAAAGTTGTTAAACCATTGAAAGTTAGAGATTTTTGTACTATCCTAGAGAAACATAGAAGCTTGTATAAGGTCAAAATACGGTTGACCGTCTCTACCCAGCACCGTAAATGCTGGTCTATAAGTGAAGAAGAGCGGATAGCCCTTTTTTGCTTTGGCAAAATGGGCTTTTTTCTTTTGTTAGAACACGAATATAAATAGCACTTTGTTTTATTTCGTTCGTTTTTAACGAACCGTCCTTTCCTCAGGATGAGAACAAAGCATCTATCGAAAAATAAGTAAAGGAGTTCATATTGTGAAGGAATTAGTCGAACGTATTAAAAATGATGGCCGTGTATTAGGTGAAGGTGTTTTAAAAGTAGATAGTTTTATTACGCACCAAGTGGATCCAGAATTGATGGAGGCTATGGGTAATCGTTTTGCTGAGGTTTTCGCAGAAGCAGGCATTACCAAAGTAATTACAATTGAAGCATCAGGAATCGCTCCTGCCTTATACGCAGCGCAAAAATTAGGCGTGCCAATGATCTTCGCGCGTAAGGCAAAAAGTTTAACCATGGATGAAGAGCTTTTAACAGCTTCAGTTTATTCATTTACAAAACAAGTGACAAGTCAAATTTCCATTTCAAGAAAATTTTTATCTGATGCTGATAAAGTGTTGATTATTGATGACTTTTTAGCTAACGGACAAGCTGCTAAAGGATTGGTAGAATTATGCCAACAGGCTGGTGCAAAGGTTGAAGGAATTGGTATCGTAATTGAAAAATCATTCCAAGATGGTCGTCAGTTATTAGAAGACATGGGCTTAAATGTAGTCTCTTTAGCACGTATCGCTTCATTAAGTGAAGGAACGGTGACGTTTTTAGAGGAGGATGCATAATCTTGGAAACAAAACAATTGAATACACCACAACAGACGGAAACACCAAATGGGAAAGCCGCCGTTTTAGGATTGCAACATTTATTAGCGATGTATGCTGGAGCAGTTGCGGTACCTTTATTAATCGGAACCGGCTTGAATTTTGATTCGCAACAAATGACGTATTTGATTTCAATCGATATTTTTATGTGCGGCGTTGCGACACTTTTACAATTAACGGTGAATAAGTTTTTTGGGATTGGCTTGCCAGTCGTTTTAGGTTGTGCCATTCAAGCAGTTGCGCCTTTAATCATGATTGGTACGAACAAAGGGGTTGGTGCAATTTACGGTTCAATTATTGCTTCGGGCATTTTTGTCGTTCTTATTGCAGGATTTTTCTCAAAAATTAAGCGTCTATTTCCGCCTTTAGTCACCGGCACAGTCATTACAGTTATTGGTTTGACCTTAATTCCTGTTGCTGTTGAAAAAATGGGTGGCGGCTTAGCAACGGACAAAAGTTTTGGTGATCCTAAAAACTTGCTCCTCGCATTTGTAACAATTGCCTTAATCATTGTTGTGCAAGTTTGGGGACGTGGCTTTATCAAGTCAATTGCCGTGTTAATCGGCCTAGTCGGTGGCACAATTTTAGCTGCGTTTCTGGGATTAGTGGATTTGTCTCCTGTTGGTCAAGCTACGTGGTTTCACTTTCCACAGCCATTTTATTTTGGCAAACCAACGTTTGATCTTTCTTCTATTGTGTTGATGATTATTATTTCAATTGTTAGTATGGTTGAATCAACAGGTGTTTATTTTGCCTTAGGAGACATTACAGGGAAGAAAATTGGCGAAGATGATTTACGTCGTGGGTATCATGCAGAAGGTTTAGCCGTCATTTTAGGGGGGATTTTTAATACGTTTCCTTATACAGGTTTCTCTCAAAATGTCGGGTTAGTTCAATTATCTGGAATCAAAACACGTCGGCCAATCTATTTTTCTGCTTTTTTCTTAATTATTTTAGGCTTATTACCAAAAATTGGTGCGATGGCCCAAATTATCCCAGAGCCAGTTTTAGGCGGCGGAATGCTGGTTATGTTTGGAATGGTGGCTGTCCAAGGAATGCGCATGTTGTCAAAAGTTGACTACTCAAATGACAAAAATTTATTAATTATTGCCATTTCGATTGGCTTTGGTTTAGGCTTTAATATTATGCCAACGCTCTTTAATAAAGTACCAGAAACTGTTAGCATGTTTACTGGTAATGGAATTGTCATGAGCAGCATTACCGCAATTATTTTAAATCTTTTATTCAATGGTTTAAAAGAAACCTCAGAAAGTAAGGAATAGTTTCAAAAAAGTATGATAGATAAGGTCAGGTGGCTTTTCTTTCATACTTTTTTGACCTAATCATCGTTTAGAAAAATTTAATGTTTTCATCAATCTGAAGAGAAAAAGAGAAAAAAGCTTGGTTACAAAGAGACGAGTAGTAAGTTACCGCTGTTTTATCCTAAAGTATGTTAATAAATTCTGATGAGAAAACCTAAGGGAAACACTGCTGGCACTTGAAGTTGAGCCTTTTTCCTTGTATCATGTAAAAAGAGCACTCTTAAAGGCTAGACTGCGACGAGAAACCGCAGAAGGATTTTAAGGATAAAACTGTGATGGAAAGTTGTGATGAACTTGGATAAACCACTATTACCTGGTCAAGTGATTGGTATCATTGGTGGCGGACATTTAGCAAAAATGATGGCCCTTAGTGCAAGAGAAATGGGGTTTCGAGTGGGTGTGCTAGATCCACAAATTGATTGTCCTGCTGCACAAGTTGCCGATTGGCAATTATTAGGAGCATATAATGATCCTGAAGCGTTAGAGAAATTGGCAAAACGTGCCCAAGTGATTACGTATGAATTTGAACATGCAGATGTTGATGCGTTAACAGCGATTCAACATTTAGCGAATATACCACAAGGAACAGACATTTTAGCGATTACGCAAGATCGCTTAATGGAAAAAAGTTTCTTGGAAGATAATAATATTGTGATTGCACCTTATGCAACGATTGTTAGTCCGACTGATATTCAAGAAGCAATTGATGGCATTGGTTATCCGTGTATCTTGAAGAATACGCGAGGGGAAGGTCGTTATGTACTACATAGTACTTCAGACTTAGCGCCATCCATGAATCTTCTGAGAGAAGGAACCTGTGTCTTGGAAGCTTGGATTCCTTACGAAAAAGAATTATCTGTTCTGATTTCTGGTAATGGTCGTGGCGAATTTGCGACATTTCCAGTTGTGGAAACAATTAAAAAAGAGCGTAAGCTACATGAAACGATTGCGCCAGCCCGAATTGATGACGAAGTCAGTGGCGAGTTGCAACGAATTGCTAAGGTGATTGCTAAAGCAGTTGGTTTAGTCGGCACCCTTTCAATTGAAATGTTTTATACAGAAACAGGCGGGATTTATGTAAATAAAATTTTACCTCGTCCAGAAGATGCTGGGAATTTTTCAATAGATGCTTGTTCTTTTAGCCAATATGATACGCATATTCGTGGTTTATGTAATTGGCCAATGCCAACGATTCAACTGTTGTCAGAAGCGGTTACGGTCAATGTGCTTGGGAATGAAGCCTATGAAACGATGGACATTATTAATGAACATCCAGATTGGCATTTCCACTATTATGGCCATAGTGAAGCAAAAGCGCAACGAGCGATGGGGCATATTACTATATTAACCAAAGAAATCGATGAAACACTGGAAGAAATTAAAGAAACAAAGATTTGGTCGTAATTATTTTTCAAAAATTGAGGAGTAAAGAGGGGATAAGGTACAATGATTGATCGTTATACAAGACCCGAAATGGGCGCAATTTGGACAGATGAGAACCGCTACAAGGCATGGCTAGAAGTTGAAATTTTGGCGGATGAAGCTTGGGCAGAACTTGGCGAAATTCCTAAAGAAGATGTACAAAAAATCCGAGAAAATGCATCATTTGATGTTGCACGTATTTTAGAAATTGAAGCAGAAACACGTCATGATGTTGTCGCTTTTACTCGTGCCGTTTCAGAAACGCTTGGTGAAGAGCGAAAATGGGTACACTATGGGTTAACCAGCACAGATGTTGTGGATACTGCCTATGGTTATCTATTGAAACAGGCGAATGATATTTTACGGAAAGATTTACAAACATTTACGGAGATTGTCGGAGCCAAAGCCAAAGAGTATAAACATACGGTCATGATGGGAAGAACGCATGGTGTTCATGCAGAACCGACTACATTTGGTTTGAAATTAGCGTTGTGGTATTCTGAAATGAAACGCAACATTGAACGTTTTGAACATGCAGCCAAAGGTGTCGAAGCAGGTAAAATCAGTGGAGCCGTAGGTACCTTTGCCAATATTTCACCATTTGTTGAAGAATATGTTTGCGAACATTTGGGGATCCGTGCTCAAGAGATTTCGACACAAGTTTTACCACGTGATTTACATGCAGAATATGTTTCTGCCATGGCATTAATTGCGACAAGTATTGAAAAATTTGCAACAGAAATTCGTGGTCTACAAAAATCAGAAACACGTGAAGTAGAAGAATTTTTTGCAAAAGGACAAAAAGGATCTTCGGCAATGCCGCATAAACGGAATCCAATTGGTTCTGAAAATATGACTGGTTTGGCACGTGTGATTCGTGGTCATGTCATTACTGCCTTTGAAAATGTGAGTTTATGGCATGAACGAGATATTTCTCACTCGTCTGCTGAACGGATTATTATTCCCGATACAACGATTTTGCTAAATTACATGTTGAATCGTTTTGGTAATATTGTCAAAAACTTAACGGTCTTCCCAGAAAATATGAAACGTAACATGGATGCGACCTATGGACTAATTTACAGCCAACGTGTCTTGTTAAAATTGATTGACCATGGCATGACACGTGAAGAAGCGTATGATCTGGTCCAACCAAAAACAGCTTACGCATGGGATCATCAAACGGCGTTCCGTCCGTTGCTAGATGCGGATGAAAAAATTACATCTGTCTTATCAAAAGAAGAGCTAGATGATGCCTTTGATTATCATTATCATTTAAAAAATGTTGACACGATTTTTGAACGTGTTGGTTTAGGATAAAAAAGAGCGTTCAGGAAAAAACAGTTTCTTCCTGAGCGCTTTTTTTATTTTCAGAAAAAAAGTTGAAAAGTTATTTAGTAGAAATAAGAAGAAAAAGTATTAATTTTTAGCGAGCAAACGTCAAAAGGTATAATTCATTTATTTACCTTTTGACGTTTGCTCGCTATTTGTTTGGTTTTTCTTTAGATTATAAAGGAGATATTTTCAAAAAAAGATGGAATTTAGGTGTTTTCATAGGTGTAAAGCGCTATCAAACCCTTATAGGATAAGCATATATCATTTTTTAATTATGGGTTTAAAAATTCAAAATTTTTTTTTGTGTATCTTTAGCTATAATGAGTCTATTAACGATAATTATTAAAAGAATGGAGGGAAAGTTGATTGTAATGAAATTGTCACAAGTCCCAAATAAAACGACGGGGAATGGAATAAAAATATTCTGTTATCTCTGTTTTATAGTTAGCTGTTATCTAATCTTTTTACGCTTCGAAGTTGCTTTATCCCAACAACCAGAGCCACAGCCACTGGCGGGTTTCACAGTTGAAAGTGTGATACCAGATAATCAGCTAGATAAGAACCAAACTTATTTTTATTTAGGTGTTCAGCCAAGTAATCAGCAGATTATTCAAGTGAAAATCAGAAGTTTGCAAAAAGAGCCCGTAACTGTCGCTTTAAGTATTCATGATGCAGTGAACGGAACGGAAGGACAGATTGACTATACGCAGACGAGCCCCAAACTAGATTCTAGTTTGACAAATTCCATCACACAAATTGTTCATTTGCAAAATAAGGAAGCTACGGTCACTGTAAAAAACTTTGAAGAAAAAATAGTGAATTATGAAATCAAAATACCCAAAGAGCCATTTTCTGGAGTTAAATTAGGCGCATTACGGTTTATTAAACAATTAGAGGATGAATCATTAACAAGTAATCAGTTTACATCAACCTATGCGTATACTATTTCCGTCATGTTGACAGAAGATAAACAACCATTTGATGAAGGAGCAGAATTGCAACTAAAAAAAGTTGGTACAACGATCAGTGCTGGCCAACCTGTGGTTCAAGTAACATACCAAAATCGGCAACCAAAAGTTATGAAAGAAGCAACAATTACCAATTGGTTAACCAAAAAAGGTCAGACAAAAGAGTTACTAAAAAAAGTACAAGCAGATGTGACAGTGGCACCTAATTCGCTATTAGCTATGGATCTGCCATTGAATGACGTTGTCCTGCCAGCGGGAACTTATACTGTTCACAGCCAAGTAAGCGCTGGTAATCGCGAATGGCAGTGGCGAAAAGATTTTACAATTACACAAACGCAAATAAAACAATGGTCGACGAATACACCTTCAGCAAAAAGGCAACCGTTTTTGTTAGTGGGGAGTAGTGCAATGGTCCTCGTTGTAGTTAGCATTTATTTTTATCTTAAACAAAGTATAAATTTCTAATTATCTTTTTATATTTTCTTAAATGCTCGTAAAGCCTTATTCTATGTGCTTTCGAGTATTTTTACTGTAGGAAGATACTTCACGTTTCTTTGCATATTTCCTCATGTCTTAGCTGTCAGAAGTGGTAAATAAGTAGTAAATTCATTTGTACTACTAAGCAACAAGACGCTCCTGTTGCTTCTCTTTATTCAAGCGTTTCATTTCTGCCATTGCAGAATCGAATGTTGCATGTGCGTAATAGTTCAGCGTCATGGCTATATTAGCATGTCCCATAATGTACTGTAATGCCTTTGGATTCATTCCTGCATTTGCATAGTTGGTACAGAATGTATGTCGCAAACTATGTGGAGTGATGTGTGGCAATTTATCCTCGTTATACTTATTGTATTTCTTAACAAGACCTTTCATCATGCCGTTGTAATCACTTGCCACTTTTGGATAGTTCTTTCTATTAAGAAAGAGGAAATCACTATATCCATCAATCTCAACACGCTTATCATTCTTTCGATTCGCTAACACTCGCTTAAATGCTTGATAGGCTTCTTCAACCATAGGAACTTGACGTTCGCCACTTTTGGTCTTTGGTGTTTCAATGTAGTACCCAATTTCAGTATCTCTCAATAGCTGATGGTCTATATTGACAAGACGATTCTCAAAATCTAAATCTGGAAGTGTCAAACCACCAAACTCTGAAATACGAAGACCTGTTTTTAAGAGTATCAGAATTTCATCATAATTTTTGCTGTAGGTTTTATCAGCTTTTGCAAAGGCTAACAGTTTTTCTTCCTGTTCTTCTGTTAGTACGGTCTTAGGGACAGTATCATCATCAAGAACTGCTTTCAGTTGAAAGTCAAATGGATTCTTCCGAACACAATCATCTTGTATAGCAATATAGAATGAAGCCTTTAAAGAACGTTTGTAGTTATTGATGGTTTGATAAGCATAACCATTTTCACTCATTCTAATAGCCCATTCTTTAGCGTCTGATGGCTTAATACTGTCAATACTTCTTACACCTAACTTGTCTTTCTTCAAAATATCCATAAGATATTTGCGTCCAGTTTCAGTGTTTTTTCTAACCTTTGGTCTTTGAGCGTTCTGTTTTGCGTAAAGCTGGCAGAGTGTCATTTTCTTTCCTACAACATCAATACCATCATGAATGTCTTTCTGTAACTCTGCGATTTTCTCTCTAAGTGAGATACAATCACGCTTTCCTGCTGGTACTCGGTCTGTAGCCACAAGTTTCCACGAGTAAACAAATTGCGGTTCTCCAAATGAATCTATATATTTGTATAAGTATCTTCCGTCTTTTCGTTGGCTCTCTCCAGTCTTTAAGATTCGACCTTTATTGTCACGTCTTTTTTCTGACATGGCATTTGCTCCTTTCCTTTATGGAAAGAGCCTTGATACGACTTAATACTATTTTATCATATACAAGACCCTTTGGCGACGCTAGATTGCGTCCAATGTATCTATAATTTTTTCAAATTGTTTTCGTTTAATCTGAATACGATTGCCATTCATAATCAGCCAATTTGCATTTTTATTTTCCTCTGCCAAGCGTCGTAGCTTGTTTTCGCCAATACGAAAATATTTTGACGCTTCTTCAATGGTTAGGGTATAACGTTCCCAAATAGGAATGTCAGTCTGCTTCATAAAATCCTCCTTTCCAAATCACTTATTTGGATTTCATAAAAGTTGTTTTACCAGCAATCGAACAGCTTTAGCAAAGCTCACGGGAGTTCCACCCCTGCATGGTTCTCATGTAGCCATACTCATTGCCTGCGACGGTTTTATCACGCTCGGACTATTGACTGTATGGGAGTATCATTATCACGATAAGAATGTCGTTGCAGGCAATCCTGCTAAAGATTGCTTCTCGGATCACTAACATGAATCGCTCGCTATCTTTATAAGATAGGTCATGGCGGTTAGTTCCGTTGGCTCTTTTCTTATCGAAACGTATTCGATTACTTTTATTCAGTTTTCAAAGAACAATGGCTCGTTAGCCTATCAAAACACATTGAAAGCTCAATATGCTTTGGTGGAATAACAAACCTCCCTGTTCGGGAAGCGTGGAATGGTTTAGCACGCTTCCACGAAAGGAGAGAGGATATTACTTAATTTCAAATGACAAAATCTTTGTAATCAGTCTGGTTTCCATTCTTCCACGTAAGACTTCATCAACGACCATACTTTGATTGCCATATTCATCTTTCATAAGTCGTAGGGAACGCTTCGTTATGTACCCTCTGTAATGATGTAGAATCTGGTTAATCGCTTCGGTATCGCCATCTGTTGCCTTTACAATGAGAGGAAAGGGAATCATAGGATATTGTGTTTTCATTCTTCAAATTCCTCCATAAACTTTTTAATTAAGGCTAGTCCACTGGTTCTATGCCGATAGACAGTAGAACGGTTCAATTTCAACAGGTCTGCAATTTCTGAATCGCTCATGTCCATAAAGTAAAACAGCAGTAGAATTTCACGTTTCTTGTCTGGCAACTCACGTAATGCTTCACTCAACAAATCATTTTCAACGCCTACTGATAACCCATTGAGTGTAAAAATCTGAAAGTCAGTTGAATAGTTATCTGTTGTCGCAAACTGGCTAACAAGATAATCGCCAACATCCGAAAAGGACACCTCACGCTTTGCAATCCTTGAAAGATAAAGCATATAATTCTTTCGCTCGTCTTCCATAGCACGTTTACAGATATAGTCAAACTGATTTTCTATTGTGGTCTGAAAAGAAGATGGTTTCATGTTTCTCACCCCCTTTCTGTCTAGGAAAGGAAGTGAGCCTTGCTCGTTTATCTCCTTTCACTCTTAGTCCCAATGTGAAAGGGGGATTTGTTGCATTACTGATAAATAAACTTTGTAAAAAAGTTCTGAATAGCCAAAAAAGCATATAAACAGATTTATTTCTCTGTTTACATGCTTCTGTTATTCTATCTATATGATTTATAAAACCACATTGGTGGACGTACTTATCTATTGCAGATAGACGACTTTTTTTGACAAGAACCCAATGTAAGGAAATTTATTGTATATGATGTACTTCATGGCGACGTTGACCTCCAACAAACCGCCATTTGGAAGTAATATACAATATTTTAACAGCGTAAATAGCACTACCATATAACGGTTTTTTTTATTGGCGTTTAGTAGTGCTTTTTATTAAATATAAACCTATAAACCATATAACACGTTTTTCTATACCTGTTTTTAATTCAGTAGGAACAATAAAATGTATAGAGGTGGTCTACTATGCGTAAAAAAGAAGATAAATATGATTTTAGAGCCTTTGGTTTAGCCATTAAAGAAGCTCGATTGAAACGAGGTTTAACTCGTGAACAAGTGGGAGCATTGATTGAAATTGACCCACGGTACTTAACTAATATTGAAAATAAAGGGCAACACCCCAGCATACAAGTTCTTTATGACCTTGTATCGTTACTTCATGTTTCCGTTGATGAATTTTTCTTACCTGCTAATAACTTGGTAAAAAGCACCCGACGATTACAGATAGAGAAATACATGGATAGCTTTACAGACAAAGAACTATCCTTAATGGAATCTTTAGCCAGCGGTATCAACGAAGCAAGAAACATCGAAGACTAATTAAAAGAATCCATACATAACGGAAAGAGCCGATAAAATGAGATTGTATTAATCTCATTTTATCGGCTCTGCGTCTTTGCGTCTGGCTCTGTAATCACAGTTACTTTGAACTGCTTTATTTCAATTAAATTTTCTTGTCTGCATTTCGGACAATAGAGGGGGAATTTTTTTAATTCAGTATCTTCCCTTATCTTTAATCGTGTTTTATTTCCACATACAGGACACAATATCCACTTGTAGTTTATAATAACTATCTCCTCCTTTACACTTTAATTCAAATCTTTATTAAAAAATATTTCATCTTATTTAACAAGAAACCATATTTATATAACAACATAAAATACACTAAGTTATTTTATTGAACATATATCGTACTTTATCTATCCGACTATTTGGACGACGGGGCTGGCAAACAGGTTCACCGGTAGTAACATGGTACCCTTTTAACTCTGTTAAACAAACACTACGTCCATTTGTAAAGAAAGTTAAATCACTACGATATTCTTGAATACACCGAGCAGGGATTTCTCCACTAAGAATGACCTCATTATTTTTCAATTGAGTGTCTACGATGTTCGCACAATATTTAGGAGCATCGTTGTATGCTCGTGAAAGATATTCCTGTGGCGCATAAATTTTAAAACTAAGATATGGCTCTAACAATTCTGTTCCAGCTTTTTTTAAGACTTGTTCCAATACAATAGGAGCAAGCATCCGAAAATCTGCTGGGGTACTAACAGGGCTATAGTATAAGCCATACTTAAAACAGATTTTACAGTCCGTCACATTCCAACCATACAATCCTTGTTCACAGCCATAGCGTATCCCCTCCATAACTGCATTTTGAAACGATTGATTTAAGTATCCAAGAGAAACCGAGCTCTCATACTGCATTCCACTTCCCAACGGAAGCGGTGATACAGATAAACCAATGGAAGCCCAGAAAGGATTTGGCGGCACTTCGATGTGAATGGTATATTCTGCATTTTTTAACGGTCTCTCCATATAAATGACTGTAGGCTCTTTTAGTTCTATCTCCACATGATACTTTTCTTGCAACAGTGCACTAATCACTTCCATTTGTACTTTCCCTAAGAAAGAAAGTATAATTTCATGTGTCGTAGAATCCACGTAATATCGTAGAAGCGGATCACTATCTGAGATTTCCAAAAGGGCATCAAGCAACATTTCTCTCTGTTCAGGTTTACTCGGTTCAACAGTTGTTTGTAGTAGAGGGTGCGGATTTTCAATCTTTTTTCTCTGTGGCAATAGTTTTGTATCTCCAAGAACACTATTTAACTTCAAAAACTCATTCTGCAAAATAACAATTTCCCCGGAATAAGCCTTATCGATTTTACATAATTCACCATTTATTGAAGTATACATTTCTGTAACTTTTATTTTTTCTTTTTCTGATACTCTAACCGAATCTCGTAAATGTAGTACTCCACTATAAAGGCGTATATATGCAAGACGTTGTCTTTTTTTTGTATATTCAATTTTGAAAACATTTCCGCAAAGTTCAGACTGACCTCGATGTGTTGATGAATAAAATTTATTAGTAATAACTTCTATAAGGTTATCAATCCCTATATTACTTTTTGCACTTCCATGATAAAGAGGGAACAGAGAACAATTCTGAAATCTTATGCTTTCCTCTTGTTCGAGTTCCAATGCTTCTAATGATTTACCGGACATATATTTCTCTAAAAGGTCATCGTTTCCCTCTATTACCGTATCCCATTGTTCAGATTCGGTAAAGTTCGTCACACACATATTAGGATACAGTTCTACCTTCTGTTTGATTACAATTTCGGCAGAAAGTTTCTCTTTAATATCCTGATAAACCGTTGATAAATCAATTCCATTTTGGTCAATCTTATTGATAAAAAAGATTGTGGGAATCCCCATTTTCCTAAGTGCATGAAATAATATACGAGTTTGTGCTTGTACGCCATCTTTTGCAGAAATCAGTAGAATTGCCCCATCTAAAACTGATAATGAACGATATACTTCTGCTAAGAAATCCATATGTCCTGGCGTGTCTATGATGTTCACCTTCGTATTTTCCCACTGAAAAGAGGTTATTCCTGTCTGAATTGTAATTCCTCTCTGACGTTCTAAAAGCGTATTATCCGTCCTCGTTGTACCTTTGTCCACGCTTCCTAATTCTGTAATCGCTCCACTGTTATATAATAAGCTTTCTGTTAAGGTAGTTTTTCCTGCATCAACATGAGCTAAAACTCCAATATTAATAATTTTCATGTGATTTTCCTCCATTCAAAAACCCAAAAGGGCATAAAAATCCCAGTGATAAATACTTTTATCACTGGGATTTTTATGCATAACCATAGGTATACAAAGCATACAGATATTCTCTGGATACTTTAGAATCACATGATAAAGGTATTTTTAAACTGGGTACAAAAAACTAAGCCCTCCTAAAAAAGGACATCCAATTATTTGTTCCCACTATCAAATTGACAGTTTATTTAAGAATACCTTGCCGCATATTTATTAACTCCTTTTAAATAGATACTTAAATAATAGCACGTAAGAGCATATTTGTAAAGGAATCTCCAATTTTTTATCAAAGAGAGTACGTGATTACAAAATAGCTGTAATAATGTACCAATATTTGTTATTCTATAATCTTCCAATTACTCCCGTTCTTTTCAAGTACCAAATCAAATTGAGATACCTGCGTTGCTTTGGTCTGCTGGTCGATATACTCCACTGTCAGCGATACCGTGACTTGATTATCCTTACGATTGTGAATAGGATTTACCAGTTCTTGAAAGATGTACTCTTTTCCGATTGGTTTTAATATCCCGTCATTCACATAGTAGGAAAGTTCACTGGCTGTCGCTGTAGGATAGAGCTTGAAGAACATCGTTAAAAACTCATTGATTTCATTGGTTGTAATGGAATCAACCGTCCCCTCACTTTCAATGGCTTTTGGTTTATAACTTGATTTCTTAGGTATGTTGGTAATGGTCGGATTCTTAACCAGTACCATATTTCCAGAACCATCTACATAGACACTCACTATATAAGCAGAGTGGACGGTCTTTGTATTTTCTCCCTCTGTAATGAGCTGGTCTACACTGTAGGTTACATTAAACTCATTGTCGCCAGTTGGCTCTACCGTCCATATCTGAAATCCTCTTACAGAAGACGATACAGGAATATCTTTGCGTACTGTATCAACATTGAGAGCTTGAAGTTCATCTGTCAGATAGCCTTTTAGACTTTCCATTCGATTATCAATGGACTTATCGGATTGCTCCCATGAATAGTAGACTTTCGCAAAGTTCTCTACAAAATTTTCTACATGATGAGTATCAACGTATTCCTTTTCTATGATAGTTGTTTCGTGAATAGTATGAGTATCTATAGCTGTAAAGTGCTTGAATATCGCAAAGCTGAAACTAAGCCCTAAAAGTACCCACAAGGCAATCACAACCTTTTTATGAGGATTGACCTTATAGACACGAGGTTTCTTTTCCTTTGGTATCTGTTTTTCTTTATTCTGATTTTTTCTAAATTTCATCATTAAATCTTCCTTTCTCATTGTTTGATTCGTCCTGCTCCCACTAAATGCTGTTGCCAGTAGGGGCTTGTTAAGTCGGCATAACCGATTGGGTCGCCTGCATGAAACATACGGTTATTGCCAAGGTATATCCCAACATGAGTAATATAAGAGCCAGCGTTATAGGTAGAATGAAAGAAAACCAAATCGCCAGCTTGTGCTTCCGATAGTGGGATATGCTGGGTCACATCATATTGCTGTTGTGCGGTTCGTGGTAAGTTAATTCCAGCTTTTCCATACGTCCATTGTGTCAGTCCGCTACAATCAAAAGAAGTAGTCGGGGAAGCTCCACCGTAAACGTATCGCCAGCCCTCATATTTCAGTGCTTCGTCCATGATGGCTTGTACCGTATCATCATCAAACTCTGTTGTGACAAGATACTGCGTTACCAGTTGCACATAAAACATATTGCCATAGTTGTATCGCCAGCCCCCATTGATAGGTATGGCTATGGGATTGGGGTAAGACACTTTTTCGCCACCTGAATACTCTTTTGAGAAACTTTGAGCCAGTTCAAAGGTATATTTATTTCCACGATTAGCCACATACCCTAAGAAACCACCACCATAATTGTAGGACTGGATAACCGATTCTAAATCTACACTGAGCCTTTCGCTACTGGCTAATAATTCACTGAAATACTTCACACCTTGCTTAATGGATTCTTCTGTACTCAATGAATTAGGTGGAAGACCGAGGGATTCCGAGGACTGCATAACATCTTCCGCAGTACCGCCCGATTCCACCTGTATAATCGCAAGAAGTATGTTGACATATTCTTCAACGCCATATTCTTTGGCATATTTTTCTACCATAGGCTTATGAGCCAGCACTTCTGCGGAAACATTCACACCTCCATAATGAATATTGGAAATTCCGCTGTCCTGTTCATCTGAAAATAAAATGGCAACAAACAGAAGCAGTGAGAAGACCATCAAGAATAATCCAGAACCACCAATCACTAAAGTTTTCAACTTCATGGTTTCTTACCGACTTTCTTAATGGTGGCGGTTTTGATTGGTGGTCTACTTCTTGTATTTTGTAGTGGTACTCTTTGAACAGTAGACGGACGTTCTTTTGTGATTGGACGTTGTGAAGTTCTATCTGCTGTAGTGGTTGAAGTTGCTGGCTTTTGAACGGTTTTTTCTTGAACGGTATTGCCTTGGCGTTCCACTTTTGGACTTGAAAAATCGGACTTAACTGCTGGACGCTCTTGTTTGGCTTGTTGAGATTCCTTATATGAAGTCTGAATATTAGACTGTTTTGAGGTCTGTTCATCATGATATTGTTCTTGTCTTGTAGTCGGTCTTTCATGAACAGAAGAAGCAGGCTGTTTTTTCTGTTTGACCTGTTCCATTTCAGAGCGACGCTTCGCAATGGTTTTTCGCCTTTGTTCCTGCTGTTCCTTGCGTCCACTGGCTCTGTCCGCTTTGGTTTGAGAAATACTACTGGTTAAATCACGGACATTCTCTTTTACTTTGGATTTTCCTTGATATACTGCATATCTTGCATTGGTCGGCAAATCTTTAACCTGTTCTTTCAAACCACTAGCAGTGTCTACCATTCTGTCTTTGGTATCAGCTACTGTACCGATGGTTTGACCGATACGTTTTCCAAGTGTTGATTTTTCCTTTCCGTCTGGTCGGGAGTGATCTGCTTGTGTCCTTGCAGAACTCCCCGAACCCGACTGTCCTTTTTTACCTGTAACAATGGCAGACCCAGCCCCTAGAGTAGTCATGGAACGTCCAAGTTTCCGCTGTAGACGGTGCATGTGAGCGTGCATAAGCATACGAGGTTTTCTCATCACACGACTTCCCACACTTTGAGAATCGTTACTCTGTAGAGAAAACATACTCATTAAATCGCCCAGCTTGAAGTAGATTCCTGCAAAGGTCACAATCTGTAGAAAAGCAATCAAAAAGAACGGATAACCAGCCGATAAGGTATAGAGCATGGTTGAAATACTAAATGCTGTCGTAATAATCAATGTGATTCCAGCTCGTGTCAAAATGGTATTAAAGAGCTTTGTTATGGCTCGTTTTGACATACCATCAAATGATGGAATCATGCTTAAAATAAAGCTCACAGGCAGAAACATAGCATAGATGATAAAAAGTACCTGCGAGAAAATCATGATTCCTGTTAATAGGAATACAAATATGGAAATCCCAATATTGAAGACAAATAGGAAGAAGACTGTACCTAAACGGTTAATGGTCTTTGTAATGGTTAGATTGGTATTGCTTCTGTCTTCAATTTCTTCCGCAACAATTTTTTCTCTGTCTTCGCCATTGTTGGAATCTGGGCTGGTGGAGAGCAGGCTTTCCACACGGTCAATACCGATACTTTCAATGTCTGAACTGTTGTATTGAAGCAGTAGCCACGGTTGCTGAACCTGTATGGAAAACAGGCTATCTCTGATTAAGTCCACGCTGTCCTTGCCTTGACTATCGGAATGGGGCATGACAATCTTCGTGCCAAGTGATAAACTGGCATTACTGATGTCTGATGAAAAGTCATTGATTTTTTTAATGTAGTCGGGAGCGTAGGCAATAAAGGAAGCCGATAGGATAAACACCAGCACAAAATTCATAATGGCATGAATTGCCTTTGTGGTTTCTCTCTTTATCAGTCCCGTATAGGCAACATAAACCCCAAGAACCAAAATCAAGAGTAAGAGGAATCCAACATAGAAACCCTCTGTTGAAAATCCGTTTGCACTCACACCAGCTAAGGTCTGCATATTCTTACCAATGGAATCTGCTGTAGCGGAAATGAAGTCTAAGGAATAGGCTTCCTGTACTAAGTAACCTGTCGCATTGGAAACATACAAACTGATTGTCCAAATAAAATTGGTAATGGCATATAGTCCATACATGACCTGTTTTCCAATCCCGTCCGACCAGTTCCACGGAAGCCAGCCCCAGCTATTATCCACATAAAAATCCAGTTGATAGTTTTCAAGTGGGTATCGGCTGTATTCATTTGCCACATTGACCGTATCATCTACCAAGCCCGCAGCTTGAACCACCGTTCCCAGCATGGCTAAAAGAAAAATGGCAATCACAAGTGTGAAAGCCACTGTCATTGCCACTTTACCTAGACGTTTCAGCGTCCAGTTTGATTTTATTCTGTTTACTATTGATGGTTTCACATTTACACCTCTTTTCGCACAGGTGGTCTGGTATCAAAGGCATGGAGCAGTTCTTCAAATACAGGGTGGAACTGTATCACACCGACACGACCATATAAATCACTGATAAGGCATTGCCCGTTTTCCAAATCACGCAATCGCTTCTGATTGTTTTCGTCCTCTGGGTCTACACCAAAAAAGGCTAAGGTCTTTTTAATCTCGTTAAGGTCAGTGGAACGAAATGCAAATTTTAAGCCGAGGTTATTTTTCAGTTTTTCATCTAAGAGGTCGTCTGTATTTTGGGTCACGAAATATACCCCAGCGTTCATAGCACGACCAGCCCGAACCAGCTTCATAGATAGTGTTTTTCCTTGTGCTACCTGTAAAAAGCTCCATGCTTCGTCTAAATCTACAATCTTGAAAATGCTTCGGTCTGTATGGATAAAGTCTAAAGCAAAGGTACTAATGACAATCAGCATAGCAACGGATAAAAGCTCCATAGTGGTATATTCCTCAAAGGAAGTTTCCTTGTCGGGAAGTACCAAGTCCGCAACCTGTATAATGTTCAGTTGTTTTTCTAAGCTGATAGACTGCTCCACATAACCATTACTGAATAATAAATGTGCAAAGTCATAGTCTGTAAAACTTTCGATATGGTCGGCTATACTGGTACTTAGTGGCGTATTCTCAACCCGTAATTCCTCAATCACTTTCATCAACCCTCGTACTTCACTATTGGTTACTGCACGAATGGCTTTTCTAAGGATTGGGAAGCGTTCCCCATCACGAGAGGAAATCCCCGTAAGAAATGTCAGAATATCAATAGCCAGTGATTCAGAATCTTTGGGATTTTTCATAATCACATAAGGGTCAAGTAAGCCTTTGTTTTTCTCATCAGAAGTCAGAGTGACGATATTGATTTCATGGGAAATCTCTGGCAAGGTTTCTTTCCATCTGCCACGTTCTGCTTTTGGGTCTACAATCACTGCTTGTGCCCCATAAAGCACCGCATAATAGACGATAAGGTTATTCGCAAAGGATTTACCACCACCCAGCGAACCAACAAAAGCCGACGCTAACGCATTGGTTACTGAACCCTTAACCCCTTGACTGGCAAGAGCAGGTTTCAGATAGACATTGCGTCCAGTATCTAAGCTGTAGCCAACATAAATCCCCTCATTTTCCCCCAGCATTTGAGTAGCACCAAAACCTAAACCAGCGAGGAAATCAGAGGTCACGTATTGAATATAATCATTCATATAACGCTTGCTGGCAGGTAAAAATTCTTCATGTAAGCCGAGCATATCCCCAAATGGTCGTACCAGTTTTACGCTTAAATCGTCATAAAAATCTTTCACTTCATTACAACGACGTTTGAGTTCGTCAAGATCATTTGCTGATACCCTTACCACATAAGACAGCTTGTACATAGATTCCTTGCTTTGGTCTAAATTGGTTTCCAGCTCATTCACACTTTCCAGAGCTTCCGCCACATTGGAGCTGGTTTCATTATCACTTTGCCAAGCGTGGTTATCCAAGTCTTTCAGTTCTTTCTTTTTATTGCGGACAGTAGATAGGGCTTTACGATTCGCTACAATTTCCACATTCATTGACGTATCAATCGGGAATGTAAATTGCTGTTGCTGGTAGTAGAAGATTTCAGAGGACGGGAAGTCCAGTTCTCCGACAATGCTGTTAATGGTAAAGTAAGCTACATAGACGGTTTCATCTTCCTGCTGGATTTTCAAATATCGCTGTTTTTCTTCCACCAAACAGCGAGTAGGCTTAATCAAGTCATAGTATTTAATCAGCGTTTCATTATCCAGCTTTTTCTTTGATAGATGGTACTCATACTCTTCATAGGCAGTGCCTGTCTGTCCGTAAAGGTGTTCAATCAGATAGCCGAAGTCGTCCTTATCTAACCTGCGGATTTTGAAACGACGAGAGATTTTATTTTCTAAGAGCTTTTCCATCTTCTGAAAACGCAGGATTTCATCATTACTCATACTAACAAAATCGCCCATCAGCTTATGGTTCACATCATAGACAAAATCAGACAAAGCATTTTTTGCTTCAACGGTAAGACTTTTCATAGAAAACTCCTGATCGTTGAGAAGCAACTTAAAGCCGATAAAGAAACGGTAGTTCACTTGATTTTCGCCAATCATGGATATTAAAGCGTCTGTCTGTTGGTCGATTTTGTCATAGGCAACCGCTTTGAGCTTGCCAGTGACTTCATTTTTGGAACGCTCTTGTGCAGAACGTATGCTGGATTCTGTACTGATTTGTAAAGCATGAATTTTGCCATCACGATTTTGTGCGATAAGCTGTCTGAAAGAATCATGCACTTGTATTTTCTGTTCTGGACTTAGAAATGAGTAATTGTAAGGAACAAGCTCATAGTAAGCATAACATTCCCCGTCTTTATTCCAGACGAGATTGTTTTCAATGTATTTAATTGGATATGCCATAAAATTCACTCCTAACTGCTGTAATGGCTTCTTGTGGCTGGTTTCTGCCAAGCGTTACTTTTTTTCCTGCATAGGTCAGCTTTGGTCGCAGTGCATAAGCAATGACAGACTTCAAAAATCCATAAGGCTTTTTACCATCAAAAGTTTTTGTAGACATAAACCATGTGAAAGCCACAGGAATCCCAAAGTATTTGAGAAATGCTCCCTCTATCATGGAAAGAGGGGGCAAGTTGCCAAGTATCATCACTGCAAAGAGTGACACGACAAACCATGTCATTTGCGTAAAGGTTATGGGAAACGGAAGTCTAAAATCATTGATAGAATACAGTACCTTTTCCACAGACCAGATACTGGTATAGCTTCGTATTTTCTTCATGTAATCAATCCTTTCATAAAAAATAGGGGTAGCTGATTGAGCCACCCCGTAAAATAGAAAATCTGCCAGTAGTAATGTACCGACAGATTTAATAGACGATTTCAAAAATCCCATGATTGGTTGAGATAAACGTTCCTGAAAGGTCTAAATCCCGACCATAGGCTTGATAATCAATATAGTTTTGAAGACTAGCTGGTACTTCGCCTAAAGCACCCGTTTCTTCAATGTAGTAGCGTGCCACGTCATACATATCATCACAATCGGAATGAATGATAATATCCTCTTGATGTTCGCTTAGTTCTTCAATGCTTGAAAAATGAGTGAGCAGAGCAGATAGCTCCGATTGTAATTCTTCGGGTAATTCCGATACCATTTCCCATAGTCGATTGAGTTCGCCAATGGAAGTGTATTCGTCAACCGTAAAGGGTAACTCGTAGTCATGAATGGCGTATTCCTCATATTCATCATTCAAGCCGATTTTCTCTTTGACTTCCTCAAAGTCAATGGGAAAGGTAAACCACGCACCGACCAATTCGCCCTCATTGTATTTGCCTAAATTCGCAATATAGACTTGCATATCGTCCATATATTCACGTCCTTTCTTTGTAGAGATTCAAAAATCCCTACCGCACTTCGTTTGGTGTACCATTCCTTTGCGGAACATAAGAAAACCACTTATATTCCACAAAAGAACGGTTTTATTTAAGCACCAATAATGCGATTGAATAGCTCTAGTAAAATGTCTTTTACTCCAGCAGCGTTGAAGACTAAGCCAACCGCAATAATCGCAATAATTAAAAAGCCAATCAGTTTGCTAAACTCACGCTTGAAGCCAAGATACAAGCCAATCACAACGATTGCTAAAAGCACCAGTGATTGAGCGTTTGATAGAAACCAGTTATAAAGGTTTTGTCCAAAATTCATAAAAATGTTCTCCTCTCTATATTCAATGAATTTGTATTTGAGTTATTTTTTTGTTGTTATCACGTCCTGTTCTTTTACTGACTGTTGCTTCAAAATCTGCTTGTGTCGGTCTGTCAGTTTCGCATGGTCGAGAATGTCTTTTACAACCTGCGTCTGGTTGATTTCATCAAGTTTAATCGCAACCTTTAAGGTCGGGGCAACTTGATGAGATAGCCAGTTCAGCGTCCTTTGGAAGGAGTAAGGCTCTGGTTTTGTGGTTAGTTTTAATCGTTCACGATTGTTCCCAATAAACCAAGCCCATTCTTCATTCAGTTTCCAATCAGAACGAGGTTTGGAATCGTCTTTATCTACAAAACGGATATACCGATTGATAATTTTAAAGGCGGTATGCTCTGGATTGTCATAGACGAGTAAATCACGGACTGCATAATAGGCACGCTCATTTTTCAATCGAATCTCAAAACGGTTTTTTACTTCTGCGTCTTCAATGGGAATATCATTTTTCTTGTACTGCTCGTAGTCCTTTTCATAGATACAGAAATAAACTTCACTTTGTAATGAACCGATATAGAGGGTGTTTCCCATACATTCCTTTTCCTCTTTGCGTACCAGTTCGCCACTGCGATAGCTTTTAAAACTGCGGAAGACGGAGATACATTCTTCCTGTTGGCACTTTTCAGTGAGTACAGGGATATTTAAAATCCCTGTCTTATCGTTAATGGCAAGGTCAAGGCGTTTCATCACACCGCCAGCCACCAAAACGTCCATAAAGAACTCATACCAGCTTCTTTGTTGTGCCAGAAGATAGCTTTCAAATTGTCTGCACCCACGACCTTTCAATTCCACCAGAACTCCTTTGTCCAGTTCATGGGAGCAAAGGACGAATATGTCGCCTAAAGCATAATGCTCTGAATAAGAATAGAAACCATAGTCCTCATGAAGAAAATAGGACAGTTTCAGTTGTAAGATGTTTTCGACCACCTGCTGTACGTCTGTTGTCGGAAAGCGAATTCTTACATAATCAAACAGCATTTCAAGGGGAGCGTCGGGATTGAAGCGTTCCAGAGCTTCCCAAAGGGACTGCTGTAAATCCTCTGATGGCTTGACTTTTCCTGTTTCAATATCGCTTAGATACTGCCTTGTAATACCAGTCGCAACAGCTAAACGGTTTTGAGATAGTCCATAAGCCAAGCGTTTTTCTTTTAAATGCTGTAACCAAGTTTGTTCATTCAGTAAAAATCCCTCCAATCAAAAAGGCGTATGTCAACTTTTAAAGCCCATTTGACATACGCTGAAATTTTGTAAATCCCTTGTAACCAAAGGATTTTCTAATGTTTTTTTGACTGTTTCCTGTCGATTTGTACCCCCCTGTTAGATACGGGGGGTTAAGTGCTGGCGTGGCTATTGCCACACCAGCCAGCAAGATCAGTCCACACCTGCGACTTCCGCTTCGCACGTCGCCTGCGTGGACTGTCTGCTGTTGGATAACTTTTTAATTTCCTCCAAGAAATCATATCCTTTTGGTACAAGGGGAGTATAAAACTCTGATATGACACTTGTTCCTACATCAACATAGCCACGACCTTTGATTCGCTTTAAGAAGAAATCCTTTTGTACGTCACTGCCAAACATCATGCCATAGCCCATTTCAGACATACGACCTAAAGCCACTCTGAAATTAAACTGATCACGGATTCCGTCGCCTAAATATTTTGCGTCTGGACGTTGACAAGCCAGTATTAGAAAGAAGCCAGCTTGACGACCTAACATGACAATCTGTTTCAGCTTATTCATAACTGCGGTGTTTTCTTTTGTTCCCAGCATTTCCATGAAAGCGACGTATTCATCAAAGATTAAGAAGTGTGCCGGGAGACCTAAGTAAGCATAATTTTTGCCAGTCTTATAGTTCTTCATCTGCTTCATTTCCTCACTACGTTTCATCATTTCTTCATAGAATGTTTCAATGCAAGAAAGCAAGTCTTCTTTTCTATAGTAGACATTTGCCATCACAGAACCTAAGTCCGCAAGATCAGCATTTTTCGGGTCAAGAATATACAGTTTTGAATCTGTATGAAGCAAGGCTTCAATCAGTGTCAGTATAAAGTAAGTTTTACCGCCACCTGTACCACCAGCAATCAACATATGAGGGAGCTTATCATATTCCCACCATACGTTTTTCATTAAGCGAAGTTTACCATCTTTAGCTTCTACTTCATCAATAGAAATACGACTGGCTATGGTGTCATAGAGCAAAGTATATTCCACATAGGAATCCTTTAACTCTTTATCCGTCAGCTCACAGTACAAGCCACTCTCTAATTTCTTTTCCAAGTGTAAGAGTTGGTCTTGATATTTTCCCAGCGTGATTTCCACCCGTATCTGTATCAAGCCATTTTTAAGTCGATAATACATTTTAGGGAAGTAGGTTATCTTTTCCTTTGTACGACCAGCACTATCTTTAAAGAAACCCTCTGTTTTGACCTGTTCAGATTCATACCACTTGTTTTCAAGTATCATCTTTGCCAGTTTTTGACGGTGGTAAAGTTGTTTAACCGTATCATAGCGAACCCGTTTGAATACAAACGCTACCAGCAAGCAGATAAGAATTGCGACACTGAAACTGATAATTAAATAGGGAATGTCAATCTTATCTGCTTGTGATAGGTTAAAATCCTGCCAGTTGATCTGCTGGATTGTCTTCACATGAAACAGTCCGACAACCAGCAGGAAAACAGGCAGGAGTGACGCTATCGTAAAATGAAAGACTAAATCTTTACCAGATGGGCGAATCCTTTTACCACGCTGTTTCATGCGAAAAAGTCTCCTTTCTACCTAGCGACTATTTGTCTTGTGTCGGTTCTTTCTTTGCTTGTGGTTGAGCTTTGAATGAACTAGAATCCTTTGTCAGCACAATATCGTCTGCCTTGATATACCAGTCAACATCTGCTCCTTGATAGGTGGCAGTAGCAACGGTGTCCGCAATGGGATTGATAAGTTCCACCCGTGCGTTATAATCAAACTCTTTCAAAGGCACGCTGGCAGGAATACTTACTTGAATCATGCGTCCTTGTCCTTTGGATTTTAAGTCATAGGTACGTTCCTTGATTTCATCTGAAACCGACCCGTCTTCATTTTGGATTCTCACTTCACGACGTAGAGCAGAGAATTTCAATTCTCCAAAAGTCGTGTCTTTATCTAATACAATGCCATTTGCTAATCTCATCATTTTTCCTCTCTTTCTTTATTCTTTTATCATGTCGTCAGCATGTAAAAGGTAATTTGTAAAACCACGAGTGCCGATTTTGTAGCCCTCTGCGGTAATACGTGGATTGACTAACTTCACACGTTCCTCAAAGCCGAAATGTTTTTCGCCAGCTTCAGCAGGAAGCACCACCACAATATCATCTGCTCTTTGAACATCAGAATAGAGATTATAGCTTCTTGATAAGACAGTTAGCCGTCCGTTGATTCTTCGCTGAACGACTTTATCCTCGCCAGCAAATTCTAAATTGCCGAATGTTTTTTCCATGTTGGGAATCACAAATTTAAGTTCCATATTTTTACCTATCCTTTCTTTTTTATTGGCTGAATGAATGTTTGATGGTCTTAAAGAGTGGGGAACGACCTTTTGATTCTTGATTTTTTGTTTTCATAAGTTCACTTCCTTTCAAAATCGGGTAAAAAAATAGACACCTCATTTTTTGAAGTGTCTACCTATTAAATATTCAAATTTTATTGGAAGTATCTTTATATCTTCACTTTTCAAGGATAAATCGTCGTATCAAAGCTCATTCATAAGTAGTAAATTAGTAGTAAATTGAGTGGTTTTGACCTTGATAAAGTGTGATAAGTCCAGTTTTTATGCGGATAACTAGATTTTTATGCTATTTTTAATCTAAAAAAGAGTAGAACTAAATAGTAAAGAAATAAAAAGGAAAAGCAGGTGTTGGTTATGAACAAGAAAATGACTAATCTAATCTGTGTCATATTATTAGGCACGATGATTTTACCAATTAATGGCTTAGCTGAGGGGACTGAGTCAACAACAGTAACGAGTGAAATGCAACAAATTATTGAAGATTCATTACCTAAGCTATCAGAACCGTCCAAGCAAACGATAGAAACAACTGAAACAACCGATTCTTCAATTGAAAAAACTCAAGCAACTGAAGCAACGAAAGAAGTAGAAACTGTTTCCTTTACTTGGTCACAACAAGAATCAGAACGTCAAGTAACTGCCGGAGCGGATTTTTATCTAAAAATAATTAGCAATGCAACCTGGGCGGAAATCCAATTGCCTCAGGAAATTCAATATAATCCCCAAAAGAACCAACAATTGCAGGAGCATAGTTCTTATAATCAAGAACAACATAGCTTGGTTTTAAGAGACTTAGCCCAGTTGGGGGAGAGTTACTTGCTGTTAACGACAACAAAAGCAGGAACCTTTACATTGTCAGTCAAAGATAAAAACCAAGAAACGTTGGCTAATAATTTAGACGTGACGATTGTGAAAGAGCAAGTAGTAGTGCCACAAGAGACCCAGAAGAGTAGTGAGCAGAAGCAAACAAAGGAAAATGAAAAAAGCAACCCTGTCGTTAAGTCTAAAAACATTGCCGCTAAAGCGAATGGGATTACGGTCGGTTTGACTGCACCAGCCACTTATCGTACATATACTGACCCTGCGACAGGAACAGCACCAGATTACTTAACTGTTTCTTTACCAGTTTCCATCAGCCAAGCGGGCCTCACTGGTACTTCGATTGAGCTTCCTTATGGCTTTTATCCAAGTAAAAGTGACCCGATTTTTAAAGACTTTGATAGTACAGCACCGATATTTTCGTTGGTGACACCTAGTACACCTAGTGCTAACTCCATTGTGGCTTCGTATGTAAACGATACGGCCAATAAAAAATTAATTATTCGCTTGAAAGAAACCAAGACAACTTTAGAGACGATTAATTTACGTTTTAAATTTAATAATGTCTATGATGCCAAAATCCCACCTGAACAAATCGTGTGGAATAATCTCCAAGCGAAGGTATTTGATAATACGGGGACACAAATAGCAAGTTCAGCGACAAATAAAGTGTTAAAAACTGATGTGGCTGTTTCTAGTGCTTCATATGTGCTTTCTGGTTACGCAGTTCCTAGTGATGACAATTATTTTGATGGTGATATTGTTATGACAAACTCTTATCGGTTTAATTATTTAGCTAGAGCGAATTTAGACCCTAATTATGAGCATCAAGTGTATGTTGAAATTCCCACGGGAGCTACATTAACGGGAACTTTAGCCAATAAATTATTAAAAACAGGGATCACAAATGCACAAGACCCTAGTGTGCCAGCGGGTTTTACTCGGTACTATCAGAAATTAGTAACTCTCTCACCAAATATTTTAGAAAACCCAGCAACTCGAATTGATTTATCCTATACTAACACAAGGGTTACTTTGAATAAAACGTATGCAGAAGGGAGTACTTTTTCTGTTAATTTTGGAATGAAAGTAAAATTCCTAAATGGGAAAATAAATACGCTTACCACTACGAAAAGTTATGTAAAACGTTCTCGGCCAGATTTTCAATTATCAGGAACAGGCTATCATTCGACTGTTATAGGTTCTACTAACACAGTTAATAACTTAGATAATTTAGCGACAGCTGGAAATTTTTACGCTTTTAGCTCTGGGATATTTAACCGCTCTGCTACTATTAAGAATACTGGCGCTAAACCAATTCAAGGAGTGACATACAAGTTACAAGAATTAACTGCAGGCTCAGCTAAGGGAAACTTTACTAATTTATATATTTTAGGTTTGACTGATGGAGTGAGTGCCCCCGCCTATTATCGCCCTTTGTATCATATTAAAAATGCTGTAACTGGAACGAGTCGTTCTGTTTGGAGCAGTACACCTGCCACGACTGGTAGCTTTAGTCCAGCTTTACCGACTTTAGCAACCAATGAGTATATTTCAACCATTGATATTATTCCTATGGGAACCGATGGCACAACCGCCAATTCGTTACCTCCAGGCAATGGGATGGCACTCCGATATCGAATCAAAAGTTGGCCTAATGGGCGGTGGCCAGATGGGACAGTACTTTCTAAGATGACTAATCCAATCACCTTTGGAGCCACAATGCAGTACCAAGACGCAATGGGGACTCCTACAGAGCTTAAATTAAACAATAATGTAGTATATTATAATAAAGGCGTGGCCTTACGTGTTTCTGCTAGACTTACCAGTGTTAATAGTGAAAATAAACTGCCTGGGGACACGGTTAACTATGAAATACTCGGGAGAAATAGTGGCTACTATACAGATACTTCTTCTGGGGATTGGGAGAATCCCATTATTACAATTAAAGTTCCCAAACAGTTACGTTTAAAAGCGACTACGAAAAAAGATTTTATTGATGAGAGTAATCAAGTGACCTATCCAGCTTCGGTGACCGTTGAAACCTTAGCTACAAATGATACAACTTACAATTATTATCGTTTTAAGACGTCCAGCACGGCTTATAAATCTAAAGTAACGGGAGAGGCTAGTTTTTTTCGGATTCCTTTAGAATTTGTAGTGGATAGTTCAGCGGCTTCTGGAAGCTATCAAATTCCTTATATCGCCTATAGTAGCCCTAAGCCAACTGATTTCTTTCATGGTGTACTTACTCAATTATCCGCTGCAGAGGCTAAAAAAATCGGTGTAGACAACACGAAAGAAAATAGCTACGAGATCAACTCATCTCCTTTTAATGTCGGCTTTTCTGTTGTGGATTCTTCTAAGTTAGACAGCGCTACTAATGCTCGTGGCTCCGCGACGCAAGCTTGGTCAAATACGAATATCTTTGCGGTAGATCGCAAAGGCACCCCGCAAATGCAAACGGTCATTAAAAATTCTGGAAATACAAACTTCAATAACGTTCGCTTGTATAATATTTTACCTTCTTCTAGCGATGGTCGTGGTTCAACAGGCAGCATCGGGTTTACAAACTTGACCAGTAATAATGGGACAGCCAAAACTTACTATACAACTAAGCCTGTCTCACAATTGCCTAGTTATGCTAACAATGATTTGCAAGCGTGGAATGCCACTAAACTAACCAGTTTAGGGTTCACTACAACTAAACCCGCTAATTCAGCTTTAATCACAGCAATCTATGTCGATTTTGGCGCAACGACAATCAAACCAAGTGAGACATTAGATGCGATTATGAGTTTTTTAGTGCCAGATGCAGAGAATCAAAAAGCAATTAACCAATTTCAATATTCTGCTAAAGAAGCTAAGGCAGGAGCCACTTTAACAGCAGTTAGTGATGAAATTACCTTTAGCACAGAGTTTGCTCAAGTAGCCTATGAACAAAATTTACCGAGTATTACAGTTCCTGGAAGTGGAGTGAAAGATTTACCTTCTCCGCAAACAATCCAGTTAGATGTGAATGATGCCGGCAAAATTGTCATTCCAACAGCCAAACCAACGCTTAGTGGTTATACTTTTGTAGAATGGCAAGATGTTGAAACACCAACCAAAAAATATCAACCGGGAGCAACGATTAGCTTTACGTCTACGTCAACTACCACAAAAATAACTCTGAAAGCTATTTGGGAACCAATCTCAGTGAATGTGACTTTTAGTGCCAATGGGGGCTCGGGTGGTACGGCTGCTAAAGCCTATACTTTTGGGACAGTAGTTAATTTAAGCACGGTTGTGAAGCCAACAAGAACAGGCTATATTTTTCAAGGTTGGGCTACAACAGCCAGTGCCACAACACCAGATATTACAACAAACCCTCTCGTTAATTATGCCTCAGCTAAGACCTATTATGCTGTTTGGAAGGGGAACGCTTATACCGTAAAGTTTGATGCGAATGGGGGAACTGGTACTATGCCTAACGCTAGTTTTATTTATGGAACAGGCAAGCCATTACCAGCCAACACCTTTACGAAAGAGAGTAATACGTTCCTTGGTTGGTCGAGGACACGGACAAGTGCAGTTGTCTATACGGATAAACAAATAATTTCGACATTAACTGCTACTAATAATGGGACTGTAACTTTATATGCGAAATGGAGTGGGCAACGACCTGTATTGATGGGGACACCAAGTACGTTTGATTTTGGCAAACAAACGATTTCGCCAACGGCAAAAAGTTATGGACTAAATTCAGCAAGCTATGTAGGAAGTCCCGAATTACAACAAGCTGGTTTTATGTTACGTCTAGAAGATAATCGACCAACTAGCACAGGTTGGAAATTAAACGTTAGTTTATCTGAATTTAAAGATAAAACTGGTAAATCTTTACCACAAGGAGAAGGAATTACCTTAAACTTTGCGGACACTCAGCTTCAAAAAGTTCAATATGCTAATACAGCTGAGGAATCAGTAACGACTGGTTTTACCAATGGACCGATGTTAGGTTCTCAAGCTTTTCGATCGGGTGCAACAGCCCAATCAATAATCACAGCAACTGGAGCACAAGGAAGTGGAACTTGGCAACTATATTTTCCTTTTGAAGAGATAAAATTAACTGTGCCTGCAAATGTAGGAGAAATATCAAAAGTATATTAATCGACAGTAACTTGGTCATTGGACGATGTAGTCTAATCTTAGTATGATTTACTTAGAAGGAAAGTTAATTGTATTAAGAAAAAATGTTTCTGAAGAAAAAATATAAGTTTTACAGTAATAGAAAAAAACAAACGTATTGTTAAATACGTTTGTTTTTTTCTATACTTTTTTCTATTTATCCTTTATAATGTAACTAAAATAGTTACATTAGCTATTTAATACAAATAAAGGAGGAGAAGTATGGATAAACAACAACGAGGCGTTCAAGTGATTAGAATTTGGCTAGGGGTGACGATGCTAATTCATGGAGTGATGAAAGTAACGTCATTGGAAGATACTTTAGCGTTTTTTGCTAGTATTGGTTTGCCAAGTCTTTTTGTTTATGGTGTAGCAGCAATTGAATTAATTGGTGGATTATTTATGATTATTGGCTTTTTAATTCCATTGGTATCAGTAGGATTCATAGCAGTTTTAGTCGGAGCTATTTTTTCTTTTGGTTTGGCAAGTGGTTTTAGTGGTTATGAGTACGAATTATTTTTAGCAATAACCAGTTTGGCTATTTTGGTTAGCCATGCCGATAAAAAGTATCTTACGTTAAAACTTTATTTTTAATAAATCAATGCAATAAAGAGTTGGTCAAACTAGTTGTTATTGCGAAAAAAGCCCTAAAACAGTGATATTTAACTGTTTTAGGTTTTTTTAGCAAAAAGGTCAAAAAAGGTCAATTTATTTATTGACCTTTACTGACCAATAGGGTATAATAAATTTATAAGGTTTACAAATACCTTAACTTTTGAAGAAATCCATCAAAAGTCGGATAATAATAATTGTAAAGAATGTTAAAATAAAAAAAAGACAAAACAATAAACGGGAGGGATCGTTTATGAATATTGAAAAAATGACAACAACGCTACAAGAGGCGATTGCTGAAGCTCAAAAAGTTGCGGTGACACGGCAACATCAAGAAATTGATATCGCACATTTATGGAAAATTTTTCTTCAACCAAACCATTTTGGGCGTAATTTTTACACAGATGCTGGTTTAGATGTTGACGCATTTGAACGAGAAGTAGATAACGCGTTAGATGAATATCCAAGTGTGGCAGGCGGTAATGTGCAATATGGTCAAAATTTAAGTCAAAATTTGTTCCATTTATTGCAAGAAGCTGATTCACTTCGAGAAGAATTCCAAGATGAATTTTTATCAACCGAAATTGTACTTTTAGCTTTAATGAAATTGAAAAATTATCGTTTAACAAAATATTTAATGCAACAAGGCATTACAGAAAAAGAGTTAAGAAAAAATATTGAAGAGATGAGAGGAGGAGATCGTGTGACTTCTCAAAACCAGGAAGAACAATATAAAGCACTAGAAAAATACGGTGTTGACTTAGTACAACAAGTAAAAGCAGGAAAACAAGATCCAATCATTGGTCGTGACGAAGAAATTCGTGACGTTATTCGGATTTTATCAAGGAAAACTAAAAATAATCCAGTCTTAATTGGTGAACCAGGTGTTGGTAAAACAGCGATTGTTGAAGGATTAGCACAACGAATCGTTCGTAAAGATGTTCCCGAAAACTTAAAAGATAAAACTATTTTTTCTTTAGATATGGGCGCCTTAATTGCGGGAGCAAAATTCCGTGGCGAATTTGAAGAACGGTTAAAAGCTGTTTTAAAAGAAGTGAAAAAAAGTGATGGCAAAATCATTTTATTCATTGATGAAATTCATAATATCGTCGGAGCTGGTAAAACAGAAGGCAGTATGGACGCCGGGAATTTATTAAAACCGATGCTAGCACGTGGTGAATTGCATTTAATCGGTGCCACAACGCTTGATGAATATCGCCAATATATGGAAAAAGATAAAGCCTTAGAACGTCGTTTCCAAAAAGTATTAGTCAAAGAACCAACAGTAGAAGATACAATTTCTATTTTGCGTGGCTTAAAAGAACGATTTGAAATTCACCACGGCGTGAATATTCATGACAATGCTTTAGTTGCTGCTGCTACTTTATCCGATCGCTATATTACTGATCGTTTCTTACCAGATAAAGCGATTGACTTAGTCGATGAAGCTAGCGCAACGATTCGAGTGGAAATGAATTCAATGCCAACAGAGCTCGATCAAGTAACACGTCGGTTAATGCAACTAGAAATTGAAGAAGCGGCCTTGAAAAAAGAATCGGATGATGCAAGTAAAAAACGGTTAGCCAACTTGCAAGAAGAATTAGCAGATTTGCGTGAAGAAGCCAACTCAATGAAAATGCAATGGGAAACGGAAAAAGAAGAAGTTAATGCGGTTTCCAACAAACGTGCAGAGATTGATAAAGCAAAACACGAATTAGAAGATGCTGAAAATAATTATGATTTAGAACGAGCGGCTGTTTTGCGTCATGGAACAATTCCACAATTAGAACATGAATTGAAAGAATTGGAAGAAAAGAACGCTAAAGATAACGTTAAAATGGTACAAGAATCGGTTACTGAAAACGAAATTGCGCAAGTGGTCGGTCGTTTAACCGGCATTCCTGTGACAAAATTAGTTGAAGGCGAACGAGAAAAATTAATGAAACTGAATGAAACATTACACAAACGTGTGATTGGTCAAGATGAAGCCGTGGATGCTGTTAGTGATGCGGTGATTCGTTCAAGAGCAGGCTTACAAGATCCAAATCGCCCACTCGGTTCGTTCCTTTTCCTAGGACCAACTGGTGTTGGTAAAACAGAACTTGCTAAAGCTTTAGCTGAAGATTTGTTTGATTCTGAAGATCATATGGTACGGATTGACATGAGTGAATACATGGAAAAACATGCCGTGTCTCGTTTGGTTGGTGCCCCTCCAGGCTATATTGGTTATGAAGAAGGTGGTCAGTTAACAGAAGCTGTTCGTCGAAATCCATATACAATTGTTTTATTAGACGAAATTGAAAAAGCGCACCCAGATGTCTTTAATATCTTATTACAAGTTTTAGATGATGGTCGTTTGACAGATTCTAAAGGTCGGGTCGTTGATTTTAAAAATACGGTTTTAATTATGACAAGTAACATCGGCTCTCAGCTTTTATTGGAAGGTGTGACACCTGAAGGAACAATTCCAGAAGAAGTTGAAAATCAAGTCATGAATATTCTAAAAGGACACTTTAAACCAGAGTTCTTAAACAGAATTGATGATACTATTTTATTTACACCATTAAGCTTGGATAATGTGAAAGGAATCATTGGTAAAATGACCGCACAACTTGCTCATCGTTTAGAGCAACAAGAAATTGTGTTGGAAATCACTGATGAAGCTAAAACATGGATTGCTGAAAATGGGTATGAGCCAGCTTATGGAGCTCGTCCGTTAAAACGTTTCATTACTCGCGAAGTCGAAACACCATTAGCAAAAGAAATTGTTTCTGGACGAGTAATGCCAAAAACAAAAGTCACGATTAGTCTATTAGACAATCAATTAGTTTTTGAAAATGAACCGATAGAAGAAGTATAAAAAAAGAACGAGCGAATTCGCTCGTTCTTTTTTATTATGACAATCGTTGCTTAATTTCTTCCAACAAATCCTCTTCTGAAGAAACAACCCGACCATTCAATTTAATCAAACCAACTGTATAAAGGTTTAAATAATGGAATTGATTTTCAGCGACTTCGTTCAAAGCATCAAGCTTTTGGTGATTATCAGCACCTTGTTGGCGGCTGTCTGTGTAAAGGGCAACCACCGGAATTCCTTTGGCATAAGCAACACCAATTTCGGAAGCTACGCCCGCATCAATGGTTGGGCCGTCTAATAAAGCAACCAATAAATCGCTAGCAAGGACATTTTCTGTATCTGCTAAGGCAATCATTTTACTATCGGCATAAGCAGATTTGTCGTTAATCGCCGCATTTTCTTGTGGTAAATAAAGATCGATTGTTTTATCCAATTGTCGAATTTGTTCGACTAAATAGGCATTATAACGTAAGTCAGCTTGCGAAAATAAAGGTCCTGCAAAATAAATTTTTGTCATTTGTCTGTCTCCAATCCAAGGGTTTAGAAATAATCACTGAAATAAGCTTCTTGGTCAGGAAAAATCCGTTCCAAAGAATTTAAAGTTTCTTTATCTGTATCAATGCGCTCAATTCGATGTAAGTACGAAGGGCGTCGGTAATTCATGACTAAACAAGTTAGTGTTTGAATATCTAAGTGAACGGCGGTGCCTAAAGGTTCATCCGTAATGGTTACTTGATCATTTTCATCCCAAATTAAGCCAAAAATACCATTATTCCACTCAGCAACAGGATCTTTAACGACAAAATGGAAGGGCTTAGCTGTACTTTCAAAAGGAAAATTTTCTAAAAAGGCTTTGACATCGACAATTCGAGCCATATAATAGGGCTCAATGCTTTCTTTAATTTGGCTGTCTTCTAAAAGAAAGGCTAATGGTTCATTTTTATAGATATCGCCCTTGACCCAATAAACCATCGAAAAATGCGCAGTAATAAAATTCCACAAGCCATTTCGGGCTTCTTGGTTCAAGTAAAACATTTCCTTAATATGAAATACCTCATCGGCCACCCAATAGAAAAGTACTCCTAAAGGTTCTTGATTGGCACCATAATAGACAGCAGCAGTCCGTTCTTCCTCGTTTTCGAAACGCCAATATTCTTCCCAGTTGAAGGCACTACGAATGAGCGCGCCGTGATTTTGACGAGCGAATCGCGCATAGACATCAAAGACATCTGGGTGATCGACAGCTAACCGTTCAATCATTCCTGGAACAGGAACGGTTTTTGGTAATTGCGTATCCCGAATTTTAAAAGATAACTTGTCGGACATGATTTCCCAACCTTTACGTCGGTAATAAGGAATGTTGTAAGGGAAAAGATAAGAAATCCACTGTTTATCTTGGCGCATTTCTTCTAATGCCGTTTGAATCAAGTCTTTCATTAAACCGTGGTTGGCATATTCAGGATAGGTACCGACACCAGTAACGCCGCCCATTTTATACAAAGCACCATGGATATTGACTTCGCATGGATAGATAGCAATTTGTGAAATTAATTGATTTTCGTGAAACCAGCCAAATACTTTTGAAAGTTCTAAAATCGGTTGTTTTGATTTGATAAATGCGCGTTTGTTTTCAAAACCACTTTCTTCAATATCTGCTTCAGTCACTTGAAAAACATAGGAAAGAAGTTCATTAAATTGATCAATGTGTTCTTCCTCAACAGGCTTTAAGGTCAGTTGCTTTCGAAATTCTTGTTCATCCATTTTTCCATCTCCAATAAATTTACTGTTTTTAGTATACCAAATTTTTCGAAACTCTGTTAGCCTTTCGAAACCAAAAGAATAAAAGGGAAGTGCTTTAAATCTTCTTCAAAAATTGGTATAATGAAAAGTGCTGATTATCCTAGACCTTTAAACATGATAATTTGATAAAAAAGGCAACTAAAATATAACAATTGATTGATGAAGCTAGCAGGGAGCTAGCTTTTCTTAAAAGAAATGAGGCAAAAAATGAACAATAAAGAAATGAAAGCAAGACAAGAGAAAATTCGTAATTTCTCGATCATTGCCCACATTGACCATGGGAAGTCAACTTTAGCCGACCGGATTTTGGAAAAAACAAATACAGTTAGCAGTCGAGAAATGCAAGATCAATTACTTGATTCAATGGATTTAGAGAGAGAACGCGGCATTACCATCAAATTAAACGCAATTGAATTAAACTATACAGCCAAAGATGGTGAAACCTATACTTTCCATTTGATTGACACACCAGGGCACGTCGATTTCACCTACGAAGTTTCTCGTAGCTTGGCAGCTTGTGAAGGGGCTGTTCTAGTTGTTGATGCGGCGCAAGGAATTGAAGCGCAAACGCTAGCAAATGTCTATTTGGCATTGGATAATGACTTAGAAATTTTACCTGTTATTAATAAAATTGATTTACCCGCCGCTGACCCAGAGCGTGTTCGGACAGAGATTGAAGACGTAATTGGAATTGATGCATCGGAAGCTGTTTTAGCAAGTGCCAAAGCAGGGATTGGGATTGAAGATATTTTAGAACAAGTGGTGGAGTATGTACCAGCTCCATCAGGCGATATTGAGGCTCCTTTAAAGGCTTTGATTTTTGACTCTATTTACGATAGTTATCGGGGGGTCGTTTTAAACATCCGTGTAATTGACGGTGTCGTTCGTCCTGGGGATAAAATCCAAATGATGAGTAACGGTAAAACGTTTGATGTAACAGAAGTCGGCGTTTTTTCACCGAAACCAATTGCTCGTGATTATTTAATGGTTGGTGATGTGGGTTATATCACTGCTAGCATTAAAACGGTTCAAGATACACGGGTCGGGGATACAGTGACTTTGGCCGACAATCCAGCAGCAGAAGCACTACCAGGCTACCGCAAAATGAATCCAATGGTTTATTGTGGCTTATATCCAATTGATACGTCGCGCTACAATGATTTACGGGAAGCATTAGAAAAATTACAATTAAATGATGCGGCGTTACAATTTGAACCGGAAACATCGCAAGCCTTAGGGTTTGGTTTCCGTTGTGGTTTCTTAGGTTTGCTACACATGGATGTTGTTCAGGAACGTTTGGAACGAGAATTTAATTTAGAGTTAATTACAACAGCACCGTCTGTAATCTATCACGTTAATAAAACTGACGGAACAACCGTTGTTGTTGACAACCCAGCTGAATTTCCAGAACCAGTAACGATTGAATCTGTGGAAGAACCTTATGTTAAAGCGCAAATCATGGTGCCAAACGATTATGTAGGAGCAGTAATGGAATTATCACAACGTAAACGTGGCGAATTCATTACAATGGATTACTTAGACGATTATCGTGTAAACGTAGTTTATGAAATTCCGTTATCTGAAATCGTGTTTGACTTTTTCGATAAATTGAAATCAAGTACAAAAGGCTATGCATCCTTAGATTACGAAATGGCTGGCTATCGTACCAGCCGCCTAGTGAAAATGGATATTCTATTAAATGCTGAAAAAGTGGATGCGTTAAGCTTTATTGTTCACCGAGATTTCGCATTTGAGCGTGGTAAAGCGATTGTTGAGAAACTGAAAAAACTAATTCCACGTCAACAGTTTGAAGTCCCAGTTCAAGCGGCGATTGGTCAAAAAATTGTGGCTCGTTCAGATATTAAAGCCTTACGCAAAAACGTACTGGCTAAATGCTATGGTGGCGATGTTTCTCGTAAACGTAAATTGTTAGAGAAACAAAAAGAAGGGAAGAAACGGATGAAACAAATTGGGTCCGTGGAAGTTCCTCAAGAAGCCTTTATGGCGGTTCTGAAAATGGATGAGCAAGATAACGAGAAATAGCTTGTTATCAATATGAAAGCCTATTAAATAAGGGTTTTCGAGTTGTTGGAAAAGCGTGATTTTGCTGTTTAAAGAAATTTAAACTGTCATATTACTGTCACAGCTATAAAAAAATTAACAAAAATGGAATATTTTCTTGAAGATTTTTTTCTATCAGTGTAGGATAAAAGCATCTCATTAAGGAGGTGCTTTTTATTTTTGAAAATAATAGTGGGAATATCCTAAAATCTTTAAGGAAAGAACAAAAATTGACTCAAAAGAAGCTATCTGAGTTAACAGGGATTTCTCAAAGTGCTTTAGTCAAGTATGAGAATGGTACAAGAGGTATTTCAAAAAATGTAGATATTGCGCTAAGCAAGGCTCTGAATGTAGATTCATTGCTTAAAAATGAAGTAGAGAATTTGAGTTATATGATTAACCGAATAATAGAATATAGGGATCTAAATAATTTATCTAATAAAAATTTAGCAAATAAAATCGGAATTAGTGAAGCTTTACTAAGTTATATTTTAAATGGAAGGAGAAAACTTTCAAAAGAGATTCAAAGAAAAATTGCATTATTTTTGTTAAATGATGGAAATGAAAGTTTGATAGATACTAAGTTAGGTGGTGCTTCTTTAAATTTTCCGAGTATTGATAAAAATTTGATGGGGAACAGAATAAAAACTATTCGAAAAAATAGAGGAGAGAGTTTAGAAAAATTTGGTCAAAACTTCACTTGTCCAGCTAGAAAAAATGTGATTAATAGATGGGAAAATGGTGTAAATATTCCTGATGTAGAAAGATTGATGAACGTTGCTTACCTTGGGGGGACGACTGTTCCTGCTCTCTTATATGGAGAAGGTTATAAAAATATGTTAAAAGAGGGAAAGAAGATTAGAAAATTTGAAAAATTGGCTCCTTCTATGCTGGGGGTTAGATTTCGTAAAATTCGAAGTGATTATCGTTTAGAAAGAATAAATTTCGGTAAACTTTTTTCCCCATCGGTTCTGTTGCAAAGTTTTAAATAAAGAATAAAATCCCTTACGGTATCTATGATTTAAGCTGGGATTCCCAATAATACCTTGATTTCAGTACAGACCGAAAACCCGAAGAGAGTGCCTTCTTTTCGGGTTTTCTTATATAATCCTCGGATGGCTTCCATACCTTTAATCGTGGTAGAGGCAGTGCGTAAACTTCGATAGAATTTATTGCGTCTCTTTACTGGACGATGGTCTTGTTCAATCAAATTATTCAGGTATTTAATGGTACGATGTTCTGTCCCTTGATAAAAGCCGTATTCTTTTAGTTTCTTAAAGGCACTTGTAATAGAGGGGGCTTTATCTGTGACTACAACCTTCGGTTCATCAAACTGCTTCACTAACCGCTTAAGAAAAGCATAGGCTGCTTGTGTGTCCCGTTTTTTACGTAACCAAATATCCAAGGTTAAACCATCTGCATCGATGGCTCGATACAAATAATGCCATTTTCCTTTAATTTTGATGTACGTTTCATCCATTTTCCATGAATAAAAGGATTTTTTATTTTTCTTTTTCCAAATTTGATAGAGTAGTTTGCCATATTCTTGCACCCAACGATAAATCGTCGTATGAGAAACGTTAATGCCACGATCATATAAGATTTCTTGAACTTCACGATAGCTAAGGTTATAACGAAGATAGTAGCCCACGGCTACAATAATCACATCCTGCTGAAATTGCTTTCCTTTAAAATGATTCATCGTCATTCCTCCTGCTATCTTTTTCTATTATTCTACCTTATTTGATAGTAGATTTAAAACTTTGCAACAGAACCCCGAAAACTTTTAGTTGGCTTGGACTGAACGAAGTGAGGGAAAGGCTACTAAAACGTCGAGGGGCAGTGAGAGCGAAGCGAACACTTGATTTTTTAAGTTGCTATCATTTATAGGTCAATAGAGTATACCTATTTGTCCTAATATGATTTTAGCAGTATAATTGACTTGGTGAATAGGTCATTTAAGTTGGGCATAATAGGAGGAGTAAAATGAAAAAATTTATTTATCGAGTTTTAGAAAATGACGAAGTGGTGGCTATTTTTAATGAGCAACAATATGCGCAAGATTTTATCGCTTACGAAAAGACAATTTCTGATAAGCAATTTGAAATTGAAAAAGTAGATATTGCTGATTGGTTATTGCAACCGAGAGAATTTTAGAGGTTGGTTGAAAATGGCTAAAATTGGTTATGCACGTGTCAGTAGCAAAGAACAGAACTTAGATCGGCAATTACAAGCGTTACAGGGCGTTTCTAAGGTCTTTTCAGACAAATTAAGCGGTCAATCGGTCGAACGCCCACAATTACAAGCTATGCTTAACTATATTCGTGAAGGGGATATTGTTATTGTTACTGAATTAGATCGATTAGGACGAAATAATAAAGAATTAACAGAATTGATGAATCAAATTCAAATTAAGGGGGCAACCCTGGAAGTCTTAAATTTACCCTCAATGAATGGTATTGAAGATGAAAATTTAAGGCGTTTGATTAATAGCCTTGTCATTGAATTGTACAAGTATCAAGCAGAATCAGAACGAAAAAAAATTAAGGAACGTCAGGCACAAGGAATCGAAATTGCTAAGAAAAAAGGCAAATTCAAAGGTCGTCAGCATAAATTTAAAGAAAATGATCCACGTTTAAAGCATGCTTTCGATTTGTTTTTGAATGGTTTATCCGATAAAGAAGTTGAAGAACAAACTGGAATCAATCGCCGAACGTTTAGAAGGTATCGAGCAAGATATAACGTGACAGTCGATCAAAGAAAAAACAATGAAAAGAGGGATAGTTAATGAGTACGGTTATTTTAGCTGAAAAACCAAGCCAGGCATTAGCCTACGCAAGTTCTTTAAAACAAAGCACCAAAAAAGACGGTTATTTTGAGATCAAAGACCCACTATTTACAGATGAAACGTTTATCACCTTTGGTTTTGGGCATTTAGTGGAATTAGCAGAACCAGGTCATTATGACGAAAAGTGGCAAAATTGGAAACTTGAATCTTTGCCGATTTTTCCTGATCGATACGATTTTGAAGTTGCAAAAGATAAGGGAAAGCAGTTTAAAATTGTTGCAGAACTTCTCAAAAAGGCAAATACAATTATTGTTGCAACAGATAGCGACAGAGAAGGTGAAAATATCGCCTGGTCGATTATCCATAAAGCAAATGCCTTTTCAAAAGATAAAACATTTAAAAGACTATGGATCAATAGCTTAGAAAAAGATGTAATCCGAAGCGGTTTTCAAAATTTGCAACCTGGAATGAATTACTATCCCTTTTATCAAGAAGCGCAAACACGCCAAATTGCCGATTGGTTGATCGGCATGAACGCAAGCCCTTTGTATACGTTAAATTTACAACAGAAGGGCGTACAAGGTACATTTTCACTAGGACGTGTTCAAACGCCCACCTTATACCTTATTTTTCAGCGCCAGGAAGCCATAGAGAATTTTAAAAAAGAACCTTTTTTCGAGGTGGAAGCTAGTATAAAAGTAAACCAAGGGTCGTTTAAGGGCGTTCTAAGCCCCACACAGCGTTTTAAAACCCAAGAGGAGCTTTTAGCTTTTGTTTCTTCTAAACAAGCTAAAATAGGCAATCAAGAGGGGATAATTGCTGATGTTCAAACCAAAGAGAAGAAAACGAATAGTCCGAGTTTGTTTTCTTTAAGTAGTTTGCAATCAAAAGTCAATCAGCTTTATAAAGCGACAGCGAGCCAAACTTTAAAAGCTATGCAAGGACTGTATGAAGCAAAATTATTGAGTTATCCAAGAACAGATACACCATTTATTACAGAGAACGAATTTGCTTATTTAAAAGCGAATTTTGGCAAATATAGCGGTTTTTTAGGACTTGATCTTGAAATGGTTCAAACAGAGCCTAGAAAGCGTTATGTGGACGGTAGTAAGGTACAGGAACACCACGCCATTATCCCAACAAAACAAGTACCTACCGAATCTGCATTAGCGAAAATGGACGATTTACAACGAAAAATTTATGCTTTAGTCGTTAAAACGACCGTTGCCATGTTTTTACCTGATTACTTGTATGAAGAAACCAAGATACAAACGAAAGTAGCTGATTTGCTGTTTCAATCGATCGGAAAGACACCAAAGCAAGAAGGGTGGAAAATTCTTTTCAAACAACAAACCAAAGAAGAAAAAGAGGACGTTCAAACGTTACCACTCGTTATCATTGGCGAACGTGCCGAAGTTGGTGTTAAGAGTGTTGAAAAAGAAACGCAACCGCCAAAAGCTTTTACAGAGGGTACATTATTAACTGCTATGAAAACGGCGAATAAAACGGTTGATGATGAAGAAGCAATCAAGATTTTACAAGAAGTTGAGGGGATTGGAACAGAAGCGACAAGAGCAAGTATTATTGAAGCGTTAAAACAAAAAGAATATATCCAAGTGATTAAGAATAAGCTTGTTGTAACTGAAAAAGGAAAATTATTGTGCCAGGCAGTTGAAAGTCAGCACCTTTTAACGAGTGCTGAAATGACGGCTAAATGGGAAACGTATTTAAAAAAAATCGGTAAAAGAGAAGGCAATCAAGAGAACTTTATTACGAATATCAAAAAATTCATTGTTCATTTACTGGAAGCTGTACCTAACGATATAGAAAAACTAAATTTTTCTGATTACCAGGAACAGAAAGAAAAAGAAGCAGAAAAAAGTATTGTAGGAAAATGTCCTAAGTGTGGCAACAATATTGTATTAAAAAAATCGTTTTATGGTTGTTCAAATTATCCTGAATGTAAGTTTACTTTAGCTGAACATTTTAGAAAGAAAAAACTAACCAAAACGAATGTAAAAGAATTACTGGAGGGAAAAGAAACCCTGGTAAAAGGAATCAAAAACAAAGAGAAAAAGCCCTACAATGCCGTTGTAAAAATTGGGGAAAAGGGATATATTGATTTTATATCTTTCTCAAAATAAACATAAAAGCCCTTTAAAGAGGGCTTTTATATATTAATCACAAATCACTTATCACAAATCACTTATCACAAATCACAAGTGATTTGTGATTGTTGATGATAAAATAAGAATAAGAAGAAATAGAAAGAAGTGAGTGATTGTGGGAAATTTAGGCGCACAAAAAGAAAAACGAAATGATACACCAATCAGTGCAAAAAAAGATATAATGGGAGATAAGACGGTTCGTGTTCGTGCTGACTTGCACCATATCATAAAAATCGAAACAGCAAAGAATGGCGGAAACGTAAAAGAAGTTATGGAAATAAGACTTAGAAGCAAACTTAAGAGTGTGTTGATAGTGCATTATCTTAAAATTTTGTATAATAGGAATTGAAGTTAAATTAGATGCTAAAAATTTGTAATTAAGAAGGAGGGATTCGTCATGTTGGTATTCCAAATGCGTAATGTAGATAAAACATCTACTGTTTTGAAACAGACTAAAAACAGTGATTACGCAGATAAATAAATACGTTAGATTAATTCCTACCAGTGACTAATCTTATGACTTTTTAAACAGATAACTAAAATTACAAACAAATCGTTTAACTTCTGTATTTGTTTATAGATGTAATCACTTCAGGAGAGATTACATGAACAAAAATATAAAATATTCTCAAAACTTTTTAACGAGTGAAAAAGTACTCAACCAAATAATAAAACAATTGAATTTAAAAGAAACCGATACCGTTTACGAAATTGGAACAGGTAAAGGGCATTTAACGACGAAACTGGCTAAAATAAGTAAACAGGTAACGTCTATTGAATTAGACAGTCATCTATTCAACTTATCGTCAGAAAAATTAAAACTGAATACTCGTGTCACTTTAATTCACCAAGATATTCTACAGTTTCAATTCCCTAACAAACAGAGGTATAAAATTGTTGGGAATATTCCTTACCATTTAAGCACACAAATTATTAAAAAAGTGGTTTTTGAAAGCCGTGCGTCTGACATCTATCTGATTGTTGAAGAAGGATTCTACAAGCGTACCTTGGATATTCACCGAACACTAGGGTTGCTCTTGCACACTCAAGTCTCGATTCAGCAATTGCTTAAGCTGCCAGCGGAATGCTTTCATCCTAAACCAAAAGTAAACAGTGTCTTAATAAAACTTACCCGCCATACCACAGATGTTCCAGATAAATATTGGAAGCTATATACGTACTTTGTTTCAAAATGGGTCAATCGAGAATATCGTCAACTGTTTACTAAAAATCAGTTTCATCAAGCAATGAAACACGCCAAAGTAAACAATTTAAGTACCATTACTTATGAGCAAGTATTGTCTATTTTTAATAGTTATCTATTATTTAACGGGAGGAAATAATTCTATGAGTCGCTTTTTTAAATTTGGAAAGTTACACGTTACTAAAGGGAATGGAGATAAATTATTAGATATACTACTGACAGCTTCCAAGAAGCTAAAGAGGTCCCTAGCGCCTACGGGGAATTTGTATCGATAAGGGGTACAAATTCCCACTAAGCGCTCGGGACCCCTTGTAGGAAAATGTCCTAAGTGTGGCAACAATATTGTATTAAAAAAATCGTTTTATGGTTGTTCAAATTATCCTGAATGTAAGTTTACTTTAGCTGAACATTTTAGAAAGAAAAAACTAACCAAAACGAATGTAAAAGAATTACTGGAGGGAAAAGAAACCCTGGTAAAAGGAATCAAAAACAAAGAGAAAAAGCCCTACAATGCCGTTGTAAAAATTGGGGAAAAGGGATATATTGATTTTATCTCTTTTTCAAAATAAACATAAAAGCCCTTTAAAGAGGGCTTTTATATATTAATCACAAATCACTTATCACAAATCACAAGTGATTAATCACAAATCACTTGTGATTTGTGATTCTTAATGATACAATATTACTATACAAAAAAAGAATGGGGCGTAGTTATGGAGAAGGAAAAACTAAAAATACTTGAAGAATTAAGACGTATTTTAAACAATAAAAATGAAGCAATTATTATCTTGAATAATTACTTTAAAGGTGGTGTTGGAAAGTCCAAATTATCGACTATGTTTGCTTACTTGACAGACAAATTGAATTTAAAAGTTTTAATGATCGATAAGGACTTACAGGCAACATTGACAAAAGACTTAGCAAAAACTTTTGAGGTAGAATTGCCACGTGTCAATTTTTATGAAGGCTTGAAAAATGGAAACTTGGCTTCTTCTATTGTTCATTTGACTGATAATTTAGACTTGATCCCTGGCACGTTTGATTTGATGTTACTGCCAAAATTAACTCGCTCATGGACTTTTGAAAATGAAAGTAGATTGCTTGCTACTCTTTTAGCACCTTTAAAAAGTGACTATGATCTCATTATTATTGATACTGTACCAACGCCAAGCGTTTATACAAATAATGCAATCGTGGCGAGTGATTACGTTATGATCCCTTTACAAGCAGAAGAAGAAAGTACAAACAACATTCAAAAATATATTTCCTATTTGATTGATTTACAAGAACAATTTAACCCTGGACTAGATATGATCGGTTTTGTTCCTTATTTAGTTGATACGGACAGCGCAACGATAAAATCAAACCTGGAAGAACTGTACAAGCAACATAAAGAAGATAACTTGGTTTTCCAAAATATTATCAAGCGAAGTAATAAAGTAAGTACCTGGTCTAAAAATGGAATTACAGAACACAAAGGCTATGACAAAAAAGTTTTATCCATGTATGAGAACGTATTTTTTGAAATGCTTGAGCGAATTATTCAATTAGAAAACGAAAAAGAATAGAATCACAAATCACAAGTGATTAATCACAAATCACTTGTGATTTGTGATTGTTGATGATAAAATAAGAATAAGAAGAAATAGAAAGAAGTGAGTGATTGTGGGAAATTTAGGCGCACAAAAAGCAAAACGAAATGATACACCAATCAGTGCAAAAAAAGATATAATGGGAGATAAGACGGTTCGTGTTCGTGCTGACTTACACCATATTATAAAAATTGAAACAGCAAAAAATGGCGGAAACGTAAAAGAAGTTATGGATCAAGCCTTAGAAGAATATATACGGAAATATTTACCTGATAAACTTTAAAAAGGAGTGAAAATGAAATGGCAGTTACGTATGAAAAAACATTTGAAATAGAGATCATTAACGAATTATCGGCAAGCGTTTATAATCGAGTATTAAACTATGTTTTGAACCATGAACTAGATACTAAAAATACTCGTTTACTAGAAGTGAATCTTTTAAATCAATTAGAAGTGGCACAAGAAGTTGATTTATTTCAACAACCATTTGAAGAATTACAAGCTATTCATGAGTATTGGCGGTCAATGAATCAATATTCAAAACAAATTTTGACAAAAGAGAAAGTGGCTTAACATGGCGAATATTACTGACTTCACCGAAAAGCAATTTGAAGATCGTTTAGAAAAGAATGTTGAACGACTAACTAAAAATGGTTCTGTTGCAAAGTCTCAAAAAGGTCATTAGTTTTTCAAGATGATTCTTATTTAAGCAGGGATTCCTAATAGTCCTTTGATTTCTGTACAGACGGAAAAGCCAAAAAGAGACCCTTCTTTTCGGCTTTTTTTATAAATTCCTCGAATCGCTTCCATGCCTTTAATCGTGGTTGAGGCTGTTCGCAAACTTTGGTAAAATTTGTTTCTTCGCTTAATTGGACGATGGTCTTGTTCAATCAGATTATTCAGATACTTGATTGTTCGATGTTCTGTTGTTATATACAGTCCATTTTTCTGAAGCTTTCTGAAGGCACTCTTAATAGAGGGTGCTTTATCCGTTACTAGAACCTTTGGTTCTCCAAACTGGTTCTTCAGTCGTTTTAGAAAAGCATACGCAGCCTGTGTGTCGCGCTTTTTCCGTAACCAGATATCTAAGGTTAAGCCATCTACATCGATAGCGCGATATAAATAATGCCACTTTCCTTTAATTTTGATATAAGTCTCGTCCATTTTCCATGAATAAAAGGACTGTTTGTTTTTCTTTTTCCAAATTTGATAAAGAATCTTTCCGTATTCTTGCACCCAACGGTAAATTGTGGTGTGACAAACGTGAATTCCTCGGTCATACAGAATTTCCTGCACTTCACGATAACTCAGGTTGTACCGAAGATAGTAGCCGACGGCTACGATAATCACGTCTTTTTGAAATTGTTTTCCTTTGAACTGAGTCATCTTCATTCCTCCAAGCTATCTTTTTCAATTATTTTACCTCAAAATGAGCTTATCGGAAACTTTGCAACAGAACCCATAATAGAGCGTGGCGTAAGGTCTACCAGTTGGGCAAGATATTCCTGTGTCCACCCTTTTGCTTCCCGAGCTTTTTTTATCGCTATACCTAACGGCTTAAAATCAAGTTTTCTTTCATCTTGGTACATTTTAATATCACCCTATATCATTGTACATTTCGGGTGATGATATTTGAACGAAGTATGATTTTATGTTTAGTAGTGTATAATTTCGTATTAGTGGAGAGAAAATTGCTATTATTCGTCATTCCGTATATAATAATTATATACTCTTTGCGAAAGGAAGTTGATATTATGGATTACATTTCTGTGAAAGCCGCTTCTGAAAAATGGGGCATATCGGAAAGACGGATACAAAAATTATGTGAGGAAAATCGCATTGACGGAACTGAAAAATTTGGTCGTGCATGGATGATACCAAAAGATGCAGAAAAACCCGTTGATGGACGTATGAAAACAAGGAACAAACAGGAGGAGAATCATGGAATTTAATGAAAAGCTACAACAGCTTAGGACTGGAAAGAACTTAACGCAGGAACAACTTGCGGAGCAATTATATGTATCAAGAACAGCCATTTCAAAATGGGAAAGCGGCAAGGGTTACCCTAACATTGAGTCGCTCAAGTGTATTTCTAAATTCTTTTCTGTGACCATAGATGAACTACTATCGGGCGAAGAACTGATTACACTTGCCGAAACTGAAAATCGTTCCAACTTGAAAAAGATTTACAACTATATTTATGGAATATTGGATATGATGGCAGTTGCGTTTATATTTCTTCCGTTATATGGAAACTCTGTTGGCGGTTATGTTTATGCGGTCAATCTACTATCATTTACAGCCACCACACCATTCAATCTTGCAGTCTACTGGAGTGCTTTTGCCGCCTTGATTGTAATAGGGATTGCTAAAATAATACTTACCCATTTAGATAAAGAAACATGGGGCGGCATTGCTACAAAATGCTCCCTTGGACTCACTGCTTTGGCTATCTGTTTCTTAGCAGCAGCAAGAGAACCATATATAACAGCACTTATGTTTCTGCTGTTTGTCGCAAAAATAGTTGTTTGGATTAAGCAGAACGGAACAAAGTAAAAACGATATAAATCCCTTGAAATAGGCTCTGACACGATAAGTGTCGGGGCTTTTTTTCATGTTGACATGATAGATGTAGGCGATGTGACGGTAGGTTTCTTGGCTTTTGATATAGCTCCTGTGATAATAAAATTGTGGTCAGTGAAAACAAGAACAGCAACCAACGGAAAGGAAAATCAAATATGGATTATATCATTGAAACAGAAAATCTTACGAAGCGATACGGAACAGCCACCGTTGTCGATAAGGTCAATCTTCATGTGCCAACGGGCAAAATTTATGGTTTGCTCGGCAGAAACGGAGCAGGCAAAACCACAGCAATGAAAATGATGTTGCAGCTTGCTCTCCCAACGGATGGAACGGTACGCTTGTTTGGCACAAACTATAAGGAAAATATCCATACCCTTTATAGCAAAGTAGGCTCTATTATCGAAACACCGGGATTTTACAGTAATTTAACAGGGTATGAGAATTTGCAAATTCTCGCTAAACTGCGAGGGGGAGTATCTAAAAGTGGAGTAGAAAAAGCTCTTGAAGTTGTGGGGCTGCATAAAGAGAAAAGAAAAGTCTTTTCCGATTATTCCCTCGGAATGAAGCAACGGCTTGGTATTGCCGCCGCCATTATGCACGAGCCGGAGCTTTTAATACTTGACGAACCGATTAACGGACTTGACCCCATTGGAATAGTTGAAATACGCTCATTTTTATCTGAACTTAGTCACAATCATGGCATTACCATTTTTATCTCAAGCCATGTTTTAAGCGAGATTGAACAGATAGCAGATATTATCGGCGTTATGCACGAGGGGCATTTAGTAGAGGAAGTGAATATATCCGAGCTTCACAAAAGGAATCGAAAATACATTCAATTTGATTTATCTGACAGTGAGATAGCTGGAAAGATTTTAGAAAGCCACTACCACATGACGGATTTTACAGTGCAGGACGGTACGGTGAGAATTTATGACTTTAGCCAAAGTGTTGGAGAAATCAATCGAGAATTTGCACGAAATGGACTGCTCGTGACAAGGATAGATGATAGTGAGGAAAACTTAGAGGACTACTTTTCTAAACTGATTGGAGGTGGCGGTATTGCTTAATCTTATTTCTTGTGAATTATTAAAACTAAAGCGTTCAAAAATGGTGCTAATTAGTGTGGCAGGGGTATTATCTACCCCACTTTTGATGTTAATAGAAGCCTTGCAAACACATTTTGATAAGCCGGAGATTATCTTTACCTTGTCTGACATATACAGCGACAGTGTACTGTATATCATGCTGCTGGTAAACATTATGATATATGTGGCAATTGCAGCTTACTTGTTTAGCAGAGAGTACACAGAAAGCACACTCAAAACCATATTGCCCATACCCATTTCAAGGACAAAACTATTAATTGGAAAATTTTGCACCCTGCTTCTTTGGATTGTTATGCTCACCCTTGTAACATGGGCAGGTATATTTATCGCTTGTGGGCTATATCACGCTGTCTTTACATTGGAGGGATATAGCTTACTAGTGGCAATAGTATGGCTCCCCAAGTTTTTGTTTGGCAGTATCCTGATGTTTTTAACAGTTTCTCCTTTTGTGTTTGTTGCTATGAAAACAAAAGGATTTGTCGCCCCGATGATTGGCTCTGCCGTGATTGTCATGGGAAGTGCCGCACTTTCAAATCAAGAATGGGGAGCGTTGTATCCGTGGACAGCCACCTATTTCTTGGTGCAGGGTAAACTTCAGAGTACCGGCTATCCTACACTGCTGTCTGTATCTATTATTATTCTTGTATCAGCAGTTGGTTTTCTTATGACCTTTCATCATTTTAAAAAGGAGGATTTGAAATAATGGTACTTGATTTTATAGAAATTTTAAAAGTTATTTTTCTTGGAATTGTTGAGGGTATTACTGAGTGGCTACCTATCAGCAGCACAGGACATATGATTCTTGCGGACAAATTTATCACACTTAATATGAGCGAAGCATTTAAAGAAATGTTTTTTGTTGTTATTCAACTTGGAGCTATACTCGCAGTGGTTGTAATGTTTTGGAACAAGATGTTTCCATTTCAGCTAAAGGATAAATCGCAGCCACTTGTTAAAAAGGATACTTTCTCGTTGTGGTTCAAGGTTGCAGTGGCTTGTATACCGTCAGGTATTATGGGGATTTTATTTGATGATTATTTGGATGCTTACCTCCAAACCCCCATTGTGATTTCAATCATGTTAATCTTTTATGGTTTGTTATTCATTCTCATAGAAAATTGGAATAAAAAGCGTACTCCTACTACTATGGCACTTTCTGACATCAGCTATAAAACAGCAATCTTGATAGGGGCATTTCAAGTGTTATCACTTATACCCGGCACATCACGGTCGGGAGCAACGATTATAGGTGCTTTACTCATAGGAGTTTCACGAGTGGCAGCAGCAGAGTTTACTTTTTTCCTCGCAGTACCTACTATGCTTGGAGCAAGTGCTTTTAAGCTGTTAAAATTCGGGTTTGATTTTACAAGTGCAGAACTGCTCGCTCTTGTTCTCGGTATGGCTGTGGCATTTGCGGTATCTGTCTTAGTAATTAAATTCCTAATGAACTTTATCAAAAAACATGATTTTAAGGTGTTTGGTTGGTATCGAATTGTGCTTGGTATCTTGGTATACTTGTTGTACTTATAACAGTAATGTGATAGAAAAACAATTCCATAAGCAATAATCTGCCGCACGACGGCAAAAGAAAAAAGCCGTCGTACAGCAGACATATTTTCACGCCTATGAAACGGTGGCTTTGATTTTCAGAGCCGCCGTTTCTTTGCGTTTACACAAACCAATGGGTTCTGTTGCAAAGTCTCAAAAAGGTCATTAGTTTTTCAAGATGATTCTTATTTAAGCAGGGATTCCTAATAGTCCTTTGATTTCTGTACAGACGGAAAAGCCAAAAAGAGACCCTTCTTTTCGGCTTTTTTTATAAATTCCTCGAATCGCTTCCATGCCTTTAATCGTGGTTGAGGCTGTTCGCAAACTTTGGTAAAATTTGTTTCTTCGCTTAATTGGACGATGGTCTTGTTCAATCAGATTATTCAGATACTTGATTGTTCGATGTTCTGTTGTTATATACAGTCCATTTTTCTGAAGCTTTCTGAAGGCACTCTTAATAGAGGGTGCTTTATCCGTTACTAGAACCTTTGGTTCTCCAAACTGGTTCTTCAGTCGTTTTAGAAAAGCATACGCAGCCTGTGTGTCGCGCTTTTTCCGTAACCAGATATCTAAGGTTAAGCCATCTACATCGATAGCGCGATATAAATAATGCCACTTTCCTTTAATTTTGATATAAGTCTCGTCCATTTTCCATGAATAAAAGGACTGTTTGTTTTTCTTTTTCCAAATTTGATAAAGAATCTTTCCGTATTCTTGCACCCAACGGTAAATTGTGGTGTGACAAACGTGAATTCCTCGGTCATACAGAATTTCCTGCACTTCACGATAACTCAGGTTGTACCGAAGATAGTAGCCGACGGCTACGATAATCACGTCTTTTTGAAATTGTTTTCCTTTGAACTGAGTCATCTTCATTCCTCCAAGCTATCTTTTTCAATTATTTTACCTCAAAATGAGCTTATCGGAAACTTTGCAACAGAACCAGGAAAAGAGTAGTTACCAAAAAACGGTAACTACTCTTTTTTTATAAAAACATTTCCTCAAACGCCTAACAAAAATGGTTGTCAAAAAGCCAAAAATCAAAAAGAAAAGGAATGATAAAAATGAAATACATTAAAAACGTTGAAACATTGGAAGAATTGAAAAAAGCCTACAAAAAGTTAGCTTTGAAGTTACACCCCGATTGTGGAGGGAATGAAGAAGAAATGAAAACTTTGAACAATGAATATGACGAACTGTTTAGCAAACTTAAAAACACTCATAAGAATAAAGACGGTGAAACTTACACCAAAGAAACAACAGAAACACCCGAACAGTTTAAGGATATTATTAATAAATTGTTCAATCTAAAAATGGACGGCGTAGCAATCGAAGTAGTAGGAACATTTATATGACTAACAGGTAATACAAAACCATATAAAGAAGATATAAAAGCCCTAGAATTCCGATATTCACCTAAAAAATATGCTTGGTATAAAGCCCCTAAAGATTACAAAAAAAGAAGCCGACTACGATCAATCTGTGAGAAGCGGCTGTCTCTGAGACAATTGCATCACATTTTAGTTGTGAATATGTATCTCAAATACACCTAGCAGATGAATCGATTCTGATTTGTATGCATACATTTTATTTTTTTGTGGATTCGGCGAGTATTTCTTCTTTTGTTGTTCGTAAAACTATTGTCTCGGAGCGATTCCTTTTACCAACAGCTCAGTCCATTCCGCTGTATAAGGCAGGATTTTCTCATAAATCTGCGGATTAGAGATGCCTTCGATCATGGCTTGAAAATACAACATCAAAAATTCATCTGAATATTTTAAATCGACTTTTCCTTCTTTACGCCCGCGATGGAATAAATCCAACATAATGCCAAAACTTTGCTTTGTATAAGCTTCCATCATTCGGGTAAAGCCGCTGTCTTCTTTTTTAGTGTAATAGCTCATTAAATCTAGGTAAAATTGTTTATTGATTTTTTCGAGGTAATCGATTTTATTTTGACTCATGGCGATCAAAGTTTCTTCAAATGATGCATTTTTCTCCATGATTTTTTTAGCTTTTTCCCCCATTTCATCCATTGACCGGATAAAGACTTCATGAATGAGCTTTTCTTTGCTGCCAAAATATTTAAAAATAGAAGTTTTTCCTACATTGGCCTTTTTGGCTACGGCATCGATCGTTAAATTCTCGATTCCCGTATCTGTATTCATCAGATCAAAAGCAGCTCGTAAAACTTTTTTCTTTTTTTCTTCTGTTCTTCGTTCAAAACCATCCATTAAAAATACCTACTTTCTATAAAAAAGAACTTTTTGTTTATCATAGTTCAAAAATAGCTTCGTATATATTATATAGGAAATAATACGAACTAACAATGGAATCATAGGTTTAAATTTAAAATTATTTTTATTGACTGTTAAAATAAAAAAGAGTATTATTGGAGCTGTAAAAGAACTTTGGTTTGAAACAAAGTATAAAGGGGTATTTTATGAACGATACGTATTGTATTGGTTCATAAAAAAGGTGCGTTTTGTTCAGACTGGAAAGCTCGTTATAAAATCATGTCAAAAGAAAAGGGAGTTATGTACCATGACAGAAATTGTAAAAGTACAAGGCTTGCAAAAAAAATTTGGTAAATTCCAGGCGTTGAAAGATGTCTCATTCACAGTAAACGCCGGTGAAGTTGTTGGTTTTATCGGACCAAATGGAGCAGGAAAGTCAACGACGATTCGTACACTGCTAGGAATCATCAACCGAGACGAAGGAGATGTCCAAATATTCGGAAAAGATGTTTGGAAAGATAGTCTAGAAATCCATAAACGAATTTCGTATGTTCCTGGGGATGTTGCTCTTTGGGGCAGCCTGACTGGTGGAGAGATCATTGATCTATTTATCAAACTTCATGGCGGCGGGAGCAAAGCAAAGCGTGATTATTTAATCAAACGATTTGAACTTGATCCAAAGAAAAAAGCCAAAGGTTACTCTAAAGGAAATCGTCAAAAAGTCGGTTTGATTGCTGCACTTTCAGTTGAATCTGATCTGTATATTTTAGATGAACCGACTTCAGGACTAGATCCATTGATGGAAGCAGTATTCCAAGAAGAAGTAGAAAAAATCAAAAATGATGGCAAAGCGATTCTATTATCTTCACATATTTTAAGTGAAGTTGAACGATTAGCAGATAAAGTAGCAATCATTCGACGTGGAGAAGTAGTTGAAACAGGTACATTAGATGAATTGCGTCATTTGACTCGCTCAACAGTTACATTGGTGACAAAAGGCGATATTGAGAAACTTGCGACGCTCTCTGGCGTGCATGATTTTGTTCAAAAAGACGGCAAAGCAACTTTTTCTGCTGACAATGAAGCGATGAATACGATTCTGACCGAGGCAACCAAATTAGGTGTGATAAAAATCGAATCTGTACCGCCAACGCTCGAAGATTTATTCATGCGTCACTACGAAGGCTGATTGTCGGAACGGAGGAAAAGAAAATGAATGAAAAATTTGCGCGTTGGAACGTATTGTTCATTCAATACGTGAAACGCGATTGGAAAAAAATAATTGTTTGGGTTTTAGGTTTGGGTTTGTTCTCAGGAGCATATGTACCAGCATTTGAAGAGATTGCTAAAGGACAAGGTCTTTTAGGGATGTTTGAAACGATGCAAAATCCAGCGATGATCTCGATGGTTGGACCTACACCAATCAAAATAGGTACGGATTATACTTTAGGAGCGATGTATGCTCAAGAGATGTTGCTGTTTTGCGGATTGTTCGCAATGATTATCTCAGCACTTCATGTGGTGAGCCACACGCGAAAAGAAGAAGAATTAGGTTTGACTGAATTGGTTCGCTCATTTCGAGTAGGACGACAAGCCAATTCATTAGCTGTTATCAGTGAGATGCTGTTGATCAATCTTTTATTAGGTCTTTTAATCGGCGGACTCATGATGAGTTTTGGTGTAAAAACGATTGATGCCGAAGGAGCTTTCTTGTTCGGAGGATCAATTGCATTGGCGGGAATTATCGGTGGTGTATTGGCACTTGTGATGTCGCAGATTATGGCGACTTCTACTGGAGCAACCGGCTCGACATTAAGTCTTATAGGACTTTTGTATATCGTGCGCGCTGGAACAGATGTGTCTAATCTTGATCTATCAATGTTCAATCCAATGGGATGGATTTACTTGACCTATCCTTTCACAAAAAATAACTGGCTACCATTATTATTTGCTTTGATTTTTAGTCTTGTTTTTACCGTACTTGCGTTTGTGTTGGAAGAACATCGCGACATGGGCGCAGGTTATCTTCCTGAACGAGAAGGACGTGCGACGGCGAAGAAATCACTACTTTCTGTACCTGGTTTGTTTTTCAAGATTAATAAAGGAGTAATGATTGGTTGGCTGATCGCATTTGTGGTTATGGGAGCTGCGTATGGCTCCATTTATGGAGACATGCAAGTCTTTCTTGGCGGAAATGAACTGATGAAACAAATGTTCACTCAATCTGGCGTTTCCATTGAAGAATCCTTTACGGCAACGATCATGATGGTAATGATTGGATTAGTCACAATCTTGCCAATCGCGGTGGTCAATAAATTATTTGCAGAAGAAACAAGACTGCATCTGAGTCAACTGTATGTAACGAAGATTACGCGAGGCCAATTATATTGGACAACGATATTTTTAGCTATTTTTGCTGGAGTCGTAGGCATTGGCTTAGCATCAGCGGGATTAGGTGGAACGGCGATTTCTGCGATGAAAAATGAATCGACTATGGATCTGACCGATTTCTTAGCTGCTGGATACAATTTTCTCCCTTCCATCTTATTTTATATTGGTTTGGCTGCTTTAGCGTTAGGCTGGTTGCCAAAATTTGGAAAAGTAATCTATGCTTATCTAGGCTATTCCTTTGCTTTGAATTATTTCGGCGGAATCTTAGATTTGCCGGATTGGTTCTCAAAAACGGCGATTCAAAGTTGGATTCCACGCTTACCGATGGAAGAATTTGATGGAACGATTTTTGCAGTAATTACTGTTATCAGTATCGTCTTCTTATTTGTCGGCTATTTAGGATACAAACGCCGTGATATGGTAGAAGGCGCTTAAAAATTGAATTTCTAAAAAACCGTTCAGATTTACGAAAGTCGATTTGAGCGGTTTTTTTATGGCTTCAATTGTCAAATTAAGTGCAACGATTCATTAAAAAATACTTCATAAGGGGTTTTCCAATTTAGACATTTCCGTGGTCGCGTGTTTAATTTATTCGCCCATTCTTGAATTTGACTATTGAAAATACCTGAAATATCTTCACCTTTGGGTGAATATTCTCGTAATAAACCATTAGTATTTTCGTTTGTACAACGTTGCCATGGGGCATGTGGATCTGGAAAATACACTTTAGTGCCATTTAATTCTAGCGTTATTCGACTATGTTGGGAGAATTCTTTTCCTCTATCGGGTGTAACGGTTTTACATTTATCTTCTCCTACATTTCTTATTAGATTGATCATACAATCAACCACATTTTTAGAGATTTTCTTTTCAACCTTACCAAGTAGGGAGAAACGAGATCTACGATCGACTAGAGTTACAATACGAGCCCTACCTGTTTTACCGGCTACAGTATCAGCTTCCCAATGACCAATCTCAAGGCGCTCATTGGCAGCAGATGGCCTTTCATGGATCGTATGGTTCTGTTGCAAAGTTTTAAATAAAGAATAAAATCCCTTACGGTATCTATGATTTAAGCTGGGATTCCCAATAATACCTTGATTTCAGTACAGACCGAAAACCCGAAGAGAGTGCCTTCTTTTCGGGTTTTCTTATATAATCCTCGGATGGCTTCCATACCTTTAATCGTGGTAGAGGCAGTGCGTAAACTTCGATAGAATTTATTGCGTCTCTTTACTGGACGATGGTCTTGTTCAATCAAATTATTCAGGTATTTAATGGTACGATGTTCTGTCCCTTGATAAAAGCCGTATTCTTTTAGTTTCTTAAAGGCACTTGTAATAGAGGGGGCTTTATCTGTGACTACAACCTTCGGTTCATCAAACTGCTTCACTAACCGCTTAAGAAAAGCATAGGCTGCTTGTGTGTCCCGTTTTTTACGTAACCAAATATCCAAGGTTAAACCATCTGCATCGATGGCTCGATACAAATAATGCCATTTTCCTTTAATTTTGATGTACGTTTCATCCATTTTCCATGAATAAAAGGATTTTTTATTTTTCTTTTTCCAAATTTGATAGAGTAGTTTGCCATATTCTTGCACCCAACGATAAATCGTCGTATGAGAAACGTTAATGCCACGATCATATAAGATTTCTTGAACTTCACGATAGCTAAGGTTATAACGAAGATAGTAGCCCACGGCTACAATAATCACATCCTGCTGAAATTGCTTTCCTTTAAAATGATTCATCGTCATTCCTCCTGCTATCTTTTTCTATTATTCTACCTTATTTGATAGTAGATTTAAAACTTTGCAACAGAACCGGGCAATTTCACTATCTGTTTTACATTGAATATATTTTTCATAAAGTAGTTTTTTTTCTTTGAAGTTTAGTTGTTCAATAGCCCTAGATAGCGCTTCGTTCTCAGCGAAATTTTCTAGATTCATAATTTCAGATTCTGAGATAAAATCAAGAGATAAATAAGATTCGGATATACTGCTTCTCATAATATCTTCTAATGAATCAGTTGGAAAGTAGGTATGAGAATATTTTTGTTTCTTTTTTAGGCAAGCACTGGCAGAATTTTTAATAGATTGCTGTACATAACTAACAAATAAATAGTTAACTTCAACTTCTGATTTCATGATTGAATCATCCTTTACTAATTATTTAATTTATACTGCCAGTAACCTCGAGTCACTTTCTCGACGTTTATAGAAGAATCTGAATTCATTCTTGGTAAAATATTGTTCGTCAAATTTGAGTAGTTGATAGATAGTTGAAAATCATTAATCAATTTTTCATATATTTGTTTATTACTTAGTGGCACACCATGACTTTTAAGAAGATGAGAAATTTGTAATGCTATTTTTGAGTAAGGAAGGTAGGATTTTCCTTCTTTTTTTGCTAATTTGCTAATAAGTACTTAGCGTTCTCAATATCTTCTTTTTTAATATGATTTTGTCTCATTGTCGAATATTCATTATTTTCGTGAACATTCGTGTTAGTTTGACTAAGCTCATTTAATCGCTCTTTTAAGTCAAAATATTGTTCAGTTAGTTGTCGTCTTTCAGTCATAATTGCTTGCATAAGATGGTAAATGACTTTTTTTTCTTCTGAAATATTCATGTTTTCTCCTTTCAAATTAGGTATTCAACAATAAATTGAAATACCTAATGGAAAAAGCAACAAATATTATATATTGACAACACATAGATTCTCATCTATATTATACATAGATGTCCGTCTATATGAAAGGGTGAGGCGTATTGAAATGAAAAGACTTAGTTGATATCAAAAAAGTATAAAAATAAACAGTAGTCTTAAGGGAGACAATCTCCTTATTTTTTTGAGCATCACATAGATGTGCATCTATGTGGTTGAGGAAGGGATAAAATGAAATCATTAGTTTTATTTGAGTCAGAGATGTGTTGTGGTATCAAGATGACAGGAGCAGAAGTAAATAAAAATCTACTATATTTGAGCCCAACATTACAGAAAATTCAACGAGAAACAAATTACGAAGTGGAGCGTCATAGCTTAACAATTGAACCAAATGTATTTTTGGAAAATGAGGAAGTCAAATCATTAATAGATAAAAATGGCATTAGTGTCTTACCGATAACCATTGTGGATGGAGAGGTAAAAAAGTTTGGTGCCTATCCCTCATTAAAAGAATTTGAAAATTTTACAGGTGTAAATGAATAAAAATTTAGGAGGAAATATCATGGAAATGTATCAACCAGAGGCAATTCATTTAACGAAATATCTATTTTTCACAGGTAAAGGAGGCGTTGGGAAAACTTCTACAGCTAGTGCTACAGCAACTTATCTAGCTGACAAAGGGAAACAAGTCATGTTGGTTAGTACCGACCCAGCAAGCAATTTGCAGGATGTCTTTGAATTAGAACTCTCAAATAAAGGGACTAAAATTCCTAATGTAGAAGGTTTAGTTGTCGCCAACTTTGACCCTGTGGAGGCGGCTAATGACTATAAAGAAAGTATTGTAGGACCTTATCGTGGTAAATTGCCAGATTCAGTTTTGGAAAATATGGAAGAACAATTGTCAGGCTCTTGTACTGTAGAGATAGCCTCATTTAATGAATTTGCCAATTTTTTAACGGATAAAGAAGCCTCTACAAAATTTGATCATATTATTTTTGATACTGCCCCAACAGGTCATACTCTGAGAATGCTTCAATTACCTTCTGCTTGGAATAATTATTTAGATGAGAATGAGACCGCAACTGCTCCTTTAGGACAATTATCAGGTGCTGTAGACAAAAAAGAAATGTATGATCTAGCTGTTAAAACCTTAATTGACGGTCAGAAAACGACGTTGATGTTGGTAACGAGACCGCAAAAAACGTCTTTATTAGAAGCAGATAGAGCGTCAAAAGAATTGGAAGAAATGGGGATTAAAAATCAAGCATTAATTATTAATGGGGTACTGGAAGAAGCAACAGATAAAGTCTCTGAGGAATTTTATGCTATTCAACAGGAAGCATTAAAACAGATGCCAGCAAGTTTAGCTAAGTATCCAGAATATTTTGTACCATTACGTCCATATAATTTAACTGGAATTGAAAATATTAGAAAATTATTGAATGAACATCAAGAAGAACTATTGACGGGATCAATTAAACCAAAAGAATTTCCCCACTTACAAGCCATTGTGGATAATTTATATAAAACGGATAAAAAAGTTATTTTTACAATGGGTAAAGGTGGCGTAGGGAAGACGACGATAGCCGCAGCAATTGCAATGGCATTAGCGGATAAAGGGAAAAAAGTTCATTTAGCAACGACTGATCCAGCAGCACATCTTCAATTTGTTATTTCAGAAACTGACAAAATTAGCGTGAGTCATATTGATGAAGAAAAAGAACTAGCAGATTATCAGTCTGAGATATTAACAAAAGCTCGTGAAACAATGTCAGAAGAAGATGTGGCATATGTTGAAGAAGACTTACGTTCCCCTTGCACACAAGAGATTGCTGTTTTTAGAAAGTTTGCGGAAATAGTTGAAGGAGCAGATAGTGATGTTGTTGTGATTGATACCGCACCAACAGGTCATACACTATTGCTATTAGATTCAACACAAAGCTACCACAAAGAGATTGAACGTTCTTCTGGAGATATACCCGAGTCTGTTCAAAAGCTACTGCCTAAGTTACAAAATGGGGATGAAACAGAAGTAGTAATGGTCACATTACCCGAAGCAACACCTGTTTATGAATCAATTCGATTAAAAGATGACTTGGAGAGAGCGGGAATCGCTCGTACTTGGTGGGTAGTGAACAATAGCATGCTTTCTAGCGGAACAACGAACCCAATGCTTTTAGCAAGAGCACAAAATGAAGAAGTTTGGATTGATAAGGTAGCAGAGCTGTCTAACAATCATTACGCAGTGATTGAATGGAAAGCTGAGGATATTTCAGGAGATGCTTTAAGAGATATTTTATAATTTACGAGATAACTCATATTTTACTCATTGACAAAACATAGATAAAGTTCTATATTAAATATAGATGAACATCTATATGGAGGTGAGAATATGGATTATTTAGGATTATCAAAAATTATGAAGGCAATTGCAGAGCCTAATAGACTTCAAATATTAGATATGATTTCAACTGGTGAAAAGTGTGCATGTGATATTTTGGATAATTTTGATTTTACTCAGCCGACACTATCACATCATATGAAGGTTTTAATTGAGGCGGGAGTAGTAACCGCACGTAAGGAAGGCAAATGGCAATATTATTCTCTGGTAACAGAGAACATTGAAGAATTTCAAGAATTAATACATCAGATATTGAATATAAAACAAAAAGAAGGAGTTATGTAAAAGCTCCAACTGAATACAACAATCACAAAAGTAATAGAGAAGGATGGCTATATTACTGAATTAGCAACCAATCAAGAGCAAACAATCAAATCGGATTTAGTCATTCTTGCAGCTGGTGTTACTCCGAATACTTCACTTATTCAATCGACAACTATTCAATTGGGAAAATCTGGTGCGATTAAAGTGAATAAGAAAATGCAGACAACGGTACCACATATTTATGCGGTAGGAGATGTTGCTGAGAGCTATTCTGTCATTACAGATAAACCAATATATCGTCCACTTGGATCAACTGCTAATAAGATGGGTAGAATTGCTGGTGATATCATCACAGGAGGAACACTGGAACATCGTGGTATTTTAGGAACTGGTATTGTTCGAGTTTTTGATTTAGCGGTTGCATATACTGGTTTAACAGAAAAAGAAGCTAAATTAGAAGGATTAGAGACAGCTATTCTTTATAATATTAAGCCAGATCATGCGGACTACTTAGGTGGAAAAGAGCTGACAATCAAAGCTTTAGCAGATAAAAGTAGCGGGAGAATTCTTGGAGCTCAGATTATTGGAGAGCAAGGTGTAGATAAACGAATTGACGTAATTGCCACTGCAATTTCATTTGGTGCAGTAGCAGAAGATTTGTTCCATTTAGACCTTGCTTATGCACCACCATTTGCGACAACGAAAGACCCCGTTCTTTATACTGGAATGGCGTTAGATAATGCAATAAGCAATGGAACACCTTTAATGACCCCAACTGAATTGATTGAGCGACAAGCAAGTGGAGAACAACTGCAAATTATTGATACTCGTTCCAAAAAACAATATGAAATTTCTTGTGTTAAAGGGGCTATCCATATTCCATTAGCAGAAATACGTGATAGAGTGGCGGAGCTAGATAAAAATGTAACAACAATCACGTATTGTAATAAGGGCGTAACTGGAAATGCTGCTCAAAATATCCTGTTAAACGAAGGATTTAAAGAAGTCTATAATTTATCTGGAGGAAATAAAAATTACCAGATAATTGCCCAAATGCTCGCCTCTAACTGATTTAATGATGAAGGGATTAAATAGATGACAGAAGAAAAAAGAGCGCTGGCAAGACTTGCTGGTATCTTGGGAGCTTTCCTCGCTGCCAAACTATTAAACTATCAAATAAATGTTAGTATATTTGTAAATTTTGTTATAATTGTTGTGGTTCTATATGTTTTAGCTAAAAAAAGAGAATCTAAAGCTAAAGAAGACAGAAAATAGTTTGTCGCAAATGCAGTTGCACCTTGACTGCATTTGTTTTTTGACAAAAGAAATATGAGTAAGGAGGTAATGAGTAAATGAGCTATGCACTAGATTTAAAAGGCTTAAAAAAAGTATATGCGACCGGTGTTGAGGCGCTGCGTGGTATTGATTTAACTGTAGAAGAAGGAGATTTTTATGCACTGCTAGGTCCAAACGGTGCTGGAAAATCAACAACAATTGGAATTATTACCTCACTTGTTAATAAGACTGCTGGTCAAGTAAAGGTTTTTGATTATGATATTGATAATGATTTAGAGCGAGCAAAGCAACAGATTGGTCTTGTGCCGCAGGAATTTAATTTTAATCCGTTTGAAACGGTTCAACAAATTGTAGTAAATCAAGCAGGATATTATGGTGTCTCAAGAAAAGAGGCACTGAAACGTAGTGAAAAGTATTTGAAGCAGTCCAATTTATGGGAGAAAAGAAACGTTCGTGCCCGTATGTTATCTGGAGGGATGAAACGAAGACTTATGATAGCTCGAGCATTAATGCACGAGCCACGTCTGCTAATTCTTGATGAACCAACTGCTGGAGTGGACATTGAGCTTAGAAGAGAAATGTGGGCATTTTTAAAAGAGTTAAATGAAAGTGGCACAACAATCATTCTTACAACTCATTATTTAGAAGAAGCAGAGATGCTTTGTCGTAACATTGGAATTATTCAATCAGGTGAGCTAATTGAGAATACAAGTATGAAAGCACTTCTATCAAAACTACAATATGAGACTTTCATTTTTGATTTAGATAGCTACGACAAAAAGCCTGTGATAAAAGGTTATAAGCACTTTTTTGAAGATGATCTAACACTTGCTATAGAAGTTGAACGAAATCAGGGAGTTAATAATATTTTTGAGCAGCTCAATCAGCAAAATATCAAGGTTCTTTCTATGCGCAATAAATCAAATAGATTGGAAGAGTTGTTCTTAAAAATTACCGAAGACAAACATCAAAAGGAGGAGAAAAATGTTTAGTATCTACTTTACAGCACTTAAAAGCTTAGCAGTTAAGGAAACCAACCGTTACCTACGGATATGGGTACAAACTTTAGTGCCTCCTGTTATTACGACCTCATTATATTTTGTTATTTTTGGAAAAATGATTGGTGGTCGTATTGGTGATATGGGCGGCTTCTCCTATATGGAATTTATTGTACCAGGTTTAATTATGATGTCTGCAATCACAAGTTCTTACGCAAATGTTTCTTCATCTTTCTTTTCTCAAAAATTCCAAAAGAATATTGAAGAGCTATTAGTTGCACCTGTACCCACACATGTTATTATTTGGGGATTTGTTATTGGTGGACTGGGTAGGAGTATCTTAGTTGGGACATTGGTTACAGTCATTTCTCTATTTTTTGTTCCACTTCATGTTTATTCATGGTTTATTGTGGTGATTACATTATTGATGACTGCAATTTTATTTTCATTAGCAGGCTTAATTAATGGTGTTTTTGCACAATCTTATGATGATGTTTCAATTGTACCAACATTTGTTTTACAGCCATTAACTTATTTAGGTGGTGTATTTTACGCCATTTCAATGCTACCACCTTTTTGGCAAGGAGTTTCAAAAGTCAATCCTATCGTTTATATGATTTCTGGGTTCAGATACGGTTTTCTTGGGACAACTGATGTGCCACTCGTCATTTCTATAACGATTCTAATTCTTTTTATTATCATCCTTTATTCTGTTTGTTGGTATCTTGTTGATAAAGGGAAAGGGCTGAGAAGCTAGTTCAAAATAAATCTATCATTTTATCGTTGAACAGCAGAAGGCTTTTGCTCAACAGAGGATGATTAAAGAAGGTTGGTTAGTCAGCGAGAGGCTGCAAAGCAAATCGACGAATGACGAGAGCAAGAAAGCAGCGTATATCTATCCATGCTTTCTTTCAAAAGACAGCAGTTTTTGGGATTTTCTAGTGAACGGCTTTTCAAAGCATCGAATGACCAGCTTATGGTTATCGTATGTTTAACAATAAAACAGCTAAAGAGCGTATGGAATCAAGGAGGAGAGAGAATGAAGAAATTTAGTGTATGGATGGTCGTAGCAGGTTTATTGCTTAGCGCCTGCAGCACTGGGGGGCAAAGCGGCAGCGATTCTTCAGGGGAAACGACAGAGGTAAAACAAGAAATCAATGTTGCTTCTGGTGGAGAGCTTTCTACGTTGGATAGTGCACATTATACAGATGTTTATAGCTCAGATATGATCGGTCAGGTTGCCGAAGGCTTGTATCGTCTGAACAAGGATCAAGACCCGGAGCTTGCGATGGCGGCAGAGGAACCGACAGTTAGTGAGGATGGTCTGGTGTACACCTTCAAGCTTAGGGAAGCGAAATGGTCGAACGGTGATCCTGTGACTGCTGATGATTTTGTGTATGCGTTCAAGAATGTGGTTGATCCAGCCTATGGTTCCAGCAGCAGCAACCAAATGGATATCTTTAAGAATGGACGTAAAATCCGAGACGGTGAATTGACGTTAGATGATTTTGGCGTGAAGGCGATTGATGATCAAACATTGGAGCTGACCTTAGAATATCCGGCACCGTATCTTTCTCAAGCGTTGGTGGGAACACCGTTTATGCCAAAGAATGCAGCATTTGCGGAGGAGAAGGGGACGGACTATGGAACATCAACCGATAATTTTGTCGGCAATGGTCCATTCTTGATTTCAGGCTGGGATGGTACGACAGAAAGCTGGAAGCTGACAAAGAATCCTGATTACTGGGATCAAAAAAATGTGAAATTGGATACGATCAATGTTCAGGTCATGAAGGAAATTGCGACAGGGACAAACCTGTTTGACAGTGGTGAATTGGATTATACGGTTTTAGCTGATACTTATGCGTTGCAGTATAAAGATTCCCCACAGGCTTACTTCATTCCAAAGGCGATGGTCGGCTATTTGAGTCCAAACCACAAAAGAGAAGTAACAGGGAATGTTCATGCACGTAAGGCCATTCTTCAAGCAATCGATAAAGAAGCGTTTGCTACTGATATTCTTGGCGATGGCTCTACAGCCTTGAACGGCTTTGTGCCGAAAGATTTTGCGAAGGACCCGGATGATGGTGAAGATTTCCGGGAAGAAAACGGTGATTTATTGCCTTACAATCTGGAAGCTGCTAAGAAGGAATGGGAACTGGCTAAACAAGAGCTCGGAAAAGATGAAATTGAATTAGAATTGATGTCTGCCGATTCAGCGATTGCTAAAAAGACGATTGAATTCGTTCAAGGACAACTACAGGAAAATCTATCTGGATTGAAAATTGTGTTGAAATCCATTCCGTTACAAAATCGATTGGATTTACAGACAGAAGGCAGCTTTGATTTGGTTTTTGGCACATGGACACCAGACTACGCTGATCCAATCAACTTCTTGGAGTTTTATGATTCAAAGAGTGGATTGAATACTGCCGGTTATGACAATGCTGATTATGATAAAGGCTTGAATGATGCCCGTATCACGTTGGCAAACGAACCGGAGAAACGTTGGGAAAAACTGCTGTCTCTTGAAAAAATACTCGTTCAGGATGATGCGGCAGTGCTGCCATTATACCAAGGAGCAATTGGCTACCTGAAAGCTGATCGTCTGAAGGACTTACAGGTCTTTTCATTTGGTCGAACTGTTTCTTATCGAACAGCGTATGTTGAGGAATAAAAAAGTATCATCGTACCGGTTCTGTTGCAAAGTTTTAAATAAAGAATAAAATCCCTTACGGTATCTATGATTTAAGCTGGGATTCCCAATAATACCTTGATTTCAGTACAGACCGAAAACCCGAAGAGAGTGCCTTCTTTTCGGGTTTTCTTATATAATCCTCGGATGGCTTCCATACCTTTAATCGTGGTAGAGGCAGTGCGTAAACTTCGATAGAATTTATTGCGTCTCTTTACTGGACGATGGTCTTGTTCAATCAAATTATTCAGGTATTTAATGGTACGATGTTCTGTCCCTTGATAAAAGCCGTATTCTTTTAGTTTCTTAAAGGCACTTGTAATAGAGGGGGCTTTATCTGTGACTACAACCTTCGGTTCATCAAACTGCTTCACTAACCGCTTAAGAAAAGCATAGGCTGCTTGTGTGTCCCGTTTTTTACGTAACCAAATATCCAAGGTTAAACCATCTGCATCGATGGCTCGATACAAATAATGCCATTTTCCTTTAATTTTGATGTACGTTTCATCCATTTTCCATGAATAAAAGGATTTTTTATTTTTCTTTTTCCAAATTTGATAGAGTAGTTTGCCATATTCTTGCACCCAACGATAAATCGTCGTATGAGAAACGTTAATGCCACGATCATATAAGATTTCTTGAACTTCACGATAGCTAAGGTTATAACGAAGATAGTAGCCCACGGCTACAATAATCACATCCTGCTGAAATTGCTTTCCTTTAAAATGATTCATCGTCATTCCTCCTGCTATCTTTTTCTATTATTCTACCTTATTTGATAGTAGATTTAAAACTTTGCAACAGAACCCCAATAATCATAGAAAAAAAGCAAAAAAATAGTGCAAGATAGGTCTCACTGGCTGTCAAAAAATCACCTCATAAGAATTATTATATAGTTTCTGATTACTTATTGTTTCATCATTTAGCAGAAAAGAATTGAAAAAAGTCGTAAAATTGATAAAATAATAGTGTGAAACAACCATATCCTTAATATAATAGTGCCAGTGTGTATGTGTAAAGTAATACCTCGAATTTTTATGGTTGTTGCTTTTTTTATTTTAGAGATGTATAAAACACCATAAAATTAAGCTAAATAGCGAATTTTATGGTGTTTTAAGTGAAGTAAAATTAACCAAGTGCAAAAAATAGAAATGTAAAATATAAAACTGGATAAATGTTGATAATACCACCTAAGATAAAAGCAATTTTTTGGTAAGTTTTATATCCTTTTTTATAATTGAAAATAGCTAAAATAAAACCAATAATTCCTAAAATTAGTCCTACTACCGTTTGTTGAGAATGAATATATAGTTGTGGTGTCAGTACTAAAAGGTTTGCTACTACTCCGAAAAAGAGAATGAATGTAGATAGATATTTTTTCATATAGTTTCCTCCTTAAGATTAGTTAAGAGTATAAAGATTTATACCTATAAAATATGATAAAAAAGCATTAGTAAATATTACATATTTTCAAAACTTGTTAATCTTTTGTTAGATTATTATATAAGACCATAAGCTATAGCAATTGCAGGGAATAAGTTGTTTAAAAAGTGTATGGATATGCTTACTCTTAAGTCTTTTGTTTTGTAGTAAGAAACTGAAAGGATAATCCCCATGAAGAAATACATTCCAAAGCTGATAAAATTTGTAGGGCCATGAATAATCCCAAATAAAAAAGAACTGATTAATATTGCTAATAGGGCATTATTTTCTACAAGATATCCTATGATACCTCCTCTAAATACAATTTCTTCCATAATTGGTGCAGCAATTCCTAACAATAAAACCACTAAAACAGGAGATACTCCACTAAATAATTTAATAAGAGTCGAATCATTTGCTGTAGTTGTGTGTCCTTGCATATTTAATAACAATGTTCCACCAATAGCTATGCCTCGATCTATTAATGTTGCTACTAAAATAATCAAAATATTTTTTTTAGTAAGAAATAGATGATTTGTTTTTATAATGTTCATTCTTTTAGCTAAGTAGATTAAAAAAAGAATATTAATAACAACAAGTATGACTGTAACAAGTGTCGAGGAAATATTTAAGTTTTTTTCTCCTGCATCTAAAGATAATTGTTTTATTACTCCAAAAGCAGTGATTCCAATTTGACTAATTATAAATAATATGAAAATTGAAAATATTCTTTTTGCATAGTTCATATAATCACTCCTATTAAAACCAATGTTCGTTTTTTCTATTGATTCTTAAATTTAACAGCTGTACCATATGCTACAACTGACTGCATGTCATTACTAATAGATCCAGAGTCAAAACGCATAGCAATAATAGCGTCGGCCCCAATATTTTTTGCTTCTTCTTTTAAACGGTCCATTGCTATTTTTCGTGCTTCTTGTTGCATTTCTGTATATGCTTTTATTTCTCCTCCAACTAAATTTTTAAAGCCTGCGCCAATATTTTTTACAATATTTTTAGAATGTGTTGTTACACCAAATACTACATCAAGTGTTTCGTATTCTTTACCATATAATTTTTCTGAAGTTGTTATGAGCATATTAAAAAACCCCTTTCAAAATTTTATATTATAAATATAGCATATGAAAGAGAGTCAAGTCCAGACTCCTGTGTAAAATGCTATACAATGTTTTTACCATTTCTACTTATCAAAATTGATGTATTTTCTTGAAGAATAAATCCATTCATCATGTAGGTCCATAAGAACGGCTCCAATTAAGCGATTGGCTGATGTTTGATTGGGGAAGATGCGAATAATCTTTTCTCTTCTGCGTACTTCTTGATTCAGTCGTTCAATTAGATTGGTACTCTTTAGTCGATTGTGGGAATTTCCTTGTACGGTATATTGAAAGGCGTCTTCGAATCCATCATCCAATGATGCGCAAGCTTTTGAATATTTTGGTTGATCGATATAATCATGAATCAATCGATTTTTAGCCTCACGCGCTAAGCTAATATCTGTGAACTTAAAAATTCCTTTAACAGCTTCTCTGAAAGATTTTGAATTTTTTTTAGGAATGGTGGTAAAGATATTTCTTAGGAAGTGAACTTGGCATCTTTGCCAACTTACGTTGGTGAAGGATTTTCTAATGGCAGAGACTAATCCTTTGTGCGCATCAGAAATAACGAGTTCCGTACCTTGTAAACCGCGTTCTTTTAGGTATTCAAAAAATGTTGTCCAGGTCTCTTCGCTTTCGCCACTTTGAATCATGAAGCCGATAATTTCACGGTCGCCATCTTTGGTTATTCCAATCGCTATATGACAGCTTTTTGAGAGTACTCGATTTTCTTCTCGTACTTTTATATAGAGTACATCGGTCATTAAGTAAGGATAATTTTTTTCTGATAATAAACGATTCTGCCACTCGTTAACCATAGGTTCTAGCTGTTCTGTTAAGCTAGAAACGAAGGACTTAGAGACGGATTTACCACAAAGTTCTTCCACAATTTTTGATACTTTACGAGTTGAAACGCCTGATACATACATTTCCAACATTGAAGCCATGAGGGCTTTTTCGTTTCGTTGATAACGTTCAAACACTGTGGGTGAAAAATGGCCATCACGTGTTCTGGGTACTTTTAATTCTAGCGTGCCTACACGTGTCGTAAAGCTGCGCTCATAATAGCCATTTCGTTGACTTTGTCGGTTTTCTGTTCGTTCATATTCTTTTGCTTGAATATATTCTGTTCGTTGATTTTCCATTAGTTGATTAAATACCGTTGTTAAAATATTTTTAGAAACGTCATCCTTTACAGAATATTCAATAATGCTTTGAATCTCTTCGCTTTTCAGTGTAAAATGTACTTGGGTCATGTAAAAGTCCTCCTGGGTATGTTTTTGTCGTTAAAAACATTGTACCGTAAAAGGACTGTTATATGGCCTTTTTACTTTTACACAATTATACGGACTTTATCTGAAAGAGAGGAAAAAAACTTACAATATTGTTATTTTATAACTTAAAGTAACTGACTAAAATTGATTAGCTATAATAAATATTGATCTTATCAATAAATATAACTGTTGTTTTTTTATAGAAGAGAATTAATATAGGTATTCTAAGGAGATGAAAAGTATTTAAATTTATTGAATTTCTGATAAAATAAATTTTGGTAATAACCACTTTGCCAATAGTAGTAGTGTCATGAATTTAACCCTCGATTTTAAGTGGTTATTGCCTTTATTCTTATAGGGTGAAATTTTTTATAACTTCTTTATTTCTTTTTTAGGCATTGATAAATTCCTACCAAGATAGAGGCTACATAAAAAAGGCAGATACTTAAGAAGAGTATATTCATGATTTCCTCCTAGTTAAATGAAAGTCATGAATAATTGTACCAAGATTTTTTAGGGAAGTTAAGATTGAAATAGGAAAGTAAATACGATAAAATTTTTATAGACTGTTACGTTGAAATTGTTCTTCAGAGACTATTTCTTCCAAACCACCTACTAGATAGGTGGTTTTAATTATTATTTTCGGAGGTTGTGTTTTGGCCAAAAAAAGTAAGGATTTAATAGATATAGGATCATTTGTGCATTGTCAATCTGTTATGGGACAAACGCTCAAAGGAAAAGTTGAAGTGATAAATCAATATACAGTGATCGTTTTTGATGGAGAATTTCGTCATGTGGTCACGAAAAAACAGTTGAAAGAATTAGGCTATTGTTTGCCAAATAAAAGAAAAAAATAAGCAGAGAGGGATTCCTTTCTGCTTATTTTTTCGTTCGTATAGATTGTTGATCGAAGTCGAAAAGTGCGCCTTCACAGTCAAGAGTTACCTTCTTTTTATCTGAAGATATTTCAGAAATTACTCCATGTAACCCTCCAATAGTCACAACAGCGTCTCCTGGTTGTAAATTGTTTAAAAAATCTTGTCGTTCTTTTTGTTGCTTTTTTGTGTACGAAACAAATAAAAATACATAGCAACAATAACTAGCAGCATGATAAGCATCAGTTTCATTTCTTCTTGTTAATTTGAAATTTTTTATATAGACATCAAGGCTATTTTATAAAAAGAAAGTATTGATGGCAATATTTGTTTTGAATGAAATGGTACAATAATCAGGTAAAAAATAATTAGAACTTATAGATACCAACTTACAAAAATGTTAGGAAAATTCTTTTGTTTTAACATTTACAAAGCTATACCAATAGTTCTATAATTTCTATATAGAAGACGTTTTCTAATTTTTATTTTTCGAGGTGAACATTAATGAAAAAGAAATTAGTTAAAGGCTTAGTTATTTGTGGCATGATTGGAATTGGTTTTACAGCATTAGGAACAAATGTAGAAGCTGCCACGTATTACGGAAATGGTGTGTATTGTAATAAGCAAAAATGTTGGGTAAATTGGGGACAAGCTTGGTCAGAAGGAGTTAAACGTTGGGGAGATAATTTGTTTGGTAGTTTTAGTGGAGGAAGGATTTAAATGATTGATATTGAGGAAACAAAAAAAATAATTCATGAACTATATAATAGTTTAATGAAGCGTGATAAGACCAAAGCTATATTAGATATTACAGATGTTTTACTGCAAGTCTATAAAAAAATAGATAGCGAAAAATATCCAGAAATATTAATAAATAAATTGGTGAATTATATCTACATCGTTGGATTTGACAATAAAATTCATTTTTTAGGAAATGATGAAAAGTTATTAATTAAATTGGGAGATATATCTAAAAAGGCTGGAATTAACAGTAAATATAAAGCTAATTTTACAGATAAGTCTCAATTCTATAGTTATTCTGAAAAAGTACCTATTAGATAAATATAAACTAGTATGTATTACACAAAAACTCACTGTTGATTAGAGCAGTGAGTTTTTTAAATACCAAGGTGCAGTAATCAAAGACAACAATAAAATAAGTGCTGTTGCATATGTACAATGCATCTGTGGTTGTCTTGCAAGCAGAGTTACGAGTGATTCAGGAAAGTATAAATATTTCTAGTGTAAATGAGTTTACACGCTAGCATAGGACAGTTAAATAAATTATTGAAGATTTTATTATTGAATTGGCAGAATTTCAATCTATGATATAATTAATGCGGCAGCTCGCCTCGATTGGAGGTGTGTTATTTGTGAAAGATTTAATGTCGTTGGTTATCGCACCAATCTTTGTAGGATTGGTTCTGGAATTGATTTCTCGTGTGTTGGACGAGGAAGACGATAGCCGAAAGTAAGCTGTTATCAACACACACGCTAGGAGTCGCAACTAGTGTAAAAAAAAAGCAATCCTATTCGCCGTAGGATTGCTTTTTGTGTTATTTGTACGATTTAATGTCGTTTCGCATCTTTAGTATAACATATTTTTGTAGAAGGTCAAATAGAAGTGAATGTTCTATTTTTATACAATTAGAAACTAATTAACCCACATATTTGTGTGCATGTTTATGCGCACGACCATGCGTGTAAGTTATGTTGCACACTTGATTAATAAAGTTTTATTGAAAACGATTAACATAATTGTAAGTTTTCTTAAACGTTATATTTATGATTGACCTAGTGCTTTTTTATGTAATAAATTATTTAGTCGTTTGTGAGTAGTTGTTTCTTTTTTTATAGAAAGAACTAGGTCTAAAGGAGTTAATTTTATTCTATTCGTTATTCGCGCATGGCAATTCCCTAGTTCTTTCAGCAAATTAGCTTCTATACAGGCTAATTCGTCTTTTGCTTTTTACGATAAAATAACACCTTTCTTTTACCATCCGCTTTTTTGTATCTTTGAAAGATAGTGTAAAATACTGTGATATTTTTAATAAAGTATATTTGAAAAGAGGAATGGAAAATATGGTTGTTTGTTACCATATGGAAGTTGTTTATAACAACAAATGTAAAAATCAAATCAAAGACACTAAAATAAACGTATAGATATATTTATTTAGTGATTGCAAATAAGTCAAAAGACTACAAATTTATATTGTTGTATAAGTTATTTATTAGGTAAAAATAGTGAAAGAGACAAAAGAAATTTTTGTCTTATTTTCAAACAAAAAAAAGTTGTTATTTTATTGTTTTTTTCCGCTTGATATGTAAGGTTTTAATTTATAAAAATAAATTTTTAGTCAAGTCCAGACTCCTGTGTAAAATGCTATACAATGTTTTTACCATTTCTACTTATCAAAATTGATGTATTTTCTTGAAGAATAAATCCATTCATCATGTAGGTCCATAAGAACGGCTCCAATTAAGCGATTGGCTGATGTTTGATTGGGGAAGATGCGAATAATCTTTTCTCTTCTGCGTACTTCTTGATTCAGTCGTTCAATTAGATTGGTACTCTTTAGTCGATTGTGGGAATTTCCTTGTACGGTATATTGAAAGGCGTCTTCGAATCCATCATCCAATGATGCGCAAGCTTTTGAATATTTTGGTTGATCGATATAATCATGAATCAATCGATTTTTAGCCTCACGCGCTAAGTTAATATCTGTGAACTTAAAAATTCCTTTAACAGCTTCTCTGAAAGATTTTGAATTTTTTTTAGGAATGGTGGTAAAGATATTTCTTAGGAAGTGAACTTGGCATCTTTGCCAACTTACGTTGGTGAAGGATTTTCTAATGGCAGAGACTAATCCTTTGTGCGCATCAGAAATAACGAGTTCCGTACCTTGTAAACCGCGTTCTTTTAGGTATTCAAAAAATGTTGTCCAGGTCTCTTCGCTTTCGCCACTTTGAATCATGAAGCCGATAATTTCACGGTCGCCATCTTTGGTTATTCCAATCGCTATATGACAGCTTTTTGAGAGTACTCGATTTTCTTCTCGTACTTTTATATAGAGTACATCGGTCATTAAGTAAGGATAATTTTTTTCTGATAATAAACGATTCTGCCACTCGTTAACCATAGGTTCTAGCTGTTCTGTTAAGCTAGAAACGAAGGACTTAGAGACGGATTTACCACAAAGTTCTTCCACAATTTTTGATACTTTACGAGTTGAAACGCCTGATACATACATTTCCAACATTGAAGCCATGAGGGCTTTTTCGTTTCGTTGATAACGTTCAAACACTGTGGGTGAAAAATGGCCATCACGTGTTCTGGGTACTTTTAATTCTAGCGTGCCTACACGTGTCGTAAAGCTGCGCTCATAATAGCCATTTCGTTGACTTTGTCGGTTTTCTGTTCGTTCATATTCTTTTGCTTGAATATATTCTGTTCGTTGATTTTCCATTAGTTGATTAAATACCGTTGTTAAAATATTTTTAGAAACGTCATCCTTTACAGAATATTCAATAATGCTTTGAATCTCTTCGCTTTTCAGTGTAAAATGTACTTGGGTCATGTAAAAGTCCTCCTGGGTATGTTTTTGTCGTTAAAAACATTGTACCGTAAAAGGACTGTTATATGGCCTTTTTACTTTTACACAATTATACGGACTTTATCAAGAGGAAAGTATTGAAAATTAACTTATATTGTGAATAATATCTTTTGTAATTTTAATTTGTAAAACAAAAAAATTGTCGTTTGTGACATAGATAACTCAAGAAGTTTATTTTTTTTTAATATAAAAACACAAAGGAGGAAGTATGTTGAGAAAAACAATGTCTATAATAACAGTAATTTCTTTATTTAGTACAATGTTGTTGCCAATAACAGTAATGGCAGAAGAAGCTAAATCAGAGGAATTAAATAAAAAAGAAACTACAGTTTTACCTGAAAATAAAATAGATATGGAGATATCTGATGAAAAGCTGAAAAATAATGAGCAAATTCCTTCTGGAGAAATAAATATAACTGATAATTCAGATGGAATTTCTAAAACAGAGGTAACGGAACAAGAGCAAGAAGAAAATAACATTGTTAAGACTAGTCCTGAAAAAACGGAAATAAGTACTTTAGATTCAAGTACTTATGCAAATAGTGATGGATGGGAATACACAGATAAAGGAACATATTGTGTGATTACAGGTTATTCTGGTAACGAACAAGAATTAATTGTACCTAATGAAATTAATGGTAAGCCAACCAAAATAACTAACAAAACCTTCAAATCCTACTTTTTAGGCGGAGCACAACCAGAAAGTATTAAGATACTTTCTGGTCGTTTGGGAAAAGTGGGAGTCGAAGGGACTTCTCTTGAATATGCCATTAATGGTATTAAATCCTTAAAAAATCTTGATTTAAGTGGATTAGATACAAGTAACGTCACAAATATGTCTGGTATGTTGCAAGATAATAGTTTGACTAATCTAAATTTAAGTGGATTAGATACAAGTAATGTTACGAGAATGGACATGATGTTGCGAGGAAATAAGTTTAGTAGCATTGACGTAAGTAATCTAAATACAAGCAATGTTACAAATATGTATAGTATGTTTTCATCGAATCCTTTAATTAGTATTGATTTAAGTAATTTTGATACAAGAAATGTTACGGATTTAGGTGATATGTTTTATAATTGTCCCAATTTAACAAATTTGGATTTAAGTAACTTTGATACAAGTAACGTCACAAATATAGCTTTTATGTTTAAGGGTTGCTCAAGCTTAACAAATGTAAATTTAAGTAGTTTTAATACCAGTAAAGTAATATCATTGAGATCGCTGTTTGAAGGGTGTAGTAATTTAAGCAATTTAGATTTAAGTAATTTTGATACTAGTAATGTAATTAGACTGGATAATATGTTTGCGGGTTGTTTAAAATTAACAAAATTGGATTTACGAAACTTTAATTTAAAAAATCTCGATTTTAATAATACTACTGGTCTAAAAGCAGTTTTCAAAACAGTGGTGGATACTCCATTAACCATTATTGCTACAGATCCTTTTTTCTTTAGCTATCAATATGACGAGGATAAAAGAACTATGCCTCAAATCTTGTTCAATGCAAATGGAGGAATTTATGCTAATGGGAAAACACAGTTAAATTATTTTACAAGCTGTGCTATCCGGCCAGAAGAGACAAGCTTAGAAAAATTAGAGGAATTCAAACAAAACAATCTGCCAACAAAAACTGACTTTCTTTTCAATGGGTACACAACGACAACAGATACGTCACAAGCAACTAGTGTGTTGGATTTAATTGGTACAGTTTATGATGCACAATGGAAAAAAACAATTTCTTTAGAAGTACCTGCCACAATATCTTTTGGTACTCACAAATTAAGTAAGGGAACGAATTATTATTCAGTAGATACTGTAGAAGGAACTGACTTATCGGTGACAGATAATAGAGGAATAGGAAGTAAGTGGCAGTTGACGGCAAAACTACAAACTCCTTTCACAAATAATGGAAAGAGTCTTTCCAACAGTTTAGTTTACAAAACTTCTACAGGGGAAGAAACTATTACAGAAAATGCTGCACAAGTTATAGCAACGCATACTACAAGTACTGATTCAGAGAAAACAGTTGTTTCCGATAATTGGACGAATACTCAAGGGTTAATGCTAAAGCTTGAAGAAGGAAAAGCATATGTTGGAGACTACAGTGCTACAATTGAATGGACATTAAATGATACACCATAGAAAGGAATAGAAGCGATGAAAAAAATCTATCAATGGTTATTAATGGGGAGCTTAATGGTTTTGACTTTTTGTTTAGGCATTACTACTTATGCAGAATCTAAAACGAGTCAAGCTGGAATTACTTTTACTGGTGATGGTTCGATTGAAGTCTCTGTAACTTTGCAAAAAAAGGATAAAGAAACAAAAGAAGTATTATCAGGAGCGACGTTTGAACTACGAGATGAAAAAGGAACAGTAGTAGAAGTAGCTCAATCGATGACGACAGATGGAAAAGGAGAAATACACCTTACCCGATTGTTTCCAGGAAAATATACGTTTGTGGAAACAAAAAGCCCAAAGGGATATCAACTAGATCAAACCCCAATCTCATTTGAAGTGGGATTTGATCAAACTTCTGTAAAGGTTACAGCTTATAATGAAAAAAGTAAAAAAACAGGTGGCACAACGCAATCAACAGCGCCTGTAGAGAGTACGAACAAAAATCAAAGTACAAGCAGTAAAAAGCCTGTAGCTCAAAAACAAGAAGTCGCTAAGAAAGCAAAAGGAAACCTTCCGAAAACAGGAACCAAAATGTCATCTGTTTGGATAATTCTAGGTATCCTTATTTTGGCAAGTGCTATTTATGGGATGTATCGGAAATATATAACAAAGTAGCTAAACAAGTGGAATAAACAAATCTTAGATTTTGTTTATATAAATATTTTTTTTAGAAAGAAGGAGAAAATTTATGAAATCAATGAAATTAACTAGTGCATTAACAGTGGCTATGATTGCAGGAGGGATTGGATTCTCTTCAATTTCTGCAGATGCAGTAGCGCCACAACAAACTACAGGAAAAGTAACATTTACAGCAGGAGATTTAACGTTGGATAAAGTGCCAAGTTTTGATTTTGGTACACAACAAATTACCACACAAGATCAAGACTATGATGCACAAGCACAAAGTGAAGTTCAGGTGACAGATTTGCGTGGCTCATCAGCTGGATGGACACTAACAGTTACAGCTGGGAAGTTGAAAGCTGGAGTAAAAGAATTAACAGGGGCTCAAGTTAGTCTAGCTAGTGGAGCAGTAGCTAATTCAAGTAATGAAACAGTCACAGCTTCAGATACGACTTTGACACCAGAGCAGTCAGTGAAAGTGATGAATGCAGCAGCTGGAAACGGAAATGGAGTGACGACCGGGACTTGGCAAACAACAGGCGTGAAATTACACGTTCCAGGAACTTCAACGAAATCAGCAGAACAATATACTGCAGATTTAACTTGGACATTAACGGATGCGCCAGCACCGTAAAATAATAAAAGAAAAAGAGGGAAGCAAATCGCTTCCCTTTTTCCAAAGAAGAATGGGTGTATTTAACAGTGGGAAGAAAGTAAATGGAGTAAAGAGATATGTATGAAACATGATGTATAAATGATGAAAAAATTCTTCAGGACAAGAACAAAATTAAAGCAACACGAATAGAATTATTACGTTTGATGGCATTAGATGATGAATGGCATAGAGATGAAACCAGTGAATTATATAAGAAAATTATGGCGTGTAGTGAAGAATTACGACGATTAACTTCTGATAAGCGAAAAATTCGTAGAATGAGCCAAGAAGAATATATGCGTTTACGAGCATTGGGGTATACACTCCATGAGATTGCGGATTATTATGGTGTCTCTGTATCTTATTTAAATAAATGGCGTCAAAACAAAGGGATAATCGTATAACTAATGAAAGAAGGGATGAACTGTGAAAAAAAGATGGCAACAAGTACAATCAATTATGCTTTCCTATTTTGCAACAATTATAGGATTACCTGTAATCTATTCTTTGGATCAACAACTGCCTATTTTTAGTGGTTTTACAGATACCTGGTGGCAGACAATTGTTTATACATTTCCCATGATTTTAGGAATTGGGTTAATTAAAATGATTAGAAAGGATGAAAGAGTATGAAACAAATAGCAGTATACATAGGAGTAGGAATCGTTTCGCTACTCAGTTTAATAGGTTTTTCCCTTACGGGAGTAGCGACAGAAAATCAAGCAGATTTTTCAGTAAATGCAGAACAATCTGCGTATCAAGTGGATAAAAGTAAAACGTATTTTGATTTGTCGTTACCTGTGAATGAATCTGTCCCTTTGGTTATACATGTAACAAACAATTCGGAGGAAGTAATTGAAGTGGCAGGAGAATTGAGTCCAGCAACTACCAATATTAATGGTGTAGTAGAATATGGTAAGACTCAAAATCAACTTACTTCGAGTGTTCCTTTTGATATTACGAAAGTTGCTTCTTTTGAAAAAGAAAAGCAAACAATTGCCCCTAAACAAACGGTAGATTTTGTAGTAAATATTTCTGTTCCGACTAAAGATTATGCAGGGGTTGTGGCAGGAGGAATTACTCTTCGGGATGTTACAGAAGAAAAGACTTCAAGTGAAACAAAAGGGATGTTTAAAAATAAATTTGCCTATGCCATTGCATTACTTGTCCATGGAGATAAAACACCTGTAGAAAATGCCGTTACGTTAAAAGAAGTAACCCCTACACAGGTAAATAGTCGGAATGTAGTTAGTGCAGCAATTGAAAATAAAACTGCAAACTATATTAATAAAGTATCGATTGAAGCAAGTGTAACAGATGCCAGTGGAAAAGAAGTGTTGAGTGAAAAGAAAGAAGACATGCAAATAGCGCCTAGTAGTCTGTTTCAGTTTCCAATTTATTATGAAAAACAAGCGATGAAGGCAGGGAAGTATACGTTAACAATGACCGTAAGGTCAGAAAAGCAAGAATGGCAATTAAAAAAATCATTTACAATTACAGAAGAAAAAGCTACTGCATTGAATAAAACAGATGTTTCAAAGAAAGAAGAAAGTAGAAACGTTCAGTGGTTAGTACTTGGTTTAGTAGGAATTATTTTTTTACTGTTGATTATTCTTGTAGTTGTATTGAGAAAGAAACGATAAGTAATTTTTAATCATTTCGAGAATTTATTATACTTATGCTCGTTAAATCTTTGATTATTTTATAAATCCAGTCTGCAAATAAAAGAAAAAGCCTTCTAAGTGAAGGCTTTCAGACTGTAGACAAATACGTTCAACATTCAGAAAATAGAGTGTTGAGCGTATTTTTTTAACTTAGTATCAAAATCAAAGTAAAAAAATAAAGGCATTCGCCTTTTTCTAGCCCCACAGGGCTAATTTCTTTAAATTCATTACAGCAAAAATTAGCCTCGTATGCACTGCGACTTTTTCCAAAGTTCGGTATTTTGTCCAGCGCATCCCGTGCTTCTCTTTTGCATCAGCAAATACTCTTTCAATGGTTTCTTTACGTTTGCGGTATGTTTCTCGATTGAAGGAAGTATGACGAAGATGTTCTGCATTCTCTACCCCAGCTTGCCAGATATGACGAGTCACTACTTTTTGATGATTTTGACTTCTTGTGCACTGTTTCAATTGCGGACAATTCTGACAAATGTAAGATTTTGACTTATATTCACGGTATCCCTCTCGAGTAAGTATAGAAAAACGTAAGGGTTGATTTTCAGGGCACAGGTAACAATCGTAGTATTCGTCATAGACAAATTGATTTTTGGCTAGTAACGTTCGATCACCTCTAGGTCGTGTATATGGAAGAACAGGATGAAGATTTCTCCGTCGGAGAAATTCTATAAAAGTGGCAGTTTTATACCCAGCATCAGCAGCCACAGCATGTATCGCTGGAAATTTAGTACAGATAGAGGCAACTAAATCAGGAGCAATTTGACTATCATGACGGTTACCAGGCGTCACAATGACGTCTAAAATGAATCCGTGTTCATCACAACCAGTATGAGCAGAATAAGCAAATTGTTTTTCTCGTTCTCCTTTTACATAATATCCACTCTCCGGGTCTACTTTACTTACTTTTCGTTCTTTCATCTCACTTTCTGTTGGGAAAATAAAAGGTCGCTTTCCTGCCTTGATGCGTTCCTCGTTAATTTCTTTCTCTAATTCTGATTGATAGGCTTTTGCTTCAATATGCGTCATTTCTCTAGTAAAATGATGCTTATTTGCATTGGCTTTGATATGAGTAGAATCCATATAGAGAACATCTTCCGTAATCATCCGAGCCTTGACAGCTTGTTCCAGTATGTAGGCAAAGATATCTTCAAAGAGTGTGGTATCTCGAAAGCGGCGAACATAGTTTTTTCCAAAGGTAGAGAAATGCGGAATGGTTTCATTGAAATCGTAGCCTAAAAACCAACGATAAGCGACATTAGTGTCTATTTCTTTTATCGTTTGACGCATGGAACGGATACCAAAGAGATATTGAATGAAGACGATTTTTACTAAAACCACAGGATCAATACTTGGTCGACCTAAGGTCGAATAAGTTGATTCAACAATTGGATAAATGAAGGTAAAATCGATTGCTTTATCTACTTTTCGAATCAAGTGATCTTTTGGTACAAGATCTTCCAAGGAAATCATCATGTATTGATCTCTTCCATTCATTGGATGTTTTGACATCATTTTTTCCACGCTCCTTTAAAACGTTTTCATACATTAAGTATAAAAGAAAAAACTGTAGACGTCATCCCCTTTTTGGGGACTTTGTCTACAGTCTGAGAATTTACATAGTTAAAATCTGTAAAGTGTTATTTTTTTATTGTTCGTTTTAATCTTACCATAAACTTCTTTAATGAAAAAGAAGTTTATGGTAAGATTACATAGAGCCCTTTTAATGATTATATTTAAGAAAATTCTTTATTTAATTTGTTGATTCATTTATACTTGAGATGGATGATTGTCAATGGCCAAGTTAAAATGTAGGTTTTTGGCCATTTACAGGATGATTTTTATGTTATGAAAAAGCACTTATTTTTTTACTCATGTATAATAAATGATTAGGAGTGAATATATGGAGAAGCCGATTGTTAAAATATTCGCTGTTACTGCGGTAGGATTAGGCGCGGCGGTGATTTGTGGATTTGGCTATTACATAAATAACCAAAAACAGCATGAACAACGCATTGCATATGCTGAATCTGCCATCCTCGATCAAAAAGATACCTTAGCTTCTTTATCACAAGAAGCAGACAATTTATATAGCACAAAAGAGAAAGTTTTTCTGAAACCAGAAGCAACAAAGGACGAGACCTCTAGACTCTCCAGCAGATTATCTTCCGTCAAGTTGTCAGCAGACGACCACGGCATCGACCAATCAGAACTTCCACAAGAAGTTGCTGCTATCCAAACCACAAAAGAAACTGTATCGAACCAATTAAAAGATGCAGAAGCAAAACTAAACGTACAAGAATCTGTGAATCAACTTTTTACTGAAAAAATCTCTAATTGGCAACAAGCTGAAGATGATGTAATTATTAGAGAAAATATAACGGAAAAGGATATTGCCAACATACGTGAAAACTTGAACTTTTTCAAAGAAAACGCTTGGAAAACATCGATGATCCAGTATTTAGGATTTGCTGACGCACAAGTCGCACAGGTCAATGAATTAAATCAAGCATTTGATACTTTATTAAAAGACGGTCAAGTAACTGCTGAGGCTACTTATGATCAATATTTGACAGTGCTTAATCAAATCGAACAAGTCCAAAACGAAAAAATAAAAGAAAAATACACAGCGATGGCAGAAACAGTCGCTCAACAAATGGGCTACGGTACGGTGAGTTATTGATGAACAAGTACAAGAGTTTCGTTAACGGAGGGGAAAATGGCAAAGCAAACAAGAAAATCAAGAGGGAAAAAAATATTTTTGATTATTTTAGGAATCGTTGTTGTACTGGTTTTAGCAGTTGTTGGGGTGGGAACTAAACTGTATCTAGATCTCTCCCATTCAATCAAGGAAACCTATCAAACAGTGGAAAGAGCAGAGGGTCCTAGAACAACACCAGTTGATTTAGCAAAGCAAGAATCTTTTTCGGTTTTATTGATGGGGATAGATACAGGAGATTTAGGACGTGTAGACCAAGGCCGTTCTGACACGATGATGGTTGCTACAGTAAGTCCAGAAGATAAACAAACAACCATCGTCAGCATTCCTCGAGATACCTATGTCGAGATTGTTGGACATAATACAACAGATAAAATCAACCATGCCTATGCATTCGGCGGAGCAGCCATGGCGATGGATACTGTTCAAAATTACTTAGATATTCCAATCGATCATTATGTATCCATCAACATGAAGGGTTTAAAAGAATTGGTTGATGCTGTGGGCGGTATCGAAGTCAACAATGACATCACTTTTTCACAAGACGGTTATGATTTCACCATCGGAAAAACCACATTAGATGGCGATCAAGCATTAGCATATTCCCGGATGCGTTATGAAGATCCAAATGGGGACTATGGAAGGCAAGAACGTCAACGGAAAATCGTTGAAGGAATAGCGAGAAAAGTCTTGAGTCTAAATGGTGTCAGCAACTACCAATCCGTCTTAAATGCTTTAGAAACAAATATGAGAACTGATATGAGTTTTACTGATATTCGAAAAATCGCTTTCGATTGCCGCGATGCATTTGGCACGATCAAACAAGATCAAATGCAGGGAGAAGGATTTATGCAAGACGGCATCTCCTATCAAAGAGTAAGTGATCAAGAGCTTGAACGTGTACAAAAAGAATTGAAAGACCAATTAAATCTAGAGACTAAATAGGAAAGTGGAGAAAAAATGGAAGAGACAATCAGCTTAAAAGAAATTTTTGAAACATTGCGTAAACATTTGGTAACCATCCTTATTTCAATGTTTGCCGGTTTAGCAATCGCAGGAGTTGCAACATTCTTTATCTTAACACCTAAATACAGTTCACAAGCACAGCTGATCGTGACCTTGCCGCAGTCAGATACGACCAATGCAAATGATGTCAATATGAACTTGCAAATGATCAATACGTATAAAGATATGATCGTCAGCGACTTGGTTTTAAATGAAGTCAAAGACCGATTGGAAACGGAAGACAACGTGAAAATGACGGCTGGAGAAATAAAAGAATCTATTTCAGTTAATCAGTCTCAAAATTCACAGATGTTCTCGATCCAGGCAACAGATACGAATGCAGTAACGGCACAAAAAGTCGCCAATATGACAGCACAAGTCTTTCAAGAAAATGCTAAAGATGTGATGAATGTTGATAAGATCTCAATTATTTCAGCAGCTGTTGCGAATACGACACCTGTTTCTCCAAATAACAAATTGAACTTAGTCATTGGTTTGATATTAGGTTTAATGGTCGGTATCGGGATTGCGTTCTTGATGGAATTGCTTGACCGAACAGTGAAGGATAAAAAATTCGTAACTGAAACATTAGGCTTCCAGGTTTTAGGAACAGTTCCTGAAATGTCAGCGAAAGAATTAAATGCTGGTATTCGCAAAAAAGGACCCGCTCCTGTACATCATGGAACAGTAAATGAAAAAAACGGCCCTTCACGCAGAAACCGCTCAAGAGTCTAGGAGGAAGAAAAATGGCACACAAACAAAAAACACCACAAACACAAGCAGTCAGCTTGATTACATTGACAAACCCTTCTTCACCGGTAGCTGAACAATACCGCATGATCCGAACGAATATCCAATTTGCTTCACCAGGTGGTCAGCAAATCAAAACGATCGTTGTTACTTCTTCTGGACCAGGAGAAGGAAAATCAACAACTGCAGCGAATATGGCTGTTGTATTTGCAAAATCTGGCCAACGCGTTTTATTAGTAGATGCCGATTTGCGGAAACCAGTTTTATATAAAACGTTTAAATTGACCAATATCAGCGGGTTAAGCACGATCCTCAGCACGGCAGGGAATATTGCAGATGAAGTACAGAAAACACCAATTGAGAATCTGTCTGTTTTGCCTAGTGGTCCTAAACCACCAAACCCATCAGAATTGCTGAATTCCCCAAGAATGGATCAGCTTTTAGCAGAAGCAAAAGATCTTTATGATGTCATTATTTTTGACATGCCGCCAGTCGTTGCAGTCACAGATGCCCAAATCATGTCTTCAAAAACAGACGGTACGTTATTAGTTGTACGCGAAAACACGTCACGCAAAGAGTCATTGACAAAAGCAAAAGAACTGTTAGACATGGCTCAAGCAAAAGTCCTCGGCGTTGTGTATAACGGAGCAGAACACAGCAAAGATGCAGTCTATTATTACGGAGATTAACTTATAGGAGACGAGAGAAATGATTGATTTACATTGTCATATTTTACCAGGGATCGATGACGGTGCAGAAACACTAGAAGCAAGTATTGCCATGGCGGAAAAAGCAATTAGCCAGGGCATCACACATATTCTGTGTACGCCCCATCACAACAATGGAAAGTATCGAAATGAAAAGTCGGAAGTGATTTCTCTGGTCTCTTTTGTGCAATCTGAATTTGACAAACGACAGTTGCCAATAACGTTATTGGAAGGACAAGAAATAAGAATCACCGGTGATTTGATTGAAGACATCCGTCGAGATGAAATCTTATTTACAGACCTAGATGATACCTATTTATTGATTGAATTTCCGACACTGGAAGTGCCGTTATATGCAGAACGGCTTTTTTTTGAATTGCTGCAAATGGGAAAGAGACCCGTCATTGTTCATCCAGAACGCAATGCACACTTCAGAAAAAATCCCAATCATTTAGTGCCCTTCCTCGATATGGGATGCCTTGCTCAATTGACTGCACCCAGTTACATGGGTGTGTTTGGTAAAGATATCCAAAAAACAGCCAAAACAATGGTCAAACATAATCTGGTCCAAATGACTGCGTCAGATGCCCATGGTATATCTAAACGAACCTTTTATCTCAAAGAATGCTATGAGCAGATAGCCAAGGATTTTGGACAGGAAAAAGTAGCGCAGATGAAACAAGTAGCAAAGGATTTAATCAATGGAGATGAGGTTGTTTATCCAGAATATACAGAAGTGAAGAAGAAGTTTGGGTTATTTTAGGGGGAATATAGGGTGTTTGTATTAACAAGGAGAAGAAAGATCATTACCTTGATTTTAGTGGATAGTTTATTATTGATTGCCGCCAATATAGAAGCTGTAGAGTTCATGAAACCATTTGTCGGTATACCAAGAAATCTTGTTTTTGTTTCGGCAGGTTTATCTGTGGGTTTCTACTTGTTTTATGGCAGTTTATTCAAAGTATTTACTAGGATTAACCGCTATACAAATTTAAGAGAGATGATTGTGATTTTCGGCTCGCTAACCGCAAGTGCAGGTTCAAGTATTATTGTTTTATCTTTTTTCAATGAACGTTATAGTCTACGCTTAGTGACATTCATTTATCTTCTCTCATTATTGTTGATCATAGGCAGTCGTTTGGTCTGGCGGATTTATGTCGAAAGAAAAAACAGAAGCTATTCATCCGTTGAATCAGCTAAAAATACAATCATTGTTGGTGCTGGTGAAGGCGGCCGTATTTTATATAACAGTTTTATAGGGTCTAAAACTGCTCAAAGTATTCGTATAGTGGGGTTTGTCGATGATGATCCTAACAAACAAAATATCTATCTTTCAGGTAAAAAAGTATTAGGGATGCTAAAAGATTTGCCTGAATTAATTCAAAAATATGATGTCGAAATGGTCACTATCGCTATTCCTTCCTTATCACGAGAAAAATTACGTGAACTATTTGAATTAGTTGAATCTTCTCATGTCAAAGTCAGCACGATGCCTTCCATGGAAGAACTTGCTTCGGGAAAAACTAGCGTGTCTAAGTTGAAAAAAATCGATGTAGTCGATTTGTTAGGAAGAGACGAAGTAGAACTGGATATTGAATCGATCCAAGACCAAATCACAGAAAAAGTGATTCTTGTCACAGGTGCGGGCGGTTCGATTGGTTCAGAAATCTGTCGCCAAATCATTCAATTTTGTCCTGCGAAGTTATTGTTGCTAGGTCATGGAGAAAATTCGATTTATCTCATTGATCGTGAATTGCGTATAAATGATAAAAAGAAACGTACAGAAATTGTACCGATTATTGCGGATATCCAAGATCGAAAGAAAATCCATGAGATCATGGCGCAGCATCAGCCAGATATCGTCTATCATGCAGCAGCTCACAAGCATGTTCCATTGATGGAATGCAATCCAAAAGAAGCAGTCAAAAACAATATTTTTGGAACAAAAAATGTGGCAGAAGCAGCGAAAGTAGCCAAGGTCAAGAATTTCGTCATGGTATCGACAGATAAAGCTAACAATCCGCCAAATGTCATGGGCTCAACCAAACGAATCGCTGAAATGATCGTGACAGGATTGAATGAAGAAGGATGCACGAAGTTTTCAGCAGTGCGTTTCGGGAATGTACTGGGTTCTCGAGGCAGTGTGATCCCAGTCTTTCGTGAACAAATTGCAAAAGGCGGACCAGTGACGATCACTGATTTCCGCATGAGCCGCTATTTCATGACGATTCCTGAAGCAAGCCGATTAGTGATTCAATCAGGAGCGTTAGCAAAAGGTGGCGAAATCTTTGTTTTAGATATGAGTGAACCAGTGAAAATCGTTGATCTGGCAAAAAATATGATTCGTTTGAGCGGCTATAGTGAAGATGAAATCGAAATTGTTGAAACAGGGATTCGCCCAGGTGAAAAATTATATGAAGAATTGTTATTGGATAAAGAAAGAAATGATGAAGTAGTTTACGAAAAAATCTTTGTCGGGAACATCAAAGGGTATTCGATGAAGACCGTAATGGAATTTGTTGATAGCTTGCCGCAAGATGACAAGCAGTTAGCCAAAGATATTGTCGCTTTTGCGAATGCTTCGAATAAGTAGGGGGAGTTACGTGAAAACAATTATTGTAGGCGCAGGTGGATTTGGTAAAGAGATTGCTTTTTTACTGCAAAGTTTCCCTGAATATGAACTGATTGGTTTCGTTGATGATGAATCAAACATACACGGTGATAAAGTAGTAGGCAAACCTGTTTTAGGAAATATAAAATCTCTAATGAATATAGACAAGAAAACTGCTGTCTTTATGGGGATTGCTTCTCCCCGTATAAAAGAGAAAATATATCAAACGTTAAAAGGAAACACTAATTTGATTTTCCCAAATTTGATTGCGCCTAGTGCATTAATAGGAATAAATATCCATTTAGGTATTGGGAATATCTTGATGCCGTATACGTCCTATACAGCCGATATTGTTCTAGGAAATTTTAATATGATCAATATCAGTTCTACTATTGGTCATGATGCAAAAATAGGTGATTATAATTCTATTTTTCCTAGTGTAAACCTTTCCGGGAAAGTTACTTTAGGCGATAAAAATCAAATAGGTGTCGGAACTAAAATTATACAAAATATAGCTATTGGTAATGGAAATATTATAGGTGCAGGAAGTGTAGTGATTAGAGATATCGAAAATCATACTAAAAATGTTGGTGTACCTGCTAGAATCATAGAAAGATGGGATTAAATTGGATAAAAAAAGAATATTATTAGCTTCTCCTCATATGAGTGAAGAAGGTTATGAACAAGCGTATGTAAAAGAAGCGTTTGATACAAATTGGGTGGCTCCTTTAGGCATGAATGTCAATGGTTTTGAAGAGGAATTAGCAGAATATGTTGGAACTGGACATGCTGCGGCACTTTCTTCAGGTACTGCCGCTATACATTTAGCATTAAAAGCAGCAGGGGTCGGTAAAGATGATATAGTGATTTGCCAATCCCTAACTTTCTCTGCCACAGTGAATCCAGTTATTTATCAGAATGCTGTACCAGTATTCGTAGATAGTGATTATGAGACTTGGAATATGAGTCCAAGTCATTTAAGAGAGGCTTTAGAAAAATATCCTCAGGCAAAAGCTGTTTTAGTGGTGCATTTGTATGGTTTATCAGCTAATTTAGATGAAATAACGCAAATATGTGATGAGTATGGTGTGACCTTGATAGAAGATGCTGCCGAATCTTTAGGGACTACGTATAAAGGAAAATTTACTGGTACATTTGGTGAATATGGAATCTTTTCTTTTAATGGAAACAAAATAATCACTACATCAGGTGGAGGAATGTTAGTTTCTGAAAGCAAAGAGAAGATAGATAAAGTAAAATTTTGGGCTACTCAATCCCGTGAGAATGCACGTCACTATCAGCATAATGAGATTGGTTACAATTATCGTATGAGCAATATCGTTGCTGGTATTGGTCGTGGACAACTCAAAGTTTTGAAAGATAGAATTGAAAAGAAACGCTATATTTACGATTTTTATAAAAAAGAACTATCAAATCTGTCAAATATCCAATTTATGCCAGAAAATAGTTGGAATGAGCCTAATTATTGGTTGAGTGTAATAACAGTTAATGGGCTTGATTCTACTTTCCTTATTGATGAATTGGACAAAGACAATATAGAGGCGCGTCCAGTATGGAAACCAATGCATCTGCAGCCCGTTTTCAAACAATATGATTATATTGGTGATAATGTTGCAGAGACTTTATTTGAATCAGGTGTTTGTTTGCCTTCAGACACAAAAATGTCAGATGAAGATTTAAATCGCGTAGTAACTACCATTAAAAGAGTGATCAATCATGCGTAAAAAAACGTTTTATCAACTTATTGGAAAAAGAGCACTAGATATTTTATTATCAGGAATTGCTCTTATCATTTTATCTCCGATTATTTTGATTGTCGCAATATTAGTAAAAACTAAGCTTGGTTCTCCTGTTATTTTTAAACAAGAGCGTCCAGGTAAAAATGAAAAAATTTTTTCTATGTATAAATTTCGAACAATGGCTGATGAAAGAGATCAGAACGGAAATTATTTACCAGATGATGTTCGCTTAACAAAGTTCGGTAAAATGCTTAGAGCAACCAGTTTAGATGAACTACCTGAACTATGGAATATTTTAAAAGGGGATATGTCGATCGTTGGGCCTCGTCCATTATTAGTGGAATATCTGCCTCTCTATAATGAAAAACAGAAGAAAAGACACAACGTGAGACCTGGTTTAACTGGATTAGCCCAAGTTAACGGAAGAAATGCAATTAGTTGGGAAGAAAAATTTGATTTGGATCTCCAGTATGTGAAGAAAATCAGCTTTTTTGGTGATATAGCGATTATAGTTAAAACTTGCGCAAAAGTAATTATGAAAGAGAATATCGATGCAATCACCAACAGTACACCAGAAAAATTTAAAGGGAGTTAAATGCATTATGTCATTGAACGTTCTATTTCTTACTCTTTTAGATTTCGAAATTTTGGAGGAAAGTAATATTTATACTGATTTACTCTCTGAATTTATAAAAAACAAACACAATGTTTCAATCATATCTCCAGTTGAAAGAAAAAAAAATACAAAAACTCATTTAATCGAAATCAATGATAAATGTAAAATTTTAAAATTAAAAATAGGAAATATCCAAAAAACTAATTTGTTAGAAAAAGGTATTTCTACAATACAGATAGAACAACAATTTATAAACGGAATCAAGCATTATTTTTCAGATATAAAGTTTGATTTAGTGGTTTACTCTACCCCTCCGGTGACTTTTGCTAAAGTGGTTGATTTTATAAAGAAAAGAGACAACTGCAAAAGCTATCTTTTGTTGAAAGATATATTTCCACAAAATGCAGTTGATCTGGGCAAAATCTCGAAAAAAAGTTTGATTTATAAATATTTTAGAAAAAAGGAAGTTTCGTTATACGAAGTATCTGACTATATAGGAACAATGTCAGAAAAAAATTCTCAATATATACTCCACCATAATGAATTTGATAGAAGAAAAATTGTGGAAATAAATCCTAATTCTATTAGAATCAAAAACGATAAGGTAGACTGTCAACTCCTCAAAAAGGAAATAGGCAGTGAATATGGTATTCCAGAAGATAAAGTGGTAATGCTGTATGGCGGCAATTTAGGAAAGCCCCAAGGAGTTGATTTTCTTTTAGAAATAATAAAAAGTCTAGAAGAAAGAAAAGATTTTTTCTTATTAATAGTTGGTTCTGGAACAGAATATGAGCGAATAAAAAAATATTTAAGTTCTAATGATATAAAAAATACATTATTAATTAATGGATTACCTAAAAATGAGTATAAAAAAGTGGAATCTATTGCAGATATAGGTTTAGTATTTTTAGACAAAAGATTCACTATCCCAAATATTCCTTCTAGAATACTAGGATATATGGAGTCAAGAAAACCTATTTTAGCAGCGGTAGACAGATCTACAGATTTGAAAGAAATGATAGTGGAGGGGCAGTTTGGATATTGTTCAGAACACGGAGATTTAAGAAAATTTGTAGGTAATATGGAAAAACTGAAAGATAAGAATACCAGAAATATCTTAGGGGAAAATGCATTTATTTATTTGAAAAATAATTTTGATGTAGAAAAAAGCTATACTACAATCATGAAGCATTTTAAATGATAAAAAGGGAGAACAAAGCATGTTCAAAGATAAAATATTATTAATCACTGGCGGAACTGGCTCTTTTGGTAACGCAGTAATGAAACGATTTTTAGATTCTGATATTAAAGAAATCCGCATTTTTTCACGGGATGAGAAAAAACAAGACGACATGCGGAAAAAATACAATAACGATAAATTGAAATTTTACATTGGTGATGTTCGTGATATTAATAGCGTGAAAAATGCGATGTATGGGGTTGATTATGTGTTTCATGCTGCTGCACTTAAACAAGTACCTTCTTGTGAATTTTTCCCTATGGAGGCTGTAAAAACAAATATTGTAGGAACCGACAACGTGCTGACAGCTGCCATCGAAATGGATATTCAAAAAGTGATTTGCTTATCAACAGATAAAGCAGCTTATCCTATCAATGCAATGGGGATTTCTAAAGCGATGATGGAAAAAGTGTTTGTTGCAAAAGCAAAAACTGTTTCGGAAGAACGCACGACGATATGCGGGACTCGTTACGGAAATGTAATGGCTTCTCGCGGATCAGTCATCCCGCTTTTTATTGACCAAATCAAAGCGAATAAACCTTTAACTGTGACAGATCCTGAGATGACACGTTTCTTGATGAGTTTAGAAGAAGCTGTAGAATTAGTTATTTTTGCCTTTAAGAATGCAAAAGCCGGAGATATCATGGTACAAAAATCACCTGCTTCGACAGTTGGGGATTTAGCCCAAGCAGTGAAAGAACTATTTCAGGCAGAAAATGAAATTCATGTAATTGGGACACGTCATGGAGAAAAGCAGTATGAAACGTTATTAACGAAAGAAGAATATTTAGTAGCCCAAGATATGGGTGACTTTTATCGCGTTCCGGCAGACACACGTGATCTTAATTATGATAAATATTTTGTGGAAGGCAGTAAGGAATTAACACAAGAAGGAGAATACAATTCAGACAATACGCAACGCTTATCTATTGAGCAAATCAAGGAAAGACTTCTTGAATTAGATTACGTTAAAAAAGAATTGAAAGAGTGGCAAAACAAATGAATATCTTAGTGACTGGAGCAAACGGCTTTGTTGGGAAAAATCTGATTGCTGAATTAAAAAATGAAGGCTACACAAATATTTTCAGTTTTGACATAGATACACCAAAGGATTTATTAGATGAATATTGCAAAAAAGCAGATTTTGTTTTTCATTTAGCTGGTGTCAATCGACCAAAAAATGAGGTAGAATTTATGGAGGGGAATTTTGGTTTCACTTCAGAATTGCTTTCAAAATTAAAAGAGCATCAAAATACTTGTCCTGTGATGATTTCTTCTTCTATCCAAGCAGCACTCGAAAATTCCTATGGAAAAAGTAAAAAAGCTGGTGAAGAACTCTTGAAATCCTATCAAGAGGAAACCGGAGCACCTGTTTATATTTATCGTTTTGCAAATTTATACGGAAAATGGTCACGACCAAATTACAATACGGTAGTAGCAACATTCTGTTATAAAATCGCAAGAAATGAAGAAGTCACAGTCAATGATCCAAATGCGGCCGTTGAACTTTGTTATATCGATGATGTAGTAAAAGAATTACTTCATTGTCTGAATGGTAAACCTTATATGGAAAATGGCTATTGTGCAGTTCGAGAAACAGATGAAGTGACGATTGGTGAGCTAAAAGAACTGATTACTTCATTTAAAAACAGCCGAACAGATTTGAGTGTGCCAAACCTTGCCAGAAGAGTAGAAAAAAATCTGTACAGCACATATTTGAGTTTTCTGCCAGAAAATGATTTTTCTTATTTTCTAAAAATGAATATAGATAATCGTGGATCGTTTACTGAATTTTTACGAACAAAAGATCGCGGACAAGTATCCATCAATATCTCAAAACCAGGAATCACCAAAGGAAATCACTGGCATAACACAAAAAACGAGAAATTTTTAGTTGTAAGCGGGCAAGGTGTTATCCGTTTTAGAAAAATCGATTCAAGTGAAGTAATTGAGTATTTTGTTTCTGGAGAAAAGTTGGAAGTAGTAGATATTCCAGTGGGATATACGCACAATATTGAAAATCTAGGAACAACAGACATGGTAACTGTGATGTGGGTCAATGAGCCATTTGATCCAGAACATCCAGATACTTATTATGTGGAGGTTTAATCAATGAAAAATTTAAAAGTGATGACAGTGGTAGGCACGCGCCCAGAAATCATTCGTTTATCTGCTGTAATCAATCGTTTAGAAAGTTCAGAAGCTATTGACCATGTATTGGTACATACGGGACAAAACTATGACTATGAGCTAAATGAAGTGTTTTTTGAAGATTTCAAGTTGAAGAAACCAGACTATTTTTTAAATGCAGCAACAGGTACAGCAATCGAGACCGTTGGGAATATCTTAATCAAGATTGATCCTATCTTGGAAGAAGTAAAGCCAGATGCCTTTTTAGTATTAGGTGATACCAATAGTTGTTTATGTGCGATTGCAGCAAAACGTCGTCATATCCCTATTTTTCACATGGAAGCCGGTAACCGTTGTTTTGATCAGCGTGTCCCAGAAGAAACGAATCGTAAAATCGTCGACCACACAGCTGATATCAATTTGACATACAGCGACATTGCACGAGAATATCTTTTGCGCGAAGGATTACCTGCAGATCGTGTCATCAAAACAGGCAGCCCAATGTTTGAAGTATTGAATTCAAGAAAAGAAGACATCCAACAGTCAGATATCCTTGAACGATTAGAGTTAAAAGAAGGGCATTATTTTGTGGTCTCCGCACATCGTGAAGAAAATATCAGTTCAGAAAGCAATTTCTCAAATCTAGTAGATAGTTTAAATGCAATTGCTGAAACCTATCAACTACCAATTATCGTGAGCACGCATCCGCGTACGATGAAAATGATCGAATCAAAAGGAATCAAGTTCCACGAGTTGATCCAAACGATGAAACCTATGGGATTTAATGATTACAATAAACTGCAGATCCATGCAAAAGCGGTACTAAGTGATAGCGGGACAATCAGTGAAGAATCCTCTATCTTGAATTTCAAGGCACTAAATATCAGACAAGCGCATGAACGTCCAGAAGCAATGGAAGAAGCCAGTGTGATGATGGTTGGACTAGAAAAAGAGCGGATAATGCAAGGACTAGAAGTATTGGGAACACAAGAAAAAGATACTTTGCGCCATGTGGCAGACTACTCTATGCCAAATGTTTCGGAAAAAGTTTTGCGCATTATCCTATCTTATACCGACTATGTGAATCGGGTGGTGTGGGGTGAGTGAAGAAAAAAATATTAATAGTTGCTGAAGGATATTTTCCTGCACAAAAATATGGTGGGCCACCGGTCAGTATACTAAACTTTTGTGAGCTATTAAAAGATAAATATACTTTCCATATTGTTACGCGTGATCATGACCTTAATGAAAATGAACGGTTGCAGGGCATTAATGAGGGATGGAATATAAGGCCAGAAGCGAAAGTTCTCTATGTAAATAGAGAAAAAAGTTTTTCTAAACTTATGGGTAGTGTAATCAAGGAAATAAAACCTGATTTAATATATATAAATAGTTTTTTTGATTATAAATTAATAGGCTCAGTTTTTTATACCAACTTTACTATACCGTTACTAATTGCGCCTAGGGGACAGTTGCTAGACGGAGCTAGAAGTAATAAAAGTATGAAAAAAAATGTTTATATAAATGTTTTTAAATTAGGAAATATATTCCATAAAAATATTTATTTTCAATCGACAAGCAATGAAGAGGATAACGTTTTAAAAAATCTGTTTCCATCAAACGATACAATATTATTTACCAATATCCCTAGTCCAAGCAAAGTGAATAACAAGAAGAATAAACACGAAAAAAAATTAAATTTGGTCTTTTTATCTCGAATCGTTCCCAAAAAAAATTTAGATTATGTAATTGAAATTTTAAATACACTTGAAGAAAATGTATATTTGGATATTTTTGGTCCTATAGAAGATAAAAATTATTGGGAGATTTGTCAAAAAAAAATAGCAGCTTTGCCTGCTAATATAGAGGTTAATTATAAAGGAAATATAAGTCATGAGGATGTTGATGGAGTATTTAGGAAGTATGATGCTTTCTTATTTCCTACTAAAAGTGAAAATTACGGACACGTTATTTCGGAGTCTTTGTCAAATGGATGCCCAGTTATTCTTAGTGATAAAACCCCGTGGAATGATATAGAAGATGGTCAAGAAGGCTACATTTGTTCTTTGGAAAATATTGAAGGATTTAGAAAAGCAATCAAAGCCTTATATAATATGTCTAATGAAGAATATCAAGTAATGCAAAATAACATCAAAGCGTTTATGAAATCCAGAATTGATTTCTCAATTTTAAGAGATGATATTTCTTTGAAACTCGAAAAGATAATGAATAACGGCAAGAAGTAATTTTATACGTCTGTAGATATAGCTAAAAAATTGATAAGTAAAAAACAGCTGTGATATGTGTTTATCTAATCTATTATTTGTTTGAAAGCAGTATGCAAAGCATCGTCAATATTTCAAGTTTCTTTTTTTGTTTATAGTATGTACTGGACAAGTGAATAATAAATAACGTTATGGAGAGTATACTTAATTATGAATATTTCAGTATTCGGCCTCGGCTACGTCGGTTTAGCGAACGCTTTGCTGCTTAGCCAGCATGAAAATGTTAAAGCATATGATATTGTCGAAAAAAAAATCGATATGCTACAAAATAAGAAGTCACCTCTAGAAGATAAAGAAATCCATGAATTTCTTGAACGAGATGATTTGAATGTAGCATTCACTAAAGATTTTGAAGAGGCAGTTTTATTTGGAGATTACTTGATTGTCGCGACACCAACGGATTACGATGAAAAGAAAAATTACTTTAATACTGCTACAGTTGAAGATGTTATTGAAAAAGCATTAGCTATTCGTCCTGATGCGACATTCATTATAAAATCTACTGTACCAGTGGGGTATACGGCAGACGTAAAAGAAAAATTTAAAACAGAAAATATCATTTTCTCTCCAGAATTTCTGCGTGAAGGAAGAGCTCTATATGATAATCTCCATCCTTCTAGAATCGTAGTAGGGGAATGTTCTGATCGCGGACAAGAAATTGCGGATATGTTTAAGCGAAATGCCTTAGATCAAGAGGTATCAGTTTTATTGACTCATGCTACTGAAGCAGAAGCAATCAAATTGTTTTCAAATACCTACCTTGCGTTACGTGTGGCCTACTTCAATGAGTTGGATACTTACGCTGAATCTCGAGGTTTAAATACAAAACAAATTATTGAAGGAGTAGGTTTAGATCCACGAATTGGTTCGCATTATAATAATCCTTCTTTTGGTTACGGGGGATATTGTTTACCTAAAGACACGAAGCAGCTAAGAGCCAATTATGAGGAAGTTCCAAGCAACATCATAGGCGCTATTGTGGAAGCAAATACAACAAGAAAAGATTTCATTGCAGAACAAATTTTAGCTAAAAAGCCGGAAACAGTCGGTATTTATCGTTTAACAATGAAAGCAAATTCTGATAACTTTCGATATTCCTCTATTCAAGGGATCATGAAAAGAATCAAGGCAAAAGGGATTGAAGTGGTGGTTTATGAGCCAACACTGGATGCCGAAGAGTTCTTTCATTCACGAGTAATCAAAGATTTTGAAGAATTCAAAAAAATGGCAGATGTGATTGTTTCGAACCGTATGGAAAGTCATCTGGCTGATGTTCAAGAAAAAGTTTATACGAGAGATATTTTTAGACGGGATTAAAATATGAAAAATATAGCAAAAAATTTTTTTTACCAGAGTTTATTCCAAGTCGCTAAAATAATTATTCCTATCATTACAATACCAATAGTATCAAATGCTCTTGGACCAGCAGAGCTGGGAATTTATAATTACACGTTTTCGATTGCTCAGTATTTTGTTTTGGTCGCTGGCTTGGGTGTGACAATATACGGAAATAGGGAAATAGCTCTAGCTTATAATAGAAATAAACAGGAGCTGTCAAAAGTATTTTGGGAGATTTTTGTTTTTAAAGCCCTCATTACAATCGGTGTTATCGTGGTATATTTCATTGTGGCTTTATTTCTAGACAATAGGATATATTTATTTATCCAATCTTTAACAATATTAACAGTATTTTTTGATGTTTCATGGTTTTTTATGGGGATCGAAGATTTTAAAAAGGTAAGTATGTCAAGTTTGTTTGTCCAATTAATTACTTTCGTTTTGATCATTTTGTTTATTAAAAATGAAGGGGACACAATCAAATATACAATGATACAAGCGACAGGCATCCTTCTTTCCCAAGTAGGGGTGTGGCTGTTTATCCCTAAATATATTCATTTTACAAAGATACACATAAAAAATAGCTTGAATCATTTGAAAGGTTCGTTTGAATATTTTATTCCTCAAATCGCAATCATGCTGTATACTAATTTAAACAAAACACTCTTAGGATTTACTTTGGGAAGTGTGGCTGTGGGTTATTTTATTAATTCACTGCAGTTAAATACAGTATTTATTACCGTCATCACAACCTTAGATTTAGTTCTTTTGCCACACATGACAGGAATTTTTGCTAAACGGAATACTGATAAGATTGTAAGAACGATGGAGAAAACAATTCATTTGCAGTTGTTCTTTTCTATTCCTATTATGTTTGGTATGCTGACTATTTATGACAAACTCGTACCTTGGTTTTTTGGAGAAAAGTTTCTGTATATAAATAATGTTATTCCTTTTTTTACAATACTTATAGTAATTATCCCATTAGGTATTTCTATATCTAGGCAATATTTGATGCCGATTGGACAAATAAAAGAATATAATAAATCAGTGATGATTGGTGCAGGTATTAATATTGTATTTAATCTGATTTTGCTGCCAACTATTGGGTTTTTCGGTGTAGTATTTTCAAATATTTTAGCCGAATGTTTTGTTACTTTTGTAAGAATAAAATCTTTCTTAGAGAGTACAGATTTTAAATTTGAATATCATAAAATTGGAATCTTTTTACTAGGAGGAATGTTGATGTGTACAGTCACACGTTATTTAACAAGTAATTTATCAAGTAGTATTTTTACTAATATTATACAGTTTGCTATTGCATTGCCTATTTATTTAACAATTACTACTCTATTTAAGGTAAATCCATTACTTGATTTATTAAATAAAAAATAGTTTTTACAAGTATGTTTATAAATTAGAACTTTGTTAAGGAGGTTATTATATTTTATGCTATTTTTTATAACAGTTTTACTGTTGTTAATATTAATGATTCCGTTAGTAAAATGGACAAAAGCAGGTAAAGATTTATTTAATCCAGTAACGATTTCATTTTTTTTTCTAATTATCACGTCTGTGCCTTATCTGTTTTCTATTGCAAATGATGTCTACATCATCCAACCACAAGTATTACGAGAAATTGGCATAGAAAATATTCCTAAAGAAATAATATATTTTGTCGTAATTTTATTGATAGGTGCGTTTTCTTTATATTTTGGTATGAAAGTACCTATGATTAAAAAATTTTCAAACTTACCTGGCCTTCCTAAATCAGAAAACAGAAAAAGATATATTGTGGGAACTTTGCTGTCTTTTTTTGTTGGTATGTTAGGCTATCTAATTTTTTTGAGAGGTGTAGGCGGATTTAGTGTTTTAACATCAAACCTTAATATTAGAACTCAAATGACAGCTGGCAATGGATATCTTTTGTCGCTGACAACAACTTCATTAACGATTTCTGTTGTTTGTTATATATATACGTTCAAATATAAGAAATCATTTATTAAATATTTCTTTTTATTGTTATTAATTTTATTTGTAGCTTTTCTCTTAACATCTTTAGGAGGAAGAAAACAAACGCTTCAATTAGTTACGTTTAGTTTGATCTCTTGGCATTATGGAGTTAAAAGGTTAAAAAAAATACCTAAAAAGATATGGCTGTTAGTTCCTCTTTTAGTAATTTATATTGTTGGAATACCTATTTTAAGAAGTCCTGATGGAATAGAAACACTTCTAAATAATCCTAAATATTTAGCGAGCGAAGTGAAGGATAACATTGGAAAATCTACAAAAGAGATAAGTTACATTGACACCTACTTGTTTATAACTAATCATTTTGATGTTAGTAACATATGGCTAGGCAGCAGTTTTAAAGATTTGTTATCTGCTCCCATCCCTAGTTCTATTATGCCCGAGAAGCCGCCTGTAGATGAAGGGGTCTATATAAGGACACTTGCAGAAGGGAATAGGAATATCAAACCATCAATGCCATTTAAAGAATTGTTTCCATCATCGTGGCCTCCAGAAACAATTGGTACTATGTACATGAACTTTTGGATTCCAGGTGTAATAATAGGGATGTTTCTTTTAGGGAAAATATATAAACTTGCTTATCTCTATATGAAAAAATGCGATTTTAACGCACATTCGGTAATGATTTATTGTTATATTTTATTAAATTTTCATTTAAGTAATTTAAGGATAACTCAAACTATTACGAGTATCCTTGTTATCTCAGCTTTCTTTTTTATGATTTTAGGATTTAGTATAGAAAAGAACGAAAAAGAAAAGAGGTATATAGTCAATATATAAATTAAACCCTTATGGCTAGTTAATTTTAAAATCAAAAGGGCAGATTATACTTATAGTGCAAAGGTTGATAAAAACCTCTGCACTATATTTTTTTAGTTTGAGGAGAGATGTATGAAAGTCTTTAAGTGGTTCGTAGAAACAATCGTATACAAAGAGGATACTTCGTTAGAAATGTTTGGTTTTGAAGTAGAAACATTGAATGATTCGAAACAAACAGTATTTGAAATTGTAAAGTATCGAACAAACGAGTTGTTAAAACAAAAAGGACAAAAAGCGAAGCGAACAACGATTTGTTGGATAGAGCTAAAAAGTGTTCAACATATGAGTAAATATCAGCGATTTGTTCGATTATACGAAACTAAAAGACCTCGTAAAGCAATTATGAATATCTTGAAAATTCCTTTTTGGAAACTACGACAATTCGAGGAATATTATAACGGAAATACGAAGCCATTGACGAAAAAAGGATATTTAGAATTAAAAACTTTTTTGAGTGATGAAGAAATTCGTAGACACCATAAAATACCTGAATGTGAGTTTCAGCAGTTTTTAAAAGGAATGTAAAAAAAATAATCTTGTGTACTATATAACTGGATATAATAGGCGCATTTCATGCGTACAGGGTTGAGCCAATACTACTGATTTCAATAACCAAACTTTTAGGTAGTATACCCTTTATCAAAGCTCATAACCCACTTGCGATGGCGGGATAACCAAGCTGTTTACAAGATGCAGTGTAACCGTGGGGGTAAGAGGCGGGCTGATAATTGTTTATTTATAAAGAAATGTAGATTATTTGCATGATGGTTCTGTAATAATGGTTCGATTCCATTAAATGTAGTTGGCTATTATGTGTTTGAGATTTAGTCTTTTGGATATCTACAACCCATTTAATCCTTTCTTATGATTTTGCATGGAAAAGTAAAACTTTTTTTGCTCTTAAACTTTTAAGCTGGAAGGAAGAATTTTTGAACACATGATAGTAAAAAAACTGTCTATAATTAATAGACAGCCAGACTGTAGACAAAGTCCCCAAAAAGGGGATGACGTCTACAGTTTTTTCTTTTATACTTAATGTATGAAAACGTTTTAAAGGAGCGTGGAAAAAATGATGTCAAAACATCCAATGAATGGAAGAGATCAATACATGATGATTTCCTTGGAAGATCTTGTGCCAAAAGATCACTTGATTCGAAAAGTAGATAAAGCAATCGATTTTACCTTCATTTATCCAATTGTTGAATCAACTTATTCGACCTTAGGTCGACCAAGTATTGATCCTGTGGTTTTAGTAAAAATCGTCTTCATTCAATATCTCTTTGGTATCCGTTCCATGCGTCAAACGATAAAAGAAATAGACACTAATGTCGCTTATCGTTGGTTTTTAGGCTACGATTTCAATGAAACCATTCCGCATTTCTCTACCTTTGGAAAAAACTATGTTCGCCGCTTTCGAGATACCACACTCTTTGAAGATATCTTTGCCTACATACTGGAACAAGCTGTCAAGGCTCGGATGATTACGGAAGATGTTCTCTATATGGATTCTACTCATATCAAAGCCAATGCAAATAAGCATCATTTTACTAGAGAAATGACGCATATTGAAGCAAAAGCCTATCAATCAGAATTAGAGAAAGAAATTAACGAGGAACGCATCAAGGCAGGAAAGCGACCTTTTATTTTCCCAACAGAAAGTGAGATGAAAGAACGAAAAGTAAGTAAAGTAGACCCGGAGAGTGGATATTATGTAAAAGGAGAACGAGAAAAACAATTTGCTTATTCTGCTCATACTGGTTGTGATGAACACGGATTCATTTTAGACGTCATTGTGACGCCTGGTAACCGTCATGATAGTCAAATTGCTCCTGATTTAGTTGCCTCTATCTGTACTAAATTTCCAGCGATACATGCTGTGGCTGCTGATGCTGGGTATAAAACTGCCACTTTTATAGAATTTCTCCGACGGAGAAATCTTCATCCTGTTCTTCCATATACACGACCTAGAGGTGATCGAACGTTACTAGCCAAAAATCAATTTGTCTATGACGAATACTACGATTGTTACCTGTGCCCTGAAAATCAACCCTTACGTTTTTCTACACTTACTCGAGAGGGATACCGTGAATATAAGTCAAAATCTTACATTTGTCAGAATTGTCCGCAATTGAAACAGTGCACAAGAAGTCAAAATCATCAAAAAGTAGTGACTCGTCATATCTGGCAAGCTGGGGTAGAGAATGCAGAACATCTTCGTCATACTTCCTTCAATCGAGAAACATACCGCAAACGTAAAGAAACCATTGAAAGAGTATTTGCTGATGCAAAAGAGAAGCACGGGATGCGCTGGACAAAATACCGAACTTTGGAAAAAGTCGCAGTGCATACGAGAATAATTTTTGCTGTAATGAATTTAAAGAAATTAGCCCTGTGGGGCTAGAAAAAGGCGAATGCCTTTATTTTTTTACTTTGATTTTGATACTAAGTTAAAAAAATACGCTCAACACTCTATTTTCTGAATGTTGAACGTATTTGTCTACAGTCTGAGACTTTTAAGAAAAGCCTTTTTATTTTTTTGATCTAAATATTTATTCTTTAATCAACTATTATTTTAGTAAAAAATAGATTAATTTACTAAAATAATATATAATAAAGGTAAAATTAGGAGGGAAGCATATGACGTGTATTTCATTATCGATTTTAAATCAAGAACAAGAAATTAGAAAAGCTAAGATAGATGATTCAGATTCTTTGAAAGAGTTAACTATTACAGGAAAAGATTTTGTTTGTTTAGCTGCTCGGGATTGTCAATTACAAGACGGCGATGTGATTCAAGTTTGTTTAGATACGCCCAATACTTATTTAATGGTGAAGTTAGATGCTACGCTTGATAGCAGTTTAATTTATGTTCCAGAACAAAAATGGACGTTTCCAATCAAAAAAAATGAAAACGCTATCGAAGCGCGAGCAGCGTATCGTTTTGAAACCAAGAAACCTTATATAAGTGTGCGTATTGCCACTAAAGAAGAAATTAAGAGTTATCGTAATTGGGCGTTAAATCCGCATGATTTACAACATTTTACTGGTGCGTATCCTCATGCATCTGCCAACGTGGAAACGCGAAATGATGCCACTTTTTTTGCTTGCAATGCGATTGATGGTACCTTCGCTAATCTTTATCATGGGCCGTATCCTTATCAATCATGGGGGATTAATCAGCAGTTAGATGCCGCATTAAAAATTGAATTTGGGCGTGAAGTCTTGTTGGATAAAGTGATCTTAACATTACGAGCGGACTTTCCCCATGATAATTATTGGCAACAAGTGACTTTAAAATTTTCCGACGGTACACATGAAGTTTTTAAAACTGTTAAGACTGAGCAACGCCAGAGCTTTACCTTTGCGAAACGGGCAGTGGAGTGGGTGATACTAACAGAGTTAATTCAAGCAGATGAACCATCACCATTTCCAGCATTAACACAAATTGAATTATTTGGTCAAAACAAATAAAAAATAAGGACGGTTCCTTTATAGGAGCGGTCCTTATTTTTTATTTCTGGCGTGGGCTAGTTGTCGATTGGCGGACAACCAATTCTGTGTTTAACAGGACTCTACGAGGAATGCTAGGCATTTGAATTCGTTTGTGCAATAAATTAATGCCTGTCTCGCCCATTTCTTCAGTAAAGGCATGGACAGAGGATAGCGGCGGTGAGACATATTGAGAAATAGAGATATCATTGATCCCCATGACACTAATTTCTTCAGGAACCTTTATACCGTGTGCGGCTAACGTATGTATCACACCGATTGCAAAGGCGTCGTTATAAGCAAGAATCGCAGTAGGTAAATCATTTCCCCATTTCTCTAACGCTTCTTCTGTCAATTGTTCCCCCGTTTTGACATCCAACATGCCATTTTCTTTTAAGATAAAATAATCTTCGTTAAACAAGTGATAATGCTGCATAATGTCAAGATAAGCATTGGTTGTCGGCGTTTTATAACGACGGAAACCATACATATTTTCGCTTTCTTCGGCACCAATAAAGGCAATTTTTTCGTGGCCCAATTCCAAAAGATGGGTTAAGGCAATCTCGGTTGCTTGATAAAAATCAGTATTTACAGAATCAAATTCTTCCAATGGGAAATTACTGCCAATTACACAAAGGTTTGGATGCAGTTGCTGCAACTCTTGTAGCGTCTTTTGAGTGAATTTACCAATTGCCAAAATGCCATCAATCCCTTGAAGGTTATGTTGTTCCAATTGAGAAACTTTTAGAATATTGTAACCTAACTCTTCGGCCCGTTTTTCAGCGCCTAAACGAATCGACATATAGTAAATATCCGTTAGTTCTTCGTCATCTGAACGCCACTGAACGACGGCAATCGAAGGCTCTTGCGGAGCTGTTTGTACGGAAAGGTTAGGTGTCAGTTGCTCCTGCTGTTTGTTTTTATTTTTAGTTTTATATTTCGTATAATTCAGGGTTTCTGCTGCTTCAAAAATTTTTCGCTTGGTTTCCTCTGTAACGGATAAGTTTGGATCATAGTTCAGAACTCGCGATACAGTTGAAATTGAAACATTCGCGACTTTTGCGATATCTGTGATAGTTGCCATTCTAAATGCCTCCTTCTCAAGTACTATTATAGCATATAGTATATTTCTTTTTAGTAAAAAAAAGCAAGAAAAAGCTTTTTTTACTTTTTTTTAGCAAAAACTATTGATTTTTTAACTAAAAAAATATACTATAAAGTCAAAGAAAGCGCTTTAATTCGATGGAGAAGGTGGTTTAGTGAAAAGATTTTCACTTTTTTTACTAATTTTACTTGCTTTAACAGGTTGTAAATCCGGTGAAAAAGAATTTGATGAAGAATCTCTTCAAAATCTAAAGGAAACGGCACAGTCTTATTCAGAAACAGAATTACAAAATGGTGACGTTCGTTTAAATGAATATATTTCTTTGAAAGGGGAGATTGTTGAGAGCGACAGTCGTTCCAGTTTAATAAAAAAAGGTGATCGTTTTATTTTGAAAAGTGGTTCTAGTAAATATCAAGTTTTTAATGAGCAAAAGAAAAAATTGAAAATTGGTGACGAAGTGACAGTTTACGGAGAATATTACGGCTTTTTGAAAGGGACATTAATTGAAAGTGAGGAGAATCATGATTCAGCCACGAATTAGACAGAATCCTTTTGAAACATACGAAGAAGTTGCAGAAGGATTTGAAGATTTATTAGCGCCACTGGAATTGTTTTTTGATCGAGAATATCAAGGTCATCTGGATTTAGGGACACACGGGACAGTTTATTCTAAAGGAACACGTGATGCGGAGGCATTTTTACGACCATTATGGGGACTAGGTCCTTATGTAACGCAAAATGAAAGTGAGTATTTGAATGACTTTCTAACGGGAATTATCGAAGGCACCGATCCTGAGAGTTCATCTTATTGGGGAAAAACAAAAGATTATGATCAATTGATTGTTGAGATGGCAGCATTAAGTACATTTCTTTTGTTAAACAAAGAAAAAACGTGGGACCAGCTAACAAAAGAACAGCAAAATAATTTACACAGTTGGCTGATACAAGCCAATGAAAACATTATTCCGCCAAATAATTGGCATTTCTTTAGAGTGTTGCTGAATTTAGCGATGAAACATTGTGAAATGCCGTATTCAAAAGAACAGATCGCTGTTGATTTGGCTGTAATTGATCGTTTTTATGTCGGTAATGGTTGGTATTATGACGGAGTCGAGACACAAGTTGATTATTATGTTTCTTTCGCTATTCATTATTATAGTTTATTGTATTGTCGTTTTGCCCCGGAAGATACCGCAAGAGTGGCTATTATGAAGGAACGAGCAACTTTGTTCGCGCAAGAGTTTAAATATTGGTTTACTCAGCCAGGAGAAGCGATTCCCTTTGGACGTAGCTTAACGTATCGTTTTGCTCAAGTGTCATTTTTTAGTGCCTTAGTTTTTGCAGATGTTGAAGCATTGCCGTGGGGTGAGATCAAAGGTCTAATCAGCCGACATCTTCATCAATGGATGAACAAAGATATTTTTACAACAGATGGATTATTGTCGGTAGGTTATGATTATCAAAATATGGTCTTTGCTGAAGGCTATAATGGTCCTGGTTCACCTTATTGGGCCTTTAAAACATTTATTTTGTTAGCGGTTCCAAAAGATCATCCTTATTGGCAAGCAGAAACACAGCCTATTAGCTTTCCAGAAAAACACTTACCTTCACCAGAAAGTCGGAACTACTATCAAGTAAATGATGCAGGGACACATGGTTTAATGTTTCCAGCGGGACAATTTATTAATTATCAAGCTCATGCGCATGATAAATATAGTAAATTTGTTTATTCTTCCCATTTTGGTTTCAGTACTATAAAGAGTGATTATTGGTATTACGAAGGTGCTTATGATAATTGCTTGGCTTTAGCTGAAGACGACCATTATTTCCGCACGAAGGGATTAGATGATCAGTACGAAATTCTTGATGATCGTATCATTCATCAATGGTATCCTTGGTCCGATGTAGCAATCAAAACGACAATTGTACCATTAGAAGGCCAGCATTTACGGATCCACGAAATTGAGACACAACGTGCATTAGTGGCTTATGAAGGTGGCTTCTCAATCCCGCTCTTCGATGAAAAGGTCACTTGTGTTTCTGATCAAATGGCTGAGGTAAAAAATGCAAAAGGTGTGTCAAAAGTAGAAAATATCAACGGTTTTTCTGAAGCTGCGATTATTCGGACAGAACCGAATACAAATTTACTTTATCCGTTAACGGAGTTGCCATATTTGAAAGCAAACTTGTCGAAAGGGAAACATCTTTTAATTTCATTGGTGACAGGCGTACTACCGAATGAACAAATTGAGCCAGTTAAAGTTAGGTTAAAAGAAAATCAGCTTTTAGTTGAAGAAAAAGTTGTAATTTTGGGGAATTAGGGGGAGAAATACACAATGACAGAAAATGGACAGATTGAGTGGTTGCCGAAGCAAATCAGTTTTGCTTTAAACAAAGTTCGAGGAAATTTAGAGACATTTAAAGAATTAGTTCCACCCGCGGCAAGTTTAAATCAAATTTATTATCCTGAAGAAAATATTGACTGGACGGCCAGCTTTTGGCCAGGAATGTTATTTTTAGCAAAGGAATTAACAAATTCAACAGAGTTCGATGAAGTGATTACCACACAGATGGCTTCTTTTCAACATCGCTTGGATGAACAAATTGAGCTGGAAACACATGATATAGGCTTTTTGTATATTTTAACAGCAATTGCCGATTATCAAGTCAATGGTCATGAGGCCTCAAAAGAAATGGCCTTGCAAGCTGCGGACTTATTAATGAAACGTTATTCACCAAAAGCCAAGATTATTCAAGCTTGGGGGAATTTAGACGATCCAGAGCAACGAGGTAGAATGATTATTGATTGTTTAATGAATTTACCATTATTATACTTTGCAGCAAAAATGACTGGCAAGCAAGAGTATTATGAAGCTGCCTACAATCATGCGAAACAAACACAAAAATATATTGTGCGAGAAAATCACACCACGTTCCATACGTATTATTTTGATACGGAAACAGGCGAAGCTTTATACGGTAAGACGCAGCAAGGATACTCAGACGATTCTTGTTGGGCTCGCGGCCAAGCCTGGGGAATTTACGGCTTTACGTTAAGTTATTTATATACAGGAGATAGTAGTTTTCTGGAAACAGCAAAAAATGTTGCTGATTACTTTATTCAAGAATTACCAGAGGACAAAATCTGTTACTGGGATTTAATTTTCAATGAAGGGAGTGAAGAAGAACGTGATAGCTCATCTGCTGCAATTGCTGCATGTGGCTTACTAGAATTATCTCGTCAGCTTCCATTAAATGATGAAAAACATGGCTATTATGAAAAGGTTGCGCTAGAACTATTACAAGCATTAGCGGAAAAGTATACAACGGTTTTACGACCAGAGTCGAACGGCCTATTGCTTCATGGTGTCTATGATAAAAAAACAAATACAGGAGTCGATGAATGCATGATTTGGGGCGACTACTTTTATTTGGAAGCGTTAACTCGTTTAGCGAAAAGCTGGTATTCTTTTTGGTAATTCATGGAGGAAAACTCCTAAAAAATAATAAATAGCGGAGGTAGTACAAATGAAATTTTGGAAAAAAGGCTTAACAGCGGCAGCGTTGTTAGCGGTGGCGGCAGTAACTTTAACAGCATGTGGTGGTTCAAGTGAAAAGAAAGCAACTGAAAAGAGTGAAGATGGCAAAACAAAATTAACAGTAACTACTTGGAATTATGACACGACCCCAGAATTTGAGAAATTATTCAGAGCTTTTGAAGCGGAAAATCCTGATATCACTATTGAACCGGTGGACATTGCTTCAGATGATTATGACACAAAAGTAACAACGATGCTTTCATCAGGAGATACGACGGATATTTTAACCATGAAAAACTTACTTTCATATTCTAATTACGCGCTACGCAATCAATTGGTGGATTTAACCGATCACGTTAAAGATTTAGATATCGCACCTGCCAAAGCAAGTTACGAGATGTATGAAATCGATGGTAAAACCTATGCTCAGCCTTACCGTACAGATTTCTGGGTATTGTATTACAATAAAAAAATGTTTGATGAAGCCGGAATTGCCTATCCCGATAACTTAACTTGGGATGAATATGAAGCGTTAGCGAAAAAATTATCTAAACCAGAAGAACAAGTATATGGTGCCTATCAACATACTTGGCGCTCAACGGTTCAAGCAATTGCCGCTGCTCAAAACAATGCCAATTTAATTGAACCGAAATACAATTATATGGAAACTTACTATGATCGCGCATTGAGAATGCAAAAAGATCAATCACAAATGGATTTTGGAACAGCAAAATCAACAAAAGTAACGTATCAATCACAATTTGAAAATTCAAAAGCGGCGATGATGTACATGGGTAGCTGGTACATGGGGACTTTATTAACCAACATTGATGATGGCAAAACAAATGTCGAATGGGGGATTGCCGAAATACCACAACAAGAAAAAGGCAAAGCAACTACCTTTGGCTCACCGACAAGTTTTGCAATTAATAAAAACAGTAAAAAACAAAAAGCTGCTCAAAAATTCTTAGACTTTGCTTCAGGTAAAGAAGGTGCAAAACTTTTAGCAGAAGTAGGGGTGGTTCCTTCTTATAAAACAGATGAAATTGACAAAATCTACTTTGCAAGAAAAGGAATGCCTTCAGATGAAGTCTCACAAAAAGCCTTTAACCCAGATACAATTAATTTAGACTTCCCATCTGATAAAAACGGTGCCGCAATTGATAAAGTATTACAAGAAGAACATGATTTAATTATGGTCGGCGACGAAAAACCAAAAGATGGTATTGCTAACATGGAAAAACGTGTCAAAGCAGAGATAGACTAACTATTATTTCCTGCAAAAACACAAAAGATTGATGAAAAAAATAAGCTGAAATGAGTAACCTACAATGAATTTCAGCTTATTTTTTTAAATAAAGAATGTAGCTTGAGTTTGGAAGGAGGGCCTGTTAAGTTCACTTAACAGAATACAATTATGGAAATTACTTCAAAAACAAAAACAGCAAATAAATTGAGACGAAAAAATACGTGGACTGCGTTATCTTTTATCGCACCAAACTTTATTGGCTTTTTCCTCTTCACTTTAATCCCGGTTATCTGTTCACTGATTTTAGCTTTTATGAGTTGGGATTCTTTTTCAACTCCTGAATTTGTCGGAATGAAAAATTTCACCAAAATGATTCATGATGATACGTTTTGGATTTCGTTAAAACAAACGTTTATCTATACGATTGGTGTTGTTCCGTTAACATTGATTTGCTCATTAGGACTAGCGATTTTGTTGAATCGTAAAATTAGAGGGATGAAATTTTTTAGAACGGCTTTTTTCTTTCCTTATGTAACGTCATTAGTTGCGATTGCGGTCGTTTGGAATATGCTATTTCATCCAACAATGGGACCAATTAATCAATTTTTGAAATTATTTATTGAAAATCCTCCTGGCTGGACATCTAGTTCTACTTGGGCTTTACCAGCAATTATCATCGTTAGTGTGTGGCGCTTTATGGGGTATTATATGATTTTGTATTTAGCTGGTTTACAAAGTGTGCCAAGAGAATTATATGAAGCAGCGTCAATGGATGGCGCGGGTAAATGGAATCAATTTTTAAATGTTACCTTACCTTCACTACGACCAACGACCTTTTTCGTGACTATCATGCTTGTAATTAACTGTTTCAAAGTGTTTGACTTAGTTCAAGTTATGACTGGTGGTGGACCAGGACGTGCAACGAATGTGTTAGTTTACGAAATTTACAATGAAGCCTTTGTCAAATTTAATTTTGGTTATGCATCAGCCATTGCGATGGTCTTATTCATCATCGTTCTAGCGATTACTGTGGCCCAATTTAAATGGAATCAACATCAAGAGAAAGTTTAGGAGGAGAAAAGATGGAAGCAACTTTTTCAAAAAAAGAAAATACTCGAAAAGCAAAAACGAAAAAAGCAGAAAAAGTCACACCTGGTGGGATCCTTGTAATCATTCTCTTAACTTTACTTGCGTTAATTACTTTGGTGCCTTTCATTTGGATGGTTTCAGCATCATTTAAAACAAACAATGAAGTTTTCACCATTCCAATTCAATGGATTCCTAAAAGTTGGCATCCAGAAAACTATTCCGTTATTTGGGAACGCATTCCATTGTTAACTTTCTTTAAAAATACGTTATTTTTAAGTATTGTGATTACGATTATTCAACTATTTACTTCAAGCTTTGCAGCATATGGCTTTTCAAAAATGAATTTTAGAGGAAGAGATACACTTTTTATTACGTACATCGCAACAATTGCTATTCCTTGGCAATCGTATATGATTCCACAATTTATTATGATGCGTCAATTAGGTTTGACTGACACGTTATGGTCACTTGTTTTATTACAAGCATTTAATGCATTTGGGGTCTTTTTACTGAAACAATATTACAGCAGTATTCCAGATTCACTATGTGAAAGCGCGCGGATTGATGGGTTAAGTGAGTGGGGAATTTATTGGAAAATTATTTTACCATTAACCAAACCAGCTTTAGCTAGTCTCACGATTATTACTTTTGTGAATACATGGAATGACTATATGGGACCTTTCATTTATTTATCTTCTACTGAGAATAAAACGATTCAGTTAGGTTTGAAAATGTTCGTCGGTTTATTTGATGCTGAATATGCCTTAATCATGGCCGCATCAGTGGTTTCTATTTTACCAGTAGGGATTGTCTTTTTAGCAATGCAAAAATACTTTGTTGAAGGTATTGCTACATCTGGAATGAAGAATTAGGAGGAAGTTTGAATGTTTACTAAGCAAACCTTTGATAATAATATCTATATGAAAATTTTTCGCTGGCTTTACATTTTATTTATCGGTAATCTAGGGCTTCTCTTAGTGAACATTCCTTTTTTCATAGCGGTGATTAGCTTAGACATTGATCCACGAAACCTCCCACTTTTTGTAGTAACGTTGTTGCCGATGGGGGCAGGGATGATTGCACTTTTAGGTTTAATCGATACTTTTAAAGAAGAAAAGGAGCTGGATCCATTTAAAACTTTTTTCCAAAAGTTTCGTCAGTTTGGGTTAAGAGGCTTTCTTATCAGCTTGCTAGGCTTAGGAAGTAGCATCATCAGTGTGACAGATATATTCTTTTTTGCCAAAACAACGATTGGTAAATGGTTTATTCCATTGATGGTCCTTCTGCTAATTTTTGGGTTAGCTATTATGCTGAATGCTTGGTATTTTCAAGTACGAAACCCGCAAGCTTCTTTTAAAGATGTGTTTCGGATTTCAATTTACTATGGACTGCGGAAATGGTATGTCAGCTGTCTAAATGTTTTTTTACTATTCTCAATGTTTGCAATGATGTTTTTGAAGCCACAGTTTGGGTTTGTTGTAACCCCTGTCCTGTTCCTAGGGATTATTTATTTAAATACTGGGAAATTGCATGAAAAGCAAAAAAAGAATAAATAATTTTTACCTAATAAGTAATCTCGATTTTCAGGAAAATGAATGAAGGTGGGATTGCTTATTTTGTTCTTGCCTTGTTTATTAAAGTGGAGGGAGCGAACGAATGAAGAAAAAAATAATTATTTTAAGTAGCTTTTTGATAGGTGCTATTTTTGTGCTCGTTATTTTTACTACCAGCCAGCAAAGTATGATTAATAACGAAGCAATCCAAGTCGAAGAATTGATTGTTTATGGCGATAAAAATATGAATCGTGTAGCGAAGCAATTCTCTGATCAGAATAATTTAACTTCGTTTGGGAAAAATTTCTGGCGCAAAACGTATAACGGAAAATCACCCACTCAGGAACTACTGAAGGTTGCAACGAAGGATTTAGTACAACATAAAATGTAAACAGCTGGCGACGGAGTTAGAAATAGCCCACTCACAAACATTTGGGCAAGAAAAAAAAGAATGGCAAGACCAAAAGAGCAGTTTAACGCTCTGGCAATTTCTAGATGCAAAAGATCAACAATTACAGGACCAAATAAAAGAGAAATTAATGGAGAAAGAAAAGCCAACGCAAAAAGAATTGCGGCAGGCCTTTGAGCAATTGGAGGATAAATATAAAAAGACCGATTACTTTATTGAAGCAATTGAAATTCCAACTTTTTCAGGTAAGCAAGCAGAATTAGAAAAAATAGCCGAAGCAATCTCTCCGAATCTATCTTATGAGGAGACGTTATTGGAGTGGCAAAATAAATTACCTAATCTTGTTATTGCATCGTATCAATTGAAGAGTGCAGAAATCCAAAAAGAGGATATTTATTCGTTGTCTGTTGGGGAGATTCTTAGTGAAAAAGCTGTTGGTACCGTGGTGAAAGGATACCACGAAAACCAATACTTTTATATTTTTAATAAGGAAGGAGGGCAACTTTTACAGTTTGAAGAAGCACCACAATTTGGCAAAAATGCCTATATCAACACATGCTACAAAGAGAAATTAGCTACGTATCAACAAGCAACCAAAGTAGACTTGTTGGAGAAAGACAGAGAAAAGTTTTTTCAAAATTATCAAAATAAAAACAGTTAAGGAGCAGAAAATGAGAAAAAAAGCGTATTTTAAAAGTGTAACCATTTTCCTTTCTATTTTGCTTGTTTTTTCCCAGCTTCAATTATTTAGTCTTCCTGCTTATGGGGAAACAGTGAGTGATCAACCATTACTTTTTCGTTCAGTAGGTGTCGCTCAAAATGGGACGACCTACTATGTGGATGGGGAAGGAGGAAATAATGCCAATGATGGGCAGTCTCCAGCCAGTGCTTGGCGTGATTTTGAAAAAGTGAATCAGACGGAGTTTCAGCCAGGCGACCATCTTCTGTTGAATGCGCAAAGTACCTGGAATAACCAATTGTTGCATCCAAAAGGGAATGGGACAGCGGCACAAAAGATTGTCATTGATTTTTATGATACGAATGACAAAGGAGAAACCATTTTTGAAACCACACGGCGTCCGATTATTAACGGTGGTGGCACCTACAGCACAGGGACTTTCAAACGTGCAATCTCAGGGGCCGTGCAGTTAGTGAACCAAGAATATTGGGATATTTCAAACTTAGAAGTGACAAATACACCAGAGCTAGATAATCTCGAAGGCTATAAGAAACCAGGAGATGCTCAAAGAGCGGGGATATTAGTCCTAGGATATGAACAAAATCGAACGTTCAATAGTGTCACGATAAGGAATAACTATGTTCATGATGTTCAAACAGAATATTATTTGAATCTAAGTGGGAATACTGCAACCAAACGATTAAAAGCGGTAGGTGGAATTATTGTTTTAGGAAGTTGGTTTGATGAGAATGGCAATGTAGTAACGGCAGCTAATGATCATCGAACAACGACTGGATTTAATGATATTTTGATTGAAAATAATGTGATTCAACGAGTGGGACTTGAAGGAATTCGAACAAAAGCTGATTCAGATACCTCAAGAGGCAACACTTTCTACAAAACGTTTTCTAATATTACGATTCGTAATAACTATTTAGAAGATATTGCTGGCGACGGAATTGTCTTGTCAGAAGCCAAAAGTGGCGGTGTCGTCGAAGGAAATGTTGCTGTCCGAATGTGCAATGCCGATTATGGTACACAAAATTACGCGGGCGTTTGGGCAATGTCTGTAGATGACGGACTGTTCCAATATAACGAAGTATACGGAATCAAATATGGATTTAACGATGCTGAAGCTTATGATGTGGACATGCAGTCAAACAATGTTATTTATCAATATAACTATTCACATCATAATACTGGCGGCTTTTTATTGCTTATGTCTGATCAAAAAAATTCGGTTATTCGTTACAATATCTCAGCTAATGACGGCGGTGGTAACCGAGGAACAGGTAAAGATAATCCAGGCGGAGCTGGTGGCTACAATTATAAAGAACAAAGCATTTTCCATTATTGGGTGAAAAATGATGGAGCGGCAATGCCAACTATCCACAATAATACGATTTATGTTGGCGACGGCATTTCAACGTCATTATTTGGTGAAGGAAATAGTTCTGACAACAGTGGTACAGTAGCCAATTTTTACAATAATATTTTATACAAAGAAGGTACCGGACAATTAAAATTCTTATCTAATTATCCAACAAATGGGACACAACCAATTGAACGTAAAATGGTCGATAATCCAGAAAAATATTTCAAAAATAATGTTATTTGGCCAAAAGAAATTGCTACAGAAAAAAGTGGTGCAACTGTTGAAAAATTAGTATCAAGTGGAAACATTTTTGAAAAACCACAATTAGAAATCACAGATAACCCTGAAAAAGTGAAAGAGTTGGCAGAGCAAGAATTTACGACAATGAAACCAACAAAAGATAATGTGGTTGAATTTACTTCCAAAGAACGCTTACGTCAGCGAGCACAAATGTTCCAATTAAAAGAAACCTCTCCAGCGATTGGTAAAGGCTTGTCGGAAGTGAACAGTGCGGCCGAAGACTTCTTTGGAAATAGCTTGAAAAATAAAGTTTTAGATATTGGTGCGCAACAAGCATCCACAATTGAAAAAAGTATTCGTTATCAAAATCAAGTGTTAGAAATTAGTTCGGCAACAGGTGTGTATCCTAATTTGCCAGAGCAAGTTGAATTAACGTACGAAGAAGTCGTTAATGAAGAAGTGGTTGCGACAGGCAAAAAAGAATTTAAGTTACAATGGGAAGCAATCCCTCAAGAAAAAATTAATACAGCAGGTACAGTTGAAGTTGCAGCAACAGTTATCGGCTTACCGATAGATGCTGTCAAAGTAACAGCCAAGGTCTCTTTTGAGGGTGAACTTGGTGAAGGAAAAGACACCGTTAAACTAAAAACAGCTCAAACTGCCTATGTTCAAAAGAGTGATGGTAACCGAGCATACTCTGCTATAGCAGGCGGTACCGCTGCCATTAGTTCAGGAGACGCCTATAAATATCCTTATGGAGTAAACTATACGGGCAATTACGCATTAAAATTAAAAAATGCTAGTTCTGCAGGGTATAATCGCCGGATTTACGTTGAAATTGATACACAAGAATTGAAGAACTATCAATCACTAAAAAGTGCCAATTTAGAATTAAATGTGATGCGTTATGATGCGTGGAATGGTGCTGGCAATACAAATGATGAACGTTTGAAAAATACGCAGTTCCAAGTAGATGTTTATGGAACAGATACTAATTGGATGAGTAACACCATTACTTGGAATAATGGTCCAAATAATTTAAATGTACCAAATGAAGAAGTTATTGCTCGACAATCTTTTACAAATAGTTCAATTATGAATAATCAAAATACAATCTCTATTGATATTAGTAACTATCTACGAAAGCTAATTCAAAGTGGTGAGAAAATTCCAGCCAAGTTAAGTTTCTTATTAGCGATTACAGACAGTCGTTTGCCTGGTTATGATTCTGATAATGCTGGGTTTGATGCTTTTTCAAAAGAAGGCGCACAAAAGGCCTATCAAGACTTTTTAGCAGGCAAATTGACCTTGCCAACTGGTCAACAGCTAACAGAGGATAGTTTAGCTCCTAAAATTGTTTTATCGAATGTTTTCGAAGTCAAACATGAGTCGATTGAGGTCACGACAGAAGCGGGTCAAGCCCCTAATCTACCAGAAAAAACAACTATTTTTTATTCGGATGGTTCACAACGAGAAGTGACTGTCAATTGGTCAGAAGTTCCAGCATCTTCTTATCAAAAAGAAGGAACATTCACTGTTGTAGGACGAGCAGCAGGTGTCTCAATGCCAATTATTGCCAATGTAAAAGTCACCGCTAAACATATTGTTGGATTCAAGGAATTGCCTACGCTGGATCGACTAACAGGCACCTCGCGAGGCGAACTGAATTTGCCAACTGAAGTAATTGCAGAATTAGATGATGGTAGCGAAACGAAATTGAAGGTTATTTCTTGGGATGACGATGTTAGTAATTATTCGCCAAGTAGCCCGCCAGGTACTTACCAGTTCCCTGCTGCAGTAGAAGAAAAAATAGGAATTGCAAATCCTGATGAACGAAAAATCTTCCAAGTCGTGCAAACTCATGCGATTCCTGAAAGAATTCAATTCGCTACAGAAACAGCTACTATAAAATCAGGCGAAAATTATCAAATTCAATCTAAAGTGATTGGTCAAGCGCCGCACACAGAAACGGATGTTTGGAGCTCACAAGTAACGTATGAGTTGGTTACACCAGATGCTGGCAATACAGTAAGTGTAGATGAAAACGGTCTGATTAGGACAGAAGCAACGACTGCTGCAGGAAATTATCAAATCAAAGTAACAAGCAAAGTTTTGCCGATAGTGACTGCACAATTTTCAATTAAAGTCACAAAATAAATAAACTGTTTGAAGAGACTGGAACAAGAATTGCTGTACCTTGCAATCTTTCTAGTCTCTTCGATTATCTAGAATCAATAAATATTCTATTGCCTACTATTCATTCTTTTTAAAACAAGGTAAAATAATAAATGAAAGTAAACGATAAAGGTGTGTAGACAATGAATACTATCTTAACAGGTGATCGTCCAACTGGTAAATTGCACCTAGGACATTACGTAGGTTCCTTAAAAAAACGAGTAGAAATGCAAGCAGACCCTACAAATCAATTATTTGTCATGATTGCAGATTTACAAGCATTGACAGATAATGCAAAAAATCCCGAAAAAGTTTCAGCCAATGTTTTAGAAGTTGCTTTGGACTATTTAGCAGTTGGTTTAGACCCTACGAAAACAACAATTTTTATCCAATCGCAAATTCCACAGTTAGCTGAATTAACAATGTACTATCTAAATTTAGTGACCACGTCACGTGTACGTCGGAATCCAACGGTCAAAGCAGAAATTGAGCAAAAAAAATTTGGGGAAGGTGTTCCGACAGGATTCTTTATTTATCCCGTTTCACAAGCTGCTGATATTACTGCCTTTCAAGCGAACTTAGTCCCAGTTGGGGAAGACCAAAAACCAATGTTGGAACAAGCGCAAGAAATTGTGCATAGTTTTAATCAGACGTACGGTGAAGTTTTAGTTAGACCGGAAGCTGTGTTACCGCCAAAAGGCATGGGACGCTTGCCAGGAATTGATGGCAACGGAAAAATGAGTAAGTCTTTAGGCAATGGTATTTATCTTTCAGATCCAGCTGAAGTGGTACAGAAAAAAGTAATGAGTATGTATACCGATCCAAATCATATTCGTATAGAGGACCCAGGACAAGTTGAAGGAAATATGGTCTTTACTTACTTGGATGTCTTTGGGAAAGAGAAAGAATATATTGAAGAATTAAAAGAGCACTATCGTCATGGCGGTTTAGGAGATGTGAAAATTAAACGTTACTTAATTGATGTCCTAGAAGAAGAACTCGCACCGATTCGTCGACGTCGTGAAGAGCTGGCTAAAAATCCAGAAGCGATTATGGAAATGTTGCATAAAGGAAGTCTTGCTGCTGAAAAAGTGGCAGCACAAACCTTAACAGAAGTCAAAAAAGCGATGGGAATTCAATATTTCTAAGCAATAAAAGAACTGGAACAAGTCAAAAGAAGAATGACTTGTTCCAGTTCTTTTTAAGTGGTTTGAAATTGACTATTATATAAGCTGGCGTAAAGAGTCGGAGCTTGTAATAGTTCCTGATGCGTTCCTTTTTCAATAATATCGCCATTTTTCATCACTAAAATTAAATCAGCATTTTCAATCGTAGATAATCGATGAGCGATAACGAAGCTTGTTCGATTTTCTGTGACAGTTTCCATCGCTTTTTGAATATGGGCTTCTGTTCGTGTGTCCACACTCGAAGTTGCTTCATCGAGAATAACAACGGGCGGATTTGCTAAAATGATTCGGGCGATGGTTAATAACTGTTGTTGCCCTTGTGATAATGCACCATTTTCGCTAGAAATAATTGTGTCATATCCTTGAGGAAGGGTCCGAATAAAATGATCACATTGAGCAATTTTAGCTGCTTCAATTATTTCTTCACGAGAAGCATCTTTTTTTCCATAGGCAATATTATCTGCTACGGTTCCTTCAAATAGCCAAGTGTTTTGTAAAACCATGCCAAATAAATTTCTTAGATTTTGTCGAGAAAGTTTCGTAATATCAATCCCATCAAAAGTAATGGCGCCTTGATTTATTTCATAGAAACGCATTAATAAGTTAACTAATGTTGTTTTACCAGCGCCGGTGGGTCCCACAATGGCCACTGTTTTTTTCGGTTGAACAGAAAAATCAACATTCTTCATTAAAATTTTTTCTGGTGTGTAGCCAAATTGAACATTTTTAAATTCAATGGCTCCTTTAGGAGAAGAAATAGTTTCTAAATGAGTTGCTTCTGGCTGTTCATCAGCTTCATCTAAGATAACAAAAATCCGATCAATGGAAGCCATCGCTGCTTGAATTGAGTTAATGACATAAGAAGCGGTAGAAATCGGCTCAGAAATTTGGTTGATATATTGCAAATATGCTTGCAAGAAACCAATCGTAATACCACCAGATAAAACGAGCATTGCGCCTAAGATAGCACTAATAATAAAAGCCAACTGATTGATAAAACGAATAGCTGGATAAATCGCAAAATTTAGAAACTGTGCTTTTTTAAAGGCACGATAATGTTGTTGATTAACAGCATCAATTGTTTTTTCAGCATTTTGCTGTTGATTAAAGGTTTTTGTGACCAAATTTCCTGCTAAATATTCTTCCATCTTATTATTTAATTGACCTAATTCAGCTTGACTTTGATCAGCAAACACCTTGTTTTTATTCGCGATTTTTGTCGTCATGAAAGTACTGCCGCCAATTAGGAGCAACACTAAAATGGTTAATTTTGCATCAATATAGAACAACATAATTCCTGCAAAAAGGATAGTCACGACGGAAGTGAAAAATTGGTTGATGCCTGTTAAAAGAACTTGTGACAATTGGTTTAAGCCAGTTGTTGAACGACTAATGATATCGCCCACTTGGTGATTGTCAAAGAAGGCCATTGGTAAAGTTTTAAACTTTTTTGTCACTTCTTTTCTAATTCTTAAAGTAACCCGTTCGCTTAAAGAAGCCATTGCTCGTTCCTGAATAAAAGAAGTGATACTACTAATGATTGAAAAGAGAATTAAAAGTAAGACGGGACCTAAGAGTGCTTCTTCAACTAAAGGAAGTGTCATGCCTTTGAGCCCGACACGCTTGATAGCTTCTAAGAGGTTATCAATCCCGATTGCCATAATATAGGTCATGGCAACAATTAATAAGTTTCCAATTAAACTGCAGATCATTAGACCATAAAAGATTGGATGCTCAGGTTTAATCATTTTCCAGAAACGTTTAAAGCTTTGAAGATTCATTGTTTTTTTCATTGTATGGCTTGAAAAGAAAACTTTCTTTCAAGCAGTCACATCCTTTCTTTAGTTACTTGGGTAAGATACCTTGCGATTTAGCAAAGTCTTGGTAATAGCTATTAGTGGTAAGTAAATCAGCGTGGGTGCCTTGACCAACAATCCTTCCTTCATCTAGGACGATAATATTGTCAGCGTTCATGATTGTACTTAACCGTTGAGCAACAATGAGTAAAGTTTTGTCCGACATTTGTGCATGTAAAGCGGCACGTAGAGCGGCGTCAGTTTTGTAATCTAATGCGGAAAAGCTATCATCGAAAATATAAACGTCTGCCGGTTTGATTAAGGCTCGTGCAATACACATTCTTTGTTTTTGACCACCAGAATAGTTGGACCCGCCTTGTGCTACGAAACTTTCAATCCCTTGTGGTAAGGAATCGATAAATTCAGAAGATTGTGAAATTTCTAGTGCCGTTCTTATTTCTTCTGTAGTTGCTTTGGCATTTCCCATTAATAAGTTTGATAAGATTGTCCCACTGAAAAGAAAGGCTTTTTGTGGCACATAACTGATGACTTGGCGAATCGTTTGCTGAGATAATGAGCGGATATCTGTGCCAGAATAGCTAATCGTGCCGGCTGTGACCTCATTTATTCGTAAAAGTAACTTAACTAAAGTACTTTTACCAGCGCCAGTTGCCCCAACAATCGCCGTTGTTTTTCCTTTAGGGATGACAAAACTAACATTTTCTAAAACAGGATCAGCTGTTTCTGTGTATTGAAACGTGACGTGATCGAAGCAAATCAAGGCTTTCTCAGGATGATAAGCAATGGTTGCTTCAGTATTAGGATCGCTAATTTCAATTTCTTCTGACAAAACTTCTTGCAAGCGATTCAAGGAAGCAACGGACCGTGGAATGACAACTAATACCATAGCCGCAATCATTAAGTAGGCCAAAGTTAGAAGCGTATATTCAATCACAGCTGTAACGGTGCCAATTTGTAGGGTGCCTACTGCAACTAAATTACCGCCAAACCACAAAATAGAGGCGTACACAACGCCCATTAATAAAAAGGCAACGGGAGTAATCCAAGCAAAGATTTGATTCACTTTACTCATGCGTTCAGCATAATTTTTAAATGTTTGATTGGTTCGCTGCTCTTCAAAGTCTTGATTATTGAACGCACGAATCATATTAATTCCAGTAAAGAACTCTCGTAAAGTCGTAGTAATTCGATCCATTTTTGGTTGAATTTTTAAAGATAAAGGGGTACCTTTTTTCATTAAAAAATAAACAACGACTAAGTAAAATACGATGGAAGCCAATGTTACCCAAGCGAGTGAAACTGAATAAGAAAATGTCATCACTAAGGCAAATAAACTAATAATAGGCGCTGGAAAGATTAATTGGCAAAACAGCACAATCATTGTTTGAACATTGTCTACATCGTTGGTCATTCTAGTTAGCAAAGAATTTGAACCAAATTTATCAACATTTTTCATCGAGAATTGTTGAAATTTTTTAAAGAACAATCCTCTAACTTGAAAACCAAACTTAGCAGCTACTAAAGCAGACAAATAGCTAGAAATAATTGCGGCAATTGTTCCAATGAATGCCACAAGAAACATTTGTATGCCAATCGTTTTAATTACTTGTTGGTCACCGCTAACGATGCCCACATCAATCAACTTGCCAACTAATTTAGGGACGCCAAGGGTTCCTGCGATTTGCAAACAGATGGTTAAAGTTGTCGCAAGAACAATCCATTTATTTTCTTTAATAAACTCTTTCATTAATTTCATGAAATTTCCTCCTTAAACAATACCGTTTTAGCTGTTACAAAGAGTCATTGTACACGTTCAAGTAACTTGAATGTCAACAGTAGAAATGCTAAACTTTTTGATGGAGGGAACAGTATGGAAAAAAATTACACAATAAAAGATGTTTCTGAGTTGTTAAATATCCCTAAGTCCACGATTCGTTATTGGGACGAGCAAGGGTTGATTAGTACAACACGCAATGAAGAAAACGGATATCGAACCTTTGATTTAGAAGATTTGTTCAAAATATATGATATTGATTTTTATCGAAAAATGGGGATTCCTATCAAAGATATGTTGAATTTATATAAAAAGACTCCTACCGATCTCTATGCCACCATGGAAGCAACAGAAGAACAACTGGGGCAAGAAATAAAAAGGCTTCAACATAAATACAAAGAAATTAAGAAAAGAAAATTACATTTACACGCGTTAATTGATTTAGAAACATTGGTTTTTTCAGATGAACCAATTCCTTTTGATAAAATTGTTGTTGTTGACATTGAGGATCCAGAAGAGATGAAAGTTTACATGGAACACATTTCAACTTTAGGTATTTACGGGGATTTAAGTGAATCCAATGAACTGACGTATGGGATTTGTTTGGCAAATCATGTGAATAAAAAAAGTTTAGACAAAGTGATTTGGCTCAAAGAATCAAGTAGCCAATACAAAGGCTTTATTTTAAAAGTCAATACACAAGATACCCGTTTGAATAATATCGAAGAAGTAAAAAAGCGTTTAGCAAAACAAGGATTTGAAACAGGCATCGTTGTCGGGGAGCATATCTTGACACAACTAGAAGAGGAAAATCAATATATTGAATATTATTATGGTTGGATTGAAATTTTAGGGGAAAAGTAAAACAATTAAAAAAAGGAACTAGCAATAGCAAATGTAGCTAAGCTAGTTTCTTTTTTTGGTAAATGTAATGAAAATTACATGAAAAAAGTTTTAGTTTTTAAAACAATTTAGAACGAATGTTATTAAAGGGAAAACAATAAAAAAATTACTCTTAAAGCTAGAACTTACCTATGTTTGTATTTTTTTAGGGAAAGTCAATATATTTGCTTCATATAAAACGTGTTATTTAATTCGCTATTTTTTGTTGAAATATCGGGTTTTTTTCTTTTTTTAGCTAATATAATGTGTTACTTTTTGATTATAAGGAGAAACGGAAAATCGTACGTTAAAAAAAGTTGTTGTAGCTAAATAAAGAAAGAATTGAAGGTTGAAAAGTATTTTATGGAGGTGGATATTGAGAAACAATTAGTAATTGTAAAAGTTGTTTGAAGATGATTTATTTAAGTAAATGAAAAGAACGAAGGAGAATGTAAATGAATAAAGCAGTTAAAAATTTTGTGAGTTACCTTATGATTACCATGCTGTTTATTTTAAATTTGTTACCAATGATGAACGCATTTGCTCAAGAAGTAACAAGTGATGCTGAGAATACTGTTGAAAAAGACGGGCTCAAAGTAATAGGGAAAATAGAAGATACATCGTCTCAAGAAGATATTAAAACGGTCACTTACGAAATAACAAATACACGAGATGTACCAATCAAAAATCTCATTTTAAAACAAAAAAATAACAATGATAGTCCAATCAAATTTGTATTAGATACTTTAAGCGAAGAGCGAGGACCTACGTCTTTAGAAGAACAAGCAAAGGTTGAAACAAATGAGAAAGATCAAACAACCGATATTAAACTGCTTAACCTTCAACCAAATTCGACAAGAAAGATTACCATAAATGGGCAAATAACTACAAAAGCGTCGAGCAAGTTATTGGTCAGCGTACTAATAGAAGATAATGAAAAAGGGACACTAGTAATTGATTTACCTAGTAAAGATATGCTAGCAGATAAAGAGTTTGTTTCGAAGGAAAAACAGGAAACTTCAGAAACAAAAGTAGAAAATCAGGCAAGCGAAACAGCCTCTTCTACAAATGAAATAACCGGAACTACTAGTAACGAAACAAAGCCTGAAGCAGGAAAGGCGACAGAAAGTATTCAAGAGACTGCACTAACGCAGGCTACCGAAAGTCCTGAGCAACCTCCATTAAAGGCGCAACCTACTGGTCCGTTAGTGCCACCAACACCTGGTCGGGGGTTTAATACACCGATTTATCAAAGCGTTCATAAAGGAGAACTTTTTTCAACGGGAAATACCAACTTAAAAATTGCGAATGAAAGTACGGCGGCTGCGCAAACATTTTTAAACACACGAGGAGCAAGTAGTGGTTATGCAATTAACAATTTTCCTTTAGAATTTGCAGATGTTGACAATGATCCAAATACGTATAACTCTAGTCGGGCTTATATTGATTTAAATGGTGCAAAAGAGATTGCTTGGGCGGGCTTATTTTGGAGTGCATCTAGATATAAAGGCCCTGCTTACGGAACAAATCTTTCTGATGAAGAAATTAGTGCACCAGTTCAATTTACTACACCAAATGGAACCGTACAGCGTGTTTCGCCCCAAAGGTACCATCGTATCGATCAAGATGCAACAAACCCAGGACAACGTTTCGGGTACAATAACACTGGATTTTCTAATTATGCAGATGTAACTTCAATTTTACAAGGGGATAAAAGTGCGACAGGGAGTTATAGGTTGGCAGATATTCCTATGACAAGTAGTTTAAATGGTCAATATCAATATTATAACTTTAGTGGTTGGAGTTTGTTTGTTGTTACAAAGGATCAGGCAAGTAAGTCAAGAGCTTTTAGTATTTACTATGGAGCACGTGGTAATGCTGCTGGAACCAATAATGAATTTACTATGAGCAACTTTTTAACAGCAAAACAAGGAAATCTTGATCCAATTGTGACCTGGTTTACTGTTCAAGGAGATAAATACTGGACTGGAGACAACGCACAAATTAAAAATAGCGCAGGAATTTGGGTAAATATTTCGAACACGCTCAATCCAGTTAATAATGCTATGAACGCAACTGTGACAGATAACGATGAACATATGGTAGATAAGTATCCAGGAAAATTTGCGCCGGATCATCCTAATTTTTTAGATATTGATATCGATCGTATGGCAATTCCCGAAGGTGTTTTAAATGCTGGACAAAACCAAATTAATTTTAGAACAACAAGTAGTGGTGACGATTATTCTACGAATGCGATTGGTTTTGCTGTAAACGCAGAAACGCCTGAATTTGAAATTAAGAAAGAAATTGTGGAACCAAAAGAAACTTACAAAGTTGGTGAAACGATCACGTATCGTGTCTCACTAAAAAATACAAAAACTGATTCAGAAGCGATAAATTCAGTCTCGAAGGATGCACTAGATGGTCGCTTAAATTATTTGCCAGGCTCTTTAAAAGTTATTAGTGGACCAAATTCTGGTGAAAAAACGGATGCTTCAGGCGATGATCAAGCTGAATATGATGAAACCAATAAACAAATTATAGTCCGTGTCGGCAATGGTGCAACTGCTACACAAGGAGGTAGCTACAAAGCTGATACAGCTGAAACAATTTACGAATTTAAAGCGCAGATAAATGAACGAGCAAAAGCAAATGAATTAGTGCCTAATAGCGCAACAGTTGAGGCAGTAGATATTTTAACATCTGCAAAAGTCAACGAAACTTCTAATATAGTAGAAGCGAAAATTGCGGACGAACAAGTAACTGGCAAATTAACCGTTACAAAAACCGTTAATAACTCTAAACCAAAACTAGGGGAAGAAATCGAGTACACAATCAGTTTCCGCAACACCATCGAAAATGGTGTCCTAAACAAAGTAGTTATCACAGACCAACTACCAAAAGGGCTGACGTATGTCAAAGATAGCCTAACAAGTGTTGGAGATGAACCAAAACCAACCAGCTTGACAGAAGCCAATGGCACAATCACAGCAGAATACCCAAGTATCACCGATATGAAAGAACGGAGTATTCGTTTCAAAGTGATCGTTAACGAAGAAGCGAAAGCGGGCGAAACAATTCTCAACAAAGCCAAAGTAGATGACACAGTTAATCCGCCCGAAGAACCAGAGGTGCCGGTGGTACCAGAAGCGAAAGAAGGCAAATTAACAGCAACAAAAACCGTTAATAACGCTAAACCAAAACTAGGCGAAACTATCGAGTACACAATTAGCTTCCGCAATACCATCGAAAACGGCGTCCTAAACAAAGTAGTTATCACAGACCAACTACCCAAAGGACTAACGTATGTCAAAGATAGCCTAACAAGTGTTGGTGATGAACCAAAACCAACCAGCTTGAAAGAAGCCAATGGCACAATCATAGCGGAATACCCAAGTATCACCGATACGAAAGAGCGGAGTATTCGTTTCAAAGTGACCGTTAACGAAGAAGCGAAGGCAGGCGAAACAATTCTCAACAAAGCCAAAGTAGATGACACAGTCAATCCACCCGAAGAACCAGAGGTGCCGGTGGTACCAGAAGCGAAAGAAGGCAAACTAACCGCAACAAAAACCGTTAATAACGCCAAACCAAAACTAGGGGAAGCAATCGAATACACCATCAGCTTCCGCAACACTATCGAAAATGGCGTCCTAAACAAAGTAGTTATCACAGACCAACTACCCAAAGGACTGACGTATGTCAAAGATAGCCTAATAAGTGTCGGTGATGAACCAAAACCAACCAGCTTGAAAGAAATCAACGGCACAATCACAGCGGAATACCCAAGTATCACTGATACAAAAGAGCGGAGTATTCGCTTCAAAGTGATCGTTAATGAAGAAGCCAAAGCGGGCGAAACAATTCTTAACAAAGCCAAAGTAGATGACACAGTCAATCCACCAGAAGAACCAGAGGTGCCCATTACACCCGAAGAACCAATCACACCTCGAACAAAAGAAGGCAAATTAACCGCTACAAAAACCGTTAATAACGCCAAACCAAAACTAGGCGAAACTATCGAATACACCATCAGCTTCCGCAACACTGTCGAAAACGGCGTCCTAAACAAAGTAGTTATCACAGACCAACTACCCAAAGGACTAACGTATGTCAAAGATAGCCTAACAAGTGTCGGTGATGAACCCAAGCCAACCAGCTTGAAAGAAACCAACGGCATAATCACGGCGGAATACCCAAGTATCACTGATACAAAAGAGCGGAGTATTCGTTTCAAAGTGATTGTTAACGAAGAAGCGAAAGCGGGCGAAACAATTCTCAACAAAGCCAAAGTAGATGACACAGTCAATCCACCAGAAGAACCAAAGGTGCCCATTACACCCGAAGAACCAATCACACCTCGAATAAAAGAAGGCAAACTAACCGCAACAAAAACCGTTAATAACGCTAAACCAAAACTAGGCGAAACTATCGAGTACACCATTAGCTTCCGCAACACTGTCGAAAACGGCGTCCTAAACAAAGTAGTTATCACAGACCAACTACCCAAAGGACTAACGTATGTCAAAGATAGCCTAACAAGTGTTGGTGATGAACCAAAACCAACCAGCTTGAAAGAAGCTAACGGCACAATCACAGAGGAATACCCAAGTATCACCGATATGAAAGAACGGAGTATTCGTTTTAAAGTGATCGTTAATGAAGAAGCCAAGGCAGGCGAAATAATTCTCAACAAAGCCAAAGTAGATGACACAGTTAATCCACCCGAAGAACCAGAAGTGCCCATTACGCCTGAAGAACCAGCGAAAAATAAAAAGGAAACAAAAAAAGTTGTTACAGACCAGAACAAACCTACAAAAAATAGTAAAAATGAAATTGCCATAAACAAGAAAGAAACGTCTAAATCATCCTATTTACCAAAAACAGGAGAAAAAGTCCAAAAAATATTTGCGTATCTGGGTGTAGGACTGATCTTAATTGTATTAATTCTCTATGTTATAAAGAGAAACAAAGAAAAAGAGGAGTAAACAAAATCGATTGTTTTAGAACGACTAATTAGCTGAAAATTTAAGAGTTGGCAACATAAGTCAAAATGACCTATGTCGCCAACTCTTTTTGATTTATAACAAGAAACCCAACATATTGTGTGTGCATAAAGTCAAATAGAAAAATAGTAGTGAAATAGCTAGTAATAATAAAGAACCAGCTTGCATTAAAACTGCAAAAAAATAAACTACAATTAAACGAATTGCTCTAGTGTTTTTACGGATAAAATTCAAAAATAGTCCTCCTCAAAAATAATTAGAGGATAACCTTTGTGAAACTATCAAGTTCTCAACTTTTATACAACAAATACGCACAAGTGAAATCGCTTTATGAGTGGAATTTATCCAATTATTTTTAATGTTCTTAAGAGGTTATAAAAAAAATATCAGATAAACGTTTTCACAAAGAACGGTCAATTCGGCAAATTTTTACCTTAAATGACACAAAATCTATAATTTGTTTCTCAAATCCTATAATTTGTTCCTTAAAAAGATATTATGAAAACGCTATTATATTTATGAAAGGAGCGAAACGAATGAAGAAGAAAAACGGGTTTTTTCAAAATGTATGGCGTTATAAGGCCTTAATCCTTATGGCGTTACCAGGATTTATCTGGTTTATATTTTTCTTCTATATACCAGTCTTAGCCAATGTGGTCGCATTTAAAGATTTTCATATTTCACCAGATGGTTTCTTAGCTAGTCTAAGAGAAAGTCCTTGGGTTGGTTTTGAAAACTTTAAATTTTTATTTGCGTCAAAAGATGCTTGGTTAATTACTAGAAACACCATTTTGTACAATGTCGTCTTTTTAGCCTTTAACTTATTCTTTGCGATTGCTTTTGCTATTATTATGAGTGAATTAAGAAATCGTCGCTTGGTTAAAGTTTATCACACGATGTCATTGCTACCATATTTCTTATCTTGGATGGTTATTAACTATTTTGTTTATGCCTTTTTAAGTCCGGATAAAGGGATTTTGAATCAATGGATTACTGGTAATGGCGGCACAATGATTAACTGGTATGCAGATCCACGTTGGTGGCCAGTAATTTTTGTCTTCCTAAATGTTTGGAAGAGTCTAGGCTACAACAGTATTATCTACTATGCTTCTGTGATGGGGATTGATCCGACATACTATGAAGCAGCGATGGTAGATGGTGCCAACAAATGGCAACAAATAAAAAATGTTACGATTCCACAAATTTTACCAATGATGTCTGTTTTATTAATTTTAAACATCGGCGGTATCTTCAGAGCAGACTTTGGTTTGTTCTACATCGTACCAAGAAATTCAGGTGCGCTTTACAACGTGACAAGTGTGTTAGATACCTATATTTACAATGGCTTAACGGCTACTGGTGATGTAGGCATGACGGCAGCTGCAGCGTTATATCAATCTGTCGTTGGCGCATGTTTGTTATTAATTGCGAATTTAGTTGTTCGTCGAATTGAACCAGATTCAGCACTATTTTAGGAGGAAGGATTATGAAAAAGAAAAAAGTCACTAGCGTTAACGTTCGATCCTTCAACCCGACAGCGAATTTGATTTTCAATATTGTCATTGCTATTTTTGCTATTTCCTGTGTGGTTCCGTTTTTCTTTGTTATTATGATTTCATTGACAAGTGAAGGATCATTAGCAGCAAACGGCTATCGGTTTTGGCCAAAAGAATTTTCATTGGAGGCCTATCGTTACATTTTCCAAGGGGCAATGAGTCAACGCATTATTCATGCCTTAGGGGTAACGGTCTTCATTACGGTGACAGGGACGATTGTCAATGCAACAATGACGTCATTATATGCCTATGTCATTTCTCGTTCCAACTTTCCGTTTAAAAAATTCTTTACATTGTTTGCTTTAATTACAATGTTATTTTCACCAGGGATGGTTGCGAACTATTTAGTAATGACAAACTTATTGCAATTGAAAGATACAATTTGGGCGTTAATTTTGCCTTTAGCTTTAGGACCATTTAATATTTTAGTGATGCGAACGTTTTTCAAGAAAACCGTGCCTGACAGTATTATTGAATCAGCACGTATTGATGGCGCAAGTGAAATGCGCATTTTTGTCAGCATTGTGTTACCGCTAGCCGTTCCAGGGATTGCCACAATTAGTTTGTTTGCGGCTTTGGGTTATTGGAACGATTGGTTCAATGCGTTACTTTACATTCAAAAAGATACCTTGGTACCATTACAGTATTTATTGATGAAAATTCAAAACAACTTAGAGTTCTTATCAAGAAGTACGGATATGGGTGCAGCAGCACAAGAAGGCTTAGGCGTTCTACCAAGTGAATCGGCTCGAATGGCGATTGTTGTCTTATCTACGTTACCAATTGCGTTAACTTACCCATTCTTCCAAAAATATTTCGTGGGTGGTTTAACAATCGGCGGCGTGAAAGAATAAAATTGTACAGGAGGAAATAAGGAATGAAAAAATGGCAAAAAGGATTAGCCGTAGCTGGCGCAGCAGCTTTAGCTGTAGGATTAAGCGCGTGCGGTAAATCTTCAAAAGATGCAGCGTCAAAAGGTGATGATAGTACACCAACGTTATTAATGTATCGTGTTGGGGACAAACCAGATAATTATGACCAATTAATCGATAATGCGAATAAGATTATCGAGAAAAAAATTGGGGCAAAATTAAAAATGGAATTTGTTGGTTGGGGCGATTGGGACCAAAAAATGTCAACAATCGTTGCTTCTGGTGAAAGCTATGATATTTCATTAGCACAAAATTATGCAACGAATGCACAAAAAGGCGCCTATGCTGATTTAACTGATTTAGCACCTAAATATGCCAAAGAAGCCTATGATCAATTGCCAGATAACTATATTAAAGGAAATACGATCAATGGAAAACTGTATGCGTTCCCAATTCTAGGTAACTCTTACGGTCAACAAGTTTTAACTTTTAATAAAGAATATGTCGATAAATACAATTTAGATATTAGTAAAGTCGATGGTAGTTATGAAAGTGCAACCGAAGTTCTAAAAGAATTCCATAAAAAAGAACCAAATATTGCTGCTTTTGCTATCGGCCAAACATTCTTTGCAACAGGTAATTATGACTTCCCTATTGGTAACCAATATCCATTTGCAGTGAAAACAACTGATACTGGCTCACCAAAAATTATTAACCAATATGCCGACAAAGACATGATTAATAACTTAAAAGTCTTACATCAATGGTATAAAGATGGCTTGATTCCAACAGATGCTGCTACAAGTACAACACCATATGACTTAAATACCAATACTTGGTTCATGCGTCAAGAAACACAAGGACCTATGGATTATGGTGATACAATCTTAACACAAGCTGCTGGCAAACCACTTGTTTCTCGCCCACTAACAGAACCATTAAAAACAACATCACAAGCGCAAATGGCTAACTATGTTGTTGCAAACACGTCTAAAAACAAAGAAAAAGCTGTTGAATTGCTAGGCTTATTAAACAGCAATCCAGAATTGTTAAACGGACTTGTTTATGGTGAAGAAGGCAAACAATATGAAAAAGTTGGCGATGATCGCGTGAAATTATTGAAAGATTACACACCAACAACTCATTTGAGTGCTTGGAACACAGGAAACAACTTAATCATTTGGCCAGAAGAATCTGTCACTGAAGAAATGGTTAAAGAACGTGATAAGAGCATCGAAGAAGCAAAAGATTCACCAATTCTTGGTTTTACTTTTGTAAATGATAAAGTGAAAACTGAAATCACTAACGTTGCTACAGTTATGAATCGTTACGCAGCAAGCTTAAATACAGGAACTGTTGATCCAGAAGAAACACTTCCAAAATTAATGGATGACCTAAAAACAGCTGGCTGGGATAAAGTTCAAAAAGAAATGCAAACACAATTAGACGAATATATCCAATCTCAAAAATAATCACAGGAGGCTGAGGCATTAGCTGAGCGCTTTTGGCCCAGCCTTTTACATAATAGAAAGGAAGAGGAAGATGGAAAGTACAGGGATTCAGCGGTTGTTTTACCTTTCCTGGACAGTAATCAAACTAAATTTACTGTTTGTTTTATTTAGTTTAGCTGGAGGGATTATTTTTGGTGTTGGCCCAGCACTCCAAATGATGACTGATTTCATTTTGGAAGAGGGCATGAATTATCAAGCAATCACCGTTAAACGAGCATTTGAATCATGGAAAGCACATTTTAAAAGAAGTAACTGTTATTTTTTACTTTTTCTCTTCACTTTAGGATTTGTTTTTTATAATATTTATTTAGCCGTTCAATTTACCGGAATAATGTGGTTAATTATTACATTTATTTTATTTTTTGTTTCCCTAATACTCGTTATTTTTTACATTTATATGCTACTATATGAAGGAAGCTATTTTATCTCAACTATTGATTTAATGAAGCTTTCATTTATCAGTATCTTTTTAAACCTCGGTGTATTTTTTAAAGTCTTATTCGGTGTAATTAGTATCGTTGCTTTAACTTGGAAAATGAAAGGACTGCTACTATTTGCTTCGTTTGCCTTAATTATGATGTGGTGTGCCTATGTCACGCGCAAAAATCGCCAGTTTATTGATGGAAAGTTGGAACAAAATGAAGCGAATCTTCAAAAAACTGTTTAAAAAAAAATATTTATTAAATCGATTAGTACAAAAATACAGTCTACTGTTAACAAGTATTATTTTGTTAACGGTGGCTGCTTTGTGCGTTTATGTTACTTATACAATTAACTTATCAATTGATTCACAAAAAAATAACGCCGTTTCCCAAATTGACAGCTATGTAACGAATAAAAATAATGCGGCGACAAATATGATTAATGAATTAGCTGGCTCTGCAAGTAAAATTGAAAACATGCGAAAATATATGGAACTTTCTCCTCCTGAGTATTTTGACTATACTTACAGTCAATGGTCGGAAGATCGGGTCAGTACCCACTTTGGAAATAATTTAAGTACATTATTTAGCACCTTTCCTGACTTAGAAGAAGTGATTATTCGCTTAGATGAATTTGATCAGGTTTTGTTCGCCAATCGCACAGCTACAAATGGGAAAAAAATGGATATGTCATCAATTAAAAAACATGGCTTTCAACTAATGCGAATTATCTCCGATCCTTATACAGGACAACCGCTGGGAGAGTTGTACACTGTGTTTTCAAGTCAAGAGTTGCTAGGCAACCAAGCAGACTTATTGAAAAAATCAGGTATTAATGCGTTTATCTATGATAGTGCTGGAAATCAAATTTTTTCTGAAAAAGCACAATTTACCAAAGAAGAAGAGCGGCAACTAGATAAAAGAATGCACACCGATAGTGACATTCAACAGGTTTTTCATAATCGCTACGATATTACGGAAATAGAAAGCAGTGGCCGGAGTACCATTCTTTTATTAACAAGCCGCCGAGTCTTATTTCAGCAATTGTTTATGAATTATACGGCCATTTTAGGGATTGGGTTACTTTTGATTGTTATTTTATTAGTGGGCTTAAACCGCCTATTTAAACGCTATTCTCAACAAGTCCAATTAATTTTAGAAGCGACACGAGCCATTGGCGATGGCAATTTAAAAGAACGAATTGACACGAATCAAGTTCAGGAAGAATTGAATGATATTGCTTCTGCGATTAATTTTATGGTAGACAGTTTAGATCAATACATTCACGATATTTATACTTTAGAAATTAAGCAACGCGATGCCCACATGAGAGCATTACAGTCGCAAATTAATCCTCATTTTCTTTATAATACGTTGGAATATATTCGCATGTATGCCTTGAGTCGGCAACAAGAAGAACTAGCTGATGTTGTCTATGCTTTTTCAACGTTACTTAGGAATAATATTAACCAAGAAAAAACCACGACCTTGGCAGAGGAAATCTCATTTTGCGAAAAGTATGTGTATTTGTATCAAATGCGTTATCCCGATCAATTTGCCTATAAGTTCGAAATAGAAGAAACAATTGCTGATGTTGAAATTCCTAAGTTCATCATTCAGCCGCTTGTCGAAAATTATTTTGTGCATGGTATTGACTATCAACGACAAGACAATGCTATTAAGGTCCACGCCTACCGAGAAGGCGAAAAAATTATTGTGGCTGTTGTGGATAATGGAAAAGGAATCACCGCCAATCGGTTAGAGGAAATTCGCGCACGTTTAAATCAAACAGAAATAGAAACGGAACAATCCATTGGATTAAGAAATGTTCATGAACGTTTACAACGCTTTTTTGGGGAGAGTTATGGTTTAACCATTGAAGGGAAAGAAGGAGAAGGGACGACAATTCGTCTTTCGTTTGTAGCATAAGGGGTGAAAAGATGTATCGAGTGATGTTTGTTGATGATGAATATATGATTTTAGAAGGCTTAAAATGGATTATTCCTTGGCAAGAGTTAGGCTTTGAAATTGTTAAAACAGCGCGTAGTGCGCAAGAAGCATTGGCTTTTTTAGAAACAGAATCCATTGATGTTTTATTAACAGATATTACGATGCCGGAAATGAGTGGGATCGAATTAATTGAGCAAGCAAAGAAAAAAGGACATCAATTTATTAGTTTAATTTTATCAGGTTATCAAGAGTTTGATTACGTCAAAAAAGGCATGGCTTTGCAGGTCCAAGATTATCTTTTGAAACCAGTCAATAAGCAAGAACTATTAGCCAATATCCAGAGAATTAAAACAGAATTGGACCAACAAAAAAAATCCCATGCCCGCGTGCGTCTATATCTAGAAAATGGCTTGATGCGTTGGCTTAATGATGAAATCAGCGAAGGGGAATACGAAGAGTTAATGCAGCAATTTACGACTATAAAACCAGGTGATTTTACCGTTTTATTGGTTGAAGCTGAGATGTCATTTTTAGAAACAATCAAGGAACTATTTATGAAAAAAGGCCAACTGTTATTCATTGAAAGTTGGATGAGTACGTACCACCAATTGTTACTTATCTATAAAGGGGCCAGACAAGAAGCGTTCTTATTTATTCGTGAAATTGAAGCGATTCTAGCTGGTCAAGGTCAGATTTTTGTAGGGGAATCTGTCAATGAATGGGAAACGGTTTATGAAAGTTATGAGAAAGTAAAACAGTTGCAAGCAATTGAAACGTTCTATCAAGAATTTCTGCCAAATAATCAAAAAGAACAAATGAATCGTTCGGCAGAAGATTTTACTTTTCTAGCGTTTAACCAAGCCTTGATGATTGGGGATATGCAGACCATTCAACGGGAATTAGATGCCATTTTCAATCAGTTAAGTCAACAACACGCTACACCAGAATATGTACGCTATGTAGTCTTTTTACTTTTTTCAGATATTTCCCGTCAGTATCCAACTGTGTTAGAAGAAAACTATGAAAAAATCGTGGAAGAAATTCGAGCCAGCAACAATCTTAATACACTGTATGCGTTAATGCAGCAAGTCTTGGCAGAAGTGAAAAATAAACCTAAAATAAAAAAATATTCAGAAAGTGTTAGCCAAGCTGTAGAAAGAATTGAACAAGGCTATTTAGAAGAATTAAACTTAAAAACGGTGGCGGATGAGCTCCATTTGAACCCTAGTTATTTAGGCCAAATTTTCAAAAAAGAAACCAAGCGGAGTTTTTCTCAATATTTGAATCAAGTGCGTACCAAGCATGCCCAAAAATTATTATTGTACACGGATGATACAATCAACGAAATTTCAGAAAAAGTAGGATTTAACAATACCAACTACTTTTCAAAAATGTTTAAAAAATTAAATGGAATTACGCCAAAAGAATTTCGAGAGCAATACCAATCAAATTACGCAGGTGTCGAAGAATAAAAAGAAAGATGTTCAATTTTTATGAACATCTTTCTTTTTATTATTTTTCTGTACTTAATGAAAACGGTCGTTCTGCTGTGTTTTGTGGATTCGGGACGATCCCTAATTGATAATCTAAAGTCCCGCCGTTTAATAGTTCTTGATGAGTAAAATAAGGCGCAGTATGTTTTTCTTGGTTTAACTGAATTTCATGAATAAATTGTTGTTGGACTTTGTTTGGTGATGTCTGAATGGTTAACTGTTTACCATTTGATAGTTTTACTTCCGCCGTCTGGACTAAAGGCATCCCGATTACATATTCACCAGTTCCTGGTGTGACGGGATAAAAGCCTAAGCTATTAAAAATATACCAAGCAGACATGCTACCATTGTCTTCATCACCTGGATAGCCAGTTGGTGAAGCATCAAATGTTTGCATTAGTTGTTTTAAAAGTGGTTGAGCCATCTCTGGTTTGCCGATGTAGCTGAATAGAAACGGATAATGGAAACTTGGTTGATTTGAGATGGCTAATTGACCAAAATCAATTGCCGCCATTTCACTCATTTCATGAATTTCAAAACCATAGCCTTCAACGTTAAAGTTAGGCGCTTGATTGCAGAGCTGAATTAATTTTTTTTCGAAAGCTAACTCGCTACCATATAGCTTAATCAAACCTGCAAAATCTTGATAAACCGCAAAACTTGATTGCCAAGCACTTCCTTCGGCGTAATCTTTGCCCCAACGAATATCTAAAAAGTCAGGACGGAAATTGCCTTCAGTATCCTTTGCTTGCATAAAGCCAGTTTCAGGATTAAAAAGTTGTTGATAATTCAAGGCTTGTTGACGATAAAACGTTGCGGTCTCTGAATCATTCAGTGTTTTTGCAACTTGTGAAATGCAGAAATCGCTGTACGCATAATCTAAGGTATGATTGACAGATTCATGATAGGTTGAAGGAACATAGCCATATTTTAGATAATCCAGAGTTCCTTGACGTCCATAATTTTCTCGTTCGCTTTGTTGTGTAGCGCCTTTTTTCATCGCTTCTAGGAACTGAGGCATCAAGTCAGGACGAATCTTTTTCACGGCGGCATCAGCAATGACAGCGTCAATCAAGGTGCCGGGCATTAAACCACGCTCATCTGGCGATAACCATTTTGGCAAGAAACCTGTTTCGTTGTAACTATTTAAAAAGCCTTCTAGCATCTCTTCGTATTTTTCTTGAGCAATTAGTGAGAACAATGGGTAAACCGTTTTATAAGTATCCCAAAAGCCATTATTGGTATATAGTACACCAGGACGAACCGTTTGTGAGAACGTATCATAATGAATCGGCTGCTGATTTTCGTCCAATTCATAAAAGGTTTGCGGAAATAGGAATGTTCGATACAGTGTATGATAAAACGTTTTAGTATGTTCAGGATTTTCATGCGTTACTTTAAGGCGATCGAAATAATTATGCCAATCTGCGATTCCTTGTTGCAGCATCTCAGTAGAATGCAAAGAGATTTCTCGCGCTAAATTTAACTGCGCTTGTTTTTCAGAAATAAATGAACTACTAAAATGAACAACTTGTTGAGCAATATTTCCAAAAGAAAGAAGGATTTTGCCATCTTCACCTGAAGAAGGGGCAAACCATTTGGTTAAAGGCTGTTCAAAATGAAGCACAAAATAAAAACTAAAATCTGGATCTTCACAACCAGAATAGTTGATGACTTTTACAGCCACTTGATGGTCATCTAATTGTTTTACTTGATAACGTCCAGGCAGAGTTAGCAGTAAGTGATTATCTTTTTGTTGATAATCAATGGTTAAGATACCACCATACATGCTTGGGATTAATTGAGAAGTTATTTGATAGCGTAATTGAGTTAAGTTAATTTCGACAGGAGAAAAAAGGCTTTCTTCTGGACGATAAGAACTTTGGGCATGGAATAAAGAAAGTTCCGACAATGAACCACTGACAGGGGTCATTAATAAATGGCTAAAATCACCCATCCAAGGACTTGGTTGATGCGTTACTCGATAGCCTTGAAATGTTCGATCTTCTGGATGAAACCACCAGCTGCCTTTTTGGTCAGTTGTTTGCGGGGCGTAAAAGTTCATCCCAAATGGCACGCCAGTATAGGGTAGACAATTCCCATTTGAAAAACTATGTTGGTTGGCAGTTCCGTGTCGCGTATCAATCGCTTGAATATTCATGAAAGTAGCTCCTTTGTTTTAAATGATATATCATATAGGCTGATTATAGCACAAAAAACGAGAAATGAAAGCGTATTTATTCGCTTTTTTATTTATTTTTAACGAATTGGTATATTCAATTTGAAGAGGGAATTGACAAGCATGTTACAATGGATAAGGAATCGATATTGGAGTGATTGTTATTTATTTTTTTAGTACAAAAAGTCAGCAATTTTTTGCGTATGTTTGGGCCATTTTCCCAGTCATCGCCTTTTTTTTGGTTAGTTTTTATACATTGGATTTTTTATTTTCCCCAAGCTATTTAATTATGGTGCCTGTATTTACTATTATGTTTAAAATTAACTATAAAAAAGATTATTCGTTTGTAGCGCTGCTCAAAATGAGTATCAGGCAATTTGTGATCAGTTTTTTAGCATTTATAGCTAGTAGTTCCTTTAGCTGGTCTATTATTTTAAATAGTAGTGTGACATTTTTAATTGTTTATTTATTTTATTCATCTGCGACACCGATGCGGTATCATAGTTATTTGATGATGTTTACGTTTTGTCAGTTAATCCAGGTTAAAGGAAATACATTTTTGATGCAATCTCAAGTTGTGGCCTTTTTAATTGGTCTTTTTTTATTGGCTTTAACACTAAACGCTTGGTGGCAAACAGGATTAAGTCAGTTAACCAGCTTAAAGAGTAGAGGCCATAAAAGCATTCAATTAAATATGAAGCAACAAAAATTGGCGGTTGTTAATTTCTGGCACGACTTACAACAGACTTTTTTTGGGATCACAAGTTTCAAACAATTTTTAGAAAGTCCTGACGAAAGGGTGCAACGATTTCGTTTAGCTATTCGTATGAGTTTCACCATTACGCTGAGTTTTATTTTAATGTGGAGTGTAGGAGGCATTAAAATAATTTGGATTCCGATGAATGTTTTTCTACTCTTGCATCCAGTGAAAGCAGAAATGAACACGCGTATTAAGACACGTTTTTGGGGGACTCTTTTAGGATGTTTCCTTAGTCTGTTTGTTGTCAATTGGCTTCAATTGCCACTGACACACCTCGTTGTTTCTAGTTTGATTGGCATTTTTGTTTATTCCCTAAAACCAGGAACCGTGTTACAAGTGACAATGGCAACGATTTTTGGGTTATGTTTGGCAACAATTAGTTTACGAGGGATGTACGCCGCAGAGTTGCGGGTCTCTTTTGTATTATTGGCAATTTTTGTTGTTTGCTTAATTGATTTAGGTTTATTTGTTTATCAGCGTATTTTACGTTTTTAAAAAGTGTGGCACAGAGGGTGATTTACCCGTTGTGCCACACTTTTTAATTTTCTAAATTCGTTAATTTTTCTAAGTAATGATTTTCTATTTGCGGAAAATCTATTTTTTCTGGTGCTGCATCAGGGGTTTCAAGTACTTGCTTCAAGCGGTTGAGAACAATTGACCAACCAGCGATATCTTTATGGCGAGGTGTTGTAAAATTTTCTGGGAGAGATTCTGAGAAGACTAACAGGGTCTGATGAGGTGCTTGTTCTTTTAAGTCAAAATAGATGATACCAGTATCCCAAGTCACGCCCAGATATTTTTCCTCTGCATAATCAGTGAAAGGCATCGTTTCTTCAAAATCGGGCAGAATAAACCGCCAAAACCCGTTAACACCTAATTCACCAATTTCTAATTCTGGAAACCATTGTTTTAGCTTGTCTGTCTCAGTCAGGTAGCGCCAAATCGTTTGAGGGCTGGCTGAAATTGCTCGTTCTGTACCAAAATAAATCGTCTGGTTTTCTAAGCGAAAGGTATCTTTCATTTTGTTTCTCTCCTTTATTTATTATTCATGAAGTTCTAAAGGTAGTCCATCTGGATCAAAAAAGAAGGTCATTTTTTCACCCGTAAAATCATCTACTCGTAGCGGTTCTGTTTCAATTCCTTGCTCATTTAAAAAAGCAATCACTTCTTCAATATGTTCAACTTTAAAAGCTAAATGACGTAATCCTAAAGCTTCAGGATAAGAGGGGCGAGCGGGAAATTGATCAGAAATAAAAATTTCCAATTCTTGGCTGCCTAATTTTAAATCTAATTTAATATCGTTTTTTTCGGGACGATGATTTTCGCGAAGAACTTCAAAGCCCAACTTTTCGACATAAAAATTTTTAGTTACTTGATAATTTGAGGCATTGATTGCCACATGATGAATTTCTTTAAAAAACATTTTTCATACTCCTTTTCGTTTTTTCCCTCTGTAGTATAGCAATAAAGAAGCAGCTAAAAAAGCGTTCTGTTTGACTCTTTAAGAAAAGACAAGGGATTTGTAAAAAAATAAAATTATTTTTTTGAAAGAAAGCGCTTGCCAAAAAAAGAATAATCAAGTATGATGTATATACAACTTAATTGTATATACAAGTTTGAGAGGAGAATGTAAAATGGGTAAGTTTCAAAGCGATGCACAACAGTTGTTGAAAGCAGTAGGAGGCAAAGAAAATATTTCAGCTGTTTCTCATTGTGCAACTCGAATGCGTTTTGTATTAAAAGATCCAAAAAAAGCGGATGTACCTGTGATTGAAGATATTCCTTCTGTAAAAGGAACCTTTACCAATGCTGGACAGTTTCAAGTAATTATTGGGAATGAAGTCCCACAATTTTATAATGATTTTTCTGCAATTTCCGGTTTAGAAGGGGTTTCAAAAGAAGAAGGGAAAGCAGCTGCCAAAAGTAATTTGAGTCCTGTTCAACGAGTTGTTTCTGTTTTAGCTGAGATTTTTACACCATTAATTCCTGCACTTGTTATCGGGGGATTGATTTTAGGATTCCGCAATATTTTGGAAGGGGTTCCATTTGGCTTTCTTGATGGTCAAACAATCGTGGAAGTTTCTCAATTTTGGAATGGAGTCAATTCATTCTTATGGTTAATCGGCGAAGCAATTTTCCACTTCTTGCCAGTTGGGATTACGTGGAGTATTACGAAGAAAATGGGAACCACACAAATTTTGGGGATTGTCCTAGGGATTACATTAGTCTCACCACAACTTCTGAATGCTTATTCAGTTGCGACGACTAAAGCAGCAGAAATTCCTTTCTGGGATTTTGGGTTTGCTCAAGTTAACATGATTGGTTATCAAGCGCAAGTTATCCCAGCTATGTTAGCCGGCTTCTTGCTTGCCTATCTTGAAATTTTCTTTAGAAAAGTGATTCCTCAAGCAATTTCAATGATTTTTGTCCCATTGTTTGCTTTAGTACCAACAGTATTGGCTGCACATGTCATTTTAGGACCAATCGGTTGGACGATTGGTAGTTGGGTTTCTGATATCGTAAATGCAGGATTAACGTCAACATTTAATTGGTTATTTGGCGCCGTCTTTGGCTTTATGTACGCACCATTAGTCATCACTGGGTTGCATCATATGAGTAATGCGATTGATTTACAGTTGATTGCTGACTTTCAGTCAACCAACTTATGGCCAATGATTGCTCTATCAAACATTGCACAAGGTTCAGCGGTTTTAGCAGTTATCTTTATGCATCGTGGAAACAAAAAAGAAGAACAAGTTTCGATTCCAGCAATGATTTCTTGTTACCTAGGTGTGACTGAACCAGCGATGTTTGGGATCAACTTAAAATATGTTTATCCATTTGTTGCGGGCATGATTGGTTCGGCAATGGCAGGAATGTTTGCCACTTTAATGGGCGTTCGTGCGACCAGTATCGGCGTCGGTGGCTTGCCAGGAATTTTATCTATTGTGCCACAATATTACTTGCCGTTTTTAGGCGCAATGGTGATTGCGATTATCGTACCAATGGGCTTAACTTATATTTTCAGAAAGAAAGGCATCTTTAATAAAGTCGATCCAGTTGATGAAGCAACAGGGATGTTATACAGCGAAGAAGGGTAATCGCTTTTTGAAGTAAAGAAGAATTCGTAGACATTTGTCTACGAATTCTTCTTCTTTTTATAGAAACTATTGGCTTTTTTCTCTCTTTCAGTTAGACTAAAAAGGTTGAGAAAAGGAGAGCGTAAAAATGGATATTTATTTAAAAAAAGCAATTTTACACATTATTGATCGAGAAACTGGGACGCCGGTTTTCTCTGAAAAGGAACTAGATTTAACGACCGAGTATATTCGAACGTATTTAACTGCAAAAATTTCAAAACTTTCGACTGCACAAACAAAGACTGGAACATTGGCGGAAAATAGTTCCTTTGTTGACACGTTACGTGGGATTCCTAGTGATTTTGTGAAGAAAAGCCAAGAAGTTACCCAACATTGGTATGATGTTTATTCAGGAAGCGAAGATGCGCCTAGTGCTGATATTTTGTTCATTTTATATGAATTAGATACGGTGTTACATGTCGCAATGATTAAATTAAACTATAAAGAAAGTTACACGCATTACGTCGACTATGAAGAAGAATCCGTTTATAACAAACTGATTATCAATCGAGCAATTTTGTCTTCAAAATCACAAAAACCAGATGAAGGGATTACGGTTGACTTAGATACATTAGCATTTGAATTACTAGAGAAAAGATATGAATTTTCAGGAGAAAAAATCTGGTATTTCTCTGAAAAAGTGATTGAGACGCAAGCGGCACCTTCCATGGAAGAAAATATCAAAGAAATTAAAAAGGCAGTCAAACGCATTGGAAAGAAATTTAACGAAGATGAGTTTGAACTAATGGCTTCGGTAAAAGAAGCGGTATATGATAGCATTGAGGAAACGGGAACGATTGACAATGAGCAAATTGCTGAGCAAGTGTTTAAAGAAAATGTATCAGCTAAATTAGCTTACCAAGAAGAAGTGAATGAGTCGAAGTTTGTCGACAAAACACCGCCAGTCAGAGAATCTCGCGAAATTTCTGAAAAGAAATTTGGCAAACAAAAGTTAAAAATGGATAACGGTATTGAATTAATTGTTCCGTTAGATGTTTACCGCAATGGCGATTTAATTGAATTCGTCAATAATCCAGATGGCACAGTGTCCATTATGCTAAAAAATATCGAAAAAATTAGTAATCAATTATAAAGAAAAAACCGTTGGTCGTTTGCCAACGGTTTTTTCTTTATTTTAATTTTTCTAAAGCTTTTTCAGGGACTTCTTTTTCTGTCACTTCATTCCAACTAATCACGCCTTTACGGGGATTGACTTTCAATTTTAGATAGGCTTTCATACGTAAAGGTTGATCACGGTATTCATTTAATTCCACGGTCTTTTCTTCGCCGTTTTTATTAAACGCAGGTTGTTGATAGTAATACATGGTCGTCGGTTCACCAGAATCTGATTTTTCATCTTTCTTTTCACCAGATGTTGTGATTTGTGTATAATAGGCTTCTCCGCCGTAATAGTAATTATAAACGCCCCAGCTACCACCGGCTAAAATGACTAAGGGGATTAATATTTTTAGTAATGTTTTCATTTTCCTCACCTCAAGGAATAGTATGCCTTTTTTTTGGGAAATTTGCCATATTTTTTTCCGTTAATTGAGTGACACTTTTGTTAGTTTTGGTACTTTCTTGAAAAATTCATCATTTTTTTAAACAAAAGACAACGTTTGTCGCTCCCTTTTTTTCACTATCATGCTACAATAAAGAAAAAAAGATGGAGGTAGAGGACAATGATGCCCTTTTATTTTGGAATCGATCCAACCTATATATTGGTAATTATTGGAATTGCGATTTCTGGTGCGGCCTCCGCATATGTTAACAGTACCTTTCGTAAATATGATCAAGTACGAAGCAGTAAACATGTTACAGGCACGCAGGCAGCACAATATATTTTACAAAAAGAACAAATTAATGATGTTGGAGTTCAGCAAATTGCGGGTGATTTAACCGACAATTATAATTCTGGAAACAAAATGTTGAGCTTATCCGAAGCCACTGCTCAATCGACATCGGTCGCGGCTATTGGCGTGGCGGCTCATGAATGCGGACATGCGGTACAAGATCATACGAACTATGTGCCTTTACGTCTTCGTGCAGCCATTGTTCCAGTTGCCAACATTGGCTCAACCATCTCCTTTCCACTAATTTTGATTGGTGTTTTATTTAGTTGGAATCAAACATTAATCAACATTGGAATTTTGGCTTTTTCATTAGCCTTGATTTTTCAATTGGTGACTTTACCGGTGGAGTTTAATGCGTCTAGACGTGCATTAAGTATTCTTTCTGAAGGTGGGTTATTAACAGAAGAAGAAGTCCCAATGGCCAGAAAAGTTCTTTTTGCAGCTGCACTTACCTACGTAGCAGCGGCGCTTTCGACCTTTTTACAACTTTTACGTTTGGTTATTTTATTTGGTGGCAACAACCGACGAGACTAAGTGCTAGTAAAGGTCTTTCTATTACGCATAAAAGTAATAATATGTTATGATTAAAGTAGAAAATAACAGAGGAGCTGAAGGAAATGAAAGCATCAACAAAAATTGGTATCGGTTTAAGCATTGCTGCAGTTGCAAGTGTCTCTGTTGCAGTCATCGCTTCTGAAAAAATTATTAAGAAGGTATCTCATGTTTCCAATCGTTATAAAGTTAAAAAGTTTGTAGACGATAAATTTGATGGAAACCAAAAATTATTATCGATTGTCGATGATTTATCCGATGATGAATTAGATTCTGTTTTAAATGTTGTTGATCGTGTGAAAGATGGCGGTTCAAAATTAGCTGAATATGGCGAAAAAGTTAAAGACAATACAGATTCTTTAAAAGAACGCTTTTTCACATTTATTGAAGATGCAATGAAGTAAAAAAGATGGCCTAGGCCATCTTTTTTTTATAAAAATAATTCTTTTGTTTCAACATAATAGCCTCTGCCACCAACTAAAACTTGATCAATTGTCTTTTGGGATGTAGTGTTCAAACGCACTAAGACTTCTGAAGGAGCGTTTAAGGTATAACCTTGGGCAAAGGTGTAATTGGTTTTTTGTAAAATTTGGTGATGGTGCAGATAACAAGCTAACGCACCATTTGATGTACCAGTAGCGGCTTCTTCATCGATGTCATAAAGGGGCGCAAAATTCCTACAAATGATATTTTCTTCAGACAAAGCAAAAAGATGCATCCCAATAACTCCATACTTTTGACTAAGTAACTTAATTTTTTCAAAGTTTGGTTGTAAATCCTGTAATAATTGCGCATTTTTAATGGGAACCAAAATATCTTTTAGGCCCGTTGACACAATCTGGATAGGAAAAGCAGTTGCCACTGCGTTTAAATCAAAGCAGCCGCTCAATTCTTCTAAAGTGAGCGTATCATAAAAAGTTGGGACAGTTTGTTCCATAAATAGTTGTTCACCGTTCGCCGTGATTGCGAGCAAACCGCTGTTCGTTTCGATTGTATATGCTGTTTGCAATAATTTATTTAAGTGCTTCATAATGGTGAAAGCGCCAATTGTCGCGTGGCCACATAAGTCGACTTCTTCTTTTGGTGTAAAATATTCAAGGCGGAAATCAGCAATCTTTGAGTCTGAAATAAAAGCAGTTTCTGCAAATCCTAGTTCTTTGGCGATGGCCATTTTTTGGGTTCTCGTTAAGGGCTGTGTCATAAAAACAACGCCTGCTTTGTTGCCACCTTCGTGGTTTTTACTAAATGCACTAGCGACATATGCGGTAATTTTCATTGGAACGCCTACTTTCTAATTGGGAATAAAAAACATACGAGTACAAAATGGACGTGCTACTTTCTTAATAACAAATAACAAAAGATTAAATCATCCATTTTTTTTAAAGATAAGCCAGTTTGTTCAAAAAACTTTTCCAACCGATAGTGTAAAGTATTTCGATGCATAAATAAATCTTTTGCAGTGGAGCTGATATTGCCTTGATTTTTCCACAAAGCGCTGATGATTGGCTGAATATCGGTGTCTTTATTTAATAAACGACGATAATACTCGACAAGTATATTTTGACTCATGGCTTCCTTGGTAAAATAGTGGAGGGCGACATCGGTTAAACTAAAAACAGTCGTCCGACTAGAGGAATTAAGTTCTTCTGAAAAAATACGTTGTTCTTCATGGAAACAACGCCGGAGAATGTCTTCAGAGGAATAAAAATTGCCAACAAATACAGCACTAGTGCAATCAAAGTCTGTATCTAATGTTAAAAAGATTCCTTGAATTTCTTCTTGTTGAAAGGTATTTTTTGACTGTTCTTCAACTAAAATATACATATTATTACTTGGACTGAAGCAATCAACTGTATCTGGAAACATCTTTGTTAAATTAAATTGCCATTCAGCTTGTAATTCTTTTGGGACATTCGTTTGAATTTGCAACATACGAAAGGTCCCTTCGGCAGGTAATTTTGCCTGTTGAAATAAGTAACTGAACCAAGGATGGTTACCAGTAATTGTTGGGTTTTCAGAAATTGGGAAAAGCGCTTCCAACAAATGCTGTTCTTTAATACTTAAGAAAGCTTTATTCACAATGAAAAATTGGTCGTCAACAGGAATTGAATAGGTGGCTTCGGAACCAATTGTTTTTGATAAATAGCCTTTGGGATAAAGCTGAGATAAATTTTCAATAATCATAGACACACCTCACTGATTTATTGTACCATGAAGCAAGACAGAAGTTTAGTGGGAAAAAGCCGAAAGGTGGAAATTAATTGGGAAAAAAAGAAACAACGTTAACACAAGAAGAAAAAGAATTTTTTATGCGAGAAGCCATTGCAGAAGCGAAAAAAGCAGAAGGTTTGGCTGAGGTACCTATTGGAGCTGTAATTGTTCGGCAAGGGGAAATTATTGGCCGCGGGCATAATCTGAGAGAAGCACGGCAAGAAGCAACGGCGCATGCAGAAATGTATGCAATCCAAGAAGCGTGTCGCGGGATAGAAAATTGGCGTCTAGAAGAAACCCAATTATTTGTAACTTTAGAGCCTTGTCCAATGTGTAGTGGGGCGATGCTTTTGGCACGAATTCCAGAAGTTTATTATGGCGCAACTGATCCTAAAGCAGGCACTGCTGGCACATTGATGAATTTATTAGAAGATGAACGCTTCAATCATGTGGCCTATGTCGAAGCAGGCGTTTTAGAAGAAGAGTGTCGCTTATTGTTAGTTCAGTTCTTTAAAAAGTTACGGGCAAAGAAAAAAGAAGAGAAACTTTTAAAAAATCAAAAGAAAGACTAGTCAAAAGAATAAAAATACGTTATACTAGGTTTTGCCGAAAGGCTAGGACAATGGCGGGCTAGTGAATTGTGTCAGATCCGGAAGGAAGCAGCACTAAGCAAGTGCCGCCATGTGTCTGATTGAATAAGGAACGTATCAAGGCTGAGAAGCCTTTTTTTTATTTGAAATAAAAAGAAGCAAGCCGTAAAAAAATAACGGCTTGCTTCTTTTTAAATTTATGCCCAATCGCCATTTCTAAAAACTGGAACAATCGTCCCGTCTTCCTTAATGCCGTCAATATTCATTTTGTCAGATCCTACCATAAAGTCCACATGTGTTTGGCTACGATTTAAACCAGCTTCAGCTAATTCTTCTTCGCTCATCTCCGTGCCGCCTTGTAAGTTGAAGGCATAGGCCGAACCAAAGGCTAAATGATTAGAGGCATTTTCATCAAACAATGTATTATAAAAAATCAAACCGGATTGTGAAATTGGTGAAGGGTCTGGTACTAAAGCAACTTCTCCTAAGTGTTTGGCACCTTCATCAATAGCTAAGAGATTTTTCAATGCTTCTTCGCCTTGTTCAGCTGAGAAGTCAACAACTTTTCCATCTTTAAATGTAAATTTCATTCCCGAAATGATTGTGCCAGCATAACTTAGTGGTTTTGTACTAGAAACATAACCATCAACGCGGCGACTATCTGGGGCGGTGAAAACTTCTTCTGTTGGCATATTAGCCATAAATTCTTCCCCACGAGCGTTATAACTACCAGCGCCTTCCCATAAATGGTTTTTAGGCAAACCAATCGTTAAATCTGTCCCAGGAGCTGTGTAGTGTAAAGCAGTAAATTGTTGTTCGTTTAATTCAGCCGCTTTTTCTTGTAATTTTTTATCATGGATATCCCAAGCAATAACTGGGTTTTCTTCATAAATTCGTGTTGTTTTGAAAATTTCATTCCAAAGTGCATCAACTTGTTCTTCACTTGTTGCTAATTCTGGAAAGACTTTAGCTGCCCAGCCTTCACTAGCAGCAGCTACAACAGTCCAACTTACTTTGTTGGCTTGTGTTGCTTTTCGTAGGTTGACCAATGCTTTCCCATTAGCCGCTTGGAAAGCTGCTACACGTTGTGCATCCACGCCAGCTAATGCATCAGGATTAGAAGAAACCACGCTAATTCGGCTTGCGCCTTTGGCAATCCAATCATCGGTTTGATCAATTTTATATTGAGGAACATTTTCAATACGATCAGTTGCAGCATGAGCTAAAAATTCACGTTGAATGGTTTCGTCACTCCATTGAACAATTACTTCGGCCGCACCTAAGCGATAAGCTTCTTCCGTAATTAAGCGGGCAAGGGGCGCTTGATCGACACTGATTTGTAAAACAACCGTATGATTGTCCTGAACATTGACACCCGTTTCAGCAATTAAACGTGCATATTTCTTTAGATTTTCATTAAAATTCTCTAAGGTCATTCGTGATTCCTCCTTCATTTTGATGGGTAATGACTGCTCATATCATAACACGGAAGAGCAGGGAACTCAACGAAATAAAGCCTTTATCAACTGTTATTTTAAGTTGGGGTAAAAGTTGTCGTGCTCCCGCTCAGTGAACTTTTGTACAAAGAGTTGTTCTAATTTTGCATAATAGAAAAATCGTGTTACAATAACCATAAGCATTTATTTGGAAGCGTTGTATATGAATGAATAAAGGGGATAGGGAATTATGGCAAGAAAAAAAACCATTACGAAAGAGCAGATTTTAACAGCTGCCTATGAAGTAGTCGCCACTGAAGGATTTTCGAAGTTCACTGCACGTAATATTGCTAATAAAATGAAATGTTCCACCCAACCGATTTATTTGGAATTTAAAAACATGGATGATTTACGCGATGCTTTATTTCAAAAAATTCATAAATACTTAGCGAAAGAAGTCTTTCCAGTAAAACATACCGGAAATACAATTGTTGATTTGGCTTTAAACTATATTCATTTTGCGACAAGTGAAAGTAAGTTATACCGTGCGCTTTATTTAGAAGAATATGGTGGCGGCAAAAAAATGCAAGAATTCTCTTATCACTATTTTACTGAAGCGGTAAAAGCTGATCCTGAGTATGCTAATTTAAACGATGTTCAAATTGACTCTTTACACATGGGAACATGGGTGGTCGCTACTGGTGTGGCTGCGTTGATGACTTCTGGAATTATCCATCCTTCAGAAGAACAAATCATTCATTTAATGAAAGATAGTATTGAAGCAATTCTTGAACGAGATGAACCAATTGATATTGACCTATAAAAATTAAAAAAAGTGTAACCTCATGCTGATAACTTCTGTGAGGTTACAGCAAAAGACTGTTTCTTAAAAGAACGGTCTTTTTTTGTTAAGTGTATTAATGGTAGATTATTCGCAACCATGCTACAGTAAAGAAGAGAAATAGAAAGGGGCAAAAAACATGAACCGAGTGAAAGATAAGCGTTTATGGCTAAGTATTGTAGGAATTACCGGACTAGGGCTCTTGTCGGGCTTATTTTCAGTAAATGCGAGAGAATATTATCAAGCGTTGAGATTACCAAGTTTTGCTCCGCCAGGCTGGTTATTTGGACCAGTGTGGTTGGTGTTGTATATTTTTATGGGCATTACTTTTTATTTCATCTTAGTTCATCCAAATAAACAACAGAAAAAACGGATGATTACGCTATTTATTTTACAATTTATTGCGAACTTTTTCTGGACATTTTTCTTTTTTTCTTTACAAAATAATTTATTATCTGTGATTGATATCTCATTGTTATGGCTATTATTAATAGTTCAACAGTGGGACTACTTGCGTTATAAATTAATAACGCGTGGCTGGTTGATGATTCCTTATATTCTTTGGGTTACTTTTGCGGCAGCTTTAAATTACAGTATTTTATTTTTAAATTAGGAATATCAAAACACCAGAGAAAAATGGGAACTAGCCATTTTTCTCTGGTGTTTTTTTTTTTATCTATTTCAACGTAGTTATTCTGCGGCAGTTGCTAATTTTTTCGCAAATTCTTCTAAACGTTGGATGTCGTCTTCTTCAGCGGCTAAATCAACTTTAACGCTGTCGGCGCCTTTTTTTGCCCCAATTTGAGTAAAGACTGCTTCGAAGTCGTCCACCGATTTACAAAAATCATCATAAAACGTGTCTCCTGAACCACAAACGCCGAAGATTTTTCCTGATAAATCAATCTCTTGTAAGTCTTCATAAAAGTCGACAATTTCATCAGGTAAATCGCCATCGCCATACGTATATGTAGCTACTACACAGATATCGGCCTCTTCAAAATCAGCGGCATCGACTTGCGTACACTCATCAATTTCGACCTCTAATTCTAAATCTTCAAATGCTTCTGCAACAATGTCGGCAATTTCTTCTGTATTCCCAGTCATGCTTGCATACACAATTTTAGCTAACGTCATAAACTTTCTTCCCCCTCATACAATTCTGTCACTTATTATAGCAGATGCGCATTTCTTATAAAAGACTAGCGAGTGCTTTTATTAAGGGACTTTTTGAAAATTGGTGTTTGAACAATCTTTTTTGCCAAAAATGTGATAAAATAATTTGAATGAAACAAGTTTAGGAGAGATAGTATGATTACATTAAAATCACCACGAGAAATTGAAATGATGGATGAATCAGGGGAATTATTAGCGGATGTTCACCGTCATTTACGGACGTTTATTAAACCTGGCATTACAAGCTGGGATATTGAAGTATTTGTGAGAGACTTTATTGAAAGTCATGGTGGCGTGGCGGCTCAAATTGGCTATGAAGGCTACAAATATGCTACTTGTTGTAGTATCAACGACGAAATCTGCCACGGATTTCCTCGTAAAAAAGTATTAAAAGATGGCGACCTAATCAAAGTAGATATGTGTGTCGACTTAAAGGGCGCAATCTCTGATTCATGCTGGTCTTATGTCGTGGGTGAATCAACACCTGAAATTGATCGCTTGATGGAAGTAACCAAAAAAGCGCTATATCTTGGGATTGACCAAGCACAAGTAGGAAATAGAATTGGCGACATTGGTCATGCAATTCAAACGTATGTAGAAGGAGAAGGCTACGGGGTAGTTCGCGATTTTGTAGGCCACGGCATTGGCCCAACTATCCATGAAAGTCCAATGATTCCTCACTATGGTGAAGCAGGTAAAGGACTACGTTTAAAAGAGGGAATGGTTATTACCATTGAGCCAATGGTTAACACAGGAACTTGGCGCATGAAAATGGACCCAAATGGTTGGACTGCTTATACTGAAGATGGCGGTCTAAGTTGTCAATATGAACATTCATTAGCGATTACGAAAGAAGGTCCAAGAATCTTAACGTCACAAGGCGAAGAATTGACTTATTAATAAGGAGAGTGTGTGATGAAGTTTCTCGACAACATCAAAAAGAATCAATCTTTGATGCGTTTTATTGAGACAACGCAAAGTCACATGGTCACAGCCGAAATAGGCAACAGCTCAGTGGTTGTTGCCTATTATTTATTACTCTCGCTGTTTCCATTACTGATTGCGGTAGGTAATGTCTTACCTTATTTAAGAATCGACCCTAATTCTGTGTTGCCTTATATTGCAGAGGCGATTCCGAAAGATGTTTATAAGAACTTAGAACCAGCGATTCGTTCACTACTGACTCAACGTTCAGGCGGGTTGCTTTCTGTTTCCGCTTTAGCAGCATTTTGGAGTGCCAGTCAAAGTATTAATGCACTACAAAATGCGATGAATAAAGCTTTTGGTGTCGAACAAAGGAAAAATTTTATTCTCGTAAGAGTGGTCTCATTTTTAGTTATTTTGTTATTTATGGTAGCGATTGTTGGTGTAGTAGTAATTTTAGGTCTGGGTCAGTACATTATTGAATTATTGCAACCAATTTTCCATTACTCAACATCTGTGATCGATACTTTCCAAGCGTTAAAATGGCCGTTAACGACCGTTGTTTTATTAGTGATTATGTGTTTGATTTATGCGGTCGTTCCTAATCGGAAATTATCGTTACGTTCTATTTTGCCAGGGGCTATTTTTTCGACAGTCGGTTGGATGCTATTATCACAAATTTTTGGTTTGTACGTAAAATATTTTAGTTCTAGAATCGCAAGTTATCAAATCATCGGGAGTTTTATCATCTTGATGTTATGGTTGAATTTTGCTGCCACGATTATTATTTTAGGAGCGATTGTCAACGCTGTCGTTGATGAATACTTATCTGGAGATAAAGAAAAAAAACAACCAAGTTTTGAACAACGCTTGTTTAGATGGTTTAAAAGGAAAAAATAAATGGATTTCTTTAAAAAAGTCTAAACCGTTGCCAGAACACATGTTTCAGCTTGTAAATGCTTCAGTTTACGGTATAATATACCCTGAACGAGAAGAAAGTGGGTTCGACTATGTCACTATTTATTTATGAAGTTTTGATACGTTTATTTATGACATTTATCTTATCTTTGCTATTAACACCACTTGTTAAGCTTCTAGCGTTTCGGATTGGCGCCTATGATGCACCAGGAGAGCGACGAATCAATACCAAAAATATGCCTACAGCAGGAGGACTTGCAATCTACATTGCTTTTGCTAGTTCATGTTTATTGATTTTTCGTTCGATTATCCCACAAGATTATATTTGGCCGATTATTTTGGCTGGTGGAATGGTTGTTTTGACAGGCCTCATTGATGATATTAAAGAGATTACTCCAATGAAAAAAACAATCGGTATTTTGTTAGCAGCATTAGTTATTTATTTTGTTGCTGGAATTCGGATAGATTTTGTGACGTTGCCAGTTGTTGGAATGATTGATTTACGCTGGTTTAGTTTACCACTAACTTTATTGTGGATTTTAGCGATTACGAATGCAGTAAATTTAATTGATGGTTTGGATGGTTTAGCATCAGGCGTATCCATTATTGGATTAACCACGATTGGTATTACAGGGTATTTTTTCCTACATGCTAAAACGGTCTATATTCCAATTGTTATTTTTATTTTAGTTGCGAGCATTGCGGGATTTTTCCCATACAATTTTTATCCGGCTAAAATATTTCTAGGAGATACCGGGGCGTTATTCCTCGGGTTTATGATTGCAGTAATGTCGTTACAGGGCTTGAAAAATGCTACGTTTATTACGGTAATTACGCCAATGGTGATTTTAGGTGTGCCAATTACGGATACGGTTTATGCAATTATTCGACGGCTATTGAACAAGAAGCCCATTTCCTCAGCAGATAAAATGCATTTGCATCACCGCTTGTTATCTTTAGGTTTTACCCATAAAGGGGCGGTCATGACTATTTATGCGTTAGCGTTAGTTTTTTCCTTTGTTTCTTTATTGTTCAGCTATTCAAGTACAGTAGCATCAATTTTATTAATTGTCTTTTGTTTAATTGGCTTAGAACTATTCATTGAACTAATCGGTCTAGTTGGCGAAGGACATCAACCGTTGATGTATTTGTTACGGATTTTAGGGAATCGTGAATATCGTCAGGAGCAAATGAAAAAGCGACTTGGCAAGCATTCTAAGAGAAAGTAAAGAAATCTTTAGGTTGCTTTGCGAGAGCGTAAACCTATGATATAATTCCATTAAACTTAAAAAAGTATATGTGTGAAACATATGCTTTTTTTTTAAGACGATGTTTCAGTAGTAAGGAGAAATGAGCATGCAAGAAATGGTAACAATCTCGATTGTCACTTATAATAGTCGTTACATTTTTAATGTACTAGACCAATTAAAAGCTGAACTAGGTACTGATAGTATTTATGATATTCATATCTATGACAACCATTCTGAAACAGCGTATCTTGAAAAATTAACAACATATGAACCATTTATTACTATCCATCGCGCTGAAGAAAATCAAGGGTTTGGTCATGGTCATAATCAAGTGTTATTCAATGCTTCGACAAAATATGCAATTATTTTTAATCCCGATGTTTTGGTTACTAAAGACGTGCTTGATCGTCTATTAGACCGTATCAAAATAGATAAGAACATTGCAGTCGTTAGCCCTAAAGTGTTAAATGAAGATGGCACGACGCAATATTTAGTTCGTCAAAAATTAGATGTCTTCGATTATATGTTACGTTTTATTCCCTTTCAATTTGTAAAGAAAATTTTTGATAAACGTTTGAGTATTTATGAATGTCGCGATTTGTCGGATACAGAAACAACGGATATTAAAATGGGCTCAGGCTGTTTTATGTTGATTGATCGTGAAAAATTCGTTGAAATTGGTGGGTTCGATGAACGTTTCTTCATGTACTTTGAAGACAACGATTTATGTTTACGTTTTGGCAAAGCAGGCTATCGGATTCTCTATACGCCTTTTGAAACGGTTGTTCACATGTATGAAAAGGGCGCCCATAAAAGTCGAAAATTGTTTAAAATCTTTATGCAATCAATGGGGAAATTTTTTAACAAATGGGGCTGGAGGTTCTTTTAATGAGTCAAAGATTAGCGGTAGTCATCGTCTTATATCAAATGAAAATAGCTGATACGCCGAATTATTTGTTATTAAAAGAAGTGGTAAATCATCCCGAATTGCACTTATTTATTTATGACAACAGCCCACTTCCTCAAGAAGATGCATTATTTTTACAACAAAATGTTACTTATCGACATAATCCTGATAATCCAGGCCTAGCGACCGCTTATAATGAAGCGATTGCTTTTAGTCAAGCGAATCAATGTGAATTATTGTTGCTCCTTGACCAAGACACAGAAGTGCCAGCCTCTTATTTTGATACGTTGATCATCATGCCATTAGATCCGACTGTGGCAGTCTATGTTCCAATTGTAGAAGCAAATGGACAACAAATTTCGCCAGTTTATAGTGATCAATATGTTGGACTTAAAGGAGCAAAGCCAACAGCAGGGATAGCCAACCAACCGTTGATGGCTATCAATTCTGGTACAGTCATTACGGCAGAAACACTGCGCTGGTTGGAAGGATTTTCGGAAGAATTTCCTTTGGATTATTTAGATCATTGGTTCTTTTATCAATTGAATCAAGCCAATAAAAAGATTGAAGTCTTACCAATCCACCTAAAACAAGAATTGTCTGTTTTAGATTATCGTACAATGAGTCCTCAACGTTATCGCTCTATTATTGAAGCAGAAACGTTATTTTATCGTCGATATGATCAAGAAAAGTTTTCCCATCATCGACGCCATTTATTTTTACGCAGTAGTAAGCAATTTTTAACTGTCAAAAATCGCCAAATTTGGCGGCAAACATTGGCAGAATTTCTCAAGTTAATGAAAGGATAATCTATGATCTCAGTTTGTATTGCGACATATAATGGAGAAAAATATCTCGCGGAACAATTAGATAGTATTCTTTTACAAGTCAGTGAAGAAGATGAACTAATTATTTCAGATGATGGTTCTACTGATCATACGTTGGAAATTTTGAGGACGTATGCAGCGAATTATCCCCAAATTCAATTGTTACAAGGTCCAGGGCAAGGAGTGATTGCTAATTTTGCATTTGCGCTTACGCATACGAAAGGCAAAGTAATATTTTTAGCAGATCAAGATGACGTTTGGTTGCCAAATAAAGTAACGACGGTGACAGAATATTTTGAAACGCACCCTGACATCCAAGTGGTTATTAGTGACTTGAAAATTGTTGATGCGGATTTACAAGTTACCAATCCCTCTTATTTTAAGTTTCGAAAAGTCAAACCAGGATTTTGGCGAAATGCGATAAAAAGTGGCTATATTGGGGCAGGTATGGCCTTTCGTCAAGAGATGAAAAACGTCATTTTACCCATTCCGCCGGAAGTTCCTATGCATGATATGTGGATTGGCTTATTAGCTGCACGGAAGAAGCAAACGGGTCTCATTAAAGAACCATTAGTGCTTTACCGAAGACATGGAGCGAATGTCAGCCCTATTATTACCAAAACAAGTTTCCAACAAAAATTAAATTGGCGTGTGAATTTATTAAAAGCTTTACATCAGCGTTTAAAGGAACAGCGCTAAACCTTTACAGATTTGTAAAATTTACGTAAAAAACATGACAAACCCTATGCTTAATGCGATAATAGGGAAGGATATTTGGTTTTATAGAAACTAAAAATAGAAGTATTTAAGGAGATTGTTCATGAAAGGAATTATTTTAGCAGGCGGAAGCGGGACACGCTTATATCCGTTAACAAAAGCAACATCAAAACAATTAATGCCAATTTACGACAAACCAATGATTTATTACCCAATGTCAACGTTAATGTTGGCGGGAATTAATGAAATTTTGATTATCTCTACACCAGAAGATACACCACGTTTTGAAAGCTTATTCGGCGATGGCCATGATTTAGGCATTCATATCGAATACGCGGTACAAGAAAGCCCAGATGGTTTGGCGCAAGCATTTATTATTGGTGAAGAATTTATTGGTGATGACAGTGTCTGCTTAGTTTTAGGGGACAATATTTATTATGGTGGCGGCTTATCAAAAATGTTGCAACGAGCGGCTTCTAAAGAGTCAGGGGCAACAGTCTTTGGTTACCATGTAAATGATCCAGAGCGTTTCGGCGTGGTAGAATTTGATGAAGAGATGCGGGCGCTTTCTATTGAAGAAAAACCAGCACAACCGAAGTCAAATTACGCAGTGACAGGTTTGTATTTTTACGACAATGAAGTGGTTGAAATTGCAAAAGGGATCAAACCGTCAGAACGTGGGGAATTAGAAATAACAGACGTTAATAAAGTCTACCTTGAAAAAAATAAACTTTCTGTTGAGGTAATGGGCCGTGGCTTTGCTTGGTTAGATACAGGCACACACGAATCCTTATTAGAAGCGTCAACATTTATTGAAACAATTGAAAAACGTCAAAATTTAAAAGTCGCTTGTTTGGAAGAAATTGCTTATCGAATGGGCTATATTACAAAAGAACAATTGGTAGAATTGGCACAACCATTGAAGAAAAATGGCTACGGCCAATACTTGCTACGTTTAGCAGCAGAATAGGAGCGAAGAAACGTGAAAGTTATTGATACAAAATTACAAGATGTCAAAATTATCGAATTGGATGTTTTCGGTGATCATCGTGGCTTTTTTACAGAAAGTTATTCCAAAGCTAAATTTGCAGAACATGGATTAGACTTTGATTTTGTCCAAGATAATCATTCATTATCAACAGAAGCAGGTGTCTTGCGTGGATTGCATTTTCAAAAAGGCGAAGCTGCGCAAACAAAACTAATTCGCGTTGTAACAGGTGCGGTATTAGATGTGATTGTTGATATTCGTAAAGGGAGTCCAACCTATGGTCAATGGGAAGGCTACATTTTATCAGAACATAATCACCGTCAGCTTTTAGTACCAAAAGGTTTTGCTCATGGTTTTGTCACCTTGACACCGAACGTGAACTTTATGTACAAGTGTGACAATTACTACAATGCGGCAGCAGACGGCGGTATTGCTTTTAACGATCCAGCGTTAGCTATTGATTGGCCAATTGCGCCAGAAAAAGCGATTACGTCAGAAAAGGATCAAAAACATCCAACCTTAAAAGAATTTGAAGCGGAAAATCCGTTTATCTATGGCGAAATTTAAGAAAAAAGTAGGAGAGTTTCAATTATGAAAAAAATCATCGTAACAGGTGGAGCTGGTTTTATCGGCTCAAATTTTGTTCATTATGTTGTAAAGAATCATCCAGAAGTTCATGTAACTGTATTAGATAAATTAACGTATGCAGGAAATGAAAAAAATCTTGAAGGTCTACCAAGTGATCGTGTGGAATTAGTCGTAGGAGATATCGCTGATGCTGAATTAGTTAATCGTTTAGTCGCTGAAACAGATGCGGTCGTTCACTATGCTGCTGAATCGCATAACGACAACTCATTAAACGACCCATTCCCATTTGTACAAACCAATCTGATTGGGACGTACACATTGATCGAAGCTTGCCGTAAAAACAATGTTCGTTACCACCATGTATCGACTGATGAAGTTTATGGCGATTTACCTTTAAGAGAAGATTTACCAGGACATGGAGAAGGCGAAGGGGAAAAATTCACTGCCGAAACGCCTTACAATCCTTCAAGTCCTTATTCTTCAACAAAAGCAGGATCTGACTTGTTAGTCAAAGCGTGGGTTCGCTCTTTCAACTTACAAGCAACAATTTCAAATTGTTCAAATAACTATGGTCCATATCAACATATTGAAAAATTTATTCCTCGTCAAATTACCAATGTCTTAAGCGGCATTACACCAAAACTTTATGGTGCTGGTAAAAATGTTCGTGACTGGATTCATACAAACGACCATTCTTCGGCTGTTTGGGCAATTTTAACAAAAGGGCAAATTGGCGAAACATATTTAATCGGAGCCGATGGTGAAGAAGACAATAAAACAGTGATGGAATTAATTTTAGAATTAATGGGACAACCTGTTGATGCCTATGAGCATGTCAACGATCGTGCAGGACATGACTTACGTTATGCGATTGATTCAACCAGATTACGCGAAGAATTAGGTTGGGAACCAGAATTCACGAATTTCCGTGAAGGCTTGGCAGAAACAATCAAGTGGTATACAGAAAATGAAGACTGGTGGCGTGCAGATAAAGAAGCTGTTGAAGCAAAATATGCACAAAATGGTCAGTAATTTTTTCTGACATGTGAGATAACAGTCGAAAGGCGATGGCAAAGTACAAAAGCTACTTTGCCCTGCCTTTTTTTCAAGAAGGAGCGAAAAAAATGATTTTAATTACTGGTGGAAATGGCCAATTGGGCACAGAATTACGTCACCTATTAGACGAACAAGGAATTGAGTATGTTTCGACGGATTCAACAGAATTAGATATTACTGATGCGGATAGTACGTTGGCAAAAGTGAAAGAAATTCAACCAAGCGTCATTTATCATTGTGCTGCTTATACAGCTGTTGATAAAGCAGAAGACGAAGGCAAGGAATTAGATGAAAAAGTGAATGTAGATGGCACACGTCATGTTGCAGAAGCTGCTAAAGCAGTGGGGGCGACACTTGTTTACGTAAGTACAGATTATATTTTTGATGGAACTAAAAAAGAAGGCGTCTATGCGATTGATGATCAACCGAATCCTTTAAATGAGTATGGTCGGACGAAGTTATTAGGGGAACAAGCGGTACAAGAAATCCTGGACGACTATTATATTATTCGAACATCATGGGTATTTGGTCAATACGGTCATAACTTTGTCTTTACCATGCAAAAATTAGCGGAAACAAGAGACCAACTAACGGTAGTGGACGATCAGTTTGGCCGCCCAACTTGGACAAGAACGTTAGCCGAATTTATGGCATTTGTTATTGCAGAAAAAGCGCCATTTGGTGTTTATCATTTGTCTAATGAAAACAGCTGTAGCTGGTATCAGTTTGCTAAAGAAATTTTAAAAGATACTGAAGTGGAAGTACTGCCAGTGGATTCAACTCAATTTCCACAAAAGGCGCAAAGACCACAATATTCTGTCATGGATTTAAATAAAACAGAAGCGTTAGGCTTTAAAATTCCTACTTGGCAAGAAGCCTTAGCACAAATGTTAGAAAATGTTCAACAATAAATTGTTTTGTGTAAGTGAGGGGTTTTGTTAGAGAAAAAGTGGAAAGGTGTTTCTCTTTATGAAGGTACTTTTAATCATTCCTGCTTACAATGAGGAAGAAAACATTTTGCGGACGATTGCTTCCATTGAAACATTTAAACAGGAAGTTACGCATTTTCAACATGAATTGGATTATGTGGTAATTAATGATGGCTCGACAGATGGAACCAAACAAATTTTAGAAGCCAACCAAATTAATGCCATTCATTTAGTGTTGAATTTAGGTATTGGCGGGGCGGTACAGACCGGCTATAAATATGCCTTAGAAAATGAGTATGATGTTGCGGTTCAGTTTGATGGTGATGGTCAACATGATATCAATAGTTTACCTATTTTACTGGAACCATTAGCAGAGGGTAAATGTGATTTTTCGATTGGCTCTCGTTTCATTCCTGGAAACGAAGCGTCTTTTCAAAGTACGAAAATGCGCCGTTTTGGTATTCGTTTGTTATCTTTTTGCATTCGAATGGCTTCTGGTAAAACAATTTATGATGTGACTTCTGGTTATCGAGCGGGAAATCGGAAAGTGATTGCTTTTTTTGCAAAGCGTTATCCGACAAATTATCCTGAGCCAGAATCGATTGTTCACTTAATTAAAAAACGTTTTGTGATTGTTGAAAGACCTGTCAATATGATGGAACGGCTTGGTGGTGTTTCTTCGATTCGTGCCTTGGCTTCTGTGAAGTATATGCTGGAAGTCGGCTCAGCAATTCTGATTGCTGCCTTTATGAAGGAGGGAGATTAATGCTACCAACCGTGTTATGGCTAGCTTTATTTTTATTTGCAATTGGCTTTTTCTTATACATTATTCGAGGAATTAATAAAAATATTTTTCTCCTAAAAAATGCTTTGATTTGGTTATTAATCTCAATTGTCTTAATTATTTTTGCTATTTTCCCGCATGTGGCAGAATGGTTAGCAATGGCCTTTGGGTTTGAAACAACATCAAACTTCTTATTATCAGCTGCGGTGATTGTCCTTTTAATCATGGAAATTAAAAATTCTGTGTTGATTTCAAAACACGAAAATCGCATTAAAACATTATTGCAAGAATTATCTATCATGAAATCTGAAGAAAATAAAAAAGATCGCTAATGTGTAGTGACCCTTAAAAGTTGGACCTGAAAGTCTAATATTTAAGGGTCAGCTCAATGAATAGCGATCTTTTTTATTTAAGATTCATAATCACAATGCCGACAATAATAACCACAGCACCAATAAGGGCATTCGTTGTGATCGTCTCTTTTAGAATCAGATTTGAAGCGATTAAAATAGCAATGTTTGTACAGGCAACGCCTAAAGGAACAATGTAAGAAACATCGGAACGACTAATAATTAACATCCATAAAATAAAACTAATTAAATAACAAAATAAACCTAATAAAGAAATAAGTGAGATATTCATTGAAAAGATTGTTTGTTGGAGTTGGATGTTCAAACTGCTAGAACCTAGTTTAAATAAGACCAGACCAGCAGAAGACAGAAATACGTAAATAATAAAAAGAACCATAATTTCCCTTCTCTCAAAAATAGTTTCCGTGCAAAAAAATGCAAGACCTCCATTATTGTAGCATAATCTCCTAAAAATTGGACAAGATTTTTTAATATAGCGAAATCAGTTAAATTTTTCTTTATAAAAAGGGGTCTACTATTGAAAAGCTAGGCGTTTATCGATAAAATAGAAATGTTGTTTAAAATGGCATTTTTGTATCCAAAAATTTTAGATAAAAATAGTTTATTACGGAAGGAATAAGTATATGTTTAAAGAAACATTTTCAATTTTCAAGAATATTTTTCAGAACAAAAAATTGTTATTACAATTTTCATTTAATGATTTTAAGGCCAAGTATGCTGGTTCAGCACTAGGAATTGTCTGGGCGTTTTTAACGCCATTAGTAACTGTTTTGACGTATTGGTTTGTCTTTTCTGTAGGCCTTCGTTCTAGAGCTGGCGACAATATGCCGTTCATTGTCTATTTAGTAACAGGGATGGTACCTTGGTTCTTCTTTTCAGATTCGTTATTATCAGCCACGAATGTGTTTCGTGAATATAGTTATTTAGTTAAAAAAGTCGTGTTTAATGTACAAATTTTACCAACGTCTAAAATTTTATCGAACTTGTACACCCACTTGTTTTTCATTCTAATTGGTTTTGTAATTACTACAGCTAACGGTTATTACCCAAGTCTGTACAGTTTGCAATTAATTTACTACTTAGCTTGTTTATTAGTCTTTTTAACAGCAATTACGTGGATTACTGCTTCAACACAACCATTTTTACCTGATATTATGCAATTTATCAATATCATTATGCAAACAGTTATGTGGACATTACCAATTTTATGGCAACCAACTGGAATGATTGCGACAATCTTAAAAATCAATCCATTATATTATATTGTTCAAGGATACCGCGAATCTTATTTAGGCGGTGCATGGTTCTGGGAACATTGGCAATATAGCTTATATTTCTGGGGAGTTACTATTGTTTTACTATTAATTGGCTCAACCGTGTTTAGACGCTTAAAACCACATTTTTCAGATGTACTATAAGGAGAGAACGACATGTCAGAATATGCAATCGATATCCAACATATTACCAAAACATACAACATGTATAAAAAGCCGTCCGATCGGTTTAAAGAAGCGCTTAGTCCAACCAAAAAATCTTACCACGATTTGTTTTATGCGTTAGACGATGTCACGATGCAAATTAAAAAAGGCGAGATGATTGGCTTTGTCGGCGAAAATGGTTCTGGAAAATCAACCATGTTAAAAATTATTACAGGAGTATTAACGCCAACCTCCGGGTCCATGGTGATTAATGGGAAAATTTCAGCGTTGCTTGAATTAGGTTCAGGTTTTAACCCTGAATATTCAGGATATGAAAATATTTTCTTAAATGGAATGGTCTTGGGTTTTTCCCGAGAAGAGATGGAAGAGCGTGTCCAAGATGTCATTGATTTTGCTGACATCGGCGATCATTTGTATCAACCAGTTAAGACATACTCTAGTGGTATGTTTGTCCGCTTGGCTTTTGCGGTAGCCATTAACGTGGATCCCGATATTTTAATTGTCGATGAAGCGTTGGCTGTCGGGGATTTAGAGTTTCAATTAAAATGTATGGAAAAATTTACAGAAATTAAAAATTCTGGTAAAACAATTTTATTTGTTTCTCACGATGTAAACTCCATCCGCCGTTTTTGTGATAGAACTTTTTGGTTGCAACACGGGAAAGTCGTTGAATATGGAGATACGATGGACGTGACTACCAATTACGAAAACTTTTTGAAAAAGAAATCAATTAAAACAGTTGACCGCGAAGCGACCATGAAAGATGAAACCCCAACGCCAGATATTATTGAAGTGGATCATGCGGAACTTTTAAACGCGGATTATGAACCCTTAGAAATGGTAACGCAAGATGAAAAAGTGATTGTAAAAATTGAATATACTGTCAAAAACGACCAAATTAAGAAGCCTGTTTGTGGGGTCGCTATTCGAACAGTGGACAATCATTATGTCTGTGGCTTAAATACGTTATTAGATGGCGTGCAAATTCCTTGGAAAAAAGGACGGAATGTTTTTTATTTAGAATATGAAAAAATGTCATTATTAACAGGTGAATATTATTTTGATATTGCTTTCTTTGAGGAACATGCAACAGTCCCATTAGTCTACAAAACAAAATACGTGACGATGTTTATTACCGGTCGCTATGCCGGAGAAGGAATTGTCATCTTAGATCATAAATGGAAGGATACGACAAAAGATGAAGTATGATTTTGAAATGGAAACAGACGAGAGTACCAGTGTTGGGAAAATCGTAGCACAAATCAAAGAAAATAGTGATGTCTTGGAATTTGGTCCAGGTAATGGGCGAATGACTAGCTATTTGATGGAAGAAAAAAAGTGCCAGGTCTCAATTGTTGAATTAGACAAAGAACTTTATGATCATGTCAGTCAATTTTCAACAGATGCCTTTTATGGCAATATTGATGAAAATGATTGGGTCGAATACTTTGCTGGTAAGACGTTTGATTATATCGTTTTTGCGGATGTGTTGGAACATTTAATGAATCCTCAAAGCGCCTTAGCAAAAGTCAAACCATTTTTAAAACCAGGCGGTCAAATTTTAATCACTTTCCCTAATTTGGCACATAATTCTGTCTTAATTGATTTATTTAATAATCGTTTAACGTGGAATGAAACTGGCCTATTGGATGCTACGCATAAATCATTCTATTTACAAGAAGGATTTGAAAAAGTTTTTGCAGAAGTAGGTTTATACATTGCCAAAGAAGATTTTACATTTAATCAAGTTGGCTACAACGAAATTCCTACGACGTATGAAGCGTTACCTGTAGAAGTACAAGCAGCTTTTAAAGCGCGTCCCTTTGGCGAAGTGTATCAGTACTTTTTTGCCTTGACTGCTGAACCAGTAGAACAGCCAGAGCGAGTGACACCAGTAAATTCATACAATGAAAAAAACGTTCATATTTTAATTAATTGCGGCGAAGAAAAAGAGACTGAGTTGGATCAACCAGTTGATTTACAAAAACCTGAAACAAAACAGTTCCAACTGAAGATACCAGAAGACGTCCAACTGATAAAATTATTCCCAAGTTTAACGGGGGCAATTGTTAAATTATCCATGACGATAGACGGCGAGACAGTCCCAGTCGCAGCCACGAATGCTTTTCTGGTACAAGAGAATATCTATTATTTCTTAGATACGCAAGTACCTGTAATCGAAGTAACCGATGCACAAATGGCAGGCAAAGACCTGACAGTAGCCATTGATTATTTCTTTGAAGGCAACTATTCAGAACGTGAAAATACCTTTATTCATGCACTGTTAGATGAAAGAAATCAATTTTTAGAAGAAATGAATAAACAGACGGAGACTGCCCCTATGCCTACTGGAAAATATAAACGAATCACGTTAACTAAATTTGATAAAATGATTAATTTAACCATCGATGATATTGCTCGCGATGTAGAAAATAACGTTTCTGTTATCAGAGGGTGGGCGTATGACAAACAAACAAATTATCCGCTAAGATTCAGCATTGCAGAAGCTAGTGAATCAGTCACTTATACGGTGGAAACAGAATATCGTCGGGATGTTATTGATATGTTTGAATTAGAAGGCGATCAAGATTATGGTTTTGTCATTACGATTAAAGATCCAGAAGATTTACCAGCCTACACGCTAAACATTGACACCAAATCAGGCCAGAAGGTTCAATACGTGGTGGAGCGTCCAAACATGGTTCAACCAGGCACGAAATTTGATCGAGCATGGCGTTCGATTCAGACACGTGGTTTGATGGGCTCAGTGAAGTGGTACTTTAAACGACAAGAAAAAGCAGAAGCCCCTGTTGACGTGGAGGCAGTTTTAGCGGAAATTAAAACGTTCCAATTTCAGCCTAAAATTTCTGTCGCTGTGCCTGTTTATAATGTCGAAGAAAAATGGCTTGCAGCATGTGTCTCTTCTTTACAAAATCAGTACTATGAAAATTGGGAGTTATGTTTAGCAGATGATGCATCGCCAAGCGAACATATTAAGCCTATGCTAGAAAAATATAAAGAACTAGATCAACGAATCAAAGTTATTTATCGCGAAGAAAACGGACATATTTCAGAAGCAACTAACTCAGCTTTGTCGATTGCTACTGGCGATTTTGTTGGTTTCATGGATAACGATGATGAATTAGCGCCACAAGCATTATATGAAGTGGTCAAAGCTTTAAATACAGACCCAACGATTGATTTTCTTTATACTGATGAAGATAAAATTACAGAAAATGGTCGTCGCTTCAACGCGTTTTACAAATCGGACTGGAATCCAGAACTGATTTTAAACCATAATTACATTACACACTTTGTTGTTGTGAAACGTGATTTATTAGAAAAAGTAGGCGGATTGAACTCAGCATATAACGGCGCTCAAGACTATGATTTCGTATTACGAGCAACGGAACAAGCAACGAAAATCAAGCATATTCCTGGTATGATGTATCATTGGCGTGCCATTGAATCATCGACTGCTCTAAACCCTGAAAGCAAAGGTTACGCCTATGTAGCTGGTCAAAAAGCGGTCCAAGCGGCAACGGAACGCCGTGGCTTAAAAGCACAAGTAGAGATTGCCGAATTTTATGGTTCCTATAAAATTAACTATCTTTATGATCATGTGCCGATGGTATCATTGATTATTACGAATGATACAGAGAATATGAGTAGTTACTTACGTCAATTATTAGAAAAAACTGCCTATACAAATTATGAAATTCTATTGCCTGCACGCTTCGAGAATCAAATAAATATCCAAAATGACCGTCTTCGTTATGTTTCAACAGAAACACGTCATGGCATGATTCAAGCTGCTAAGGGAGAATATGTGGCTTTATTAAATGCTGGATTGGTACCAACGAAAAATGATTGGTTAAAAGAGTTAATGAACATTGGTCAACAAGAGACCTCTGGTTTAGTGACTGGCCGCGTAGTTGACGCACGCTATCGTGTGGAAACAGTAGGAGTATCAGTTGATACAGACAAAGGTCGATTACTTTATCCCGAAAAAGGCACCCCTGGTAAAAGCTTAGGTTACTATTACAGAATTGCTTTACCAAGAAATATTCAAGCAGCAACTGAAGACTGCTTACTATTCAACAAACAACTTTACCTAAATTTAGAAGGAATTAACGAAAACTTAGGAAAAGAGTGGATGGGTGTCGATTTATCGTTACAATTTGCTAGCGCTGGTAAACGAAATGTATATGTGTCTTATGCAATTTTGAAAGCAGACGAAAAAATGCAAAACCATGATAAAAAAGGATCTTATAAAGAACTTGCGGAAAAATGGACCGCGGAAGCTTTAGTTGATCCCTACCGAAATCCGAAACATCTATAAGGAGAATGCACATGAATGAAGACATTAAGGTGATCTTTGATAGTATCTATCGCGACAAAACAACAAATAATTTAACCATTACAGGTTGGGCGTTGGATACAATCACTAAAGAAAGCCCAACTTTCACAATTAATAATGAAAACCAAGTGTCCGCTTATAACATTCAGCGCGTTTTACGTGAAGATGTTAATCAAATTTATCAAACAGAGCCTGCGATTGAAGCTGGCTTTGTTGTTACACTTGAAGGAATTAAACAAAAAAAAGTACTCCCTTTTCATTTTCAATCATCAGCACATGTTGTAACGGTGGATTTTCCCTTGAATAAAAAATATCCAGTGATTCCAGGGACAGAAGATAAAGTGACACGTCTCTGGATAAAAGCCAAAAAAGGATTTAAGTATATGGCTAAAAATGGTATTTCTCATACCATTCAACGAGCGAAAATTGAGAAACTGAGAAATCAAGCTTCGTATCCTAACTGGTTAGCTAGAAATGAAGTACTTGACATAGAAGCGATGACACAAGAAATCGCAACATTTCATTACCAACCTAAAATTTCCATTGCGATGCCAGTGTATAATGTTGAAGAAAAATGGCTTCGGTTGTGCATTGATTCTATTTTGAATCAAGTCTATACTAACTGGGAATTATGTATGGCCGATGACGCCTCAACAGATCCTAATGTCAAAAAGATTTTAACAGAGTACCAGCAATTGGATGAGCGAATTCGGGTCGTCTTTCGTGAACAAAATGGTCATATTTCCGAAGCAACCAACTCTGCTTTAGCGATTGCTACCGGAGAATTTGTCGCCTTACTAGACAACGATGATGAATTAGCAATCAATGCTTTTTATGAAGTGGTTAAAGTGCTGAATGAAAACCCAGAACTAGACTTAATTTATAGTGATGAAGATAAGATTGACATGGATGGAAATCGTTCTGATCCAGCCTTTAAACCAGATTGGTCACCTGATTTACTTTTAGGAACCAATTACATTTCGCATTTAGGTGTGTATCGTCGGAGTATTCTAGAAGAAATTGGCGGCTTTCGAAAAGGTTACGAAGGTTCTCAAGACTACGATTTAGTTTTAAGATTTACTGAAAAAACGACAAAAGAACGCATCACACATATTCCAAAAGTTCTTTACTATTGGCGGATGCTGCCAACCTCAACAGCAGTGGATCAGGGCTCAAAAGGTTATGCTTTTGAAGCGGGGCTAAGAGCCGTGCAAGATGCGCTCGTTCGTCGAGGTATTAATGGTCATGCAACGCATGGGGCGGCGAATGGCTTATACGATGTTTATTATGACATTGAATCTGAAAAGTTAGTCTCAATTATTATTCCAACTAAAAATGGCTATAAAGACGTACAACGTTGTGTTTCATCGATTATTGAAAAAACAACCTACCAAAATTACGAGATTATTATGGCTGACAATGGAAGTACAGATCCAAAAATGCACGAATTATATGCAGAATTTGAACAACAATTACCTGGTCGCTTTTTCGTTGAATCAATCGATATTCCATTCAATTTCTCAACTATTAACAATCGTGCAGCGAAAAAAGCGCACGGAGAGTATTTATTATTTTTAAATAATGATACCGAAGTGATTACAGAGAATTGGTTAACCTTGATGGTTTCATTTGCTCAGCAAGAACGGATTGGCTGTGTAGGTGCGAAATTATTGTATCCAAATAATACGGTCCAACACGCAGGCGTTATTTTAGGATTAGGTGGCGTCGCTGGGCATGGTCATTATGGTTATCCCCATGGTGACTTAGGCTATTTTGGTCGGTTAGCTATTAATGTTAATTATTCAGCAGTAACTGCCGCATGCTTACTTATGAAAAAAGCAGATTTTGATGCAGTTGGTGGTTTTGAAGAAGCGTTTACCGTAGCTTTCAATGATGTTGATTTATGCTTGAAAGTCCAAGCTTTAGGACGTGACAATGTCTGGCTTCATGAAGCAGAGCTTTATCATTTTGAATCTCAAACTCGTGGATATGATGATAAAGGCAAAAAGAAAAAACGTTTTGAACAAGAAAAAGTGATGATGGAAGAAAAATGGGGACCTTCAATTGAAAATGATCCATTTTATAATCCTAATCTGACAAGGGATATTCCCAACTTTTCATTACGAATTGACTAGATGCAATTGCGGATGACGAAATGGAGCGAAAAGATGGAACAACAACTAACTACAAGAAAAGAAAAACAACCATTACGCAACCAAGCTGAGCAGAGCGCTCGCTTGGTTGATCATTTGTTACGCTGGCGCTATCTGCTAGCGGCAGTCATTTTTATTTTACTGGTAGCCTTTAAAGTCCATGGTAGTTCATTAAACATGTGGGATGCGTATGTTTCTGAATATGCGGATGGTCAAAAAAGTTCATTAATTGCTGGTGAACCAAGAGGTGTTCGCTCGGATGAATGGCTCGTTCAAACCCCATTTAGCCTCTCACAAACACAAACAGGTTTGAAAACACATAATGATGTGATTACGTTAAATGGGCAAGACATGGTGGTAGGCTATAATTCACCAGCGTGGAATCTGGCCACGTTAGCGAAACCTTTTACGTGGGGCTATGTACTATTAGGCAAAGAATATGGCTTATCATGGTATTGGAATCTTAAATTAATTGGCTTAATTTTATTTTCTTTTGAAATTGGTTTGATCGTCACACGGCGGAATAAATATTTAGCTTTGTTAGCAAGTGTTTGGATTCCGTTTTCTTCGGCCCTTCAATGGTGGTTTGTCTCGCCAGTTGGAGATTTAGTATTTTTTGGCTTAGGTTTTTTAGTGGGAATTTATAATTATTTCTATTATCATAGTAGTGTTCGACGTCGTGTCATTTGTGCGATAACGGCTGTTATTATGGCCTCAGGATTTGTTTTAGTTATTTATCCTGCGTTACAAGTACCACTTGGTTATTTGATTTTATTATTTTTAATTTTATTCTTTTTAGAATTTCGTAAAAAAATTAAGTTGGATAAGTGGGATGGGGTCCTGATAGGTGGGGCACTCTTGATGACGGCGATTATTGTTGGCGGATCGCTATATGGCTCATTGGATTCCTTAAAAGCAGTAATGGATACCGCTTATCCAGGAAAACGGGTAAGTTTAGGTGGCGATATGCCTAAACGCGATATTTTGTTATTTTTAACAAATTGGAAAATGCCGTTTCAAGATGTTCCATATTCAAATAATTCGGAAATCAGTAGTTTTTATCAATTATTTTTTGTTATTTTGCCGCTCTCACCATTTATTTTTTATAAAAAAATCAAAGAAAACATTTACGGTTTTGTCTTATTCGTGTATTGTTTATTTAACTTAGTTTGGATGAGCGTTCAATTTCCAACAATTTTTGCTAAGTTGACATTGTGGTCTTATGTGCCAGAACAACGGGCGATGTTATCCTTTGGGTTTGCCGCTGTGTTATTGAGTTTATGGTTCATCGATTATTTATGGAATCGCCAAGCAAAAATTCCAATGATGGCCTGGTTAGGGGCGCTAGGATTAAATGTTGTTCTGTATTTCTTTGTTTTATATACGGGCAATTTACGGTTATACGTTACACGAATGGACATCATTGGTGTCTTAGTTGTCGCTACCGTTTTAATTGTTGCTTTATTTAAACGTTGGCGCACGTTATTTGTCCTTGTCTTATTAGGAATCATTATGGTTTCTGGTGCCTTTGTTAATCCAATTTCTCGAGGCGTTTCTGCTGTCTATGGAAAAAAATTAGCGGTAGAAGTGGAAGAAATTAACAAAAAAGACCCCAACCAATTGTGGGTGGGCGAACGCTTGATGTATGGCTATTTGCCAATGTTAGGTGTGCATACATTTAACGGTGTTGCTTTTACACCTGACTTAGAGGCTTGGAAACCATTAGATCCAAAAGGAAAAGACACATTTATTTATAATCGCTATGCGCACATCAATGTTGAAGTAGGAAATCAGACCCCTGTTTTAGAGTTGATGCAAAAAGATGCGATTATTGCTCGTTTATCTCCAGAAAAATTAAAAGAATATGGGATTAAATATGCGGTCGTTTATAAACCATTAGAACCGTTAGACACACCAACGATTCATTTTGAAAAATTATATGGACCTGATCAGAACGGGGCATATATTTATCGAATAAACGACTAGTGATTCATTCATGGAATGAGGTTTGAATATGGGAAAAGTATTGAATAGAATCGGTCGACTTATTTTATTAGTTACAATGATCGGCTCGTATACGATGTGGGTCGTAGGAATTGATGCGCCAGTCACAAAATATATGTATGCCAATAGTTCAATTTTATTATTAATAGCAGTAATACTTGTACTGCTATTAAATTGTACGAAATTAAAATTTATTGACTGGCTAACCGTTGCGTTGGCGTTAGCCACCTGGCTCTTGTTTCACTTTACGGAATCAATCCGTCATAGCACAATGCAAACAGATACAATGATTCCTTTAATTATTTTGTTGGTCCTTTGTTTTAAAGTTTGTGTCTTTGACCGTGTGGATCAAACGCTTTTATTAATTGTCTCTTTAGTTGCTTTGAGTGCGACTTTGTATCGGATGTCCGTGGAGTTGCCTCAGTTGATTCCAGCAGACGAAATTTTTAAAGAATCAAATAAACTAGAAAGTATTTGGATTAATACCAATACGATTGGTGCAACGTTGATGTTTTCAACAATGATGGCCAGTAGTTTGATCAAAGCATACAGAAACAAGGTTTTTAACCTGCTGCTTTTACCTGTATACATTGGTGGTGTTTTAGGTACATGGGTCAGTCAATCCAAAACCTCGTTTGCCATTTTAGTTGGTTTTATTCTGGTGGATAATCTTTTACCAAAACGTTTCTTGCAACGTTCGAAAGTTTGGCTGTTTGGTTTTGTCGGAGTAGTTGCATTGGGACCATTGTTGTTTTACTTATGTGCGGAATCGGATACTGTTGATTTATTTACAGGAAGAGAACGAATTTGGCATGAGTTTTTTGCTAAATGGTTATCTGATCCTCAACATATTAAAGTCGGTATGGAGCCTTTTGTGGCCTCATGGAAACCGCTGGGGACACATAATGCTTTTCTATTTACGTTAAGTAATTTCGGTGTCATTGGCTATCTGATTTTATTTGGTTTTTTAGTCAGTATGATTTTATTGATTGGTTTCCGCAAAAAAACATTGGATCGTTTGCAAGTTAGTTTACTTTTAGGCTTCCTTTTAATCTGGATTCATTCATTTATGGAAGATATTTTATTAGCGCCTCATTGGATGCCGATAGTTTATAGTTTCCTTGGGCTAGCCTTCTACTTCCGGCCAGAGAAAAAACGAGGAAGACATGAAAGACCAACGACACCTAAAAGAAGAAAACGAGTGAAACAAACAAGTCCTGTTAGCAATGAAGAGCGCCCGATAGCACCTGTTGACGAAGAGGGCTGGGACCAACCTGAAGAATTAAGTCGTGTCCAAAGACATCGCAGATAATTTTCATCCTATAGAACTTTCTTGTCCGCTGACATTATGGTAATATAGGGGTTGCATGTTATTACAAATAATGTAATTACTGGAAGTGAAGAGAGGAAGTTTTTAATGACATCAAAAAGTGAATGGAGTAATGCAAGACGAATTGTAATTATTTTAGCAGACGTTTTGCTCTATAATTTATCAATCATCTTAGGGTTTATGGTGAAATTTGGCCGAGAAATTCCTTCATTTAACTTTGTGGCTTATGAAAAATCTGCAATTTACATTTCAATCTTTTTTATCTTTTTGAATTTGTTGTTAGGTGCGTATATTTTTTATAATCGCAAAATTAGTGACATCATTTTTGTCACGGTGATTGGTCAAATTTTAATGACTTTAACGATTATGATTGTGACATTTGCCGGACGTTGGTTTACGTTCCCGCGTTCTGTTTTAGGATATTCCTTTATAATCGGAATTATTGTTCTAAGTCTTTGGCGAATTCTTGTTTATTATCTTTACTTAAAGGTCAGCAATGAGCGAAAAGTTGTTTTACTAGGTAAAGAAAATCAAGTTATGCGGTCAATTCAAAACTTTATGTCTGATAAAAATAACAAGCATAAAGTAACGAGTGTTGTTGTCAGCAATTACTATGAAAACTTAAAAAAAATTATCGATGAAATCGATATTGTTTATATTTCAAGTAATGTTGATGAGAACGAAAAAGTAAAATTGTATCAATTAATTGTCAAACACAAGAAAAAAATCTTTTTAGATACAAGTTTTGAAAATCTAATTATGTTAAAACCAAACATGATGAACTTTGAAGATGAAAGTATTATCGAAGTCTCAAATTTTGAAATCCAACCAGAAGAGAATTTTATTAAACGTTTATTCGATATTTTAGTCTCTGTTTGCCTATTTGTGATTACCTCACCCTTAATGCTTATTGCAGCGATTTTAGTCAAAGCAACCTCACCGGGACCAGTGATTTACAAACAAACTCGGATTACATTAGATCAACGTGAGTTCTCGATTTTAAAATTTAGAACGATGTCGGCAACAGCGGAAGCAAAATCAGGTCCAGTCTTATCTACAAGTAACGACAGTCGCGTCACTACAGTTGGTAAATACTTGCGCGCTTTACGTATTGATGAGTTGCCACAACTAATCAATGTTATTCGCGGGGATATGTCCATTGTTGGACCACGTCCTGAACGACCATTCTTTGTTGATCAATTTAATCAGGAAAACCCGAATTACTATTTACGTCACAATGTACGTGCGGGGATTACCGGCTATGCCCAAGTTTATGGGAAGTATGCTTCTGACTACAATAGTAAATTGAACTTTGATTTACTGTACATCAAGAATTATTCATTACTGTTGGATATGAAAATTCTGCTTCAAACCATCAAAATTCTCTTTGATAAAGTATCATCAAGAGGATTGGATGAGTCTGAAGAACGTGAAGAATTGACGATGGATTATTGTAAAGAGAATGCTATTAGAATTTACCGTTAAGAGGAGCTATGGCTTCTCTTTTTTTTGAAAAAAAGAGAGACTTCTAACAAAGCTTGAAAAATCAGGTATTCTATGTAAAAATATACAAGCGTGGATGAAAAAAGAAATAGGGGTGAAGAAATGGAAAAGGTACCAGTAAGTGTCTTACTTTCCATTTATATAAAGGAGCGTCCTGAATATGTTATTGCATGTTTAGACAGTATTTTTAATCAAACTGTAAAAGTCGATGAAATAGTATTAGTAGAAGATGGTCCTGTAACTGAAGAAATGACAGTCATTGTAGATAAATATAAAGAAACGTATCCAGAAGTGCTTCATGTTTTACCTCTAGAAAAAAATGTTGGTTTAGGTAAAGCGTTGGCAGAAGGGGTTAAAGCTTGTCGTAATGAACTGATTGCACGAATGGATGCAGATGATATTATGAAGACGGATCGGATTGAAAAGCAGTGGCAATTATTTCAAAAAAATCCTAACTTGGTCATTACCGGTTCTAACATTATCGAATTTGAAGGGAACATAGAAAATATTTTGGGGTATCGTAACCTTCCCAGTTCTAATGAGGCTATTCGTGAATTTTCCAAAAGAAGAAACCCGTTTAATCATATGACTGTCATGTATAAGAAGTCAGACATTTTAGAGGTCGGTAACTATCTGCCAATGTCAGGATTTGAAGATTATTATTTGTGGGTGCGGTTATTGAAAAAAGGAAAGGAAGCACAGAACCTTTCTGAACATTTAGTCTATGCTCGAACAGGCAGTGATATGTACGCACGGCGTGGTGGTTGGCAGTATTTTAAGTCAGGACTAAAAGGACGCAAAGCAATCTATCAAGCAGGACTTGGTAGTTTTAAAGATTTTTTTGTGAGTTCCAGTGCACATGTTGTCGTAAGTTTGATGCCGAATACTTTACGAGGTAAATTTTATGAGAAGTTTTTAAGGAAAGAAAATGATTAAGATTGAGGTAAAATTATGCAAGAGATGTCTCAGACAGATTTAAAAGAAATACAGGCTGTAACATTAACTATGTCCAAATATTTTGTGCAATTTTGTCAAGAAAATAATTTATTATGTTATTTCTGTGGCGGTGGTTGTATTGGTGCTGTACGCAGTCAAGGATTTATTCCGTGGGATGATGATTTGGATTTTTTTATGCCACGACCAGACTATGAAAAATTAAAAAAGCTATGGCCACAGAAAGCAGACATAAATAGATATCCATTATTAGTTGCTTCTAAAACATATAATGATCATAATTCATTTATAACTATTAGGGATACTGCCACTACTTTTATTAAACCCTATCAAGAGGATTTAGATATCCCTCATGGTTTACCAATTGATATTTTTCCGTTAGATGGTGCGCCAGAAGGGAAATTGCGAAGAAAAATCCAAAAGTTTTGGGCACTGATTTATGCGTTATTTTGTTCGCAAGTTGTTCCAGAAAAACATGGTGGTCTGATGGCTACAGGAAGCAAGGTTTTATTAGGGATTTTTTCTTCAAGCAAAATTCGCTATCATATTTGGCGCTTCGCTGAAAAAAGAATGACCAAGTATTCCTTTGGTTCAACTCCTTATGTCACAGAATTGTGTGTCGGACCACGCTACATGGGCAATATTTATCATTTAGAAGATTTTAAATCTGCTATTTTTGTTCCATTTGAAGATACAAAAATGCCAATACCAGTGGGCTACAAGCGCTACTTAACACAGGTTTTTGGGGATTATATGCAATTGCCACCAGAGGAAGATCGTCAACCTCATCATGAAGCGCTAATTGTTGATACTAAAAAATCGTATACAGAATATCTTTAAAAACTTCAATTATTTATACTGAAGCTGAACGTTATCTATAAATAGCGTTCAGCATTTTGTTGTAAAAAAATAAATAACATAATCAATGTAATAAAAAGATAAAGTTTAGAAATAAAATAGTAAAAAAAAGTTAGCAAGATTTTCTTGACGTAAGCTAGTCAAGTCCAGACTCCTGTGTAAAATGCTATACAATGTTTTTACCATTTCTACTTATCAAAATTGATGTATTTTCTTGAAGAATAAATCCATTCATCATGTAGGTCCATAAGAACGGCTCCAATTAAGCGATTGGCTGATGTTTGATTGGGGAAGATGCGAATAATCTTTTCTCTTCTGCGTACTTCTTGATTCAGTCGTTCAATTAGATTGGTACTCTTTAGTCGATTGTGGGAATTTCCTTGTACGGTATATTGAAAGGCGTCTTCGAATCCATCATCCAATGATGCGCAAGCTTTTGAATATTTTGGTTGATCGATATAATCATGAATCAATCGATTTTTAGCCTCACGCGCTAAGTTAATATCTGTGAACTTAAAAATTCCTTTAACAGCTTCTCTGAAAGATTTTGAATTTTTTTTAGGAATGGTGGTAAAGATATTTCTTAGGAAGTGAACTTGGCATCTTTGCCAACTTACGTTGGTGAAGGATTTTCTAATGGCAGAGACTAATCCTTTGTGCGCATCAGAAATAACGAGTTCCGTACCTTGTAAACCGCGTTCTTTTAGGTATTCAAAAAATGTTGTCCAGGTCTCTTCGCTTTCGCCACTTTGAATCATGAAGCCGATAATTTCACGGTCGCCATCTTTGGTTATTCCAATCGCTATATGACAGCTTTTTGAGAGTACTCGATTTTCTTCTCGTACTTTTATATAGAGTACATCGGTCATTAAGTAAGGATAATTTTTTTCTGATAATAAACGATTCTGCCACTCGTTAACCATAGGTTCTAGCTGTTCTGTTAAGCTAGAAACGAAGGACTTAGAGACGGATTTACCACAAAGTTCTTCCACAATTTTTGATACTTTACGAGTTGAAACGCCTGATACATACATTTCCAACATTGAAGCCATGAGGGCTTTTTCGTTTCGTTGATAACGTTCAAACACTGTGGGTGAAAAATGGCCATCACGTGTTCTGGGTACTTTTAATTCTAGCGTGCCTACACGTGTCGTAAAGCTGCGCTCATAATAGCCATTTCGTTGACTTTGTCGGTTTTCTGTTCGTTCATATTCTTTTGCTTGAATATATTCTGTTCGTTGATTTTCCATTAGTTGATTAAATACCGTTGTTAAAATATTTTTAGAAACGTCATCCTTTACAGAATATTCAATAATGCTTTGAATCTCTTCGCTTTTCAGTGTAAAATGTACTTGGGTCATGTAAAAGTCCTCCTGGGTATGTTTTTGTCGTTAAAAACATTGTACCGTAAAAGGACTGTTATATGGCCTTTTTACTTTTACACAATTATACGGACTTTATCCGTAAGCTAAAATTTATTAGAAAATTATTTGAAACTAGTGCTCATTCTAATCAGTTTTGAGAAATTTCAATTTGAAAAGTAAAAAATTGTTGGTTTCAAGTAAAATTTACATACTATAATTAAATGAGGATTAATTGTAAACAATACGCAAAAAGAAGGGTTAAATAAATAATGAAGAGAATAAATAAAATATCTGTTATTACAATGCTAATGTTGACAGCATTGGTTCCTAGTTCATCAATAGTGTATGCAATCGATGCATCAAGTAGTGAAAGTGCAGAAGAAGTAATTTCTACGGATACAGCAGAAACACTAAACTCTACGTCATCTAGCGGGGAAACTTCGACAGAAAGTTCTTCTAGCACCTCATCTTCAGTTCCTTCGGAAACAAAAAATAGTTTGGACACGAGTGATGCTAAAGACACTTGGCAATCAAAAGATGCTGAAGAAACTTCGGAAACGACTAGTTCTTCAGAAGCTAATAATAAAGATGAAGACGAAATCGTAATAACAGAGGATATGAACAAACCTATGGGATCAGGAATGAAAGGAACGAGAAGAAAAAGAGCCGCATATGCCTATGGTGATCCTATTAGCATAACAGAGGCAAATCGTCCGCCTAAAAACTTTATCGATGTATCTTCTTGGAATGGTAGTTTAAGTGTAGCAAATTATCAAACTATGAAAAGTTATGGGATAGGCGGAGTGGTCGTTAAAATGACCGAAGCGACAACTTATCAAAATCCAGAAAGATTTGCACAAGTTCAAAATGCAAATGCAGTGGGAATAAAAGTATCCGCCTATCACTATAGTCACTTTACAACAAAAGATCAGGCAATAAAAGAAGCAAACTACTTTGCCGATACAGCAATTAATACTGGATTACCAAAAGACACTTTAATGATTAATGATGCAGAAGAAGGTAGCATGAATAATGGACAATTGACAGCTAATTCAATTGCTTTTGCTAATCAATTAAAAGCAAGAGGTTTTACGAATGTATTACATTATTCAATGGCAGCCTGGTTTACAGAAGGAGTTTTATCGCCTACACAACTAGGGACTGAAAATATTTGGATTGCTCAGTATCCTTTTGAACCAACTGCAGATCAGTTATGGCACAAAAATGAAGGTTATGCGGCATGGCAATGGTCTTCATTATTAACGATTCCAGGTGTTGATATCGGCGTAGGTGTGTTTGATATTAATGCTGATTACACTGGACGATTTACATCTAGTGGTGGAAAACAGTATGATGATTTAATTAGCCAAAAAAACTACGATTATAACGCAAAAGTAAAAGTAGCGAGTGAAGCAAAAAAACATGATGTATACAACGGAATTTACAATGTCGGTCCAGGAGTTTCTAGTATGGGCAAAGGAGACATATACGCAGGTCAAGCCGCCCATATTACAGGGTATGCGAAGACTAGCCGTGCAGAGTTTTTGCGATTTGCGATTGGAGGCAAAACAATTGGCTGGATGAATAAGCAGGCGTTTACCCCTACTCTCAATACAGCGACTTACACGAAAATGAACAAACAAGGCATTATCGCAGACACGTCAATTTCTAATGGACATGGGGTCTTTAGCAAAGCGAACAATACTGCCGAAGATGGCGAGAACTTGGGACGTGCCTCTCAATATGCCAACCAAGTCGTAACTATTATCCAGTCTGCAAAATTATCTAATGGTCTGACCACATACCAATTTCAATTGAATGGCAAAACAATCGGCTGGGTAGATAGTCGAGCATTTGGAACAATCTTTGATGATTTAATTAGTCAAAAAAACTACGATTACAACGCAAAAGTAAAAGTAGCGAGTGAAGCAAAAAAACATGATGTATACAATGGAATTTACAATGTCGGTCCAGGAGTTTCTAGTATGGGTAAAGGGGACATATACGCAGGTCAATCCGCCCATATTACAGGGTATGCGAAGACTAGCCGTGCAGAGTTTTTGCGATTTGCGATTGGAGGCAAAACAATTGGCTGGATGAATAAGCAGGCGTTTACCCCTACTCTCAATACAGCGACTTACACGAAAATGAACAAACAAGGCATTATCGCAGATGCATCAATTTCTAATGGACATGGGGTCTTTAGTAAAGCGAACAATACTGCCGAAGATGGCGAGAACTTGGGACGTGCCTCTCAATATGCCAACCAAGTCGTAACTATTATCCAGTCTGCAAAATTATCTAATGGTCTGACCACATACCAATTTCAATTGAATGGCAAAACAATCGGCTGGGTAGATAGTCGAGCATTTGGAACAATCTTTGATGATTTAATTAGTCAAAAAAACTACGATTACAACGCAAAAGTAAAAGTAGCGAGTGAAGCAAAAAAACATGATGTATACAACGGAATTTACAATGTCGGTCCAGGAGTTTCTAGTATGGGCAAAGGGGACATATACGCAGGTCAAGCCGCCCATATTACAGGGTATGCGAAGACTAGCCGTGCAGAATTTTTGCGATTTGCGATTGGAGGCAAAACAATTGGCTGGATGAATAAGCAGGCGTTTACCCCTATTCTCAATACAGCGACTTACACGAAAATGAACAAACAAGGCATTATCGCAGATGCATCAATTTCTAATGGACATGGGGTCTTTAGTAAAGCGAACAATACTGCCGAAGATGGCGAGAACTTGGGACGTGCCTCTCAATATGCCAACCAAGTCGTAACTATTATCCAGTCTGCAAAATTATCTAATGGTCTGACCACATACCAATTTCAATTGAATGGCAAAACAATCGGCTGGGTAGATAGTCGAGCATTTGGAACAATCTTTGATGATTTAATTAGTCAAAAAAACTACGATTACAACGCAAAAGTAAAAGTAGCGAGTGAAGCAAAAAAACATGATGTATACAACGGAATTTACAATGTCGGTCCAGGAGTTTCTAGTATGGGCAAAGGGGACATATACGCAGGTCAAGCCGCCCATATTACAGGGTATGCGAAGACTAGCCGTGCAGAATTTTTGCGATTTGCGATTGGAGGCAAAACAATTGGCTGGATGAATAAGCAGGCGTTTACCCCTACTCTCAATACAGCGACTTACACGAAAATGAACAAACAAGGCATTATCGCAGACGCGCCAATTTCTAATGGACATGGGGTCTTTAGTAAAGCGAACAATACTGCCGAAGATGGCGAGAACTTAGGACGTGCTTCTCAATATGCCAACCAAGTCGTAACCATTATCCAGTCTGCAAAATTATCTAATGGTCTGACCACATACCAATTTCAATTGAATGGCAAAACAATCGGCTGGGTAGATAGTCGAGCATTTGGAACAATCTTTGATGATTTAATTAGTCAAAAAAACTACGATTACAACGCAAAAGTAAAAGTAGCGAGTGAAGCAAAAAAACATGATGTATACAATGGAATTTACAATGTCGGTCCAGGAGTTTCTAGTATGGGTAAAGGGGACATATACGCAGGTCAATCCGCCCATATTACAGGGTATGCGAAGACTAGCCGTGCAGAGTTTTTGCGATTTGCGATTGGAGGCAAAACAATTGGCTGGATGAATAAGCAGGCGTTTACCCCTACTCTCAATACAGCGACTTACACGAAAATGAACAAACAAGGCATTATCGCAGATGCATCAATTTCTAATGGACATGGGGTCTTTAGTAAAGCGAACAATACTGCCGAAGATGGCGAGAACTTAGGACGTGCTTCTCAATATGCCAACCAAGTTGTAACCATTATCCAGTCTGCAAAATTATCTAATGGTCTGACCTCATACCAATTTCAATTGAATGGCAAAACAATCGGCTGGGTAGATAGTCGAGCATTAAAAAAATAATAGTGAAAATACTTATTGAATCACACACAGAAAGAGCCTGGGACAAAAATCACTTCAGATTTTTGTCCCAGGCTTAAAAATTGATAAACGGCGGAAACAGAAGCAACACTACGCGTTGCATTGTTCTCAACAACTTCTATGGTGTTTTCTCGACATACGTCTCGTCACAGTCCGGCCGTCAAAAGAGCTAAAGCGCTAAAAGTTGCAATGTTTCACTGTGAAGCATGAACAGATGAAATCATCGTACACTACACTTCGTTTCGATCTCTTCAATTTCTAAGTCTTAAAGGACTAAGAGATTGAAGAATTCGGTGAAGGTCCTTCTTATTCTTCTAAAGAATTTTGGAAAGGGAAGTACGCCATAGTCGCAAATTTAAGGATTACTCTGTTGAAATTCATGCAAGAGAGTAGGTTTTAATGGCAGATTTCCCTAACAAAGTGAAACTATTAGAGCGAAAATGGGAACATAGATTAAAAAATTTATTTAGCGACTATTTCATACGTTGGTTCCTCATCAAAAAGCAATAATAGGTACTATTGAATTCCTTTATTTTGAAAATATTTCAAAGAAAGTTATTATCTAAAAATTTAATTCATATTAGTTGTGGAATTGTATAACAATTGGAATTATACGACTAGTTTAAAACATAAAGTCAATGAATCAAGGAGTATTCTTATCGTCGTATCTTTTATTTCAACTAAGGTAGGGTTTGTTAAAGAATGTATTATGGACAGGCTCTTAAAGAAAATACTATTTTTGAAAGTTAACAATAATTGAAGAAGATCATTGGGAGCTACATTTATTAGTATAACGATCATCGAAGTAAAGAAACACTTGGTTTGGCAATTCCTATCAATTTTTGTCAAGAACAACAATTAAAAATAAAGTGGAAAATACACTTAATAAAAAGTCAAACTTTCCGAAACCTGTCCAGATTTATATTCATCAATGAGTTTTTTCTTAATCAAATATTTACAGTTCGATTAAGGTCTACGATAAATTATTGAAACTTACTGTTAGTTATGAGAAAATGTAAAAGATTGAATGCAGTTTTGGCTGTGTTGATGAATATATAAGTTAAACAAAATTGAAATAAAACTAGTTGTTGACTAGTTAGAGAAAGGATTTTGTATCAAATGATTACAGCTTTAATTATTGCCGGTGGGGTCGGTAAACGAATGGGGCAGGAGATTCCTAAACAATTTATTATGGTAGAGGAAAAACCGATAATTATCTACACATTGGAATCTTTTCAAAAGCATCCACTCATTGATCGAATCTTAGTTGTGTGTAAAAAAGGTTGGGAACAAACACTAGATGCCTATGCAAAAGAGTACCATATTGACAAATTACAATGGATTATTCCAGGAGGAAATTCTGGTCAAGAATCAATTAACAATGGGGTTAATTTCTTAAAAGAACATTCAAATCCAGAAGATACTATTGTTATCCATGACGGGATTCGCCCATTAGTTGATGAATTAGTTTTATCTGATGTAATTGTTAAGTGTCAAGAATATGGAAATGCAGTGACTTCGTTGCCATATAATGAACAAATTTTTGTAAAAGAAACTGAGGAAACAACTCGACAATATATTAATCGTGAAACATTACGTCGCGTGTCAACACCACAAGCCTATAAATTTGAAAAATTAACTTGGGCTTACGAAAAAGCATTCCGTGAGAATATTGGTATTTCTGAATCGTCATACACAAATACTATGATGGTGGATTTAGGCGAAACATTGTATTTTGCTTTAGGCTCAGATAAAAACATTAAGTTAACCACACAAGATGACTTACAGTTATTTAAAGGCTTCTTGAAAATGAAAGAAGAGTAGTGGAGGGATACCATGTTATTTACAGACGATAATTATTTATCAGACGTTGAACGAGTTTTAGAGAAGACACCAGATTGGACGAAAGTAACTAATAAATCTGTTTTTATAACTGGTGCTTCAGGCATGATTGGGACCTTTTTAATTGATGTGCTTATGTACCAAAATAAAACGAGAAATGCGAATATTTCGATCTGGGCGATGGGACGAACATTGTCGCGTTTAGAAGAGCGATTTACTAGTTATCTAGAAGATCCGTTATTCCATATAGTTATCGGAGATGTCACAGAAGAAATTCAGATAGCAGAAGCTTGTGACTATGTGTTGCATTGTGCTAGTAATACACATCCTAAATCATATGCCAGTGATCCAATTGGAACGATTATGACCAATATTGCTGGTACGCAGCATATTTTAGATTATGCGGTCAAAGCGAATAGTGAAAAAGTGTTATTTTTATCAACTGTTGAAATCTATGGAGAAAATCGTGGAGATCTTGATAAATTTACGGAAGACTATTGCGGCTATATTGACTGTAACACGCTACGGGCCGGTTATCCCGAAGGAAAAAGAGCAAGTGAATCATTATGTCAAGCCTATATTCAGAAATATGGTATTGATGTTGTTATTCCAAGAATTAGTCGTACTTTCGGGCCTACGATGTTACTTTCGGATAGTAAAGCTTCTTCTCAATTTATTATGAATGCAGTTCATAAAGAAAACATTGTGTTAAAAAGCGCAGGGACCCAACTATACTCTTATGCATACGTTGCAGATATTGTATCTGCTCTTTTATTTTTATTAGTTAAAGGGCAAAAGGGGGAAGCTTACAATGTTTCAAACGAACATTGCGATATTACGTTACGTACTTTTGCGGAAACATTAGCCAATGTGGCTGGAACAAAAGTGATTCATGGTGAAGCCACCGCCCAAGAAAAACAAGGATTTTCTAAAGCAACAAAAGCACTACTAGACAATCAAAAAATCTACGCATTAGGTTGGCGGCCTCTGTACGACAGTATGGAAGAACCATTAAAACATACAATTAAAATTTTAGAAGGTAGCGGAAATTGATATGCCCAAAATTAGTATTATTGTTCCTGTATACAATGTAGAAAAATATTTAGAAAAATGTGTACGCTCTATTTTAGCTCAAACGTTTACTGACTTCGAATTAATTCTGGTGGACGATGGCTCTCCAGACAGTTCTGGAGCAATGTGTGATCAGTTTGCTGAACAAGATCAACGGGTAAAAGTTATCCATAAAGAAAATGGAGGGCTGAGCGATGCTCGTAATGCTGGAATTGAAATAGCGACAGGTGAGTATTTAGGTTTCGTAGACAGTGATGATTACATTGCAGATGATATGTATGAACTATTATATACAAATATCGTAAAAGAAGATGCCGATTTATCAATCTGTGGTATTTATGATGTTTATGAGGGAAAAGAACCTGTAGAAAAACAACAGCAATATATAGTACTAGATAAAGTAGCAGCAATGAAAATGATTTTAGAAGCTAAAGTTGTATCTGTTCATGCTGTGAATAAGTTATATAAAAAAGAAATTTTTGAAGATATCCGATACCCTGTAGGCATGATTACAGAAGACGGTGCAGTTATTTTATCTATCCTAGAGCATACAGAGAAAATTGTTATTGATACGCAACAAAAATATTATTATTTTCACCGTGCCAATAGTATTTCAAGCAATCTTTTTTCTAAGAAAGATTTAGATACAATCAATGTTTGGAAAGAAAATGAAAATTATATCTTAGACTGGTATCCTGAATTATCTAATGTTGTTCATACACGTGTATGTTGGGCAAATTTTATAGTATTAGATAAAATGATGAATAGTAAGTTAAATAATGAAGAAAAAAAAGTTCAAAAAGAAATTGTTACTTTTTTACGAAAAAATTTTAAATTTATAATGAAAAATCAATATTTTACTATGCCTAGAAAAGTCGGAGCAATCGCACTTCAAATCGGAGTACCATATTATAAGATGATTGCTATATTGGAAGAAAAACATAGGAAAACAAAAAATGAATAAATTAGGAGTAGTATTATGTGGGTAAATAACTTTTTGGAAAAAACGAAATTACCGTTTTTAATAATTTTTGAATTTATGCTTTTATTAAGAACAATTAGTCTTTATAGCTTGTTACCAAGTAAGGTAGATACTCTGGTGTTTGGGTTGATATCAATTTGGGCGATGGTTTATATTCTAAATCAGATGTTTTTTATTCTAAAAAATAAAAGATTTAAACAATTTGATCCGATGTTAGTCATTTTTATAGTCATGCTTTTTTTTGTAACACTCATTCATTACCAAACGTATTTTATAGCTAACCTAAAATTAGTTATATGGCAGGCTATTTTTTTATTAGTTATTTATCAAATTGGTAAAGAACAAGATAAAAAAACATTTAAAGTATTAGAAAAAATTCTTTTAATAGTTTGGGGATTGTTAGTAGTTATCGCTATTTGTATGTTTTTTATACAGTATTCATATACAGCGCCTTTGGATAAAATTTATAATGGCTTAAGAATTGGCTTTTTTGAAAATCGTTTATATGGGGTATTTGCCGACCCTAACTTTGCAGCTACCATTTCTGTTGTTTCAATAATTTTATCGGTGTCATTGCTTTTTCAAACTACTTTGAAAAAGTGGAAATGGTTATTGATAATGAATACTTTGATACAATGGATATATATAACTTTATCTGGATCAAGGACGGCTTTTGTAGAGCTAATGGTAATTATTTTTGTGGGTTCGTTTTTTGTGGTGTATCAAAAAACGACTGAAAAAAAATTAGGTTTACAACTTTTATATTCTATTATTACAAGTATTGGTATGGTCTTTTTTGCCTATATAGCAACGAAGCTAATTGAAAGAGGAATGTTAGCTATTTTAGATTTGTGGAATAACGTAGAATACAAATCTACAACGAACGTTTCAAAAAATCGACCAGATGTTTCTTTGGATAGACCAGACGTAGAAAACAAGACAGATATTTCTAATAATCGTTTTGGACTTTGGAAAAGTTCGTTTGAGATATTTCAGTCAAATATCTGGTTTGGTACCTCTCCTAGAAATTTGGTAACATATGCCCAACACTATTTACCTAATACTTTGATTGCGGTTAAACAACAAACTTCGCATAATTTTTTCTTTTATACCTTAGCGACAACGGGGCTGGCAGGGACTATTCCGTTAATTCTGTTTTTAATTAATAAAATCCTAACAACATTGCAAGTTTTATTTTCAAAAAAAATCAATATTTTTAATGATAATTTTTTGAGAAATGTCTTAATTGTACTGACTATTTTAGTTTCGGCAATGTTTCTAACAGAATTAATTTTAGTTAATAAAATTGGTACCTTTTTATTTTGGCTATATTTAGGTTCTGTATCTAGTCAATTAGTAAAAAACAATAATAAATTCTTATTTTGGAGATAAAAATGAAACCATTAACGATTAAAGAAATACAAGAAACGAGCACAGAAATATTAGTATATATTGATAATATATGTCGTCAAAATAATATTGAATATTCTATTTACTACGGTAGTTTAATTGGTGTTGAAAGGCACCAAGGATACATCCCTTGGGATGATGACTTGGATATTGTCTTAACGAGACCTAATTATGATCGTCTAATTAATATATTATCTAAAGATAAAAATTATCTATTATTGAGCTTGGAAACAAGAAAGAACTATCGCTATACGTTTGCAAAATTAGTTGATACTAGAACATGTGTTAAATCGAAGCAATTTTATAATAGTGAGGACCCAGAATTAGGTGTGTTTGTCGATATTTTTCCGATTGATGGTTTTCCAACCACATCTTCTGAACGTTTAGATTTTGGTCGTCAATGCGAGTCATATAGAGAAAATATGTTAGCTACCTTAAATAATTCTTATGCCATTTCTAAATCTCGATGGAAAGCATACTTAAAACGAGTACTTCTATATCCAAGGTACCGAAAATTACTTAAACAGGGAGATTATGATTTTTGGAAACGTAAATTTATGGATAAAGTAACTACTTATCCGATTGAATCATCTATCGAATGTGGTTATATTGAATTTATCAACGAAGAATGGGGTGTTTTTCCAAAAGAATGGTTTGATCATTATGAAGATGTGTTATTTGCTGGCAATAAAGTTCGAGCAATCAAAGACAGAAAACTATTTTTATCATTACGTTATGGAAATTATATGGAATTACCACCTATGTCTGAACAAGTAACGCACCATCCGTATACTTTTTATTGGAAATAAAGTAAAAAAGGTAGGAAAAATAATGGATTATAATCGCATGATGATTATTACTTTAGATGAAAAATCAGTTCTGTTTTCAACTGATGCGCAAAAATTAGGTGTACATGTAGAAAAATATTTTTCTAAACGTCCTTTTATTGTTAAATTATTAAATCAATTAGATAAAAGAATAGACACTACATTTGCAAGATTTTTTTATGGAGAGTGGAAAAATAATCTCTCTGAAATAGATTTTATTTTGTTGAATTCTCATTACTTTTCACGACCGGTAATTAAATATTTAAATCGTAAATATCCGCATATCAGGATTGCTATATGGTATAGTAATCCTGTTGAAAAAGATACACCGGTTTCTTATTACGCTGATTTAAACTGTGAGCTTTGGTCCTTTGATATAGGTGATTGTGAAAAATACCAAATGCATTTTAATAACCAATTTATAGACGAGACAAAGGTTGTTGCTAGTCAGGAAGATCCAAAGTATCAATCTGATGTTTGTTTTATTGGTGTAGATAAACAGCGTCTCTCTTATTTATTAGAGTTAGAAGCGTACTTTGTAGAGTGTAATTTGAATCCTTTTATCTATGTAGTAGATTCTTCGAAAAATTCTTATTCAAACTATGACTATAAGAAGCCTATCTCTTATAGTGAACTCATTAAGTATGAAGCAAATACATCGGCTATTCTAGATGTTGTACAGGAAAATCAACATGGAATATCATTAAGACCTTTAGAGGCATTATTTCTTAATAAAAAGTTAATTACGAATAATCGCACAGTTTTAAACATGGATTTCTATGAAAAAGAAAATATATTCTTACTAAATAAACAAAATATGTCTGAGATATTAACGTTTTTAAAGGTACCTATGAAACCAGTTGCTGAAACTGTTAAAGAGAAGTATTCATTCAAAGGTTGGTTAAATAATTTTTTTATTTAAAGTACGAAAAATGAAAATCTTTGATGAATATTTTTTTGATTTAAACTTATAAAAGAATAAGAGGTACAATAAATGAATGAGAAAGCTAAATCAGTTGTAAAAAATCTATACTATACAGTCGCTGCTAATTTTGCTACCCTGGGGATATCCGTTTTATTAAACTTATTTGTTCCAAAATTGCTGGGGGTTAGAGAATATAGTTATTGGCAATTATATGTTTTCTATGCTTCCTATGTTGGTTTTTTTCACTTAGGCTGGATTGATGGTATCTATTTAAAAATCGGGGGAGAAGAATACGAAAATTTAGATAAAAGAAATCTCGGTTCTCAATTCTGGTATTTAGCGATTTTTGAATGTTGTATTTCTGCTTTTGTCATTCTTTGGGCTTACTTTTTCATGCCGAAAGAATATCAAGGGATTATTTTGATATTGACGGCCATTGTTTCAGTAATTACAATTGCAAAAACGTTTATTCTGTATGTTTTTCAGTCAACAAATCGTATTAAGGAATATGCTCAATTATCCAGAAATGATCGCTATTTATATGTCCTGTTCATTGCAATTTACTTTGCATTAGGAGGACGAGATTTTTATTGGCTAATCATTATGGATATACTTTCTAAACTGATTATTACGGTTTGGGGAATGTTTAGAGTTAAAGACATGTTGCGTGTGAACATGATGAGTTTGAAGGAAGTTACTCCTGAAATAGTTGATAATATTAACATAGGTAGTAAACTAATGCTCAGTAGTATAGCAAGTATGCTAATAATGGGAACCATTCGCTTTTTTGTTCAACAGCGTTGGACTATCGAAACCTTTGGTAAATTGTCCTTTACTTTAAGTTTATCAAATATGTTTTTAACTTTTATTAATGCTGTTGGAATTGTAATGTTTCCGTTGTTAAGACGGACAAATAAAGAGCGATTGCCGTCTTTATTTGTCACATTAAGAGGTGTTTTTGTTCCGTTGACGTATGCAATTCTGCTGTTATATGTACCCGTCAAATTTGTTTTAGGTATGTGGTTACCCGAATATAGCGAGAGTTTGAAATTTATGGGAATTCTATTTCCTATAGTTATTTATGAAGGTCGGATGTCTTTACTAATTAATACGTATTTAAAAACGTTGAGAAAAGAAAAAACAATTTTATTTGTTAACGTATTGACACTTGCCTTGTCGTTAATCCTATCGCTGTTTGTGATTTTCGTTGTTGGGAACTTGAATTTAACTGTTGGGTTGATATTAGTAAGTTTAGCATTTCGTTGTAATTTAGCAGAAATTTTTCTATGCAAAGATATGAACGTTAAAATAGGTAATAGCACGGTATTGGAAACGTTGGTTACATTATTGTTTATCTTTAGTAATCTTTGGTTTGGCGGTAGTATTTATAGTTTCATTTCTTATGGAATTGTGTATATTATCTATTTCTTATTCATTCATAAGAGCTTTGTAAATAACGCAAAGAATTTAAAATATTTAGTAAAAGGTTGAGAAAGTTATTTTCTCTCCTTTTTTATTGAAAAAAACAAACTGTAGTCTTTGACACCTAAAAATGGTAAAATTAATGTATTATTTTAATTGGAGTGGGAAACTTGAGGAACTTTTTAATCACAGGCGGTGCCGGCTTTATCGGCTCAACCTTAGCAAATTATTATAGTAAAGACAATCAAGTTGTGGTCATTGATGATTTATCAATGGGCCAAACTGAAAATTTAAACACATCTGAAAATATCACGTTCATTGAAGGTAGCGTGATTGATCAACAATTAATGGAAAAAGTACTACAAGAGTATCAGTTCGATTACATTTTTCACTTAGCAGCGATTGCTAGTGTAGCAGATTCAGTAGCACGTCCAGTGGAAACACACCAAGTGAATTTTGAGAGTGTGTTACAATTACTGGAATTAATTCGGAAATACCAGAAAGATTTAAAACGTTTGGTGTTTGCTTCTTCTGCAGCGGTTTATGGTGATGAGCCAACTTTACCAAAACAGGAAGAATCAGTAATTCGTCCATTAACGCCTTATGCAGTGGATAAATTTGCTTCTGAAAAATATGTTTTAAACTATTGTCATTTATATGATGTTCCGACAAGCGCTGTTCGCTTCTTTAACGTTTATGGGCCAAACCAAAACCCTAATTCGCCTTATTCTGGCGTTATTTCGATTGTGATGGACTCTTACAAACGCTTATTGGCCAATCAAGAAGTGACATTCAATATCTTTGGCGATGGAAAACAATCCCGTGATTTTGTCTTTGTTGAGGACGTGGTTCAAGCATTGAATCTTGTCGCTCATTCTGACCAATCACTTGGGGAAGTGTATAATGTCGGGACTGGAAAAGCAACCGATTTAAATGAGTTAATTTCTTCTTTAAATGATATTATGAAAGTCACTTTGCCAGTTGAATACAAAGAAGCGCGAGCTGGGGACATCAAAGATTCCTTAGCGGATATATCTAAATTACGTGCCATTGGTTATGAACCGAAATATAGTATTCAATCCGGTTTGGATAAATATGTTAAGTATGAACTAAAAGATTAAGAGAATAAAAGACGGATTTGAGACTAAATTGTTTATAAGACTTAGAGAGTGGGACATCATCAGTCGCTTTGATTGATGTCTTGCTCTTTCTTTTCTTTTTCCTATATTTGAACCCACCTCACTCCAATGGTACAATAAACAAGATTGGAGTGAGAGCATGACAGATATTATTGCACATCGAGGAAGTAAAGGCACCCATCCTGAAAATACGTGTATTGCTTTCAGAGAGGCTGTTCGTGTTGGTGCTGAAGGAATTGAATTAGACGTTCACTTATCTAAAGATGGTTATTTAATCGTTATGCATGATGAAACGGTGGATCGTACGACAGATGGTCATGGTGAAATCCAACAGTTAACATTAAACGAATTAAAACAACTAGATGCTGGAAGCTGGTTTCAGAAAAATCCTTCTGTTCAATGTGTTCCAACATTGGAAGATGTTTTAAATTGTCTTGTAGAAGAACAATTCAATGGTTTTTTGAATATTGAACTTAAAACGGACATTATCCATTATGAAGGAATTGAGAAAAAAGTCGTCCAACAAATGAAGCGAAAAAACTGGCCGTTTCGTTATTTATATTCTAGTTTTTATTTTCCGAGTTTAGTTAAATTAAAAAAAGCTGATCCTAAGACAGAAATTGCCTTTATTTATGAATCTGCAGAGGATTTAAGTCAAGCGGGACCGGCATTCGCGCTTGTCGATAGTTTACATCCAAAAATGTCTTGGGTGTTGGCTCATGAAAAAGAACTTATCACAATTGGCAAACCGCTGCGGCCGTGGACTGTTAATCGGATGGAAGAAACGGAAAATTGTTTTCAGCTAAAATTGGCGGGTGTTCATACGGATTTTCCTGAAGAAGCAAAATTTGCTCGTCAAAATTGGCAAGAAGAAGGAGAAACATAATTGGAGAAAGTATTAGTTATTGTAGGACCCACTGCGGTGGGGAAAACAGCATTAAGTATTGCTTTAGCAAAAAAATTTAATGGTGAAATTATTAGCGGTGACTCCATGCAAGTTTATCGCTCGTTAGACATTGGCACCGCTAAAGTCACAGAAACAGAAAAAGAAGGAATTCCTCACTATTTAATTGATTGCCGTGAAGTCAGCGAAACATATTCTGCCGCTGATTTTCAGAAAGAGGGTCGTCAAAAAATCAAAGAAATTACTGAAAAAGGGAAACTACCAATTATCGTTGGAGGAACAGGTTTGTATATTCAATCACTCCTTTATGATTTTCAACTAGGAAGTCGTGAGATAGATGACTCGCCTGAAATTAGAGAAACGTACAATTTATTTGCGGAAGAAAAAGGGAATCAAGCCTTATGGCAGTTATTACAACAAAAGGATCCTCTAGCGGCTAACAGCATTCATTTTAATAATCGCAAAAAAGTGATTCGTGCGTTAGAGGTCTTTGATAAAACCGGTTATAGTATTTTGACCCCGAAGGAAAAACCAGCTCGTCTCTATGATTATTATTTGTTAGGTTTGGAAACAGACCGCGCTTTATTATATGAACGTATTAATCAGCGGGTGGATCAAATGATGACAGAAGGGCTGTTGGAAGAAGCAAAACAGATGTTTCAGCAACCACATGCACAAGCAGCTCAAGGTATTGGCTATAAAGAATTTTTCCCGTATTTTTCCGGTGAACAATCATTAGAGATGGCGGTTGAAACAGTCAAACAGCAATCGCGGCGATATGCCAAACGTCAATTGACTTGGTTTAGAAATCGAATGGCTGCGCATTGGTGGGATTTGGTTCAGCAGCCAACAGATTTGCCCAAGTTGGAAAAAGAAGTAGCGGAATGGCTACAACAGAAGGAGAGTGAGTAGGCGATGACCACTCATGAAAAAGTGATTCTAGTAGGAGTTGAGACGGAAAAAAATTATCAGACATTTTCTGCATCAATGGAAGAACTGGCGAATTTAACGGAAACCGCTAATGGCGAAGTGGTGTTTGTTTTAACGCAAAAACGACCACAAGTCGATCGACAAACCGTAATCGGTAAGGGGAAATTGGAAGAATTAATTCAATTAACAGATGCCTATGAAGCGGATCTTGTGATTTTTAATCATGAGCTCACACCGCGTCAAAATCAACTGTTATCTGAAGCGTTAGCTGTGCGAGTAATTGATCGTGTACAATTAATTTTGGATATCTTTGCTTTGCGTGCGCGCTCCAAAGAAGGAAAGTTACAAGTTGAATTAGCACAATTGGATTATTTATTGCCTCGCTTGGCTGGTCAAGGAAAACAGTTGTCCCGACTTGGAGGAGGTATTGGGACACGTGGACCTGGTGAAACGAAATTAGAGTCGGACCGCCGACACATTCGGAATAAAATCTTAGGCATCCGTCGTGAGTTAAAAGAAGTCACTGCTCATCGTGAACGAAGCCGCCAAAAAAGACAAAATTCAGAACTATTTCAAATTGGCTTGATTGGTTATACCAATGCTGGCAAATCAACCATTCTCAACATGTTGACGACAGCAGGAACTTATTCAGAGGATCAATTGTTTGCAACGTTAGACCCTTTAACTAAAAAATGGCAATTGCCTCAAGGCATGGAAGTTACGCTGACCGATACGGTTGGCTTCATTCAAGATTTACCAACACAACTGATTGAAGCCTTTCAGTCGACATTGGAAGAAAGTCGGACGATGGATTTACTGCTCCATGTGGTGGATGCAAGTGCGCCAGATCGGTTACAACATGAACGCACAGTTCAAACATTGATTAAAGAATTAGCGTTGGAAAATATTCCGTGCTTGACGGTTTATAATAAAAGAGATCAAGTGGACAGCAAAGAATTTGTCCCAACCTTATTTCCCAATGTATTGATCTCAACTAAAATTTCTGAAGATAAAGAACGACTGGTTCAAGCTATCCGTGCCCAAATGATGGAATTACTCGAGCCTTATCAATTAGAAATTAGCCCAACTGACGGACAACTATTAAGTGAACTTCGCCGGATGACACTAATGATTTCAGAAGAATATGCTGAAAATGAAAATCGGTATATCGTGAAAGGTTTTGCGAAAAAAGAGTCTAAATGGTTGGCTGAATCCGAAAAAGAATAAAAAATGATAAGTTGATTAGAAATGATTTGTAAAAACAAATCATTTCTATTTTTTTGGTTAGCAGGAGAAAATCAGCCATGAAAAGATGGAAAAGTCCATATTTATCAGGTTTTTTGTTTTATGTTAGAAAATCTAACATAAGTTCTTGACAATTTGTCATTCTATTGTTATTCTAAGAAATAACTAAGAGAGGAGGATGGAGATGAGAGAAAAAGAGTTACGCCGTTCCATGTCAGTTTTTCCAATTGGTACAGTTATGAAACTAACGGATTTGACCGCTCGACAAATTCGCTACTATGAAGAACAGGGATTGATTCATCCAGAACGTAGTGAGGGCAACCGACGCATGTATTCTTTAAATGATATTGATGTTTTGTTAGAAATTAAAGATTATTTATCTGATGGATTGAACATGGCAGGGATTAAGCGTGTGTATGAAATGAAATTAGAGGAACAAAAAAACACCGCCGAGGCGACTCGTCCGTTAACCGATGCAGATGTTCGTCAGATTTTATACGACGAAATCCTTTCGCAAGGAGGACTTACTCAGCAAAATCCGTTCCAATCGAATGTACCAAGGCTTTAACGTTTCAGCAGCCAATAAAAATGAAGGATGGGGATCAGACCGATGACAAGAAAAGCCAAAACGGCAGAAGAGATTAAACATATTGCAGAAGAAGAAAACGTACGTTTTTTACGACTAATGTTTACCGACATTATGGGAACAATTAAAAATGTTGAAGTTCCTGTGAGTCAGCTAGATAAAGTATTAGATAATAAAATGATGTTTGATGGGTCATCCATCGAAGGATTCGTTCGTATCGAAGAAAGTGACATGTATTTATACCCTGATCTATCTACATGGATGATTTTTCCGTGGGAAAGCGACCATGGAAAAGTTGCGCGCTTAATTTGTGATATTTACAATCCTGATGGTACCCCTTTTGCCGGAGATCCCCGCGGTAATTTAAAACGCGCCTTAGCAGATATGAAAGAATTAGGCTTTACTTCTTTTAACTTAGGACCAGAACCAGAATTTTTCCTATTTAAATTAGATGAGAATGGTGAAATTACCACTGATTTGAATGATAAAGGTGGCTATTTTGATTTTGCGCCAACCGATTTAGGTGAAAATTGTCGCCGTGATATTGTTTTAGAGTTAGAAAGTTTAGGCTTTGAAGTGGAAGCTTCGCATCATGAAGTAGCACCAGGTCAACATGAAATTGACTTTAAATATGCTGATGTAGTTGATGCTTGTGACAATATTCAAACGTTCAAATTAGTTGTGAAAACTATTGCGCGCAAACATGGCTTGCATGCAACATTTATGCCAAAACCTTTGTTTGGAATTAATGGTTCTGGTATGCACTGCAATATGTCATTATTTAATGAAGAAGGTAATGTTTTTTATGACGAGTCAGGAGAGATGGGCTTAAGCCAAACTGCGTATCATTTCTTAGGTGGTTTATTAAAACATGCCCGTGCCTATACTGCGGTATGTAACCCAACAGTGAACTCTTATAAACGCTTGGTACCAGGTTATGAAGCACCTGTTTATGTAGCTTGGAGCGGCAGAAATCGTTCACCACTCATTCGAGTTCCTGAGTCTCGTGGTTTATCGACTCGTTTAGAGTTACGTTCTGTCGATCCTTCAGCGAATCCGTATTTAACAATGGCAGTCTTATTACAAGCAGGTTTGGATGGTATTCGTAATGAACTTACGCCACCGCCAGCGGTTGATCGTAACATTTATGTGATGAATGAGGAAGAACGTCAACATGCACAAATTGAAGATTTGCCATCAACCTTACACAATGCCATCAAAGAATTACGTAAAGATCAAGTAATGATTGATGCATTAGGTCGTCACATTTTTGCCAATTTTGTAGAAGCAAAACGAATGGAATGGGCAGCCTTCCGTCAAACCGTTTCTGAATGGGAAAGAGAACAATATTTGGAGTTGTACTAAAAGCTGTTACTTTTAATAATCTTAATGTTTAGAAAGAGGGAGATAAGTCGAAACGCTTATCTCCCTCTTTCATTCTTTAGTTTGTGAACGAATGGATAATTTCTATTTCACAAAATAAAGTAATTTTAATTCAGTTAAATAGTTTGTTTATAGGGGATAAAGTGGTTTTTTCTCAATTTCTCTTTTATTTTTAAGCAAAAAAATTGACAAAATCTTTCATAATTTGTGAAATTCCGCTATAATAAACAAGAATATGCGTGCAACTATTCTATTTTTTAGATATAAAGGATGAGAAAAACATGCGGAAAATGAAAACAATGGATGGGAATGCTGCAGCAGCTTATATTTCCTACGCCTTTACAGAATTAGCAGCCATTTATCCAATAACACCAAGTTCAACAATGGCTGAACTTGTTGATCAGTGGTCGGCCGAAGGTAAGAAAAATATCTTTGGTCAACCTGTGAAAGTAGTCGAAATGCAATCGGAAGCTGGTGCTGCCGGCGTGGTCCATGGCTCTTTAAAAACAGGCGCGCTTACCACGACCTATACGGCTTCACAAGGGTTACTTTTAATGATTCCTAATATGTACAAAATAGCTGGAGAACTATTACCATCTGTTTTTCATGTGGCGAGCCGAGCTTTAACCACGAATGCTTTAAATATTTTTGGTGATCAAGGAGACGTAATGGCCGCACGCCAAACAGGCTTTGCTATGTTGTCAGAAAGCAGTGTGCAAGAAGTGATGGATTTGGCACCAGTGGCTCACTTGGCTTCGATTGAAGCGAGTGTTCCATTTATGAACTTTTTTGATGGCTTTAGAACAAGTCATGAAATTCAAAAAGTGGCAGTTCTTGACTATGAAGAATTAGCACCCTTAGTAAACCAAGAAAAATTAGCCGAATTCCGTCGTCGGAGCATGAATCCGAATCACCCTTCCGTTAGTGGAATGAACCAAAATCCAGATATTCACTTTCAACAACGAGAAACAATAAATCCTTATTATGAAAAATTACCTGGTATTGTTCAAAAATATATGACAGAAATTAACCGGTTACGGGGAACCAATTATGATTTGGTGACGTATTATGGCGCAGAAGATGCAGAAGAAGTGATTGTCACAATGGGTTCAGTTGCACAAACAATTGAACAGACGGTTGATTATTTACAAGAACAAGGAAGAAAAGTTGGTTTTCTTAATGTCCATCTTTATCGGCCATTTCCAGTTGAAACATTTCTTGAAAAAATACCACAATCAGTTAAAGCAATTGCTGTCTTGGATCGGACGAAAGAGCCCGGTGCTGGTGGCGAACCGTTATTATTGGATGTCCAAAGCGCGATGTATGAAGCGGACATTCGCCCAACAATTATTGGTGGGCGCTATGGTTTAGGTTCTAAAGATGTGCTGCCAAATCAAATTGTTGCGGTTTTTGATGAATTAATGAAAGAACGTTCTGCCATGAAGAAGCGTTTTACAATTGGGATTGATGATGATTTAACTTATACTTCATTAGAAGTTGGCAAACCACTTGATTTGACGAATCCGAAAACCTATCAAGCTAAATTTTGGGGCTTTGGTTCTGATGGGACAGTAGGGGCGAACAAGTCAGCAATTAAGATTATCGGTGATCATACAAACAAGTATGCACAAGGATTTTTCTATTATGATTCAAAAAAATCAGGCGGGTTGACCGTTTCTCATTTACGTTTTGGCGAGACGCCTATTCGTTCAACGTACCTCATTGAACATTCTGATTTTGTGGCTTGTCATACAGCCGCTTATTTGCATACTTATGATTTAGTAAAAGGGTTAAAAAAAGGCGGTACTTTCCTCTTAAATACCATTTGGAATGATGAACAACTAGCACGATTTTTACCCAATCAATTAAAACGGTATCTAGCTGAAAATGAGATTCAGTTTTATACAATCAATGCAGTGAAATTAGCTAGTGAAGTCGGACTAGGCGGGCGAATTAATACCGCAATGGAAACAGCTTTCTTCAAATTAGCGCAAATTATGCCTTTTGAGCAAGTGTTACCAATTTTAAAAGAAGAAGCACTGAAAAGTTATGGTCATAAGTCTATGAAAGTTGTCGAAAAAAATATTCAAGCAATCGATAAGACCGTTGAATTGTTGCATCAGGTACCTGTTCCAGCAGAGTGGAGAACGCTTGAAGTTCAACCGCGAAAACGTTCAGAAAATGTTAGTGATTTTGTTCATGAAATTGTTGAACCGATTAATCGTCAAGAAGGCAATGCGTTATCTGTTGCGACACTAGCGAAAAATGGGATGACAGATGGGCGGATGCCTTTGGGAACTGCGGCAGTTGAAAAACGTGGGGTGGCATTAGAAGTACCTGAATGGATTAGCGATCGGTGTACCATGTGTAATGAGTGTGCCTTTGTATGTCCCCATGCGGCGATACGACCATTCTTAGCCGATGAAGAAGAAATGACTGAAGCTCCAGAAGGATTCATTGTGCGTGATCTACGTGGTGCCGACGGCTTGAAGTATCGTATCCAAGTCTCAGTCAAAGATTGTACTGGCTGTGGTCTTTGTGTTGAAGCCTGTCCAGCTAAAGGCAAAGCTTTAGTAATGAAACCTTATGAAGAAGAAAAAGAGCAGGCTATGAACTGGGCGTTTGCTATGACGTTACGTCAAAAGGAAAACCCAGCAAAACCGAATACTGTTTTAGGTTCGCAATTTAATAAACCTTTATTAGAGTTTTCTGGTGCTTGTTCTGGTTGCGGCGAAACGCCTTATGTTAAATTATTGACGCAAATGTTTGGTGACCGAATGCTGATTGCTAATGCAACAGGTTGCTCATCGATTTGGGGTGCTGCAGCGGGTGTGACACCTTACACTACGAATGAACAAGGACAAGGTCCAGCCTGGTCAAATTCTCTTTTAGAGGATAATGCCGAGTTTGGTTACGGCATGTTGTTAGCAACGCAAGCGCGTCGCGAACGTTTAGCTAGTAAAATGACCAAAGCTTTTTCTGTAGCCAGTGACTCATTGCGTCTATTGATGGAAGATTGGATAGCACATCTGTCCGAAAGTGAAGGTACGCAACAACGTGCAGCTAAATTACGTGCAGCTTTGCTTGAAGAAAAAACGAATCAACCTTTATTGGAAGCAATTTATGACGATCAAGATCTTTTTGTTAAACCAAGTCAGTGGATGATTGGTGGAGACGGCTGGGCTTACGATATTGGCTACGGCGGTATTGACCACGTATTAGCTAGTGGCGCTGATGTGAATATGTTAGTTCTAGATAATGAAGTCTATTCCAATACAGGTGGCCAAACTTCCAAAGCAACTCCGGCATCAGCGATTGCGAAATTTGCTGCCAGTGGGAAATATGCCTCTAAAAAGGATTTAGGGATGATGGCAATGACTTATGAAAATGTCTATGTCGCCCAAATTGCTTCAGGTGCAAATCAAATGCAGACGATTAAAGCTTTTGAAGAAGCAGAAAAATTCCCTGGACCATCGATTATTATTGCCTATACACCATGTATTACACATGGTTTAGCAGGTGGGATGAGTCAAACGTTGAAAGAAGCGAAAGACGCAGTTCATTCAGGTTACTGGTCTTTATATCGCTATAATCCATTATTGCGAGAAAAAGGCAAAGAACCAATGACACTGGATTTCAAAAAACCAGATTTTTCATTAATGAAAGAGTTTATGCGCCAACAAGTTCGCTTTGCATCCTTAGAATCTAGTCAACCAGATACAGCGGAATTGTTATTTAATAAAACAATTAATGATGCTAAGAGACGGTTCTATAATTATGCTCGTTTAGCTGGTCAAGAAGAAAAAATTCGAGCAAAACTAGAAAAACAAAGTGAACCAGAAATAACTGCGCCAGAGAACGAGAAGCCACGAGTGAAAAAAGAACGCGCAGTTGATCCGGAAGCGGAAGCAAGAAGGGCTGCCCGTCGCGCTGAACGAGCAGCCAAGAGAAAACAACGTGAGCAAGATTAAATAGAAATCAAAAAAACGTGTCTGAGCTTTTTGCTTGGACACGTTTTTTAGTTAGAAATGCGATTTTTTGATGAAAAATTTCAAGTTATTTGAAAAAGTTCCTAAATTTTTTTGATGTTTCCGCTTGCGTTCTGTGATGAAAGAAAATAATGTGGTATACTTGTTAGGAAATCTTGAGAGAGAAGTGAGGGGTATGATGTCGTTTCAATTGAATCAACTATTAGATTTGAATTATTGGCAGCAAGTCATCTCAACGGATTTCTTATCTAAGGATTTTGTTATCAATATCATAGATATCCTAGTCGTATGGTACCTCGTTTACAAATTAATCATGCTTGTTCGTGGAACAAAAGCAGTCCAACTATTAAAAGGTGTCGCTGTTTTTATCATTATCCGCATTCTAAGTGAGATAATTGGTCTACATACATTATCTTGGTTAATGAATCAAGTCATCATGTATGGTGTAATCGCCGCGGTTGTTATTTTTCAACCAGAAGTGCGAAGAGGGCTGGAACATCTAGGGAGAAGTTCGTTTTTCCGCCCGAATAAAGGTGCGCAACAAGAAGATGAGCGTATTATTCAGGCCTTTGACAAAGCCATTCAGTACATGTCAAAACGGAAAATTGGTGCTTTGATAACCATTGAACGCAATACCGGTTTAGATGAATACATTGAGACAGGTATTGATTTGGATGCCGATATTACTGGTGAATTACTGATTAATATTTTCATTCCAAATACACCACTACATGATGGTGCGGTGATTATCAAAAATGAAAAAATTGCTGTTGCTAGTGCGTATTTACCGCTATCAGAGAGCAATTTAATTCCAAAAGAATTTGGAACGCGCCATAGAGCCGCAGTCGGTATCAGTGAAGTCAGTGATGCCATTACGATTGTTGTTTCTGAAGAAACTGGTGACGTTAGTTTGACGTTGAACAATGAATTAATTCCTGGCCTAACGCAAGAAGAGTATTTAACAATTTTGCGTAAGGAGTTAATTTCGGAATCATCGGAAGATAAAAAAAGTGCTTTGCAGCATTTTATCGATGATGTAACAAAGGGGGTTAAACGCAAATGAGAAAAGCCTCCCAAAAAAGCTGGTTTAATGGTTTGCTTTCATTGCTGTTTGCATTGTTGTTATTTTTTAATGCCAATGCAACAGGCAATAATCCCTCCAATTCAGGTTCAAGCCAAACGTATAGTGAGACACTGAATAATATTCCTGTCCAAGTCCAATACGATAAAGACAAATATTATGTCTCTGGATTTGAAGAGAGTGTGAATGTTCATTTACGTAGTGCGAACCGCATTCAATTAAACATGGAATCAAATGCTGACACACGAAATTTCCAAGTGGTCGCAGACTTAACCAAATTGCCATTAGGGACTTCGGAAGTGCCTTTGACAGTGCGGGGACTAAGTTCAGCTGTTACAGCTGAAATTGAACCGAAAACAGTGACTGTAACGATTGAAAAGAGAGTAACAAAAAAATTCGATGTAGAAGCACAACTTTCTGATAACATTGAAAAAGAAGGCTACAAAGTAAAAAATATTTCTGTAGATCCAAAAACCGTAGAAGTAACAACTGGAGAAGAAACAGCGAAAGCAATTGACAAAGTGATTGCGCCAGTCTCAAGTGCCAAACAAACAATTGATACGATTAAACAAACGGTAAATGTCCAAGCGCTAGATGCCAAAGGTCAAGTCCTAAGTATCGAAAATCCAGCACCACAAGTCAAAGTAACAGTAGGCTTAACCGCGCCAACGAAAGATGTACCACTGAATGTTAGTATGACAGGTACGCCACCTGCTGGGATCGCTCATTACAATTATAGTTTATCGACGTACCAAGTTAGGGTCAGTGGCCCGCAATCAATTTTAGATACGCTAGAATCAATTGAGGTACCGGTAGATATTTCTGATATTCGCAAAGAAACAAAACAATCAGTGACTATTCCCATTAATGGAGAATACGTAGTTACACCAGATGAGGTTGACGTTTCTTTGAGCCCCGTGTACAATCAACAACAGTCATCAAATACAAATGAAACTTCAGGGGAACCTGCAAGTTCAACAACGGTTGGCTCAGGTAGCCAAGCAGTACAACCAAGTACATCCAGTCAAGTAGAATCAAATACTTCTGAAACAACAAGTGAGGGATCAACAGTAGAAAGTACAACTGCTGGTTCAACTGAAAATACAGAGAATCAAGTGACTAAGGAGAATCAAAATGGGTAAATATTTTGGAACAGATGGTGTAAGAGGAATTGCAAATAAGGAGTTAACACCTGAATTAGCTTTTAAATTAGGGCGTTACGGTGGTTATGTGTTGAGTCAACATGAAGATAGTTCAAGAAAACCTCGTGTTCTCGTAGGGCGCGATACACGTATTTCAGGTGAGATGTTGGAACAAGCATTGATTGCTGGATTATTATCAGTCGGAATTGAAGTTTTCCAATTAGGGGTGATTTCAACACCTGGTGTAGCATATCTTACTCGTTTACAAAAAGCATCTGCTGGCGTAATGATTTCAGCTTCACATAATCCTGCGGAAGACAATGGGATTAAGTTTTTTGGGGCAGACGGCTTCAAATTAGTAGACGATCAAGAAGCAGAAATTGAAGCATTGTTAGACGCAGAAGAAGACACCTTACCAAGACCTTCTGCAGAAGGCTTAGGCTCGTTAGATGAATTTCCAGAAGGCTTACTAAAATATTCGCAATTTTTAGTTCAAAGTATTCCTGGCGATTTAGCAGATATGACTGTTTGTTTAGATGCTGCCAACGGAGCAACTGCAACAGCAGTCAATCGTGTCTTCGCAGATTTAGAGACAGATTTCTATACAATGGGAACAAGTCCTAATGGATTGAATATCAATGATGGTGTGGGTTCCACTCATCCTGAAGCTTTGGCAGAAATGGTTGTTGAAAAAGGCGCAGATGCTGGTTTGGCTTTCGATGGCGACGGTGATAGAATTATTGCAGTCGATGAATTAGGACGAATTATCGATGGTGATAAAATCATGTATATTTGTGCCAAATATTTAGCTGAGAAAAAACGTTTAAAAAAAGATACAATTGTTACAACAGTGATGAGTAATCTAGGTTTCCATAAAGCTGTAGAAGAAATTGGCTTAAAAGATGTGGTAACGCAAGTGGGTGACCGCTATGTTGTAGAAGAAATGCGTAAAAATGATTACAATTTTGGTGGCGAACAATCTGGTCACATGATCTTTTTAGATTACAACACAACAGGTGATGGCATGCTTTCAGGGATTCAATTGTTGAATGTTATGAAGCAAACGGGCAAAAAATTATCTGAATTAGCGGATGAAGTGACGATTTATCCACAAAAATTAGTCAATATTCGTGTCACAGATAAAAATGGTGCAATGGAAGTTCCGGCAATCAAAGCAGTTGTCGAACAAGCAGAAGCAGAAATGAATGGCGAAGGTCGTATTTTAGTTCGTCCTTCTGGAACAGAACCATTGTTACGTGTGATGGCCGAAGCGCCAACACAAGAAAAAGTTGATTATTACGTTGATAAAATTGCTGAAGTAGTACGTGCAGAAATCGGCGTTGAATAAGAACCAATTAGAAACCAGACACTTAATGCTAGCTTGCGTTAAGTGTCTGGTTTCTTTGTTGGAAATCAAAAAAAGAAAATAGCTAATAAGCTCCGTCTATCATTGACATAGAGCGGTTAAAAGGGTACTATTTTAGAAGTAAGATGCACCGTGTATCTTCTTTTTTTATTCGATAAAATCAAGAAGGGAGCGGCTGTAAATCAATGGAGTTATAGAATGGAGGAGCGAAATGAAAGAAAAAATGTCCGTCAAGACAATTGTAGCAATTGGAATTGGCTCTGCAGTTTTTGTTATTTTAGGTCGATTCGTTGTGATTCCAACTGGGATTCCTAATACGAACTTAGAAACGTCGTATCCATTTCTTGCTTTAATGTCAGTTGTTTTTGGACCAGTAGCTGGAGGGCTAATTGGTTTGATTGGTCACACATTAAAAGATTTTACCACGTATGGTAGCGCTTGGTGGAGCTGGATTATTTGTTCAGGAATTATTGGTATTATTTTTGGCTTCGCTGGTCGTAAAATGGATCTTCAACATGGTGAATTTACAACAAATGACATGGTGCGTTTCAATATTTTCCAAGCCTTTGGCAATATCGTCGTTTGGGGCTTAATCGCGCCTAGTTTGGATATTTTGATTTATAGTGAACCCGCAAGTAAAGTATTTACACAAGGCGTATTCGCGACTGTTTCAAATATTGTCGCTGTGGGGATTATTGGAACATTGTTGATGAAAGCTTATGCATCAACAAGAACAAAGAAAGGCAGTTTATCGAAAGATTAAGAAACTGTCGAAATAATTTAAATGGTTAAGGGTCTGCCCTAGTAATTACTTTGCTAATGCTCAGACCCTTTCTTTTATGGAGAAACTGAGGTGAGGCCGAATGAAAAAACCAATCATTACTTTTAATAATTTTTCCTTTCAATATCATAGCCAATCTGAACCGACATTAAAGGGGATTCAATTAACCATCTATGAAGGAGAAAAGGTTTTAATCGTTGGGCCTAGTGGTAGTGGCAAATCAACATTGGCGCAATGTATCAACGGGTTAATTCCCAATATTTATGAAGGTGAGATTCAAGGAACAGCTACGGTTGCTGGTAAAAATATCCAAGAAACAAGTCTATTTGATTTGTCTTTTGATGTAGGAACTGTTTTGCAAGATACCGATGGGCAGTTTATCGGTTTAACGGTTGCTGAGGATATTGCTTTTGCTTTAGAAAACGATGCAGTTGAACAAGCAGAAATGAAAAAAGCGGTCCACAAATGGTCCGAGATTGTTGAGCTGAATCAGTTATTGCAACACCGTCCACAAGATTTGTCAGGTGGTCAAAAACAACGTGTATCTATGGCGGGCGTTCTAATTAACCAATCAAAAATTTTACTTTTTGATGAACCTTTGGCTAATCTTGACCCACGAGCGGGACAAGAAACAATGACTTTGATTGACACCATTCAACAAGAAACAAAAGCAACTGTTTTAATAATAGAACATCGCTTAGAGGACGTTCTTTGCGAATCAGTTGATCGAATTATTGTCATGAATGAGGGCGCAATTATTTCTGATACAACGCCAGATGAATTGTTACGTCAAGATACGTTGACCCAGCAAGGGATTCGTGAACCTTTGTACGTTACAGCCATGAAATATGCTGGGATTGATTTAACACAAGTTAGTCATTTAGACAAATTAGCCGAAGTATCAGGCGAAACGGTTTTGCCCAAAATGACACAGTGGTCTGTCCAACCTAGTTCAGTTAGTGCGGTCAAAGGAGCTGAACTATTACGTTTGGAACAAGTGTCCTATCAATATGATCGTCATGGTGAAAAAGTGTTAGATGACTTCTCAGTAACTATTCATCATGGAGAAATGATCAGCATTGTAGGAAAAAATGGTGCCGGGAAGTCTACACTTTCTAAAATAATTTGCGGGTTCATCACGCCTCAATCGGGCAAGATTTTATGGGAGGGACAGGATTTTTCCAATTATTCAATCAAAGAACGTGCAGATAAAATTGGTTATGTGATGCAAAACCCCAATCAAATGATTTCTAAAAAAATGATTTTTGAAGAAGTAGCTTTAGGATTAGTTTTACGAGATGTGCCACAAGCAGAAATTGAGGAACGTGTGACGAATATTTTACATATTTGTGGGCTGTATCCCTTCCGGAACTGGCCGATTTCCGCATTGAGTTTTGGGCAGAAAAAACGGGTAACTATTGCATCGATCTTAGTTTTAGAACCTGAATTATTAATTTTAGATGAACCAACAGCTGGGCAAGATTTTAAACATTATACAGAAATGATGACATTTTTAGAAGAATTGAACCGCTTAGGTGTGACTATTTTAATGATCACTCACGATATGCATTTAATGTTGGAATATACAACACGTGCGTTAGTAGTTTGTGATGGACGTTTACTAGCAGATGCGACTCCAGTTGCTGTTTTAACAGATGAAAAATTAATTCAAGCGGCTTCTTTAAAAGAAACGAGCTTGTTTACCTTTGCTAAAGCGTTAGGCTTGGAAAATCCCTTGCTATTTACGGAAAAATTTGTTGCTTACGATCGTGAGGTGCGTTTTGGATGAGTGAACGACAAATGTTAGGCTATCATCCTGATTCAACCTGGATTCATCGCTTAAACGGCACAAGCAAATTAGTCTTTTTAATCGTTGTCTCTGTGGCTTGTATGACCACGTATGATACTCGTTATCTGTTAGGAATGTCTGTGGTTTCGCTTGTTTTGTTAAAATTATCAAATATTAAATGGCATCAAATATCTTTTGTTATTAAATTTATTGCTATTTTTTCTTTGTTAAATATCTTAACGGTTTACCTTTTTGCACCTGAATATGGGGTTGATTTATATCAATCACGTACCGTGATTTGGGAAGGAATCGGACGGTTTACTTTGACACAAGAAGAATTATTTTATGAATTTAATTTAGTTTTAAAATATTTCTGTACGATTCCGTTGGCATTAATCTTTTTATTAACAACAAATCCTAGTGAATTTGCCTCCAGCTTGAATCGAATTGGTGTGAGTTATCGGATTAGTTATGCAGTAGCGCTGGCTATTCGTTATATTCCCGATATCCAAGAAGATTTTTTTAATATTTCTTTAGCACAACAAGCGCGAGGCTATGAGATGTCTAAAAAGGGACGGTTAGGCCAACGAATCAAAGGCGTAGCACAAATCGTTTTACCCTTAATTCTATCTAGTTTAGATCGAATTGAAACTGTGAGTACCGCTATGGAATTAAGGCGTTTTGGTCAAAAGAAAAATAGAACGTGGTATGCGCAACAACCTTTTCATCTGCGTGATTTTTCGGTAATGATACTTGCCTTATGCTTATTAGGAATCAGTTTCTGGTTGTTCCATGTGAATGGTGGCCGGTTTTATAATCCATTCCAATAAATAACAAATTGATAAGGTTCTATAAATAGAACGGATATTTTTTTATTATTAAGAATCTAGTACTTTCTCTTACTATGAGTGTACTAGATTCTTTTTTTGCAACTTTAAAGAACTAGACCAATTTTTGGTTTTTAGATTTTTGTTGACAAGTACCTACTTTTAATTGTATGATTATTTATGTTTCTACGGAATATATTTACAAAGGAGGTATATAGACCAATATCGGATAGCGCCAGACCTGAACGTTCAGGTGACGAGGAGAGAGCTTATCGAAGATTCGGCGGGTGGCTCTAGGGACTGCACTCTACAGATAACAAAGAAAAACTAATTGTGAAGTTAGAACAAAGCGGTTATCACGCAGGTAGAAACATATAATGGGATTTGCTAGTTAAACAGGACCTAGTAAATACAGAATTTCAATTGGAAAGTAGGAATTAGCATTATGTGTGGAATTGTCGGAATGATTGGAAAAGAAAATGTCACGGAAAGTTTGATTCAAGGATTAACAAAATTGGAATATAGAGGTTATGATTCTGCTGGGATTTGTGTGAATGATCAAAGCCAACAGCCCCATGTAGTTAAGGCAGTTGGGGGCATTGCCGATTTAGCAGCAAAATTAACGCCAGAAATCGATGGAACAGTTGGTATTGGTCATACTCGTTGGGCCACTCATGGCGAACCAACTGTCGCCAATGCACATCCCCATGTTTCAAGCGATCAACGCTTTGCATTAGTGCATAATGGTGTCATTGAAAACTTTGAAGAATTAAAAGAACAATTTTTAAGTGGTGCTCACTTAATTAGTGATACAGATACTGAAATCGTCGTTCAATTAATTGCTCATTTTGCTGAAAATGGTTTTTCAACAAAAGATGCTTTTAAAGCGGCTTTAGCCGAAATTAAAGGTTCATACGCTTTTGCATTAATGGATAAAATGGACCCCAATACTATCTACGTAGCGAAAAATAAAAGCCCGTTACTTATCGGTCTAGGTGAAGGCTTTAATGTTATTTGTAGTGATGCGATGGCGATGATTAAAGAAACCAATCAATTTGTTGAGATTGTTGATGGTGAAATTGTAACTGTTACAGCGGACAAAGTAGTAATCGAAACGCCAGAAGGACAAGTGATCAACCGAGAACCTTTTGAAGCGCAATTAGATTTAAATGACATTGAAAAAGGAACATATCCGTTTTATATGCTCAAAGAAATTGATGAACAACCTGCAGTGATGCGCAAAATTGTTCAAGCGTATACTCAAGGTGAAAAAGTGACCTTAGATGAGGCGTTACTTGAAAAAATTAATCAATGTGACCGAATTTACATTATTGCTTGTGGAACAAGTTATAATGCAGGTTGGGTCGGAAAATCTTTAATTGAAACGATTGCCAGTATTCCTGTGGAAGTTCATTTATCAAGCGAATTTGGCTACAACATGCCTATTTTATCTGAAAAACCGTTCTTCATTTTCTTAAGTCAAAGTGGTGAAACGGCGGATAGTCGTCAAGTACTGGTACAGGTTAATGAATTAGGGCATCCATCACTTACATTAACAAATGTTGCTGGCTCAACATTATCACGTGAAGCGGACGATACCTTGTTATTACACGCAGGACCAGAAATTGCTGTCGCTTCCACCAAAGCTTATACTGCTCAAATCGCTGTCTTAGCTATTTTAGCAAAAGCAATTGGTGAAGAACGCCAAACATTAGCGGCCGTCTCATTTGATGTGGCTCACGAATTGAGCGTGGTAGCAGCTGTCATGGAAACCTTGATTGATGAAAAACAACAAATGAAAGCCTTGGTGGAAGATTATCTGACGTATACTCGAAATGCCTTCTATATCGGGCGAGGAGTCGACTATTATGTGTCGATGGAAGCGGCCTTGAAGTTGAAAGAAATTTCCTACATTCAAGCAGAAGGCTTTGCGGCAGGTGAATTGAAGCATGGAACGATTGCCTTAATTGAAGAAGGAACACCTGTGATTGGGATTGTGACAGATGCCAAAGTCGCAGCCCATACAAGAGGCAATTTAAAGGAAGTCGAAAGTCGTGGAGCAAGAAATATTGTGATTGCCTTGGAATCCTTGGCAAAACCACAGGACCAACTGATTATTCCAGATGTGCATCCGTTACTTTCTGCCTTAGTTAGCATTGTCCCAGGCCAATTATTAGCGTACTATGCAACCTTACAAAGAGGCTACGATGTTGATAAACCAAGGAACTTAGCCAAAAGTGTAACTGTTGAGTAAATCAAGAACCTGAGAGAAAGATGTTCAACGGGTTTTCATGAGTTTTAATATCTGAGACAAAAATCACTTTAGATTTTTGTCTCAGATATTTTTTATAAAAGAAAGATATTCAGTCAAAAATGAAAGATTCCAAAGAAATTCTTTTTTTCCGTTGAAAACTGTTTGCATTTTAGCAAAATTAGATATAATTAATAAGAACCGAAAAATAAGAATTAGCCAGTGAGGTAACTTTGTTTGAAAGAAAGCAAAAAGTAGGTTAAGCTGAAAAGTGCTAATTTATTTAACAAAAAAAGATTGTGAGTTGTTTGATATGGATCAGTTTAGTACATTAACTGAACAAGAATTTACTACCTTTGCAATGACACATCCTGCAGGTAACTTTTTAGAAACACCCGAAATGAAACATTTATTGGAACGACGTGGCTGGCATTGTGAATACGTTGGCGTCAAACGAGAAGGTCAACTAATTGCTGCGTGTATCCTAAGCAAGAAAAAAGTCAAAATTGGTTATGCTTTCGACATTGACGGCGGAATTTTGATGGATTATACAGATAAAAAATGTGTAGAAGCCTTTTTCACAGGCTTAAAAAAATATGTGAAAAAAAATGATGGCCTTTATTTAACCTTTACTCCAAATAAACAAATTTGTTTACGTGATTTTAATGGCGGTGAAGTTGAAAAGGTCAATCAAGAAACATTTGACTATTTCACATCAATTGGTTTTGAACACCAAGGGTTTGATGTGCACAATTTTGATGGCGCGCCACGTTGGCTGTTTGTCAAAGATATGGCTGGATTAACAGAAGAAGATCTTTGGAAATCTTATGGAAAAGATGCTAAATATGACATCAAGAAAACATGGGAATATGGAGTAACAACCCGAGAACTTCGTTACGAAGAGCTACCTCTCTTTAAGAAATTAACGGAAGAAACAAGTGCACGACGTAATTTTGAAGATAAGGATTTAGCTTATTACCAAGCTGTTTATGAAGAGTTTGGCGAACGAGCAAAATTTATGGTGGCGGAACTAAACTTTGCTACTTATTTAGAAAATCTTCATGAGAAATTACGCAAATTACAAGAGACGCTCAACGAAGTCAATGAAGCGTTAATTGCCAATCCTAAAAGCCGTAAAAAAAATAACCAGAAACGTGAATTTGAAGATGAAGTTCGTACCGTGCGCAAACGGATTGACGAGGCTAAAGAAATGAAAACATCAGATGAACCTGAAATTTTAGCAGGTGCCTTATTCATTGTTCATCCACAAGAAGTTGTTTACTTGTTTAGTGGTACGTATGAAAAATATAAACAATACTATGCACCGTATTTAATTCAACATAAAATGTTAACTTACACAGTAGAAAATAACATTCCCAAATATAATTTTTATGGCGTTGACGGTGTCTTTGATGGAAGTGATGGGGTTCTTAAATTCAAACAATCCTTTGGCGGTCATGTCGAAGAATTAATGGGCAATTTCCAATGGAAAGCCAAACCAATGAAATATGCCTTATATCACGCATTAAAAACAATTAAAGAAAAAGTCTAAAATTAAAACCCAATCCTTAAAAAGGAATGGCAAAGTGAGGCGTTTAAATGGAAAATCAAGTTGAGGTTATGACGTATGCACAGTTAAAAGAAATTATGCAGGCGTTAGAAGCAAACGAAGCGATTACAGAAGATACAAAGGTCTTTATTGATACAGGCTGGGATAGCGTGCAAGAAGTAGCACCAGATGCAGTCAGTATTGAAAAAGTTGCTAAATTCACAGTAGCAGATGTTTTAACAAACGAAAGTTTTGCTGGGTATAGTTTAGAGGAAAAGGCGGAGAAGATGAACGCTGAGGGCGACCTAGAAACGGCAATTATTATTCGTAATCTTTACTAAAAAAGTCCGTTTGAATAGTTAAAATCGAGGTCGGGACAGAACCGTTTAGCTCCGAGCAACGCGTAGTGTTGGTTCTGTTCCCGCCGGTTATCAGGTTTTGAGCCTGGAGCAAAAATCCAAAGTGATTTTTGTCCCAGGCTCATCTGCTTTAAATAAGAAATAAAGGAGGTTAGATATGAGTACCATTCATGAATTTCCAAAAAACTATGAACGTTTTATTGCACAAGGAGAAGAAGCACTTGTAGAACATAATCAGATCGCCGCTTTAGAAAATTTTCAACAAGCCTATCAGCTACAACAAACGCCGCCAGTAAACCAAAAAATTGTCCAATTATTGTTGGAAATGGGTGAAGCTGACGAAGCACTAGCATTGGCAGAAGCGTTCCAAGAGTCTTATTTTGAGAACCTTGAAACAGCGGCAATTTATATGCAAATTTATAGTCAAAGTCGTCGCTTTATTGAAGGGTATATTTTATTGAAGCAATTACTTCAAACTAAAAAAATAACGCTAGCACAACAAAAAACGTTAGAACAGCAATTAATGCAAGTGGAAGAGGCGTATCAACAATTAGAAACGCAGCAAATTCAAGCAATTAAAAGGAACTTGTTAGTAAGCGATCAATTGCCCGTTTATCAACAATTAGCGAACATTAAAACCAGTTTATATTTGCCTAAACCAGTATTTGTGGAAGTCGCAAAAGATTTAGTTATGAACCAAGCACTTAGTTATTTTGCTCGGGAATGGTTTATTGAAGAATTAGCACTGTTGCAATTTTCAGAACCACTGACTTTTCTTTGGTATGACAATCAGCCTCAGACAGTCTTACTAGAAGGAAAAACTGGACCGTTAAATACGCCGATCTATTCCGAAATTTGTACTGAACTTAGGAATCGTTTAGAAAATGATGATCCAATTATGCTGCAGCATTTGGAAGAAGAAATTCGGTTGCATCTTGCCTATTTGTATCCATTAGCAGAGACGGTTATTTCAGATCCAACTATCTGGGTCTTGGGTTATTTGGCAACCTATTATCCTGAATATATTGAAAAAGAATTGACTGAAGCAAAAGGCCATCAAATCGATGCTGTTCAAAATGTTCAACAGGCGATACGAACGGCATTTACACAAATAATGCTTTAAAAAATGGCACGTCCTAAAAGCGAGGACGTGCCATTTTTTCGGTTTCAGAAATTTGCTGAATCTGCTCTAATTGCTTTTCTTGACTGATTATTGCGGATAATAGAAAAAAGCAAGACAGAAATAAGTAAAAAGAATTCCTTGAATCAAGCAAATCACAACGAACAATGGCGTTGCTCCTGGAAAAGAATCAGAAATCCGTGTAATTAAAAATTCAACTAACCATAAAATCATTGAAAATAAAAATAATTTTTTCTGACGAGTTCTCATAGTCCGCAACAACCTTTCTGGTGATTTTCACTTCTCTATCATAACATAGAAAACGAGCTGTTTTTTCTCAAAAATTTTGTTACTTCATAAGAAAAATGGGAAAGAAACAAGTTTCAGGAAGTAATAAATGTACCCGAAAAGAATACTTAATCCATCTTAATCAAACCATACAGTCACGTTTATTGCAAAAGAAGTGTTTTTGGATGGAACAAATTATTTCATAAACACAAATATTTCTTTGTTGTTTGTATAAATGTCATAAAAGTGATTACTTACTACTTTTTGATTTTTAGACATATCCGTATCGGTCAGTGGTGCCATCTCTACTCCTAAATTCGATGAAGTATTGAACCAAACGTAATTAGGGAAGTATAGACCGTCATTTGGTGGCACAATTTTTGAAAGAATTGGGTAGTTTCGACTTGTATTAGCATAAACAGTTGAATTTTTGAAAAACGTATTTAAATAAACTTTTTTTCGTTCGTTTGTTACAACATTTTTTAAATCATCTGTTAAAACAGCTGCTTGGCGATTGAATGCTTCTTTTTGATAGTTTAATGTGGAAGAATACACCAAAACAAACGATAAAATATAATAAGATAACAAGCTGGCCACAAGTAACGAAGTTAGATAAATTGCTTTCACTTGTCGATTGTTAAATAAACTTAACATGCTGATTGTAACAAAAACAGCAAATCCGTAAATATAGCGAGGCGCATCACCAGCGATATTTCTTGAATAGACAATAAAAATACCAAAACTTAAGAGAGAAGCAAGTCCTAAATACAAGATACAATAGAGGAAACTTAAGCCTAAGTTGATTTTGCTATTTGATAGATGACTAATAAAAAATAAAACAAGCAGTAGGAGCAGTAATAAAAGCCATAAACGATTACTTTGGTTCAATAGCTCTGAAAAATAATGGTAACTATTTTGATAAGCCACACTGGGAATATCATGCAAACTTGGTAAGGCCTGACTGCCCCCAATGTTGTTTGTTGCGGAAGGTACAAATTTTAACTCGATAAGGTAGCTGACTATAGAAAGTAGATAAGCGATAGCAGCAAGTGCGACTTTTTTACAAAGAGCAATGAAATTTTCTCCAGCAAGTAACTGCTTGAAAGTAAGGAATAAGACGATAACTATATAAATTCCTGACGAGGCTTGGTAAGTATTAAACATAACAAACAGTGAAAAAACAGAAACCAAGAAAAACGTAAAAGAATTACGCTGCCACCAATAAAAAGGAAGAAACGAACAAAAAATACTCAATGCCATATAGGGACTATCAAACCTGAAACTAAGACATTGAAGGAACCAAGGATTGAGGCCAATTAAAGTAGCTACTAAAGAGGAACCCCAGCTAATTTTTTGGTCATTGATGATATAAATAGCCAGTATGCTTGTGAGAGATAAGATAAGACCTGTTAGAATCGGTGTGGTCAAGCCCAGATCTGTCAAATGACGACTTCCTTGAACAAACCATGAGAGAAATTCACTGCCCCAACGTGCGTAAGTCGTACCAAAATCTGTCATTCCAGCGACCTGGCGAGCATTATCATCTAAGTAAGGGAAATTGATAATGCCGATGGATAAAACTGCCACTTGATAAATTAAAATGATCAATAGAAGATAGGCTTTATTTTCAATACACCAATTCTTTAAATCAAATTTTTTTGATTCTGTAGGTAATTGTTTCATCATTGTACTCCACTCCAATAATTATTTAACAATTAAAATATACCATAACGAGTGGAATGAAGAAATTGCTTTTGTTATTTTCTCATCTTGACAGAACACTAAGGGTAGGCAAAACAAAAAAATCCCAACTCTTTATTAAAGAGTTGGGATTTTACCAAAAAGCCACCTGCCGGGCTTGAACCGGCGACCCCCACCTTACCATGGTGGTGCTCTACCAACTGAGCTAAGGCGGCACTTTCAAAGGCTAAACTAACTCGAGGATTGCAACGAAGTGAAACCCATAGAGTTCACTTTCAAAGGCTACACTGCGACGAGTAATCGTCAAAGTTCCTTTTGAAAAATCGTACAAATCTCGTGCACAAGAAATAGAATAACGTATAGACGAAAGTTTGTCAATTGCTCTTTCGTAAAAAAAGAAAAATGATTTTTTTCTAAGAAAAACTGTTGACAATCTCTTTTTTCTCTAGTAAAGTGTAAATCAACATCACAGATAACTATTCATTCGTTGAAGAGAAGAGTAAATTTTGATGACCTTCAAAAGAGAGTCCTGATTGGTGAAAAGGGACAAGGTTCAGAAAAGTTGAAGATGGCCTCTGAGAATAAATTGCTGATAAGTAAGCAATTTCGGCTAAGCACCCGTTACCATGTGCACCAAGTTAATAAAGACTTGGATAAGAGATGAGATATAAAGAATCAGTTATATTTCGAAAAAAGGTGGTACCGCGAATCATTCGCCCTTTACTAGCAAAACGCTAGTGAAGGGCTTTTTGCTGTGAATCACTACGACTGGCGCGAAGCGACAGAGTAGATGATGAACAGTACAAGATGACCGAAGGGCAGGTTGTGTCATTTGCACGAATCACTACGACTGGCGCGAAGCGACAGAGTAGATGCTGTCTGCGGTTACTCGACGCAGTATGGCCTTTGTAAGTGATGAACAGTACAAGATGACCGAAGGGCAGGTTGTATCATTTGCACGAAAGTGTTCCTACGATTCTCGCCAAGGCTGTGATTCTCGTCACAGTCAAATCCTGTTGAGCACTACGACTGGCGCGAAGCGACAGAGTAGATGCTGTCTGCGATTACTCGACGCAGTATGGCCTTTGTAAGTGATGAACAGTACAAGATGACCGAAGGGCAAGTTGTGTCATTTGCACGAAAGTGTTCCTACGATTCTCGCCACAGTCAAATCCTGTTGGGCACTACGACTGATGCAAAGAGAGAGAGCAGCTATTATCTGCGATTACTCGATGCTTGAAGGGATAGGAACTCTAGTCTGTTTGATTTTGAAAATAAACGAAAATCAGTTTAGAATGAATAAAAATAAAAAAGCAGTGATATAGTAAGTACAAGACTTGATTTGTTTAACAGAGAGCCTAGGTAGCTGAGAATAGGTGACAAAGACGTTTTGGAAAATGGCTATTGAGCAAGCGCTCCGAGTGTTAAACACAAGGCGGCGACGGGGGCTCCCGTTATCGAGCTAGGGTATCGAACATATTGTTCCGTACTTGAAAAGGGAATTTGTGTGAGCAAATTCTGAACATGAGGTGGTAACACGCAAAAAAGCGTCCTCAACGATACAACTTGAGTTGTGTCGTTGAGGATGCTTTTTTCTTTTTTGTGAAAAAATGCAGGTTGGTAAGAATGAAGGGGGATAAAGAATGATTGAACTAAAAAATATCAGTGTGACATTTCAACAAAAAAAACAAGAAATTCAGGCTGTCCAAGATGTTTCTTTGACAATTGATAAAGGGGATATCTACGGAATCGTTGGTTATTCCGGTGCTGGAAAAAGTACGTTAGTACGGGTAATTAATTTATTACAACGACCAACAGCGGGCACCGTTATTATTAACAAAGAAAATATTTTAACTTTTTCTAAAAAGGAATTACGACAACAACGAAAAAAGATTGGAATGATTTTTCAACATTTTAATTTGATGAAAGAGCGGACTATATTTAGTAATATCGATTTTTCATTAAAATATTCTGGGCTAAGTAAAAGTGAACGGCGTCAAAAAATCAGCCATTTATTAGAGCTAGTTGGACTAAGTGAAAAACGGGACGCTTACCCCAGTCAACTATCAGGAGGGCAAAAACAGCGGGTTGCGATTGCCCGCGCTTTAGCAAATGATCCTGAAATTTTACTTTGTGATGAAGCGACGAGTGCGTTAGATCCAAAAACAACGGGACAGATTTTAGCTTTGTTAAAAAAGTTAAATCAAGAACTGAACTTGACGATTGTCTTAATCACCCATGAAATGCAAGTGGTTAAAGAAATTTGTAATAAAGTCGCGGTGATGGAAAATGGCTGCGTTGTCGAATCAAACGATATTGTTTCGATTTTTAGTCAACCCCAACAACCTTTAACCAAAGATTTTATTCGGACAGCAACTCATATTGACCAAGCATTAACCACGATTCTTGAACATCCTAAATTAGCTGATTTAGATAAAAATCAAGAATTAATTGAATTTTCTTATGTGGGAGATCAAACGAATGAGCCATTAATTGCACAATTGTATAGCCAATATCAGGTATATACAAATATCCTTTATGGCAATGTCGAAATTGTTCAAAACGTTCCTATTGGCCATTTAATTGTGGTGCTTTCTGGTGATGAGGCCCAGCGTCAACAAGCCCTTACTTATTTAGCGAAACAAGGCGTGCGAACCAATGTTTTGAAAACCTATCAGCAAACGAAGCAAAAGCAGAATTTACAGGTGATTTAAAAAAGGAGTGAACTGAGAATGTATCAATTATTTGAGAAATATTTTCCGAATGTTGTCCAATTAAAACAAGAGTTTCTTCAAAGTACATGGGAAACATTATACATGGTTTTTTGGACAGCATTGATTGCTGGTGTGTTAGGAGTCTTGTTGGGTGTCGTGCTTGTCAGTACTGGCCCCAGTGGTGTTTTGAAAAATCCACCCCTGTATAGTGTCTTAGAAAAAATTATTAATGTTTGCCGCTCTATTCCTTTCATTATTATGCTCGCACTGATTCAACCATTAACACGAATTTTGGCAGGAACGACAATTGGTACAACCGCAGCGTTAGTCCCATTAGTTATTGGCGTAATCCCGTTCTTCGCGCGCCAAATTGAAAATGCGTTATTAGAAGTGGATCCTGGCGTTATTGAAGCGGCAGAAGCCATGGGGACGAGTCCCTTAGGGATTATTTTTCGGGTTTATCTAATTGAAGGGTTACCAAGTATTATTCGTGTTTCAGCAGTGACAATTATTAATTTGATTGGATTAACAGCCATGGCAGGAGCGATTGGAGCCGGTGGTCTGGGCAACTTAGCGATTACTCGAGGCTACAATCGGTTTCAAACCGATGTGACATTTATGGCCACGTTAATTATTTTAATTATGGTATTTATCAGTCAAGCCATTAGTAATCAATTAATCAAAAAAACATCACATTAGAAAAAAGGAGAAATGACAAATGAAAAAATTTAGTAAATTAATTGGACTTATTGGGGTATTAGCTTTTACGATTGCAGGTTGTGCATCGGGGTCTGCGAAGGATACTAAGACAGAAACCGTTAAACTAGGGGTTGTAGGAACAAAAAATGATGAATGGGAATCGGTCAAAGACCGTTTGAAAAAGAAAAATATTGATCTACAATTGGTAGAATTTACAGACTATACACAACCAAACGCAGCATTAGCAGAAAAAGAAATTGATTTAAATGCCTTTCAGCATCAAATCTTTTTAGACAATTACAATAAAGAACATGGAACGAAATTAGTATCAATTGGCAATACAGTCAATGCACCATTGGGAATTTACGCTAATAAATTGAAAGATATCACGAAAATTAAAGACGGCGGAGAAATTGCTATTCCTAATGACCCAACGAATGGTGGGCGGGCGTTAATTTTATTACAAACTGCAGGACTGATAAAAGTAGATCCTGCGAAACAGCAACTACCGACTGTCAGTGATATTACTGAAAATAAACGCCAATTGAAAATAACTGAATTAGATGCTACGCAAACAGCGCGCGCTTTACAAGATGTCGATGCTTCAGTGATTAATAGCGGCATGGCTGTCGATGCTGGGTATACACCAGATAAAGATGCTATTTTCTTAGAACCTGTAAACGAAAAAGCGAAACCTTATGTGAACATTGTCGTGGCTCGAGAAGAAGACCAAGAGAATAAACTTTATCAAAAAGTTGTAGAAGAATATCAACAAGAAGAAACGAAAAAGGTCATTGCAGAAACATCAAAAGGCGCCAATGTTCCAGCCTGGGAAACATTTGGTAAAAAATAAAGGAGGCATTTATAATGAGTACAACAACGATTCAAACAATCCAAGAAGCTATTGCTACAGAAAAGGAATGGATAATCCATTTAAGACGTCATTTTCATCAATACCCTGAAGCAAGTTTAAAAGAATATGAAACGATTAAACGAATTAAAGAAGAACTACTAGCCTTAGCTATTCCTTTTGTAGAAGTAGGGGAAACGGGTGTTTTAGCAACCATTGAAGGAGGTCTTGGCGCTGGCAAAACGATTTTATTACGTGCAGATATTGATGCGTTGGAATTACCAGATGCAACAGGTACCGCATATGCTTCTATAAATCCAGGACTCAATCATGCTTGTGGACACGATGGTCATGCGGCAGCATTGCTAGGTGCAGCTAAAGTGCTCAAAAAACATCAGGATATCTTTTCAGGAACGGTTAAACTGGCCTTCCAGCCCGCTGAAGAAATTGGTGCAGGCGCTCGACAATTTGTGGAAGGAAATTATTTAGAAGCAATCGACCAAGTGTTTGGGATTCATTTAGATTCTAGTGTGCCGGTCGGGAAATTAGTCGCTACCAAAGGCGCCACCAACGCCTCTTGTGATATTTTTAAAATTGAAGTCAGTGGTCAAAGTAGTCACGTCGCCCAACCACAGAATGGCCGAGATGCTGTTTTAGCAGCGGCCAGTATCGTTGTGGAATTACAAAAAATTGTAGCTCGCGAGATTGATCCTTTAGATTCTGTCGTAGTAGGAATTGGCGTTTTACAAGCAGGAACACGCTATAATATTGTAGCAAACCAGGCAACCATTGAAGGTACTGTTCGAACATTTAGTCAGGAAACGCGCCAATTTGTTTTACAACGAGTCGAAGAAATTGCCCATGAAATTGCCCATGAAATTGCCCAGTCTCATCGCACAGAAATTGCTGATTTTTCTGTTTATGCGGCAGCGAATCCATTAATTAATGAAGAACAAGCAACCAACCGTGCACAGCAGGTAGCCAGTGAAATTGTTGGTTTTGAAAATGTTGTGACCGATCATCCTAAAAGTTTAGGGGCGGATGATTTTGCTGATTACTTAGCGGTAATTCCTGGTATCTATGGACGGGTCGGTTCACGAAACCCTGAAAATCCTGCTACTCATTTTGGACACCATCATGAACAATTTGATATTGATGAACGTGCCTTACTTTTAGCAGCAGAGTACCACGTACGCTATGCATTAAATTATTTATCAGAATAACAGGGATAGGGAGCCGACAAAATGATTGTTTGTGGGCTCCTTTCGTTATAAACCAACGTGGCTTGCTTTCTTGTCATTCTATGGTAGAATACAAGCATAAGAAAGGTGATTCACATGTTTTTTGTTTTAACTGATAAATTAACAAGAAAAGTAGCTCCCGATAGTTTAAGAACAGATGAAGCACTGTTGTGGAGCCGAGCAATTAATTTCTTCATCGCTTGATAGGACATTTTTTGACTAGAAAAGCTAGTCTTATTTGAGTGTACGTACAAGCGGTTGTCGGGATTTCTGTCAGGATGGACGACGTGCAGACGTGGTTCTTTTTTTGTTGTCCCAAAATAATCAGTTAACAAGAAAGAAGTGACGAAAATGAGTATTTTAACTATTGAACATTTAACGCATCGATTTGGTGAAAAGGTCTTGTATGAAGAGGCTTCATTGCAAGTGAATAAAGGGGATCATTTAGGCTTAACTGGCCAAAATGGTGTCGGCAAATCCACCTTAATTAAAATTTTAACGGGGGAAGTATTGCCAGAAGAAGGAACGATTCAGTGGCAAAAAAATTGTAAGATTGGGTACTTGGATCAGCATGTTTCTGTAGAACAATCACTAACGATGGTTGATTTTTTGAAACAAGCCTTTCAAGAACTTTTTGATAAAGAAGCGAAACTGACAAAACTTTATGAAGAATACAGTCAAACGGCTTCGGAAAAACTTTTAGAACAAGCAGGCAAATTACAAACAGATTTAGATGAAAGTAATTTTTACCAAATCGACACGATTATTCAGGATTTAGCCAATGGGTTAGGACTACAAGCAATTGGTTTGGATAAAAAGTTAGGGGAGCTAAGCGGTGGTCAACGTTCAAAAGTGATTTTAGCAAAATTATTGTTAGAGGCCCCTGATGTGTTACTTTTAGATGAACCCACCAACTATTTAGATGATACACATATTCAATGGCTTGTTCGCTATCTGAATAATTTTGAAGGAAGCTTTCTATTAGTCTCCCATGATTATCAATTTTTAAATGAAGTGACGAATTGCATCGCAGACATTGAGTTTGGCAAGTTAACCAAATATACTGGAAATGTAGAAAAATCTTTTGCACAAAAAGAGCAGAATAAACAAACCTATTTGAAACAGTATCAGGCCCAACAAGAAAAAATTGAAAAAATGGAAGCCTATATTCGTAAATACAAAGCTGGAAATCGAGCAACGATGGCTAAAAGTCGACAAAAACAATTGGACCGGTTGGAACGATTGACTCCGCCAGGTTCCTTGACTAAGCCAGCGATTGAATTTCCTTATCAAGGGTTAGTTGCAACGCAAGCACTAACGACCCAGAAGTTAGTTGTCGGCTATCGGGAACCTTTGTTAGAACCGTTAGATTTAATGGTTCATGTCGGTGAAAAAGTCGCATTGAAAGGCTTCAATGGGATTGGCAAATCAACATTAATTAAAACGTTGACGAAAGTGATTCCTTCATTAGATGGAGAATTTCATTATCCGCTGAATACAAAAATTGCTTATTTTACCCAAGACTTGGCGTGGCCTAATGAGCAGTTAACGCCACTAGACTATTTATCAGATCGTTTTCCAGATACAACGATTAAAGAGCGAAGAAGTCATTTGGCTAGGGCAGGTTTACCAGATAAGTTAGCAATGCAGTCGCTAGCCCTGTTAAGTGGTGGTGAGCAAACAAAAGTAAAACTAGCGGAACTAATGATGCAAACAAGTAATTTGTTATTTTTAGATGAGCCAACCAATCATATTGATGAAGCGGCCAAAAAAAGTTTACAAGAAGCAATTCACGTTTACCCAGGAACGGTTTTTCTGGTTTCCCATGAAGCAGATTTTTATGAGGAAATTGTGGATCGAGTAATTGATATTGAGGAATTAGTTAAATAAAGAAGAAAGAACCAAGTTGAGGGGGAGTCAACTTGGTTCTTTCTTCTTTATTATTTATTTACTCATTAAGCCATCATGGATTTTTGTTAAATTCCAGTTCATCATGCTGTAGTACGTATCGCCTTCTGTTCCTTCTTTGGCAAGAGAGTCTGTGAAAAGTGTATCGTAAATTGGTCGTTTCACTTCTTTTGAGACCCGTTCCATACTACGTTTATCGACACTGGTTTCAACAAATAACACAGGTGCTTTTGATTTCTTAATGGTATCAATAATCGTGGTCATTTGTTCAGGTGTTCCTTGACTTTCTGTGTTAATTTCCCAAATATAAGCGGCATTTAAATCATAAGCTTTGGAGAAATATTTAAAGGCACCTTCACTTGTAACTAATAATTTTTTATCATCAGGAATATCAGCAAATTTAGCTTTGGCTTCCTCATGTAGTTTGCTAAGTTTTTCGGTATAATTTTTCGCGTTTTCTGTATAGAAATCTTTATTTTTTGGATCTTTTTCTACTAACACGTCACGAATGTTTTCTACATATTTGATGCCATTTTCAATGTCTAACCAAGCATGCGGATCTTCTGTTTGTTCTTGACCGGCACTTGTTAAATATTGTGGCGTAACATTTTTGCTTGTAGAAAAGTAATCTTTATTCTCAACTTTTTTGGCCGTTTTCATTAATTTGTTAAACCAGCCATTTCCGCCTGTTTCTAAGTTCAAGCCGTTAAAGAATAAAATGTCCGCTTCAGAAGCTTTCGCAATGTCTTCTGGTAACGGTTCATATTCGTGAGGGTCTGTCCCAATTGGCACAATACTATGCAGCTCAATTTTGTCTTGCCCAACATTTTTCACTAAATCGGATAAGATCGAGTTCGTTGTCACAATTGCTAATTTTTCTTTCTTTTCAGCGGCTTGATTCCCGCAAGCAGCTAACGTTAACCCTGCTAAAAGTGTTAAAAAAAATAAACTAAATTTTTTCATTCGTTGATTCCTCCATTTCTTTCTCACGGTTTACAAATACTAGGCCTTTCTTTGGTGAGAAAAAGAAAGCCAATAAAAAGAATAAGGCGGCGGTTAAAACAATCGTCGCACCAGAAGCTAAGTTATAAGAATAACTGAAGAATAGGCCAATCACTGAACTTAAAATCCCAAAAGTAGAGGCTAAGCCAATCATTGTCGGTAAGTGATTTGTTAATAGATAAGCTGTTGCCGCTGGCGTAATCAGCATGGCAATGACTAAAATAGTTCCGACGGTTTGTAAAGAAGAAACAGCGACTAGTGTTAGTAAAAACATCAATGCATAGTGGAAAAATTGAATATTTAAACCATAGGCCTGAGCCATTGTGGGATCAAAAGAAGTGAGTTGCAACTCTTTATAAAACAATGCCACAAAAATCAAAACAATCACGCCGACGACACAAGTAATTAAAATATCGGTATCTGCGACCGCTAATACATTTCCAAACAGAATATGATATAAATCGGTGGAACTTTTTGCAAAAGAGATAAAAATAATCCCTAAAGCAAAAAAAGAACTAAAGACAACACCAATGGCAGTATCATTTTTTAGTGGACTTTTTTGGGTAATAAAGCCGATTGATAATGCAGCTAATAAGCCAAAAATAGAAGCGCCAAAAATATAATTGAAACCAAACATATAAGAAACAGCGACCCCTGGTAAAACAGCATGGGAAATCGCATCACCCATCAAAGACATCCCACGTAAAATAATGAATGAACCAATTACCCCTGAAATGAGTCCGACAATTACAGACGTCAAAAGGGCATTTTGTAAAAATTGATAACGGAATAAACCATCAATAAATGCAGCAATCATTTTGCAACCCCCTGTATTAATAAATCACCTAACAAATCACCGTATGCTTCTTGGAGCGTTTCTGCAGTAAATGTTTGTTCAACAGGACCCGCAGCAATTAGCCGGTTTTTCAAAACGATTAATTCATCAAAATAGTGGGACACTTTGTGCAAATCATGGTGAACAATGATAATCATTTTACCTTGATTTTTTAATGATTTGAGAATATCCATAATCACTTTTTCACTAGACATATCAATGCCGACGAAAGGTTCATCTAAAAAAATCACCTCAGCACCTTGGGCCAAAACACGGGCAATAAACACACGTTGTAATTGGCCACCAGAAAGTTCGCCAATCTGGCGTTGCGCATAGTCTTCTAATTGCACCATTTTTAATGCAGCCATGGCTGCTTGCTTTTCTTTCTTTCCTGGGCGTTTTAATAGTCCCAAGTTTGGATAGGTTCCTAGCAAGACCGTTTCAAAAACGCTAATTGGGAAACTAAGATCCAAGGCGCTACGTTGTTCTACATAGGCAATGGTTGTTTTTTGTTGGTCAATCGCTTGATTATTTAACAAAACATCACGTTCCTTTGTTTTAATCAAGCCTAATAACCCTTTAATAAATGTTGACTTTCCAGCACCATTTGGTCCGATAATTCCAGTAATTTTACCGGAGGGAATAGTAACGTGGATATTATTTAAAGCGGTCCGTCCTTGATATTGAACGGTTAACGCTTGAACAGCTAAGTTAAAGCTTTTTCTCATGAAATTCCTCCTTTTTAGGTTTGCCTTAAAATAAGTATAAGGGATAGTTTAAGAAAATGCAAATAATTTTTAGGTGCACCTAAATACAAGCGCTTTTTTCACAAAGAAAACCGTTTCTTTCAATAAATTAAGGAGGATCCCATGATTTTTATGACAAAAAATGGTAGAATATGAATGAAAACGACTATTATTTTATATTGACGGAGGATATCATGACCGAAAACTATCAAGATGACACCTTACGCATCTTCAGTTTAAATGCAAATCGACCACTTGCTGAAAAAATCGCAGCATCAGTAGGAACAGAATTAGGAAAAAGCACCGTGCGCCAATTTAGTGATGGCGAAATTCAAATTAATATTGAAGAAAGTATTCGTGGCGATCATGTCTACATCATCCAAGCAACGAATGCTCCTGTAAATGATCATTTGATGGAATTGCTTATTTTAATTGATGCATTAAAACGTGCTAGCGCAAAAACAATTAATGTTATTTTGCCTTACTATGGTTATGCTCGCCAAGACCGCACAGCGAAACCAAGAGAACCCATTACTGCGAAATTAGTTGCTAATATGTTGGTAGAGGCAGGCGCAACACGTTTGTTAACATTAGACTTGCATACTGTTCAAGTCCAAGGATTTTTTGATATCCCAGTAGATAATTTATTTACAATGCCTTTGTTTGCTCATTATTATCGTCAACAAGCATTAGTAGGGGAAGAAATTGTGATTGTTTCGCCTAAAAACAGTGGCGTTCAACGCGCACGTAGTTTATCGGAGTACTTAGATGCGACCTTAGCAATTGTCGACCATGAAGAGATTGATGGGGTGCGCCAAGAAGGTTACGTTATTGGGAATGTCGCTGGGAAAAAATGTATTCTTGTTGATGACATTTTGAATACTGGTCAAACGTTAGCCACAGCGGCGGAAGTTTTAATGAAAAATGGTGCGCAAGAAGTGTATGCTTGCGCCTCGCATGGTTTGTTATCAGAAGGCGCAAAAGCAACCTTAGAAAATGCGCCGATTAAGGAAATTAGTATTACTGACTCTGTTTATACGACAGCAGACCGCCAACCAGCAACCTTGAATATTATTTCTTGCGCTGAGTTAATGGGGGAAGCGTTACTTCGTATTCATGAAAATAAACCAATGAGTCCATTATTCCGTTTAGAACCAAAAGGAGAATAAGTGATTCCTTAAACTAGAAATAGGTCTAACAACTTTAATAGTGTTGGGCCTATTTTTCTTATCTCTTTTATAAATAGAAGAGAAAGTATTCTGATTTTGTGTTTTAAGCTTTTTATGCTAGAATAACGCCAGAACATAAGGAAAGGGACGAGTCATTTGGAACCCATTTATTTAGATCATGCGGCAACAACACCGCTTCATCCAACGGTCATTCAAGCGATGACTGAAAATATGCAAACGACTTTTGGCAATCCATCAAGTATTCATCAGTTTGGACGAAAGGCACACGGTCTTCTGGAAGAAGTGCGTCAAACGATTGCCGAGAGCTTACAAGCCAAACCCCACGAAATTATTTTTAATAGTGGTGGCACAGAAGGGGATAACACAGCCATCTTGGCAGTTGCTTTTTCTCGTCAAAAGGAAGGAAAACATATTATTACTACAGCAATTGAACATCCCGCTGTGTTACGAACGATGGAATACTTAGAAACGTTAGGCTTTGAAGTGACTTACTTACCTGTGAATGAAAATGGTCAGATTTCAATGGAGCAATTCAAAAAGTCTTTACGCGAAGAAACGATCTTGGTTTCAATGATGTATGGCAATAATGAAATTGGAAATCGATTACCAATTGCTGAAGTTGGTGCAATTCTTAAAAATCATTCGGCGATTTTTCATACAGATGCCGTCCAAGCTTATGGAAGTGAAGTCATTTTACCTCATGAATTAGGGATCGACTTATTAAGTATTTCCGCTCATAAAATCAATGGTCCAAAAGGCGTAGGTTTTTTATTTAAAAGCGATGCAATCCAATTACCACCTCTTTTACATGGTGGGGAACAAGAAGAAAAACGACGTGCGGGCACGGAAAACTTAGCTGGAATTATTGGCATGGGTACTGCCGTTTCATTACTAACTTCTGCAGAAAAGCAAGCAAGAAAAACAGCCTATCAAAGTTTTCAAACGATTATTTTAAAAGCGTTAGAAGAAGCCAATATTGATTTTTCAATTAATGGTGAACCAACCAATCGTTTAGCGCATGTCTTAAATCTTCATTTAAAAGGAATTCCCAGTGATTTACTCTTAATGCATTTGGACTTAAGAGGTATTGCGATTTCAACAGGCTCGGCTTGTACAGCGGGAACTGTGGATCCTTCGCACGTGTTGACAGCGATGTATGGAGAAAATTCCTCAGCTATTAAAGAATCAATCAGGATTAGTTTTGGCTACGGGAACACACCAGAAGAAATTGCGACTTTTTCTGAAGTACTAGTTGCAGTGATTCAACAATTGAAAAAATAATCTGATTGCGGCAGCTACAGGTTTTCGCTATAATGAAGATAACAATGAAAATAATGAGGTGGAACCCATGGCATTTACAACAACGGCTGCTGTTGAAGGCTCAACAGTTTTTTACAAAGTACATCCTAGTGCAAAACGCTATACATTAAAAGATAACGGCTTTACTGAAACAAAATCAGGGAACTTTCAATTGATTCGTTCCTTAGATCCAACGCCTCAGAGAAATGAAGGCTTCAAATTGAAAATTACGATCACTGCTGATCTAAAAGAGTTGAAAATGTCCATTACAACGGCAAATGGTTTAAAACCAATGAATATTTTCAAGAATGAACAACATGAAATGAGTAAAGAAAAATACTTTTTCTTAATGGATGGCTTAATTAGCCGTGGTGTATTAGAGAAAGTAGAATAACTTAGAGAAACCTGAAGAAACAAGTGAAAGTAGCTTGTTCCTTCAGGTTTTCTGTTTCTTTGAAAGCAACAGCTTGTTGGCTGTGTCTTTGTTCCCAGTATTTTCTCATTATACGCCCGGCTTGCTTTACTTATTTCAAAAAAATAGTATAATGAAAAGCACTGAAAAGTTACGACCTTCAAATCGTGGATGATTTCAGAATCTAATTGAAATGATGGTGATAAAATGGCAGATAACAGCAAAACGCGTGTCGTGGTAGGCATGAGTGGCGGTGTCGATTCATCTGTCACAGCGTTGCTTTTAAAAGAGCAAGGCTATGATGTAATTGGGATCTTTATGAAAAATTGGGACGATACAGACGAAAATGGTGTCTGTACCGCAACTGAGGATTATAAAGATGTCGCAAAAGTAGCGGATCAAATTGGGATTCCGTATTATTCGGTCAATTTTGAAAAAGAATATTGGGACCGTGTGTTTGAATATTTTTTAGCAGAATATCGGTTAGGACGGACACCAAATCCAGATGTCATGTGTAATAAAGAAATTAAATTTAAAGCATTCCTAGATTATGCTATGCAACTAGGCGCTGACTATGTTGCAACTGGCCACTATGCGCAAGTAGAAACAGATGAAAATGGCGTAGTGCATATGTTACGTGGAATTGATAATAATAAAGACCAAACCTATTTTTTAAGCCAATTATCACAAGCCCAATTGGCAAAAACAATGTTTCCATTGGGTGGCATGGAAAAGTCAGAAGTTCGTGCAATTGCTGAACGTGCTGGATTAGCCACAGCCAAGAAAAAAGACTCAACGGGCGTTTGTTTTATTGGTGAAAAGAATTTCAAAGAATTTTTGAGTAATTATTTACCAGCTAAAAAAGGCAACATGGTGACAGAAGATGGCGAAATCAAAGGACAACATGATGGTCTGATGTATTATACTATCGGTCAACGCCAAGGCTTAGGAATTGGTGGCGGCGGTAAAACACAAGAACCATGGTTTGTGATTGGGAAAGATTTAACTACCAATACATTATATGTGGGACAAGGATTTCACCATGAAAAACTATATGCAACACATTTAGAAGCTAGTGAGGTTCATTTTACTGTTGATACGCCAATGCCAAAAGAGTTTGACTGTACGGCTAAATTCCGTTATCGTCAAGCAGATATTCCAGTGCATGTTTCCTTATCTGAAGATGGCACAAAAGCAACCGTTACGTTTAAGGAACCAGCCCGCGCAGTCACTCCAGGTCAAGCTGTTGTTTTTTATGATGGAATGGAATGCTTAGGGGGCGGCTTAATTGATCGCGCCTACCAAGATGAAAAAGAACTACAATACGTCTAAAAAAGTTTCACGAGTTGTGAAACAAAAAGCGTATAGTTAACCAAAAGAAAAGCGGATATGCTGGTCATAAAACCAGTAAATATCCGCTTTTCTTTTTTGTTTTATATGCCTATTTTTTTTGAAATAAGAAAAAGAGAAAAATTAAAAATTCAAATTGTGGATAACTTTTCTGTGTATAACTTAGTCATCATTTTTCTCTTTTTTTAATTCGGCGGTGCTTCGACGAACCCATAGAAGGTTAATGAGAACCAGACAAGAAGTGGAAATAAAGACCCCACGATAACCGAAAGCGGCAGATACGCTTGAACCAATCATAGGACCAATCACATTTCCTGTCGCTTGGAAAGATTGATTGTAACTGAAAATACGACCTGCAGCGTCACTTGGGGAATAACGAGTGATCAACGTTTGAACAGCTGGTAGTAAACAGGCATCGGAAATCCCAACTAAGAAACGAAGCATGGCAAGCTGCCAGACATTTTGAACAAAGGCCATTGGTAGGTAAACGAAAATGGCTAAAATTAAGCCAATTGTCAAGATGCGTTCACTGCCAATACGATCGCCTAACCGGCCGAAACGAGGGGCGGCTATTAACGTTGCAATCCCTGGAATAGAAGCAATGACTCCGCTAATTAAGGTGACATTTCCGTGACCACCCAACAATTGTTGAATATATAAACTGATGATGGGACTAATTGAATTATTGGAAGCTTGAATGATTAATGTCGTAATAAACATTCCAAGAATCACGTGGGGATGTTCTAGTTTTTTTAAAATTTGTTTCCCAGATGCGGCTTGATTTTTTTCAATTGGCACAAACTCTTCATGGACAAAGACGAGACTCAAAACAAAAACGAGTAATAAAATCGTACCAGTAATGAAAAAGGTTGGCCGATAACCGAAAATAGAAGCAGTGACACCGCCCAAAAGAGGACCAAGCAACGTGCCGGTAACAGAACCAGTGGCTAAAGTACCAAGCACTTGACCGCTTTTTTCCTTAGGTGTGCCTGTAGCAACTAACGCAGTCGCATTACTGATATAACCAGAAAAAACACCTTGTAATAAGCGTAAGCCAATCAATTGATAAACACTTGTGACTGCGCCCATTAAACTAATGACGATAGCCATCCCTAATGAAGCGCGTAATAACATTAACTTGCGTCCTTTTCGGTCGGCTAAACGGCCCCACCAAGGTGAAACAATGGTCGTGACTAAAAAAGTGGAGGAGAACGTGATTCCGCTCCAAAAATTCAATTGTTGGTGGGTAAAATTACCTAATGTGTTGATATAAAGAGGCATGAATGGCATCACTAAGCTAAAGCCAATACCAGCCATAAATGTGCCAAACCATAAAACAAGCAGATTTTTTTCCCAAGGTTGTCTTGGACGGAAAATTTTACTTTTAATTAATTCATACATTCTATTTCCTCACTTTCTAGTAAAGAAATTCAAATTTGGCTTTGGCGAGTCGTTGATCATTCAATGCTTGATGCAATTCATTCGCAAAAAAGCCTTCTTTTAAATTTAGTGGATTTTTTGTAGCGTATACATATAACGTATAGGTGTGCACACCAGAGCGAGGACTTAACCCCAGATAACGTTCGGTTAACTCAGGTAACGTTTCAGTGGCAAGCGCTGGAATCATCTGTTTCCCCAAAGGAGAAGCAAGACTATTTTTTCCTTGAATGGTAGGCTTGAGTGCTGTTCGACTAAAGTCTTCAGGAATCTCATTGGTTACAGGAACATTGGCAGCTAACCAATGAATAAAAGGGAAACCGATTAGAGGAATCGTGTCATAATCAATTAATTCCCAGGATAAATAGCGGGCTTCTTTAGGAATGGCCGCTAAAGAAATAGGAAAAGATAAAATAGGACGTTCGTGTAATAAAAATTCTGCACTGGTTCGTTTGCCATAACGATCGGCCAAATGAGAACGGTTGGTAATATGCATGCCAAACAGCCTTCTTTCAAAAATGATGTTTACAAATTATTATTATAAACTATAATTTATAGTTTAAAAAGAGTCAATAGATATGATAAACTAATACTTGTCCAAAATTTAAGAATTGGAGGCGTCAGAAAGATGGCAAAAAAACGGAATTTAACGAAAGCCAAAATCCTTGAAAGTGCCCGCAACCTAGCGGAAGAATTGGGCGTTCACCAATTAACCTTTCAAAATTTAGCCGTTGATTTAGGCATCAAGTATCCTTCACTCTATAATCACTTTAAAAATATTGCTGAAGTAAAAAATGCTCTAGTGGACTTGTTAATTCAAGAATTAAATGATGCATTGCGAAGAGCCTTAGTGGGTAAGAGTGGCGCAGAAGCAATTCGGATATATGCTGAAACGTACCAACAATTTGCTTTTGAAAATTCTGCAGTCTATGAATTACTTATCAGTGTGCCGAAAACGCAAAACCAACAATTAATTGAAGGCATCCATGAAACCAATCAAATTATCTTACAACTTTTAGCTTTTTATCCATTTAATAATGAAGAACGACTGCACAAAAGTCGAGAATTACGTAGTTTAATCCATGGCTATATTACCTTACGTTTTTTAGGTTATTTTCAACGCGAAGAAGCCACGCCGGAAGAAAGTTATCGTCGCATGATTGAAGATTTTATTGCTTCTTTAGAAGTAGCAGGATAAAATAAATTTCAAAAATTTCTCAGTCCGAAACCAAATCCTTGCAACTTTTTCAGAAAGTGACTATGATACCTACAGTAGCAAAAAAAGGAGCGGTTCAATGTATCAAGTAATTACAATGTATGGCGACAATGAACCTTGGTGGTTTTTTGATGATTGGCAAGAGGACATTGTTCAAGAAAAAACCTTCGATAACTTGACCGATGCAGAGACATATTATGTGGAAGTTTGGCAAAAACTTTCTCAGAATTATACATACGTCAACACAAAGCCTAATTATTTAACGGCTTTCTGGAATGATGGGGAAGAACGCTGGTGTGAAGAATGCGATGAAGATTTACAACAATACTTCGGTTTAGCATTACTAGAAAATCATCATGCAGTTACTTTTGAAAATAAAGCTGAGTTTACCACAATATCCAATCATTTTGGCAAAACAAAATTCTGCAAACGGAAAGTTATTTGAAACGCATGAGTTTAAAGAAAAACCTCAGGGAATTTTCTTTAAACTCTTTTTCTATTCTCGGAATTTAGAGAAAATCGAACCAATATTTGGTATAATACGAAAAGATAGCACTCAAAAAGGAGCGAAACTAGTGGTTGCAAAACAATTAATTATTGCTGAAAAACCTAGCGTAGCAAAAGATTTAAGCCGCGTTTTAGGAGCAAATCAAAAAAATAAGAATTATTATGAAGGACCCAACGTGATTGTCACCTGGGCTTTAGGCCATCTCTTAGGACTAAAAATGCCAGAAGATTTAAACAAAGAATGGCAAACGTGGCAAATGGAAACTTTACCGATGATTCCTAAGAATTTAGGGATTAAACCGTTACCGAAAACGGGACATCAATTAAAAGCGATTAAACAATTAGCTAATCGTAAAGATGTTTCTGAAGCCGTGATTGCCACTGATGCTGGTCGTGAAGGTGAATTAGTGGCCCGCTGGATTTTAGAATATGTCCGTTTTAACAAACCAGTCAAACGCTTATGGATTTCATCTCAAACAGACAAAGCCATTAAAGACGGGTTTAAGAAAATTCGCCCAGCGAAAGACTACGATAATTTGTATTACTCTGCCTTGGCGCGCGCAAAAGCTGACTGGTTAGTTGGGCTAAACGTCACACGGGCCTTGACAGTGAAATATCAAGATAACTTATCCGCAGGTCGTGTTCAAACACCAACTTTAGCAATGGTACGCCAACAAGAAAAAACGATTGAACAATTTAAGCCTCAAACTTATTTTACTATCTCGTTAACTGTTGAATCAGAAAAAGCAAAGATGACCCAAAAAAATCCATACGCTTTAAAAGAACGGCAGGAAGCAGAACAATTAGTCAAAGAACTCTCAAAACAAAAGGGCTTAGTTACCGATATCCAAGAAAAAGTTAAAACAGAAAATGCGCCGTTACCGTATGATTTAACCGAAATCCAGCGTGAAGCCAACCAGCGATTCCAATTTTCTGCAAAGAAAACGTTGTCTCTTGTACAAAGTTTATACGAAACCCATAAAATTGTTTCCTATCCTCGAACTGACAGCAAATATCTAACGACGGATATGAAAGGAACGATGAAAGAGCGCCTTCAAGCTATTGCTGATTTTTCACCAGAAGTGAAAGGCTACCTTAAAAATGGGGCCGTTGTTAAACAACAAAAAGTTTTCCAAAATGCAAAAGTCACGGATCACCATGGGTTGATTCCAACTGAACAACGTCCTCGTTATGAAAAACTAAGCAATGATGAACAAAAAATCTATCAAATGATTGTTCAACGATTCTTAGGTTTGTTTGCTGAGCCAAATCAAACCAAACAAACAAAAGTTACAGTCGCTTTTGGAAAAGAAACATTTGTCTTTCATCAAAATAAAGTAGTTGTTGCTGGTTGGAAAACAACAGCCGAACAGCCGCTATCCACTGTCCAATGGCAAAAAGGCATGACCGTTGCGCCAAACTTTACCATTAACAAAGAATTAACGTCGCCGCCAAAACCATTAACCGAAGGAACGTTGTTAGGAAAAATGGAGAAACACAGTTTAGGCACACCGGCAACGCGAGCTGAAATCATTGAAAAACTGATTAAATCAGAATTGATGGAACGAACCAATAGCGGTTTAAGTGTCTCTGCCAAAGGAAAGCAACTATTAGACTTGGTGAATCCATCACTTGTGACACCTGAACTAACGGAAAAATGGGAAAAGTCGCTCGAAGCAATCGCTTCGGGTCAACAAAAGAGTCAACTTTTCTTAAAGGATATTGAAGAGGATACGAAAAAATTAGTCCGTGAAATTAAACAAAGCGAGAAAAAATATCAAGATTTTTCCATTACGCAAAAAAAATGTCCAGATTGTGGCTCAAACTTACGGGAAAAAAATACGAAAGATGGGAAGATTTACGTTTGTACAAACCAAGAATGTTCTTATCGTCGGCGAAAAGATCCTAAAGTATCCAATCACCGTTGCCCACAATGCCATAAAAAAATGGTTATCATAGAAGGAAAAAATGGTCGTTCTTTCAAATGTAAATTCTGTTCGATTACTGAAAAAATTCCCGATAAAAAAGAACGAAAACAAAAAATGACTAAACATGAAGAACGTCGTTTGATGAAAAAATATTCACAACCAGACGAACCAGAAGAAAGTGCTTTAGCACAGGCTTTAAAAGCCGCTATGAACCAAGAGTAGCAATTTGACGAATGTTGACTCTAAATAATCAAGTCATCCTTGTTGGTCTTTAGTAAACTTTCAAATAGAAAGAGAGGGACACGGATGCTCGCAAATTTAAATCAAGCAATGGATTATATTGAAGAACATTTAACGGAAGAAGTATCCTTCGATGAATTGGCAAAAAAGACAGGGATTTCTGTTTACCATTTTAAACGAACTTTTTCGTTTATTGCGGGGATGAGTCTGGCTGAATATATTAAAAAGAGACGTTTGGCGGAAGCAAATTTAGCATTACTTGCTGGTGAAAAAGTGACAGATGTAGCTTTTAAATATGGTTATCAAAGTATTGAAGGATTCTCAAGAGCCTTTCGCGATTGGTCAGGACAAGCCCCTTCTGAAGTAATGAAAACACAAATCCAAAAAACGTTCCCTAAATTCTCTTTCTATATTGATATTAAAGGAGGACAATCAATGGATGTTAAATTGATTGAAAAACCAGCGTTTCAAATAGTCGGAGTTAGTCAGAAGGTTCCCTTGCAGTATCAAGGGGAAAATCAAGCAATCATGGAATTAGCACAGCGCATTACACCACAACAACGAGCGGAAATGCATACATTTGATGACATATATCCTCATCAAGTAGTAAATGCTTCTTTTGACTTTCAAGAGGGACGAACAACAGAAGGTGGAGAAATGACACACATGATTGGCTTTGCCACTTCGCAAGAAAATACCTATGAAGATTTGGAGCAACTAAGCGTACCTGCTCATACATGGGCGGTTTTTTCAAATGAAGGTCCTTTCCCACAAACTTTACAAGAAACCTGGGCAAGGATATTCTCTGAATGGTTGCCTTCATCTGGTTACCAAGTCGTTGCAGCACCAGAAATTTCGTTTACGCAATATCAAGGACCAGCAGAAGCTAAGTACAGTGAAATCTGGCTCGCTGTTACAGCTACTAAATAAAGAAAACCCACCATTGAAAAATGGTGGGTTTTTCCGCCAAGAAGGAAAAAGTTTGGTATAATAAACGTGAAGAAAAAAATTAGACCTTCTAAACTGAAATCTAGCTATGGATAAGTGATGCGAATACGGAATCATGGAGAAAAAATAATTCTCCGAGGTTTTAGAGTCATGTTGTTTAGAATGGTACCAAAACTCATTATACCCGAATAACACGCCTTTAAGTGTTTTAGAGTCATGTTGTTTAGAATGGTACCAAAACCAAAGCGTTCTGGTTATCGTCTCAGAATAGGTTTTAGAGTCATGTTGTTTAGAATGGTACCAAAACAAATCAACTATCCAGTCGCACATGTCCGCAGTTTTAGAGTCATGTTGTTTAGAATGGTACCAAAACATCAAAAGCAGTTGTGAAGACACCTGAAGCGTTTTAGAGTCATGTTGTTTAGAATGGTACCAAAACGACTGCTATCACGAGCGCTTTACATATATTGTTTTAGAGTCATGTTGTTTAGAATGGTACCAAAACCCAAGTTGGTACGATTACTCAAAAATTAGAGTTTTATAGCCATGTTGTTAAAAAACAAACTATCACCACAAGCAATCCGTAATTTTTATCACAAGATTAGAATTTTTATCATCAAAGACGAGCTGCTTCAATTTTCGAAAACTAATCAAGTGATAAGTCAAAATGTTGATAGATTGAGATTAGTTCTTCCTTTTTTTAGGAAGGGCTTTTTTTATTGATAGAAGAAAGGGAAGAAATCTTGGTAGCACCTAAAAAAATTGTGAGAAATGCTTCTGTATTGTTTGGTTTCTGCCTCAGAAAGTTGTATACTTAGATTGGAATTATTCTATATTACATGCATTTTCACACTTTTTGGAAAAGTTCACTTGAATTTTCTTTTAGTTTCGTAGATAAAAGGAGTCATCGCTAATGGAAATGAACAATTCAGGTAAGCTTGTTTCTTTGTGTGGAGGCAAATCAGGGAGGAAATAATATGTTTGATATTGTAACATTGGCGAGAATCCAATTTGCGATGACAACAGTTTTCCACTTTTTCTTCGTACCGTTTTCAATAGGATTAGCACTTGTTGTAGCAATTATGGAAACAATGTACGTTGTGAAAAAAGAGGAACGTTATCGTAAAATGGCCAAGTTTTGGGGAAATATATTCCTATTAAGCTTCGCTGTTGGGGTTGTAACCGGGATTATTCAAGAATTTCAGTTTGGGATGAACTGGTCTGACTATTCTCGATTCGTCGGAGATATTTTTGGGGCACCGTTGGCGGTAGAAGCGCTCTTAGCTTTCTTCTTAGAGTCAACATTCTTAGGTTTATGGATCTTTACTTGGGATAAAATGAATCCAAAAGTTCACGTAACCTTTATCTGGTTAGTCGTATTCGGTTCAATGATGTCTGCTTTCTGGATTTTAGTTGCCAATAGTTTTATGCAACATCCAGTAGGTTATGTCATCAATAATGGCCGTGCTGAAATGGTGGATTTTGTAGCTGTCATCAGCAATCCAAAAGTTTGGTATGAATTTTCACATGTTATCATGGGCGCCTTTACATTGGGCGGCATGGCAGTAGCTGGTATGGCTGCTTTCCAATTGTTGAAAAAACGGGATATTTCATTCCACAAAGCATCTATGCGCATTGGCTTATGGGTTACTTTGTTCGGTTCAATCGGCGTTTTATTAGCTGGCGACTTGCAAATGAAAGCTCTAATTGAAGGACAACCAATGAAATTTGCGGCGATGGAAGGGGCCTATGAAGACTCTGATGATCCTGCTGCTTGGACATTGATTGCTTGGGCAGATGAACGAGAACATAAACAAGTTTTTGGTATCGATATTCCATATATGCTAAGTATTTTATCGTATAACAAATTATCAGGTTCGGTTGATGGAATGGATACAGTCAACAAGCGCTTGGTAGAAAAATATGGGGATGATAAAAATTATTATCCACCAGTTAACACTTTATTCTGGAGCTTCCGTATCATGGCTGGTTTTGGTGCCTTAATGTTATTGGTTGCTGCCTTAGGACTATTCTTTACAAGGAAGAAAAAACCATCGCTGTACGAGAAGAAATGGATGCTGTGGGTTGTTGCTTTATGTACGTTCGCACCATTCCTTGCGAATACAACAGGTTGGTTAGTCACTGAATTAGGTCGTTATCCGTGGACTGTCTATGGACTATTTACGATTGAACAAAGTGTTTCACCAAATGTATCGGTTGCTTCATTAATTACGTCAAATGTCATTTATTTCTTATTATTTGCTGGTTTAGGTAGTGTCATGGTTTACTTGGTCATTTTAGAATTACGTAAAGGACCAGACTATGAAGCGAAAAAATTAGCGAAAGAAAATGAACCAGCGTTGGATCCATTTGATAAGGGGGTATTTGGCGAATGAGTACACTACAATTATTATGGTTTGTCCTTATCGGCGTCTTGTTCTCAGGTTTCTTCTTCTTAGAAGGATTTGACTTTGGTGTTGGAATGGCCGTTCAAACGTTGGCACACAATGACGACGAAAAAGATCAAGTCGTTGCAACAATTGGACCTGTTTGGGACGGAAACGAAGTTTGGCTATTAACAGCGGGCGGCGCAATGTTTGCCTCTTTCCCATATTGGTATGCTTCATTATTTAGTGGCTACTATTTAATTCTATTTACGATTTTATTTGGCTTAATTATTCGCGGAGTTTCCTTTGAATTCCGCCACAACATGCCGGAAGGTAAACGTCGTCGGATGTGGAACTGGACGCTATCAATTGGTAGTTTCCTTGTACCGTTCTTCTTTGGTATTTTGTTTATCAGCTTAGTCCAAGGGATGCCTTTAGATGCAAACGGCAATATGCATGCGCAATTTACGGATTATTTTAATCTGTTTTCAATTGTTGGTGGAGTAGCCTTAACATTACTTTGCTACTTACACGGCATGAACTATATTGCTTTAAAAACAGAAGGCCCAATTCGTGAACGTGCTCGAAATTATGCAGAAATCTTATACGGCGTTTTATATGTCGGTTTAGTTGTTTTTGCAGTGTTGATGTACTTCAAAACGGACTTTTATGAAAAGAACTTTGCGGTCACTTTAATTTTAACGTTAGCAATTGTGGTCTTAACGGTCATTGCTAATGTTGGGGTGTTTAAACGCAAAGAGATGTTAGCTTTTCTAGCGAGTGGTTTAACATTAGTTGTACTAGTTGCTCTCTTGTTCAGTGGCTTGTTCCCACGTGTTATGATTGGTAGTGAAGGTTTTGATTTGTTGATTAAAGATGCAACAAGCACACCATATACACTAAAAATTATGACGTGGATTTCTTTAAGCATTTTACCATTCGTGTTAGCTTATACTGCTTGGTCCTATTATATTTTCAGAAAACGTATTTCACAGACAGCCGTACCAGAGGGGTATTAAATCTATGATTGATAAAGACATCTTACAGATGCCTAAAATCAAAAAAATTCTTGTCTTGCTTGCAGGTTTTTCTTTCCTGCAAGCAGTCTTTATAATTGGGCAAGCTTTTTTTCTTTCAAAAGCCATTGTCGGCCTTTGGAGTGGCGGGCATCTTAACCAACAACTACAGAGTATTTTACTCTTTTTTATTTTTTATCTTGGTCGACATGTTATTACGTATTTTCGTGAGAGAATGCTCGATACATTTAGTTATGAACGCTCGAAAGAATTACGCGAACAATTATTAACCAAAATTTTCCGTTTGGGGCCAAATGTTGTTCAAAAAAATGGAACTGGAAATATGGTTACCATGGCTTTAGAAGGCATCAGTCAAACCGAAAATTATTTACAATTGATTTTGACAAAAATGATGAATATGATGATTATTCCTTGGATTATTTTGGCCTTTGTTTTTACACAAGATATTCGCTCAGGCGTAACATTGCTGATTGTTTTTCCGATTATTATTATTTTTATGATTGTGTTAGGTTATGCAGCACAAAGTAAAGCGGACAAGCAATATGCGGCGTTTCAAATGCTTTCCAATCATTTTATTGATTCCTTGCGAGGAATTGACACACTGAAACTGTTTGGGTTGAGTAAAAAATATGCTGGGAGTATTTACCATACAAGTGAACGATTCAGAAAAGCGACCATGAGTACGTTGAAAATTGCTATTTTATCAACTTTTGCGTTAGACTTTTTTACGACATTATCGGTAGCTGTTGTGGCAGTTTTCCTTGGATTAAGTTTATTAAACGGCACGATTTTATTATTTCCTGCCTTGGTTACTTTAATTTTAGCACCCGAGTTCTTTTTACCGATTCGTGATTTTTCAAGTGATTATCACGCAACCTTAGATGGAAAAAACTCTTTTCAAGCGATCCAAGCGGTATTAGCATTGCCAGAAGCAGAACAGACCGATGTGCTCACGTTAGATGATTGGCATCAAGAAAGTCAGTTGTCAGTCACCGCGTTAAATTTTTCCTATGAAGATGCAACGCAAGAAGCAATTCAATCGTTGCAATTCTCTGTTGATGGTCGCAAAAAGATTGGAATTATCGGGGCGAGTGGTTCTGGTAAGTCAACGTTAATTAATTTATTAAGTGGCTTTTTATTACCAACAGAAGAAACGAGTCAATTGGCGATAAATGGTCAAACGATTCCACATTTTTTACAAAAAGACTGGCAAAAACAAATCCTTTATATTCCGCAAGCACCATATATTTTCCAAGATACTTTGGCAAACAATATTCGCTTTTATACACCTGAAGCAACAGATGAGGCGATTCAGCAAGCGATTCAGTTAGTTGGCTTAGACGAGCTGGTTAAAGACCTTCCCGAAGGAATTCATACCTTGATTGGGGAAAGTGGTCGAATGTTAAGTGGGGGACAAGCGCAACGAGTAGCGTTGGCCCGCGCCTTTGTCGATCAAAAACGCCACGTCTTGCTGTTTGATGAGCCGACAGCGCATTTGGATATTGAAACAGAAGTTGAAATGAAAGAGCGCATGTTGCCATTAATGAACAATCATCTTGTCTTCTTTGCGACACATCGTCTGCATTGGATGGAAGAAATGGATTACATTTTAGTGATGGAAAAAGGTCAATTAGTGGAACAAGGAACGCTAGCAGAGTTGATTGAAAAAGATGGCTACTATGTTCAATTAATGAAGCAAATGAGAGGAGGACGCCAATGATGGAAAAACAGCCGACAACGAAAGACGTTTGGAAAAACGATCAATGGGTTCGTCCTTTTTTAAAACGCTATAAAAAAACCTTGTATTTTGCCTTACTTTTAGGCTTCTTGACGTTCTTTAGCGCAGGGGCATTAATGTTTACGTCTGGTTACTTAATCAGTCGTGCGGCTTCCTTACCAGAGAATATTTTATTAATTTATATTCCCATTGTTTTAACAAGAGCATTCGGGATTGGCCGTCCTGTTTTTCGTTATGTGGAGCGTCTAACGAGTCATAACTGGGTGTTAAAAATGACCTCTGATCTGCGCTTGAAACTTTATAATGTGCTAGAAAAAGATGCGATTTTCTTTAAGACAAAATATCGCACTGGGGATATCTTAGGTTTGCTTTCGGAGGATATTAATCATATCCAAAACTTGTATTTACGAACGATTTTCCCAACCGTTATTGCTTGGATTTTGTATATCTTTTTAGTGATTGCATTAGGTTTCTTTTCTTGGTGGTTTGCTTTATGCATGTTACTGATGTTAGGAGTGGTTGTTTTTCTATTACCACTTGTTTCAGTTCTAGTGAATGGTGCGCGTCAAGAAAAACATAAATATGCCAAAAATGAGTTATATCAAACACTAACCGACAATATTCTAGGTGTGTCTGATTGGGTATTTAGTCAACGTGGCTCTGAATTCGTTGCTCGTTATGAAACAGATGAAGCGAATGTTCGTGCATTAGATGAAAAAATGAAGCAATTTAACCGTGGCCGAGACTTTGTTTTACAACTTCTGTTTGGTGTGATTGCGATTGCTGTCTTAGCTTGGACTAGTGTGCGGTTTCCAGGTAATCATGGGGGTGCAGCCAATTGGATTGGTGCCTTTGTTTTAACCGTTTTTCCGTTAATTGATGCTTTTGCTCCGCTACCTGCTGCAGCACAGGAAACAACGATTTATAAGGATTCCATTCGTCGTTTTAATGAGCTTCCTGAAGGGGAAGATGACTCAACAGAAGTGCCTGTTCAGCCAAATGGCACCAGTTTATCGATAGAACATTTGTCTTTTGCATATGAAAATCAAGAGAAAAAGGTATTAAATGACTTATCGTTAACAATTCCTGAAAAACAAAAATTAGCGATTTTAGGGCGCAGTGGTTCCGGAAAGAGTACGTTGGCTTCGCTCATTCGTGGTGATTTACGGCCTACTTCGGGAGAAATCCTTTTAGGAAACATCCCAACTGAGGCATTTGGTGAGACGATGACTGAATATATTGGGGTTATGCACCAAGCACCGTACCTATTTCGAACAACCATTTTAAATAATATTCGGATTGGTAGAGAAGAAGCGAGCGAAGCAGAAGTTTGGGCGGTTTTAGAAAAAGTTGGCTTAAAAGAAATGGTTGCCCAATTACCAGAAGGTTTACAAACAATGGTGGATGAAGCAGGTTTGCGTTTCTCTGGTGGCGAACGACATCGCTTGGCGCTAGCACGGATTCTTTTGCAAGATACACCAATTGTGTTATTAGACGAACCAACTACTGGTTTAGATCCAATTACAGAACAGCAATTGCTGGAAACCTTTTTTGAGGCATTAAAAGATAAAACCGTCATCTGGATTACCCACCATTTGCAAGGCGTAACTTTGATGGATCAAGTGATCTTTATTGAAGATGGCCAATTAGAGATGAGTGGTACACCAGAAGAATTACTTGCAACCAATGCGCATTATCAAAAACTTTACCGAATTGATCGTGGCATTAGTTCTTTCGAGGAATAAAAAAACGACTGGTTGTTGATTAAAGCAAACAATCAGTCGTTTTTCTATTTCAATTAATGGCAATTCTTCCATAAAACGTTTAAAATGAACGATGTAATAAGAGCTCAGTTAAGGAAAGTAAGGTTTCTTTTGCTGTGCCATCAGGCAATTGTTGAATATCAGTGATTGCTTTGTTGGTTACTTTTTTAGCAAAAGCTTGTGCTTCTGTAACGCCATGATAGTCGTTGACTAGCGCCGCAACTTCAGCTGCTTCTTCTAAGGTAATGGCGCGTCCTTTATCCAAATAAGGGCTGAATACGTCAGGTGCTGCTTGGTAAGCGAAGAGAAGGGGTAACGTATAAACACCTTGTGACAAGTCTTCTAAAGCGGGCTTTTTCAAGGTTTCCGTGTCAGCAGTATAATCTAAAATATCGTCATAGACTTGAAAAGCAATGCCAATATGACGGCCAATTCGTTTAGCTAAACGTTGGACTTCTTTTGAACTATGACCGAAATAGGCCCCTTCAAGACAGCTTAGTGAAAAAAGTTCGGCTGTTTTGCCGTTGACACTTCTTAAATAAGCAGGAATCGACATGCGGCGGTCAAATCGATGACTCATTTGATCGAGTTCACCAAGTAATAACCGTTTCATTCCTTGTGCATTGATTTTCATAAATTCAGAGCCATTCATGGCATCTGCAATCAAAGTAAAGAATTCAGTGAATAGTAAATCACCTGTGTAAACAGCCACGTCTTTACCATATTGTGATTGAATAGTCACAGCGCCTCGGCGCAATGGAGAATCGTCAATAATGTCATCGTGAATCAACGTAGCCATATGTAGGATTTCCAAAGATGCAGCTATTTTTAATAATTGTTGTTTCTCTTGTTTTTCTTCATCACCCAGTTGAGCAAAAAGAAAGAAAAAAGCGGGGCGTAATAATTTGCCGCCAGAACGAGCCAAAGTTACTAAGGCTTCTTCAATGTCTTCGTTGCGTGTATGCAACGTTTGTTCAATTAATTCACATGTTTCCGTTAAAGAACGTTCAACGTCAGGAAACGACTTCCAAAATGTGTTCATAAATATACTACGATCCTTTCAGTGGTTCAATACTATTTGATTGTATACGAATTGGCGACAGAAATACAGTAATTAAGTTTTAAAAGTAACAAAGTTTGTAAAAAAGTAGCGGAGGGATAGTTTGAATCGAGAAATATTTTTTGAATTAGTAGAATTAAAAGCAAAAACAGCGAGTGTTTTGCCATTTTTGTTAGGAATTTGTTTTAGTTGGTACCAATATGGGCGGCTCCATGTCGGTTATGTTTTAATTTTTTTCATTGCGATGTTTATTTTTAATATGGCGGTCGATATTTTAGATAATTATAATGATTACCATCATGCCACAGAAGTTCATGATTATAAGGAAAAAACGAATATTATCGGTCGAGAAAATTTATCTTTGCCATTAATACGCAAAATGATTTTTTGGATGATTCTCGTTTCTGCTTTAATGGGGATTGGGTTGTCATTTATTGTCGGCTGGCCGTTATTAATTATGGGTCTGTATTGTTACTTAATTGGTATTTTTTATTCATCAGGACCGAAACCTTTGTCCAGTCTACCATTAGGGGAAGTTTTCTCAGGATTTACAATGGGGTTCATGATTACCCTTATTTGTGTCTACATTAATACGTTTGAAGTTTTCAATTGGTCAGCAGCTAATTTATGGGGGATTTTCTTAGTCGCTTTACCTAATACTTGTTACATTGCTAACTTAATGTTAGCAAATAATATCTGTGACTTAGAGGAAGATGAAAATAACAAGAGATATACATTAGTTCATTACCTTGGCAAAGCAAGTTCTTTGAAATTATTCGTCGGATTAAATACAATAGCAATGTTAGCCATTTTGTTAGCTGTCGGTTTAGGATTAACCCCGCCAACAATGTTACTCATGCTTTTAACTTTACCTTTTGTACGGAAACAAACCCAAGCCTTACTGAAGGAACAAGTGAAGAGTAAAACATTTGTTTGTGCTGTGAAGATCTTAGCTGTGGGAGCAACTGCACAAGTGCTATTTTTTGCCATAGGTTTGTGGTGGCTGTAAATTTTTTATAGAGTGGAAGGGAATCAAAATGAATAAGAAACATGTTGTTATTTTAGGTGCTGGTTACGCAGGCTTAAAAACATTACGCGAATTACAAAAAGGCGCCAAAGACGTCGAAATTACTTTAGTGGATCGTAATAACTATCACTACGAAGCAACGGACTTGCATGAAGTTGCTGCTGGAACACAACCAGCTGAAAAAATCACATACAATATTATGGATGTTGTCGATGAAAAAATGACAACCTTTATCCAAGGAACAGTTAAAACAATTGATGCTGCAACACAAACAGTTGCTTTAGAAGATGGTCAAGCAATCAATTATGATTACTTAGTTGTTTCTCTTGGGTTTGAATCAGAATCATTTGGTATCCCTGGTGTGCAAGAACATGCTCTACAAATGGTAGATGTGAAAACGGCTTTAAACGTGTATGAACATATCCAAGAACAAATGCGTCAATACAAAGCAACTCAAAACGAAGAATTCTTAAAAATTGTTGTCTGTGGAGCAGGCTTTACAGGGATTGAATTATTAGGTTCTCTTGTTGAAAACAAACCAAAATTTGCTGAAATCGCAGGTGTCTCAACAGATCAAATCCAAATTTATTGTGTCGAAGCAGTTACTCGCCTATTGCCGATGTTTAACGAAAAACTTGCGAACTATGGTGTGCAATTATTAAAAGATTCAGCTATTCATTTATTATTAGGTAAACCGATTAAAGAAATCAAACCAGGCGCAGTTGTTTATCAAGATAACGAAGCAGGCGACTTGGCAGAACTTTCTGCCAAAACAATTATTTGGACAACGGGTGTTAGTGGAAGCCACGTTGTAGGCGATTCTGGATTTGAAGCTCGTCGTGGTCGTGTCATGGTTCAACCAGATTTAACAGATGCGAACCATAGCAACGTCTATATTATTGGTGACTGCTCAGCAGTTATGGATACAGAAACCAATCGACCTTACCCAACAACAGCACAAATCGCCTTGAAGATGGGCGCTCATGCTGCTAAAAATATTCAAGCACAATTGAAAGGGGAAGCAACTAAACCTTTCAGCTTTAAATCACAAGGTTCTGTTTGTTCTGTCGGAAATACACGTGCTTTAGGAATTGTTGGTAAAACAGACATTAAAGGATACCCAGCTTCATTCATGAAAAAAATTATCATGAACAAAGCGCTCTTTGAAACAGGTGGTACCAAAGAAATGATGGCTAAAGGTCGTTTCGACTTATACCATTAAGAATCAGCAAAATAAGAAATAATGAGGTCGGGACAGAACCGTTTAGCTCCGAGAAATAAGAAGAAATTTCCGAAAATTGCTCTTTAATTTTTGGAGAATTTCGGCTTATTTCCGAAGGAGTTGGTTCTGTTCCCGCCGTTTATCAGTTTTTGAGCGTGGAGTAAAAATCCAAAGTGATTTTTGTCCCACGCTCATTTTTCTTAAATGAAAGTTTTTAAAAAATTTCCATGATTTTTCAAGTAAAATGAGGTGGGCACTTTTGTTCGATTCCATTTTTATGTATAATGAGAAGTGATGGAAAGAGGGAAGTTAAATGGCACAAAAAAGAGCAACAAATAAGAAAAAAAGTACGACAAAGAAAAAGACCAAAAAACAACAGCAACAACAAGAACGTTTAAATTATATGTTTCTTGGCCTGATTTTTATTTTATTCGGTGTCTTTGGACTCTTTCGCTTAGGGTTTTTAGGCACGTTATTAGCGAATTGTTTACGCTTAGTTGTAGGTAATACCTTTCCATTTGCAGCGATTTTACTAATCCTGTATGGCTTATTAGTCATGATTTATGGGAAAGATTTTCCGTTAAAAAGAGGGCGCCCTATTTTTGGGGCTGTTCTGATTTATATTAGTGTTTTGTTATTTTTCCATGCCTTTATGTTTCGAAATGTTAGTGGCAGTCAACCAGATATTTTAGGTAACACTTGGGAATTTTTGCAAAGCGATTTAAAAGCCAACCAAGTGACGCAAAACGTAGGGGGCGGTATGATTGGCGCGCTGCTTTATCAAGGAACGTACTTTTTGGTGGCACAATTTGGCAGCTATTTAATTGCCACATTGCTACTGTTAGCGGGTATTTTCTTGATGAGTATGTGGGATTTTCAGCAAATTGTTGATCATTTCCAAAGTATTCAAGATCGCCTAAGTCATGTTTCGGCAAAATCACAGGCGCGACAAGAAGAAAAAGAGGCGAAGCGAGCAGCGAAGAAAGAAGCCAAAGCTGCAGAACGCCAAGCAAAAATTGAAGCCGCTGCCCAACAAAAATTACAAGAGCGGGAACGTATGGAACAAGCGGCAGCCGAGCGCTTAACAAAAACACCAGTTGAAACCCACCAACCAATGGTGGAAGAACCGGCCGCACCAACGCCTGTTCAAATTGATTCGTTTCAACAGCAAAATCAGGCGATGCCTGTACCACCAATTGCAGCAACAAAACCGCACCGAGAGCAGGAAGAAAAGGCGGCAGATGAAGCTGGTGTTCTCGAGTTTGAAATTTCTGAAGAAGCGGAAGATCGTGATTATCAACTACCACCAACTGATTTGTTAGATACAATTCAAGCAACGGATCAAAGTGGTGAATATGAAAAAATCGAAAAAAATATTGGCGTCTTAGAACAAACCTTCAAGAGTTTTGGTGTTGATGCTAAAGTAGTCAAAGCTAGTTTAGGACCATCTGTCACAAAATTTGAAGTTCAACCCGCTGTGGGGGTAAAAGTTAGCAAAATTGTTAACTTGACGGATGACATTGCTTTAGCGCTTGCGGCCAAAGACGTTCGTATGGAGGCCCCAATCCCTGGCAAATCACTAATCGGGATTGAAGTTCCTAATAGTGCAATTAGTACAGTATCCTTTAGAGATATTGTTGAGGCACAACCAAGTCATCCAGATAAACTACTAGAAGTACCTTTAGGTCGAGATATTTCAGGGATGGTTCAAACTGCGGATCTATCAAAAATGCCGCATTTATTAATTGCAGGATCGACAGGGAGTGGGAAATCGGTTGCTATCAATGGCATCATCACAGGTATTTTGATGCAAGCGAAACCCCATGAAGTAAAATTAATGATGATTGACCCGAAAATGGTGGAATTGAATGTGTATAACGGGATTCCTCATTTATTAACGCCAGTGGTTACTAATCCGAGAAAAGCGGCCCAAGCCCTGCAAAAAGTAGTTCAAGAAATGGAATTTCGTTATGAAAAATTTGCAGCAACAGGCGTCCGAAATATCACTGGTTACAATCAACTAATTCAACAGAAAAATGCGGAAGATGGCGAAAATCGTCCGATTCTGCCATTTATTGTTGTCATTGTTGATGAGTTAGCTGATTTAATGATGGTGGCAAGTAACGAAGTAGAAGATGCGATTATCCGCTTAGCCCAAATGGCACGGGCAGCAGGCATTCATATGATTTTAGCGACACAACGGCCAAGTGTGGATGTCATTACAGGAATCATCAAAGCAAATGTCCCTTCTCGAATGGCTTTTGCAGTCTCAAGTGGGACAGACTCGCGTACCATTATTGATACTAACGGGGCGGAGAAACTATTAGGTCGAGGCGATATGCTCTTCTTACCAATGGGAGAAAATAAACCAATTCGTATCCAAGGGGCCTTTATCTCTGATCAAGAAGTCGAACGAGTGGTTGCGTTTGTAACGGACCAACAAGAAGCTGAATATCAAGAAAGCATGATGCCAACGGATGAACCGACCACTTCAGGCGGTGGCGAAGCTCCTCAAGATGAGTTGTTTGAAGAAGCGAAAAACTTGGTAGTTGAAATGCAAACAGCTAGTATTTCATTGCTACAAAGACGTTTTAGAATTGGCTATAATCGTGCGGCTCGCTTAGTGGATGAATTGGAAGCACACGGAGTTATTGGACCATCAGAAGGTAGCAAACCAAGAAAAGTCTTTCTACAAGCGGAATCAGAAGAGGCAGTACCTGAAACGCCAGAACAATAAACAAAAAGAACAAAAATAGATAAATTTATCTATTTTTGTTCTTTTTTTATAATTTCAGCAAAGCATCATGTTATAATCATCATTTTCTGGTAAAATAGAAAGGAATAGTGCGGTTGGGAGGGAGCGTATCATGAGAAGAAAGAGCGTGCTTTATTTAGAAGTAGCAGATCAGATTAAAGAAGATATTTTGAGTGGCAAGTATCCAGTAGGAACGTTTTTACCAACAGAAACAGAATTGGAAGAGATGTTTAATGTTAGTAAAATTACGATTCGGCGGGCAATCGAAATGTTAGCAACAGAAGAATTTGTTGAGAAAAAAAGTGGCCGAGGCACAACTGTGTTAAGCAATCGTCCCTATAATAAACTATCAAAAGCAGGGACATTCACTGAATTTTTGAATGAATCAGGTCAGAAAGTAACTAAAAAAGTTTTACAAGTTGAAAACTTGACGTTGTCAAAAGAGATGCCGGCTTATCAATTTTTAGGAGAAGAAGTGGTTCACCTTTCACGGTTATATCTAATCGATGAACAACCCTATATTTATTTTAATTACTATTTGCCAGCTGCCATGAAAGACGTATCATTGACTGAATACAAAGAAGAATCCTTGTATCGTTTGATGGATCGACATGCCATTGAAATTTATAAATTTGAAGACCGTTTTGAAGTTGCAACTTTGACAGAAGCAGAGCAAAAGATGTTGCAAACAACTGAAACAACGGGCTTAAAAAGAATTCGGCGTTCGTTAAGCCCAACAGGTCGTTGCGTAGAATATTCAGAAGCTATTTATAATACGAAGATTCATCCTTATGTGATTGAATATGAAGCATAACTTTTAAAAGAATAACAGTGCACTTACAGTAATGTAAGTTCATTGTTATTCTTTTCTATTGTCGTTTTTTTTCGTTTTCGATACACTAAATGAGTGAGAAGAATAGGAGTGGAAAATATGTTAGAAGTACAAAATTTGAAAAAAGTTTACGGAAACGAAATTAAATATGAAGCTTTAAAAGGGATTAATTTAACTGTCCAAGATGGTGAATTTATTGGTATTATGGGACCTTCTGGAAGTGGGAAAAGTACACTTTTAAATTTATTGGCAACAATCGATAGTCCAACAGACGGTGAAATACTTTTAAATGGAAAAAATCCAAACAATTTGAATCAAGAACAAATTGCTAAATTCCGTCGTACAGAATTAGGATTTGTTTTTCAAAGCTTTAATTTAATGCCAACATTAACTGTTGAAGAAAATATTATTTTGCCATTGACGCTTGATGGAGAAAAAGTCTCTGTAATGAAACGACAATTAGCAGAATTAAGTGAGCGTTTAGGTATCAATCATCTGTTGAAAAAACGAATTGCAGAAATTTCTGGTGGACAAGCACAGCGTGTCGCCGTTGCGCGGGCAATGATTCATCATCCGCAATTATTATTGGCTGATGAACCAACAGGAAACTTAGATACGAAATCATCTAAGGATGTGATGGGCTTGTTACAACAATTAAACGAAGAAGAAGCGGCGACTATTTTAATGGTGACCCATGATCCGCTAGCCGCAAGTTATTGCAAGCGCATCGTCTTTATTAAAGATGGTGAATTAATTGATGAAATTGTCCAAAATGGCAATCAAAAAGAGTTCTACGATTTAATCATGGTGAAACTGGCTGAGATTGAAGGTGTCGATAATGAATTTTAATCAGTTTGTTATAAGAAACACGATTCGAAATAAGCATTTATACTTGGCTTATTTCCTAAGTACAATGTTTTCTGTGATGATCTTTTTTACGTTCACTGGTTTTGTCTTTCACCCAGCCTTAGCTAATGGTTTAAATCCTAAAGCACAAATGGGAATGACGGCTGCGGCAATTATAATCTATGGTTTCTCTTTCTTATTCGTTTTATACTCGATGGATGTCTTTATCCAATCTCGGAAAAAAGAGTTTGGAACCTTGATGATTCAAGGGATGAGTCCAAAACAGTTAAAGAAAATGATTTTTATTGAAAACTTAGTGATTGGTTTCTTTGCTACAATTTTTGGTAGCATTTTAGGTGTTGGATTTTCACAGTTTATTTTATGGATTAGCAATTTATTGATGCATCTAGGTTTAGGTTTTTATTTGCCAGTGATGCCGTTTATCATTACTGTCATTTCATTTGCGGTCTTGTTCTTAGTAATTTCTTTCTTTATTCAATTCCGCTTGCCAAAAGCGACACTTCAAGAGCTATTAAAAGCAGGGGAAATGGGTAAAGGTGAAATCAAAAGCTCTAAAGTTAAATCTTTCTTAGCCGTGTTGCTTTTAGTTGTCGGTTATGGAATTGCTTTAGTTGCTAAGGGACAGTTAGTTTTAATGGTGATGTTCCCAGTAATTTTCTTAGTTATTTTAGGGACAAAATTCTTATTTGACCAATTGAGTGTTTCTGTCATTGAACGTTTAAAACGGAAACCAAAAATCTTTTGGAAAAAAACCAATATGGTCGTTTTATCAGATTTAGCTTTCCGCATGAAAGATAATGCACGTTCGTTCTTCTTGGTTTCGGTGATTTCAACGGTCGCTTTTGCTGCCATTGGAACGTTATACGGCGTGAACGAGATGATTTTTAAAGGAATAAGTTCTGTACCGTACGAACTGACATTGTCTGATTCGACCAACCCAGAAAATCAAGAAATGAAACAATTTGCGACAAAAACATTCCAAGAAAAAAATATTCAGTTTGATGAAGTGGAGTATCCACAATTTACAACAAATGAAGGTATCCGCTTAATTCAAGCATCAGAATATAATAAGTTAGCAAAAATGATTGACGAACCAACGATTGATGGGAATAGCGTAGTTAATTTAAAACAAGAAAATGTTCCTTCAGATATGTTTGTGGACGTAAAAACAGTTAGTTTAGCTAACAATCAAACTTTAAAAGTCGATAAAATCTCTAAAACCAATGTTTTGCCAACAGCTGGAGGGATTTTAGTTGTTCCTGATACAACACCGTTAGACGGAGTTAAAAGTGAAATAAATACCATTTGGCAGCCCAAAGCAGGAACTGATCGTGAAGAATTGATAAAAGCAGAAAATATCATTGGTGACAAGTACCCAATGTTACTAGGAACAGCTGCAATGTCGGCAGCCATTACGCAATTTTATACGCCAGTTCTATTTGTCGGACTATTTATCGGTATCGTGTTCTTTGTTTCGGCGGGTAGTTTCTTATACTTCCGTTTATACAGTGATATGAATACGGACGTTGAAAAATTCAAGATGATTTACAAACTTGGCTTGACGAAAAAAGAATTGAAGAAAATGATTTACCAACAAGTAGGTATTTTATTCTTTACCCCAATTGTTGTTTCATTTATTCATGGAGCTGTTGCTTTGAAAGCAATGTATGCTGTCTTAGATCAGCCAATGCAATTAGCTGGCTGGGAAGTTTTAGGCGTTTTCTTATTGATTCAGGTCGTTTACTATTTAATTGCCAGAACGTTCTACTTCAAGAAAGTTTATCACTTAGTGAAAGATTAATTATAAAAAATCGTTAAGCATGCACGCTTAACGATTTTTTTTTGAGGCTCTTCGTGATATTGCATTCAAAGTGAGAATACGTTATAGTTATGAAGCGAATGTAATAGCAGAAATGAGGAAAAGAAATGCAGAAAGAATCCATTTATGGACTGACGAGAGAACAGCTTGTGGACTGGTTTTTAGCCCATGGCGAGAAGAAATTTCGCGCAACACAAGTGTGGGAATGGTTGTATACAAAACGTGTTGCTTCGTTTAGTGAAATGTCGAACATTTCTAAATCGTTGATGACTTTATTAGAAGAAAATTTTTCATTAAATCCATTAAAACAAGTCATTGTGCAAGAAGCGCAAGATGGTACCGTGAAATATTTATTTGAATTACCAGATAAAAATATGATTGAAACAGTCTTAATGCGTCAAGAATATGGATTATCTGTTTGTGTGACCACTCAAGTTGGCTGCAATATTGGGTGTACATTTTGTGCTAGTGGGCTATTAAAAAAACAAAGAGATTTAACTGCTGGCGAGATTGTTGCCCAAATTATGTGGGTGCAACATTATTTCGATGAACGTGGGTTGGATGAACGTGTTAGCCATGTCGTTGTGATGGGAATTGGTGAACCATTTGATAATTATGCAAATGTCATGAACTTTTTACGAACGATTAATGATGATAAAGGTTTGGCCATTGGTGCCCGCCATATTACAGTTTCAACAAGTGGTTTAGTGCCAAAAATTCGTGAATTTGCAGACAGTGGACTACAAGTAAACTTAGCAATCTCATTACATGCTCCTAACAACGAAGTCCGTACATCAATTATGCGGATTAATCGTAGTTTTCCAATTGAAAAATTAATGGCAGCAATTGATGAATACATTGAAAAAACCAACCGACGTGTTACATTTGAATATATTATGTTGAGTCAAGTGAACGACCGACCAGAACATGCTCAACAATTAGCAGATTTACTACGGAATAAGAAAAAACTTTCTTATGTTAATCTGATTCCGTATAACCCAGTGAGTGAACACGATCAATATAGCCGAAGCTCTAAAGAAGCGGTTTTAAAATTTTATGATGTACTCAAAAAGAATGGCATCAATTGTGTTATTCGTAAAGAGCACGGAACAGATATTGATGCGGCTTGCGGACAATTACGCAGTAAACAAATGAAAAAAGAAAAAGTCAAAAACCAATAACGTAGTTAAAATCGGATCAGAAAGGTTTCTTTTTGATTCGATTTTTCGTTTATTTAATAAAAAATCGTCGGTTTTTCCATTCTTGTTTATAAACAAAAGATGAATGCTCTAAAACTTTTATGACAAATTTTCTTTTTGTGGTTTTCAAACTTGAAATTCTAAAAGAAATAGCTATACTGAAAAGAGATCGTCACAGAATTTTTCATGAAAACAGCTATTATTTTCGTTATCTTTTCAAGAAAGTGAAATTTTGTTACGCTTGTTTAGTTTAAATGAAATGAGGGAGTCTATGGAGAAAAAGCAATTAAAAAGAGAGATAACAACGTTTGGTGCGTTATCCACGGTAATGGGTACGGTGATTGGCGCTGGTGTTTTCTTTAAAGCTGCGAGTGTCGTTGGACACGCACAGTCAGCTAGTTTAGCTATTTTTGCTTGGGTGTTAGGTGGTGCCTTAACCATTTGTGCAGGATTAACCAGCGCCGAACTTGCTACAGCAATCCCTGAAACAGGTGGCGCAGTGAAGTATATTGAATATACATATGGTAAATTAGCTGGTTTTCTTTTAGGGTGGGCACAAAGTATCATTTATTATCCTGCCAACATTTCGGCGTTATCCATTATTTTTAGTACACAACTAATCAATTTGTTTCATCTATCGGCAAATTTATTGATCCCGATTGCCATTCTTGCGGGAACTAGTATCACCGTAATTAATTTATTAGGAACAAAAATTGCTTCTTTGGTCCAATCAACAACATTGGTGGTAAAACTGATTCCAATTGCCTTGATTTCTTTAGTAGGATTATTTACTCCAGGACAGGTAGCTGTTTCACTTTTTCCTGTTGAAACAACAGCGAATACTGGCTTTTTAGTTGCTTTTAGTGGCGCCTTAGTCGCCACCATGTTTGCTTATGATGGCTGGCTAGGTGTGGGTAACGTGGCTGGTGAAATGAAGCGACCAGAAAGAGACTTGCCTAAAGCCATTATTTTTGGTTTGTTATTGATTACTTTAATTTATGCTTTAATTAATTTTGTGTTTCTAAAAACATTACCAATTGAGCAAATCGCTGGGAATTTGAATGCAGCTTCGGATGCTTCTGTGGCTATTTTTGGACCAATTGGCGGCAAAATCGTAACTATTGGGATTTTAATCTCTGTATATGGTGCGTTAAACGGCTACACAATGACAGGGATTCGGATTCCTTATGCCTTAGCCTTAGATAATCTGATGCCTTTTAGTCGACAGTTTCAAAAGTTGTCTAAACGCTTTGTTGTTCCTTACGTTGCTGGAATTTTCCAGTTAGCTGTAGCCATTATCATGATGTTTTTCGGAACCTTCGATTTATTGACGGATATGTTAGTTTTTGTTATGTGGCTGTTTAATCTATTAATTTTCTTAGCCGTTTTTATTTTAAGAAAACGAGAACCTGAATTAAAACGTCCGTATAAAGTTCCTGGCTATCCAATTATTCCAATTATCGCAAGTCTAGGTGGTATCTTTATCTTGGTTACAACGAGTATTACACAGCCTATTCTTGCATTGATTGGTATAGGGATTACGCTTCTAGGAATTCCAGTTTATTTAGTTAATAAACAAAAAACGAAGCAAAAAACGTAAACGATCCAATCGGATTATCATAGTTTTTCTCAAAAATTTTGTGATTCAGAGAAATTTTTGAAAACTAAACGCAAGATTTTTTTAGTATAATACTAAGTGTCTAGGAGTTCCACTATTTTGGGGAAGATAGATGGACAGCGCAAACTTCAAAAAAAGAACCTTCATCTTATTGGTGAAGGTTCTTTTTTTGCTGAAATCATAAAATAAATGCGTAGTTTATTAGTGAGAGGAGGAAATGAATGACTGAAAATGTAAAAAAATTGGCTCATCAATTAATTGAATGGGGCGTCCTTCATGGGGCGCAAGACGTTTATTTTTTACCCAATGATACCGAAATAGCTATCTCTTTTCGGACAGGGATGCAACGGACACCTTACACACAAGTTTCCGCAGAAATAGGCGAAAAGTTAATTTTCCACTTTAAATTTATAGGCGGCATGGATGTCGGAGAAAGACGAAAAGCACAATTAGGCGCGACAACTTATCTAATTGGCGAGACGAAGCAACGCTTGCGTTTATCATCTGTGGGAGATTTTCAGAATCGAGAGAGCTTGGTAATTCGTTTTTTGCACCGATTTGGTGAACAAGCTGAACATTTTTTCTTTCCCCACCAGCTGAATGAAATTGAAGCATCTTGTCAGAAACGAGGACTTTATTTATTCAGTGGGCCAGTTGGTTCTGGGAAAACAACAACCATGTATCGTGTGGCTAAAGAAAGAAGTGGCGAACAACAAGTGATAGCGATTGAGGATCCTGTTGAAATTGAGGAAAAGCAGTTTTTACAGTTGCAAACAAATGAAAAAATTCAGTTAACGTACGAAGCCTTGATCAAAGTTTGCTTGCGCCATCATCCTGATATTTTGATTATTGGTGAAATTCGTGATGGCGAGACGGCTCAAGCAGTTATTCGAGCCGCCTTAACGGGTCATACTATTTTTGCGACAATTCACGCCCGTAACTTATTGGGGGTGCAACGGCGTTTGATAGAATTAGGTGGCCCAGAGCATGAATTGGCTGAATGCTTGCAAGGTATCATTTATCAACAGATTTTGACAACCACGATTAATAAGGAACAAGTAGCAGGAATTCTTTATGATTATTTTTTCTTTAAGGGAGCCGTTATAAAGAGTAGTTGGCAAAAGAATCTAAGAAAGGCGTGGGCGTATGGGTTTATTACAGAAAAAACGTATTTTCAAGCCATCGAATAAATTAACGAAAAAACAACAGCAGCTTTTTCTGAAACTATTAGCGGATTTACTTGCAAATGGTTTTAATATACAAGAAAGTTTTTCCTTCATGAAAAAATCAAACGCCTTACCTCAGCACAGTATAACTTTTTTAGTTGAAGGCTTTTCCTCAGGCATTGCCTTACAAGCTTTAGTCGAAGAATTAGGGTTTTCAACAATGGTCTCGGCACAATTGTCGTTTGCTACCGCACACGGGGATTTGGTAGGGACACTACAAGCGATTTCCGAACATTTTTTTCAAACGGAAAAATATCGGCAACAGTTCTATAAAATAATTAGTTATCCGCTGCTCCTGATTGTTTTTTTGATTCTCGTCATTGTTGGTATTCGGCAATTTTTATTGCCCCAATTAATGGAAAATGATGCCAATAGTTATTCTAAAAATATTGGGATTCTTCTGATTGTTTACAGTCCATACATTCTGGTTACCTTAGTTTTTGTCCTCTCATTTAGCTTCTTCATTTTAAACCGTTATTTGAAGCATCAGTCTGCTATTCAGAGGGCCTGCGTATATCTGAAATTGCCAATTATCCGTGGCCTTTATCGGGAATACGTCAGTGCTTTTTTTGCACTAGAATGGGGGAAGTTGCTCGCACAAGGATTAGAAATGAAAGAAGTCATCGATTTGATGCGCCATACAACCAATTACCCCTTAATGAAAGAATTAGCTGGAGCAATTAGTGAAGGTCTGCTAGTTGGTGAAACCTTACATAGACAATTAGCTGCTTATCCTTTTTTTACAAAAGCATTGGGTTTAATGATTCAACAAGGAGAAGTAAAAGGAAAATTAGGCAAGGAGTTGATGGTTTATAGTAATGTCTGTTTCCAAGGTTTTTTCAAAAAAATTGAACGAGTCATTACTCTCGTTCAACCACTTATTTTTATCATAATTGCTTGTTTAATTATCGGTGTTTATGGGGCAATGTTGCTGCCTATTTATGGCAATATGGAAGGAGTTTTATAATGAAAAAGAAACAAAAATACGCGGGGTTTACATTATTAGAAATGTTGATTGTCTTATTGATTATTTCCGTATTGATTTTACTTTTTGTCCCTAACTTAGCGAAACATAAAGAAACAGTTGACAAAAAAGGCAATGAAGTAATCGTAAAAATTGTAGAATCACAAATCGAGCTCTACACACTAGAAAAAAATAAGACGCCTTCCTTAAATGAATTAGTCAACGAAGGCTACATTACTAAAGAGCAGTTAGATAAATATACAGCAGAAAAGCAATGAACAAGTCAGCAGGATTCACATTAATGGAAACACTTGCTAGTTTAACGATTGTTTGCTTTATGACTATGCTCCCAACACTCGCTATTAACCGCTGGCAAGAAACATTAAAAATTGAACAGTTTCTTGCTACGGTAGAAAAACAACTTCGTTTTGCGCAACAGCAAGCAATTGTTTTAGAGGAAACACAAGAAGTTTGGTTTTTTGAAGAACAACAAAGCTTTTCATTTCCTGATAAATTTAACCAATCAGCTCGAAGGACTTCGCTAGCTGTACCTGAAAAAATGACAGTGAGTGGTCCAAGCAAACTCAGTTTTCTTCATTCGTCAGGGAACAATGGTCGTTTAGTGAAATATATTTTTACTTGGACTGAAAAGAAACAGCAACTTATTTTACAATTTCAGATGGGGAGTGGCAAATATACGAAGAAAATTAACTATTTATAGCGGTTTTATTTTATTAGAGAGTCTCGTTAGTTTTAGTATTGTATGTGTGGTAGCAGGGATATTCTCCCTGACTATTACACAATTAATTCAGCAAAATTATCAACGGGAGCAAGAATTAACGCGCACTCGTCTAGGATACGAAGCAATTTTATTTTTAGAGCAGACGGGTGATTTACGTTTCAAAGAGCGGATATATCAAGGAGAAACTTACCGATTTTCTTTGATGGAGAACGAGGGAAGAAGGATACTAAAAGTCACAGATTCAAGAGGAGCGATTTTGATTGGTCAATAAAAAATATGCGGGTTTTACGATGTTAGAGTGTTTAGTGGCACTAGTCGTTTTAAGTTGTATGTGTCAATTGTTTCAGTTGATGATTCAACAAAGTTTTATCGGAAATCAATATTTGAAAAACAATGATTCGAAATCCTGGCATATTTTTTTAATTCAATTAGAAAAAGAATGTCAAAAGCTCGTTTTCCAAACAGGCTCTGCTCAAGAGATTTCTTTCCTCGACTCAGAAACAAACAAGACTATTTCAATTCAAATCAAAGAAGATAAAATTATTAAGCGAGTCAATGGTAAAGGTTACCAACCGCTGTTAATTGGTATCAAAAATGGACAGTTTAAAAATGAAGGACAATCGTTTACTTTGGAAATTACTTTTACTTCTGGAAAAACATTTGATAGTTTTTTTCCAATAAAGGGAGAATTTTAATGAGGCAAAAATATTCAGGAAACTTATTGTTCACGGCCATGGCCTTTGTTTATTTGATGAGTTTTCTCGCCCTTCTGTTACTAGAAGAACGTCAGTTAACACAAAAATTTACGCAAGCTACCCAGGAATACTATGCAGGGCAAAGTATCCTTCATTTATTTCTTGCAGATGTTAAACAAAATAGACGAAAGTTAAAAACAGAAGAAAGGCTCGTATACGCGCAAGTGACCCTCGATTATACGTACAAAAATGAACAATTAAGAATAACTGTTTTATTAAACAAATCTGGTCGAAAATACCAATATCAAGAGAGAGTTTCTCATCAAAAAAAAGCGGAAACAATACTGGAATAGCGTTGTTTTTCTACAAATTATTAGATTTTAGAAGAAAGACAGTAAAGGCATTGATTATTCTTTCTTTTTTCGTTAAAATAAAACAGGTATGGAAGTTGTTACATTTTGAATAGAATAGAGGTGCTAATTTGTTCCCAGAAAAAATTGAAGAGGCTTTCGAGCCAATGGAACAAGCAATCCAGTTATTGCAACAGTCATTGGATACTTCTTTTTTAGATGCGTATATTGAAAATGGTGAAAATATTTTAGATGATTTTCAAGTACGAGTACTTGACGGAGTACCTAATCCAGAGACAGTGAAACAATTAGAAACGCTGTATCATACGATTAAAAAAATTGATTTAGCTCCTGAAGATGTGCGACGCTTGTCCCAATTACTTTTGTTAAAAGGAACGAGAAAAGAGCAGCTTCAAGCAAATCATCAATTGACGCCAGACGGTATTGGCTTTTTGTTTGTTTATTTAGTAGAACAATTAACAAATAAATCAGAGCCATTAAAAATTTTAGATCCTGCTTCAGGAATGGGAAATTTACTGTTAACGGTTCTGCTGAACCTTGAAACAGCTGGTTACAAAGTTTCTGGTTATGGTGTGGATATCGATGAAACACTTTTGGCAGTATCTTCTGTGAACAATGCTTGGTCACAAGCCAATATTCAGTTGTTCCATCAAGACGGATTGCAAGATTTGTTATTGGATCCAGTTGATTTAGCATTAAGTGACTTACCGATTGGCTATTATCCAAATGATGAGCGAGCAAAGGGATTTGCTGCTGCTGCTGAGGAAGGCCATAGTTATGCGCATCATTTATTAATGGAGCAAGCTATGAAATACGTGAAGCCAGCAGGGTTTGGCTTATTCTTAATCCCGACAAATATTTTAGAGACTGAGCAAAGTGAATTCTTTAAAAATTGGTTGACAAAAAATGTCTATTTACAAGGAATGATACAGTTACCTGATGAATTGTTTAAGTCAGAACAATCACGTAAAAGTATCTTGCTTGTTCAAAACAAGGGTGCAGATGCTGAGCAAGTGAAGGAAGTTTTGTTAGCAAAACTTGCCTCTTTGAAAGATATCAATAAAGTAACGGAGTTCTTTAAACAATTTGAAGCTTGGAAAGCTTCAAATTTAAAATAAAATAGTAACGAAGAGGAGAAAATTATGTCTAAAACAATTGCAATTAATGCAGGTAGTTCAAGTTTAAAATGGCAATTATACCAAATGCCAAATGAAGAAGTGATCGCTAAAGGAATCGTTGAACGTATTGGCTTAAAAGATTCTATCTTCACAATTAAATATGGTGAAGGACAAAAATATGAAGTAATTGTTGATATTGATAACCATGAAGTGGCAGTAAAAATGTTACTAGACCAATTAATCGACTTAAACATTTTAGGTTCTTATGATGAAATTACTGGTGTTGGTCACCGTGTAGTTGCTGGTGGAGAAGAATTTAAAGATTCTGTTGTTATTACAGACGAAGTATTAGAAAAAATTGAAGCTTTATCTGAATTAGCACCTTTACACAACCCAGCGAATGCAATGGGGATTAAAGCATTTAAACATATCTTACCAGAAATCATTAGCGTGGCAGTCTTTGATACGTCGTTCCACACAACAATGCCAGAACACAACTATTTATATAGTGTACCGCGTGAATACTATGAAAAATTTGCTGCTCGTAAATATGGGGCACATGGAACAAGTCATCGTTATGTCTCTCAACGTGCCGCAGAAATGTTAGGTCGTCCAATTGAAGACTTGAAAATTATCACTTGTCACTTAGGAAATGGTGCTTCAATCACTGCAGTTGATGGTGGTAAATCAGTCGATACATCAATGGGCTTCACTCCTCTTGCTGGCGTTACAATGGGGACTCGTTCAGGGGATGTTGATGCGTCACTATTGCCTTATTTAATGACAAAACTTGGCTTGACTGATGTACAAGACATGGTTGATATTTTAAACAAAAAATCTGGTTTATTAGGTTTAACAAATGGTTTATCAAGCGACATGCGCGATATTCAATCAAACCTAGATAAACCTGAAGTTCAAACAGCATACAACATTTTTATCGATCGTATTCGTAAATACATTGGTAGCTATGTCACTGTTATGAATGGCGTTGATGCGATTGTCTTTACTGCTGGAATCGGTGAAAATGCAGTTGGCGTTCGTAAAGATATTATTGATGGCATGACTTGGTTTGGTTGTGAAATCGATGATGACAAAAATAATGTACACGGTGAAGAAGCAGTTATCTCAACTGATGATTCAAAAATCAAGCTTCTATTAGTACCAACTGACGAAGAGTTAATGATTGCCCGTGACGTAGAACGTCTAAAATAATTAAACGAACACACCTTGTGAGACGCTCTCACAAGGTGTGCTTAATAGGTCAATAAAGAGAAGCTGAGCCAACTATCACTTTTGATAGTTGGCTCAGTTTCTTCTTATTTTTTATTTTTCTTCATTTTTTGGTAATTTGTTGTCTAAATCCGTCCGTACAACGAGAACATCGCAACTAGCGTTACGGATAACTGATTCAGAGACAGAGCCAATAAATAAACGCTCAACGGCATTTAATCCAGTTGCTCCTAACATAATTAAATCAATGTTGTATTCTTTTGGTAATTCTTTGGCAATAATGTTCTTAGGAGAACCATAGGCTAGAACGCTAGAGACTTTTGTTTGTCCCATATCCACCGCTTGTTGTTGGTAGGTGTCTAAGGTTTCTTTTGCCATTGACATTGCTTCTTCTGCTAGCGCACCATCAAAAGAGGACACTGATTGGAAAGAGCGCGTATCAACAACATGTGCTAATAGTAATTCAGCATCGTTTCGTTTAGCGACGTTGACCGCTTTTTTAAAGGCTAAGTCTGCTTCGTCAGAACCATCGATTGCTATCATAATTTTTTGATATTGTTGTAACATAATAACCGCTCCTTTCAGCGTAAAAAAATCATTAATTGTTTCTATAATAATTGTAAAACAAACAAAGAAAAAAAGAAACTGAAACCGCTTCTTTTTTTCTGAATATTGGCATTTTTTTGTAAAAAAAACTTCGTTCAAAAAAATCTTTTTGAACGAAGTTTTAAATTCATCGTCTTTTATGACATTTTTTTTGCAAAAGTTAAACTAAACAACGTTGAAAGTAATAAAACAAAAAAGATAAAACCAATTGACAATAACGGGCGATTAAAAATAGCCGCTAGAACACCTAGAATGGCGATAATCAAGTAATAACGCCCAAAACGTTCGATAAACTGTTGACTTTCTGTTGCAGTTTCTTTTTTTAAGAGTGGTAAAAAAGCTGCACTTTTCTTCATCAAATAATAACTGGCTACGCCTGTGACAACGGCGAGTAATAGTACGAGTATACGAATCATCTTGTCCTCCAAAAAAAAACAACTTGCCAGAGCAAATTGTTTAGAAATCTTCATAAAAATGGTAAAATCCGTCGATGCCGGTAATCGTCCTAGAGTATTGAACCCGCAAGATAAGCAGGTGGGTTCCTCGATCGCAGTATTGAACTACCAAAAGAAAAGGCATGTTACCAACTTTGATACAAGCAGGATCCCTAGATATCAATAAAAATGTTCGGTCAACACAGTGAAAGGACAACGCGTACATCACAGATTTACCATCTTTATAATAGCATACTCTCTCAAAATCGGCAACGAGATTGTTTCTTTTTTTGAAAGCGTATTATTTTGTTATTTTTTCTGTTTCCATTCTTGGATACGCTTGAGTTGCTGATGTAAGGCTTGTTCATATTTACCAATATCAATCGGCTCATAATAACGTGCCTCTTTTAATTTGTCAGGTAAGTATTGCTGATTGACCCAACCGTTTTCAAAATTATGTGGGTATTGATAACCAATACCACGGTTTAATTCTTTGGCTCCAGCATAGTGGGCATCACGCAAATGATCAGGAACGTCTCCCACAGAGCCTTGTCGAATATCTGCCAAAGCAGCATCAATCGCTGTGACTGCAGAATTTGATTTTGGCGATAAACATAAATCAATGACGACACTAGCTAGAGGAATCCTAGCTTCTGGAAACCCTAGCTTTTCGGCGGCTTGAACAGCGGTGACTGTCCGAGCGGCGGCCGCAGGATTCCCAAGACCGATATCCTCGTAAGCAATGACCATTAAACGACGACAAATAATTGGTAAATCACCTGCTTCAACTAAGCGACCCAAATAATGAAGTGCAGCATCTACATCGCTTCCTCGGATCGACTTTTGGAAAGCGGAAATCACGTCATAATGGGCATCGCCATCTTTATCATGGGTTAAGGCTTTTCGTTGCACGCACTCTTCAATAATCGGTAAGGTGATCTTAATTTCGCCTTGTTCATTTTTGGGTGTTGATTTAACAGCTAATTCTAGTCCATTTAGCGCACTACGTAAGTCACCGTTCGTTGCGCGTGTCAAATGTTGTAATGCTTTTTCTTCTAAGTGGACGGGATAATCGCCTAAGCCACGTGTGCTATCGGTTAAGGCTTCTTGAATCGCTTGCTGAATGTCTGTTTCTGTTAAGGGCTTTACTTCAAAAATTTGCGTGCGACTACGAATCGCAGGGTTAATTGTGATATATGGATTTTCGGTAGTGGCTCCAATCATAATAATTCGTCCGTTTTCTAAATGAGGGAGCAAAAAATCTTGTTTTGTTTTATCTAATCGGTGAATTTCATCAAGCAGTAAAATCACTGTGCCACTCATTTTGGCTTCTTCAGCAACGATTTGTAAATCTTTTTTGGTGTCTGTGGCCGCGTTCAACATGCGAAAGGCATAATTTGTTGAACCAGCGATTGCGCTGGCAATACTGGTTTTTCCAGTGCCAGGCGGCCCATAAAGAATCATCGATGAAAGCATTTTGGCTTCGACCATCCGACGAATAATTTTACCAGGGCCGACTAAATGTTGTTGACCAACTACTTCGTCTAAGTGACGAGGTCGCATTCGATAGGCTAAAGGTTGTTGCATAAAAGGACCTCCTTTTTCATAATCATCTTATTATAACATAAAGAACGTACATTCGCTTTTTGGTGGTTTTTTGGGTTTTAGATGGATATAGCGGAAGGTTTCGTGTATGATAGGGAGTGGTGAAAGAAATGAAAGAAACGATAAATATCTTTAACACAAAAACAACTGAAGAAGTGGCGCAATACTTGTTAGGGATGTATTTAGAGCACGAAACAGCAACAGGCGTTTTAGGTGGGTACATTGTGGATGCAGAAGCTTATTTAGGTCCTGATGATGAGGCGGCCCATAGCTTTGGCTTGAGAAAAACGCCACGCTTACAAGCCATGTATGACAAACCAGGCACGATTTATTTATATACTATGCACACGCATTTAATTTTAAATATGGTGACACAAGAACAAGGCAAACCACAAGGGGTGATGATCCGCGCGATTGAACCTGTTGAAGGTGTCGACAAAATGATTGAAAATCGCCAAGGACGTCAAGGCGTGGAATTGACCAATGGACCAGGTAAATTAGTTGCAGCCTTAGGAATTGATAAGCAATTATATGGGCAGTCGATTTTTTCTAGTTCGTTACGGCTCGTGCCAGAAAAACGAAAATTTCCGAAAAAAATTGAGGCACTACCACGAATTGGAATTCCCAATAAAGGTCGTTGGACAGAGTTGCCTTTAAGATACGTCGTGGCTGGCAATCCATATATTTCTAAACAAAAAAGAACAGCAGTAGACCAAATAGATTTTGGCTGGAAGGATGAAGAAAATGAAAAAAGCAACAATGCTCACATACTTAGAGGAACAACTTGAAAAACACTTAGCAGATTACGAAGTAGGCCTTGATTGGGATCGCAAAAACCATACCATCGAAGTCATTGTTCGTTTATATGCAGAAAACAATGAACAAGTGGCGATTGATGATGTTGACGGTACGCTTTCAGAAGAAGAATTCATTGAATTTGAAGATGGCTTGTTATTTTATAATCCGCAAAAGTCAGTCGTTGATGATGAAGAGTATTTAGTCACAATTCCTTATGAAGGAAAAAAAGGGCTACGCAAAGCAGTTTTAGACGGATTCATTCACTATTTAAAAGTGGTTTTAGATGAAGGGCAAAGTGATTTGTTAGACTTTTTATCAGATGAAACAGCGGAAGTTTTTGAATTGCATTGGGAGCCAGCAGATTTTGAAGCGATGATTAAAAAAGTGGCAGAAACAGAAAAAGAACAATGGATTGCGTATCCAAGTTATTAATTTAGAGGTGAGAACATGAAGTGGACAGAAGTAAAAGTAGAAACGGCTAGCGAAGCAGTTGAAGCAATTTCAAACATTATGATGGAAGCTGGCGCAAGTGGCGTGGCCATTGAAGATGCGTTGGACATTGAAAATTTTGAAAGTGATCTGTATGGGGAAATTTTAGATAAAGAGCAATTCACCCACATTAAAGAAGGGGCGATTGTGATGGCTTATTTTCCTGAAACAACCTTCTTACCAGAAATTTTACCATTTATGAAAGAAAATATTTTACGCTTGCCAGAGTACGGCTTATCCATTGGTAAAAACGAAATGACAATTAGTGAAGTAGCAGAAAGCGACTGGGCAACTGCTTGGAAAAAATATTATCATCCTGTCCGTGTCACACGATTCTTAACGATTGTGCCAAGTTGGGAAGCCTATCACGCACAAGATGAAGCAGAAAAAATTATCACATTGGATCCGGGCATGGCTTTCGGTACAGGCACGCATCCAACGACTCGTTTAACCTTGCAAGCTTTAGAAACTGTTTTACGTGGTGGCGAAACAGTTCTAGATGTAGGAACGGGTTCTGGTGTTTTGAGTATTGCAAGTCGCTATTTAGGGGCTAAAGACGTCTACGCATATGATTTAGATGAAGTAGCAGTTGCAGCGGCAAAAGAAAATATGGATTTAAATCCCATTGCGGCCGATGTTCATGTGTCAGCCAATGATTTACTAAAAGGGATTGACCATTCTGCTGATGTAATCGTCGCAAATATTTTGGCAGATATTATTGTGTTAATGATTGAAGATGCTTGGCGTTTGCTAAAACAAGACGGTACCTTCATTATTTCTGGAATTATTGAAGATAAAAAAGCAATGGTTTTAGAAGCACTAACGAAAGTCGGTTTTGTGGTGGACCAACTCTTTAATCAAGGCGATTGGTATGCGATTATCTTGAAGAAACCAGAGGAAGAGTAAAATGCAACGGTATTTCATGAAAGAAGATTATCAAGAAAAAGATTTGTATAAAGTCGCAGATGAAAACTATCATCATATTGTGCGAGTTATGCGAATGACGCCGAATGATCGTTGTTATTTAGTATTTCAAAATAAAACTGCCATTTTAGCTGAGATTGTGGAAATTGATTCAACATCTGTTTACTTTAAAGAAATTAGTAAAGAAGAAATGGACAAAGAATTGCCAATTGAAGTGACGATTGCGTGTGGGTTACCAAAAGGGGACAAGTTAGAATGGATTGTTCAAAAAGGCACGGAGCTAGGTGGCAATCAGTTTATCGGCTTTCCTGCGAAAACTTCCGTTGTCAAATGGGACCACAAAAAAAGAGCAGCCAAAGAAAAAAGATTACAAAAAATTGCCACAGAAGCGGCGGAGCAATCGCATCGACAGCAGACACCAAGTGTTTCTTTGGTGGAAAAAACACAAGAAATCATTGCGCAATTTGACTCATATGACACAGTCTTGGTTGCGTATGAAGAATCAGCAAAACAAGGAGAAAAAAGTCAATTAGCACAAGTATTATCCACTTGCCAGCCAGGCGCACGTTTGTGTGTGCTCTTTGGACCTGAAGGTGGCTTTGCACCGCAAGAAATTGAACAATTTCTGCAGGCTGGGGCGAAACTTTGCGGGTTGGGTCCGAGAATTTTACGAGCAGAAACAGCACCGTTGTATCTTTTAAGTGTGGTTAGCTACCAAATGGAACTTTTAAATTAAACGAAAGCCCGCCTGTAAAATTCTTGTAGGCATTCTCTTTAAATAAACAGAGAGTAAAAAAGCGACAGTGATTGAAATTTAAGGGAAATTTAGTATAATAGAGTTGTTGAAAGTGCTACTGTTTCAAGTGGTACTTTTCTTTTTTATTAAAATAGATAAAACGTGAACGAAGTGTTCTTTATCCAAAGGTCACCTTCATAGAGGAGTGAATACCATGCCAAAAGAAGAAATACTGACAGGCCCAGCGGTCATCAAAATTGTAAGTACCTATATGGGACCAGAACATGTTGAGTTGGTTCAAAAAGCATTAACTTATGCTGAAAAAGCACACGAAGGTCAAGTCCGACAATCAGGTGAACCTTACATCATCCATCCGATTCAAGTGGCAGGCATTCTGGCTGAATTACATATGGATCCCCATACTGTAGCAACAGGATTTTTACATGATGTTGTCGAAGATACGGACGTAACACTGGACGATTTAAAAGAAGAATTTGGCGAAGACATCGCAATGTTAGTCGATGGCGTAACGAAACTAGGAAAAATTAAATATAAATCTCATGAAGAACAATTAGCTGAAAATCATCGAAAAATGTTATTGGCAATGGCGCAAGATTTACGGGTTATTATGGTGAAACTAGCCGATCGTTTGCACAATATGCGCACATTAAAACATTTACGTGAAGATAAGCAACGACGGATTGCACAAGAAACTTTAGAAATTTATGCGCCTTTAGCACATCGCTTAGGGATTAGTCGAATTAAATGGGAATTAGAAGATACGGCCTTACGTTATATTAACCCCAACCAATACTATCGAATTGTTAATTTGATGCAAAGTAAACGCGATGAACGTGAAGCTTATGTGGCAGAAGCAGTCGAAGATATTCGTTTAGCTACGGAAGATTTAGAAATTTACGCAGAAATATATGGTCGACCAAAACATATTTATTCAATCTATCGTAAAATGAAGGACCAAAAGAAACAGTTTAATGAAATCTATGACTTATTAGCCATTCGTGTTATTGTCGATTCCATTAAAGATTGCTATGCCGTGTTAGGTGCGATTCATACACGTTGGACACCAATGCCAGGTCGCTTTAAAGATTATATTGCTATGCCAAAAGCGAATATGTATCAGTCTATCCATACGACAGTTATTGGGCCAAAAGGGAATCCAGTAGAGGTCCAAATTCGGACCCATGAGATGCACCAAATCGCCGAATTTGGGGTGGCGGCTCATTGGGCCTATAAAGAAGGCAAAGCGGAAAAAATTGAAACAGATGAACTGACGAAGCAAGTCGATTGGTTCCATGAAATTATTGAATTACAAGATGAAAGCTATGATGCTTCTGAATTTATGCAAGGTGTTAAAGAAGACATTTTTAGTGACAAAGTCTATGTCTTTACGCCAAGTGGAGATGTAACCGAACTGCCAAAAGGCTCCGGACCACTAGATTTTGCCTACAGCATTCATACTGAAATTGGAAATAAAACAACCGGTGCGAAGGTCAACGGCAAAATGGTACAGTTAGACTATGTCCTAAAAAATGGGGATATTATTGAAGTCTTAACATCACCGAATTCTTTCGGACCTAGTCGCGACTGGCTGAAAATGGTTAAAACAAGTAAAGCCAAAAATAAAATCAAACGTTTCTTTAAAGAACAAGACCGTGAAGATAACATTATTAAAGGGCATGATGCTGTCATTAAATACATGACAGAAATCGGCTTTACACCGAAAGAATTTTTAACGAAGAATAAAATGGCGGAAGTGCTAGATAAATTTAAATTTCAAACGGAAGATGATTTATTTGCGGCAGTAGGTTATGGCGAAGTAAGTGCGCAAGTAGTGTGCAATCGTTTAACAGAAAAAGAACGCCGCGAACAAGAGTTGGAACGCCAACGTCAAGAAGCAGAAGAGTTGTTAAATCAGCCAGCTAAAAAAGAATCAGAAAAAATGAAAGTTCGTCATGAAGGCGGCATCGTGATTCAAGGGGTGGACAACCTATTGATTCGTTTAAGCCGCTGTTGTAATCCAGTGCCTGGTGATGAAATCGTTGGTTACATTACCAAAGGACGGGGCGTTTCAATTCATCGTGCGGACTGTCCTAACGTACAACATCAAGAAGAATTAGCACAACGTCTAATTGAAGTTGAGTGGGAAGATACCGAGCACAGTCGCAAAGAATACGCTGCCGATTTGGAGATTTACGGCTATGATCGTAGTGGCTTACTGAGTGATGTTTTACAAGTCATTAGTTCGATGACAAAAAATTTAGTCGGCGTTGAAGCTCGTCCATCCAAAGATAAGATGGCCCAGATTCATGTCACTGTGAAAATTCAAAACCTTTCTCATTTAAAAACCATCGTTGACAAAATTAAAAGTGTACCAGATGTTTATAGTGTTCGTCGAACCAATGGGTAAGTGTTAAAAGTGAGGCAAAAAAGATGAAAGTAGTTATTCAAAGAGTCAGTCAAGCACAAGTTGCGATAGAAGAGCAGATAGTGGGACAAATCAAACAAGGCTTCATGGTGCTGGTGGGCATTCATCAAGAAGACACGCCAGAAGATGTGGCTTATGTTGTTGGCAAAATCAGTAAATTACGTGTTTTTGAAGATGACGAAGGAAAAATGAATCGCAGTATTCAAGAGATTGAAGGATCAATTTTGAGTATCTCTCAATTTACCCTCTATGCAAAAACTAAAAAAGGCAATCGTCCCAGTTTTATTGAAGCGGCTCGTCCAGATGTGGCGATTCCTTTGTATGAATTATTTAATCAACAATTAGAAGCAGAAGGAATAGCGGTAGCCACAGGAGAATTTGGCGCGGATATGCAAGTGTCGTTGACCAATGATGGTCCAGTGACCATTGTGATTGATACACGAGAAAAATAATTGATTTTCCTGTCGGAAACCCTTGACTTTCTAAGAGAACTTTAGTAGTTTATAGATAATATTAAAAATCTACGAAGGAACGAGTAAGTTTCATCTGTCTGCGAAGAGAGAGTTGCCGTGGCTGAGAGCAACTTCAACAGTGAAAGTGAAAGACATTCTGGAGATGGACGGAAGAAAAGCCGTCCCGTTACGAGCGTTAATCGTTGAGGAAAGAGTAAAATCTTTCAAAACTAGGTGGTACCGTGTAAAAGAGACTTTTACGCCCTTGTATGTTCAACATACAAGGGCTTTTTTCATTTTTAGAAAAAAGAAAATGGCGCACACATTTTTGTGGAATGATAGAAGGAGAGAAAGACAATGAGTTATCAAAAACCAAAAGGAACAAACGATATTTTGCCAGGAACTTCTGAAAAATGGCAATTTGTGGAAGAAACAGCTCGTTTGATTTTTAAAGATTATCAATACCAAGAAATCAGAACCCCGATTTTTGAACATTATGAAGTGATATCTCGCAGTGTTGGCGATACTACAGATATTGTTTCAAAAGAAATGTATGATTTTTATGATAAAGGAGACCGTCACGTGACGCTACGTCCTGAGGGGACAGCGCCAATTGTTCGGGCCTTCGTTGAAAATAAATTATATGGTCCGGAATATACGAAACCATATAAAACCTATTACATGGGGCCGATGTTCCGCTATGAACGCCCACAAGCTGGTCGTTTGCGTCAATTCCATCAAATTGGTGTGGAAGCATTTGGTAGTGAAAACCCAGCATTGGATGTTGAAATTATGGCTATGGCTTTGGACTTCTTCAAACAATTAGGCATCCAACAAATCAAATTAGTTATTAATTCCTTAGGGGATAAAGAAACACGTGCTACGTACCGTCAAGCATTAATCGATTATTTAGAGCCCCATATGGCAGAATTAAGCGAGGATTCACAACGTCGCTTACACGAAAATCCATTGCGGGTGTTAGACAGCAAAGATAAAAAAGACAAGGTGATTGTCGCGGAAGCGCCCTCCATTTTAGATTATTTAAATGAACCATCTAAAGCACATTTTGAAGCAGTAACTGATATGTTAGATTTACTAGAAATTCCTTATGAAATTGATAGTAATATGGTTCGCGGTCTGGATTATTACACACACACAATTTTTGAAATTATGAGTGAAGCGCCTAAAATGGGGGCGCAATCAACTATTTGTGCAGGGGGCCGATACAATGGTTTAGTTGAAGAATTAGGCGGCCCAGACACACCAGGTTTTGGTTTTGGTATGGGCATTGAGCGAGTGTTGTTAACAATGGAAGCTGAAGAAGTTGTGATTCCAGCGTTATCTGAATTAGACGCATATGTGGTTGGCATTGGTTCAGAAACCAACGTCGCAGCTTTGCAACTTGTTCAAAGCATTCGTAACTTTGGTTTCTCAGCTGATCGTGATTACATGAATCGCAAACCAAAAGCGCAATTTAAAACGGCCGATAAATTACAAGCAAAATTAGTTTTAACAATCGGTGAAAATGAATTGAATGAAGGCATTGTCAACGTAAAATCAATGGCAACACGCGAAGAAAAAGCCTTCCCGTTAAGTGCTATTCATGATTCATTTGATGAAGTGTATGACGAAATGATGACAAAAATGATTGAAGAATAAAAAGGAGAGATTGAGAAATGGCAAAACGCACAACCTATTGCGGCAATGTATCTGCCGAATTTATTGAAAAAGAAGTTGTATTAAAAGGATGGGTTCAAAAACGTCGTGACTTAGGAGGCGTTATCTTTATTGATTTACGTGACCGTGAAGGAATCGTCCAAGTGGTCTTTAACCCAGAAAAGTCAAAAGAAGCATGGGAAATTGCTGATAAATGTCGTAGTGAATACGTCATCGAAGTTAAAGGTCAAGTCGTTTATCGTGATAAAGAAGCGATTAATCCCAAAATGAAAACTGGCGAGTTTGAAGTGATGGCGACTGACATTACGATTTTAAATACTGCGAAAACAACGCCATTTACCATTGAAGATGATAATAACGTTAATGACGAATTGCGCATGAAATATCGTTATTTAGATTTACGTCGTCCATCAATGACAAACAACATTAAATTACGTCACCAAGTAACGAAAACAATCCGTCACTATTTAGATAATCATGACTTTTTAGACATTGAAACTCCTTATTTAGGCAAATCAACACCAGAAGGCGCTCGAGATTATTTGGTTCCTTCTCGTGTCCATGCCGGTCATTTTTATGCTTTGCCACAATCACCACAACTCTTTAAACAATTATTAATGGGGGCAGGCTTCGATCGCTATTACCAAATCGTTCGTTGTTTCCGTGATGAAGATTTACGAGGCGACCGTCAACCAGAATTTACACAAATCGATATCGAAACGACCTTTTTAACACCAGAAGAAATTCAAACATATACAGAAAATATGTTGGCTGAAGTGATGAAAGAGACAAAAGGAATTGAGATTTCTGTTCCGTTTCCACGAATGAGCTATGACGAAGCGATGGCACGCTATGGTAGCGATAAACCCGACACTCGTTTTGCTATGGAATTAATTGATGTTGCAGATGTAGTGAAAGACGTAGACTTCAAAGTTTTCCAAGCAGCGTTGGAAAATGGTGGACATGTGAAGGCTTTAAATGCAAAAGGCGCCGCAGATAAGTATTCTCGTAAAGATATGGATAACTTAGGTAAGTATGTGAGTCAATTTGGCGCAAAAGGCTTAGCTTGGTTAAAAGTTGAAGAAGATGGCTTAAAAGGACCAATTGCTAAATTCTTAACAGAAGTTAGTGATGAATTAATTGCTGCTACCAATGCAGAAGTCGGTGATATTTTAATGTTTGGTGCCGATAAACCTGAAATCGTAGCCGCTGCTTTAGGTGCGGTACGTACACGTTTAGGTAAAGAATTAGGTTTAATTGATGAATCGAAATTCAATTTCTTATGGATTGTGGATTGGCCGTTGTTTGAATATGATGAAGAAGCTGGCCGCTATGTTTCTGCTCATCATCCATTTACACAACCAAAAGCAGAGGATGTGGCCCGCTTAGCAACAGACCCAGCCTCTGTGTATGCTGAAGCTTACGATGTTGTCTTAAACGGCTACGAATTAGGCGGTGGCTCATTACGGATCCATACACGAGAATTACAAGAAAAAATGTTTGAAACGTTAGGTTTTACAAAAGAAGAAGCACAAGACCAATTTGGTTTCTTGCTAGACGCATTAGATTACGGCTTCCCGCCACATGGAGGGATTGCTTTAGGGCTAGACCGCTTAGCAATGCTATTGGCTGGGGAAGAAAATATTCGTGAAGTGATTGCCTTCCCTAAAAACGGGAAAGCAATTGACCCAATGAACAACGCACCAAGTTTAGTTTCTCCATTACAATTGTTTGAATTAAACATTGATGTAACAGCCATTGACGAATAAATGTTAAATCTAAAGAAAGAGTGACTTCATTGACGGATGAGGTCACTCTTTCTTTGGGAAAGAAAAGGATAACAAAATAAAAAGTGGCTGAGCTAAAAATCTGCCAATTGGCTGTTTTTTCTTTTTAGAAAACTTTGTATGATAACTGAGTGTATAAAGGAGCGAAACAAATGACAAAAATAATTTTAACAATTGGCGGTTCCGATCCTTTTTCAGGTGGCGGGATTCAAACAGATTTAAAAACGTTTGAAAATCATCAAGTCTTTGGTTTATCAACTTTAACTTGCCTTGCTACAGCCCCTAAGAATCATTTTCAGATTCATGACCTTGAGACTTCTTTGGTGAAAGAGCAACTCGCTTCCATACCTGCCGGGAGTTTAGACGGCATCAAGATTGGCTTGATTCACAGTGAAGAAAGTATGCTACAAATTGCAACCTTTTTGAAAAAGTACGCAGGTCTGCCGGTGGTGTTGGATCCTGTCTTGGCTTTTAAAGAAACGACTTCAGTTTATGAAAAAAGATACATGCAGTTATTGATTGAAAAACTTTTTCCATTCGCAACGATTATAACGCCTAATTTGAAAGAAGCAGAATTACTCATTGGCAGAAAATTAACAACCGTCGAAGAAGTCCAACAAGCGGCGGAAGAGTTAAACTCTTTAGGAGCGGCAACGGTGGTGATTAAAGGTGGTAATCGTTGGCTTGGCCAAGAAGCACGTGACTTTTTTTATGATGGACAACAACATATTCAATTGGTCAAAGAAAAAGTAATGGCCCACACCATTGATGGCGCTGGTTGTTCCTTTGCCTCTGCAATTGGTGCGAATTTAGTTAAAGGATATCCGTTAATTGAAGCAGTTGATTTAGCAAAAACATACGTTCATGAAGCCATTGTTTCTGGGGTCCAGCTAAATGCAGCTTTTGGAAGTGTGTGGCATGAAGGATTACTAGCAGGAGGTGTGGCGGATAATGACAAGAAAAATTAGTCTATATGCAGTAATTACCGCTTTAACAGTGGCTGTGTCAATGGTCTTTATTATCCCCGTCCCAGCAACAAATGGCTTTGTTACATTGGCGGATGCAGGGATTTACATTGCTAGTTTACTTTTTGGTCCGATTGGTGGCTTGACAGTCGGAGCTTTAAGCGGTGGTTTAATTGATTTATTGTCAGGCTATCCACAATGGTTCGTTTTTTCGTTATTGATTCATGGCGGACAAGGTTGGTTAGCAGGTCACTTCTTTAATAAAAGTAAAAAGATGCAAACGCTAGGATTACTTTTAGCCAGTCTCCTTATGATTAGCGGGTATGCTTTAGCGACTAGCTGGCTTTACGGCGTGGGTGCGGGGATTGCCTCTTTACCAGGGAATATCATTCAATCCTTATTTGGGGTGATTGTAGCATTGCCTCTTAGTCAAACATTAAAACGTGTGTTACCAAAAAATGGTCGTTTAGAAGAAAGAAGGATGAACAAATGACTATCGATGAAAAAATGTTAAAAGAACAGTTAGTGACAATTACAGAAGAAGTCATTACAGCAGGGAATTTAAAAAAAGGGGACCTATTCGTTTTGGGTTGTACCACCAGTGAGGTAGTAGGTGGCGTCATTGGTAAAAATTCCAGTGCCGAAGTAGGACAATGGATTGTCTCAACCTTAATTGAACAATTAGATAAAAAAGGCATCTCTTTGGCTGTCCAAGGATGCGAACATATTAATCGTGCTTTAGCGATGGAACGTCGTGTGGCTGAAGAAAAAGGCTTTGAAATTGTCTCGGTAGTACCACAATTACATGCTGGCGGTTCTTGTTCAGTGGCTGCCTTTGAAAAATTTGATGAACCTGTGGAAGTGGAGCATATTGTTGCTCAAGCAGGGATTGACATTGGCGATACATCTATCGGTATGCATGTAAAACATGTGCAAGTTCCTCTTCGCTTGAGCATTCGAACGTTAGGTGCGGCCCATGTTACAGCATTATATTCTCGTCCTAAATATATTGGTGGACCAAGAGCCCATTATGAAACAACCCAAGAACGAAATCGTTAAGATTTCGTTCTTTTTTCATTTCTATAAACATTTGATGAATCTTCCGTAATTATTATAGGAATCTCTTTTTTTCTCTCGGTAAACCACGTATAATATGAAAAGAAATGTAATTTATTGAAAACCTGAAACGAGGCTATTATTTATGAAAAAAATTTATGACGGACTGCCAGTTCATGACTATACAACAAAATTTTCCGTGTCGATTGTCTATGCTATTCTTGCATCAATTGCCATGAACTTTTTCTATCAACCAGGAAATATTTATTCCAGTGGCTTAACAGGCTTGGCACAAATTTTAACAACCCTCTCAACAAAAATTGTCGGTTTTAATGTGCCTGTCTCCATTACATTGTATCTTTTAAACGTGCCGTTATTCTTTATTGCGTGGAAAAAAATAGGTAAGAAGTTTACAATTTTTACTTTCATTACCGTGACTTTAACTTCATTATTTATGCATATTGTTCCGCAAACGGTGATGACTCAAGATCCAATTATCTGTGCTATTTTTGGTGGGGCGATTTCTGGATCAGGAATTGGTTTTGTTTTAAAAAACGGGGTTTCTTCTGGGGGCTTAGATATTCTAAGCATTACCATTCGGAAAAAAACGGGGCGTTCCGTTGGCTCGATTTCAATTTATTTTAACGCACTAATTGTCTTCGTTGCAGGTTATTTATTTGGCTGGCAGTACATGTTCTACAGTGCGTTATCAATTTTTGTAAGTGGGAAGGTCACAGATGCCGTTTATACTAAGCAAAAGAAAATGCAAGTTATGATTGTCACTAAAAACCCAGATCGAGTCGTGGATGAGATTCAAAAGAAAATGCGCCGTGGTATTACAATTATTCATGAAGCGGAAGGAGCATATCGCCACGACCGCCAAACTGTTCTGCTAACTATTGTGACACGCTTTGAGTTGCCAAGTTTAGAAGCAGCCATGAAAGAAAGCGATCCGAATGCCTTTGTCAGCATCTCAGATAATGTCAAAATTTTAGGACGTTTTTACGAAGAAGATTACAAATAAAAGGATATGAAGCAACGAGAGAATGGCTGTGTCTATTCTTTCGTTGCTTTTTTTGAAAAATAAGTAAAAAAATGCTTTGTGTGAGGACCTGAAATTCCCATTTAAACAAGAAGTTAATTGAAAGACGTTCGTGAATTCCTTTGCTTTTGGTTTAATTAAATCTAATTATTCGGAAATAAGTCGCTATTGTTTCTCGCAAACGAATGCTTTGTTTGGATTTGAAAGAAAACGATGAAAAAAGAATCATTTTTATTGAAAAGACCCAAAAAAACTGGTACACTAAGTGTGTAATTGATAAGTACTTTTAATACTGTTATGAATAAATAGTAGGAAAAACGAACATCAATTCTATTTTTTTAAAGTTCATAGGTCGTTTTCAGTCTTACTTGGACATATTTCGACCCACAAAAGGAGCGCATCATGTTAAAAGAATTTAAAATGATTGAAGCAGTTGCTCCAGATATGCTCGATGTATTACAAGAAAGATTCCAAATTCTTCGCAATATTTATTGGATGCAACCTATTGGACGTAGAAGTTTATCAGAAACGATGGGAATTACAGAGCGAGTCTTGCGTACAGAAACAGATGTTTTGAAGCAGCTCAACCTGATTGAACCTTCAAAAAGCGGAATGACATTAACAGAACGCGGTTTGGAAGTCTACCAAGGCTTAGAATTAGTCATGAATCAATTGCTTGGCATGCACCAAATCGAAAAAGAAATGACACAGTACTTTGGCATTCAACGTTGTATCGTTGTTGCAGGAGATAGTGATATCCAAAAGAAAGTTCTTTCGGACTTTGGAGATGTCTTAACCAATACGCTGAATTTACTCTTACCAAATGGTGAGAATACAATTGCGGTTATGGGTGGGACAACAATGGCCATGGTGGCCGAAAATATGGGATCACTAGAAACTGAAAACCGTCATAATTTGTTTGTTCCAGCCAGAGGAGGGATTGGTGAAGCAGTTTCTGTCCAAGCCAATTCAATTAGTGCTGTAATGGCCAACAAAACGGGTGGTAACTACCGGGCGTTATATGTCCCAGAACAATTGAGTCGTGAAACGTATAATAGTTTATTACAAGAACCCTCGATTCAAGAAGTTCTTACGTTAATTAGTCATGCCAACTGTGTGGTGCACAGTATTGGTCGAGCGTTGCACATGGCGGCACGCCGAAAAATGTCTGATGACGAAATGGTTATGCTCAAACAAAAAAATGCCGTGGCAGAATCGTTCGGTTATTTCTTTGATGAAGAAGGAAAAGTGGTCTATAAAATTCCACGAATTGGTCTTCAATTAAAAAACTTACAAGAAATTCCCTATGTCGTCGCAATTGCGGGCGGCAAAACGAAAGCCAAAGCCATTCGCGCATATATGAAAAATGCACCAAAACAAACGTGGCTCATCACAGATGAAGCTGCTGCAAACGAGATTTTAAAAGGGGTAACCCTTTAAAATAAAAAATTTTTGATTTTCATAAGGAGGAAATCTTTAATGACAGTTAAAGTAGGTATTAATGGATTTGGACGTATCGGACGCTTAGCTTTCCGTCGTATCCAAGATGTAGAAGGAATCGAAGTAGTTGCAATCAACGACTTAACAGATGCTAAAATGTTAGCACACTTGTTAAAATATGACACAACTCAAGGCCGTTTCAACGGTACAGTTGAAGTTCACGAAGGTTCATTCAACGTTAACGGCAAAGAAATCAAAGTTTTAGCTAACCGTAACCCTGAAGAATTACCATGGGGCGAATTAGGCGTAGACATCGTTTTAGAATGTACAGGTTTCTTTACTTCTAAAGAAGCTGCTGAAAAACATTTAACTGCTGGTGCAAAACGTGTAGTTATTTCAGCTCCTGGTGGTAACGATGTACCAACAATCGTTTACAACACAAACCATGAAACATTAACTGGAGAAGAAACTGTAATTTCAGGCGCTTCTTGTACTACAAACTGCTTAGCTCCAATGGCTAAAGCTTTACATGACAACTTTGGTGTTGTTGAAGGTTTAATGACAACTATCCACGCTTACACAGGTGACCAAATGACATTAGACGGACCACATCCTAAAGGCGACTTCCGTCGTGCGCGCGCTGCTGCTGCAAACATCGTACCTAACTCAACTGGTGCTGCTAAAGCAATCGGCTTAGTAATCCCAGAATTGAACGGTAAATTAGATGGCGCTGCTCAACGTGTTCCTGTAGCTACTGGTTCATTAACTGAATTAGTTACTGTATTAGACAAAGAAGTTACTGTTGATGAAGTAAATGCAGTAATGGAAAAAGCTGCTAACGAATCTTATGGTTATAACACAGACGAAATCGTTTCTTCTGATATCGTAGGTATGACTTACGGTTCATTATTCGATGCAACTCAAACAAAAGTTATGACAGTTGGCGACAAACAATTAGTTAAAACTGTTGCTTGGTATGACAACGAAATGTCATACACTGCTCAATTAGTTCGTACTTTAGAATACTTCGCTAACTTATAAGATTCATTCTTATCATTAGTGAAATTTGAACAATTGTGAAATAATAAGCGGGGAAGCAACGCGCTTCTCCGCTTTCTTTTTTTAAAAAAGAAAAATCCTAAAATTGACAATACAGGAGGTCTACTCATGGCTAAAAAGACAATTAAAGATGTAGATTTAAAAGACAAAAAAGTCCTTGTCCGTGTTGACTTTAACGTTCCGTTAAAAGATGGCGTGATCACAAACGATAATCGTATCGTAGCGGCTTTACCAACAATCAAATACGTGATTGAAAATGGCGGAAAAGCAATTCTTTTCTCTCATTTAGGTCGTGTAAAAACAGAAGAAGACAAAGCTGGCAAATCATTAAAACCAGTGGCTGAACGTTTAAGCGAATTACTAGGTCAACCAGTTACTTTTGTTCCAGAAACACGTGGTAAAGAATTAGAAGACGCTGTTAACAATATGAAAGACGGCGACGTTTTAGTATTTGAAAACACTCGTTTTGAAGATGTTGACGGCAAAAAAGAAAGCGGCAATGACGCTGAATTGGGTAAATACTGGGCTTCTTTAGGCGATGTATTTGTCAATGATGCTTTTGGTACTGCACACCGTGCACATGCCTCAAACGTTGGAATTGCTTCAACTGGTATCCCAACAGTTGCTGGTTTCTTAATGGAAAAAGAAATTAAATTCATCGGCGAAGCTGTTGAAAATCCAAAACGTCCATTCGTAGCAATCTTGGGTGGCGCAAAAGTTTCTGACAAAATCGCTGTTATTGAAAACCTAATTGAAAAAGCCGACAAAATTTTAATCGGTGGCGGTATGGCTTACACATTCATGAAAGCACAAGGCTATAGTGTTGGTTTATCTTTACTTGAAGAAGATAAAGTGGACTTAGCGAAAAGCTTAATGGAAAAAGCTGGCGACAAATTAGTTTTACCGGTTGATACAGTTGTCTCTAAAGAGTTCAGCAATGACGCTCCTTTCCACACGGTTCCTTCAACTGAAATCCCAGATGATGAAGAAGGCTTGGATATCGGTGAAAAAACAATTGAATTATTCGCTAACGAATTACAAGGTGCGAAAACAGTTGTTTGGAATGGTCCAATGGGCGTATTTGAAATGAGTAACTTTGCCAAAGGAACAATTGGTGTTTGTGAAGCGATTGCTAATTTAGAAGACGCAACAACAATCATCGGTGGTGGGGACTCTGCTGCTGCAGCAATTCAATTAGGCTACGAAAACAAATTCTCTCACATCTCAACAGGTGGCGGAGCAAGTTTAGAATTATTAGAAGGCAAAACTTTACCAGGTTTAGCTTCTATTAACGATAAATAATCAGTTTAAAAGACAATATTTTTAAAAAAAGAAAAGGATGTGCTTTTCATGCGCAAACCAATTATCGCTGGTAACTGGAAAATGAACAAAACTTTAAGCGAAGCACAAAGCTTTGCAGAAGCAGTAAAAAATGCTGTTCCATCAAACGACGTTGTTGACGCTGTGATTGGATCTCCAGCATTATTCTTAGCTCCTTTAGCTTGGAACCTAAAAGATTCTGAAGTGAAATTAGCTGCACAAAACTGCTACTGGGAAAACGCTGGTGCCTTCACTGGTGAAAACTCACCAGCTGCAATTGCCGATTTAGGTGTAAACTATGTGATTATCGGACACTCTGAACGTCGCGAATATTTCCACGAAACAGATGAAGATATCAATAAAAAAGCCAAAGCAATCTTTGCAAATGGTATGACACCAATCTTCTGTTGTGGTGAAACTTTAGAAACGTATGAAGCTGGTAAAACAGCGGAATGGATCGAAGGTCAAATCACTAACGGCTTAGTTGGTTTATCAAACGAACAAGTTGCTTCAATGGTTATCGCTTACGAACCAATCTGGGCAATCGGAACTGGTAAATCTGCAGATGCTAATATTGCAGATGAAATCTGTGGTGTTGTTCGTTCAACAGTTGAAAAATTATACGGCAAAGAAGTTTCTGAAGCTGTTCGTATTCAATACGGTGGTTCTGTTAAACCAGAAAACATCGCTGAATATATGGCAAAAGAAAACGTTGACGGTGCTTTAGTCGGCGGCGCAAGCTTAGAAGCAGATTCATTCTTAGCTTTATTAGATGCTGTAAAATAAGAAATCACTAACGGTAACGTTTTCTCAATGACTTTTGCAAAAAAATGTTTGCATAGTTTGCGAGAATTAACTACAATCATACATGAGGGAATCCCCTTAGTATAAATACAAACTCAAAGGAGAGACAAAACATGTCAATTATTACTGATATTTACGCACGCGAAGTCTTAGACTCACGCGGTAACCCAACAATCGAAGTAGAAGTTTACACTGAAAGCGGAGCTTTCGGCCGTGGAATGGTTCCTTCAGGAGCTTCAACTGGTGAATACGAAGCAGTTGAATTACGTGATGGCGACAAAGCTCGTTACTTAGGTAAAGGTGTTACTAAAGCTGTAGATAACGTAAACAACATCATTGCTGAAGCAATCATCGGTTACGATGTACGCGATCAAATGGCTATCGATAAAGCAATGATCGATTTAGATGGAACTCCTAACAAAGGTAAATTAGGTGCTAACGCTATTCTTGGTGTGTCTATCGCCGTAGCTCGTGCTGCTGCTGATTACCTAGAAGTGCCTTTATATCATTACTTAGGCGGATTCAATACAAAAGTATTACCAACTCCAATGATGAACATCATCAACGGTGGATCACATGCTGACAACAGTATTGACTTCCAAGAATTCATGATCATGCCTGTAGGTGCGCCTACATTCAAAGAAGCTTTACGTATGGGTGCAGAAGTATTCCACGCATTAGCTTCAATCTTAAAAGGTCGCGGCTTAGCTACTTCAGTAGGTGACGAAGGTGGTTTCGCTCCTAACTTAGGTTCAAACGAAGAAGGTTTCGAAGTAATCATCGAAGCTATCGAAAAAGCTGGCTATGTTCCTGGTAAAGACGTTGTTCTTGCTATGGATGCTGCTTCTTCAGAATTCTACGACAAAGAAAAAGGCGTTTACGTTTTAGCTGACTCAGGCGAAGGCGAAAAAACAACTGAAGAAATGATCGCGTTCTACGAAGAATTAGTTTCTAAATACCCAATCATTTCAATCGAAGACGGCTTAGACGAAAACGACTGGGACGGATTCAAAAAATTAACTGAAGTATTAGGCGACAAAGTTCAATTAGTTGGTGACGATTTATTCGTAACAAACACAACTAAATTAGCTGAAGGTATCGAAAAAGGTATCGCTAACTCAATCCTAATCAAAGTTAACCAAATCGGTACTTTAACTGAAACATTTGAAGCAATCGAAATGGCTAAAGAAGCTGGCTACACTGCAGTTGTATCTCACCGTTCTGGTGAAACAGAAGATTCAACAATCTCTGATATCGCTGTTGCAACAAACGCTGGCCAAATCAAAACTGGTTCATTAAGCCGTACTGACCGTATTGCTAAATACAACCAATTATTACGTATTGAAGATCAATTAGGCGATGTAGCTGAATACAAAGGCTTAAAATCTTTCTACAACTTAAAAAACAAATAATTCATTTAATGAATAACGCTTAAAGGGACAATTGGTTAATGAACCAATTCTCCTTATACTCGGACGTAAAAACACGCCTTTCTGCAAAGAAAGGCGTGTTTTTTTTATATTTATAAAAATATTGAAAAAAATAGATTAGAAATAACTTCAACCGTACATCGCTCTATAATCACTTGTTTAAAAATAACAAAACATTAACAAAACAACATTATATAAAAATTTAATAAAACAAAATAATTGTTATTTTATAATTTTAGTATTGACTGGTTTCAGATAACGCTGTACGCTTAAAGAAATAGTATAGAATTTCACAAAAAAATGAAAATACAAATTTAACTTGGAGGATGTTGAGTAGTGAGCAACGGGAAAAAGATTTTTATTAGTCATAGTTCAAAGGATCAAGAATATGTGGATGCGTTTATCCAATTGTTGAAAAAGTTTGGGTTTCGAACACAGGATATTTTTTATAGTTCCGCTATTGAAACAGGTGTACAGCCAGGAGAATTAATTTTTGACACGATTAAAAGGGAGCTAACTAATCAACCTGTCATGCTGTATTTTTTATCTGATCATTATTATCAGAGTATTCCATGTTTAAACGAAATGGGTGCTTCTTGGATGCTATCAGATAAACACTATCCAATTGCGTTAAATAATTTTTCTATGAAAGATATGAAAGGTGTTATTAGCAGTGAGCGTTTGGCGATTGCGTTTAATGATAAGACAAGTACTAATGAAATAAACTGCTTATTAAAAAAGTTATCTCATGACACAGATGTACAAGCTGAGCCAGATTTTGAACTAAACGTTGAGAAAAATATTCAGCCATTCCAAAATAAACTGACACAACTGATTCGGCAAGCAAGTTATTTAAAACCTGATGAAAAGGGATATTTTGAAACGATTCTTAGCACTCATCGTCCTGTGTATGGCACAGCAAAAGGGGTCTATGACTGTTTTAAATTACCTAGCTTAATTGAGCCTAAAAGTTTAGGTTTAGACACGCTATCAGAGGATGAAAGCCATTGGCTATTCTTTTTTCTTACGTGGGGAACTTTTCAAGAAGGCGAAAAAGTGCGGTTTAAATTGAAAAAGGATAAGGCGTATAACAATCGGGAATTTAGTGATATTGGTAAATGTAAAAATATTTACGTCTCTTATTTAGAGAAGGTAGAGTAATTGGAGGAGGTAATAAATGAAAATGAATTGGCGTCAGTTGGTTGGTACATATCGTATTTCTGATAATGGTAAACAATATCAAAATGACTGGTTAAATAAGCAAGTTGATTTAGCCACAGAACTTCGTAAATCTTTTGATAGTGACTATCGTAGAGTAATTAAAAGTGATGCATTTAGACGTTTACAAGACAAAACACAAGTTTTTCCTTTAGAACGTAATGATTTTGTAAGAACGCGTTTAACACATAGCTTAGAAGTGGCAATGCATAGCAGGGATATACTTAGATTAGTTATTTCACAGTTGAACGAACGAAACATTGAGGTTATGGAATTATCAGAATGCTATCGGTTGTTAGAAACAGCTGCATTAATCCATGATATCGGCAATCCCCCTTTTGGACATTTTGGGGAAGAAGCCATTCGTATTTGGTTTGAAAAAAATGGTCCTTTGTATGCTTGTTGGTCTGATTTTTCGGAGCAACAACAAAATGATTTTCTTAACTTTGAAGGCAACGCTCAAACCATCCGACTTTTAACAAAACTGCATCATGATAATGGGACTTCTAAAGCAGGAATGAAACTAACTGCCACGACATTAGATACAGTTATCAAATATACGGCATCTTCAGATCAATTAAATAAGCAACAGCTTTTGTCTAAAAAAGTTGGCTATTTTTACTCGGAAAAACAAGTGTTTAACGCCATTAAATTTGCGACAGGAACACAAAATAAGCGACACCCATTAGTCTTTTTGCTAGAAGCCTCAGATGATATCGCCTATACTTTTTCAGATATCGAAGATGCCTATAATTATGGTTTATACAGCTATCAAGATTTAAAGCAGTTTGTTGATGGGCAAACAGGAACAAAAAAATTTTTAATGTTAGAAAAAGATAAAACAGAAGAAGCTACCTTACAAGAATTTTTGAGAAAGACACAAAGAGCTGTTTGTCAAAGCGTAGCGAAAAATTTTGCTAATCATTATGACTTAATTATGAGAGGTATCTATCATAATGAAATTATCATTGAAGATTGTGATGAAGTGAAATGCTTTCAGGCATTAAAAAACTTTTCTAGAGCCTATGTTTTTCAAACAAAAACAATTTTGGATCAAGAGGTATTGGGCTTCAATATCATCAATCGTTTACTAGATGAATTTGTTCCAGTCGTACTAAAATACGAAAAAGTTTCCATGAATAAGTATGAGGAGCGAATCTTTAATAATATTTCGGAAAGCGCGAAAGCGTTGTATAGAAGAGAAGCAAAGAACGCTACAGAAGCAGAAAAAGACTATTATCGTTTGAAAATGGCGGTGGACTTTGTATGTAATATGACGGATGGATATGCCAAAAAAGTTTATGATACATTATTCACTTAAAATTTGAGAAAAAGCTTCTCAGCGGTTGCCGCCGCTGAAGAAAACTAGTTCATTGCACAGGCTGATCGTTTCAGTAAAAATTTTAAAGATGCTAGTAATTTCACTGAAAATCGGGTACACTAAAATTAGCTAGTGTAACTAGCAAAAAAGGCAACTGGAATAGATAGGTTGTGCTGTCTATGAAGGGCTTTGTTTGTCAGGTGGTGCTGACATGCAAAGTGCCTTTTTTCTTTTTCTCAACATTTTAAGGACAAAAAACGATTGCAACATGTCACAATCGCTAACCTCGGAGAAAAAGGAATTTTTCTCCAATGGCCATTTCGATAACCTGTTGTGTGTTTCGAAACATTCAGAACGGTGGTGCGTTCTTTCAGTGCCTAATTATCCAATTCGTTTCTTGTTCCTCTATTTACAGTATACTGAATGAAAGCCTATTCTGCAATGATAGAATCAGGTTCCTGTGATTAAATAACATAAAAAATGGGCTCCTTATATAAAGAAAAATAACAAAAGAAATTTTGAATATTGACGTTTTTTTTAGGTACGTTATGATAAATGAGAGGTGATTTTATGTTAAAAATGCAAATTGTTGATTATTTACGCAATCAAACAGCTTTTTTTGAACCATCTTTAGTCAGTGAAATTTTCACAGCAAGCAATATTGCAACGACATTTTCTATCAAACGAAATACAGCTAGTCACTATTTAAATCAGTTAAACGAAGAAGGGATTCTAGTTAAGATCAATACACGACCAGTTTACTTTTTTCATAAAGAAGCGTTTCAACAACAAAACTATCTTTTAAAAAGAACTGTTTATCAAAGTTTCCAAGAAATGATCGATGAACAGCCTGTTTTTGATCGCAAAAGTGATTTTTTTCAGTCGGTCATTGGTTATCGCGGTAGTTTAGCCCAGACCATCGAACAATTAAAAATGGCAGCGCTTTATCCTGGCGGTGGATTGCCTGTCTTAATTACAGGTGAAAGTGGTACGGGTAAAAGTTTTTTAGCATCCTTATATTATCAGTTTTGTCTTTCAAAAGAACTGCTTGACGATTCAGCACCTTTTGTGACAGTTAATTGTGCGCAATATGCTAACAATCCAGAGCTTTTAACTAGTCAATTATTTGGGCATCTTAAAGGCGCTTTTACGGGAGCAGATTCCGATAAAATTGGGGCCTTTCAAAGTGCAGAAGGGGGCGTTTTATTTTTAGATGAAGTTCATCGTTTGAGTCCTGAAGGGCAGGAAAAGTTGTTTACATTTTTAGATCAGGGCATTATTTATCGAATGGGTGAAACCAATCGGCCCATTCCTGTTACGTGTCGGTTGTGCTTTGCCACAACTGAAGAAATTTCTAGCACCTTTTTAACGACATTTTTAAGACGAATTCCTATTCAAATTAAAATCCCAAGTCTTGCTGAACGCACTCAAGCGGAAAGAAAACAATTAATTATGCGAGCATTTTATGAGGAACAGCAAGCTATTCAAAAAGCAGTTACTATCACGCCACAAGTTATCCAACTTTTAGAAAACCACCATTATGTAGGCAATGTAGGTGAATTAAGAAATAATATAAAAATTATTACTGCACGCAGCTTTGCCGCCAATCTTGATAAACGTGTTATTCCAATCACTTTGCACGATCTACCGAAAGAATTTCTGGATCAATCGATCAGACTAGCTCCTGATGAAAATGAATTGCCTATTCGTTTAGATGAGCAAACAAATCTGGTTAGTTTGTTAGAGGAAACAGAGCTTGCGCAAAGAAAAATTATCCAGAGTTATGAACGAATCCTTCGTCTTTATGTCTCTCACCATCATCATCTTTCCACTGCTAATAACGACATCTCGAAAGAAATTGAACGCTTATTCGATGATTTATTATTTGAAAAGAAGCGAGAGAAAAATCACGAAATGTTATTGTTTATTACGCAAAATATCCGTCAATTATTGGAAACGATTGAATCGTCTTATCAAATTCGGTTTAATGGCAGTTTAGTCTATGCATTAAGCACCTATCTGTTTCAACGAAGATGTATTGATTGGTTTCCAGAAAAAGAACCTACAACAGTCATTGACGAACTTTTAACAGAAGTTCAAACTAAATTAGCAACTAGTTATGGCTACGCTGAACAACTGTTAACTTTAGTGAAACGTTCATTAGATATTGAACTATCCCAGATGGATCGAATTATTGTCACCATTTATCTTCACTATTCGGGTTCAGTAAAGGAAAGTCACTATCCGAAAGCGGTGATTGTTGCCCACGGATATGCCACAGCAAGTAGTATTGCGAATGTTGCAAATCGGCTGTTAGATGTGCCAATTTTTCAATCGTTTGACATGCCGTTAGATGTTACTCCCAAAAAAATTTCCGAACACTTAATTCACTATATGGAACGTCAAGAAACGAGGAATGGTTTAGTAATTCTTTTTGATATGGGTTCATTGAAAGAAATTTATCAGTATTTTCCGGCAGAAGAAGAAGGTCCTTTTTTATTAATGAATAATGTGACAACAAGCTTGGCTCTGTCTATAGGAGAAGCCATTAAAGACGAAGTTTCTTTTGAAGAATTGCCCCAAAAAGCGTTAACGGTTCATCCAAATGAATGGGAAATCATATTACCTGAAAATAAAACGGAACGTGTCATTTTAACAACGTGTAGTACCGGAATTGGCACAGCCGTTAAAATTAGAGATTTACTTGGAAAAAGTTTACCTGCGGAAGCACAATTAAAGATTATTCCTTGTGAATATAATCAATTACGTAATGCAGAGTCGATCAAAGAAAGTTTTCCAGAATATGAGATTGTCGGCATCATCGGTACAAACAACCCGTCTTCAAATGACCTCCCGTATATCTCTTTAGAAGAGTTGATTGCAGGAAAAGGAATTACGACCCTTTTAGAATGGACAAAGAGAGAATTAACTAAAGATATGCTGTCCTATGTAAATCATGAGTTGATTCGTAACTTTTCATTAGATCGGGTCATTCAATCAGTGACGATTTTAGATACAGAAAAAATTATTCGACAAGTAGAAGTCTTTTTAATTCAATTAGAAGAGCGGTGGCAACAAACAATTCAAAATGATCGTAAATTAGCGGTATATGTCCATGTCAGTTGTTTAATTGAACGATTAATCCGGAATGAACCTATTGAAAATTATAATGGCGCCGAACAATTAAAGCAGTGTCAAAGAACGGTCTTGCAAGAGTTAAAAGAGGCGTTTAGTGTCATTGAAAAAGTTTATAGTGTCAATATACCTGAATCGGAGCTTTTTTATGTCTATGATGTGTTGTTTGGAAAAACGGAGTTTAACAACGCAGAAAGCGATTTTTAAAATAAAAAGGAGGGAGTGCCACTTTTTTGGCACTCTTTTTGCTATATAAAGAAGTAAGTGAGGTGAAGAAAATGGAACGTAAAATTATTCTGGCAACACATGGTAATTTCGCTGCAGGGATTCAGACATCATTAGCTTTAATTTGTGGTGAAACAAAGAATGTGGAATGTCTTTGCGCTTATATGGAACAACCTTATGATTTAGCCAAGACGGTCAAAGACATTTTAAAGAACAATCAACAAAATGAATTAATTGTGATTACAGACCTATTTGGCGGAAGCGTGAATAACGAATTCTTTAATTATGTGGGGAAACAAGCAATGCATTTAATTTCAGGATTAAATTTAGCAACATTAATTGAAATATATACCCAAATAAATACTGTTGATTCATTAGTTGATTTAGTAAAACGTGCCGTTGAAAACGGACAAGAAAGTCTTTGTTATTGTAATGAGTTATCTAGTAAAGAAATTTTAGAAGAAGAATTTTAGGAGGAAATGAAATGATTAAATTGTTAAGAGTCGATCATCGCTTGTTACATGGTCAAGTGGCTTTTTCATGGACCCAAGGCTTAGGCGCCGATTGTATTTTAATCGCAAATGATGACGTACCTAAAAATGATATTCGAAAAACAACCATTAAGCTAGCTAAGCCAGCAGGAGTAAAACTGGTCATTAAAACGATTGAAGATGCGATTGCCGCACTAAAAAGTGGTGTTACAGAAAAATACAAACTTTTTATTGTAGTTGAGAGTGTAGAAGATGCTTATCGATTGGCTACTGCTTATCCAGAAATAAAAGAAATTAACTTAGGAGGGATGAAAGTAAGGGAAAATACTCGAAACATTTCTAAAGCAATTAATATCACACCGGATGAAGAAAAAATGGTTAAAGAATTGGTCGCAAATGGTTGTGAAGTTGAAATTCGACAAGTCCCAAATGACAAAAAAGTAGCAGCATTAAATGTCTTGTAGAAAGGAGAAATACAAATGATAGGACAAGCGATTCTTTTAGGTTGCATCGCTTTTATTGCGCAGTCGGAATATGCTTTAGGAACCTCGTTGCTTTCAAGACCAATTGTAACCGGTTTATTTGTCGGAATTGTATTAGGTGATGTCAAAACGGGCGTAATCATGGGCGCGACCTTAGAGTTAGCTTTCATCGGTTCTTTTTCAGTGGGCGCATCAATCCCACCTGATGTAGTGACTGGTGGGATTCTTGGTACAGCGTTTGCTATTACTGCTGGCGCAGGAACAGAAACAGCCTTAGTCTTAGGCTTGCCAATCGCAACGTTAACGTTGATTCTTAAAAATATTTATTTGGGTTTGCTCATCCCAATCATGAGTCAAAAAGCTGATCAGTATGCTGAAGAAGGAGCATATAAAGGGGTGGAGCGCATGCATTTACTTGCAGGCTTTGGCTTATCGTTCATGCTAGCGCTCATTGTAACTATTTCATTTGCCGTGGGCAGCAACACCATTAAAGGCTTACTTGATCTGATCCCTGAATTTATTCAACATGGGTTGTCTGTTGCAACTGGGATTATTCCAGCGCTAGGATTTGCGATGCTTGCACGCTTACTGATTAACAAACAAGTGGCGCCATATTTCTTTTTAGGCTTTGTCTTAATGGCTTACTTTAAGTTACCTGTAACAGGAGTAGCAATTTTGGGTGCCATTACAGCAGTAATTGTTGTGAATATCATGAATTATGCCAAAGGAAAGAATGAAACAATACAAACAACAAGTGGGGAGGTAATTGATGATGACGAAGACTTCTAAAACTAAGACAGAAAACTTAATTACAAAAAAAGAACTTAATCAAGTCTTTTGGCGTTCATTCCAAATGGAATTTTCATGGAATTATGAACGTCAGATGAATATGGCTTATGTCTATGCCATGATCCCTATTTTAAAGAAATTATATCCTCAAAAAGAAGAGATGGCGGCAGCTTTAAAACGGCATCTTGCTTTCTTTAATACCACGCCGCATATCGTGACGTTTATTTTAGGAATTAATGCTGCAATGGAAGAAGAAAATGTTCTGGACGAAAATTTTGAAGTTGGAACAATCGATAGTATTAAAACCTCGTTAATGGGACCTTTAGCTGGTTTAGGTGATTCCTTTTTCTGGGGAACCTTACGCTTGATTGCAACAGGTGTTGGAACTTCGTTAGCTTTACAAGGGAATGTGTTAGGGCCAATTCTATTTTTACTCATTTTTAACGTCCCCCATGTGATTGTTCGTTATTTACTGAATCGTTGGGGCTATAAATTAGGAACTGGTTTTCTCAAAAAAATTCAAGCAAATGGCATGATGGAAAGTCTCACATTAGGCGCTTCAATAATTGGCTTGATGGTGGTAGGTGCTATGACCGCCTCCATGATTGATTTAACTATCCCGATTACAATCAGCGGAAGTGGCAAAAATGCAGTCACGGTTCAAAGTATCTTTGACGATATCATGCCTAAATTATTACCGCTTGCATCCTTTGGTTTTGTTTTTTATTTATTGAAAAAAGAAGTAAAACCTTTAGCGATTTTAGGTGGCATGGCAATTGTCGGAATTCTTGGCTCATTAATTGGTCTATTTTAGGAGGCAAAATATGAAAACGATGCTGGATTATATAAATGAGGAGCAAGCAGCCCTAACTCAGATTCTTAACCAATTTCAATTAACTGATACAGACGTTTCAAAGGTCACGCACTGTCTAATTTTAGCAACTGGCTCGTCACATAATGCTTGTCAGGCGGCTAAAGTTTACCTTGAAGAAGTGGCGCCTATTTATGTGGAAATCCAAGAGCCGTTCAATTTTGCTCATTATGGCAAAGTGGATGATCGGTTTGATCTGGTCGTAGCGGTTTCGCAAAGTGGTAAAAGTGCTTCAACAATTGATGCCATTGCAAAAATTAAAAACCAAACGTCTGTAAAAACAGTGGCCTTGACAAGTGATGTCACCAGCCCGATTACGGAGGTTGTGGATGAAGTCCTGGATTTAAAAATGGGGCTTGAAACAGTTGGTTTTGTCACAAAAGGCTATACGGCAACACTTTTAAATTTATTTCTATTTGGTTTGAAACTGGGCTATCAAAAGCATCAATTAACAAAAGTAGAGGTTGAAGAAGAATTAGCAAAACTTGCCAAAGCAATTCAGGAAATCGATTCGGTGATTTATAAAACCGAACAATTTTGGCAAAAAACGAAAAAAGAATTAACAGAGGGGACACGATTTATCGCAATTGGTTATGGGCCCAATATTGGTACGGCGAAAGAGTTTGAGACGAAGTTTACAGAAACAGTTCGCTTACCTTCCCAAGGATTTGAAGTCGAAGCCTATATGCATGGGCCTTATCTTGAAGCGGATACTACACATCTTTTGTTTTTTATTGAAAATCAAAGTCCTATTCAAGCACGTAGCCAAGCCTTGAAAAATTATCTAGCCAGTTATGTTGGCCAATGTTACACAATTACAACGCGTTCAACGCGAGCATCAAATACGTTAGGTTTAGCAAGTGATGTCGAAGAAAAAATTAGTCCTTTATTGTTAGTTATTCCATTTCAATATTTGGCGTATCAAGTAGCTACAAGTAAAGGAATTGATTTATCTCAACGGATTTTTGATGATTTTGATTGTGTCCTAAAAAGTAAAATAGCAAAGAAAGAGGGAAATCAGCCATGTTAAAATTTAATGAAGAACAACAAATCAAAGACATACGAGGTGCCTTAGCCTTGCGTTCAGATGTTGAAAAAGTTGTTGATCAAGTTTGGACGAAAGGATTTGATGCGGTCTATTATTTAGGAATCGGCGGTACTTATGCTTCAGCCATGCAAGCAGTTACTTATGCGAATGGAAAAAGTAATTTACCAATCTATGTTCAACATGCTGCTGAGTATTACACAACAGGCAATAAACGTTTAACAGAAAAATCATTCGTCATCTTGTCTTCCGTTACTGGGACAACACAAGAAGTGGTGCAAGCCGTTCAAGAAATCAAAAAGGTCGGCGCAACGTTATTTGGTTTTATCGATGCAAAAGACAGTCTTTTAGCAGATTTATGTGATTATGTGGTGACTTATCCAGCTCCAGGAACTGAGCAAATCAAGTTCTTTATGGTAGCTGATCGTTTAATGCAAAAAAACAACGAATTTACAGATTACGAAAATTATTACCAAGAATTGGAAGAATATTTGCCTACAGGTTTAGCTGAAGCCGAAAAAAGTGCCGATGCGTTTGGCTTAGATTTTGCGGAAAAACATCGTCATGATAGCATTCACTATTTTATTGGCGCAGGGAACCAATGGGGAGCGGTCTATTCTTATGCAATGTGCTATTGGGAAGAGCAAAGTTGGCTTCGCTCAAAATCAATTCATGCAGCAGAGTTCTTACATGGAACGCTAGAAATTGTAGATGAAACTACGCCAGTAACGTTGTTTATTGGAGAAGACGAGCAGCGACCGTTGGCAGAACGAGTAGCAAAATTATTGCCGAAAATCTGTGCCAATTATACAATTATTGATTCGAAAGCGTATGAACTTCCAGGAATTAGTGAAAAATATCGTGGCCGAGTTATTTCATTTCTCCTAATGCATGCGGTAACGCAACGCATTGATGCGCATGTAGAAAAATTAAATTGTCACCCATTAGAGATTCGTCGTTATTATCGTCAATTTGATTACTAAGACAAAATAGCCTCTTTTTCCAGCAAGCCTGTGGTAGACTGAAGAGAGAATACTTCAGAAAGTAGGAAAACCAATGACAAAACCGAAAATCTATACAATGACCTTTGCCAGTGTTTACCCGCTATATATCCAAAAAGCAGAACGTAAAAATCGAACGCAAGCGGAGGTTGACGAAATTATTTATTGGTTAACTGGTTATGATGAAAAAGGCTTGCAACAACAATTGGCTCAAAAAGTAACGATGGAAACATTTTTTGAAGAAGCACCCAATTTTAATGAAAACGCCCAATTGATCAAAGGCGTAATTTGTGGCTATCGCGTGGAAGAAATTGAAGATCCTTTAATGCAAAAAATCCGTTACCTAGATAAATTAATCGACGAATTGGCCAAGGGAAAAGCGATGGAAAAAATTTTAAGAACATGAAGAGGTCGGGACAGAAGTGTTTAACTCCGAGAACCAAGTAGGTACTGTTTAACATCTATTTGCTTTGCAAATAGTGTTTCTCAGCAATAAGAAGGAATTTCCGAAAATTGTTCTTTAATTTTTGGAGAATTTCGGCTTATTTCCGAAGGAGTTGCTTCTGTTCCCGCCGTTTATCAGTTTTTGAGCGTGGGACAAAAATTCAAAGTGATTTTTGTCCCACGCTCTTCATGTTTTCTTGTACACGGAATTTAACTATTTCCTGTATTAACGAAAGAGGTAACTCTTGCGTGTAGGGAAATTGAATGGCACCTTTCGAGGTTTTAAAAGGGCGTAATTCTTTGCTGAAACGTTGGATGGCTGATGGCGTAGGATAGAAACCTAAATGTTGCTTGGCCGCCGCAAAATGCACTAAATTGCCATTTAAGTAAAAGGTCGGCATTCCATAAGCAATTTTTTCAGTAGTCTCCTGAGGAACAACCGCTAAAATTGCTTGGTAGATTTCTGTTAACTGTGTTTGATGTTGGGATTGCTGGCGTATATAGTTTGCAATGATGGTCATCTAAAAACACCTCCGTTTGTTTCAGTATACTATGTAAAAAATAAAAGGCGAAGAGGATACAAAAAAACCGTCTAGTATTTTTTCTTTACTAAACGGCTTTTAGCTTAAATAACTACCTAAAGGGTCTTGCATGGAAATGTTTGTCACTCCTTAGTTTAATTGTTTTAAGTGTGCAATTGCTTCTTCAATTGTGTGACCAGTTGCTGTTTTACTTTCATTTTTTGCATCAAAAACAATGAAAATATTTTTGTCTGTGTCTAATTGAATACGGTATTGAATGTTTTTTACTTTGTAAGTCATAGTTATTCTCCTTTCATAAAGTACTCTAAAAAGGCGACGATAACTGATAACGAAATTCCATTGTTACTATACCACTGGAAAATTATTTTTGCAACAAATAACATTTTTTCTTTACTATTCCTTAGACTTCTTTGTTAGCTACTTCTTTACATTCTTTTTCAAGAAGCATAAAATAAATACATTACTAGTTTTTGAATAGGAGATCGATGTGAAAAAGAGAGTTGAGAAAATTAAACGATGGCCCTACCGCAATCTTCTGTATGGAATCGGGTTCATCATATTAATTATTTTTAGTAATTTATATCTGCAATGGTGTCAGAATAACTTGTCTGTTGATTTAGCCTTCAAGTTTGCTTTTTCGTGGCATACGGAAAAGTTTTTCTTAGGTTGTTTTGTGCTAAGTGTTTTTTTACTTTTTTTATGTAGTTTGGCAGGTTCATTAGGAGTTGGCGCTCTTTTATATAGTGTCATAATAGGTGTTTTAGGATTTGCGGACTATCAAAAGATGTTTTATCGTGTCGAACCTATTTACCCAGACGACTTAAAAATGATCACAGAAGTTAGTTTATTAAAAGAAATGGTTGGTTTATGGCCGTTTATTTTTGTGGTAGCGTTAGGTTGTGTAGCACTTTTTTTCTTAGGAAAAGCCTTTTATAAAAGTTTCTTTTTATCGAAGAAAAAACAAACGATTCGTGTGTTAAGTCTTGTTCTTTCGATTGGTCTATTTTCATATATTGGTGATTTTAACAATCCGCAAAATTTGTTACGTAAAGCCTATAATAAAACCGCGTTATGGATTCCTTACAGCCAAAAAATGAATTACTACAATACAGGATTTATTGGTGGTTTTCTATATAATTTAAAAGTAGAGGCTATGGACCAACCAAAGGGTTATTCAAAAGAAGCTATTTCAGAAATTACTCAGAAATATCAAAAGTTGGCCGAGGCGAAAACAGTGCCGAGCAATGAGCAACCCAATATTGTGTTTGTCATGAGTGAAAGTTTTTCAAATCCAGATCATCTGAAAGGTTTGTCCATTATTGGTAACCCTTTAGCTGATTATCAGCAAATCGCTGATAAAACTTACAGTGGCCAGATGCTTTCACAAAACTACGGGGGCGGAACTGCGAATATTGAATTTGAAGCCCTAACAAGTTTTTCGATGGAATTAATGAATGCCCAAATGACTACACCTTATACGATGATGATTCCTAAGATGACGGAATTGCCTTCCATTGTTTCATTACTTAAGGAACAAAAGTACCAAACAACGGCTATTCATCCGTACAATACATCTATGTATAAACGAAAAGATGTGTATAAAATTTTAGGTTTTGATCAATTTATCAATGAAAAAACAATGAACTATACGGATAAACTAGAAAATAATCCTTACATTTCAGATCAAGCAGCGTATCAGGAAGTGACGACACTGCTTAAAGAAAAAGAGCAACCGCAATTCATTCATTTAGTTACTATGCAAACACATATGCCCTATGAAAATAAATACACAACGTCCAATTATTTTTCTCAAGGAAACGGCAATCAAGTCGCGCTCAATAATTACTTGCAAGATATTGCCTACAGTAGCGAAGCTTTGAAAAATTTCCTACAAGAAATCGAAAAAATGCCCAAACGCACATTAGTCGTTTTTTGGGGAGATCACTTACCAAGTATTTATGATGAAAACATTCAAGCGTTGAATGAAGGGGCAGCCCTTCACCAGACAGAATTTCTAATGTATGATACGGCGAACCAGTTAACAGAAAAAAATCAGCATCAAGCAACCATTAGTCCATTTTATTTTGCTCCCTCACTTTTCCAACAAAGTGGCTTACCGCAATCGGGATTTTACGCTATGCTAAATGAGGTACAAGAACAATTGCCTGCTTTTGAAAAGGGGAATTACTATCTCGGTGGGGAATGGAAAAAAACAGTAGAAATGAATAAAAAGCAAGAACAACTATATGAGGAATACCGACTGATTCAATATGATATTGTTTCAGGGAAGCAATATAGTTTAGAAAATCAATTTTTTAGCTAAAAAAAACACACGAAATATTCGTGTGTTTTTGATTTTTATTTTAAAGTTTTACGATAAACAATGACATAATAGCTGAAAGCTAACAGACAAGCAAAACTTAAAAAGTAAAGCGGTAAGACCCAAATGGTACCATTGTGAAAGTAACTAATCAAATAGGTAAAGAAACTAACAAACAAGTAATAGACAAAACTAAAAATCCCACTGGCAGTACCAATTACAGATTCATAGCCTTTTAAGGCCATACTTAAGGCATTGGGCAAAGTAATATTAATCCCTAAGAAAAAGAGGAAAATAAACAAAATAAGACCAATGATTGTTTCAAATTGTGTCATTATTAATAAACAGCAAGCCGCAAAGATACTTAGCAGCAAACCAGCAAAGGCAATTTTTTCCGCTGACCAATATCCCAGCAACCAATTGATAAGAACTGCAGCAAGAATACTAGACACAGCTAAAACTAAACCAAGAAAGCCATATTGGACACTGCTAAAGCCAAAGTGATTGATGAAAATAAACGGAGCTTCTGCATAGTAGCTAAACAATAAACCATTAATGCCACCAATCAATAAGCCGTAGCACCAAACTTTCGAGTCGAAGGAAAGGCGTTTCGCCACGGACCAAAAAGGCGCTTTCGTTAAGGTATTTCCTAAGTGAAAGGTTTCTGGTAAACGATAAAAACTATAGAAAAGTAATAGAACAGCCATGACAATTAAGGTGCTAAAGACATGCTGATAGCCAAAATAGGTTTGAACAAGTCCGCCGACTAAGGGTCCGATGGCAGGAGATAGCGATAGGGCAGCGCTTGTTTGAGCAAAAATTTTCCCTCTTTGAAGATCGTTAAAGCTTTCCCGCATCATTGATTGGGTAATGACAGAACCAACGCTTGCACCAAATGCTTGAATTAAACGGAAGAATAACAGCCAAGGAAATGTCGGACTCAAAAAAAGGCCAATATTTCCAATTAAATAGCATAAAATTCCTAATAACATAGCTGGGCGACGTCCAATCGTATCGGATAAAATTCCCCAGAATAAAACGCCAACGGCAAAGGCAACAAAATAAATACTCATGGTTAATTGTGCTACGCTATCGTGAATGTTAAAAGCAGAACTAAGCGCTGGCAAAATGGGTGTGAAAATCGACTCGCTGATTTGTGGAAATCCCACAAGCAAAATAATAATTAGTAATGATGGGACGGTGTTTCGGGTGTTTTTCATGATTTTTCTCCTTAAAAGTTTAATCTAATCAAAAACACCCATTGTCTTTTACAACCGCCAAATTTAAAATAAGTAAAATAATGTCACCAACTTTCCTTGAAATTTTTTATTATACAAAGTCTAAATGAAGAAGCGCTTCTTCTTGACTAAATTCATAAGTGTAGCGACCGGATAAACCGGCAAGCTCACCTGATGCTTGAAATAGTTCACCTGGGCAGTCTAAAAGACCCTGTGTAAACGTCCCTTTTTCGCAAGCAATAAAGGTGCCTTTTTTTCCTAAATAAGTTCCTTCGAAATGTAGGAAACCGACCACTTGAGCCACAGCTTCAAGCCCATCTGCCATTGAAGAGCCTTGATAAGTCATTAAGTATTCCACAGAAGCTGTCCCAGATAAGGCGCCTGACAATTGATAAGTAGCGCTCGCTTGATTCACTGGGAAATTTTCATTAAGATTGTCAATCGGTTGTTCTTGCCAACTAGATACAGTAAATGATGCTTGCTCCATTGCTGTCCCTTCTTTCTTATTAATAAGAATAGGGTAGCGGGAAGCGCACTATTTGTCAACAATCCACCACTTTAACTCTTCATTTTTTGCACAAAAGAATGTAACGCTAAGCGGTTGATGTGATAAGCAGTTCCTTGTTTTTGAATAAAGCCGCGCTCTCGAAATTGTTTGAAGGTATAAATAAGATGGCGATAACTAACCCCTAAGTATTCGGCAATCTCAGTATGTTTTTCTTTATAAACATCTTCGTGATTAGCGGCAACCAATAGCAATTCCGCTAGCCGATAACTTAGTTCATAGGTCTGATTCGTTGTAAAGTGGTCCACCCGTTGGAGCATTTTTTTCCCTAGATAATGGCTGAGTTGCTGCATAAAAAGCACCTTGTTTTTTAAAACAGTTTCTGCGTAAGCTAAAGGTACAGCCAAACAACAGGTTTCACCTAAGGCGATAACGTCCTTGGTTATCGTTTCCGCTTGGACTAATGTTAAATCGCCAATTAAATCACCTGTCGTTAAAAACTAAACAATGGATTGGCGGCCATTGCGTTCTGTTTTTAAAATTTTCGCTTTTCCTTTGATTAAATAAAAAAGATAATTTAATGGCTCTGCTTGGTGATGAATGAATTCTTGATTTTCAAAATCGATAATAAAACTGTGTTTTAAATCAGTTTCATTAAAAAAAGGCGTATTTTTAGCTAATTCTTGTTTCGGTGATCGTTGGTAGGCTGTTTTAAGCATTTTTTCTCCTTATAATAGGAGATATCTCCTATTTGTTTCTTCTATTGTAGCACATAATAGACGTATCAAGAGTAGAGGAGTTTTTATAATGTGGAAGAAAAAAATTGTGCTATCGTTTCTTTTTTATTTAATTAGTGCATTGGGCATCAGTTTGACAATTCAAGCAGGCATTGGAGTTAGTAGTTTTAATGCATTTAATGTGACCTTTGCAACACTTACTCATTTAAAAGTCGGAACTGTTACCACAGCTATTAATTTCGCTTTTTTAGGCACGTGTTGGTTGTTAGATCAGCAGCGTAAAATTCAGAACTATTTGATTATTTTGGTGGCGTTAATTGGCTTTGGTTTTGTCATTAATTTTTTCTTATATCAATTATTTGGTTCGCTTGTTTTTCAAAATTATTTGGTTAAAATTGTTCTATTTATTTTAGGGACAATCATAGCAGGAATCGGGACAGGACAGGTAGTTGCGCTAGGTGTTTTGCAATTTCCTATTGAAAAATTTTGTACACTTATTTCTGAAAGAACGCGCTATAGTTTTCAGTTTTATCGTTATTTAGTTGATATTTTTTGTGTCAGTTTAGCACTAGGATTGTCCATTAGTTATCATTTGCCGATTTTTGTTCGTGAAGGAACCGTGATTAGTCTTTTCTTACTTTCTTGGGTTATTAGTTGGTCGAGAAAGCGGGGACAACAGCGTATTTTACGAATACAAATCAAGAAACTGGAATCCGAATGAAAGGATTTCAGTTTTTTTCAAATGAGCAGAACTTTTATTTGAAAAAAAGAGTGGAAAACGGTATACTAATTAAGTAATTATTCATAACATTGGTTCTCCAACCAATGTTAAATAGTTTTTTCATGAGGGAGTAACTGACAGTATTTATGCTGTGACAACATCACCAACTCCGAAAGCAATTTCTGGTGTTGTCTTAAACGGTGAGACTTATGTATGTTCGACGAAGTAGCATACACAAGTCTATTTTTTTTCATTTATTTTTGATGAAATGTAAAATAGAACTTGGAGGATGCTGCAAAAAATAGAGGAGGAAGAACATGTCAGAAGAAAAGAAAACACAATTGTCTGAAGCGTTTTACGCACAAGACGACACAGTTGTTTTGGAGAAAATGAACACAACAACTGATGGATTAAGTGCACAGGAGGCTCAAAAGCGTTTAGAAACGTACGGGGAAAATGTGCTAGATGAAGGGAAGAAAAAATCACTTGCCGTGAAATTCTTTGAGCAATTCAAAGATTTTATGATTATTGTTTTATTAGCGGCAGCGGTCATTTCAGCCGTCTTTTCCCATGATGTGGTAGACTCGATTATCATCTTAGTGGTTGTTATCTTGAACGCCATCTTTGGGGTCATCCAAGAAGCCAAAGCGGAACAAGCCATTGAAGCATTAAAAGAAATGTCTTCACCAAATGCGAATGTTCGCCGTGATGGACACGTCATTACTGTTAAAAGTGATGAATTAGTGCCAGGTGACATTGTTTTATTAGAAGCAGGGGATGTCGTTCCAGCCGATTTACGTTTATTGGAAGCGAATAGCTTAAAAATTGAAGAAGCAGCGTTAACCGGTGAATCTGTTCCAGTTGAAAAAGAAGTAACCATCTTAGAGGGAACCGATATTGGTATCGGTGACCGAATCAATATGGCTTATTCCAATAGTAATGTGACGTATGGACGTGGTCTTGGCGTTGTGGTTGGCACAGGAATGAATACAGAAGTCGGTAAAATTGCTGGCATGCTAGCAAGCGAACAAGAAACGGAAACGCCTTTAAAACAAAACTTAAACCAATTGGGTAAAATGTTAACAATTGCCATTTTAGTCATTGCAGCGGTGATGTTTGTGGTAGGAATGATGAATGGTCGTTCATGGATTGACATGTTATTAACGTCAATTTCGTTAGCTGTAGCGGCAATTCCAGAAGGATTACCAGCGATTGTCACAATTATTTTGGCTTTAGGGACCCAAAAAATGGCCAAGAAAAATGCGATTGTCCGTAAGTTACCAGCCGTTGAAACATTAGGAAGTACAGACATTATCTGTTCAGATAAAACAGGTACGTTAACCTTAAATCAAATGACCGTTGAAGCGTTGTATACAGATGGTCAAGTTTTATCTGCTTCCACAGAAATCCCTACCGATAATATGGCTTTAAAAATCATGAACTTTACGAATGATACAAAAATCGCTCAAGATGGTTCATTAATTGGTGACCCAACAGAAACTGCCTTAGTACAATTTGGTTTAGATCATGCGTTTAACGTAACCGAAAAAGTAGCAGCTGAACCTCGTGTGGCAGAGATTCCTTTTGACTCTGATCGTAAATTAATGACTACTGTTCATGAATTAAAAACAGGTGGCTTCCTAGTTTCTGTCAAAGGTGCACCAGATGAATTATTGAAACGTTGTACGGAAATCTTATCAAATGGAGAAACAAGTCCATTAGATGAAACAAAACGTCAAGAAATTTTGAAAACCAACACCTCATTAGCGAAACAAGCCTTACGTGTTTTAGGAATGGCTTATAAATATGTTGAGACGATTCCAGCCGAAATGAGTTCTGAACTTGTGGAAAAAGATTTAACATTTGCTGGTTTAGTCGGTATGATTGACCCAGAAAGAAAAGAAGCTGCAGATGCTGTAAAAGTCGCGAAAGAAGCGGGTATTCGTCCAATTATGATTACGGGTGACCACCGTGATACAGCAGAAGCAATTGCGGCACGTTTAGGCATCATCAAAGAAGGCGACGACGATGCAGTCATTACAGGCGCTGAATTAAATGAATTGTCAGATGAAAAATTCGCACAAGTCGTGGGAAACTACTCTGTCTATGCTCGTGTTTCACCAGAACACAAGGTTCGGATTGTTAAAGCGTGGCAACAAGAAGGAAAAGTGGTTGCGATGACTGGTGATGGCGTAAATGATGCCCCAGCCTTAAAAGCTGCTGACATCGGCATTGGTATGGGGATTACCGGAACAGAAGTATCAAAAGGTGCTTCAGATATGGTCCTTGCCGATGATAACTTTTCAACAATTATTGTGGCAGTAGAAGAAGGACGTAAAGTTTTCTCAAATATCCAAAAAACGATTCAATATTTACTTTCAGCTAACTTAGGGGAAGTATTAACCTTGTTTATTGCAACAATGCTCAATTGGGATACCTTGTTACCTGTTCACTTATTGTGGATTAACTTAGTAACGGATACTTTCCCAGCGATTGCGTTAGGTGTGGAACCAGCAGAACGTGATGTGATGAGCCATGAACCTCGTGGTAAAAAATCGAACTTCTTCTCTGGCGGCGTTTTAAGCAGTGTTGTTTATCAAGGGATTACGCAAGGGGCATTGACTTTGATTGTGTATAAAATGTCAATTATGTTCCCAGCACATACCGCAGCTAACACAAACTTATCGGCGCAAGCGTTGTATGATTTACAACACGGCGATGCTTTAACCATGGCCTTTGCTACTTTGGGATTAATTCAATTGTTCCATGCCTTTAATGTGAAGTCGATTTATCAATCAATTTTCAAAGTTGGCTTATTCCGCAACAAATCATTTAACTATGGGATTCTTGTTTCGTTCTTGCTATTAGCTGCAACGATTGTTATTCCAGGATTTAATGATTTATTCAGCGTTACACATTTAGATGCATATCAATGGGCAATTGTAGCAGGTACTTCTTTTGCTATCATCCCAATTGTGGAAATTGTGAAGTTCTTCCAACGTAAAGCAGGTAAAGGTGCTTAATAAATAAGAAAAGAAAATTGGCTGGTACTTAAACCAGTCAATTTTTCTTTATGTAAGGAGTGAAAGGGCTTGAAACGGAAAATTATTTTCGAAACACAACGACTTATTGTCAGAGAATGGCAGTCGGAAGATGAAGTGGAATTGAAAAAATTTTTGCAAGATGAAAATGTGATGTATGCCTATGAACACGCTTTTTCTGATGAAGAGGTTGCAAACTGGCTAAAGTGGAACTTACAGTCCTATCAAGAATACGGCTACGGCTTATGGGCGTTAGAGAAGAAACGAACAGGCGAAGTCATCGGCGAGTGTGGTCTCACCAATCAATTAGTAAAAGGTAAGAGCTATCCAGAAATTGGTTATCATTTATGTGTGAAAGAATGGCACAAAGGGTATGCGATTGAAGCTGCCGCAGCGGCAAAACAGTACGCATTCGATGTATTAAATTTTCCAGAAGTTATTTCAACGATTCGTGATACGAACTTAGCCTCTATGAATGTCGCTATTCGAAACCAGATGCTTGTTAGGGATCGATACATTAAAACATACCGTGGCAAAACGATGCCTCACTATGTTTTCTCTGTTAAAAATCAAAAGAATAAAAACTGAAAAAGTGCCACTTGTCAGATGGAATAGAAAAAGTGTAAAATGGAGTGAAAGAGAAAAGAGAAAAGAGAAAAGAGAAAAGAGAAAAGGGAAAAGAGGGATGGTTATGAGACCAAATTTAGGATTTTACGTTCAAACAATTAATGATATCGTTAAAACAACAGAAGACATTGGCGAAGTCATGAATCCATATTACGAAGAAGTTCGTCAAGCGATCGATAAGAATAAAGTGAATGATTTAACAGCCGAACGAATTGCAGAAATTCAAGCAAAATTTAAAGAAGGTACTGAAAAATATGAATTAATGCTCAAAAAAGTCGGAACATTAAAACCGACGCCACAAGTACTTGGCATTCACAAAAAATTTCAACATGCTTATACAGAATATGTAGCAGGATGCAATGAAATGATTTTAGCAACAGATTCAGAAACAGGTATTGATGCAGATTTATTTAATGCTTCAGAGGAAAAGCAGGATCAAGCAACGGATGAATTAACCTTTGCCATTACGCGGATGAGCAACATTCTTTTGAAAAAATAAAAAACTAATAAAAATAACTAACGAATTTAATATTTTTTTCATGTCTTTTTTATGGACAAAAGAGAAAGTGTATTGTATTATTAATTCATACCAACAACAACCTTTTTATTTTTCATTTTACTCTTATTGAGTAAATACTCCTTTTCCATCGGCAAAACTGCCGGTGGTTTTTTTGTTATTTTTTTATTTAATAATAAAACAACCTTTGATTTTATTAAAATCAAAGGTTGTTTTAGCTTGTTAATTTTCAACATTTCGCACATAATCATCAAAGTATTGAATTAACTCTTTCTTGATTTGTTGATAATCTGCTTCAGAATAGTTCTTTTCTTCTAGCGTACCATTAAAAAATGGCAAATTTAGTTCTTCTTTTAAACGTTCAATCACTTCTTCTTGCTTCATAAGGACCCCTTCTCAACGAATTGTTCTCTTCTATTATAGAACATTGTAGTCATCCGTCAATTGTTCAAAGGCAATTTTCATTTCCTCTAGACGTTCATTCAATTGATGGGTTTCATCTTCTTCATTGAAAAAATGTTGTTTTAATTCAAAATAAAAATTTTCGAAGGCTTGGAAAAAAGGCTCAGACTTGTTGTTTTCAAGAGCAGGAACACTTGTGTAGAGAACACGAGCGCTATGGTAGTAAGTGAAAACCTCGTTAATATTTAATAAAATACGCGCTTCTTCTGGGCGTGGTCGACTTGTAACTAAGTCATGTAAAGATAAACTTTTTGTATGGGTTTCAGATAAATAAAATAAAAATAGTTCCAATTGCTCTTTCGTTGCAGACATGAAAACTCCTCCTCAAACAGTAGTAACATTTATTATAAATGAAAATGAAAGTGCTTGAAAAGCAATGCGCTCAGCAAAAATAATTATTTTAAGGGAAAACTATAGTTGTTGCTTTAGCATTCTTTTTAATCATGATAAACTGAGAGAAGTATAATAGGTCCTGACAGAGGAGGAAACAAATGAAAATTGTGATTATTGGTGCATCATTCGCAGGTATTTCCGCAGCAATTGCTTCAAGGAAAAAATATCCCCAAGCAGAAATTTCTTTAATTGACAAACAAGCAACAGTGGGGTATTTATCTGGTGGCTTAAGTGCGTATTTTAATCATACCATCAATGAATTACACGAAGCACGTTACATAACGGAAGAGGAATTACGTCGTCAAAAGATTCAGTTGCTTTTAAATAGAGAAGTCGTGGCAATGGATGTTGAGAACCAACTGATTGCTTGGGCGCAAAAGGAAGAACAACAGTGGTATTCTTATGATAAATTGATTTTAGCGACAGGCGCGAGCCAGTTTTCCACGCAAATTCGTGGTAGTCAAACAGAAAAATTACTCAAATATAAATTTTTATCAGGTGCTTTAGCGGCTGTTCCATTACTGGAAAAGAGCCAGACAGTAGCCGTCATTGGTGCAGGACCCATTGGAATGGAAGCTATTGATTTTCTTGTGAAAATGAAGAAAACTGTCCATGTCTTTGAAAGTTTAGAAAATCTATTGCCTAAATATTTTGATAAAGAAATGGTTGCAGATGTTCAAAAATCTTTGGAAAAACAAGCAGTAATTTTCCATTTTGAAGAAACGGTCCTAGGAATTGAAGAAACGGCAAATGGTATTGTTCTTGAAACAAGCGAACAGAAAATTTCTTGTGACAGTGGGATTTTTGCTTTAAACTTACATCCTCAATTAGCCTATTTAGATAAAAAAATTCAACGGAATCTGGATCAGACAATCGCGGTGGATGCTTATTTACAAACTTCAGTGCCGAATGTTTTTGCCATCGGAGATTGCATTTCAGTTATGAATGAACCAGTCGCGGAAACTTTTTATGCTCCGTTAGTGAACAATGCGGTACGAACTGGCTTAGTAGTCGCCAACAATTTAGAAGAAAAAACACACCGATTCATTGGCTCTTTGCGAACAATGGGAACAAAAGTGGGGGACTATTACCTTGCTAGTACAGGTCTAACTGAAACGGAAGGTTTATTTTTTCCGCAAACACTTGCTTCCGTAATTGTTAGACAGCCAGCGCCGCCTCTACAACATGGGACAGAAATTTTAGGCAAATTAATCTATGATAAAGTGACACAACGGGTCCTTGGGGCACAGCTTTGTTCAAAAAACAATTGTTTAGAAAAAATAAATACGTTAGCATTAAGTATCCAAACAGGTCAGACACTGACAGACCTATTACAAAAAGATTATTTTTATCAACCTTCCTTAACCAATATTTATGATATTACAAATTTGATGGGTGCTTCGGCTTATTGGAGAGAGAACGATGAAAGTTGAGACGTTATTGGAAAAGAAAGCGATGCGACAATTATTAACGGTGCAACAAACCATCTTAGCAGGCGGTACCTGCTCAGTCTCTGATTTAACAGCATTTTTAGCAGTCACAAAAGCCTCCTTTGAAAAAGACTTAGAGGATTTACATTATTTTTTGAAACCTTTTGGACAGGACTGTCAGCTTACTTATGATGGCCAGCAGCTATCAATCACCTTATCGGATTTTTTTTCGTTGAATCATTTAATTGAAGCATTTGTAAAAGAGTCTCTTAAATTTCAACTTTTAGATTATTTATATCGTAATAAAGAGTTTTCTATTGTTCAATTAACGACTAAATTTATGATTAGTGAGTCTTCTTTATTTCGAAAGATTAAAGAACTCAATCAATTGTTAGCCGCCTTTGATTTGCAAATAAAAAATGGACAACTACAGGGAGAAGAATTGCAGATTCGTTACTTTTACTTTCAGTTGTATTGGTATATTACTCCCTATGAAATACACCAGAAAAAAACGATGTCGCCGTTAAATAAACGGATAATTGAAGGGATTGAGACTGGCTTAGGTTTTACTTTTAATGAACATAATGCGTTAAAAGTTAGCCTTTGGTTGAGTATTACGAAAAAGCGCCTAGCGGTCACTTCAAAAAAATATCAACAATTGAGAAAGAAAATGATTGATTTTAAAGAAGATCCGTTATTTAAGCAAGTTCGACAATTGTTTTTCCGTTTTTCTAGTCGCTATTCATTAGAATTAGATGAAGGAGAAAGCATGATTCATTTTGTTTTTCTAATCACAATGTCGGTCTTACCAGAATCAGCTTTTGATGAATATTCCTTAATTCGGGGACGTCGTTCCGCTGTTTCTTTAGCTGATACGTTTATCTTGGAAAATGTGGTCTTGTATTATCGGCCCCATAAATTTGAACCTACTCTTGAGAAAACCATGGCTTACTATTTTTCACAAATTCATGGAAAACTGTATTTTTTTAAAGGAGAATTGGAAGTTTTTGATCGGGCTCATATCTGGGAAAAAGAACAGCAATTATCTAGTCGGGAATTAGCTTCTTTTTCAACAACGTTATTAGAAAAAGCTTTAGCTTGTTTTGATGAAACGTATCAACCAGGAGATAGTTTGCATGAACTTTCTCTGGTCAAATATTTAAGCGTGTTGGCATTAATTGAATTTAAAATGATTGGTGAAATAAAAATTGGAATTCATCTAGCAATGGATGCTCTTTATCAAGCGGCGTTAACACAAGTATTAATGCTTAGTCTTAAAAATATGAATGGCACGCTGGTGGAGAAGTATCAGCCTGAACAAACATATGATTTAATTGTGACCAATTATCAGCAAACGAGCTATCAAGGAACACCGGAAGTCTATGTTTTGTCAGAATTAAGTTCGACCTATGATGTGCAACAATTAAAAAAGAAAATACGCACCTTGCGGGAGAAATAAACAAAAGGTTGGTGTGACGGAAATTGTCTGATCCTCGCACCAGCCTTTTTACAACTAAAAGTCGAAAATTAGGCTTTTTTAAACAAAAATGTTTCTTTTTATTGAAAAATTAGAGATAATAAAAGTATTATTGAAAGCGTTGTCTTTGTTGGTTTTAGTAGAAATCCTTTCAATTTTTTTAAAATAAAAAAAGTTTTTGACATGTTTAGTTATTCTTTTGTTTGTAAGATAGGGACATAAAGAAAACGATTTCAAAAACGTTTAGGAGGAATTATCATGGCAGAAGAAAAATACATTATGGCGATTGATCAAGGAACGACTAGTTCTCGTGCAATTATTTTTGATAAAAAAGGAAACAAAATTGGTAGTTCACAAAAGGAATTTACTCAATATTTTCCTAATGCAGGCTGGGTGGAACATAATGCCAATGAAATTTGGAATTCTGTTCAATCCGTTATTGCAGGTTCTTTAATTGAGTCAGGAGTGAAACCTACAGATATTGCCGGAATTGGGATTACAAACCAACGGGAAACAACCGTTGTTTGGGACAAAGCAACTGGGTTACCAATTTATAACGCAATTGTTTGGCAATCACGCCAAACGACACCTATTGCTGATCAACTAAAAGAAGATGGCTACAGCGAAATGATTCATGAAAAAACTGGGTTAATCATTGATGCTTATTTCTCAGCAACGAAGGTTCGTTGGATATTAGATCACGTAGAAGGTGCGCAAGAACGTGCAGAAAATGGAGAATTGATGTTTGGGACAATTGACACTTGGCTCGTTTGGAAATTAACGGGAGATACTCATGTCACTGATTATTCAAATGCAAGTCGGACGATGTTGTTTAATATCCATGATTTAGATTGGGATCAAGAAATTTTGGATCTTTTAAATATCCCACGAGTGATGTTACCGAAAGTCGTTTCGAACTCTGAAGTGTATGGATTAACAAAAAATTACCATTTTTACGGAAGTGAAGTACCTATCGCTGGGATGGCTGGTGACCAACAAGCCGCTTTATTTGGTCAAATGGCCTTTGAACCTGGGATGGTTAAAAATACCTATGGAACAGGCTCATTTATTGTCATGAACACTGGCGAAAAACCTCAACTTTCTAAAAATAATCTGCTTACCACTATTGGCTATGGCATTAACGGCAAAGTATATTATGCCTTGGAAGGAAGTATCTTCGTGGCTGGTTCAGCGATTCAATGGTTACGAGATGGCTTAAAAATGTTGCAAACGGCTGCTGAATCTGAAGCAGTAGCCAAAGCGTCAACAGGGCACAATGAAGTTTATGTGGTTCCGGCATTCACTGGTTTGGGCGCACCATATTGGGATTCACAAGCGCGTGGGGCTGTCTTTGGATTGACACGCGGTACCACGAGAGAAGATTTTGTCAAAGCGACACTTCAAGCAGTTGCGTATCAAGTTCGTGACATTATTGACACGATGAAAGAAGATACAGGCATAGACATTCCCGTCTTAAAAGTAGACGGTGGAGCAGCAAACAATGATTTCTTGATGCAATTCCAAGCAGATATTTTAAACACTGCTGTTCAAAGAGCCCATAACTTAGAAACAACGGCCTTAGGCGCAGCTTTCTTGGCGGGCTTAGCGGTTGGCTTCTGGAAAGACTTAGAAGAAATCAAAGCATTCCAAGAAGAAGGACAACAATTTGAACCAATTATGGCGGAAGAAGAACGAGAAGATTTATATGAAGGTTGGCAACAAGCAGTAGCAGCTACCCAACAATTCAAACGTAAAAATAAGTAAATGGAAAAGGGGAATTTTCTATGACTTTCTCAATAGAAACACGCCGACAATCAATCGACGCTTTAAAAACACAACACTTAGATGTCTTAATTATTGGTGGTGGTATTACTGGCGCAGGCGTTGCCCTGCAAGCCAGTGCCGCTAAAATGAAGACAGGGTTAATTGAAATGCAGGATTTCGCAGAGGGCACCTCTTCACGATCAACCAAATTAGTTCATGGTGGTATCCGCTATTTGAAAACGTTTGACGTGGAGGTGGTGGCAGATACGGTGAAAGAACGAGCCGTCGTTCAATCCATTGCGCCACACATCCCTAAAGCGGATCCCATGTTACTGCCGATTTATGATGAGCCAAATGCAACATTTAATCTATTTTCTGTCAAAATAGCAATGGATTTATATGATCAGTTAGCTGATGTAACAGGTACCAAGTACGCCAACTATTTGTTAACAAAAGACGAGGTTTTGGCACGTGAGCCACAACTAAAAAGTGAAGGTCTACAAGGTGGCGGTGTTTATTTAGATTACCGAAATAATGATGCTCGTTTAGTTATTGAAAATATTAAACAAGCAGTAGCTGACGGGGCGCATGCTGTGAGTCGGGTTCAAGCGGTTGGCTTTTTATACAATGATGAAGGGAAAATTACTGGCATTCAAGCAAAGGACCTACTAACTGACGAACAGTTTGAGATTCACGCAGATGTTGTGATTAATACTACTGGTCCTTGGTCAGATAAATTAAGAGGCTTAGACAAAAACGATTCATTTACACCACAAATGCGTCCAACCAAAGGGGTTCATTTAGTTGTCGACAAAAGCCGTTTAAATGTTCCTCAACCAACGTATTTTGATACAGGTAAACAAGATGGCCGCATGGTCTTCGTTGTTCCAAGAGAAGAAAAAACATATTTTGGGACGACGGATACAGATTACCATGGAGACTTTCAACATCCAACAGTAGAAAAAAGTGATGTGGATTACCTATTGGAAGTAGTCAATAATCGTTATCCAGAGGTACAATTGACAATTGATGATATTGAAGCCAGCTGGGCTGGCTTGCGACCTTTAATTTCTGCTAACGGTGGCTCAGATTATAACGGGGGAAACAATGGCAAACTTTCAGATAAAAGTATTGATGAAGTCATTGATGTCGTTGACAGATACCAAAAAAACCAAACAGATAAAAGAGAAATTGAAGAAGTCCTAAACCATCTGGAAGACAGTTTGGTGGAAAATAAAGTCAATCCTTCAGCTGTCTCTCGAGGCAGCTCATTGGAAAGATCAGCGGATGGCTTGCTCACTTTGGCTGGTGGGAAATTAACAGATTATCGTAAAATGGCAGAAGGTGCGATGAAAATGATTCAAACCATCTTAGCAGAAGAATACCAGAAAGAATTCATCTTAATTGATTCTAAAAACTATCCAGTTTCAGGCGGAAAATTGAACCCTGCAACGGTAGACGAAGAATTAGAAGCGTTGGCAAAACATGGCGTGTCTAAAGGGTTAAGTGAAAAGGATGCACTATACTTAGCTCATTTATATGGCTCCAACGTACCAACTGTTTTTGAAATGATTGATGATGCCAAAGTAATTCCTGGTTTAACCTTAACAGAAACTGTCTCTTTAAACTATGCGATGGAAGAAGAAATGGCTTTAACACCCGTCGACTTTTTATTGCGACGGACCAACCACTTATTATTTATGCGTGATCGTTTGGACCAAGTGAAAGCGGGAGTCATTGAAGAAATGGCACAGCATTATCAATGGACAGCGGAAGAAAGAGCACGACACATTGAAACATTAGAAAAAGTAATTGAAGAATCAGATTTAAAAAATTTGAAAGTAGGGTGAAGAAAAAATGGGAACTTCGATGATGACACAATTATTCGGTGAATTTTTCGGAACGATGATTTTAGTTTTACTAGGGGATGGCGTCTGTGCCGCAGTTAACTTGAAGAAAAGCAAAGCCTTTGCTTCTGGTTGGGTCGTTATTGCTTTAGGTTGGGGCGCTGCTGTTACATTAGCTGTTTACATGTCTGGGTATATGAGTCCAGCGCATTTAAATCCTGCTGTAACAGTTGCGATGGCAATTACTGGAAACTTTGAATGGGGCATGGTTTTACCTTATATCGTAGCTCAAGTCATAGGCGGTTTTATTGGTGGTTTAGTTGTCTGGTTAGCTTATTTACCCCATTGGAACATTACAGAAGACAAAGGTGCTATTTTAGGAACCTTCGCCACTGGTCCAGCTGTCCGTAACTATCCAGCCAATGTTTTAACAGAAATTATCGGCACATTTGTCTTGGTTTTTGGTTTACTAGCCTTTTCTCAAAACGACTTAGCGGCTGGCATTAACCCAATGCTTGTTGGGATTTTGGTCTTAGGACTAGGTCTATCATTAGGCGGACCTACAGGTTATGCAATTAACCCTGCACGTGATTTAGGACCTCGTTTAGCGCACCAAATTATTCCTGTGAAAACAAAAGGTGATTCTGATTGGGCTTATTCTTGGGTGCCAATTGTGGGACCTATCTTAGGGGCTTCATTAGCTGCAGTAATTTATTTATTCACTATTTAATAAAATGAAATGTAAATAGTTGTTTTAGACAATAAAAAACGCTTGTGAGAAGTAATCAATTCTTGCAAGTGTTTTTTGCTACATATTAAACCAAAAAAGATTTCGTTAGACATTTAGACAATTTGTCTAAATACGGAACAGAACAATTTTCCTATATGATACAATAAAAGTGCACAAGTAAGTGGGGAGTAACATTTCATACTTATTTGTCAATTTTAATCTGGACAATGTGTTCAGTAATATATACTAATTTAAAAAGGAGTACATGATTTGAATGGGATAATGGTTTTGTTAGTGGGCGCTGGGTACATCGGTTGGGTTATTTATAGAAATGGTCGTACGTATTTCCGTTATAAAAAAAATCTAAAAAAATATCAAACGACGCACCATCTAACGGACAGTGACCTAGAGATGTACCAAAGAATTATGGACGAATTAAAAAAACAAATTATTTATTTAAACGAACTAACGAATAAGTCACGAAATTTAAAAAAAATTGAACAAGTAGAACTGGGTGTTGCTTCCGCTAAGGGCATCTTTAAACACTTAGTGAAGTATCCTGAAGCAATTACTCATTTTAGTGATTTTTTATATCATAAGATACCAGAGATTTTACGAGCATCAGAACGGTTTTTAAGCATTAAAGAAGATAAATTGTCAACAGAAGAAATAACACTTGCAACCAATGGTATCTTAAGTACCATACGAGTGTTGTCGGAAAGTATCACAGATGATTATGAAAGATTAGTCTCCGAAGCATCTGAGGAAATTGCCTTATCAAAAAAATTAGTGGAGAGAAAAAATGGCTAAACAAAAGAATTTTTATGATACATATGATGCGCTTTTTCAAAAGCCAAAATGGTCGTTTTTTCCTGTCACAAGAACAGACACAGTAAAGCAACTTCCTAACCCCAATAAAAAAGTGGTAAAACCACAGACGAAAAAAAAGAAAAAACAAAAAAAGAACAAAAAAATTATTTGGATAGGCATTGCTGTAGCAATTGGCTTTATAGTATATATTGATCTTGCGGAGAAAGATGATTATTGGGATTACTCCGCTTCATCAGAAGATGTTTATCCTTTAAAAGAAGCTGGACTTACCACAACTGGACCTGTTGATTTAGAAAAACCACTAAAAGTCACAATAGAACAAAATAAACTTTTATTTAATCAAGGCTACCAAATAGAAATTATCGGCGACGCCGATATTGAAACCAGTGGCGGAAAGAACTTTTTGATTTTACCTTCTACAGAGGAGTATCCAGATACAAAATATCTAGGCAATATCAGTTTTTATGAAAAAAGAGACTATTATACATCGGCAGGTATGTACCTTTCTGGCAATCTTGTCAACAGTCTTTCTGATTATTTGGATACAAGTAAAGAGTTTATCAAAGCATACCCAATTGATAAAATTGCTGATGTACAAACCGGCTATATTTTAAAACGGAATCAAGGATATACAGACATCTCAAAATATTATCTCTTTAAAGATGGGACAGGATTTGAATTAGAAGTCTCTATTGACCAATTGGAAAAGGTCAAAGATCCCAAAGACTATTCTTCTTTTGTAAAAACATACGCAAAAGAAGTCGCTTTTATAGAAAAAAGTTTTAAATTTGAGTCTACTGATGAGGAATCTCGATAGAGAAACTAGTTTTCAGCTTCAAGTAGCGCCTAGCAATACCTTTGTTGAAAAAATGTAAGAGCCTGAGACAAAAAACACTTTGGATTTTTGTCTCAGGCTTAAAAACTGATCAGCGGTGGAACCGTAGCACTTTAAGGACTGAAGTACGACGTGTACCCACTTACTAGATTGTCTTTGAAGGTAACGTAGAAAAGAACAGCAATATACAAGCGACCTACAAACTATTTTCTGTCAGACTAAAACTGGCAGAAGTGGTTTGTAGGTCGCTTGTTTTCATTATGGCTGGTGAGACAGGTTGGCGCTTGATGTTTGTTTTAATATTGCAAATCAAAAATGGCGATACTTATTTTACTGAAAATTAGTTCCCAATCTTCTCGGGTTAATTCTTCTTCTAAAATGTAAATTCGGTCTATTTCTTTTGGTAAATCAAATAAGGGATAGTCAGTAATCACAATATCACAACTAGAAAAATCGGTTCGTTCAAAAATAATATCCTCACTAAATGCTTGCTTGATTTTCATCATAATAAAGCTAGCAATGTAAAAATCGCGAGAATATGCAACACCAATTTTAATTTTTTTGCGGGGACTATAGTGCTTATAAATTCGTAACAACAATTCACATGTCCAAATTGGGTTCTCCTGATCCTTAAATCTTAACTGATAAGGGGAATGCGCTGAAAAGTTTTGATAAAAAGCATAAATTTTTTTCTGTAAATCTTTTTGATAAGTACTATTTTTATTGACTAAAAAATCTAGAATTGCGGTATTTGGTTGCTGTGAAATAAATAATTGGTTATAGATAATATTTTTAAATAAAATAAGTAAGAAGTAATGACGATCAAATTCACGCATTTTTGGAATTTGAAAAACTTCGCAAAAATTGGTTAATAAAGAATCAACGTAGAAATATTCTGGGCAAGAAATTTCATTTAGAGCAGCCAGTAAATCTTTGGCTCGTTTTGCTGAATCAAAATTATCAATGGCAATGGGTGCAATGATATCTACAACCCGCTGTTGATCTTCTGAAAAATTTGATTGGGAACAAAAAATAGTTTGTTTTGAGTCTGAGAAAAGCCTTAAATAAGGATGTTCTTCAAATTCTTTTTGGAGATCATCTTCACAAGTATATGGAAAGCGATATTTTGCGATGTGTAAAAGTAAATTTAATTTTAGTAGAGAAGCGTGTTCCAAGCGTTCAAGAATTTCTGGTTTAATATGTTGCGTCAGTATATCTTCAAAATAAGTAGAGGTATAACGTGGTAAGGCTAAGGTATTTAAAAAGATGGTCCAGTAGACATCAAGAAAAGCATATAGGACTTGAAATTCAGAACCTGTAATCACTTTACTCGCGGAGGGGGAAAAATGGACGGAAATTCCATACAAACCAAATAGTTTATTAATGTTATTTAACCGTTTGTAAATGTAAGATGAGCTAAAATTAGTTTCTTGACTCACTTTCCAGACAGAATTGTTTTCTTTTTTGATAATTGCTTGAAAAAGAATGAAGTCAGTAGAATGGACACAGTAATAATTAAATAATAAAAAATAGTGGGAAAGAAAATCATTGGAAGTCGTATGTAATGAAATTTTTCCGTGATGGATCTGAATCTCTAAGGTATTTTCAGGAAGGGTTGCTAAGTCTTCTTGAATTTCACGAAGATAAATTGATAAATTTTTAGTAGAAAGATCGAATTTTCGGGCAACACTAGATAAATCAAGGTTCGTTTGTTTTGCTAAGTATAAAAAGACAGCCAATTTTTTTTGTGTTTTCTTTGAAAGTAAAAATGTTTTTATGGCATCTTGTGTTTTGATGAGACTCACTCCTTAGTAATAACTTCTCTTTTATTATAATAGTTCGCCTAATAAATTGTAATAAAAAAGAACAATTCTCATTGGTTTATGAGAAAATAACAAGATATTCAGCAGGAAAACACCTGTGTCAGTCGACACAGGTGTTACGATGAGCAAAAAGAGCGGGTTCTTTTTTTATCAAATAATTTTCCAAAGTGACGTGATCAACTAAAGAATCAATCACCCCTTCTTTAGAAACTGAAAATCCTGCAGCCTGAATTGCTATTTGAATGGCTGCTTCAGTCGGATAACCTTTCGAAAGATAGGAGGCGAGCGCGCTGATAAAGCTGTCACTGGCACCAGTACTATCCACAGCTATATTTTCTGTTGCAGGGAAATAGTGGCACGCTTGGGGTGTTTTTAATAACACGCCTTTTTTTCCTAAAGTAACAATGACATTTTTTACGCCCATTTCTAAGAAGTACGCCGCTTTCTCTTCTAATGTGCCAGTATCTGGTTGAAGTTCCAATAATTCATCTTCATTGGGAATGAAAAAATCAACCTTTTCTAGTATATTCACTGGAATATGATGAATAGCAGCTGGTTTTAAAATAATCGGTACGCCTGAATGTTGGGCAATTTCACAAGCTTTCTCTACAGCAGACAAAGGAATTTCTGTTTGAATGAGACAAAAACTGGCATCCATAAATAGGTGTTTTTGCTGTGCGATTTTTTTAGGTGTAAGCGCTGTGTTTGCACCAGGTAAGATTGAAATCATGGAGTCGCCGCTTGTCTCAACATAAATATAAGCTTGACCAGTCTCAGTATCTTGAATACGTGTGATACCATCTGTCGTAACGTGGTATTTTTCTAATTCTTTATATAAGTAATTCGCATCTGTGTCTGAGCCTAAACAACCAATTAAAGTGGCCTGATGGCCCAGTTTGGTTAAGCCAACAGCTTGATTTAATCCTTTTCCGCCGGGGAATTTAGCATAGCTAGACAAAAAATTTGTTTTACCATTATGTGGTAAATTTGTTGAATACAGATAATTATCAACGTTTAAACTACCCACTACAATCATTTTGCTATGTGGATTAACACTAGACATGCCTAATGTATTTTTGTGATCTAGCACCAATTTTTCAGCGTCATTAATCAAGGCTGTTTTTTCTTTGCGTTTGTTAAGCAATAATAAGGCTAACTGGCTACCAAACGTCTCTGTATCTAATAAGACGGAAGAAATATGATCAGGTAAAAATGAACGATCAATTTTTCGCTTAATTGCGAGTAAAGAGTAATTATCGGGGGTTCGCAAACCGCTCTGCTTTAAAAGCTGTTCCAAAAAAACAGCCTGGGTATAGTCATCAGTAAGGATACCCGTAATCCCATCTGTGATAAGCTGATTACTGAAATCAGCAGGGATAGTAGTTAAAATATTTTCTTTACTAAAGGGTAAATTGACATCAAACAAGGCTTTTTTATAGCCTGCAATAATTGCTTCTTTATATTTTGGGTTAGTGACGAAATAACTAATTTTTTTATGGTTATTCTGTAATAATTCTTGGGTTAAAACATAACTAGCTTCTTCATAAAGCCCCGCTAGAGAAGGTAATTCGTTAGTTGAGTGATTGACGAAATAGTAAGGAATCGTTAATTCTTCTATAAATTTCGCGTATTGTTTACTGTTTTCATTGATTGGGTCCCAAATAATGCCACTGGCTTGTTTTAACGTTGGCGAGGTAATATTTTTCAGTTCTTGTTCTAAACTACCGTGACTATTTAAAATCAAGCAGTTATAGCCATTTTCTTGAGCTTTATCAATAAAGCTCGTAACCCAAGCCTCAAAAGTTTCATGGCTATTTAATAATAACACGAAGGTTTTTGTAGTACTATTTGTGACGAGATTTGCTGAGTAAGGTGTGTAGTTGTAATCTCGAACGATTTTTAAGACACGCTCACGGGTTTCTTTACTAATAGTTTGATCTTTATTATTTATAATTTTGGATACAGTTGAAGCGGAAACGCCAGCTAATTTTGCAATATCTTTAATATTCATCATTTTCGTCCTTTCACTGAACTCTTTTTTATAGTAAGCATTCTAAAAGCAGAAAGTCAAGAAAAAGCCTAATTATTTATTATTTAGAAATTCTGCTTGACTTTTAATGAAAGCGCTGTTAATCTCAAATTAAGAAAACGTTTCCGGAAATGTTTTTCCTAAATGTGAATGGAGGAAGAAAAATGGATACAAAGAAAAGACCGATCATTATTGATACGGACCCAGGAATTGATGATGCTGTAGCTTTAGCGATTGCACTGAATCATCCTAACCTAGAAGTTCGCTTAATAACGACGGTTGCAGGGAATGTAGATGTAGAAAAAACAACAAATAATGCCTTGAAACTTGTCGATTTTTTTGGGAAAAAGGTTCCTGTAGCCAAGGGGTGTAATTGTCCGTTACTTATTCAATTGGAAGATTCTGCTGAGATTCATGGGGAGACTGGCATGGATGGCTTTGAGTTTCCGCAACCTATCTCTACGTGTTTAGATATTCATGCAGTGGAAGCTATGCGAAAAGAAATTCTGTCTAGTGATGTTCCTTTGACCATTGTTCCAATTGCTGCATTAACGAATATTGCTTTGTTACTGACCCTCTATCCAGAAGTCAAAGAAAATATTGCAGAAATCGTCATGATGGGTGGCTCATTAGCAAGGGGAAATACAAATACAAGTGCCGAATTTAATACGTATGTCGATCCACACGCTGCACAAATTGTTTTCCAATCAGGTGTCCCGCTAACAATGGTAGGATTAGATGTTACAAGTCAAGCTGTGTTAACGAATCATGAAGTAACAGCCATCAGAGCGCTTGGTAGAGTTGGGGAAATGTTTTATGGTCTTTTCCGTCATTATAGAGGCGGCAGTCTAACTACAGGTTTGAAAATGCATGATGTCTGTGCGATTGCCTATTTAACTTCACCAGAATTATTTGAGACAACTGAAACGTTCATTGAAGTTGCTTTGGAAGGTCCAGCTGCGGGAGCTACTGTTGCGGATTTAAAAATGAAGTATCATAAAAACACGAATGCTGTTGCCTGTATAGATGTAAACGTTGAAGCTTTTCAAAAATGGGTTGTCGAAAAAATGAAAGCGGTTAATTAACTGAAGGAGGATAAGTATGATTGAAAGTTTATTGGTATTGGTCGTTTTAGTTGTTGTAGCCTATTTGATTGTAAAAAATTATCATCCCGCACTCAGCTTAATTATTGGTGCGCTTGTTCTACTTGCATGTGCATGGATGTTAGGACATCCCATTTATCCTGCAGAAGAAGGAACCGGTTTTGGATTATTTGATATTTTCTTGAAGTTTAAAGATACAATTATTGCACAAGTGAGTTCAGCAGGAATTGTAATTATGATTCTTTTTGGTTATTCAGGCTATATGAATGCAATCGGGGCCAATCAGATGGCTGTAAACTTTTTGGTGAAACCATTAATGAAGATTAAACGTAAATCGTTATTTGTCCCTGTGGTCTTTTTAATTGGAAATTTAATGTCACTAGTAGTTCCTAGTGCATCAAGCTTAGCGATTATTTTAATGTCTATATTATATCCGATGCTAGCCAGCATGGGGATTTCATCCTTAACTGCTGCAGGTGTGATTGCAATGACGGCAACTATCATGCCAACACCTTTAGGCGCGGATAACGTAATCGCCGCAAATACTCTTGGTTATGATGTGTTAAATTATGTTGTATGGAATGCCAAAATTTCGCTGCCATCGTTATTAATCATTGCGGTTGCACAGTACTTCTGGCAAAAATACTGCGATAAAAAAGAAGGTGAGGCTGCCTATGTTTCATTAAATGAAGAGGGCTTAAGCAAACAAAAAGAATTTGATGTTCCTAAATTTTATGCAATATTGCCAATATTACCGCTATTATTAATTGTTGGAGTGGGAATCGCAGGAATGTTTATTAAAGGAATAACGATGGATATTTTTGTTCTTACATTTATTTCTTTCTTCATTGCTGTATTGGTTGAGACGCTTCGCTTGAAATCTTTTAAAAAAGTTCAAGATACAGCTGTCGAGATGTTTAAAGGAATGGGGCAAGGGTTTAGTCAAGTTGTGATGCTTGTCGTAGGCGGTTCATTGTTCACGTCTGCGATTCAAACGTTAGGAATTATTGATAGTATTATGGCATCTGTCGAAGCGTCAAGTTCAGCAGGAATCGTTACGACCTTAATTTTCAGCGGTGCAACGACCCTTTTTGGAATTTTAAGCGGTGGTGGACTGGCAATGTTTTATGCGGTTATCGAACTAATTCCTGGGATTGCTGAAAAAGCTGGGATTGATGGTATTTTAATTTCCTTGCCAATGCAGATGATTGCGAATTTAACTAGAACGATTTCTCCTGTAGCAGCAGTTGTCATGATTGTCGCATCAACAGTAGGAGTTAGTCCCATCAGAATTTTAAAACGGACGAGTGTACCGACCATCATTGGCATTATTAGTGTGATTGTCTTATCGATTCTATTGTTACCTTATTAAGAGAATAAACAATGAAAATTAGAGTGGCTGATGAGAAAGAGTTACCGATGATTCTTCAATTTTTAACAGAAGTAAAGGCATATATGGATGTTGTGGGCATTACACAGTGGACAAAGGACTATCCTTCTCAAGGAGATATCCAAGAAGACATTACAAAAAAACGATTATATTTGCTAGTGCACGAAGAAATGATTTTTTCAATGGCAACGTTATGTATGGAGCAGGAACAAGACTTTGTTTGGTTAAAGCGCTTTGCAACTTCGCCTAATTATATTGCCAAGGGTTATGGCAGTTTGTTGTTCCATGAATTGGAGAAACGAGCAGTCTGGGAAGGAAGACGTAAAATGTATGCTCAGACTAATCATACAAACCATAGAATGATTCGATTTTTCGAAAGTAAAGGGTTCACAAAAATTCATGAATCTTTACAAATGAATCGCTTAGACTTTGGCTCTTTTTATTTATACGTTAAAGAATTGGAGAACCAATCCATCGTTTAAAATAAGAAAACAGGGAGCGTGGGACAAAAATCACTTTGGATTTTTGCTCCACGCTCAAAAACTGATAAACGGCGGGAACAAAAGCAACTCCTTCGGAAATAAGCCGAAATTCTCCAAAAATTAAAGAACAATTTTCGGAAATTCCTTCTTATTTCTCGGAGTTAAACGCTTCTGTCCCGACCTCCTGTTATTTTTCAAGGAAATAGTCAACTTAATTATACAAATAAAACACAAACACATTCGGGAACAGCAACATCTTTTTGAATCATTTCTAATAAGCCAGTTTCTTGGTTCCGACGATAAAGTGTTAAGTTATCAGAGTCTTGATTAGCGACAACAACGAAATCTTCAGAAGGATCTAAATCAAAATCTCTCGGAATATCGCCTTCTGTTGAAATTAATTGAATTAGTTCAATCGCTTCGCCATTTTCTGAAACAGCATAGACAGCAATTGAGTTATGGCCACGGTTTGAAGCATAAAGGAAACGGCCATCAGAAGAAATACGAATCGCAGCGCCACCATTAAACGCATCATAATCAGCAGGTAAAGTAGAAACTTTTTGTAATTCAGTGAAAGAACCATCTGTTTCATCATATGAAAGAACTGAAACAGTGCTATCTAACTCACCAAATAAATAAGCCAATGATTTTGTTGGGTGGAACACTAAATGACGTGGACCAGTCCCTGGCTCAGTCACGAATTGAGCGATTTCAGAAAGCTTTCCATCTAAGCTAACATTATACGTATACACACGATCGGTTCCTAGATCACAGACGACTAAGCGTTGATCAGGCGTCAAATCTGTGTAATGAACATGGGCATTGTTTTGGTTTTCATGAGGACCAGTTGGCTCTGTATGAATCACTTTGTCAGCATCTTCCAAAGAACCATCTTCTAAGATACGATACACGTGAACGATACCTTGGTGATAATTTGCTGCATAGACAAGTTGTCGGTTTTCGTCAACAGCTACATAACATGGCGGCGCACCTTCCTCAGTTACTTTATTCAATAAGTTAAAATGGTCCATTTCTGGTTGATAAGCGGCAGTGCCACCTTCACCGTCAACACTAGTGACGCTAAAAAGTTCGCCCTTTTGACTCAGAGCAAGATAGGTAGGACTCGTTTCTTCTAACAAAAGTGTCGCTTCTGTTAAACGACCTTGTGTCGTATCTAATGCAATTTTATAAATGCCTTGGCTGGCTCTTCGAGTATAGGTACCTAGTAAAATTTGTTCTAACATCACAATTCCTCCAATTTGTTTCAACACAATCACTTTTTATGAAAGTGCTTTTATATAATGTAGTATACCATAAGAAGTCTAAGAACAATAAAACTTTCTATCTGAGATGTTCGCATTTTAAAGTGGTTTGTGCTATTATGATGAGAGACTGTGATGACAGTCATTTTTTGATTTTTAGAGGGGTGACGAACATGTACGACAATACGGATAATAACGGGACCGTTCGTTGTTCATTTTGTGGGAAAACACAAGAAGAAGTAAAAAAAATTGTTGCTGGTCCGGGTGTCTATATTTGTAATGAATGTATTGATCTATGTAAAGAGATTATTGATGAAGAATTTTATGATGAAGCAGTCCGAGAATTAACGGATGTGCCAAAACCCCAAGAAATTTTAAATGTTTTAAATGAATATGTTATTGGACAAGAACGTGCAAAACGCACACTTTCTGTTGCTGTTTACAATCACTATAAACGTGTGAATCAATCAGAAACAGCTGCAACTCAAGATGACGTTGAATTGCAAAAAAGTAACATTTGTTTAATTGGACCAACAGGTTCAGGTAAAACTTTCTTGGCTCAAACGTTAGCAAAAACATTAAATGTACCTTTTGCAATCGCTGATGCGACCAGTTTAACAGAAGCAGGTTATGTAGGGGAAGATGTTGAAAATATCCTTTTAAAATTACTACAATCTGCTGACTATAATGTTGAACGTGCGGAAAAGGGCATTATCTATATTGATGAGATTGATAAAATTGCCCGTAAGAGTGAAAATGTTTCGATTACTCGAGATGTTTCAGGTGAGGGTGTTCAACAAGCCTTACTAAAAATTCTTGAAGGAACAGTTGCAAGTGTACCACCACAAGGGGGCCGCAAACATCCACATCAAGAATTTATCCAAATTGACACAACGAATGTTCTCTTCATCGTTGGTGGAGCATTTGATGGAATTGAAACCATTGTTAAAAACCGCTTAGGCGAAAAAACTATTGGTTTTGGTAAAACCAATTCTGCTTTAAATGAAGAAGAAAGCATCATGCAACATATTATTCCAGAAGATTTATTGAAATTTGGTTTAATTCCAGAATTTATTGGACGCTTACCTGTAATGGCTGCGCTTGATAAATTAACGAATGATGACTTGGTTCGAATTTTAACAGAACCGAAGAATGCCTTGGTGAAACAATATCAAAAATTATTGTCTCTTGATGACACTAAATTAGAATTTGAACCAGAAGCATTAAAAGCCATCGCAGCCAAAGCCATTGAACGTAATACTGGCGCACGGGGACTTCGTTCAATCATTGAAGAAATTATGATGGACGTAATGTTTGATGTTCCTTCAGATGAAAGCATTGAAAAAGTTATCATTACTAAAATGGCCGCTGAAGGTACCGGTAAACCAACAATTATTTATAACAAAAAAGATAAAGAAGCTGTATAAGATTGAAGCTGAAAACAGCTCTTTCGGCGGATCTCCGAAAGAGCTGTTTTTGTTAAGCTTTTGAATGAAAGACTGAACAGAAGAACGGAGGAAAACAATGAACGTACATAATGCAGAAATCGTGATTAGTGCGGTATCCCCTAAACAATATCCTGAATCTCAGTTACCGGAGATTGCTTTAGCTGGACGCTCGAACGTTGGGAAATCATCTTTTATTAATACCTTGATTAATCGTAAAAATTTAGCAAGAACTTCAGGTAAACCTGGTAAAACGCAAACGCTAAACTTTTATTTAATTGAGGATGCCTTACACTTTGTGGATGTTCCTGGCTATGGTTATGCCAAAGTTTCTAAAACAGAACGTGCGAAGTGGGGAAAAATGATTGAAACGTATATCACGCAACGTGAGCAATTACGTGCAGTCGTTTCTTTAATTGATTTACGTCATCCGCCGACCCAAGATGATATCCAAATGTATGAATTTTTGAAATACTATGATTTGCCAGTTATTATTGTGGCAACTAAGGCAGACAAAATTCCGCGGGGCAAATGGAACAAACACGAGAGTGTCATCAAAAAAGCCTTGAATTTTGATAAACAAGATGACTTTATTATTTTCTCTTCTGAAACAAAAGAAGGAAAAGAAGCAGCTTGGACAGCAATTGAAAAATTTCTATAGAAAAAAACAAGCAAAATTACTCTTTTGCTTGTTTTTTTGCTTCTTCTTTTTTTACTTCTTGTCGTTGTTTTGCCAGTTCTTCAAGAGGTACTTCTTTCTTTAATGGATCAACGGCGAAAGAATCGAAGAGTTTATCTAAGTCATTGGAACGTTCAAATTTTAATCCCATTTACTAAGCCTCCATTCCTTTTTTTATAGTGTAGCACGTTTTTTTTCATTTGGATAGCAACAGAAATGTAAGAATTCGTCATAGGTGCACCTGGTGTAATTTCTCGTAACTAAGACTTGCCAAACATGAAAAAACAAGCTATTCTTTAGTAAGAATTAGTTAGAAAGAAGGCACTTTATGAAAAATCCGTTAATCGGCGGTGTTCGTTTTTATCAACGATTTATTTCTCCAGGATTGCCTGCACGTTGTCGCTATTACCCAACGTGTTCACAATATATGATTGATGCAATTCATACACATGGAAGTGTCAAAGGAACAACGATGGGGGTAGCACGGATTTTACGATGTCATCCTTTTGTTAAAGGCGGCATTGACTATGTTCCGTTGAAATTTCGCTTGACGAAAAATCCTGATGAGACCTATCATGGACCGTATACGTATCGAAGAAATAAGAAAACAGAAGTAGAAAAGGATGGATAAATATGGCAATTTTAGCATTTGATCTTGGCGGTTCTTCCGTGAAATACGGCGTTTGGACAGGCAAAGAATTAACAAATCAAGGGAGCTTTCCAACACCTGGCTCTTGGGAAGAAATGAAAGCGCATTTATATTCGGTTTATGCAGACAAAAGAAATGAGTCGATTAGTGGTGTTGCTTTTAGTTCACCTGGAGTAGTTGACGAAAAAAGTCAACAGATTTTAGGGATTTCCGCCATTCCATATATTCATCATTTTAACATTTATGAAGAATTAGAAGCGTTGTTTGGCTTACCAGTGACTATCGAAAATGATGCGAATTGTGCTGGTTTAGCTGAGATATATGAAGGCGCGGCGAAAGGAAAAAAAGAAGTGCTTTTTGTCGTTATTGGGACAGGAATTGGCGGAGCGATTTTTCGCAATGGTGAATTGTACAAAGGCGCTCATTTATATGGAGGCGAGTTTGGACTGAACTTTTTAAGTAATGGCCAAACATTCAGTGAAATTGGCACAGCTGTCAAGATGGCTCAGCGCTATTGTGAACGAATTGGAGTCGAAAAACAGGCGGTGACAGGAGAAGAAGTTTTTGAACTGGCACAACGAGGGGATGAGATTGCTCGCGAAGAAGTCAATAATTTTTATGATTATTTAACACAAGGATTATTCGGCTTACAGTTTTCTTATGATCCTGAAATGATTGTACTCGGAGGCGGTGTTTCTGCTAAAGAAGGCTTATTAGCAGAGATTAATCGCCGGATGCTAACGCATTTACAGACCTTTGAATTAAAAGATTTTGTTCCAGAAATCGTGACCTGCCATTATCAAAATGATGCTAACTTGATTGGCGCAGCCGCCAACTTTCAAGCAAAAACGAATTGGGAACTATAAAGAAACAGCCGATTGTTATTCTCTTCAATCGGCTGTTTCTTTATTTATTTGCCTTGTCGTCAGTGCTTTCTTCTGCGTCAATCCGCGCTTGAACTTGTTGGCGTAAAGCTTCTAGTTCTTTTTCTTTCTTTTCTAATTCAGCTAAATCTTCAGAAATTTCATGGGCTTCTTCTGCTGGCTTAGGTTGTAAAAAGACGTTTAAACCAATCGCTATAAAGGTCCCAATGAATGTATCCAACACACGTTCCATTGCATATTGAAAGGAATCGCTTTGCGGAATACTTAAAGAAATCATTAAAAGTGTCGCAGTTGCAGAAATGATTCCAGCATTGTTATTAATCCCATCAGAAACAACGATGACGATAATGACTAAAAGTGGTAGTAGCAGTAATTCTACTAAGTGTTGATTAGGAAAATAATCTTGTGCTAATACATAAAGCAAAGCTAAAAAGCCACCCAATGTGTTTCCAATAATGCGCGATTTTCCAAAAGACAAACTGGTATTTAAATCTTGTCTTAGCGAAAAAACAGCTGCTAAACAGGCAATCATAGGTGAGCCACGATGGAAAAATTGAAATAAAAGAATACACAGCATGACAGCAATTGCTGTTTTTAACGTTCGCATGCCTAAACGAAATCGACCCACTATCATAAATATTCGCTCCTAAATAACTTTTCTCTTTAATGATAACCGAAATAGAGGTAAAATTACTAGAGAAAAGTGAAGAATTATTATTTTTTAAGGGGAGTATGCATGAAAATTGGTTTACGAACAGTCAAGACAGCCATTAGCGCTGCATTAGCAATGATTATTGCGGAAAAACTGGGATTACTTTATGCCCCTTCGGCAGGGATTATTTCAGTTTTAAGTGTTACTAGCACGAAAAAAACATCTGTCATGACAGGAATTTATCGTTTGTTATCCTTAGCTTTAGCAACTATTTTAGCGTATATTTGTTTTACTTTTTTAGGTTTTACAGCGATTGCTTTTGGTATTTTTTTGTTATTATTTATTCCAGCAGCTGTGTATTTTCAATTATCTGATGGGATTGTTGTGAGTTCCGTTTTGGTAACTCATTATTTAGTCGAAAAAAATCTTTCTTGGGCGATTATTGGAAATGAGTTTTTATTAATGAGTATTGGTGTGGGACTAGCGTTATTAGCTAATTCTTATATGCCTGATACAGAAAAACGTTTAAGAGAAGACCAAGAAGTCATTGAAACAATGTTTCGTAAAATTTTAAGGGAAATGGCGCTACATTTAAACAACGCTGCAGGAGAGCGAAATTTGGTCATGCATTGTGCAGATTTAAAAACCTTTATTCGCACAGGCGAGACGTGGGCCAAAAATCATGCCGAGAATCAATTGCTGTCTACCAATACGTATTATTTAGAGTACTTTGCGATGAGAAAAATGCAAAGTAATATTCTAAAAAACATGTTGGAATTATTAGAAGATATTACTGTTGATGCGCAACAAGTTCGTTATATTCAACAATTGTTGGAATATACGGCAGAAACATTTGCAGAGAATAATGATGGACAAGAAATTATGAATCGAATTAAGACCGTTTATGAAACCTATCGCACAAAACCATTGCCGCAAACAAGGAGTGAATTTGAAAATCGGGCGCGACTCTTTCAGTTTTTACAATTGTTTCAGTCATTCATTCAAGTCAAAGCGGACTTTGCCAAATTACAACTAGATAAATAAACAAAAAAGAAACCTTTTTAAACGGAGGTTTCTTTTTTTGTTCTCTTAAAAATTCAGGCAAGTTCTTTAGTATTCATTGAGAATGTGTTAAACTAATGAGAAAGAAAAATAAAAGGAATGACCGCAATGGATAATGCTCAAGTGAAGAGAAAACATTTCCGTTTTCCAGCATATGATGATGAACAGGGCGTAAAATTACCAACAGATAATGAACGTAACTTATTTCAAGATGATCTGATTGGTAAAGCAATGTCAGGTAGCAGAAGAACTGCAACATCTGCCGAAGATACCAGACAAAGCACACCATCCGTCCAACAACCAACAACGAATCAATCAACTACAAATAAACAAACACAACAATTAACAGCAGCACAACAAGAGCAATTAGCACGTCATCGTTCTAATTTGCCAGACTACACAAAACATGCTAGTAAAGCAACGAAAAATAAACAAGCAACGAAAAAAAATAATAGCCTTTTTGGGACGCCAAAAGGAAATGGCTGGACACAAACGTATAAAAAAAAAGAAGTCGTAGCGAAACCAAGTAGACCTGCCGCATCACCATTAGTGCAGAAAACGACACCTTCTTATTTTGTTCCTAAATATATCCCGGCTTCTGTGATTCCTGAGGAACAGGAACCTAGTTTTACTGAAGAAGAGTTGCTAAAAGCAATGAAAAAAGATCGGCGTTCATATGTCATTCTTGATGATGAACCAACGGCTTTTCAAGTGAAAGATACGGAAGAAGATCCAACGGTGCGGAAGTTTAATATTCCAACCTCAGAACCTGAGATTCCTTTAACTAGACGACAATATCAACAAATCAAACCAGACTTAGAACGTTTTGGCGAAGATGCGTTGGATTTACGTTCGCGTTCCCGTTTGAATGCCGCAAAGAAAAATGCTAAAAGTCAAACGGCTTATGGGAAAAAATTAGCTAAAGCGAATGCTCAAGTGGAGCCGGAAGCACCTGTGACAGAAGAAAAGAAAAAGGGTATCTTGGATAAACCATTAAGTGGGATGCTAGAAGATTCAAGTTCTGTATTAGAAAACAGTAAATATTTTAGTTAAGAGATGAAACTTGCATGTGGAATTGAAACATGTAAGTTTTTTATTCTGTTTTAATAGTTGATTATTTTTTTGTTTTATACGATAATGAATCTCGTATGATTGAAATTTTTTTAAAAAAGGTATGTTTTATATAGTGACAGAGAAGAGGATTATAATGGGAAATCAAGAGAACAAATTATACCATTTTGTCGGAATCAAAGGTTCTGGCATGAGCTCATTAGCGTTGGTCTTACACCAAAAAGGCTACAACGTTCAAGGATCAGACGTAGAAGAGTATTTCTTTACACAACGGGATCTTGAAAAATCAGGTGTCCCTATTTTACCATTTAATGCAGATAATATTGATAAAGACATGATTGTTATTGCTGGAAATGCTTTTCCAGATACCCATGAGGAAATCGCCCGCGCCATCGAATTAGGCGCAGAAGTAATTCGTTACCACGATTTCATTGCTCGTTTTATCGAACCGTATACAAGCATTGCTGTAACAGGGTCACACGGGAAAACAAGTACGACTGGTTTGCTAGCACATGTATTAAGTGGTATCAATCCAACTAGTTATTTAATAGGGGATGGCACTGGCCACGGCGAACCAGATGCTGATTTCTTTGCATTTGAAGCGTGTGAATATCGCCGTCATTTCTTGGCTTATTCACCAGATTATGCGATTATGACGAATATCGATTTTGATCATCCAGATTACTACAAGAGCATTGAGGACGTTTTTTCAGCGTTCCAAACAATGGCTCATCAAGTCAAAAAAGGAATTTTTGCTTATGGTGATGATAAGTATCTTCGTCAGTTAGAATCAGAAGTGCCAGTTTATTATTATGGCGTCAGCGAAGAGGATGATATCCAAGCCCGAAATATTCAACGAACAACGGAAGGCTCATCTTTTGATGTTTATCACAAGGATGATTTTGTAGGTCATTTTGTCTTACCAGCATTTGGCCATCACAATATCATGAATGCGCTAGGTGTGATTGCTGTGGCTTATTTTGAAAAACTTGATATGCAAAAAGTCGCAGAAGAAATGCTAAGTTTTAAAGGTGTAAAACGTCGTTTTAGCGAGAAAAAAGTCAGTGACATGATTATTGTTGATGATTATGCGCACCATCCAGCTGAAATTAAAGCAACGATTGATGGCGCTCGTCAAAAATATCCTGATAAAGAAATTATTGCTGTCTTCCAGCCACATACATTTACACGAACAATTGCCTTAATGGATGAATTTGCTGAAGCACTGGATTTAGCAGATGAAGTATTCTTATGTAATATTTTTGGCTCTGCGCGTGAAACACAAGGCGAGGTACGCATTGAAGATTTAGGTGAAAAAATTCAAAAAGGTGGACAAGTAATTACCGAAGATAATGTGTCGCCTTTACTAGATTTTGAAAATGCAGTGGTTGTCTTTATGGGCGCTGGCGACGTTCAGAAATTTGAACAAGCCTACGAAACATTACTAAGTAACACAACTAGAAACGTTTTATAAGAGAACATAAAAAAAATCGGGACAGGGGTATCTGGCTTCAAAAAATAAGAAGCTGCTCCTGTTCCGTTGTTTGTTTTTAGAATGCTAGCATGGTAGATAAGTTGGTTTTGTTTAAACATCCTTTAAGGACTACTTTTTAGCTTGCCTTTTAAGTACATTTTGGTACAATTATCTTATCAATAACGGAGGTGTACTAATTTGAATATCGGAAAACCGAGAAAATTAGGCAAAACCATCGAAGATATCGAAGAGGGAGATTCGTTGTCCTTGACAGAGTCAATTGAAGACAAGGACTTATTACTTTACTTGGGCTTGACCAATGATGCGAATCCTTTATATATCCAACATGATTATGCCCAAAAAACAGAATATGAAAAACCAATCGTACCATCAATTATGCTGATGGGAATTATCACTAGTGCGATTTCAAAACATTTACCAGGACCAGGTTCACATGTTGTTAATTTCTCTGTGAACTTTGTGGAACCCGTTTTTCATTACGAAACATTAACTTTCCAATTAGAAGTAATCAAAGTTGACAAAATGAAAGATGTGATTACCATTTCAGTTGAGGCTGTTAATGAGCAAGAAAATCGCGTGTTAGATGCAGTGGTGATGGTTCAACCACCCCAAGTGACGATTGATGAACTAACAGAGAAAGAAGGGACTTTAACTTATGAATAATCAAGAATATATCCAAACTGGCACAGGTTTGAATAAATTTTATGCCAAAATTTACGGATTTTTAGCGTTAGGAATTGGTATTAGCGCAATCATGGCTTATGCAATGACAACTGTCTTTTCACCTGTTCTAGCTACTTTATTCCAATCAAGCTTAGCTTTTTGGATGATTTGGCTTGTTGAAATTGGCTTAGTTTTATATCTAGGCGCAAAAGCACAGAAGAATCCAACTATTGCGATTGCAGGATTTGTTGCGTATGCATTATTAAATGGTGTCACTTTATCCGTGACGTTATTAATGTATACTGGTGGAACAGTGGCCGGCGCATTTTTAAGTGCAGCAGCTACCTTTGGCGCGATGTCATTAGTAGGTGTCTTTACGAAGAAAGACCTATCAGCAGTTGGTCATGCCGCTTATAGTGCCTTAATCGGAATTATCATTGCGATGTTGCTAAATATGTTCCTTTTACACAGTAATGCTGTAGAATTCTTTATTTCCATTTTAATGGTCCTAATTTTCTCAGGGATTACTGCTTACGATAACCAACGTATTCGCCAAGTCTATGCGCAAACAGGTGATCAAGCAGGTACTGGGATGGCCGTTTTCTTCGCATTACAATTATACCTTGACTTCATCAACTTATTCTTAGCTTTCTTAAGAATTTTTGGTAAAAACAACTAACATGAACGTAAAAGAGCCAATCTGCTGAGCAGATTGGCTCTTTTTTTAACCCATTCCAATAGCGAAATTCAACAGTTTATCGGAGTATGTTGGGTTTTCTAAATCGGTTTTCATTGTTTCATTCAGTAGACTGAGCTGATCGGTAATGATACCATCGACGCCATAAAAAATCATTCGCGTCATAACATCTTCATCATTTGCTGTCCAAGCATAAACCTTTTTCCCATCATGATGAGCGGCATTTACAAAGTTACGATTCATTGTACTGTATTCCATAGTAAAAAAGTCAACTGGCATTTTAGGCGGTCCCACAATGTTGAAAGGAATAACGTAGCCTACATAAAAGCGTGGTTCTTCTTTCTTTAAGGCCATCGCCGTATCATAGGTTAAGGTATGAAGGATATGGCCGTTTTCTAAAATATTTTCACGGTATTGTTTGACAAAGCGCTGTACTAAATCAGGGCTATCCTGAGGCGTGGTTTTGATTTCAATTAATAAACGTTGTTTTAATTGATTGGCTTTGGCTAAATAATCATCAAAAGAAACCATTTTAGCAGTTTGACCATTTTCTGTGACATTCATGTTCGTTAATTCTTTAAGTGTTAATTGATTTGGTCGTTTATTAACACCCGTTAACGCCCGTAAATTAAAATCGTGCATGACAATAAATTGATGGTCTTTGGTTTCTTGAATATCCATTTCAACATAATCAGGTTTTGCCTTATTGGTCTCGATTAAAGAGTCCAAGGTGTTTTGAACGCCATTGTTACCATTAACACCACGATGGGAGATGGTAACCGGTTTTCGGTCAGGTGTATGACTTAGGTAATTCGTATTATAGGTGCCTACACCAATTCCGAAGATGATTGCAATCAAACAAAAAAGAACGACTCTGAAGGTGGTCCATTCTACCCGAACCTCTGATTTCGGGGTGAACCATTCTGGCGTGTCAGGCAAAATCCCTTCATCCTCCATATCATCAACAATAATGTAAAAAATAGCAACACTAGACAACACCAAGTTTAAGAGCATCATAACCTGAAGGAGCGTCATAGCGATGACAGCGCTAGGTAAAGACCACTCAGGTTTAAACGTTTCGACTGCGGTTTGACCTAAAAATATCAAGAAATAGCCAGCCGTAAAAATCCCTAAAACAGTTCCACCAATGATAATAAATTGTCCTAAAATCTGGAAAAAGCGTCGCTTTGTAATTTGCCAACTACGTTTTAAAGACTCACGAAAACCAACATCACGTAAAATCAACTCTGGAAGGGCAAAAGCAAGTCGAATCGCTAAATATAAGATAATCAGTTCTAACAATACGAAACCAATAATAATAATGACGCGATTTGCAAAAATAAAATCTAAGATAAAGGCTGGAATCTTAACTCTTGTTAATAAATAAGAGCGGAAGGTTAACCCACTTAATGGTAAAATCAAAAAGAAATATGCCAGGAAAAACAGAAAGGTAATTCCTCGAACTTTTTTGATCTGAAGCAAGGTGCCGTGCAATAATTGCGTTAGAGTAATTGGTTGCTTTTTCTTAATAAAATAAACACTAAGCAATAAAAAGGTAAATTCAAAAAAGAGCGCTAGTAAAATTAACAGCCCAATTAGTAGAAAAGTCAAAAGGACATAGGGATGTTGCGTAGCAATTGCCCCTAAGTTATCGTAGGAAATATAATCAATCCCACCTTCTTTGAGTACCAATTTGGACAAACTTGTCAATAAAGGCAATAGAACGAATAACATAAATCCGTGCATCAAGAGCACATCGCGAAAATACGCCGTTGTCCCTTTAAGAAAATCTAGCGTATTCACAATACTATTTTTAAAATAACTAAACATCAAAAGTCCCCCAGTTTCTACCAAAATTCCATAATAAAAGGACTAAATCAAACTGACACAGGCAGAGTTTTGATTTAGTCCGTTCGCTTTTTTATTTATTTTACATTCCCAGTAAGCTAGTTAAAAATGTACCGCCATAAATTAACGCAAGACTATATAAATAGATAGAAGCAGGTTTTGCTAATAAAATAATCAGAGTAAATTTTTTCACAGACATTTTTGTTAAACCGGCCATTAAACAAAGCGCATCATCCGGTGCAATCGGGAAGAAAATTGCTAAAGCAAACAATCGTTCAAAACGTTTTTCATTGTCTAACCAACCGATATACTTGTTATATGTTTTATCACTGACAAGGCTCATAATGAATGGTTTCCCATAATTACGACCTAATAAGAAAATGATAATAGAGCCAAGTGCAATACCAACGTAATTATAGACGAAGCCCATTGTTGGCCCGAAAATCAAGACCCCTGCAGCACAGCTAACACCACCAGGAATAATCGGAATAACCACTTGAATAATCTGAATTAACATGAAAATAATCGGACCGAGAATGACAGATTGCCCTACTAGTCCTCTTAGTGCATTGATGTCCTTGAAGACACCTAATCGGATAAAATAGATGGTTGCAATTATGGTTGCAACAATGCCCAAAATGGAAATAATATTAACAATTTTTCTAGATAGGGTAACACTCACATTTCTCATCTCCTTTAGTTATACTCATCGTACTTTTAGTATATAACTTTTTATCAATAAAAAACATCGTTTGTTCTTTCTGCAAACGAACAAAGTTGTAAGATACGCATCGTTTGATAAGTTTATTATACAAAAAAAGAGACAGAAAAGACATCCTACTTAAGACCCATTCTGCACTGATCTTTCGAAAGAGAGTAAAAGAAACGAAAGTGGCGCATCTTTTAGTAATATTATAGAGGGGCAAAGAGTGAAATTAAATTTGCATCCACGTCTTTAATGATTGCGTATCGTTGGCCCCAAGGTGCATTCCAAGGTTCTTTAAAAACAATGTAACCAGCTTGGCTCATTTTTTTCACGGTGTTATCAACTTCTGCGGCCGTTTCACAAAGAAAAGCAAGTTCAATTTTATCGCCTTGTTGGCTAGGCGCAAACCCATAGACACCAGTAATCATTTGTAGTGAATTTAAAGAAATCCTGACGCCATTGTTTTGTAATTCTGTGTAATCAGGCGAAGCTTCTCCCAGCACGTTAAAACCTAGCGTTTGGTAAAAAGAGAGTGCTTGTGTCATATCGTTGACGATAATACCGACCATATCTAACTTCATCCTCATAACCTCCGATCTATGATAAAATAAGTGTAAGGGATTTTTTGGTAAAAACCAAACGATTTATAGCGAAAGTGCTTAAAAAATTAAAATGTAACAGTTTACAACGAAGAATAAGAAGACTATAATTATGTTAACTAGTTTTAGGTGTACCTAAAAGTGAAATGTGTGAACAAGATAGATTGAGGGATGTTGGATGAAAGAAAAGAAAACGGAAAAAATGCTTAATTATGCAAATGGACCTAGTTTAGAAGAGATAAATAATACCGTCGAGGTACCTAAAAACGCTAGCTTTTGGCGAACTTTGCTAGCCTATAGCGGACCTGGCGCTTTAGTGGCTGTTGGTTATATGGATCCAGGAAATTGGATTACGTCAATTGCTGGCGGAGCGGAATATAAGTACACGTTACTTAGTGTGATTTTACTTTCTAGTTTAGTTGCCATGTTACTACAAAGTATGGCTGCGCGCTTAGGAATCGTGACAGGAATGGATTTAGCTCAAGCGACTAGAGAGCATACAAGTAAACGAACGGGCGTTGCCTTGTGGGTGGTGACGGAGTTAGCCATAATGGCAACAGATATCGCTGAGGTAATTGGTGGTGCCGTTGCTTTGCAATTATTATTTGGTTTTCCATTATTAATTGGTGTGTTGATAACAACGTTTGATGTTTTATTACTGTTGCTACTGACAAAGTTAGGCTTTCGCAAAATCGAAGCAATTGTTTCTTGTTTAATTGCAGTTATCTTTTTTGTTTTTGCTTATGAAGTGGCATTAGCAGATCCAAATGTTGGTGAAGTATTACGAGGTTTTATTCCAGACACAAAAATAGCGACAGATAAATCCATGTTATTTTTAGCCTTGGGGATCGTTGGAGCGACAGTCATGCCTCATAACTTATATTTGCATTCTTCCATTGCGCAAGCACGGAAATTTGATCGTAACGATGATGCTGAGAAAGCCAAAGCAATTCGTTTCACTACTTGGGATTCAAATATTCAATTAACTGTTGCTTTCGTCGTAAATTGTTTGTTGTTAATTTTAGGAGGAGCATTATTTTATGGAACCAACAGTGAATTAGGTAAATTTGTTGATTTATTTGATGCTCTGAAAAATCCAGATATTGTTGGTAATATTGCTAGCCCAGTGTTAAGTATTCTTTTTGCAATTGCTTTACTGGCTTCGGGTCAAAATTCAACGATTACAGGTACGCTGTCAGGACAAATTGTAATGGAAGGCTTTATCCATTTAAAAATGCCGTTGTGGGCACGACGAGTGTTAACTCGTTTGTTAGCAATTGTGCCAGTCATTATCTGTGTCATTATTTATGGCGGTAGCGAAACGGCTGTTGAAGACTTGTTACTTTATACGCAAGTTTTCCTAAGTATTGCTTTGCCAGTGTCGATTATTCCTTTAACGATGTATACAAGTGATAAAAAATTAATGGGCCAATTTGCGAATCCATCGTGGGTGAAATTTTTAGCTTGGATTATTGCTATTGCCTTGACGTTATTGAATTTATTTTTAATTTATGGCACATTAACCGGTTTAACGAATTAATAAAAACAAAGGCTAACTGGAAAAGGGAACTGACCTAAGATTGTGAGACAGGAATAAAAAAGCATTTTCCTAGACTGCTGATTTCCGATAATCTATCGGCGATTGGTAGTCTAGTTTTTGTTGAATTCGACTTTCATTATAATAAGTAATGTATTTTTTTACAATTTCTATTACAATAGATGTAGGTTCATTTGTGAGCCCATCTAAGTAGAACGTTTCAGACTTTAGTGAGGCATGAAACGATTCGATGCAGGCATTATCTGAAGGTGTCCCTTTGCGGGACATACTCATGGTAATGCCTTTTGTTTTTATTTGATTCTGGTAGTCAAAAGAAGTATAAACAGAGCCCTGATCACTATGCAATAGACAATCCGTTGTTTGGGGCAATTGATCAAGTGTATCCAGAACAAAAGCCGTATCTTGCTTATCACCGATGGTATAGGCAATAATTTCACCATTGTATAAATCCATAATTGAAGACAAATACAATTGCTTTTGACCAAAAGGCAGATAAGTAATATCTGTTACCAATTTCTTTAAAGGAGCGTCTGAAGAAAATTGTCTATTTAGCTTGTTCTCGACAACCGTGTAAGGTTGTCCCACTTTACTGCGTTTCTTCATTTTCACGCGACAATTCCAATGATATTTCTGCATAATCTTTTGTACGGTGTTTTTGTTTACTTTGTATTCCTGATTAATCAACGCAGTAATCTTTCGATAGCCATATCGAAACTTATGTTGGAAGCAAAGTCGACGAACAGCTTCTTCAAGAGGTGTTAACTTTCCCAAGTCTTTTCGATGAGTCCAACGATAATAAGTAGCTCGCGAAACGCCGAAAAGTTGACACAATGCAGTAATGGTTATTTTTCCTTTCATTCTTTTAACTAATTCTACAAATATTTCTGGCTCCACGTCCTTTCCAATTCTTTGTACTTTTTTAGCACCTCAATATGCATTTTTAAATAGTTATTTTCATTTCTAAGCTGTTGTTCATTTGATAGAATTTCTGGACCTTTTCCATAAGCATATTGTTTTCCAACGGGTTGAACCAGACGATGATTCTCGCCATTACGGTACCAACGCCACCATGTTTCAATTTGTGTTTTGTTTTTAATTCCTAATTCTGCCATAATTATTTTTACAGGAATATTCTCTTTTTTCATCTGTATAGCCATTTCTTTGATGTGAATCGGATAAGAAACTCGATTTCCCATTGAAAAAGCACCTCCTAGTTAAATTCATTTTAACGTGAATTCAACAAGAGGTGCTTTTTTATTTTGTCTCAGTTTATTGGGTCAGTTCAAAAGTTGGCCTTTGTTTTTTCATAGAATTTGCGCGTAAGAAATGGTAGAATAGGAAAGATGAAATACAAGGAAGAGAGGATTTCACGTGACAGATTATTTAAATGTAGGAAAAATTGTGAACACACAAGGAATCAAAGGGGAAGTTCGGGTCATTTCGAAAACGGATTTTCCAGAAGAACGTTATCAAAAAGGGGCAACGTTACTGTTATTTCAAGAGAAAAAAGCACCAATTGAATTGGTCGTGAAGTCCCACCGCAAGCATAAGAATTTTGACATTTTAAGCTTTGAAGGACATCCAAATATCAACGATGTTGAAAAATATCGTGACGGTATTTTAAAAGTTGCAAAAGACAATCTCGCTGAATTGGCAGAGGACGAATTTTATTATCACCAAATCATTGGTGCTACTGTTTACGATGAAACCGGCAGTGAACTAGGAAAAATTAAAGAAATTTTATCTCCTGGCGCGAATGATGTGTGGGTCGTCCAACGACCAAAGAAAAAAGATTTACTTTTACCGTATATTGAAGGCGTTGTTACAAAAGTCGATGTCGAAAATCAACGGATTGATGTGGATATTCCAGAAGGATTGATTGACGATGAGAATTGATGTATTAACTCTTTTTCCTAGAATGTTTGAAGGACCAATGGGGGAATCAATTATTGGGAAAGCTCGGGAAAAGCAGTTATTAGAATTGAATGTCTCTAATTTTCGCGATTTTTCAGATAACAAACACCAAACGGTCGATGATTATCCGTATGGCGGTGGCGCGGGGATGCTTTTAAAAGTACAACCGATCTATGATAACCTAAAAGCAATTGAAGAAGAGACAAACCAGCAACCAAAACGGGTCATCTTATTAGATCCGGCAGGAAAACCGTTTAATCAAAAAATGGCCGAGGAATTTTCACAAGAAGAACATTTAGTTTTTATTTGTGGACATTATGAAGGCTATGATGAGCGAATTCGCACGATGGTCACAGATGAAGTTTCATTGGGGGATTATGTCCTAACAGGTGGCGAATTAGGTGCGATGGTTATGATTGATGCAACAGTCCGTTTATTACCTGATGTCTTAGGTAACAATCTTTCTGCACAAACGGATTCACATTCCACTGGCCTATTAGAGCATCCACAATATACCAGACCTGCTATTTTCAATGATATGGAAGTCCCTGCCGTGCTAACGAATGGTAACCATAAATTAATTGCAGAATGGCAACTAAAAGAATCATTACGACGGACCTTTTTGCGTCGACCTGACATGTTGGAATCAGTAGAAATGACGCCTGAAATGTTGAAGTTATTAGAGGAAATTAAACAAGAAGAGCAAAAATAAGGGAACTTTCAAGAAAATTCTCTTTACAGCTTATTTTGTCTGTGGTAAACTAATTTGGTGAGTGCAATGCGCTCTAACTATTACAATATTCCGCTGTGGCAGAAGTGACCATAAGAATATTTGGGAATAAGGAGAAGGATAAAATGAATCCATTAATTCAAGAATTAACACAAGAACAATTACGTACGGATATTCCTGCGTTCCGCCCTGGTGACACTGTTCGCGTTCATGCGAAAGTAGTCGAAGGTACTCGTGAACGTATCCAGTTATTCGAAGGTGTTGTAATTAAACGCCGTGGTGCTGGAATCAGCGAAACTTACACAGTACGTAAAGTTTCAAATGGTGTTGGTGTGGAACGTACATTCCCATTACACACACCACGTGTTGCTCAAATTGAAGTGGTTCGCTACGGTAAAGTACGTCGTGCAAAACTTTACTACTTACGCGCATTACACGGAAAAGCAGCTCGTATCAAAGAAATCCGTCGTTAATCTTTACTATTCGACAAATGAACACCCTCTTGCTCAGCAAGAGGGTGTTTTTGTGTGTAATTAAGTGGAAAATCACTTTGACTTTTTTTTGAAGTCACATAAGTGTGAAAATTAGGTTTTTGGACAATGATTCAGAAATCTTTTGAAAATTGAAGGTGTGAGGAAATTTAGAAAGATAAAAAGAGGGAGTACTGAAAACCAAAATTTCAGTTAAGTGCTTGGATCAAGAAACAAAAACTACGTTAGTTTGTCAATATCAGTTGAAATTGGAGAAGAAGCAGAATGGGGTGATAGTATTGGCAAATCAATTATTCAGGGCCATAGTTACAGGATTTTTGTTTTTTATATTCAATCAAAAAGAAATAAATACAAAGAGCACAGATAAGTATTTTAGCAAGTAACCAATAAATAGCAGGACTGTTGGTGCTATAAGAATACAAGAAAATAGTAGTAAACTTAATTAAGAATCGTTTGCTATTTAAATAGTGTTCTTTTCCTTTTAAAATATATACGATAAAATAAGTATATTAATTGTAAAAGGACATGATAATTATGGAAGAATTAGAATGGAATAATTTTTATGTTTGCTATAGTTTTGAGGGTAGTGATTCTTTTAATAACTGTCAAGATAGTAGATTACTTTGCGAATACTCCTGAAGTACAAATACAGAGAAAACTTCCTGAGTTTGAAAAAGTGCCACCTTATGATCCAAGAGATAATTCATTTCTGATACAAATTATTCTTTAAGTAGGACAACGACTAAGTTTATTTACCAAACCATTACAATAAGAAAAGGTGCAAGTATACCTAATTACTATTGGTATGATGATGGTCAATTTAGAGGAAATCTAAAACTTCAACGTTGGCAAGACTACGGAGAAGATCCAAACATAAGAGGATATATCTGTACTTATGGAGGCTACGTTACCAATGGTTCAAGCCCGGCGCAAAGAATTGTCGATATTAATGAACAATAGCTATTCTAACTTTATGTAATAGGAGGGAGTAATCATGAAAAAAATCGGGTATTTTAGTTGTATTATTTTTTTCATGTTTTTGGTAGGTTGTAGTAATAACAAAAAAGAAAACGGCAATCTTTTGAATGCCAGTTCGTTTCCTTTAATACTCACCACGATTATTGAAAAGGAAGAAGACCTAACGAAAGGTTCAATTTTTTTCAACAAGGATAAAACCATGACGCTTGAAAAAGAATATTTAGTTAATCCCAATAATGAAGATACAAAAAAAACAAGTAGAACAGAAAAAAAGGTATATAAAAATATTAAAATACAAGAAAATAAAGAGAACTATGAAATTACAGGTCAATTGGACAAAAAAACGAAAAAAATAGAGTTTAAAAAAGTTGATGAAGGTAAACGTATATCTGATGCAGAAGGTAATGTGTATGGTGATTTTGGTGGTAAATAGGATAGTTAAGTCATAAAAAAGAAGGCTAAAAATTTTTATTTTTTTCGTCTCTATATTTTCTGATGCTGGTAAAAAAACTAACATCAGAAAGTATAGAGACGTTTTTGTGTAATTAAACAAAAAATCAACATTGACTAAGACCAGAAATACTTTCTATAGTTGTTCCGAGTTGCTCTAATATAAGACACCAAATTGATAACCATTTGTTTGATAAAACTCTATTAATTGTGGCAATGCTTGTTTTGTTAATTCCTTATCTACTGAATCATGCATTAAGACTACTCTAATATTATAATCCGGATAAACCTCAAGTGAATGTTGATGGAAAGCGAGCATTTCGGCGACTGTAGTAGGCTGTCTGTCTAACGGCTCCGCATCCCCAACCATCGCATTCCAGTCAATCCAATGGATGCCAAGTTGTTTGAATAATTCATCAGATTTTTCTGTACCTCCCCATGACATATGACCTCCTGGGTATCGCCAGAGAGTTGTTTGAAATGTTTCGCCCAATATTTTTTTAAGAGAGTTCTTCATGGTTGCTATTTCCGCTTGTATTTCTTCAGTGTTGACAATCCCGTTTGGATATAACGTTGCATAATCATGAGTTGAACTATGAAAGCCTATTGAATGTCCTTCTGCAACTTCGCGTTTCACTATCTTTTGATTTTCGGAAGTTAGGGTATTTCCTACAAGAAAAAAAGTTGCGTGGACGTTATACTTTTTTAATGTATCTAGGACTTGTGGGGTTATTTGATTATTAACGCCATCATCAAAGGTTAAGAATACTAATTTTTCACCTTTGTAAGGTTCTTCTCCAGTTATATATTTTCTAATTTTGTCTGCTGAATAAGCATATTTTTTTGATGAAATAGTCATGTGTGTTGATTCCTTTTCTAACTTGGTTGGGGAATCTTTTTTTGCAGTTGAATTTTTAGTCGATGTCTGCGTAGTATCATCATTTTTACTTGTTATCTTGGGTTGAGTTAATAGGAACGTTTGAATGAAAACAAGAACAATGAGGATTAACGCACCAAATAATACATACTCGTTTATTTTGAATTTTCTTTTCTTATGTCGCATACTTTCACTCCTCTTTGGTTAATGAAAAAGTTAAAAAATACACCTCCACGTTATACAAAATTGAACGTCCTATTAGTTATAGACGAATTTGAGGACCAAAAAGTTTCAATTTTTTCAATTTAGTTAGTTGTTTATTTAATAAAAAATAAAAGGTTGCTAGAGGATGAAAGGAGTATAATTTATTTATCTAGAAGAGTAATCGGAATGAGAAAGGGCTGTGGAAATGGATCATCAACAGGTGTTGAAAAATGAAATTAAACAATATTTAGTGAGTAAAAACTGTGAGAAGACGTATTATCATTGTATGGAAGTTGGAGAGTATGCCTATCAACTTGGTGAAAAATATTTAACTAGTCCAGAAAAAGTAAGTATTGCAGGATATTTACATGATATCTCTGCGGTTTATCCAAATAATCAGAGAATTAGTGTCGCACAAAAATATGGGATTGAATTAAACGAAGCAGAAATGGCCTTTCCAATGATAATTCATCAAAAAATTTCTAAGTCTATTGCGAAAATGGATTTTGGTATTGAAGACAATGAAATTTTATCAGCTATTGAATGCCATACAACATTGAAGAAAAACTATTCGGACATAGATTTAGTTTTGTTTGTCGCTGATAAAATAAAGTGGGATCAAGAAGGTAAACCACCATACTTAGATGGTTTATTACAAGCTTTAAATTGTTCTTTAGAAAATGCCGCATATTTCTATATCGATTATATTTTGAAACACGATATTAAAGTTGTGCATCCTTGGTTATGGGATGCTTACAATCAACTTAATTTGACAATTAAATAACAAATAAATATAGCCGTTTTTAGTCGAGTTTTGCTGGTGAGAAAAGGGGAAAAGTAGTACAGTATTCTTGTCAGAAAGAAGGGATTCCCAATGAAAAAAATAATCTTGATAGGTCTTTTATTGAGTATTTTATCAGGATGTTCTTCCAACAAAAATGGTGACAGCACTGCAAGCAAGCCGACAGCAACATCAGAAATGAAAGCACCTGTTACCGTTAACAACAGCCAAGCGAGTCAAATGAGCACGAAGTCAAAATCTAGTACGACTCAAAGTAATTCTTCTGCTTCTAGTAAAGCTGAAAATCAGTTGTGGTCTGCGCAAAAAAAGCACAGTTACAACAATTTATGGCTGATTGGGGGCAACGGATGAACCAAACGTATAAAGAATATACACCAGGAAATTCAATCAATTTTAATGGCGTCCAAGCGCCTGATGGTCTAGTAGGAAATGTTACTATGCAACCAGCGATTGATCAGCATCCCATTTATTTAGAATGGTCTGAAAATGGACAAGTGAAGGATGGATATGCGTTAGTTGCTGTTTACTCTGATGCAGAAACGCAACCAGAAATGCAAAAGCATTTGTATTTATTCACCATCGTTAACAACCAGCCCTTAGTTTTAGTGACGATGCAAAATCAAGGAGATCCTTATGGCTATCTGTATTTTGGAGCAACAGATAATGCAGAGTTGAGGGCTGGGTTTGAAAAAATTGTAGGTGCCCCGTCAATTACTAAAGAACAAATCCCAAATATTTCAGTCAATCCGTGGTCTTCAAAAGAGGAAGCGATTGATTTTTACGAAGGAATGTATAAAAACACGGCAAACGAAATTTCAACTCAAATTGACTGGCATAACTATCAGCGGGCAAATTGGCGCGAGGTAGAAACAAAAGGCGACACTATGACATTACATTTTGCCAACGTGGGCGGTGCTGGGGGCTCATATACACAATTCACGAAAGTTGGTACGAATACTATTGTTGTATCGTTTGATGGCAATGCTTCTTATCCCGATAACCCAAGTAGCGTTTTACTCGTGCAAAACAGTGATTATAAAGTTTTAAGGACTTTGAATCAGTAATAGGGGAAATACATCGTTTACTTAAACATAGGCAAAGGCGGGTTGCTTACCTTTTTATAAGTAACCTGTCTTTGCCTATGTGCTATTTTTTTGGATAGAGGTGCTCAGAGTAGGGGATGTTTTTCTGGGAAGTTTTTATGCTAGATCTCTATTTGACTAGGCTCAAATAGATCTGAATCAATCGTTGAAGTGATATCTGTTTATATAAAGATAGGCTAAATTGTCATTTTTTTACGAATCGTCGTTCATGTTAAAATAAATGGAGAAATGTTTTAGTATTCATAGTAAGTATTTTATCGTAGAATAAAAGATATACTAACAATGGAGCGATGAAAATGCTAAAAGAAGAAAGATTAAATGCGATAGTCTCTCTAGTAGATCAAAAAGGGGCAATCAAAGTTACTGAAATTATGGAACGATTAAATGTTTCGGATATGACTGTTCGTAGAGATTTGACAGAATTAGAAGCAGCGGGGCGTTTAAAACGAGTACATGGAGGAGCTAGCAGTTTAAATACATATCGTCCACATGAACTGTCTCATGATGATAAACAAATTATTAATAGTGTTGAAAAAAAAGAAATTGTCCAAAAAGCATTAAGTTTAATTCACGAAGAAGAAACTATCTTCCTAGGACCAGGAACAACTATTGAACTTTTGGCCGAGGCAATGGAATTTAAACATTTAAGAGTAGTAACAAACTGTTTGCCTGTGTTTGAAACGTTAAGTAAAAAAAAGAATGCGTTGACCATTTATTTGGTTGGTGGAGAAATGCGACTTTTAACTAAATCTTTTTTTGGTGAAATCGCTAATAAAGCATTAGAAGAAATGCATTTTCATAAAGCATTTTTTAGTTGCAATGCGTTAAAAGATAATAAAATTATGACAGCGACTATTGAAGAAGGACAAACACAAGCAATTGCATTAGATAACTCAATAGAAAAATATTTGTTAATGGATACTTCTAAAGTAGAGAAACAGGATTTTTATTCTTTTTATCAATTAGAAGAAGTGACAGCGGTAGTTACAAATAAAGATAAATTTGACACATCTAAAGTATTGGAAAAAGTTGTCAGGGTGATCTACTAAAAAGAAGAGGTGCATCTGCACCTCTTCTTTTTAGTTTCCCTTATTGAGCTTTTTGAGCATAAATAATATTTCGCTTCTTCATTTGTTTTGCATACCAAATGAAAATCAGTAGATAGGCGACTAGCGCCAGACATGCGTATAAAATAAATTCTAGTTGACCTTGTGATGCATTGCCGACTAAGTATCCTAAGAATTTTTCCATTGGCCCTTCCATGGTAGTATGTGAAATTAAAGTATTATTATTTAGACCCGCTGGGAAAGCACCAACTTTTTTTGCGGTTTCGGTAACGAACGGTGCAATTAGGGTACCAGACCATAAGAACAAAGGTAATTCGATTGCTCCAATGATAATCATTCGGATGAGTTTACCTCTTGTTACTACTAGTAGAGCAGGGGTTACACCCATTGCAATAATTCCGCCAAGTGGTAAAAGTTTGTTGCCAGGTAGGACAATGGCTTCTAATAGCATAATTGGAGCCAATACGTTAGCTGCTGCCCAGATTTCAGCACGACCAGCTAAGAAAGGCCAATCTAAACCAATATTAAGTGTACGTCCTTTTAATTTATTCGAAGCAAAATCAGTGATACCTTGTGATAAAGGCTCAACTGCAGCGATAAACCAAGTTCCAATTAAAGAGAATAGTTCCAAACAGACTGCAGCCGTAAAGGATAGAGAAAAAATTTGCGTGGGTGTTTGGCCAGCTAAAAGACCCACAAAAATCCCTAAGTAAATCCCGATGGCAAATTTTGATCCCCAAAAGCCAATTTTACTATTCAATTTGGCAGCGTCAAAATCGTATTTATCTAACCAAGGGAAAAGCTTATCAAAAATTTTATCAAAAACCATAATGATTGGGTTCATCATATAGTTCATATGCGTGGTAGTCATAGGATTGGTATCTGGGGCGTTAAGTAAATCGTTAAACGTTGGTTTCATTAAGTCAGAATTGATAATTTTTAAAACACCTATGAAAATAACTAAGATTGTTGCAATTATTAAGTTTGCGCCACAAAAAATAGCAAATAAACCAACAATCGATAGATGCCAAATGTCGAAAATATCCACATCTAATGTGTTCGTTTTATTTAGAATTAACATAATGACATTGACAATCACCATAATTAAAAGAAAGTAAAGGGTGTAAGGAGATCCCCAAGTGATGGTGGCCAAAGGTGCCCAACCAACATCGGTAATATTTAAAGAAATTCCTGTACGTTCTACGAAAGAGGCCATTGCATCTGAGAAAGCAGTAGTTAAAATTCCTATAATAGCACTGATACCAGTTAAAGCAATTCCTAGTTTAAGACCACCTTCTAATGCGCGAGTGGGTTTTACCTTAAAACAAAGGGCAATCAGTGTTAAAACAATAGTCATTAAAGGAGCAGCACCTAAATCAATTAAAGGTTTAAAAATTGTATTTGCTAGGTCAATAATCGTATTCATTTATTTTCTCCTTCATAAGCTAAGATAACAAAATTTTTATCTTAGTTTTGTTATTGTTGACAATGAAGCGTAAGTAATTAGTCTAAAAAGGAAATCATTTGTTTAAAGAGTGAATGATACTTTCCATTTGTTGATAAACAGGTTCAGCCATTGCTGGAATTCGATAAAGAATTGCGCCTGCATCAACTACAGGAATCGTGATTGGGAAACCCAAATCTGTTTTGGCGATTTGGGCGAAAATATCATAGTGGGATAGCATCTCTTGATTGATATCTTTAATCATTACGGCATCGCAAGAAACTTGGTAGCCTCTTTTAGATAATTCTGTTTCTAATGCAGATTTGATTTGATGGCTAGAGTTTACCCCAGCCCCACATGCAGCTAAAATTTTAATCATGTTAAATCTCTCCTTTAAAATTTTTTTGTAAAAAACGATAAACTTCTTCTTTATCTTCACATTGAAAAAAAGCCAATAGTGATGAACGGTCTGTCGTGTTAATAAAATCCATGATAGTCGCTAAAAGACCCGTTTGTTCAATACCGTTTTCATTTAAAATCATGAAAAGAAAGGAAACAGAGAGCGTTTCATCTGGGATAATCATGTTATGAAATGATAAGGATTGTTTCAATTTAATCGGGATAATTCTTGTCGTCCGTACAAAGGTACTTTCGGTATGCGGAATGGCGATATTCGGTAGTGCAGGATCAATCGGTGTTAAACTTAAACCAGTCGGATAGTTATGTTCTCGTTCCAATAAATTAGTTAGAAAATCAGGTGTAACTAATTTCTTTTTTAACAAGTCTAAATAAACTTCTTCAAAAACTTCTTCTTGTGTTTTTTTGTTTGAAATATAGGTAGTATCTAATGAAAAAATCGATGTTTTAATAACCATAGAACCCCTCGTTTCTTTAATATATTATTATTTATTTACAAGTATAATATAAAACGCTTTCAAAAAGATGTCAACACAATATTAAACAATAATAAACAAAAAAGAAAATAAATGTTGAATAAAGTTCGATATTGTTTTATTATGTTTTCGAGAAGGGGATTTGAGTTTAAAGAAAGGGACAGAATTTTAATAGTAGATACACGAGGTAAGGAGGAAAACAAAATGCGTGTCATACTTGGTTCAGATTTAGATGGAATAAAATTAAAAGCAGAAATGAAACAATACTTATTGCAAGAAAAAGTTGAGGTAATCGATAAAAGTGAAAGTGCTTCGGAAGACTTTATAGAAGCAACGCTTGCTGTTGCTCATGAAGTTTTAAAGGATACTGAAAGTTTAGGAATCGTTTTTGATGGTTATGGGGCAGGTAGTTTTATGACTGCTGCTAAAATTAAAGGAATGATTGTCGCTGAATTGTCAGATGAGCGTTCTGCATATATGGCGCGAGAACACAACAATGCTCGGATGATCACGGTGGGCGCAAAAATTGTTGGAACGGAACTAGCCAAAAACATAATAAAAGAATTCTTAACAGGTCATTATGCAGGCGGGCGTCATCAAATACGTGTAGATATGTTAAATAAAATGGCTTAACAAATAATAGAAAGGAAGCGTTTTTATGAGAATTGCCATTGGTTGTGATCATATTGTGACGGATACCAAAATAGCAGTTTCTGATTTTTTGAAAGCAAAGGGATATGAAATTTTAGATGTAGGCACGTATGATTTTACTCGAACTCACTATCCTATTTTCGGAAAAAAAGTGGGAGAAGCCGTAATGAGCAATCAGGCTGATTTGGGTATATGTATTTGCGGAACAGGCGTTGGAATTAACAATGCGGTTAACAAAGTGCCGGGTATCCGTTCTGCTTTAGTTCGCGATATGACTACAGCGTTGTATGCGAAAGAGGAATTGAACGCAAATGTTATTGGTTTCGGTGGGAAAATAACAGGAGAATTCTTGATCTGTGATATCGCTGCTGCCTTTATTGAAGCACACTATCATCCAACAGAAGACAACGAACAACTAATTGAAAAAATTAATCAAGTTGAAAAACAACATCCAGAACAACAAGATGCGCACTTTTTCGATGAATTTTTAGATAAATGGCAACGAGGAGTCTATCACGATTAGTACGTAATCAATGAGGGTTATTTGAGAAAGCGGTCTTAAATAATAATCATTGGTATTTGAGTTAAATTCCCCTTCAGTAATTTTTATTGCTGTTTTAATGTGGCACTGTAAAGAGCATTATTAAGAAAAAGAAGTAACAAAGGAACAAATTGAAGGCTATACAGGTAACCATAAAAAGTACACGAGAAAAGAACTCGTGTACTTTTTATGGTTTCGCTGCTTGTTTTATTTTAGTAATTATTTTTCTATAAAAATAGTCCCAGAATTATTAAAATAATCCCGATAACTAAACTGCCGATGCCAGAAGCCGTACCATATTTTTTACCTAAATTTATATCAGTAGTATTTTTAGGAATCAAGTTTGAGAAAAAATAAAATTTTTTTACCAAGATTAGATATGCAACAAGTAAAAGTAATAATCCTAAGAGAAGATAACTAAGATTTTCAGCTAATAAATCTAGATGAGCTAATAACAATATCCCTAAAAAGAGGCCTACCAATCCATATTTCATCGTTTTTTCTTTTGCTGACATATAAATATCCCTACTTTACTTTTTAATTTATCAAGAGCATAAAACCATAGATTCGATATAAGTTCATTTTGTTGTATCCAAAAGAGGATGACCTGGAATGACCTATATAATTAGAAAATTGGAGTGATATATAGTTATTTTACCATAGCTTAAATGAGTTGATTAACTCCGAATAATGTACAACTATGTACACCTATTGTGGGTGGAATGTGTGTTGGGACTTTGCTAACCTAATAGTTGAAAAAATGAATCAATAAATTTAGAAAAGGGACTATTCAAACGTAAATTTTTTTGGAAATTGCTATATTATTTATTTTTTTAAGCGTAATCAACTAAATGTTTTTATGGATAAAGAAAGTCATTGTTCCTTGTCATCAAGCTACAACAGCCAAATTCATTAGAACTTTTTTAGTGAATGACTTTAATTTTAGAAAGGTACTGTTGTTAAACATTCATGCTATCAAAGGAGTGTGAGGCGAACGAAGCAAGTATTTTCATTTTATAAAAGTTGTATTATGGACTCTTAAAAAGAGGTGATTTAAAAAATTTTGAAGTGGAAATGTTAAGAAAGGAGAGAGGAAATGACTTATTTAGTTCTGGTCAGTCATGGCGATTTTGCTAGAGGGTTAAAAAATTCATTAGGGATGTTTGCTAGCGAGGAGATAGAGACAGTCAGAGTGTTTGGCTTACAACCTGGTGAATCTACCGATAATTTTGGTAAGCGGTTTCTTTGTGAGGTTGAAAAATTACCGCAGGAAACGAGGCTAATCGTTTTGGCTGATATTGTAGGCGGAAGTCCACTTGCTACTATTTGTAAAGTATTAGATAAGCAAAAAATGCTAGAAAATTCTCTGATTGTTGGAGGAGTGAATTTTCCAATGGCTTTAAATGCGCTTCTATTGAAAGAAACTAGTGAATTATCTGATTTGAAAAAAATGATAGTAGCAGATGCTTGTCATGGTATTAGAGAGTTAACTGTAACTGAAGACGATGTAACTGAAGAGGATATCTAAAGGAGAAGATGAACATGTCAATTTCTTTTGTTCGAATCGATGATCGAATGATTCATGGCTTAATTACTTTACGTTGGACTAAAGAAATGCCTTGTGATGGCATTATAGCTGTGAATGACAAAGCAGCAAGTAACCCTATTTTAAAGGAAGCATATAAAGCAGCTGCACAAGATAAAAAAACCTTTATTTGGACAATGGCGCATTTTTTTGATGTAAAGGATAAAGTATTAGCGTCTAAGTCAAAATACTTTTTGATTACAAAGAGCCCTTTGGATATGAAAAAAATTTTGGTAGATTGGCATTTTGTTCCAAGTGAAGTAAAAATGATTAATGTTGGACCGGGGAATGACCGCGAAGGGACAATTAAATTAGGGGATAACCAATCCTTTACAGCAGAAGAAGCAGCGGCTTTTGAAGAAATTGAAAAGGCTGGTTACAAAGTGGATTTTGCCTTGTTACCTGATCAACGAATTGGTTCTTGGGCGCATTTTAAAGCTAAATTTGGTTACTGATTCTAGAAGTTTTGAAAAGAGGAGAGTAGTATTATGACAATCAACTGGATACAAGCGGCTATTTTAGGCCTATTTGCTTGTCTGTGTTCAAATTCTTGTATGGCTGGACAAGCGGTGGGAAATTATACGATTGGGCGTCCTTTAGTCGGCGGATTAGTTTGTGGCATTATTTTAGGAGATTTAAAATTAGGAATCGCTTGTGGTGTAGCGATGCAATTAGTTTACATTGCTTTAGTCACACCTGGAGGAACAGTGTCTGCTGACGTGCGGGCAATTTCATATATCGGGATTCCTTTGGCGATGGTGGCGATTTCGACCAAAGGCTTAGATCCACTTGGCGGCTCTGCAGCCGACCTGGCTAAATCGGTCGGCACATTAGTTGGAACGATCGGAACGGTATTATTTTATTCTGTTGCCGCGTTAAATTTAGTTTGGCAATCGTTTGGTTGGAAAGATATAAAAAAAGGCAAGCTTGATCATTTATATGCCATTAATTTTGGTTGGCCGTGGATTTCTCATCTACTTTTTTCCTTTTTGCCAACCGTGATTTTAACCTATTTTGGGGCTACGGCTGTTACAGCAATGAGAGATGCATTACCTATGGATGGTCTTGCAATGAAAACGCTTTTTACTGTAGGTGGCATGCTTCCGTGTGTGGGAATTGCAATTTTGTTACGTCAAATTGTTAATAAGAACATTGATTTTGTACCTTTTTTTGTAGGGTTCACATTAGCTGCTTCATTAAAACTTAATTTAGTCTCGATAACGATTATTGCGCTTCTTTTTGCTGTAATTTTTTATAAAATTGCTTTGATTAAAAACAATACTAAACTGGTTGATTCAACAGGAAGTCTAACAAATGATGACGAAGAGGAGGACATATGAGATGGAAGAGTTGAAAGCCAATAAATTAGACCAAAAAACGTTAAAGCATTCTTTTCATTTATGGTTTTGGGGAGCGTTAACTTGTTTTTCACAACAGCATATGCAAACCTTCGGCTATCTTTCTTCAATGCTTCCTATTATCAAAAAACTTTATCCGAAACATGAAGACCAAGTGAAAGCCATTCAAGCATATACAGCTTTTTTTAACACAAATCCAATGCTTGGAACGGTCATTGTTGGTGTGACTGCTAGTATGGAAGAGGCTAGAGCAAGTAAGAATGAAATTGATGGAGAAACGATTAATGATATGAGGGCAGGATTAATGGGACCGATTGCAGGGATTGGCGATTCATTAGTTGATGGTACCTTGATTCCTATCTTGTTAGGAATTTCCTTAGGAATGTCCACGGGCGGTTCGCCAATTGGTGCCATATTTTATATTATTGTTTGGACGTTAATTTCCTACTTTGGCCAACGCTTTTTGTATTTTAGAGGCTATCATTTTGGCGATAAAGCAGTAAGTTTCTTAGTTGGGAAAGAAGGAGCCGCTGTTAGAGTTGCTATCGGAGTTATTGGTAGTATGGTTGTCGGTGGGGTCCTTGCATCTTGGGTAAATGTGACTACTTCTTTTAAATTAATAGGTGCTGACGGAAAAGTTTTCCTTAAACTGCAAGATAAAATTGACAGTATTTATCCAGGATTATTAACGATACTTGTTACCTTGTTTTGTTGGTGGTTAATGTCCAAAAAACATGTTTCCGCTATTTGGACGATGCTTATTTTAGTTGTTATTTCTCTCGTTGGCGTTTTATTAGGTGTTTTCAATCCAGGATTAACTTACTGAACAATCACCAAAAAGGACTCTAGCTGTTAGAGCAAACTGGCTTTTGCAGAAAATCGATGCCGAAAAAGCTAATAAATTAAATTATTGTTCTCTAAGACACAGAAAGAATCTTGTGATTAAAATAAAAATATATAAAATAGAAGAAATTTAGAGACTAGCTTCTATTTTATATATTTTTTTGTTTTAGAAATTTAGTTGGTTTATTAGAATTTTAGGAAAAATTTTACGAAAAGTGTCGCAAAAATGGCTCCTAAAAACGGTGCAGTTCCGGGAACAATCAACCCATATTGCCAATCATTATTGGTTTTATTTTTGATTGGTAAAAGTTGATAGGCGATACGAGGACCTAAATCACGTGCTTGATTCATTGCGAATCCTGTAGTACCACCTAGCCCCATGCCGATTGCCCAAACAAGCAAGCCAACAGCAATGGGTAGTTGTGTTTCGTAGGAATGTGCAATCGCTAAAATAGATGTTAAAAAAATGAATGTTGCAAAAGTTTCAACAAAATAGTTTCTTGGTAAATTTCGTTGGTTCGGATTTGTAGAAAAAATATTACGAATAGCGATTGGATCGACACTATCGGCGGATAGCTTGAAATGATCAGCATACATAATATAAACAATGACGGCGCCACAAATGCCGCCTAACATTTCAGCGATGACATAGGGAATGAAGTAAGACCATGGAATCATTCCTAAAATAGCTTGAGCGAGGGCCATTGCTGGATTAATACAGACTCCGCCAAAGACGAACAGAACAACAGAGATTCCAAAAGCCCAAGTAGTGATTGCAAACATGTGACCAGAACCAGCGTATTTTGTTCGTTTTAGGACATCGTCGCAGTGAACACCTACCCCAAATACGATCATTAATGCAGTTCCCATAAATTCTGATAAGATATGATGAAACATAAGATAAAGCTCCTTTAATCAATAGTTTTGTTATTTAATGTTTGGACGAGGCGATAGACTTCCTCAATTGTAAAATTATATTGTTTAGCAATTCGTTCACAATCTTGGTATTCAATAGACTCTTTCAATAGGCCATGATAATGATTTTTTTTAATATGGACCTTACCAAAAGGTGTTTCCAAGATTTTGAAAGAACGGTCCATCACACTACGTTCCATTGTTTGAAAACGCATACCAATTGTAGAAGTATGTTTAAAGAGTAGTTCTGTAAAATATTCTTTTTCCTCTGTTGTTGTTAAAACCGTTAATAGAATGGCACTTCGGTTTTTTTTCATATGAATGGGCGTGAAAAAAACATCTAGAGCACCATGCTCCAATAATAGATCCATTACGTAACCTAACTGTTCAGGTGTTTGATTGTCTATATTTGTTTCAATTTTTAAAACTTGGTCATGGTGTTCTGTCCTCTTTTTTTTACTATGTGTTTCAGTAAAGATTGATCCTCTGAGGGCATTGAACTTGCCTGTTTCCCGTTTGCCAAATCCGTAACCTATTTTTTCAATTAATCGTTGTTCTGGTGCGACAAATAGAGGACTAAGTTCTTTAAAAATAGCTAAGCCAGTCGGTGTGACAAGTTCAGTTTTTATCTCAAAGTCTTGTTGAATGATTAAATTTGTTTCTTTACGTAATTCCATCACCGCGGGAACTGGTATTGGCATGACTCCATGGGCAATTGTGATAGTACCACTTCCATCTGTAATTGGCGTTGAATAGACTTGTTCAATCTCTAACTGTTCCCATAGGATAAAAAAGCCAACGATGTCAACAATTGAATCAATTGCTCCGACTTCATGAAAATGAATAGTGTCAATTGTTTGTTGATGAACAGCAGCTTCAGCTTTTGCAATGTCATAGAAAACATTTTTACTATGTTTTTTTACAAAATTGGACAAGTCGCTTTTTTCAATTAATGTATAAATATCTTTTAAATTTCTAGAATGGCTATGATGATGTGCATGTTCTTTCGTTTCATGATGTTCATTTTCGTGGTGAGGAGAGAGACTGTGTTTTATACCGTAATCCTTTTTTCCATGTTGTAGGAGAACATCGAAATCTGTTCCGTAAATACAACTTTTAGCAATTCGTTGGGCTTGAATGGTGAACCCATCGATGGGAAGTTTTTTTAATTCGATTAACAGTTTGTTTAAATCCCCGCCTAAGTCAAGCAACAATCCATTTAACATATCACCACTAAGACCAGAAAATGGTTCTAAAAATAAGCTTTTCATAGTGAAGACTCCTTTATTTGATTAATCATACTTGCATTATAAGCGGCACCAAACCCGTTATCTATGTTGACTACACTAACGCCAGAGGAACAACTATTTAGCATTCCTAAAAGAGCAGTCAGTCCTTGAAAATTGCTGCCGTAGCCTATGCTAGTAGGGACGGCAATCACTGGCACGCTAACTAGTCCGCCTAGCACGGACACCAGTGCACCTTCCATGCCTGCAATCACAATAACCGCCGAAGCCTGTTGAATCTCATCTAGGTGAGCGAACAAACGATGAATGCCAGAAACGCCTACATCATAGATACGTTTTATTTGATTCCCGAAAGTTTCTGCAGTGATTGCTGCTTCTTCAGCAACGGACATGTCTGACGTTCCAGCAGTAACTATCGCAATATAGTTTTTTGTTGTAGTCTCCATTTGGTTGATAACGAAACAACGTGCAAGTTCATAGTAGGTTCCATGAGGAAAGTTCGACTCTAAAGGCTGGGCTTTTTGTTGTGAAACGCGAGTAACTAAGATTGTATTGTTTTCTTTTCTTAAGCTATTGATAATTTTGATGAGTTGCTCAATTGTTTTCCCTTCCCCATAAACGACTTCTGGATAACCAGTTCTTTCTTTACGCTGCGTATCAATTTTTGCAAAGTCTAATTCGCAAAAGCCATTTAATTTGTTTGTTGCTTCTTCTAAAGATAATTTTCCCTCTTTAAAAGCTCCTAAAATTTCTTTCGGTTGCATAATACAACGCTCCTTATTCCTGATTTCTCAAGGATCATTATTCTACAATGACAGACAAGCCATCTCGAATCACAGTCACTTTTGCATTTAGACCTTCTCTTTCAAATGCTCGCTCTAACGCTTCATCAAACGTTTTTGCTATTTCCATATGCATCGAAGTGATAAGCTCAGAATCAACAAGATCTGAAACAAAAATTATATGATGATGAACTAAAATTCGCGCTAAAATTTGCGAAGTCCATTGATCTGGCACGGTTTCTAATCGTGGTGTATGGATGGCTGCTTCTAAAAATTCGTTTGGATTTTTAACATTGGCAATATTTTCATAAAAACCTTCACCACCGTGACCATCACGACAACCAGCGACCATAATAATGACACCGCCGTCTTTATTGGTTGCTTCTGCAGCGGTCATTCCTTTAACTGCTTGATAAATGTTTTGATCAAGTGGAAATCCGCCATTCGTTGAAACCGCAATGTCGCAAGGTATTTTTTTGACACGGGCAATTTCTTTTACAAAGTTACAACCAACTTTATGCGCTTCAACCATATCGCCTGCAAAGGAACCAATAATTTTTTTGTCACCATCTAAAACGACATTAACAATAAAAGCTAGATTCGCTTTAGCGGCAGCGTAGACCATATCATTATGAATCGGATTATCCGTTAAATTTCCTGTCCGTGAGTTGGAGGAATCAATAAATTCTCCAGAATGGTTAGCCATGATGGTTTTATAAGAAGCAATTCCAGGTAAAACAGATTTACGTCCACCAGAAAATCCTGCAAAAAAGTGTGATTCAATAAACCCTTCGGCCAGCAGTAAATCTGCTTCTGCTGCAATGCGATTAATGATACAATCGCCCCCTGAAGGTAGTTGACCGATTTTGACCATTGAGGAATCATCAGTAGAGATATGCATAACGATTTCTTCATTCTCTACAATCTCTTTACCATATTTGCTAATCAGTTCTTCTCGTGTAGAAGGGCGATGAAAGCCTGTAGCAACTAAAATCCGTATTCTAGCTGTTTTGTTCACTGAACGAATTCTACGCAAAATAATTGGGGTGATAATATGTGAAGGAACGGGACGTGTGTGATCGGAACTAATGAGGACAATGTCTTTTTTACCCTTAGCTAATTCTTCTAATGGAAGGCTTCCAATAGGATTGTCCAGCGATTTTTCGACTGTTTCTTTCTCAGTATATGGATTTGAAAAATGTTCAGCTTTTGATTCGAGAAGCCCAATAAAATTTTTATCGGGAATTCTTGCAGTAATCATTTTCTTGTCATAAGGTAGGTTAATTTCTACCATAGCAATCATCTCCTAAGTAATATTTTACGAGACTAAGTATAATGAAATTTAGAAATCACACAGTCCTTATTGTGGGTAACATTTGCTAACAAAAGGTTGGTGAGAGTGTTTATAATAGTTAACGAATCAAACAGAAACTTAGTCAAAGGAGTGACAATTATGGAGTCAGATTATCTTACAGCTTTCTTAGATAGAAAGAAGACGCCGATTATCAAAAAAAAACGCCATACTTATCTCGCTTATCATGGATTGGAGGAAGCGTACACCTATGTATTAAAGAAAGGGGTCGTTAAGACGAGTATTATTTTAAAGGATGGACGAGAATTTAATCTGTCGTATATTGTGTCTCCTGACATTATTTCATTGTTACGTGATGAAGTATCAAATTATACATCTGCTCCTTTTAATATCCGCATTGAGTCGGAAGAGGCTAGCTTTTATCGGATACCAAGGACTGTATTTTGGGAATATGTTAGAGAAGATGCTGTTCTTCAAGATTATGTACGGGATTACTACCGAGCAAAATTATCGGAGAGTATTAGTTCCTTACAGAATATGACAATGAATGGTAAGAAAGGGGCTGTTTGTACTTTTATTTACCAATTAATTGATTTGTTTGGTGTACAGACAGAGGAAGGAATATTAATTGATTTTCAAGTAACTAATGAGGATATTGCGGGGTTTTGCGGGATTTCAACGAGAAATAGCGTAAACCGAATTATCCATGATTTAAAAGAGGAAAAAGTCATCGATATCAAAAAACAAAAAATTGTGATTTACGATCAAAGTTATTTAGCTGATTATATTGATCGATAAGATAGGAGTCTGACGAACATGCATATTCCAGAAAATTATTTAAGCCCACAAACTTGCGCAGTGATGGGCGCGATTATGGTACCTGTCTGGTACCGCGCTGTAAAAAAAGTTGACGTTCAAATTAAATTAAAAAAAGATACAGGGACCATGTTAGGGATTTCCTCCTCCTTGTCATTTTTAATAATGATGTTTAATTTGCCAGTACCTGGTGGAACAACTGCGCACGCTGTTGGGGCTGTTCTCATCGCATTATTGATGGGACCTTGGGCCGCGACGCTGTCTGTTTCGGTGGCTTTACTATTACAGGCTTGTTTATTTGGTGATGGTGGTATATTAGCTTTTGGTGCAAACGCCTTTTCTATGGCGTTTGTGATGCCATTCGTGGGATATGGAGTTTATAAGCTAGTTACGCGTGTAAAAAAATTTGAAACAATGGGTCTTTTCTTAGCTGGGTATCTTGGTGTAAATGTTGCGGCATTTTCTACTTCTGTATTATTAGGTATCCAACCCTTACTATTCCATGAAGCGAATGGTACGCCACTTTATAGCCCATATGGTCTTTCTATAACTATACCAGCAATGATGAGTGTCCATCTGTTAGTAATAGGAATTGTTGAAGGTCTCTTCACCGTGTGTGTCTATAATTTTGTAAAAAGTGTGTCAAAAGATGCAATTTTTATCGAAGAAAAGAAGAAAAGGACTCCGTTGTTGCGATTAAAGAGACTGTTATTGGTTATGGTAATTTTATGTCCATTAGGTTTGATTGATCATGCCACTGCTTGGGGTGAATGGGATTTATCTGAATTAGTCAAGAATTTAAAACAGAATCATTTACCTGCAGTACAACCAAAAGGTATGGTGAATGGTTTTTCATTTCATGCACTTTTCAGTGATTACTTTATTCCAGGACTGCCATTAGCACTTGGGTATATTTTAAGTGGCGTAACAGCCATAATCGTTTTTTTACTCATTTTTCGTTTATTTAATGGAAGAAGGCAAAGTTGATGCCTGAATGGATGAAAGAATCTTCCACGTCCTTTGAACCTAATAAAAAAGAAACCTTTATGCTTAAAAATCGAAAAGGAATCCTTTTTTTATTAAATAAATTTCAGGTGAGCGGGAAACGCAATAAGACAATTCTCAGTGATATACACCCAGCAATTCAACTGATCAGTACTTTTTTACTAATTGTTTTAATCAGCACAGCACAAAAAGTTCTTGTTTTGTGGCTCTTAGGCATCTACCTAGGCATGTTACTTTTAGTTGAAAAACCAACTATTCTACGAAACATTGTCAAAAAAGCTAGTATCCTCATTTTGATGCCGCTGATTATCTATTTACCGATCTTTTTTTTAGGTCAATTTAGTTTATTATTTATTGTTCATTTGTTTTTTTTAGCCATAGCGATTAGTCAATATATGGAAACAACCAACATGAATCAATTTATAGCAGCATTAAAAATCTTTCATTTTCCGAATATAATACTTTTACAATTAGATATTACGATTAAATATATCTTTTTCTTTGGAAATCTCTTAATCCAACTGCTTGCCGCTGTAGAAGCTAGAGCAGTTGGTGGGAATATCCAGTTGAGTACGGGTAGTAATTTAATCAGTCTTATTTCTTTAAAATCTTTTACGTATGGGGAAAAGTTGGACATGGTGATGGAAGCAAGAGGATATACTGGTCAATATTATCGAGTAAAGCAACCATTAAAAACGAAAGATTTTTTGGTTAGTATTGCCTATCTTTTATTTTTCGGGGGGTTGCTTTATTTAGGGAGGAACTAATATGTATCGAGTAAATCATTTGGTTTATCGCTATCAAACGAAGCCTGTTTTTTCGCCTTGTAATTTGGAAATAGCCAGAGGAGAATATCTGGTTTTGATGGGAGATAACGGCAGTGGGAAATCCACTTTTTTAAATTTGCTCGCAGGTTTTTTAAAACCTTCCGAGGGAACGATTTATTTTGGGAGCGTCAATAATTTTGTGTAAATAAATTGTCCTCCTGCAAAATAATTAGTTACTCAGTAAACATTGAAACTAATGTATCGGTTACCTGTTGAAAACCTTTATGGCTTCTGTTTAGAAATTTTTGATTGTATGTATCAAAAATGCTGACTAGAAAGCGTTCTAGTGATTCTTCATTTTGAAACTGCTCTTTTCTACGGCTGTATCTTTTAATTTGCTTATTGAAAGACTCGATTAGATTGGTTGAGTAAATGGTTCTACGAATGCTAGGTGGAAAATCATAAAAAGTTAATAAGTCTTGGTTTTCTATGAGTGACTGCGTCACTTTAGGATAGTTTTTCTTCCATTTCTCAATCATGCCGGATAAGAAGGTATTCGCTTCTTCTTTTGAGTTAGCTTGATAAACAGCCTTAAAGTCATCACAGATTTCTTTTCGGTCTTTGACACGTACTTTATGAGCGATATTACGAGATACATGGATACAACAATGCTGATATTTTGCTTTAGGATAAATTTGATGGATAGTATCTTTCATGCCTTTTAAGCCGTCCGTAATAAAAAGCAAGACTTCTTGAACTCCTCTGGAGTTAATATCCTGTAGCAGCTCATTCCAAACGTATGTTGATTCAGTTGGAGCAATCGCATAACTCAGTACTTCTTTAGTGCCGTCTTCTCGTATACCAATGGCAATATAAATCGCTTCTTTGGATACGGTTTGACGTTTTAGTGGAATGTAAGTAGCGTCCATAAAAATAGCGACATACTTATCATTTAAGGCTCTGGATTTAAAGGCATTTACTTCTTCAGTCAGAACTTTAGTCATGTTGGACATGGTTTGTGGAGTATAGTGATGACCGTACATTTTTTCGATCAAATCAGCAATTTCAGACATCGTAACACCTTTTTCGAATAAATGGATAATAGTGGTTTCCAATGTATCGTTTGTTCTTTTGTAGGCTGGTAAAGTTTGTTGTTTAAACTCACCATTACGATCTCTAGGTATTTCCAATGTTAATTCACCATATTCGGTTTTGATTGATCGAAAGTAAGAACCGTTTCTCGAATTACCTGAATTAAAACCAGTGCGATCATATTTTTCGTAATCTAAAAAAGCCGTTAATTCAGTCCGTAGGAGTGTGTTTATCGCTTTTTCTAAGTGCGAACGGAATAATTCATTTAAATCGCCTTTAGTGACTAGAGTTTGCACAATTTCTGTAGTAAAATCATTCATAGGGAAGTCCTCTTTTCTGTGAATTGGTTGTCGTTAACTTTATTCTACAGAAGCGACTTCCTTTTTTGTATGGATTTTTTCATTTACACAAAATATTTTACACTCTCTTTATTTTATGGAACAATCATTAACGGCCTGGAAAAAAGACCCTATTCATAAAAAGAAGTATTATGCTCATTTGGGTATATTATTTCAAGAGACGGACACACAATTATTTAATGCAACAGTTTATGACGAATTGGCATTTGGCCCTAGACAGCTCCAACTATCCGAGCATGAAACAGCAAAAAGAATTAATGATTGTTTGAATTTATTAAAAATTACCCATTTAAGCAATCAAGTGCCTTATCAATTATCGGGAGGAGAAAAGAAAAAAGTGGCTTTTGCTAGTCTGTTAGTAATGAATCCAGACGTGTATTTATTAGATGAGCCGTTTACTGGGTTGACAAAAGAATCGGAAAAATTATTTAAAAAGATAATAAAAAATCTGCATCAACTTGGTAAAACAATTATCCTTTCCGCCCATGACTATTTGAGTATTTGCGAGGAAGCTGATTCCATTATATTGTTTGATTCGGCTGTTACAAGGTACTCAAAGGAAGAGATAGAAGCCAATGCTAACTTGTTACAACATTTAAAACGGTATTAAGTGTACAAATATTGACAATAATTGATACTATGAATCGTGATTTTTTCTATTGTGGAGATGTCTATAATTAATTATGTAAAAGAAAATCAATAGGAGATGGTTTAAATGTCTGTCATGAAAACGAAAGAACAAAATTTAGTTCGCGAATTACAAAAAATGGATAAGTTGGCTGTTGCATATTCAGGTGGAATTGATAGCTCTTACTTGCTAAAAAAAGCTTTGGACACTTTAGGTGCTGAAAATGTACTTGCGGTTGTTGTAAATTCAGAATTATTTTCTGATGATGAGTTTGATAAAGCGGTTGATTTAGCTAATGGGTTGGGAGCAAATGTGTTAGGCCTTGAAATGAGCGAATTAGCGGATGATAGAATTGTTGCAAATAACCCTAATAGCTGGTTCTACAGTAAAAAATTATTATATAAAACTATTCGTTCGGCTATTCAGAAAGAGGGATTTGATGTTCTGGCCGATGGGATGATTATGGATGATAATACTGACTTTCGTCCTGGATTAAGAGCAAGAGATCAAGAAGGGGTCATCAGTCCGCTACAACAAGCTAAATTATATAAAATTGAAATACGTCAACTTGCTAAAGACGCAGGTATTTCCAATTGGAGTAAAGTTGCCTCATGTAGCATTGCTTCAAGAATTCCTTATGGCATTAAGTTAACACGCTCAGCTATTGATCAAGTATTTGCTAGTGAAAAATATTTACGGGAAATAGGTTTTCCAATTGTCCGTGTCAGAGCACATCATGATTTAGCACGGATTGAAATTCCAGAAGACAAACTTTCTCTGTTATTAGAAAACAGAGAAAAAATTGCAGATTATCTTAAAAAACAAGGATTTAATTATGTAACTTTTGACTTAGAAGGATTTAAATCTGGCCGAATGAATGATATCCTCACAGAAACTGAAAAAAAAGTTTTTTGTGAATGTTAGACAGATAAGTTTATAAAATTGAGTCGGTGTAACGGAGTCAGGACAGGAGTATTCTGTTATAAAAACCAAGTTTTCTGCTCGATTAGATCGGTTGTTTTCATTGATTACTCTGCCAGTAGATTATCAACTTTTAAGCCTAGGAAAAATTCCCTTTGGATTTTTCCTAGGCTTTTTGTCTATTTAATCATTTGATATTTGCTAAAAAGAAATTAGCTGTAGAATTTTTTAAGATTACCAGTGATTGTTCAATTTGAGGAAAATAAATGGATTGTTTGGACTGGTTGATTAGTCGATTATTTTTGGGATTCGTGAGTGAAAGTATTTGCTGTGAATAGTTAAATAACTCAGTGTTTAGTGTGTCCGGCCTAACTGGCGTTAATTTTTTTAAGTAGTATTGTGTTTTCATAAGTTCTAAAAGAAGCTCTTCCATAGCAGTTTGCATTTCCAACAGTTGATCATTTAGTTGTTTTTGTTGCATTAAGCTTTCAGCAGAGGCATCGTTACTATAAATAGGAGATTCAAGAACAATTTCTTGAATAGAATAGTTTACTCTACGTTGTACCCGATAAGCTAGTACCCAAGCATCACTAGGCAACGTGGTCTCTTCATTGATTAACGCTAGCAAAATAGAGCTGATCGTTTTTGACCAACTATTGATATTTTTACGTAATACTTGACTATGCCATGTTGGGAAAATAAAAAACATAACAAAAGCAATCAGCGCACCAATAATTACATCAAAAACTCTTGTATAGCCTGCAGAACTACCACCTAATGTGAAAGTTAACCAAGTGGTCACACTTAGCATTAGAAATGCTTGACTTAATTTACGGACGGTTTCATACAATATAACTAGCAAACAAGACAATAGCATTGTCCATAAAGGATTTAGGTTTGTTAAGTTAGCAATTAATTGAGACAAAAAGATGCCTAAACAACCACCTAAAATAGAACCAATAGTTCTTGAAGTGATTTTACCGAGTGTACCATGATAACCTGGCATAACCATTAAACAACCAGAAATAACTACCCAGAATTCGTGATTAGCTAAAGGCAAAGGGTACATGTAATTAAGAATAAGCGAACAAAAATGACACACTAAACCTGTTAAAGCTAAACGAATTGCGAATCTAGCAGAGCTGCCTTTGTAAGAATGAAGGATCTCTTTGGCTTCTGCAAGTCCTTCTTTTGTGGGTAAGAAAGATTTAAATGAGATTTTTTTAAAGGATTGTTTGTTTTGTATCAAAAGGATTGCTGATTTTATTTCGGTGTTTGCTGAAGCAAATTCTTGAAGAGGCAGGGTTAATTGTTCTCCTTTTAAAAAGAGTAGAATTGCTTTTAAAGCAGGAAGATTTTCAGCTGCATTGGTTGAATCTAACGAGCCTGCAATTGCATCTGCTTGTGAAACCAAGGGATAAATCCATGGTGTTTTTTGATGATTGACCCATGGCATCGTTTCAACAGATTCGCGTACTTTTATTCTGAAATGGACATAGCGTGCGGGTTTTCCTTGTGCTAATAAATATAATTGTTCATATAAATCGGCTACTAATTTTTGTGCTTCATTATTTTGCGGCTTAGAATAAAGACAATAGAACAAACAAAGGATGGACATACCTAAAATTATTGCACCCAGACCTTCAAAAGTTTGACCAATAGACAAATTGCCTTTTAATTGCGCACCAGCTAGTAAAGAAATGGTCCCAAAGAGACATCGAATATACAGACCAATACTAAAGTTTCTTACAATCCCTGAAAAATACAAACCAAAGACGAATAATAAAATAATGGATATACTTGACGACTGTAAAAGTATCCCCAGACTGGCACCAAGAAAAATCATTAAAATACCATCTATGGCACTTCTTTGTGGAGAGCTATGTCGTGGTAAGACACAAATTACAGTGCCCAAAAAGCTACCAACATTTACTAAAACAAAAGCGAAAGGAAAGACTATTGTTAGAACAGCACCAACAGCATTTGCAATAATGATACTAAGAACAAGGGCAAACCAGTTCTGTCTTGTATCAAAAGTTAGTATAGGGCGACTATACGCCCAAGACGATTCTAAGAAGACCTCAAAAAAATTTTTGATAGATAATTTCACAAAACATTCCTTCTTTAAAAATTTATTAAAAGCTAAAAAATTATTCCTCTGCTAGTATACACCTCTAAATTTTTTTTTCAAATTTGCTCTTTTTAAGAAAACTCACAATTATAGTCCAACATTAAGTTTAGCCATATATTTTTGTTGAATAAATTCTGTAAGCTCATGCCAACTTTCTTCATTTTCAATGGAATCTAAGTAGAAAATATCTTGATTAGAAGTAGCTTTTTCGAAGGAATCTGTGATGATGATATCCGCATTTGTGAAGTCTTCGGTAATAGAGATTGCGTTTGTATTATATAAGGAGGATAACCGTGTTTTAATAAAATAACTTGCATAAAAATCTTTGATAATTTGTAAATAGATTCTCACTTGTACTTTTTTTTCGGACACAGACAATGTGTAAAGCAGTTGACTGAGTAACTCTAAATGCGTTTCTTGGTGAACTAATTTTGCCACCGTTCGTTTTATTCGATTAAAGTATGCCACATCTGACGGAGTACAAATTTCTGGCTGCGGTAAATAAAGTGTTAAAAAAGTATAATAATTGCCCTCCGTTAAAAAGTACCAAGCATTAAAAATAGAAAGATAGTAAACGTATTGATAATCATGCTGATTTGTCAGTAAGTAGGCTACTTGCTTAAATAATTTTTTTGATAAGACACAATAAGGATGGTTAGATTCTATAAATAATTTTTCTATTTGTTTCGTTTGCTTTTCCGAAAAGATATAAGGGATAAAAATGCGAGATAAAAAATTAAAGTATAAAATTTCAGTTTTTCTTGTTTCGCATTGAATGTCAGCGAAAGAGTGTTCAAGAAAAAATAAAGTCACATGACTGTATTGATTGATCAGAATAAAAAAAGAATGCAGGTTTTTAGAGTGCGGCATCTTTAAGAAGTTTTGTGCACTTGTTCTAGTTTTAAATATCGCATATAAAATATAAAACGCTCTTTTCTTCATTCGGACATTTTTATAGGATCGTTCAAGAAGTTCATCGGGTAGACTTTTTTTTATTTCTTCAAGACTTATTTTAGAAAAAGGCCAAGCCAATTCTTGAAAGGAATCTTGTAGGAAAATGAAAGAAAACACTCGAATCGATAATTCATTGCCAGTTAATTGATAAATACCCTTAATACTAACGATTACTATATCAAAAATTTTAAAAAAGTTATTCAGTTGTTTCGTGATTTTTACCAGATAATGTTCAGAAATATATAAAACTTTAATTAATTCGTTTTTATCAATGGAAGAATGGGGAGCGTCAATAATTTTGTGTAAATAAATTGTCCTCCTGCAAAATAATTAGTTACTCAGTAAACATTGAAACTAATGTATCGGTTACCTGTTGAAAACCTTTATGGCTTCTGTTTAGAAATTTTTGATTGTATGTATCAAAAATGCTGACTAGAAAGCGTTCTAGTGATTCTTCATTTTGAAACTGCTCTTTTCTACGGCTGTATCTTTTAATTTGCTTATTGAAAGACTCGATTAGATTGGTTGAGTAAATGGTTCTACGAATGCTAGGTGGAAAATCATAAAAAGTTAATAAGTCTTGGTTTTCTATGAGTGACTGCGTCACTTTAGGATAGTTTTTCTTCCATTTCTCAATCATGCCGGATAAGAAGGTATTCGCTTCTTCTTTTGAGTTAGCTTGATAAACAGCCTTAAAGTCATCACAGATTTCTTTTCGGTCTTTGACACGTACTTTATGAGCGATATTACGAGATACATGGATACAACAATGCTGATATTTTGCTTTAGGATAAATTTGATGGATAGTATCTTTCATGCCTTTTAAGCCGTCCGTAATAAAAAGCAAGACTTCTTGAACTCCTCTGGAGTTAATATCCTGTAGCAGCTCATTCCAAACGTATGTTGATTCAGTTGGAGCAATCGCATAACTCAGTACTTCTTTAGTGCCGTCTTCTCGTATACCAATGGCAATATAAATCGCTTCTTTGGATACGGTTTGACGTTTTAGTGGAATGTAAGTAGCGTCCATAAAAATAGCGACATACTTATCATTTAAGGCTCTGGATTTAAAGGCATTTACTTCTTCAGTCAGAACTTTAGTCATGTTGGACATGGTTTGTGGAGTATAGTGATGACCGTACATTTTTTCGATCAAATCAGCAATTTCAGACATCGTAACACCTTTTTCGAATAAATGGATAATAGTGGTTTCCAATGTATCGTTTGTTCTTTTGTAGGCTGGTAAAGTTTGTTGTTTAAACTCACCATTACGATCTCTAGGTATTTCCAATGTTAATTCACCATATTCGGTTTTGATTGATCGAAAGTAAGAACCGTTTCTCGAATTACCTGAATTAAAACCAGTGCGATCATATTTTTCGTAATCTAAAAAAGCCGTTAATTCAGTCCGTAGGAGTGTGTTTATCGCTTTTTCTAAGTGCGAACGGAATAATTCATTTAAATCGCCTTTAGTGACTAGAGTTTGCACAATTTCTGTAGTAAAATCATTCATAGGGAAGTCCTCTTTTCTGTGAATTGGTTGTCGTTAACTTTATTCTACAGAAGCGACTTCCTTTTTTGTATGGATTTTTTCATTTACACAAAATATTTTACACTCTCGAAGAATGTGTGACCAATTGTACGCAATAATTAAATTGTACATTGTTTTTTAAAAGATTAAGTTTTAACGTGTAGGCGTATTCGACCGCGCTTTTTCGGTACGCTGGATTTACACAAACAATGCCATTATTGTTAGAGACAATAAAATGTTGGATTTGATAAGTATCCTCGAATTCTTGATTTATTTTTATCAGATTTTCTTTGACCGTTCTTTTTGAAATTTTTAAATTGGAAGAAATTTCATTTAATGACGTATGAGCTCGCTTCACTATATAAAATAAAATTTCTAGCTCATTCGTTAGGTAGGATGGAAACATGTTATGGACCTCCAAAAGTAAAATTTAGGTTCATTGTAGTCTACTTTCGATAAAGTCCGTATAATTGTGTAAAAGTAAAAAGGCCATATAACAGTCCTTTTACGGTACAATGTTTTTAACGACAAAAACATACCCAGGAGGACTTTTACATGACCCAAGTACATTTTACACTGAAAAGCGAAGAGATTCAAAGCATTATTGAATATTCTGTAAAGGATGACGTTTCTAAAAATATTTTAACAACGGTATTTAATCAACTAATGGAAAATCAACGAACAGAATATATTCAAGCAAAAGAATATGAACGAACAGAAAACCGACAAAGTCAACGAAATGGCTATTATGAGCGCAGCTTTACGACACGTGTAGGCACGCTAGAATTAAAAGTACCCAGAACACGTGATGGCCATTTTTCACCCACAGTGTTTGAACGTTATCAACGAAACGAAAAAGCCCTCATGGCTTCAATGTTGGAAATGTATGTATCAGGCGTTTCAACTCGTAAAGTATCAAAAATTGTGGAAGAACTTTGTGGTAAATCCGTCTCTAAGTCCTTCGTTTCTAGCTTAACAGAACAGCTAGAACCTATGGTTAACGAGTGGCAGAATCGTTTATTATCAGAAAAAAATTATCCTTACTTAATGACCGATGTACTCTATATAAAAGTACGAGAAGAAAATCGAGTACTCTCAAAAAGCTGTCATATAGCGATTGGAATAACCAAAGATGGCGACCGTGAAATTATCGGCTTCATGATTCAAAGTGGCGAAAGCGAAGAGACCTGGACAACATTTTTTGAATACCTAAAAGAACGCGGTTTACAAGGTACGGAACTCGTTATTTCTGATGCGCACAAAGGATTAGTCTCTGCCATTAGAAAATCCTTCACCAACGTAAGTTGGCAAAGATGCCAAGTTCACTTCCTAAGAAATATCTTTACCACCATTCCTAAAAAAAATTCAAAATCTTTCAGAGAAGCTGTTAAAGGAATTTTTAAGTTCACAGATATTAACTTAGCGCGTGAGGCTAAAAATCGATTGATTCATGATTATATCGATCAACCAAAATATTCAAAAGCTTGCGCATCATTGGATGATGGATTCGAAGACGCCTTTCAATATACCGTACAAGGAAATTCCCACAATCGACTAAAGAGTACCAATCTAATTGAACGACTGAATCAAGAAGTACGCAGAAGAGAAAAGATTATTCGCATCTTCCCCAATCAAACATCAGCCAATCGCTTAATTGGAGCCGTTCTTATGGACCTACATGATGAATGGATTTATTCTTCAAGAAAATACATCAATTTTGATAAGTAGAAATGGTAAAAACATTGTATAGCATTTTACACAGGAGTCTGGACTTGACTCTACTTTCTTTAAATTTTTGTATTGATATGTTAACACAAGCGCAATAAGAAGCGGCCATCACAATTAATGTACAGCCTTATACATTAATTGTGTGTGGCAAAGCAATTTCAATGTTGATAAGCTAGCAGTAGTTAGAATAATTATTATTTAGTTTCTAATTCCAAAAAAGGTCAAGGTGAGTAAGCAATGAAAAAAATCAACGAACAATTAAAAATGAAAATGCCAACCTACAAAAGAAAAAAAAGCATTGCTTATTTCTTTTACTCTTGTCTACTATTGGTATCGATTTCTTGTTTTTTGAGCGTGCATTTTCAAGAATGCGAGGCAGCTTCGCTCTATCAAGCGGGAGGGATAGCCATTGATTTGAGAACTGATTTACCTTATGGAATGGAGATAAGCCATGACGGTGGTGGTGGTCCTGATGGATCATTTGGAGGAAAATTACACGTAAAATTATACGGAACAGTGGACACTTCTCATACAGAAGCATTGAAGTTTCTTTCTTTTGGTACTGTAGGAATGCAATATGGACTGATGTTTCATTTGCCAGAAAATATAAGTGCAGATAATTTTAAAGCGGCTTATGACAAGGCTTTTGCGGATAATCCAGAAAATTTTTATTCAATTAGTGGACAAAAAAACACACAAATACCAATTGTTAACACAAAAGGAATGCGGACGTTTAACGGTTCTTCAGAAGATGGTTCACCGGGATGGGGTGATCCTGATCAAGATTATAGCGGAATTGATACTGAGCATCAGGTGATGTTTTGTGAACGGGGGGACACTATTAATTTTTCTTTTACTAAACTTTATGAAATTTGGCGACATGAACCTGACAAATCGGCCATAAAATTTGAACTTCATTTTGATTTAGATGTTGCTACTTTAATGAAGGATGGCGATTCAAAGGATTATTCCCTCAATAAAAATTTAACGAAACATCGCTTACCAGTATCAAATGTTTTGTCAGATGGTACTGAAAGTGATCAATTTTCGTTGTCGGCAGATTTTTTTGGTCGAACTTACGAATCAGATACAACGAATACGGTTAATCATAATTGGCTATTGTTTAGTTCGGATATGTGGTTACGTGCGACAAGTTTAGCGGCAGCAGCAAAGCAAGATCCAAATAATTTGAATCATCAAATTATCACTGGAATCACTGGGAAAGTGGCTACTTGGTCTTCTTATATCTCGCCATGGGACAGCGGCGATAAAGACAATCCATTATCCAATTACAATACCCAAGATGCCTCTAAATATCCTGAAATACCTGAAAGCAAAACGATGTTACCAGGGGATTTTTTATCACCAAAGTTTACGATGAACCAAAGACAAGACAATCCGCTTAATTGGACAGATGGGTATGTTGCTCAACGGTTTGCGCGCGTAGTTAATTTTCATACTCACACAGTTGATCCTAAGGCCAATGTGAATGTCTCTTCACAACAACAAAACGGGTTAACAACCTATTTATTTAGTGGCAAAGATGGTTGTGGGCTGCCGTTAGTCAATCCGCCAGGAACGGATTCTTCAGAGCCCACAGATAAAACATATATGCGCGTCACAATAGATCCATACCAAGTGCCAAGTTTAGAAAAGGCAGCTTTTGTTAAAGGTCAAACAACATTTCATCCGCAACAAAAGATACCAGTAGAACTAACCGTTAAGGCTCCGACAACTAGAAAAGTTCAGATTGAAGAAAAAATTTCAGGTGCTGCCCAAACTGATTTTCATAAAATTGGGGAGCAAGATTTAAAAAATTTACCAGTCACAGATGATTGCGTTAGTTTTAACTGTTTAGCAGATGCTTTACCAACTTCAGGAGATTACACATTAACATTTAGAATTCTTGATGTTGATGATACATCTAAAAGCTACTCAAATGAGAAAAGTTTAGCTGTGCACATTGATCAAGCGCAAATTAAAGTTAAATCTCAAGATACGGTTTATCAATATACTCAATGGCAACCAGAAAGTGAAGTGACTATCCTACAAACACCAGATGGTAAAAAAGGTGATTTTCGAGACGTAAGTGTCACCATATATAAACTGGACGGAGAGCAAAAGGTCCCAGTAGATGCGGTGGATACAAAAGTGGTTGGTAAATATGAAATTGATTATAACTACCTAGGATTAGAGGCGCAGACTGCACTAGAAGTCATTCCCTCTTCAGCTCATATTGGTGCACATAACGGCAGCTTTTCTGTAGGGACGCCCTTCGATCCAAAACGTCTTTTTGATAGTGCAACAGATAATGATGGACAGTCCATTCCTTATAGTAAGATAACGATTCGCTATACGCCTAAGCAGGTAAACGATGAAGTAGCGGGCATTTATAGAATTACTTATGATATCTCTAAAATAGTAGGTTTTAGTGAAAATATTACCGTTGATTGGACCTACTATTACTCTAATCGTCTAGACTTTTATCACTTATCTGAACAACTAATGCCTTTTGAGAACGTAAAATTTAATGGCCAAGATCAAACACAGACATTAAAAAGTTGTGAGATGAACATTGAAGATACGGGGGATCCTAATCGGACAACTGGCTGGCAGCTTGAAGTAGCCTATAATTTAAATGATCAGAAAACACAAGCGTGGAAAGACGCAGGGCTTGATCTCACGCTAAATCCAAAGTCAGTCGATTATGTAACAACTGAGCAAAATATTATGGTTAACGATGAGCAACAATTAGTAGCTGATGTAAGTAACCAATCTATCAAAAATAAAAAAGTTTTGACGAAATTACAATTATTGCCCACATTAACTATTTCAAAAGTCACACCTGCTGATAAATATGAAGCTCAGTTAATTTGGAACTTAGAAGCAACACCGTAAGGGAAGAGGGAATAGCTGTGAAATGGTTTATCTATGATTTATTGTTTGTTGCCTTTATTCTTGGTTTGCCAATTCAAGCACAAGCTGAAGACAAGACAACTGACGCACAAGCTGGCACAAAAGTCATGGTAATAGTGAAAGAGAGTGAGGATATTGTTCCACATCCCAATGAGCTTATACCTCAGACTAACGATATGCCAACTTCACGAGGACAACCTAATTTTTTACCAAAAACAAACGAGATTACGTCTCAAGAGACGATTTTAGGAATCGTGGTACTCGGAGGTACATTAATCGTCGGACTTTATAAAGAAAAGAGGAAAAATAATGAATAAAAAAATAATTGGTTTAACTGTCACTTTAGGAACGGGAATCTTTTTAATTGGACAACAAACTGTGAATGCGGCTGATAATACCAATACCACAGCGAATGTGTCGGTTTTGGGTGGCGGATTAACCATTACACCATTAGCACAAATTAACTTTGGGACGGTGACAAAAGACGGCCAAGATCATACGCAACCAGATCAAAGCAAGTCGCAACTTATCATTAATGATAATCGTGGGACAACGAATACAGGTTGGTATCTGACAGCGAATTTAGAAGATAAAGGAAAAGGTGTCACTGGCTTAGACGGAATGACACTTCATTTAGACACTAAAAAACCTGACGGATCTTCTGAAAAAGGTACCTTTACGGGCGTTGATTTAACCACAGATGCTTCAACCATTATTTCGCTAGATAAAAGTGATATCCGTTTATCAGACACTGTCACGACAGCCGATTTAAATGCAACGTTAAATATACCTAAAAGTATTGCTGCAAATACCTACTCTGGAACCATCGTCTGGAATGCCATCGATGGAGCACCCGCCTAAGAATTTAACATAAAACGATGTAAGAAAACGAGGCAGATAAATTGAAAAGAATTTTAAAGATACTTTTTATATTGACTATTCTCTGTTTAGGTGGAGCGATGCGTGCCTGGGCAGAGCCGTCTAATACCAATAGTTCAGCAACAATTGACAATGCGAATGCGTATACAGTCACACCCGTTTTCGGAGCAACTCAAAATAACAAAACCAGTAATTTTTTTGATATGACATTAACTCCGAAACAAAAAGATACATTCAAATTAACGATAACCAATACTACGCCGAACCCTCAAAAATTTAAAGTTCAGGTAAATACAGCAACAACAAATAGTAATGGGATAGTTGACTATACAAAAAGTAGCTTTGAAAAAGATCTATCGATGAGTTTGGTACTTAGTGATTTGATTAGTCCCAATAGGAAGGACATTAGTGTTCCTGGTAAACAATCACAAACGATTGATTTTCAAATAACGATGCCAGAAAAGTTATTCTCAGGAATTTTATTAGGTGGAGTGACGATTCGACCTGTAGAGATAGCTGGGGACCAAAGCAAGGGTGGGATTCAAAATGTTTATATGCATACGATTGCTATTCGGGTGAATGAAACAGCAGAGACCATACCTGCAAAATTGGAAAGTGGTTCTGTTAAAATTGGGCAAATTAACCGTCACAATACTGTTTCGATGGAAATTAAAAATCCACAGCGGAAGTTATTGTCAAAAGTCGAAGGAGATTTTTTTGTTAAAGAAAAAGGAACAAACAAAACGATCATTCACGAAAAGAAAAATAATCTTAGTTTTGCACCAAACACAAGGTTTGACCTACCTATTTTACTGAAAGATTCGTTTAAACCTGGAGACTATACCTATACCATTAAGTTGAAAAACCATGAGGGGAGCTGGACGTTCTCAAAAGATTTCACGATAAACAAAAAGCAAGCTGATCAGTATAATAAGCGTTCTGTTGATCATAAAGTCAAAAACCTTCACTGGCTTAAGTACCTCATGGCCTTTTTAATTCTAGTTATTTTAGGTGCCGTCTGCTATATCTTAGGAAAAAAGAAGGGAAAAATGAAGTTGTAAAACCTGCCTTTAAAATAGTTGACAATTATGCAGAAAAAATCATGCCAGTATGAATTATCTATGACATAAGGGAAGAATAGCTGTCTAGCAAGGATAAATTGTCAAATTAGCGTTAATTTACGCAAGTCATTGGTGTTCCTTATTTTGGAAAGTAGTATTATACTATTATTGTTCAATGATTCACAATAGAAACAAGGAGGAAAGAACCATGTATAAAGCAATTGTCGCAGCAAAAGGAAAAACAACAAAAATTGTTGAAAAAGAATCGCGTCCATTGAAAGATAATGAAGCGCGGTTGAAAATGGAAGTCTGTGGTGTCTGTCATACGGATTTACACGTTAAGAATGCAGATTTTGGCGATGTTAGCGGTTGTACCTTAGGGCACGAAGGAATTGGGATTGTGACGGAGGTTGGAAAAGACGTTACTAGTTTAAAGATTGGTGATCGTGCATCTGTTGCATGGTTTTATGAAGGCTGCGGGCATTGCGAATATTGTACTTCTGGTCGAGAAACGCTTTGTCGTTCAGTAAAAAATGCTGGATATACAGTTGATGGTGCCATGGCCGAAGAATGCATCGTCACAGACGGTTATGCAGTGAAAGTGCCAGAAAATTTAGCATCAGAGCCAGCTTCCTCTATTACTTGTGCAGGGGTAACAACCTACAAAGCGATAAAAGAATCTGGGATTCGTCCAGGTCAATGGCTAATGATTTCAGGATTAGGTGGGCTAGGTAATCTAGCTTTACAATATGCCAAGCATGTCTTTAATGCCAAAGTAGTAGCTGTTGATGTGAATGATAATCAGTTAACTTTTGCGAAAGAAATGGGTGCTGATCTTTTAATTAATCCAGTTAAAGATCCTGATTTTGCTGCACAACTTCAAAAAGAAATTGGCGGTGTTCATGCAGCAGTAGTCACTGCGGTAGCTAAATCAGCATTTAATGGCGCAGTCGATGCAGTCCGTGCGGGAGGAACGGTTGTCGCCGTTGGATTGCCTGTTGAGACAATGGATTTATCTATTCCACGTCTTGTTCTTGATGGCATTCACGTAGTCGGATCGTTAGTTGGAACCCGTCAAGATTTAAGCGAAGCTTTCCAATTCGGTGCAGAAGGAAAAGTTGTTCCTGTTTGTCAAACACGCCAACCAGAAGAAATTAATGCTATTTTTGAAGAAATGGAACAAGGAAAAATTCGCGGGCGCATGGTCATTGATTTTCGCAGTTAATTTAGTTTTTTAGTGATTCGTTGATTTAATCTGAAAACCATGAAAGGATGGATGGAATGTTTGCGAATCTTACTCTCCGTGAGAGACGACTGCTTAAACAAGCACAAGTGGGAGCCACAATTAGCTTTATTCTTTTGTTTGTACCAATTCTGACAATCAGTCTTTTGCATACTAGTGACTCATTAGCAAAATGGCTAGGTATAGTTGGGGTAATTATGGTTTTACCATTGTTGTATTTTGCGTGGCAGATTTTAAAGATAGCCTATAAAGATCAAAAAGATAATCCAACGCCTCCTTTGTGGGTTCCGAAAGTTTATGGGATTGGGCTTTCGATCAATCCCTATCACCGGTTTGGAAAGTTAATTTTTATATTGCTAGCGGTACTGATAGTTGGCATAATCATTAGTTTGCTTTTCACACCAGCAAGTCAAATCAATCACTAAAAAACGAGTAATTAACACCCTCTTGCTGAGCAGGAGGGTGTTGATTATTTTTAAATAGACTAAATTTGAGCAACAGGTATTAGATTTTTGAAAAAAGTCTTTCTTTTTCTGATGTGGATATTTTCGCAATAAAATCATCATTATAAGTGAATGAACAGGTTTATCAAGGGTTAATACTTGTTAATGGTGGCTGCTATAATTAACCGTTGACAAACACAAAAAAACCATCATACGATAATTATGTTATTAAAAAAGTGAAAAATTGGTAGTCAACAAATGAAAACGCATTCATTGGAAATTGTGATTCTGTACTAAATTTTTTATATAAGATGAAAATGGATTGTTTTCATTTAATAATTTATTGAAAGGATGTGTTTAGGAAGGGGTTACTGAAACTGACTTTCTAACAGTCTCAGTAAACTAAGAAAATCATTATGACTTTTCATCTGGATAAAACTTTGTTGGGTTTTGGATTTTGTGAGTAATTGTGTCGGAACTATTCTATGGGGAGCAATTTTAAGGAGGAAAAAATGAACAAAGAGTATCAGGGTAAAAAAATTTACGGTAAAAAGCACTGGTTGACATTTTTATTAGTGAGTTCGTCTGTATTGGCGTTCCATTCGTTTGTTACGATGGATTCTCAAATGGTTGATGCGCAAGAGCAAACAGCAAAAGAAGACGTAGCTGATTCAGCAACGTCAGTCGGAGCAATTGTGTCGATTGAAAAAGCGGAGAAAAACTTTGTCATTACGTATGCTTCTGGAAAAAAAGCACAAATTAGTATTTTAAACGACCATCTTTTTCGCTATCATCTAGATCCAACTGGTAAATTTGAAGAATATCCAACGCCAAATGATCCAAAGCATGTTGCGAAAATTACGGCTAAAACAATGGCCGACTATGGCACACAAGCCTTTGAGCAAACGAACATCACAGATTCAGGAAACCAATTTATTCTAGAAAATAATGGTTTAAAAATTATATTCGAAAAAGAAAGCGCTTTAATGAAGGTTCTAGACAAGAAAAAGAATCAAGTTATTTTAGAAGAAACCGCTCCGCTATCCTTTAAAAATGATAAAGCTACACAAACGTTAAAACAAAGTAGTCAAGAAAATTATTTTGGCGGAGGAACTCAAAATGGTCGATTTACGCATAAAGGAACAGCTATCCAGATTGTCAATACGAACAATTGGGTAGATGGCGGAGTAGCATCGCCTAACCCATTTTATTGGTCAACTGCAGGGTATGGCGTTGTTCGAAATACATGGAAACCTGGCAACTATGATTTTGGCAGTCATGATCCACAAACAACCACAACAACGCACGAAGGAACAGATTTTGATGCTTTTTATTTCTTTAATGATTCCTCAGCAGGTATTTTAAAAGATTACTATGAATTAACCGGGAAACCAGCTTTGATGCCAGAATACGGGTTCTATGAAGCGCATTTAAACGCGTATAATCGGGACTATTGGGTGAAAGTAGCAGAAGGAACCGCGGGAGCAGTTAAGTTTGAAGATGGTAATTTTTACAAAGAATACCAACCAGGCGATCTAGGAAACTTAAATGGCACGCTAGAATCTTTAAATGGAGAAAAAGAGAATTATCAATTTTCTGCACGCGCAGTTATTGATCGATATAAGAAAAACGATATGCCGTTAGGGTGGTTCTTGCCAAATGACGGTTACGGTGCTGGCTATGGCCAAACAGATTCATTGGACGGCGATGTACAAAACTTAAAAGAATTTACAGAGTATGCTCAAGCCAATGGTGTTGAAGTGGGGCTGTGGACCCAATCTAATCTCCATCCAGCGGATCCTAAAAATCCTAAAAAAGGAGAACGGGATATTGCGAAAGAAGTTAGTGTCGCTGGTGTTAAAGCTCTCAAAACTGACGTGGCGTGGGTTGGGTATGGGTATTCCTTTGGCTTAAATGGTGTAGAAGATGCTGCAAATGTTTTTGTAAAAGAAACAGACGGCGCAGTTCGTCCGATGATTGTCTCATTAGATGGTTGGGCCGGAACCCAACGGCACGCTGGTATTTGGACAGGCGATCAAACGGGTGGTCAATGGGAATATATTCGCTTCCATATCCCAACATATATCGGGACTTCGTTGTCTGGCCAACCAAATGTTGGTTCAGATATGGATGGAATTTTTGGTGGAAAAAATAAAGAGGTCAACATACGTGATTTCCAATGGAAAACTTTTACACCAGTGCAGCTAAATATGGACGGCTGGGGCTCCAATCCAAAAACGCCATTTGCTTTTGATCAAGAAGCCACAGATTTGAACCGAGCGTATCTAAAATTAAAATCAATGATGATGCCTTATAACTACAGTATTGCCAAGGAATCAGTTGATGGACTACCAATGGTACGGGCCATGGCTTTAGAATTTCCTAATGAAGGAACAGCATATACAAAAGATTCTCAATACCAATATATGTGGGGACCCAATTTACTCGTTGCCCCAATTTATAATGGCAATCAAGATGAGGCAGGAAATTCAATCCGTGATGGAATCTACTTACCAGATGAAAAACAAGTCTGGGTTGACTTATTTACAGGCGAAAAATATCAAGGTGGCCGTGTCTTAAATGGAGTAAAAACACCGCTGTGGAAGGTGCCCGTTTTCGTCAAAGATGGCAGTATTATCCCAATGACGAATCCAAACAACAATCCAAAGGAAATCCAACGGGATCAACGATCTTTCTTGATTTATCCAAATGGCGCCACTTCTTTTAATATGTATGAAGATGACGGAATTTCAACTAGTTATGAAGCTGGGCAATCAGCTACGACTAAAATAAATAGTCAAGGCCCTAAATCAAACGAAAAAGGGGATCTGACCGTTACTATCGAACCGACAAAAGGAAGTTATAGTGGCTTTGTTGATGAACGAAGCACCACGCTTGATTTGCTAGCTTCAGAAGCGCCCGAAAGCGTAACAGCAATGGTGGGGGGAACAGAAGTAACCTTGAAACAAGCAGCTAATAAAGAAGAATTTTTAGCTGGCACAAATCTATATTATTTTGATAAAGAATTCCAAGTGAATCAGTATCTTTCTGAAGCTTCAGGAGAAAAACTGAACCAATCAGCGTTATCAGTAAAACTAGCGAAACAATCTGTGACCGCCAAAGATGTTCAAATAACTGTCAAAGGTTTCATTAATAAAGGAACGGTTGACGGAGGAAATACAACGGTCGATGACCAGTTAACTATTCCGGCAAATGTCGCAATCAATGAAGAAAAAACAACGCCATCTTCTTTGACTCTTCAATGGGATCAAGTAACTGAGGCAACAAGCTATGAAGTAGAGCGTGACGGGACTGTTTTCGGAAATATTCAAACGAATACAGCAACATTTGATGGATTTTCCTTCCTAAGCGAACATACTTTTCGAGTTCGAGCTGTTGGAAAAAACGGGGTCTCTGAATGGAGTGAACCGATTAAAGGGAAAACACAAGATGATCCCTATAAAGAAACAATTAATCAAGTCAAAGCAACAAGTAATTTACCAGAACAACCGGGTGCAGAATTGAAGAAATTAACAGATAAAGATTTAAGTACAGGCTGGCATACGAACTGGTCAACTGGCATCGCTAATCCAAGTGATGGGAATTTCTTGACTTTAAAATTTGATCTTGGTGCGGAGTATCAAATGGATAAAATTGAATACTTGCCAAGAGACAATGCCGGCAACGGAAATATTTTGCAACTCCAGTATCGGACGTCGAAAGATGGAGCTAATTGGACAGAGTTTTCAGAACCTATTAACTGGAAGCAAGATGCTTTGACAAAAACCATTGAAACGAAGGACCAAGCGTATCGTTTTGTTGAAATGAAGGTATTAAAATCGGTGGGTAATTTTGGCTCTGGTCGTGAGATGCTCTTTTACAAACAACCAGGAACAGAAGGAATCTTACATGGAGACATTACTAACGATGGAACGATTGATGAAAATGATGCAATGAGTTATCGAAACTATACAGGCTTAGAATCTGTGGACAGTGACTTTAATGGCTATGTTGAAAAAGGCGATTTAAATAAAAATGGGGTAATTGATGCTTATGATATCAGTTATGTTTTACGACAATTAGATGGTGGGATTGAGATACCTGATGTCGAAGAAATTGCGGGCGGTTTATCCCTTGCTGTGGTTAATGAAAATGGCAAGGATACTTATCTTCCTGGCGATACATTAACCTTTACACTTAAAGGTCAAGACTTAAAAAACATTAATGCGTTAAGCACAAAAATGTCCTTTGATTCTAGCAAATTTGAACTTGTCGGTCAGCCTGCAACCACGAATAATACAAAACAAATGGAAAATTATTCTAAATATCGGAAACATTCAAATGATGTGGAGAATCTGTATTTAGTTCTTAGTAATCAAGGAAATAAACAATTGTTAAATGGTTCAATGGACTTAGTTACCTTTAAAGTTAAAGTAAAAGAAACAACTCGCGTAAAACGTGCGACAACTGTTGAGCAGCCATTACAATTTGATATGAGTCAAGGCTTATTAGTAGGCCAAGGATTCCAACAAGCCACACTTTCAGATTTTTCTGTAACAGTGAAGCCCACAGAGCTAGTAGATAAAGAGTTATTACAAGCGCTAATTACGCTAAATCAAGCACGTGTCGAAAAAGAATATACGCCTGAAACTTGGGCAATTTTTAAACCAGTCTTAGATGAGGCAGTAGCTGTTCTAGCCAATGAACAAGCCACACAGACAGACGTTTCTGCTGCTGTGGAAAACCTAAAAAAGGCTGTAGAACAGTTGGAAAAAATGCCTGATGTAGCGAATAAAGCTGATTTAGAAAAAGCAATTCAAGAGGGGCTAACGAAGAAACCAAGTGATGGGCAAGAATTCACCGAAGAAACTAAAAAAGTTCTCGAAGAGTCATTAGCAGCAGCTCAAAAAGTATTTGCTCAAGAAAAAGTTACCCAAGAAGAAATAGACCAAGCGACTAAAACATTGCGTGAAGCAATTGCACAATTAAAAGAACAACCCGTCGCCGTTGATAAGGAAACCTTAAAAGAGAAAATCGCTCAAGCCCGAGGAAGAAAGCCGGAAGAAGGATACCAATTTACAAAAGAAACAGAAAAACAATTGCAAGAAGCAATTCAAGCGGCTGAAGCAATCGTAGCGAAAGAAACGGCGACAAAAGAAGAAGTCTCAGCGGCTCTAAACGCATTGGAAACTGCAATGGCTCAATTAAAAGAAGTACCCCTTGTAAATAAAGACCAATTACAAGAAGTTGTCAAACGAGCGCAGCAAGTCACTCCAAGTGAAGGGCACCAATTTACTGCCTCCTCGTTACAAGATTTACAAAAAGCGCTTTTAGCAGCTAAAAACACATTGAAAAACCCAGCAGCTAATCAAAAAATGATTGAGGAAGCGGTTGCTGAATTAACTAGTGCCATTGATGGGTTACAAGAAGAAGCGTTAGTTACAGATAAAAAAGCCTTAGAGGCAATGATAGCCAAAGCAAAAGCAATCAAACCATCTGCCGGAAAAGAATTTACCAGCGAGTCTAAAGCGCGCTTAACTGAAGCAATTGACCAAGCGGAAGGGATTTTAGCTGATAAAAATGCTCGGCAAGAACAAATTGATACTGCTGAAAAAAATGTAAAAACTGCTTTGGATAGTTTAGAGGAACAAGTCCTTCAAGCGGATAAAACAAAGTTGAGAGAACTGCTTCAAAAAGCAGAAACCTTGAAACCTAAAGCAGCAAAACAATTTACAAAAGCATCGCAAGAAGCTTTAGCTGAAGCAATTAAACAAGCAAAAGCACTTGTTGAGGACCCAAATGCGACGCAAGAAGCTGTGGACAAATGTTTAAGTATTTTAGCACAAGCCATTGAAGCAATGGCAGAAGAGCCAATCAGTAGCAACTCTACAGGCAACAATGGAAATCATGGCACGGTTAGCGGGACTGGTGGTGTAACCAGTCCAGGAAAGGGCACAGCAGCAGGTGGAACGACAACAAAAACCACCACTTCTGGTACTTTGCCAAAAGCAAATGAAGTTGTTTCGCCAATCTGGTCAATCAGTGGTTTTCTATTGATAGTAAGTATTGGTTTAGGAAAATTATTCTTCAAAAATAAAAAAGACCAAAATTAGCGTATCATTAACTTACAAGGCGCATTTGTACAAAAACAGTGTGCAAATGCGCAAGTAAGTAATAGGAGAGGATTTTTACGAATGAAAAGAAAGAAAATCAAGAATCAACTACTTGTTTTAACAAGTATTCTCGTTCTTCTGAGTTTGGAAGTCGCTCCAGTTGTTACGTTGGCTGCAGAATTACCAAGTAGCTCGCTACAAACAGCTCTGTCCTCGGAAACGACAATTACTTCGGAAGAAAAAGTAATTGAAACAACCGAAACAACTGTTGCTACATCGACAACGTCCACTAGTAGTTCGTCATCTGAATCAAGTAGTTTTACCGATACGACTACCGAATCAACGAGTCAGTCAACGACAGAAACGACAACCACAAATACTAGTTCTGAAACAAAAAAAGAACCTACAGAGCCAACGGTATCATCAGAAATCACGCAGCCTGTTGAACAATCGCAACCACCACAAGTTCCTGTGACCAAGCAAGAACCTGAAGAACCTATTCAAGTTCCTGAAGCCACCAATAACGTTGTTGAAGAAAATCAGGCTGTATCGTTAAATCCGTCCCTCAAAGTAGATGAAATAGCTTCTTCAAATTTAAAAGGCTACGAACTTCCACTGTTGTCGTCTTTTGGCGAAAAGAAACGGGCAGTCGTGGTGGCTGAAGCATTAAGACACGTTGGGAAAACAAAAAAAGAATTTAATTTGACGGAGCAAGCATTGACCAGTAGTTTCCTTGCCCAAAAAATTTACCAACAATTATTTAAAATAGACATTGGCAGTACACCGCAAGAACAAATGACATTTGGTAAAGTTCGTTCTATAGAGGAGGCAGAACCTGGTGATCTGATTTTTTGGCAAACAGCTGAAGGAAAAACGCTTCAAAATGGTGTTTATCTTGGCCAAGGAAAATATTTAATTGCCGCAGCGGAAGCGGATTCTAAGGAGGAACCAGAAGTAATCGCTCAGTTAGAGAATATCTATACTGCCAAACAACAACCAGACTCAAAAGAGGAAATACGCTTGGTAGTGACTAATCCTTTCAAGGAGTTCACATTAACGGAGTATGGCAAAGAAGTTTTAGCAACATATGGTGCGTCATTTGAAATGCAGAAGTCAGAACAAACCACAGCGTTTATTAAAAAAATTGGTGAGACAGCCAGAGAACTTGGCGAAAAATACGATGTTTTTGCATCAGTGATGATAGCTCAGGCTATTTTAGAAAGTGGCTCTGGCGAAAGTCAACTAGCCAAAGAACCTTATTATAATCTCTTTGGCGTGAAAGGTTCGTTCCAAGGAAATAGTGTTAGCTTTTCAACAAAAGAGGCTGATCAGAGGGGCCAACTTTATACAATTTCCGCTGGGTTTCGCGATTACGGTGGCTATAATGACTCACTGCAAGATTATGTTCAATTACTCCGACAAGGGATTGACGGAAATCAAGATTTTTATAAACCAGCGTGGCGTTCGGAAGCCAAAAACTACCTTCAAGCAACGCGTTTTTTAACAGGTAAATATGCAACAGACAAGCAATACGATAATAAATTAAATTCGTTAATTGCGGTTTATAACTTAACGCAATTTGATTTACCAAAAACAGTGGACGGTTTGATTATCCAATCTAAAAATAAGCTGTCGGAAGCGGAACAGCAACAAATGCATTTTCCAGTCTATGATGGGATCAATTATAATCGAAGTGGTAGCTATCCCGTGGGCCAATGTACGTGGTATGTCTATAATCGTTTCAAACAGTTGGGCACTTCTTTGGATGAATTTATGGGAAATGGCAGTGACTGGGGAAGAAAAGGACGTGCATTAGGCTATCAAGTTAGTTCATTGCCTAAAGCTGGTCGTGCGATTAGTTTCCAACCAGGAGTTGCTGGCGCAGATAATCAATATGGACATGTTGCTTTTGTTGAAGCGGTCACTTCTGATGGAATCATTATTTCTGAAAGCAATGTCATCAATGATCAAACGATTTCGTATCGTGTCTTACCTAATGCAATTGCTTATAGTAGTGGCGTGACCTACATTGGCGCTTAAGCGACTCATTCAACAGGAAGAAGTGTGGATGTTTAAGTAAAAAATTAGCACAATGATCCATGTGTGAACTAACAAATTAAAATAACCAGAATCGACCAATGAATTGATTTTGTCATGTATAAAATGACAAGAACAGTTTGGCGGTTGATTCTTTGTTTTTCATCAACGAAGAGACAATAGTCCTCATGATTCGTTAGAAAAAGATGAATAGTCCAAAGTACTCTTTCTTGATGCTTTGTTATTTTATGTTTTTGTTTGCAGGAAACTACTGAAATCGCTATACTAAATTTATGTGAATATACTAACAGACAATCAATTTTTTTATCTCTTTTATTGGTGTATAAATTGATTGAACATTATAATCATTTGTCTTTTGTTGTGTAATTTTATATCTTCTTGAGAAAGGGATGAGTGAACAAATGGCTATTTATATATTAGAAGACCAAATTATTCAAGCAAAAGCGTTAGAAGCATTGTTAACAAATATCCTACATTCAAGAAATATTTATAATGAAACAATCCATTTATTTTCACGTTCAGATGAATTATTACAAGTGGCACACCAGGACGCCCAACTAAATATCTTTTTCCTAGATATTCAAATGAACAATCATATCCAGGCAGGATTTGAGGTTGCTAAAGAAATCAGAAAAACAGACAGTGAAAGTCTGATTGTATTTATTTCTACTCACACAGAATTAGTTTTAACTTCCTACAAATATATGGTTTCAGCTCTTCAATTTATTCAAAAGAACGTGGATTTTCTAGATTTCCAAAAAGAAGTTGAAACATGTGTCGATGCATATATTCAACAAAAAGAAAATATAAAGACAAAAAGTGAATATATTATCATTAACTTAAAAGCGTCTTCTATAAAAATGGATATTAATGATATTTATTTCTTTCAAACGGAATACGATCATCGTGTATCAATGGTTGGTAAAAATTTTAAAAGAGAATTTTATGGAACGTTATCAAAAATTGAACAACTGCATCCAGATTTGATTAGAGTCCATCAATCAATCATCATCAATAAAAAATATGCGTCAAAATTAAATTATAAAACGCATCTTTTAACCATGAGAGACGGAACGGAAGTACCAGTCTCAAGAAGATATTATACTCAGGTCAAGGCACTATTTCTTACTTAGGGAGGGATAATGACTAATTAAGGAATTATCTATCTATTAGTCGCTATATTCGTTATAATTTAGTGCAATACTTGAAGAGGAGGGCGATATGCTAATCGATTGGATTCTAAAAAATATTATGGATATGGATCAGGAAGATCAATCAGGAAAAACACAATGGACAAAGTATTATCTAACCGTTTATTTTTCTGGCTTATTTAATTTTCTGATGATTCTGATTTTATCAGTTTTATTTGGGACGTTAAGCGAAACCTTTATTGTATACGTCGTACTGATTTTTTTACGGCCTGTCGCAGGTGGCTGGCATGCAAAAACTAAATGGCTCTGTCGTCTAGAAAGCATTGTTATCTATGTCGCCATACCATTTGTATTGAAAAATTCTTCTGTGAGCTTACCGTTTATTTATAAAATTCTATTGATTTGCCTCTTAGTTGTATTATTTTATTGGTATGCGCCACAAGGAACAGCAATTGAACCTGTTCAACCATCTGATTTAAACGTGCTCAAAAAGCAAAGCTTTATAAGGGTGTGTTTACTTATTTTATGTAGTCTGTTTGTCAAAGAAAAGATTGCTTCAGTAATACTCTACGGTCTCGTCATCCAAGGTCTGATGATACTCCCTGTAACAAAAAATTTAATTGAAGGAAGTGTTTTTATGAAATTTGGTAAAAAAATAATTAAAAATGTTATTGAAAAAAGAGTTGCAAAAGTCAGTGATGGTGTGGGAACTAAGCCTAGATTAAATCAAAATTCGCCCAATATATTTGGACAATGGATGGGACAAACTGAAAAACCTAAAAAGAATATTGAAAAATGATTTTGTCGTTATTAGCTACTAACGTTTTGCTTGTATCTAGCTTTATCGTTTTTGTCTTTTTACGAGTAACATTGATTAAGATTGAATGTAAAATACCGTTACTTTCATTGCTTATTGTCATTAATCTTTGTTCGTTTGCGGCATTAATGTTGGGCTACTCTTGGTTGATTTATGCGCTGACAGTCGTTGTTTTTACAGGATTTTTACTCATTCACAAAAAGAGGTTCTCAATTTTTAAAGCGATATTTTTATCCGTTTTTACATTGCTTATGGTTTCGTTTATCAATTACACGGAGCAAACGATTTTAAGTGTTTTTTTTCAACAGATTTATCAAAATAAATTATTATGGATTGCCTCAAATGTTCTTCTGTTGCTTATAAATATCTGGATTGCTTTAAAAATTCCCAATAGTGTTTTTTTAAGATTAAATCGTGTGTTAGAAAATAGCCGAATTTTTTTTGGTTGTTTACTTTTATTGTTGATTCTGTTGTTACTTTTTGTGTTTTTGATTTCGCCAGAGATTTCACCTGACTTTATGCGAGGATTTGTCACGGTAAATAGTTCTAAATTGGAGTTATTAATAAGTGTAGGTTTATTTTTAATTCTGATTGGTTTAGTCATTGAAGCTTATTTGGAAGAACAACGTATCAACACTCAATTATTGAATAATTTAACGATTTATACTGAAAAAATAGAATCCATTAACGAAGAGCTAGCGATGTTTCGTCATGATTATAAAAATTTATTGTATAGTTTACAAATTGCTATTTCATACGAAGATATTCTGGAAATCAAAAGAATTTATGAAGAAACGATTGCACCAACCAAAAAAATTATTGATAATGAAGAATTTGAACTTATGAAGTTAAATCGTTTGAAAAATATGGAACTTAAGGCACTCATAAGTATGAAAATTAATACCGCAAAGCAAGCAAAACTAAAAGTGATTGTTGATGTGCCAGAAGTATTTATTCTTGATACATCAATCGACTTAGTGGTTGTGATTCGTTTGTTGGCTATTCTATTAGATAACGCGATTGAAAACAGTGCAAAATCAGAATTGAAAATGTTCGCTATCTCAATTTTCAATAAAAATGAAACACAAGAGTTTGTGATAACAAATAGTGTCCAAGCCGAATTTGATTTTAAAATTATGAAGAAAACCAAATTTAGTTCTAAAAGTAACCCAGAAGAGCACGGTTGGGGATTGTTATATGTAAAAGAAATTGTTGATTTTTCAGATCAATTTGATTTGCAAACGTCCTTCAATGAAGGATCGGTTACTCAACATTTAATTATTGAAAAAAATCATAATAGTAAAAAAGTTGTTAACGAATGAATTTGTTAACAACTTTTTTGCTATGGTATTGAGTTATGAGGGGCAATACAGGGAAAAATGTCGGCTGATTAAGGAATTTAGATAGTGCCGGTTAGGTAGTTGTCTATAATGAAAATAGCAACAAATATTTACGCAGGGAAAGGGGCGGTCGTTTAACGGGAAAAATTAGGGAGGATAAAGCAATACTTTTGTTGGGAAAAGAAATAAAAGGAAACTGGGGAAGGAGTTAATTGTTTGATGAAGGGAAATAAAATTTTATACATTTTAGGTACAGGCATCTTTGTTGGAAGTTCATGTCTATTTTCTTCACTTTTTGTAGCCGCAGAAGAACAAGTTTATTCAGAAAGTGAAGTTTCAACAGTTTTATCGAAGTTGGAAAAGGAGGCAATTTCTGAGGCAGCTGCTGAACAATATACGGTTGTAGATCGAAAAGAAGATGCGTGGGGGATGAAGCATCTTAAGTTAGAAAAGCAAACGGAAGGCGTTACTGTTGATTCAGATAATGTGATTATTCATTTAGATAGAAATGGTGCAGTAACAAGTGTTACAGGAAATCCAGTTGATCAAGTAGTGAAAATTCAATCGGTTGATGCAATCGGTGAAGAAGGAGTTAAAAAAATTATTGCTTCTGATAATCCAGAAACTAAAGATATTGTCTTTTTAGCTATTGACAAACGTGTAAATAATGAAGGGCAATTATTTTATAAAGTCAGAGTAACTTCTTCACCAACTGGTGACCCCGTATCATTGGTTTATAAAGTGAACGCTACAGATGGAACAATTATGGAAAAACAAGATTTAACGGAACATGTCGGTAGTGAAGTAACGTTAAAAAACTCTTTTCAAGTAACGTTTAATGTACCAGTTGAAAAAAGCAATACGGGAATTGCTTTACACGGAACGGATAACACAGGGGTTTACCATGCAGTAGTTGATGGCAAAAATAATTATTCTATTATTCAAGCGCCATCACTAGCGACATTAAATCAGAATGCTGTTGACGCCTATACGCATGGAAAATTTGTGAAAACATATTATGAAGATCATTTCCAACGACACAGTATTGATGATCGAGGGATGCCCATCTTGTCAGTTGTTGATGAACAACATCCAGATGCTTATGACAATGCTTTTTGGGATGGAAAAGCAATGCGTTATGGTGAAACAAGTACACCAACAGGAAAAACGTATGCTTCCTCTTTAGATGTAGTTGGTCATGAAATGACACATGGTGTGACGGAACATACTGCCGGTTTAGAATATTTAGGACAATCAGGTGCGTTGAATGAATCTTATTCTGATTTGATGGGTTATATTATTTCGGGTGCATCTAATCCAGAAATTGGTGCGGATACTCAGAGTGTTGACCGAAAAACAGGTATTCGAAATTTACAAACGCCAAGTAAACACGGACAACCAGAAACCATGGCTCAATACGACGATCGAGCACGGTATAAAGGAACGCCTTATTATGATCAAGGCGGTGTTCATTATAATAGTGGAATTATTAATCGGATTGGTTACACCATTATCCAGAACTTAGGCATTGAAAAAGCACAGACTATTTTCTACAGCTCGTTAGTAAATTACTTAACACCTAAAGCACAATTCAGTGATGCTCGTGATGCGATGCTTGCTGCTGCAAAAGTTCAATATGGCGATGAAGCAGCTTCAGTGGTGTCAGCAGCCTTTAACTCTGCTGGAATCGGAGCTAAAGAGGATATTCAGGTAAACCAACCAAGTGAATCTGTTCTGGTCAATGAATGAAAAAAATTCCCCAATTAAATAAAAATGGATAAGGAGTGGCATAATCTTATGAAAAAGTTCTCCATACGAAAAATTAGTGCTGGTTTTTTGTTTCTGATTTTAGTAACTTTGATAGCCGGTTTTAGCTTGTCTGCAAATGCAGAAGAGTATATCGTTCCTGCCGAAAGTCATTCACGACAAAAAAGATCGTTACTGGACCCTGAAGACAGAAGACAAGAAGTGGCAGATACAACCGAAGCGCCTTTTGCGTCAATCGGAAGAATCATTTCCCCTGCCAGTAAACCAGGCTATATTTCTTTAGGAACAGGCTTTGTTGTTGGAACCAATACAATTGTCACCAATAATCATGTGGCTGAAAGTTTTAAGAATGCCAAAGTATTAAATCCGAATGCCAAAGATGATGCTTGGTTTTATCCAGGTCGAGATGGCAGTGCGACACCATTTGGCAAATTCAAAGTGATTGATGTAGCTTTTTCCCCGAATGCGGATATTGCGGTAGTGACTGTCGGCAAACAAAACGATCGTCCAGATGGCCCAGAGTTGGGAGAAATTTTAACGCCATTTGTTTTGAAAAAGTTTGAATCTTCAGATACCCATGTCACAATATCAGGCTATCCAGGTGAGAAAAACCACACACAATGGTCTCATGAAAATGATTTGTTCACATCTAACTTTACAGACTTAGAAAATCCATTACTATTTTATGATATCGATACAACCGGTGGTCAATCTGGTTCACCAATCTATAATGCTCGGTTTGAAGTAGTTGGTGTTCATTCCAATGGGGGTATTAAGCAAACAGGAAATCATGGTCAAAGACTAAATGAAGTGAATTATAACTTTATTGTCAATCGAGTGGATGAAGAAGAAAATAAACGTTTATCCGCTGTGCCAGCAGCGTAAAGAACCATAAAAATACTCGGAATTTCCAGAATCACGGGAAATTTCGAGTATTTTTGTTTTTTAAGATAGTGTAAGTTACGATAAAAGTACCTTGTAATTATCGGTTAAAAGCATATAATAGTGCTGAAAAGAAGGCAAATAATCCGATTAAGTTAGTATTTCTAAACCATCATAACTCGTAATGATTTCATGCTTTTGAGATAAAGCCGCCATCTCCGCATAAGACAAGCCGCCATTGTGAGAAAAATGGTTGGCAACGTAAATCGTTTTATCTGTGACGAGTTTTCTTTCTTTTAATTCTGCAATTAATTTTAAATTTTCTTCCCAATTCATATGACTATTGCCAGTTTCGTTTGTTTGACTAGTACAATCTAAAGAAACAATACTAAGAAGTAAGTGGCTCTTTTCAAGATATTCAAACATTTCTGACGTAAAGTAACCTGTATCATGGGTGGATAAAAAAGCATCTTTACCATCGTCTATAACGAAAATAAAACAATCTTCACTGAAATTTCCATGTTGTGCAGGAAGGGGATAAATCGTATAGTTCGCAATAGTAAAACATTTGTAGGGCTGAATAACCTGATACTGTAATCGGGTATCGTCTTGGCGACCTTCTAAATCAAAGGCGCGCTGATAAAACGTCTTAACTGCTTCATTTCCGTAAACAGTTAAACGATTGGGAATATCTAATGCATAACCAGACATTCGATAAGCCAAATCCTCACCGTAAAAATGATCGGAATGCCAATGAGAGATTAGTAAAGAGTTAAATTCTGCAAAACACAAGTCGTACTGCAACAGGTGTAAATAAGAATCCCCTGGAAAATCAATCAGCAGGACATCATCAATAATTAATTGAGTTTGTGTACGAATTTCTCGTCCTTTTTTCTCTCGAGCGTACTTACATAATTTACAATTACAAAAAATTCCTGGAATCCGTTCTGCTGCACCCGTACCTAAATAGTTGATTTTCATTGGGAGTACCTAACCTTTCTTTGACATTCTTCATACTTAGTAGATAACGCTGAACCTTAAAGTAAATGGGCATGGAAACTGAAACATTTGTTGTGTCCATCTTACCTTTTTTAGAAAAGAATTGAAATGGAATTTCTTAAGTAAATTTGCGTAAAATAGAAAAAGCTAGACGCCTTTGTTAATAAGCTGAATTTACTGCGAATGCTCGTACTATTTCCGAAAAAAAGTTTTACCAAAGGCACTTTCATATCCATCTGCTATTAGTTATAGAAAAATAACAAGATGGACATAGCTTATTAGAGCAAAAATAACTACGCTATTGATAAAGAGTGAGGCGTGTTTTGAACAGGTTACGTGGGCAAATGAATTTGAATAAAAGGGATGACAAAAGATGACTATTGAAAAATTAGAATATTTTTATACCATTGCAAAATATAATAGTATTTCCAAAGCAGCCTCTGAACTCCATGTTAGTAAATCAACCTTAAGTGCGTCATTAAAAGATTTGGAAAGTGAATTGGGCCATTTACTTTTTGACCGTAACGGGAATTCTTTGACGTTAAATTCCTATGGTGATAAAATCGTCCAATCTGTATATATCATTTTAAACGAGGCTAAGAAAATGAAACTTAATTTGCATGAAATGATTGAGAATCCAGTGATGCGTTTAGGTTTTGGAAATACGTCCTTGATGTATAAAGTGACAGAAAATGAGGATCAACTGAATCGTTTTTGGGAATGTTACCATGGTTCATCGTTTGAGTTATTGAATAAATTGGAGAATCATGAGTTGGATTTTGTGATTACTTCTGCAGATGTGAATAGTCCAGTTTTAAAGAAAGAACAATTAATTGAACTAAAAATGTATCTTTGTGTTTCAAGAGAAATTAAACAAGAAATTGAGGAAGAAGGCTTCACCTGTTTGACCAACTATCCATTTCTATTTTTGCCGCATCACTTAGATCATTTAGAAGCTACCAAGAGTGTGCTAGAAATGTTGCACTTAACAAGTCCGCTTGTTTGTTGCTACGATACGTTGATGCTTACTCGTCTCATTGAAAAAAGTAAAGGAGTTTATGCGGTGATCTCTCTTCGGAAAGAACAACTGCAGGAAATTGATTCTAAACTCTTCTTTTTACCGATTGAACGAAAACAAAAATTTTATTTATACCGAAATGTTTCCAGTTCGGTTTTTGTCCAACCTGGTCAAATCAAGGCAACTTTACAAAAGTTGCTAGAGACTTAGCCATTAAAATTACTTTGGAATAGTTACCAAAAATAGCTTTATTCGCTTAGATTTACTTCTGCTGCGGATAAGGCTATTTTTGTTGTTCATTGTTTAAAAGAGATGCTCAATTATGGGGCTGTTCGATATTTCTGAACAGAATGTTCAATTATTTAATAACTTAAGAATCGATAAATCGTATCTATTACGGTTCAATTTAAAGGGGTTCTGGTGTATAGTTTGGCTATCTAAAGATTTACTTTTTTAAGTATAAAATAACTAAATGGCAAGCAATATAAAGAACTGTTGATACGTGAGTACTTGCGATAACTGTGTCGTTAGAAGTTTAAGTGTCATTGTTGCTTTTCCTGTTTTATGTAGTTGCTAGAAAGGACTGTTTTTATGATCGATAGAAAAAAAGTTATTTTGTATACTTGTTGCATGAGTTTGTTTGTAGTGACCATGGATGTTACGGTTGTCAATGTGGCGTTACCATCCATTCAAAGTGATTTTCACACGAATCTGTCTACATTACAGTGGGTAACAGATGGGTACACTTTAATGGTAGCATCCTTATTATTGTTATCTGGGTCTACAGCAGATCGAATTGGCCGTAAACGAGTCCTTCAATTGGGCTTAGCCTGTTTTGGTTTAGCGTCTTTCCTATGTGGGATTTCGCAAACCCCAGGGCAATTGATTGCGTTTCGCATGTTGCAAGGGATTGGTGGTTCTATGTTAAATCCGGTAGCAATGTCTATTATTACACAGGTATTTACCGAAAAGTTAGAACGTGCGAAAGCAATTGGCTTGTGGGGCTCTGTTACAGGGATTTCCTTAGGCATGGGCCCGATTATTGGCGGACTGATTGTTTCTTATTTTAGCTGGCGGTATGTCTTTTTTGTAAATGTACCGATCATTGCTGCGGCAATCATCCTTACACAAAAGTTTGTACCTGAGTCAAAAGTAGAGAAAACGGTGAAAAATGATTTTGTTGGTCAAGCATTGATGATTCTTTTTCTATTTAGTTCTATCTATTCCATTATCGGACTACCTAGAAAAGGGCTTTTCGCGCCAGATATTTTAAGTACTGGGATAATCGGCTGCTTAGCCATTGTCATTTTCTTTATTTATGAATATAACATTGACAATCCGTTAATCAACCCGCGTTTCTTTTTATCTATTCCATTTACATCGGCTTCTTTTTTAGCTATTTTTGGCTTTATCATATATAACGGCTATTTATTTTTAAACACGCTATATTTGCAAGAGATGAGAGGCTTCAGCCCGTTGGAAGCTGGCTTATCAACCATTCCTTTGGCTTTTGTTAGTTTTCTTGTTGCCCCGAGAGCCGGCGAAATGGTAGGGAGAATAGGGACGAAACGTCCTATTATGCTTTGTGGTATTTCAATGTTGGCTGTTAGCTTTTTACAATTATTTGTAACTAAAACAACGCCTATGATTATTTTATTTATTATTTATATCTTTTTAGGCATTGGGTTTGGGATGTTAAATTCGCCGATTACCATTACAGCGATTGAAGGAATGCCACTTTCTCAGTCAGGAACGGCAGCAGCCATTGCGGTGACATGTAAGCAAATTGGCAATTCTTTAGGGGTTGCGCTACCAAGTCTTTTAATTACAAAGCCTATTACTAGTTCGCTTACTCGAACACCTTTTACAAACGTATGGCTTTTATTTGGATGTTGCGCCATTGCGATTATCTTTTTAAGTTATTTATCCAATTCTCCGCTAGCGAAAAAGTCATTGCGCAGAGTTAGGTTTTATTTTTAACAAATCAAGATTTTTTTGAAGGGAAAGGAAGACAAACTTAGATGAAAAAAATAAATAACCGATTAGGACTCTTTTTATTTTTTGTTTTACTCTTTTGGGCAAAAACGATTCTGGCGTATTACCTAGATTTCTCATTGGGCGTTAAGGGCAGTCTCCAGCGAGAAATTTTATGGTTCAATCCAGTTGCTACTACGCTGTTATTATTTGGTTTTAGTTTGTATTTTAAAAAGCATAAAACATTTAGAGAGTGTAAAATATTTTGTGTAAATGAAAAAATCCATACAAAAAAGGAAGTCGCTTCTGTAGAATAAAGTTAACGACAACCAATTCACAGAAAAGAGGACTTCCCTATGAATGATTTTACTACAGAAATTGTGCAAACTCTAGTCACTAAAGGCGATTTAAATGAATTATTCCGTTCGCACTTAGAAAAAGCGATAAACACACTCCTACGGACTGAATTAACGGCTTTTTTAGATTACGAAAAATATGATCGCACTGGTTTTAATTCAGGTAATTCGAGAAACGGTTCTTACTTTCGATCAATCAAAACCGAATATGGTGAATTAACATTGGAAATACCTAGAGATCGTAATGGTGAGTTTAAACAACAAACTTTACCAGCCTACAAAAGAACAAACGATACATTGGAAACCACTATTATCCATTTATTCGAAAAAGGTGTTACGATGTCTGAAATTGCTGATTTGATCGAAAAAATGTACGGTCATCACTATACTCCACAAACCATGTCCAACATGACTAAAGTTCTGACTGAAGAAGTAAATGCCTTTAAATCCAGAGCCTTAAATGATAAGTATGTCGCTATTTTTATGGACGCTACTTACATTCCACTAAAACGTCAAACCGTATCCAAAGAAGCGATTTATATTGCCATTGGTATACGAGAAGACGGCACTAAAGAAGTACTGAGTTATGCGATTGCTCCAACTGAATCAACATACGTTTGGAATGAGCTGCTACAGGATATTAACTCCAGAGGAGTTCAAGAAGTCTTGCTTTTTATTACGGACGGCTTAAAAGGCATGAAAGATACTATCCATCAAATTTATCCTAAAGCAAAATATCAGCATTGTTGTATCCATGTATCTCGTAATATCGCTCATAAAGTACGTGTCAAAGACCGAAAAGAAATCTGTGATGACTTTAAGGCTGTTTATCAAGCTAACTCAAAAGAAGAAGCGAATACCTTCTTATCCGGCATGATTGAGAAATGGAAGAAAAACTATCCTAAAGTGACGCAGTCACTCATAGAAAACCAAGACTTATTAACTTTTTATGATTTTCCACCTAGCATTCGTAGAACCATTTACTCAACCAATCTAATCGAGTCTTTCAATAAGCAAATTAAAAGATACAGCCGTAGAAAAGAGCAGTTTCAAAATGAAGAATCACTAGAACGCTTTCTAGTCAGCATTTTTGATACATACAATCAAAAATTTCTAAACAGAAGCCATAAAGGTTTTCAACAGGTAACCGATACATTAGTTTCAATGTTTACTGAGTAACTAATTATTTTGCAGGAGGACAATTTATTTACACAAAATTATTGACGCTCCCAACATTTATGCTTAGCTTAACTCTTTTAAATGTTTTAAATACATTAATTTTATATTTGAATATTATTTTTTATCGTGAATTCACTGACTTTATTACCATCCAATCTGTTTTTGGCTTTTCAAAAGTTTCAGAAGGGATTTCTGGTGATTTACTTGCTTTAATGAGAGTCCACGATGTCTTTTATTGGCTAGATACTTTAGTACTGCTCGTTTTGGTATTTTACTCTTTTAAACAGCGACGGAATCATCAAGTCTTTGTGACCAAACCTATCAACAGAAGATTGGCGATCTCAATTAGTTGTTTAAGTGTCTTGCTCTTTTCGGTTAACTTATTTTTAAGCGAAACCGATCGTCCTCAATTGCTTCAAAGAATTTTTGACCGTAATTATATTGTAAAATATCTTGGCTTGGATGCATTCACAGCCATCGATGGTGTCAAAACAGCCATGTCAAATGAGGTAAGAGCAGAAGCTAGTTCAAACGAATTACCTGAAATCATGAAATTTACCAAGCAAAACAATTTACCGCTTAATCCACAGTATGCCGGAATTGCCAAAGGAAAAAATGTATTTGTGATTCATTTAGAAAGTTTTCAACAATTTTTGATTAATATGAAAGTCCAAGGCCAAGAGGTTACACCGTTTTTAAATCAGCTCTATCAAAACAAAGCGACAATCAGTTTTGATAATTTCTTTCATGAAGTAGGGCAAGGAAAAACGAGTGATGCGGAGAATATGTTGGAAACAGGAACATTCGGGCTCCCGCAAGGCTCTCTTTTTACACAATTAGGATCAGACAATACTTTCGAAGCGGCTCCTGCAGTTTTAGGACAAAAAGGCTATACAACCGCTGTTTTCCATGGAAATGTGGGGAGTTTTTGGAATCGAGACCATGTGTATAAAAACTTAGGTTATCAATACTTTTTTGATCGGTCATATTTTTCAAAAGATGACAAAATGCTAGGTTACGGTATTTTAGATAAACAATTGTTGCGTGAATCAGCTAGTGAGCTTGAACATTTACAGCAGCCATTCTATGCGAAGTTTTTAACTGTGACCAATCATACCCCTTATTATACGGATGACCAAAACTTCCCGTTTCCTAAATTGAACACAGGCAATTCGATTGTGGATGATTATGTTCGAACAGCGCACTATTTGGATCAATCGCTAGAACAATTTTTCCATTACTTGCAAACAACAAGTTTATACAATCATTCTATTTTTGTTATTTATGGTGACCACTTCGGTATTTCAGATGCGAACAACAAGGACTTATGTAAAGCCTTCAACCGCGATCCAAAAACGTGGACAAACTATGACAATGCGCAATTGCAAAGAGTACCTTTGATGTTTTACATGCCAGGCTATACGCAAGGGAAAATCATGCACGAATATGGTGGGGAAATTGACGTTTTACCGACACTGTACCATCTTTTAGGTGTCGATGATAAAAATTATATCCATTTTGGCACGGACCTTTTATCTCCTCAATGTAAACAAGTGGTTCCTTTTAGAAATGGCGATTTTGTAACGCCTCAATTTTCGTATCTAGGTGGGGAAATCTACAATAATCAAGGGAAAAAATTAGACCAAGTTCCAGCAGATTTAAAAGCAGAAGTCACGAAAGATAACGATTGGGTGAAAAAATCGTTAAGTTTATCTGACAAATTAAATCAGGAAAACCTTTTACGTTTTTATAAACCACAAGGATTCCAAGAAGTGCAACCAAAGGACTACAACTATGATGTAGCTTTTGAAAAAAACAAAGTCTTAGAAGTAGAAAAACAAAAAAATGCACAATCAACTAGCTTGTTTAGTCAAAATGGCAATCAAACGACAGTCCAAAATTATCCGACTACGCCATAGATCATTTAAGAAGGATAACTTTTGGAAGGGAAAGAGAATCATATATGAAGTGAAAGAGGTCAGAACAGAGCCGTTTATTTTCGAAGGAATTGCTTCTGTTCCCGCCGTTTATCCGGTTTTGAGCCTGGAACAAAAATCCAAAGTGATTTTTGTCCCAGGCTTTTTCGCTCTTTTATTGAGTAAGAAGTCAGTTTAGAATTTATATTAAGTTTCGCTGTACATTTTAAAATTATAATCAACAGAAAATACAACAGGCGGATTTTTAGATAAAAAAATTAGTAAAACAAGTATTAAATAAATAGTATTTTTGAGGATAAAGTAAGAGAAATGTTGTTTTTTTTATAGTTGTTAACGGAAAACAAAATTATTTTATAGCCATAAAATATATTTTTATTATAATTATATTATAAAACAATGAGCATATGATTTGCAGATAAGTTTTTCAGGGCCTATTCTGAATAGGAACTTAGCTATAAAAATAAAAGAGGAGAGTGGTTTTGATGAGAAAAAATCAGAAGATTGTGCCAATTGTGACAGCTTCAGACGAAAATTATGCTCCTTATTTGAATGTAATGATGACAACTGTTTTAGAAAATTGTCATTCGGAGAGATCTGTTCATTTTTATGTGATTGATGATGGGCTGTCGCTATCTAGCAAAAAAGCACTCCAAGAAACGGTTAGTAGTAACTCACAAAATGCGACTGTTGAATTTCTAACAGCAGACAAAGAAGTCTATCAAAATTTTTTAGTGAGTGATCATATTACAACGACCGCATACTTACGCATTTCTTTACCGTCACTTTTACAAAAATATAGCTATAAAAAGGTTCTTTATTTAGATGCAGATACGCTGGTTTTAGATGATATTGTCCAGTTGTATGATACGCCATTAGTGAACCAAACGATTGGCGCGGTTATTGATCCTGGTCAAGCATATGCCTTGAAACGTTTGGGCATCCATTCCTCCGATTATTATTTTAATTCAGGAGTTATGATTATTGATATTGACCGATGGAACGAGAAAGCAATCACGCAAAAAACAATTCAGTATCTAGAAGAAAATGGGGACCGCATAGTTTATCATGACCAAGATGCTTTAAACGCCGTTCTTTATGAAGATTGGCTAGCTTTAGAACCAAGATGGAATATGCAGACGTCTTTAGTTTTTAATCGTCATGAAGCGCCTAATGAGGCTTACCAAAAATTATATGCAGCGGGAAATCAAGAGCCAGCGATTATTCATTTTACTGGTCACGATAAACCCTGGAATACGTTAGAAAATCATCCTTATACAGCTCTTTATCTAAACAAGTTAAAGAAAGTAGGTGCAAGAAATGGAAAATAGAAAAGAATTAGCGATTGTCTCATGTTGCAATACCAACTTTGTACCGCATCTTGCTGCTATGTTTGTTTCAATTTTAGAAAATAGTCCTTCAGCGGCAGCTGTTCATTTTTATGTGATTGATGACAATATCAATTTTGAAAGCAAGCAACTACTGTATTTTACGATTAAACATACCCAAATCAATGCAGAGTTAACATTTTTAAAAATCAACCCCCATTTTTTCAAAAATGTTGTAACCAGTGAACGAATTCCCAAAACAGCTTACTACAGGATTGCTATTCCAGAGTTGTTTAGAGGAAGCCAGATCGAACGGCTGTTGTATATGGATTGTGACATGATTGCCTTAGATGATGTCGCAAAATTATGGACAGTTGATTTAGGTGAAAATATCATCGCCGCTGTTGAAGATGCAGGGTTCCATCAACGTTTGGAAAAAATGGCGATTCCTGCAGAATCTATGTGTTATTTTAACTCAGGCTTGTTGCTAATCGATGTTAAAAAATGGTTGAATTTAGATGTAACCACTAAAGTCTTAAGATTTATTGAAGAAAATCCAGATAAATTACGTTTCCATGATCAAGATGCATTGAATGCGGTTTTACACGACCGTTGGACCCAGTTACATCCTAAGTGGAATGCCCAAGGTTATATTCTGTCAAAAGCGAAAAAACATCCGACTATTTATGGAGAAAGACAATATGACGAAACGAGAAGAGCACCATCCATTATCCACTTTACTGGCCATGTCAAACCTTGGACGAAAGAATTTCAGTGGTATACCAAGCGTTATTATGATCAATATGCGAACAGGACTGCCTTTCGTTGTGTCAACACATTCAATCAATATTTATCTTATACGAAAATTAGCAGAAGGATTGAATATGCTCAATAATGAATATTGTCATGGATTTCGTAAAATCAGTTACTTGTTAGTTGTTGCCAAAACCAAACAATAGAAACGAAGAAGTCGGGATCGAACTGTTTTTCAGATTTTGAGTATGAGACAAAAATCTAAAGTGATTTTTGTCTCATACTCTTTTTTGTCTATTTAAAATAAAGCCAGCAACTGGTATCATATTTAAGGATGGTTTTTTATAAAAAAATGATTTCTTGAGGGAAAAAATATTACAATAAAGAAAAATAAAAAAATGTAAACGTTATCATTTCAAGGTTATAGCGGTATGAAGATATTTATTAATACTTTTTATTGACAAAATAAAAAAAACCACCGTACTATTGGTTTGTGGTTATAACCAGTTAGGGTAAAGGAGAAAGTTATGGAAAATGCCTTTAAAAACAAAGCTTTGTATCATCAACTTGTTGATTTGCTGCAGGAACGAATCGAAACATGCATGATTCCTCATGACAAGTTGCCCTCTGAACGTGAATTGACTGCACAATATGGAGTGAGTCGGACGACGGTCCGGTTAGCGCTACAAGAACTAGAAAATAGAGGTTCCATCTATCGTCGTCATGGCAAAGGAACATTTGTTTCAGATATAAAAAAAGAGGCCGCTGATTTAGCTGGCGCATATAGTTTTACAGAACAAATGAAAGGGCTGGGTCGAAAACCACATACCCGTATATTATCCTTCGAAAAATTGGAAGCGGATAAATTTATTTGTCAGCATTTGAATCTTTCGTTAGGAGAGGCAGTTTTTAAATTAAGTCGGTTGCGGATTGCTGATAACGAGCCATTAATGGTTGAAGACACATACTTGCCTGTGAAATTTTTCTTATCACTCACGGATCAATTACTACGTAGCAAACCATTATATGATCTATTTTCGGAAGATTTTAAGCAAACCGTTCGTTTAGCTGATGAAGAATTATACGCTAGCATTGCTTCAAAAGAAGATGCCAAATTATTGATGATTCCAGAAGGAGCGCCAGTCCTTCATTTAGCACGCCAGACATATAACATGAAAAATGAAATTATTGAATTTACGTTGAGTGTGGCACGAGCAGACCAATTTCATTATCAGATACGCCATATTCGGAATAGTTAGGAGAGTTAAGTATGTTTACAGCAGAAAAAGAAGAACTAGAACAACTAGGAGCGGAAATCACGACACGTGAAATTCGTCAGCAACCTGAGCTTTGGCAAGAAACCGTGACACTTTATCATGAAAATCAAACAGCTTTGGAAAACTTTTTAAAAGAAGTCCAAGCCAAAGCGCAAGGAAAACGCACAAGAGTAATTTTTACAGGAGCAGGGACTTCGCAATATGTCGGTGATACGGTTGTACCTTATCTCCGAGCACACGGCGACACACAAGCTTTTTCATTCGAAAGTATTGGGACAACGGATATTGTGGCCAAACCAGAAGATTATCTGATTAAAGACGAACCAACATTGTTAGTTTCGTTTGCAAGAAGTGGAAATAGTCCTGAAAGTTTAGCGGCAGTTGAAGTAGCTAATCAAGTGGTTGAAACAATTCATCATTTAGCGATTACTTGTGCTGAAGAAGGACAACTGGCACAAATAAGCCAAAAAGAAGAAAACAGCTTTTTATTCTTAATGCCAACACGTTCCAATGATGGTGGTTTTGCGATGACTGGTAGCTTTTCTTGCATGACCTTGGGTACATTACTACTCTTTGATCAAACAGCCTTTGAGCAAAAACAAGATTATGTAACCGCTCTAATTAAATTAGGTGAAGAAGTGCTATCCCGTGAAGAAGAATTAAATGAAATTGTTAACCTTGATTTTGAACGCATTGTTTATGTTGGTTCTGGAAGTTTAGCTGGTTTGACAAGAGAAGCGCAATTGAAAATTTTAGAACTAACAGCCGGCAAAGTTGCCACAATTTTTGACTCTTCTATGGGCTTCCGTCATGGACCAAAATCATTTATTAATGAAAAAACAATAATGTTTGGTTTTGTTAATAATACACCATACACAAGAGATTATGACTTGGATATCTTAGAAGAAGTTCACGGTGACGAAATTGCGGCGGGTGTTTTTGCGATTGCTCAACCTGGCAAACGTAATTTCTCAGGTTCAACTATTGAATATTCCGCAGAAACTGCTCTATTACCTGATGGCTATTTAGCATTAGCAGATATCATGGTAGCCCAAACAGTCGCACTTTTAACATCTATTAAAGTTGGAAATAAACCGGATACCCCTTCACCGACAGGTACAGTGAATCGTGTGGTTAAAGGTGTAACGATTTATGACTATAAATAATACAACATTTGGAGGAGGAACTATGCTTACGTTAACAGCTGGAAAAAAAGCGGCAATGGATCGTTTGTCAACCCAAGAAGGAATCATTAGCGCATTAGCCATTGATCAACGAGGTGCCTTGAAAAAAATGATCAAAGCGCTAGATGTAGAGCCAACTGATGCACAAATTGAAACGTTTAAAGAATTAGTCTCGAAAGAATTGACACCTTATGCGTCCGCCATTTTATTGGATCCAGAATATGGATTGCCTGCTGCAAAAGCACGCGATACCGAGGCTGGATTGTTACTCGCTTATGAAAAAACGGGCTATGATGCAACAACTCCGGGACGATTGCCTGATTTACTAGCAGATTGGTCTGTTTTACGCTTGAAAGAAGAAGGCGCAGATGCGATTAAATTTTTACTCTACTATGATGTGGATGAGGATCCAGAAATCAATCATCAAAAACATGTATTTATTGAACGCTTAGGGAGTGAATGTGCAGAAGAAGACCTACCATTTTACTTAGAATTAGTTTCTTATGATGCACAAATAGCAGATGCAACTTCTTTAGAATATGCAAAAGTTAAACCGCATAAAGTGAATGAAATGATGAAAGAATTTTCTAAACCCCAATATAAAGTAGATGTATTGAAAGTGGAAGTTCCAGTTAATATGAATTTTGTAGAAGGTTTTGCGCCGGCTGAAACAGCGTATACAAAAGAGGAAGCGGCGAATTATTTCTTAGAACAAAGTCAAGCCACTGATTTACCATTTATCTTTTTAAGTGCCGGTGTCTCAACAGAGCTATTCCAAGAAACACTACGTTTCGCTAAAGAAGCTGGTTCAACATTTAATGGTGTTTTATGTGGCCGTGCTACGTGGAAAAATGGCGTGAAACCTTTCGTTGAAGCAGGAGAAACTGCGGCTTGTGATTGGTTAAAAACAGAAGGCCGAGAAAACATTGAAAGTTTAAATGAAGTCATCGCAGCAACCGCCAGCTCTTGGCATGCGAAAGTTCAAGTAAACGAAGGGTAATTGGGAGGCATAGCTGTGATAGTAACAGTAACAATGAATCCGTCAATTGACATCTCCTACCTATTAGATCATCTAAAGCTTGATACCGTTAATCGGACCAGTCAGGTGACCAAAACCCCTGGTGGCAAAGGACTAAATGTCACTCGCGTTATTCATGATTTAGGTGGAGATGTTATCGCTACCGGCGTTCTTGGTGGTTTTCATGGGGCGTTTATTGCAAATGAGTTAAAGAAAGCAAACATCCCCCAAGCATTTACGTCAATCAAAGAAGAAACACGTGATTCGATTGCGATTTTGCACGAGGGGAATCAAACTGAAATTTTAGAAGCTGGACCAACTGTTTCCCCAGAAGAAATCAGTAACTTCCTTGAAAATTTCGATCAATTAATTAAGCAAGCAGAAATTGTCACAATTTCTGGCAGTTTAGCGAAAGGATTACCATCAGATTTTTATCAAGAATTAGTTCAAAAAGCTCACGCACAAGAGGTTAAAGTGCTACTAGATACTTCTGGTGATAGTTTAAGGCAAGTTCTTCAAGGACCATGGAAACCGTATTTAATTAAACCTAATTTAGAGGAACTAGAAGGATTGCTAGGGCAAGATTTTTCAGAAAATCCATTAGCAGCTGTACAAACAGCTTTAACAAAACCAATGTTTGCGGGAATTGAATGGATTGTCATATCTTTAGGAAAAGATGGTGCAATTGCCAAACATCACGATCAATTCTATCGTGTAAAAATTCCAACGATTCAAGCTAAAAATCCTGTTGGTTCAGGAGATGCAACCATTGCTGGTCTTGCATATGGACTAGCCAAGGATGCCCCAGCGGCCGAACTGCTAAAATGGGGCATGGCGGCTGGAATGGCTAATGCCCAAGAAAGAATGACTGGGCATGTAGACGTAGAGAACGTGAAGAAACATCTTATGAACATCCAAGTAGTCGAAATTGCTAAATAAAGAGCTTTCTTTATTTAGCAATTATCCAGTGATTGAAAGCGTTTACTAGAAAGGGTGGCAATGTGGACAGATTTGAAATTAAAGAGGAGTTTCTTTTAAATGGTCAACCATTTAAAATTTTATCAGGCGCCATTCATTATTTTCGTGTAGATCCCTCAGATTGGTATCATTCACTTTATAACTTGAAAGCTTTAGGCTTCAATACAGTTGAGACATATGTACCATGGAATTTACATGAACCGCAAAAAGAAACATTTCATTTTGAGGGAATATTAGATTTGGAGCGCTTTTTAAAATTAGCACAAGAACTTGGACTATATGCGATTGTGCGGCCGTCTCCTTATATTTGTGCAGAATGGGAGTTTGGCGGTTTTCCAGCCTGGCTATTAAATGAACCAGGACGGATGCGTTCGAATAATCCAACCTATCTGAAGCATGTTGCGGAATATTATGATGTTTTAATGGAAAAAATTGTTCCGCATCAACTTGCTAACGGTGGCAATATTTTAATGATTCAAATCGAAAACGAATATGGTTCATTTGGCGAAGAAAAAGCGTATTTACGGGCGATTCGCGATTTGATGATTGCACGTGGCGTGACAGCACCATTTTTTACTTCTGACGGGCCATGGCGCGCAACATTGCGGGCAGGCAGCATGATTGAAGATGATATTTTAGTAACTGGGAATTTTGGCTCAAAAGCCAAAGAAAATTTCGGTATGATGCAAGCCTTTTTTGAAGAACATGGTAAAAAATGGCCGCTAATGTGTATGGAATTTTGGGATGGCTGGTTTAATCGTTGGAAAGAGCCAATTATTAAACGAGATCCGCAAGAATTGGCTGAATCAGTTAGAGAAGCATTAGCATTAGGCAGTATCAACTTATATATGTTTCATGGCGGCACCAATTTTGGGTTTATGAATGGCTGCTCCGCACGAGGAACCATTGATTTACCACAAATCACTTCCTATGATTATGATGCGCCACTTGATGAACAAGGGAACCCAACCGAAAAGTATTTCGCGTTACAAAAAATGCTTCACGAAGAGTACCCTGCGTTACCACAAGCTGAACCATTAGTAAAAGATTCTTTTGCGCAAACAGCAATTCCTTTAACCAACAAAGTGAGTTTGTTTGCGACTTTAGAAACGATTAGTCAGCCAGTGGTCAGCGTTTATCCGCAAACCATGGAACAATTAGGACAAAATACCGGCTATCTTCTTTACCGAACAAGCATTGAAAAAGATGCTGCAGAAGAAAAGCTAAGAGTGATTGACGGTCGTGATCGTCTGCAATTATTTGTCAATCAGGTACATCAAGCAACGCAATATCAAACGGAAATTGGCGAAGATATTTACGTTACACTGCCGCAAGAGAATAATCAAATCGATATTTTAATGGAAAATATGGGTCGTGTCAATTACGGGCATAAACTATTTGCAGATACTCAGAAAAAAGGGATTCGAACGGGTGTCATGGCAGATTTACATTTTATGACGCAATGGCAACAATATTGTTTACCTATGACAAGCTGTGAACAGGTAGACTATTCAAGAGAATGGCAACCTGATCAACCAAGCTTTTACCAGTATCATATGGAGTTAGCAGAAGTGAAAGATACATTTATTGATGTTTCTAAATTCGGCAAAGGAATTGTTTTTGTTAACCAAACCAATCTTGGTCGTTTCTGGAATGTTGGTCCGACGCTTTCCTTATATATTCCCAAAGGATTATTAAAAGAAGGGCAAAATGAGATCGTCATTTTTGAAACGGAAGGAACGTACCAACCAGAAATTCAGTTAGTAAAAGAACCACTATATAAAGAAATGAAAGAGGGATTACAATGAGTATTATTGGCGTAAGAATTGATGGACGTTTGATTCATGGACAAGTGGCAAATTTATGGGCGACAAAATTGAATATTTCCAGAATTATGGTCGTTGATGATGAGGTTGCAGGGAATGCCATTGAAAAAAGTGGTTTGAAATTAGCAACACCAGCTGGCGTGAAACTAAGCGTGTTACCAATTGAAAAAGCTGCTCAAAATATTTTAGCAGGAAAATACGACTCACAACGTTTATTAATTGTGGTACGGAAACCAGATCGTTTATTAAAACTAGTAGAACTTGGGGTGCCGATTAAAGAAATCAATGTTGGGAACATGTCTCAAACAAACGAAACACGGTCGATTACTAAGTCAATCAATGTGGTCGATCAAGATATTGAGGTTTTTAAAGAGTTAAATGCTAAAGGTGTCCATCTGATTGCTCAAATGGTGCCAAGTGACAAAGCGGAAGACTTTATGAGTTTGATAACAAAATAGGAGGGAACAAAAAATGAATATCTTATGGTGGCAGATCTTATTATTAACATTATACGCAGGATACCAAATTTTAGATGAATTACAAATTTATTCTTCATTAAGTGCACCAGTGTTTGCAGGTCTTTTTGCAGGATTAGTGATGGGGGATATTAAAGCAGGACTTATTATTGGTGGAAGTATGCAATTAACTGTATTAGGAGTTGGGACTTTCGGGGGTGCCTCCAAAATTGATGCTAACTCAGGTACGATTCTTGCCACAGCATTTTCTGTGTCTTTAGGAATGAACCCTGAACAAGCAATCGCTGCTATTGCAGTACCAGTTGCTAGTTTAATGATTCAATTAGACATTTTGGCTCGTTTTGCGAATACCTACTTTGCACATCGGATTGATAAAATGGTCGAAGATATGAACTACAAAGGAATTGAACGTAACTTCTTAATGGGTGCCTTACCTTGGTCTCTTTCTCGAATGATTCCAGTCTTCTTAGCACTTGCTTTTGGTGGTGGTTTAGTACAAAAAGTTGTATCTGTCCTAAATGGCGATTTGAAATGGTTAGGTGATGGCTTGTCTGTTGCTGGGGCGGTCTTACCAGCGGTCGGTTTTGCAATTTTACTACGTTACTTACCAGTGAAAAAACATTTCCCTTATTTAATTCTTGGTTTCACTGTAACTGCTTTACTAGGAACAATCTTTACAAACATGCAACTTTTAGGAACATCTGTTGCGAGCGTTGTGAAAGACTTCAGTGGTGTATTTAACGCACTACCAATGTTAGCAGTCGCTTTAATTGGTTTCGCTTTAGCCGCAATTAGCTACAAAAATGGCCAAATGATTCCGAGTGGGCCAGCAGCCAAAAAAGAACATGCAGCGAATGATTCAGACGAAGGAGAGATTGAAGATGACGAAATCTAATTATAAATTGACGAAAGAAGATTTTAAACAAATTAATCGCAGAAGCTTGTTTACTTTCCAATTAGGTTGGAACTACGAAAGAATGCAAGGATCAGGTTACTTGTATACGATTTTGCCACAATTGCGTAAAATTTATGGGGATGATACGCCTGAATTAAAAGAAGTAATGAAAACACACACGCAATTTTTCAATACTTCAAACTTCTTTAATACAATTATTACAGGGATCGATTTGGCCATTGAAGAAAAAGAAGGCATTGCTGGAAAACAAACAGTTTCAGGTTTGAAAACTGGTTTAATGGGACCGTTTGCAGCAATTGGGGATTCAATTTTCGCAGCTTTAATTCCAACTATTTTTGGGGCGCTAGCTGCCAACATGGCGATTAATGGCAACCCAACTGGTATCTTTATCTGGATTGTTGCTCAAATTGCCGTGATGGTCTTCCGTTGGAAACAATTGGAATTTGCGTATCGCGAAGGAATTTCTTTGGTAACAACTATGCAACACCGCTTAACTGCCTTAACAGACGCTGCAACTTTACTAGGGGTCTTCATGGTTGGCGCTTTAGTGGCAACGATGGTTAATGTCAAACTATCATGGGCACCAAGTATTGGGGATGTAACACTTAACATGCAAAATAACTTGGATATGATTTTACCACGCCTACTTCCTGCAGGAATTGTCGGTGGCGTTTATTGGATGCTAGGTAAAAAGAATATGACGTCTACTAAAGCCATTTTTATCGTATTAATTGTCTGTGTCGCATTGTCTGCGTTAGGTGTTATTTCAAAATAAGTAAGACAGGAGAAAATCGATGAGTGAACATTTAGTTTTAGTAAGTCATGGCCGTTTTTGCGAGGAATTGAAAAAAAGTGCGGAGATGATTATGGGACCGCAAGAAACAATTTCCACTGTTGCTTTATTACCAGAAGAAGGTGAAGCTGACTTTTTAGAAAAATTTGAAGCGATTACGGAATCGTTAGAAGATTTTGTTGTCTTTGCTGATCTATTAGGGGGGACACCTTGTAATATATTATCTAAAAAAATTATGCAAGGTGCTTCGTTTGACTTATATACTGGAATGAATTTACCGATGGTTATCAGCTATGTAAATGCAAGTTTATTAGCGATTGAAGGTGACTATGTTAAGGAATCAGCAGAAAGTATTGTGAAAGTCAACGAATTGCTGCTAAATGTTGCAGTAGATGACGAGGATGAATAATTCTGACTTGTTGTCGTAAGTAATCAAAGTTTTTAAGAGAATGATTTAGAGATGGACGTTCCAAAAATAAAAGAATTTATTTTTGGAACGCCCCTTTAATTGTTAATAATGAAAGCGTGTTCAAAAAATGTTAGGGGGCTGATTTATCAGATGAAACATGGAAAAATAAAACGATTTAGTACATTGACACTATTGGCAAGCGCAACGATTTTAGTACCATTAAGTACGTCTGCAGAAGAAACAACAAACAGCAGCACTGAAACAAGCTCATCAATGGTGGAACCTGCCGCAACAGAAGAAAAATTGTGGCAATCTGATTTTCCAGGAGGGAAAATTGGTGAGTGGCAAGATGTGATTGGTAAAACAAATCGAGAATTAGCAGGAGAGTCATTGGCGATTTCACGAGATGCAGCAGCAGGTAATAATGCCGTATCTTTAAATTTAGATTCCCCTAAATTAGCTGATGGTGAAGTAGAAACAAAGTTTAAATACACTGCTGGAAGCGGTCGAACGGGTGTGATTATTCGTGGTAATACCAAAGATAGCTGGGTTTTTGTAGGCTACAACGCGAATGGCAAATGGTTAGTTGAAAGCCCTAATTCGTGGAATGATTCGATTTCTGGGCCAACGTTAAATGAAGATACGAATTATTTGTTGAAAGTACGTTATGTTGGTGAAAAAATTACTATCTGGCTTAACACCACGTTGATTTACGAAGGAGAACCTGTTTTGGCCAACGGAGACAAAATTCCAACAGAAGCCGGACATGTGGGTGTCCGTTTGTGGTATGACAAAAAAATTGTCAATTATGACTATTTTAAAAATGGCCCCGTAGATAGCATTCCAGAAATTGTGCCAGAAGTGACACAAATTGCGCCAGTCAAAGTTTTTACAAAAATTGGTGTCGCACCAAAATTACCGAAACAAGTAAAAGTGACCTATAATACTGGTAAAGAAGCCAATGAAGCAGTCCGTTGGGATGAAATCGATCCTGATGCATACAAAGAACCAGGGACTTTTGAAGTCGACGGTACTTTGGAAAATACAAACATCAAAGCAAAAGCCAGCGTTGTTGTTGCTAAAGACAATGAAGCTGAAAAAGGCGACAAAATCTCTTCTGCAGATTTAACAGCCGTGGTTGATCCACAATTTCCACGAATTATTCGCTACGAAGACCCTCAGAGTAATCAAGTGATTTTTAATGGCCAACACGAGAAAATTGACCAAGTAATGATTGATGGCAAAGCATATAAAGCAACTGCTGAAAAACAAAAGAGTGAAGCAAATCAAGCCGTTTATAACGTAGCTGTCCCAGAAATTGGCCTGCGTTTCACAACGACATTGACTGTTTCCGAAGGCCAAGAATTAGCTATGAAACTCTCAGATATTCGTGAAGAAGGAACCAAAATACACACAATTTCAATTCCAAATCAAGGCTTGATTTCTGTCAATAGTACAGATGAAGGGGCGACTTTTGCTGGCGTTGTGATGAATACTGGGACAAATGCAAATAACGGAAATAAAAATGGTGATACTATCCAAGATTTAACTACAACTAGTCAAGAAGAAACGAAAAAATATATGTACGGTTTCTTAAATACAGCAAATTATGCTGCAAGTTTTTGGACGAACGCCTATGGAGACGGCTCTGTCGATGGTAGTGACAACAATCGAATCCATAAACAAACAAAAGAAGCGGCGACTGGTTTTGTAACAACCTTGTCAAGTGGGGCATGGACCTATCGACCATTTGATGCACCGGAAGATTACACAACTGGAGAAACGCCAGAAGTGAAAGTTAAATTCTCAAAAGATAGCAACGACGACAAGCGGGTGGATTGGCAAGATGCGGCAATTGGGTTCCGTTCAATTATGAATAACCCAATGGGCGCGGAAAAAGTCCCTGAATTAGTCAACCAACGGATTCCTTTTAACTTTGCTAGTCAGGCGACGAACCCATTCTTAGTGACGTTAGACGAATCAAAACGCATTTACAATTTAACAGATGGATTAGGACAAATGAATTTACTAAAAGGGTATCAAAATGAAGGACATGATTCTGCGCATCCAGATTACGGTGCTATTGGTCAGCGACCTGGTGGGGAACAAGCGTTGAATCAATTAATTGATGAAGGCCATAAATTAAATGCCGTTTTCGGTGTGCATATTAATGACACCGAGTCTTACCCAGAAGCAAAAGGATTTAATGAGGAATTAGTTGATCCAACGAAGCGTGGCTGGGATTGGTTAGATCCGTCTTATTTTATTAAACAAAGACCCGATGCATTGAGTGGTCGTCGTTATGAGCGCTTTAAAGAATTAAAACAAAAAGCACCGAATCTAGATTATATTTATGTTGATGTTTGGGGCAATCAAGGCGAATCAGGTTGGGCAAGTCGTCAACTAAGTAAAGAAATTAATTCACTCGGTTGGTTTACAACCAATGAATTTCCGAATGCTTTAGAGTATGACTCGGTTTGGAACCATTGGTCTGCAGAAAAAGATTACGGCGGTACAACAACGAAAGGCTTTAACAGTACAATCGTTCGTTTTATTCGGAATCATCAAAAAGACACTTGGATTATTTCGGACAACCCTTTGTTAGGTGGAGCTGAATTTGAAGCCTATGAAGGTTGGGTGGGTAAAACCAATTTTAATACCTATCGCCAAAAAACTTTTGCCATTAATGTCCCAACTAAGTTCTTACAACATTACCAAATTACAAACTGGGAAACTACAACAGCAGCAGATGGTCAAATCTATGGCACAATTAAATTAGCGAACGGTGCTGAAAAAGTGACCGTTACTCAAGCAGATGCTAATTCGCCAAGAAGCATTACGTTAAATGAGAAAGAAGTTCTAAAAGGTGATGCGTATCTACTGCCTTGGAATGTCAATGGTCAAGACAAACTATATCACTGGAATCTAAAAGGCGGTACCAGCACTTGGTCATTGGATAAGAAAATGCAAGGAAAAACGAATTTACATTTATATGAATTAACAGATCAAGGGCGTATTGACAAAGGCACAATTGCCACTACAAATAACCAAGTGACCATCCAAGCCGAGGCTAATACACCGTATGTCATTGCTGAACCTGACAGTATTGAACCGATGACATTTGGAACAGGAACACCATTTAAAGATCCTGGATTTAATGAAGCCAATACCTTAAAAAATAACTGGAAAGTTTTCCGAGGTGATGGAGAGGTTAAAAAAGATGCTAACGGTGATTATGTCTTTAGTTCAGAAAAAGAAAGAACCGAAATCAAACAAGACATCAATCTTCCTAAATCAGGAAAATATAGTTTGTATCTAAACACAGAAACACATGATCGCAAAGCCACAGTAACTGTTAAAATTGGTGGTAAAAAATATACGCGGACAGTGAATAATTCGGTTGCCCAAAACTATATTCAGGCAGATATTAACCATACAAGCAGGAAAAATCCGCAGTATATGCAAAATATGCGAATTGATTTTGAAATCCCAGATAATGCCAAAAAAGGCTCGGTGACGTTAGCGGTTGATAAAGGCAATTCCGTTACAAAATTTGATGATTTACGAATTGTTGAGCGTCAAACGGATATCATGAACCCAGACAAACAAACAGTTATTAAGCAAGATTTTGAAGACACACAAGCAGTTGGGTTATATCCGTTTGTTAAAGGCTCAGCTGGTGGTGTAGAAGATCCACGGATTCATTTATCAGAAAGAAATGAACCTTACACACAATATGGTTGGAATGGAAACCTTGTTTCAGATGTATTAGAAGGCAACTGGTCCTTGAAAGCCCATAAACAAGGAGCAGGTTTGATGCTTCAAACAATTCCGCAAAATATTAAATTTGAACCGAACAAGAAATATACGGTCCAATTTGATTATCAAACTGATGGTGAAAATGTCTTTACTGCTGGGACCATTAATGGGGAGTTGAAAAATAACAATGACTTTAAGCCAGTCGGTGAGTTGACTTCGACAGCAGCAGATGGTCAAACCAAGCATTATGAAGCAGAAATAATTGGGGATGCTTCAGGAAACACTACGTTTGGTATTTTTACAACAGGTGCCGATAAAGATTTCATTATGGATAACTTTACGGTCACAGTGGAATCGAAAAAATAAATTTAGTCTATCTAAGCAACTTGGGCTACAAGTTAAACGTACTTGTAGCCCAAATTGCTTCTTTTATGAAAAGAAGAAAGGCCTAGTGCCTCATTTTTATACTGCAGAATAAACAGACACATTTTTTAAAGTGTTTGGCTTCTTTGTGTATTTCATCAAGAACGAATGGACAAACTTGCCTTTTGCCACAAATCGTTTACAATTACAATGATAGGCATAATTTATTTAGAGGTGAAGTGATTGAAGAAATACAATGTTGATTGGAATTACTGGGTTGTCCGCTTTTTATTTGTAATGGCGCTGATTGTTGGCTATTTATTAATCACGAATTATCAGCACTTTGTCCATAGTGTTTCGGGTTTGTTAGGCATCTTATCCCCATTCATTACTGGGTTCGTGATTGCTTATTTATTGAGTGGAAGTCAGAAAAAAATCGAGGGATTACTAGAAAGAGTTCCTTTACCAGTCGTTAAAAAAGCGAAACACGGCTTGAGTGTACTCCTTTTGTACCTGATTATTTTGTTTATTTTTGTCTTGACATTAAACTATATCGTTCCGCTACTCATTAGTAATTTAGTAGATTTAGCAAACTCTTTACCCACTTTTTATGATCACATGGTTCAGTTTGTGATGAGTTTAGAAGATAAAGGGATTTTAAAAACAGCCGCGATTGAAAAATATTTAAATAGTGTCCTTAAAGATTTGTCGCCGGAACGTTTTTTAAATCAATGGACACAAGCGTTATTTTCATTAGGAACGTTGACTAAAAATGTTTCCTCATTCTTTTTAAATGCATTTTTAACGTTGATTATCTCAATATATGCGCTGGTATTTAAGCAATCTATTTTGACATTTGTTGAAAAGGCCGCCCACAAATTGCTGTCTGAAAAAGTGTACAAGCAAACACAAACCTGGTTAAATACAACGAATAAAATTTTCTATAAATTTATCAGTTGCCAATTTCTTGATGCTTGTATAATTGGCGTTTCATCAACGATTTTGTTAAGTATTTTGAATGTGAAATTTGCTGTGACTTTGGGGATTTTATTAGGTATTTGTAATATGATTCCTTATTTTGGTTCGATTTTTGCGTCAATTGTTGCTGGTGTGATTACGCTTTTCACAGGTGGTGTTACTCAAGCCATTACGGTGTTACTAGTTTTATTAATTTTACAACAAATTGACGGTAATATTATTGGTCCTCGAATTATGGGAGATGCCCTAAATGTCAATCCGATTTTAATTATTGTTTCAATCACGATTGGGGGAGCGTACTTCGGCGTCTTAGGGATGTTTTTAGCAGTTCCTGTTGCTGCAATCATTAAAATTATTGTCTCGGAGTGGCTAAATGAATCAAAAGAAAATGATAAGATTGTAGATTCTATTGAATCCTAAAGTAAAACTTTTCGTCTCGCGCTGACGAAAAGTTTTTTAGTGGAAAAGAAAGTTTCATTATTTGGAATTTTTGATATGCTATACTTAAAGTAAATAGAAAATCAAAATTGAGGTGAATAAATGCAGCTTTTAAAAAAATATGGCGGCTATTTTTTAGTTTTAGGGGTCTTACTTGATTTTTTTACACCTTATTATGTCGGATTCAAAGATCAAGGTTACAATCAATTGACAGAAGTAATTAGCTTATTAGGTGATGTGAATAGTCCAGTTAGGGAAAACTTTAATCGGTTAACTATCATTGCGGGAATGTTGATGTTAGCAAGTTTACCTAGGATATATGCTATTTTTTCCAGAAAAACGAAAAAAGGTGCTTGGTTAGTAGTGGCAATGATTGGCGCTTATGGTTTATTTGATTGTATTTTCAGTGGGCTCTTCAGCGTAGACACTTCAAGCGCTGGCACAGTTGCTACCGCGCTTCATAACGGAGGATCAGCAGTCGGTTATACAGGCTTTTTGTTATTATCGGGCGTCTTAACCATTATCTATAGTAAAGACGGTTCGCAAAAAAATAAAAACCTTTTTGGCTTTTTGTTTATTTTATGTATGCTTGCAGCCAGCTTATATGGCTTAGCAAGGATTCCACAGCTACAACAGGTAAAACCATTTAATTATTTAGGCTTATGGCAAAGAGTGAGTTCATTTTGTAATTATCTACCAATGCTGGCACTGTGTTTACAAACTAAAACCAATGACAAATTTGATTGAACATTTGTCATTGGTTTTTTACTAGTTAAAATTGTCTGGTAAGAACTTAATTATTGGCTACGGTGACTTCACCAGTAACAGTGGCACCATCTTTTTCTAAGTCAGCAGAATCTTTGTATTCTTGTTTATCAAAAGTAATATTGCCATTAACTTTGGTACCATTTAAAGTAAAGCCATTTGCTTTCACCTCAATATCACCTTTGACAGTCCCGTGAACGATGTTGAAATTTTCAGAAGAAACGATTAGCTTAGGAACCGTGATTTCATATTCAGCAGTTACTTTTTTATTATCATCTTGAGAATAAAGCGCTAATTTACGATAGACATCGTTGGAATCTTTCCCCTTATCATGGAAAGTACCAGCAACTGTTACCTCTTTATCAAAAGTGACATTGTCAGTAGCTGCGACAATCCAATTTCCTTTATCACTTAACGCCATTTCGAGCTCTTCAGGCTTGGCACTAATTGAAGCACCAGAGACTACTTCTGTACTTGAATTAGCTGTTTCTTTGCTACTAGAACTACTATCTGTTTTTTTATCAGATGAACAAGCACTAAGCAACACAAGAGCAGCAGTTGCCGTCAAAACAGTGGTGAGTACTTTAGACATTTTCATGAAAATCCCTCCAAAAAATTTATTTATTTCTTCCTTTATCATAACTGATTCAAAGGGAAATGAGTAATCATACACTCAAAGATTGAGAAGTTTGGCCAACGGGAAATTAGGTTTATTCTCTCAAGAATGTTCAGGAAATATTCAAAGTAATCATTTCTTTTTCAAATGTTCCTTTTCTGTAGTAAGCTAGTAATAGACAGAATTTAAGGAGGAGATTTTGATGCCTTGGAATATGAATGATTATCCTACATCAATGAAAAATTTAGCACCTTTGATTCGGAAAAAAGCGATAGATATTGGCAATGCGTTGCTTGCGGATGGCTACCCTGATGATCGCGCCATTCCAATTGCGATTAGTCAAGCGGAGAAATGGTATCAAGAGGCAAGTGCAGCAGACAAAAAGGCATTTGAACAAGAAGCAAATCCTACGAAACAAGATTCGCATAAACAGAATAAACATGCGGGAAAATTATTAACGGCGGCTGTCAACGTTAAATATAAAGACGGCCAATGGTTGGTGATTTCAGACAGCGCTGAAAAAGCAAGTAATACATTTACCCACAAACAAGAGGCGGTTGAACGAGCTCAAGAAATTGCTCGGAATAAGCAAACAAAGCTGAAAATCTATAAGCAAGATGGTACGTTACAAGAAACCAAAGAATATACTGAATAATTTTTCGAAACCTTGATATTCCGTTGCAATTCAAGAAACGGTTATCAAGGTTTTTTTGCGAGGAGAAATGGACAAGTAAGAAAAAATAACAAAAGTTAAGAATGAGAATAAGACTTGCTTTTCTAGTTTTTGGTGGGTACAATTACACTAATTAAGATAAAAAATCAAAATAATTGAGGTGCTACGACAATGGAAAAAGCCAATCTTGATTGGAATAATTTAGGATTTTCTTACATTAAAACGCCCTTTCGTTATATTAGTTATTGGCGAGATGGCAAGTGGGAAGAAGGCACGCTAACAGATAACAATCAGTTAACGATTAGTGAAGGTTCGCCTGCTCTACATTATGGCCAACAATGTTTTGAAGGATTAAAAGCGTATCAATGTGCAGATGGTTCTGTCAATTTGTTTCGTCCAGATGAAAATGCCAAACGGCTACAAAAAAGTTGTGCGCGTCTACTGATGCCACAAGTACCAGTAGAAACCTTTGTTTCTGCATGTCAAGAAGTGGTGAAAGCCAACCTTGCTTATTTACCGCCATATGGAACGGGCGGTACGTTGTATCTTCGCCCTTATATGATTGGTGTCGGCGATAATATTGGCGTAGCACCTGCCAAAGAATACATTTTTTCTATTTTTTGCGTGCCAGTTGGTTCGTATTTTAAAAATGGTTTAGCACCAACTAACTTTATCGTTTCTGACTATGATCGAGCGGCGGGCCGAGGAACTGGGGCCGCTAAAGTGGGGGGCAATTATGCAGCCAGTCTTTTACCAGGTGCAGAAGCACATGAGAAAGAATTTAGTGATTGCATTTATTTAGATCCGTATACGCATACGAAAATTGAAGAAGTTGGTGCAGCTAATTTCTTTGGCATAACCAAAGAGGGTACTTTTATTACGCCGAAATCAGCGTCTATTTTACCAAGTATTACTAAATATTCATTATTGACGCTAGCAAAAGAACGTTTAGGGATGACGGCGCTTGAAGGAGACGTTTACATTGATCGATTAGCGGACTTCTCCGAAGCAGGTGCTTGTGGCACAGCGGCGATTATTTCTCCTATCGGTGGGATTCAAAATGGCACAGATTTCCATGTGTTTTATAGTGAAACGGAAGTTGGACCAGTGACTAAGCAACTATATGATGAACTGGTTGGCATACAGTTTGGTGACAAAGAAGCGCCAGAAGGCTGGATTGTAAAAGTTTAAAGAGATAAAAAAGAGAGAATTCATGCTCTCTTTTTTTGTGTAGAATATTCAGAATTTTCTATAAAAAGATTGACTTTGATACTATTTAAAGGAATAATGGAAGATACAAGATTTAAAAAAGGAGGGAAAGCTATTGCTTATTAAATCAGCAGAATCAGAAGAAATGACGATTTTTTTTGATAAAGAAAACCAACCAAATGCACAAGTTCAAATGGGCATTATTACATTACAGCCTGGTGAAAAACGGCCTTTAGCTGGATATGCTCGCCATGAACAAGATGAATATTCTTATGTGATTTCTGGCGAAGCACATACGATTTTAGAAGATGGTCAAGACTTAGTCGGAAAAGCTGGACAAGCCCAATTAATTGAAGCTGGTGAAGGTCACATTAATTATAATGATGGGGAGGAGCCAGCGGTCGTTGTCTGGATGCTTGTGGAAAGGACAAAATAAAAGGGGAGCTGTCTTTCTGTAAGTAAGAGCATAAAAAAATGAAGAGTTATAGGAGAAAGAAGATGAAAAAGTATTTAAAAATCACAATGGTTTGTATTTTATTGGTAGGATTTTTAGCTGGGTGTACCAATAAAAATGAAAATAAAAAGAAACAGAAAAATACCAAAGAAGCCGTTCAACTGATGTCACCCTCGGAATTAACAACGCTCAACACCTCTGTATTATTGGATTTCCCAGATGCTATTGTCCAAACAGCAGCGTTTGAAGGGTTATATAGTTTAGATGAACAAGACCAATTGGTACCAGCCGTAGCAAAAGCATTGCCGACGATTTCAGAAGATGGAAAAACCTACACGATTTCTTTGAGAAAAGAAGCGGTTTGGAGTAACGATGATCCTGTCACAGCGCATGATTTTGAATATGCTTGGAAAAAAATGATTGATCCTAAAAACGGCTTTGTTTATAGCTTCCTCATCGTTGAAACAATTCAAAATGGTGCAGAAATCTCAGCTGGGAAATTAGCACCCAATGAACTAGGTGTCACAGCTGTGGATGATTATACATTAAAAGTGACGCTCAAAGAGCCAAAACCGTACTTTACGTCCTTGTTAGCTTTTCCTACATTTTTCCCGCAAAATCAAAAAGTAGTCGAACAATTTGGTGCGGACTATGGAACTGCTAGTGATAAAGTCGTCTATAATGGCCCGTTCGTGGTAAAAGATTGGCAGCAAACAAAGATGGACTGGCAACTAGCAAAAAATAATCGCTATTGGGATCACCAGAACGTGCGCTCAGACATTATCAATTATACGGTTATCAAAGAAACATCTACTGCATTGAATCTTTTTGAAGATGGACAATTAGATGTGGCTACACTAAGTGGTGAACTGGCGCAACAGAATAAAAATAATACGTTGTATCATTCGTATCCAACAGCGACAATGAACTATTTGCGCTTAAATCAAAAACGGAAAGGGCAAGCAACGCCGCTTGCAAACGAAAACTTGCGTAAAGCGTTGGCTTTAGGCATAGATAAAGAAAATCTAGTCAATAATATTATTGCAGATGGTTCTAAAGCGCTACATGGTGCAATCACGGAAGGCTTTGTGGCGAATCCCACAACGGGACTCGATTTTCGTCAAGAAGCAGGTGATTTAATGGTTTATAACAAAGAAAAAGCGCAAAGTTATTGGAAAAAAGCACAAGCAGAATTAGGAGAAAAGGTTAACGTTGAATTGATGGTAACAGATGATGGTTCTTACAAAAAAATTGGTGAAAGTTTGCAAGGCTCGCTACAAGAACTGTTTCCTGGTTTGACAATAGAGCTAACCGCATTGCCGACCGAAGCTGCATTGAACTTTGGGCGAGAAAGTGACTATGATTTATTCTTAATTTACTGGACACCAGACTATCAAGATCCTATTTCTACCCTGATGACTTTATACAAGGGCAATGATCGCAATTATCAGAACCCTGTCTATGACAAATTATTAGATGAAGCAGCCACAACCTATGCCTTAGAGCCAGAAAAAAGATGGGCGACACTGATTGCAGCTGAAAAAGAAGTGATTGAAACGACTGCTGGTATGATTCCACTTAGCCAAAATGAACAAACAGTCCTGCAAAATGATAAAGTCAAAGGCTTGAATTTTCATACCTTTGGCGCTCCATTAACGTTAAAAAATGTTTATAAGGAAAAATAAAAAGAGAGCCTAGGCTGAAAATCGCTTTTGATTTTCGGCCCAGGCTTAAATCCTGCTTTTTAACCCAAAATTTGTCACCATTTAGCCTTTTCGGGTTTTATCTCGAACGCTTCTGTTCCAATAGTTCAGAATCAGGTGCAGTGTGTGGCTGGGCATATTTTTTCATATATATCGGCAAGGCTTGACTAATCTTCGTTGGTAAAACAACATAGTCGGTTTTGGCCAAATCATCACCAATGAGACTGTGTAAGTAGACGGCGCCAGCAACGGTTTCAATTGTCGGCTTAAACTGAGCTAAAAAACCAGCAATGATGCCAGCCAAGGTATCCCCAGTTCCGCCAGTAGCCATCCCAGGGTTGCCGCCTGTATTTTGAAAAGGTTCTCCTGCGTGGAAAATTGTGGTGCGATGACTTTTTAAAACAATCGTACTGCCTAATTTTGCTTGTTGGCGCTGGTTATTTACCAGTGTTTGTTGCTCAATAGGTAAGTGACTCAAACGTTGCCATTCCATTTGATGAGGTGTGAAAACAACTTTTTCAGGATAGGTAAGGGAAAAATTGCCTTGGCTAAACAGGGTAATCGCTGAGCCATCGATAATTAACCATTGTTGTTTTTGATGTTGGGCGAGTATCATCTTTAATATTTGTTGTGCAGTAGCATCTAAGCCTAAACCTGGACCAATTAAAATAACCTCCGCTTGCTCTACGACGTCCGTCAGAAGGGCTGTTTCTTCAAAGCCCACGACCATCGCTTCTGGGCATCTTGCATGTAAAGGCCCGTGATTTTTAACATCAGTAATCACAGTGGTGAGACCAGCGCCACTATTGATACACGCTTCGGTACTCATGATGATGGCTCCGCCATATTGTCGGTTTCCTCCGATTAATACAACACGCCCAAAATTGCTTTTATAAGAGTCGGAGGGGCGTTGAGTGATGACTTCCTCTAAAATGTCCTTGCTTAAATAGCGCATTCTATCACTCCTTTTCTTGGGATTTCTTTGTTCTCAGTATACTACAAGAGCCCCGAAAAAATCAGTTTATTTAATGTTAAAAGTTACTCTATTGAAGGCAATGAGGTGTATAATAAGGACCAGATAAATGAGTTAGGAGAGTGAAACAGATGGAAGAGAAAAAAACATTTTATATGAGTGGCTACGTAGGAATTGCGAGCTTATTAGTTATTTTAATTGCGGGAATTGGTTTATTTATTTATGGAGCGAGTCATACCAATGGAGTTCTTGTTGTTTTAGGTATTATTTTGTTAATTGGCGCTATTTTATTTTTAAGTTCCTTAACCATTGTTAGTCCCAATCAGGCGAAAGCTATTTTATTTTTTGGTCGCTACTTAGGTACGATTAAAGAAAATGGGTTGTTTATTACCATTCCATTTACGCAAAAAATGAACATTTCTTTGAAAGTACGAAATTTCAATAGTTCTCTATTAAAAGTCAATGACTCTGACGGGAATCCAATCGAAATCTCTGCGGTCATCGTTTTTCGGGTAGTCGATACAGCTAAGGCGTTATTTAATGTCGATTATTATCAAGACTTTGTGGAAATTCAAAGTGAAACGGCAATCCGGCATGTAGCAACACAATATCCTTATGACACTTTTTCAGATAATGATGTAACTCTGCGAGGAAATACCGAACAAATTTCCGAGGAGTTAACCAAAGAATTGCAAGAACGCTTAGCAGTGGCTGGTGTAGAGGTTATCGAAACACGGTTGAATCATTTAGCTTATGCAACTGAAATTGCTAGCTCCATGTTGCAAAGACAGCAAGCAAAAGCAATCTTAGCGGCTCGACAAACAATTGTTGAAGGTGCGGTAAGCATGACACAAATGGCCTTAGAACAGATTGAAGAAGGGCAAGAAATTAATTTTACCGATGAACGAAAAGTACAACTTATTAATAATTTACTAGTCTCAATCATTACTGATAAGGGCACACAACCAGTTATTAATACAGGCGACGTTTCTTCTTAAAGAGGAAGCAACGCTAAAAATAGCAAAAAAGAGTCATCTTTCCGATGGCTCTTTTTTTGGTAAACACGAACATTATATAATCTTAATGTATAATATTTCGGTTTTTCTTTGACATCTCTTTTTCTCATTGTTAGAATAACAGTGAAAAAAGGCGGAAGGAGTTATTACATTCATGAAACCATTAGTCGCTGTGATTATGGGAAGTACTTCAGACTGGGCAACGATGAAAGCTGCTTGTCTTGTGTTAGAAGGGTTGAAAATTCCTTATGAAAAACGAGTGATATCAGCACATAGGACCCCTGATTTGATGTTTCGTTTTGCAGAGGAATCACGAACAAAAGGATTGAAGGTTATTATCGCTGGCGCTGGTGGAGCGGCCCATTTACCAGGGATGGTAGCTGCAAAGACAACCTTACCTGTCATTGGTGTTCCAGTTAAAACACGAACATTAAACGGTATTGATTCACTGTTGTCTATTGTGCAGATGCCAGGGGGAGTTCCTGTAGCAACAACTGCGATTGGCTCAGCAGGTGCTACCAATGCTGGGTTATTAGCTGCAGAAATACTAAGTATTGATGATTTACAGTTAGCAGAAAGAATCCAAGCAAGGCGACAATCATTGGAAAAAGCGGTTATGGAAAGTGGGGAACAACTTGAATAAACCCTTAAAAGTCGGAGCAACTATTGGCATTATAGGTGGGGGACAATTAGGGCGAATGCTAGTCATGAGTGGTAAAAAAATGGGTTTCCAAATGATTGTGTTGGACCCAACGCTCAATAGTCCAGCTGGTCAAGTAGCTGACCGTCAAATTGTGGCAGCCTTTGATCAGATATCTGCTTTAACTGAACTAGCAGAGTTATGCGATGTGATCACTTATGAATTTGAAAATATTGAAGTGGCCTCCCTAGAAAAGGCCATTCCACTAAAAAAGTTGCCACAAGGAACAGAATTGTTAAAAATTACTCAAAATCGATTGCTTGAAAAAACGTTTCTTCAATCGATTGGCTGTAAGATTGCCCCTTTTGCGGAAGTGAAAAGTCAGAAAGAGCTGCCACAAGCAACAGAAAAGATTGGTTTTCCATGTGTCTTAAAAACTATTCAAGGGGGATACGATGGAAAAGGACAGGTCGTCTTAAAATGCGAAGAGGATTTCTCCCAAGCGACTGAATTATTAGCTAACGCTACTTGTGAATTAGAAAAGTGGGTGCCTTTCACTAAAGAACTTTCAATCATCGTTGCAGGGAATAAGCATGGTTATCAAAGCTTTCCTGCATCTGAAAACATTCATCGAAAGAATATCTTGCATGAATCAATTGTGCCAGCTCGAATTTCTGAGAATGTGCAACAAAAAGCAGCGGAATTGGCGCAACACATTGCTGAGGAATTAAATTTATCTGGGGTTTTAGCTATCGAACTGTTTTTAACGGATTCAGAAGAGTTGTACGTCAATGAATTAGCGCCACGGCCTCATAACTCAGGTCATTACTCTATTGAAGCTTGCTCATTTAGTCAATTTGATGCGCATATTCGAGGGATTAGCAATTGGGGCATTGGGTTACCCCAGTTACTTCAACCAGTGGTTATGGTGAATCTCTTAGGTGAACACTTAGAAAAAAGCTACCAGTTATGCACGTCAAAACCCACTTGGCAAGTCCATTACTATGGGAAAGCCGAATCAAAAGTTGGCAGAAAAATGGGCCACGTCACCATTACAACACCTTGCTTATCAGAAACGTTAAAGGAAATTGAGACTGTTGGTATTTGGAACGTAACTTAATAAATGCTTGCTCCAAGCAAGTTTTTTATTTTTACATTCAGCAAACACGAACGATTATTGTTTTTTTGTAACTAATGTAAGTTTTTGTCTGATGTAAATCAGCTGACTTAGAAAGAATAGGGTTCATGAAGCTAACGAGAAGAGGGAAAGAATGGAAAAGAAAGCACTTGTGTATACAGGAAAAGCGAAGAAGTTGTATCAAACAGAAAATGCAGCGGTTCTTTTTGTGGAATATCTTGATCAAGCAACAGCTTTAAACGGTCAAAAAAAAGACAAAGTTCTTGGGAAAGGCGCTTTAAATAATCAAATCACTAGTCTGATTTTTGAACATTTACAGCAACAAAAGATTCCCAATCATTTTATCAAAAAAGTATCTGAACACGAACAATTAATTCAGGCCGTAGAAATGATTCCTTTGGAAGTTGTCGTACGTAATTATGCGGCAGGAAGTTTTTCAAAGCGTTTAGCGATTGAAGAGGGCACTAAATTAGTGACGCCCATTATCGAATTTTATTACAAAGAAGATCGTCTGGATGATCCTTTTATTAACGAAGACCATATTCAATTTCTAAAAGTAGCCACTCCTGCTGAAATTGTGGAGATTAAAGCATTGGCTTTACAAATTAATCAGGCGCTTAGTCAACTCTTTCAACGCCTCAATATTTGTTTGATCGATTTTAAAATCGAGATTGGTCGGACGAAGGCCAATCAATTGTTACTGGCAGATGAAATTTCTCCAGACACCTGTCGTTTATGGGATTTAAACACAAACGAACATCTGGATAAAGATGTTTATCGCCGTGAATTAGGAGAAATAGTTCCTGTATATGAAGAAGTTTTACAACGTTTACTAACAGCTAATTGAGGAGGAAGCGCGTATGTATTTTGTCAAAGTCTATGTTACGTATAAAGAATCAATTTTGGATCCCCAAGGTGAAGCGGTTAAGGAAGCAGTCCATCGGCTTGGTTTTACAGAAGTAGCCGAAATCCGTGTCGGTAAGTATTTTGAAATGCACGTCCAGCAGACAGAAGCAATTGAAGAGAAAATTGAACAAATTTGTGATCAACTATTAGCCAATGTAAATATGGAATCCTATCGTTTTGAAATTTTATCTTTGGAGGAAATTTAAATGAAATTGGCAGTGATTGTTTTTCCAGGATCTAATTGTGATGCAGACTTATTGTGGGCTGTCAAAGAGGTGATGGGCGTCGATGCAGAATTTGTCCGACACGATGCCACTTCTTTAGCAAAATTTGATGGCGTGTTATTGCCGGGCGGTTTTTCTTATGGCGATTACTTACGTTGTGGTGCAATTGCTCGGTTTTCGCCAATTATCAATGAGGTGATTCGCTTTGCTACAGAAGGCAAAATGGTTTTTGGTACTTGTAATGGCTTTCAAATTTTAACAGAAATTGGCTTGCTTCCTGGTACGTTGTTAAGAAATGATTCGCTTCGTTTTATTTGTAAAAGTGTCCCATTGAAAGTGAATACGCACACAAAGTTTACAAGCGAGTATCCTGAAAATGTTTCGATACATTTACCAGTAGCGCATGGCGAAGGGAATTACTATTGTGATGAAAAAACGTTGAAAGAGCTGAAAGAAAAGAACCAAATTGTTTTTACGTATCAAGAAAAGGTGAACGGTAGTCTTGCGAATATTGCTGGTATTTGTAATGAACAGGGCAATGTTCTAGGAATGATGCCTCATCCGGAACGAGCGATGGAAGAATTGTTAGGTTCAACAGATGGACGCAGCTTTTTTGCTTCAATCATTAAAAACTTTGGAAAGGAATTAAGCCAATGATGAATGAACCAACACCAAAAGAAATCAAGGAGACACGGTTGTATGCAGAATGGGGACTAACAGATGAAGAATATCATCAGATTGAGACCATTTTGCAAAGAGAACCTAATTATACAGAAACTGGCTTATTCTCCGTGATGTGGAGTGAACATTGCTCTTACAAAAATTCCAAGCCCGTTTTAAAAAAGTTTCCGACGGAAGGGCCACAAGTGCTTCAAGGCCCTGGTGAAGGAGCTGGGATTGTCGATATTGGTGACGGATTAGCTGTTGTTTTTAAAGCAGAGAGCCATAATCATCCTTCTGCAGTAGAACCTTACGAAGGAGCAGCTACAGGCGTTGGTGGAATTATTCGCGATATTTTCAGTATGGGGGCGCGGCCGATTGCTTTACTGGATTCGCTAAGATTTGGCGAACTGACGGATGCACGAACACGTTATTTGTTTCAAGAAGTTGTGGCGGGGATTAGCGGTTATGGAAATTGTATTGGTATTCCAACCGTTGGCGGTGAAATTGCTTTTGAGCCATGTTATCAAGGAAACCCACTTGTTAATGCTATGTGTGTGGGATTGATTCGTCATGATGAGATTCAAAAAGGCCAAGCAAAAGGCGTCGGAAATAGCATTCTTTACGTAGGTGCGAAAACAGGACGAGATGGAATTCACGGTGCGACCTTTGCTTCAGAAGAATTTAGTGAAGGTGAAGAACAGCAACGATCTGCGGTACAAGTAGGTGATCCGTTTATGGAAAAATTATTATTGGAAGCTTGTCTTGATTTAATCAAAAATCATCAAGATATTTTAATCGGCATCCAAGATATGGGGGCGGCTGGCTTGGTTTCTTCAAGTGCTGAAATGGCATCAAAAGCAGGTTCAGGCTTGATTCTAGAGCTGGATAAAGTTCCGCAGAGAGAGACGCAGATGAGCCCCTATGAAATGCTCTTGTCTGAGTCCCAAGAACGGATGTTAATCTGTGTGGAAAAAGGAGCAGAACAGCAAGTTTGTGAATTGTTTCAAACGTATGACTTAGAAGCGGTAGCGATTGGCTCCGTAACAGATGATGGACAGTATCGTGTCTTTCACGGTGGCAAAATAGTCGCAGATGTACCAGTAGATGCTTTGGCAGAAGAAGCCCCTGTCTACCAGAAAGCCTATCAAGAACCAGAGCGGATGCGTGCTTTTAAAAAATTAGCGCCCTTCATTCCAGAAATTACGAATAGCACGGAATTATTAAAACGCCTATTGCAACAGCCAACGATTGCATCGAAAAAATCAGTTTACGAAACCTATGATAGTCAAGTACAAACGAATACAGTGGTGCAACCAGGAAGTGATGCAGCTGTTTTAAGAGTGCGGGGCACCAATAAAGCCTTAGCGATGACGACAGATTGTAATAGCCGTTATTTGTATTTAAATCCTGAAATTGGTGGGCAAATTGCGGTTGCAGAAGCAGCCCGTAATATTGTAGCAAGTGGAGCACAACCTTTGGCTATCACTGATTGTTTGAATTATGGTTCCCCTGATAAACCAGAAAGTTTTTGGGAATTATGGACGTCGGCGGATGGAATCGCCGCAGCCTGCCGTCAGCTAGGAACACCCGTGATTTCAGGGAACGTCTCTCTTTACAATGAAACAGATGGTCAAGCCATTTATCCAACGCCAATGATCGGCATGGTGGGAGTGATTGAAGATGTTTCACAAATTACCACACAAGCGTTTAAACAAGTTGATGACTTAATTTATCTCATCGGTGAAACCCACGCAGATTTTAACGGCTCAGAAATTCAAAAAATGCAACTGGGTCGAATTGAAGGGCAATTACGCTCATTTGATTTAAAAGAGGAAAAAGCAAACCAAGAATTAGTTTTAAAAGCAATTCAAGCAGGCCTAGTTGCTAGCGCGCATGATTGCGCTGAAGGCGGCATTGCCGTTGCTTTAGCCGAGTCGGCTTTTGCTAACGAACTGGGGTTACAGGTGACACTGCCATTAAAAAAAGAATATCTATTTGCGGAGACGCAATCCCGTTTTATTCTTTCAGTTAGTCCCCAGCATCAAGAAGCATTTGAAACACTTATAGGAAAAAAAGCCCAACATATTGGGAAAGTGACTGAAACTGGTTTGGTCATTCATGCGTTAGATGATGTGATCAATTGTTCAACAAAAGAAGCCAAAGCCTTATGGGAGGATGCGATTCCATGTCTTATGAAGCAAAAAGCTTAAATGAAGAGTGTGGTATTTTCGGTATTTGGGGTCATCCTGATGCGGCACAAGTGACCTATTTTGGCTTACACAGCTTGCAGCATCGAGGCCAAGAAGGCGCGGGAATTGTGGCGAACAATTCTGGGAAATTAGATGGCCACCGTGATTTAGGTTTATTAGCAGAAGTATTCCAAAAGCAAGAACAACTGAATGCGTTAGAAGGAACGGCGGCTATTGGTCATGTACGCTATGCAACCGCTGGTACGGGTAGCGTGGATAATATTCAGCCATTTTTATTTAAATTTTATGATAGTCAAATTGGGTTAGCACACAATGGCAATTTGACAAATGCCAAACGTTTACGAAAACAACTAGAAAGAGAAGGCGCTATTTTTCATTCCAATTCAGACACTGAAATTTTAATGCACTTGATTCGAAAAAGCACTGCTGCCTCGTTTCTCGATAAATTAAAAGAGAGCTTGAATTTGGTTAAGGGTGGCTTTGCTTATCTTTTATTAACAGAAACGATGATGATTGCTGCACTGGATCCCAACGGCTTTCGCCCTCTCTCCATCGGACAAATGAACAATGGGGCGTACGTTGTGGCATCCGAAACGTGTGCATTAGAAACAGTTGGGGCTCGCTTTATTCAAGATGTGGCGCCTGGTGAAGTAGTCATCATTTCTGATGAAGGCTTGAAAATAGAGGTTTTCACTACGGAAGTCCAACCGGCGATTTGCGCAATGGAATATATTTATTTTGCACGACCAGATTCAAATATTGCTGGAGTTAATGTGCATACAGCTCGTAAAAGAATGGGAAAGAACTTGGCAATCGAAAGTCCAGTCGCAGCTGATATGGTAATTGGGGTACCGAACTCGTCATTGTCTGCAGCTAGCGGCTATGCAGAAGAAGCACAGATACCTTACGAACTAGGTTTAGTAAAAAATCAATATGTCGCTCGAACGTTCATCCAGCCGACACAAGAATTAAGAGAACAAGGTGTCCGAATGAAACTATCGGCAGTTCGTGGCGTGGTCAAAGGAAAAAAAGTCGTTTTAGTAGATGATTCGATTGTTCGCGGAACCACTATTCGGCGCATTATCCATTTATTAAAAGAAGCAGAAGCGCAAGAAGTTCATGTCAGAATTGCTTCACCACCATTAAAATATCCGTGTTTTTATGGCATTGATATACAGACGCGGGACGAACTAATTGCGGCAAACTATTCAATTGAAGAGATCAAAGAGCAGATTGGCGCAGATTCGCTGGCTTTTTTGAGTGAAGCAGGGCTGATTGATGGGATTCAATTAAATTATGATGCTCCTTATTCTGGGCTGTGTATGGCTTACTTTAATGGAGACTATCCAACGCCTTTGTATGATTATGAAGAACAATATCAAGCATCCTTGAAAAAAGAAACTAGGAGGAATTGACATGGAAAATGCCTATTCAAAAGCTGGCGTAAATGTTGAGGCAGGATACGAAGTAGTGGAACGAATTCAAAAGCATAGCCAAAAGACACAACGGACGGGAACGTTGGGCATGCTTGGTGGTTTTGGTGGTTGTTTTGATTTAAGTAGTTACAAGCTTAAAGAACCAGTTTTGGTATCAGGAACGGATGGCGTAGGCACAAAGTTACTCTTGGCAATTGAAGAACAGAGACACGAGACAATCGGAATTGATTGTGTAGCAATGTGTGTCAATGATGTCGTCGCACAAGGCGCCGAACCGTTATATTTTTTAGATTATTTAGCGTTAGGGACCGTTAATCCAGCTAAAGTTGAAGCAATTGTTGCGGGTGTTGCGGCTGGCTGTTGTGAGGCGAATGCAGCCTTAATTGGGGGCGAAACAGCTGAAATGCCTGATATGTATGAAGCAGATGCTTATGACGTGGCTGGTTTTGCCGTGGGTATTGCTGAGAAAAGTCAACTCTTGACTCCAAGTAACGTAAAAGAAGGCGATTTCTTGATTGGTCTTCCTTCAAGTGGTCTTCATTCTAATGGTTACTCTTTAGTAAGAAATGTTTTTTTTAAGAAACATTCGTTTAAAACAACGGACGAGCTTCCAGAATTGGCACCCAAAACGTTAGGGGAAGAATTATTAACACCAACAAAAATTTATGTGAAGGAATTATTGCCATTGTTAAAAGCAGGACTCGTGCATGGGGCTGCGCATATTACTGGCGGCGGGTTTTTAGAAAATCTACCAAGAATGTTTTCTTCCGCATTAGCTGCAGAGATTCAATTAAATAGTTGGCCAGTGCTACCAATTTTTAAATTGCTTCAAAAATACGGTGAAATTCCACCTGAAGAAATGTATGAAATTTTCAATATGGGCTTAGGAATGATTTTAGCGGTGAGTCCAGAGCATGTTGAAAAAGTTCAGGAGCTTTTGCCAGAAGCTTTTGAAATTGGTCGTTTGGTACCTAGGAAAACGAAAGCCGTTATTTTTAAGGAAGCCTTATGAAGATAGCTGTTTTTGCATCTGGCAATGGTAGCAATTTTGAGGCGATTGCTGCAGCTTTTTCCCAGAAAAAAATCGCAGGGCAGTTGAGCTTAGTCTTTTGTGACCAGCCTGAAGCCCATGTATTGACCCGTGCCCAAAAGCGCAAGATTCCCGTTGTTTGCTTTTCGCCATCTGATTTTCCATCTCGTGGGCAGTATGAAGAACAAGTATTGAAACATTTAAAAGAGCATCAGATCGATTTAATCGTGTTAGCTGGTTATTTGAGAATTATCGGCAAGACTTTACTGGAGACTTATCCAAAGAGAATCGTCAATATTCATCCTTCTCTGTTACCTAGTTTTCCAGGTCTTCACGGAATTGAAGAGGCATTTCATTATGGAGTGAAAATAACAGGAATCACTATCCATTATGTTGACTCTGGGGTTGATACAGGACCGATTATTTTCCAAACAACCACCAAGATTGATACTGAAGATACATTGGACACATTAACAGAGAAAATTCATGCTCTTGAGCACGAATGGTACCCAAAAATAATTTCACAAATTGTAAAGGAGACAATGAAATGACCAAAAGAGCATTGATTAGCGTTTCAGACAAAACAGGAGTGACAACATTTGCAGCAGGCTTAGTTGCAAATGGCTTTGAAGTTATCTCCACTGGGGGAACAAGGACTGTCTTAGAAGAAGCGGGGGTACCGACACTTGCTATTGACGACATCACTGGCTTTCCAGAAATGTTAGATGGTCGTGTCAAAACGTTACATCCGAATATCCATGGCGGACTTTTGGCAAAAAGGGGAAACCAAGCGCATCAAAAAGCACTGACTGAACAAGGCATTCATTTTATTGACCTTGTAGTAGTGAATCTTTATCCATTTAAAGAAACAATTTTAAAACCAGCAATCTCTGAAGCAGAAGCGATTGAAATGATTGATATTGGCGGTCCTAGCATGTTACGTTCAGCGGCAAAAAATTATCAAGACGTAACAGCAGTGGTTGATCCTAGTGATTATGAACAGGTATTAAGTGAAATTAGCAGCACTGGAACTAGCCAGTTAGCCACTAGAAAAAGATTAGCAGCAAAAGTCTTTCGTCATACCGCTGCTTATGACGCGCTTATCGCTGACTATTTAACGACGCAAGTGGGTGAAACTGAACCAGAGAAACAGACGCTTACTTATGAACGTAAGCAAACATTGCGTTATGGCGAAAATAGCCATCAACAAGCCACCTTTTATCAATCCGTTGTACCTGTATCATTATCCATTGCTTCCGCTCGACAACTTCATGGCAAAGAACTGTCATATAACAACATTCGAGATGCTGATGCAGCACTCCGGATTGCTAGCGAGTTTACAGAACCTACGGTCGTCGCTGTTAAACATATGAACCCATGTGGAATTGGAACAGGAAAAACGATTTTGGCAGCCTATCGTCAGGCATTTGAAGCAGATCCAGTTTCAATTTTTGGTGGCATTGTTGTTTTGAATCGTCCAGTGGACCAAGCGACTGCGGCTGAAATGCATCAAATCTTTTTAGAGATAATTATTGCGCCTAGTTTTGAGGAAGAAGCTTTGGCACTGTTATCTCAGAAAAAGAATCTTCGTTTGTTAACGTTAGATTTTCATGCTCAAGAAAAAAAAGCGGTGGAATTAGTTTCTGTTATGGGCGGGTTATTAATTCAAGAACAGGATACAGTTGTTGAAAATGACCAAGCATGGCAAGTTGTTACAGAGCGCCAACCCACACCAGCTGAAAGAGACGCCTTGAACTTTGCTTGGAAAGCAGTCAAGCATGTAAAATCAAATGCTATTGTTTTAGCCAATGAAAGCCAAACGGTGGGGATTGGCGCTGGTCAAATGAATCGAATTGGGTCAGTAAAAATTGCAGTTGATCAAGCCCAAGCAGCTGGAAAATTACAAGGGGCCGTCTTAGCAAGTGATGCCTTTTTCCCCATGGCAGATAGCGTGGAATATGCTGCACAACATGGTATTCAAGCAATTATTCAGCCAGGCGGGAGCATTAAAGATCAAGCATCAATTGATCTAGCGAATCATTATGGTATTGCGATGATTTTTACTGGGACTCGTCATTTCAAACATTAATTTTTAAAGGAGAAACCGATGAATATATTAGTGATTGGACGTGGTGGTCGTGAACATGCAATCGCCAAAAAATTACAGCAAGAAGACAAAGTCAAGACTGTTTATTGTGCACCAGGTAATCCTGGTATGAGTGGTGATAATATTCGGACTGTACCTATCAGTGAAGAGCGACAAACGGAACTAATTCAATTTGCGAAGGATAATCAGATTGATTGGACATTCGTCGGACCGGAAACGCCATTAATTGAAGGGATTGTAGATGCCTTTCAAGCAGCGGGATTACTGATTTTTGGCCCGACAAAAGCAGCTGCAATAATTGAAGGTTCAAAAAGTTTTGCGAAAGATTTTATGCAAAAATACCAGATTCCAACGTCGGAATATCGGGTCTTTCAACGTTTGGCACCTGCCTTAGAATATATTGAACAGCAAGGAGTACCAATTGTTATTAAGGCGGATGGTCTGGCAGCTGGAAAAGGAGTAGTAGTTGCCGAAACAAAAGCAGCCGCAAAACGGGCGCTAGTTGCGATGATGGAGGACCAACAATTTGGAGCAAGCGGTCAAACGGTTGTAATCGAAGAATTTTTGCAAGGAGAAGAATTTTCCTTAATGGCTTTTGTTTCTAATGAGAAGGTATATCCGATGGTGATTGCTCAAGATCATAAGCGGATTTTTGATGGGGATGCTGGTCCGAATACAGGGGGGATGGGTGCTTACACACCAGTGCCTCAGATCCCAGAAGAAGCGGTTCAGCAAGCCATTAGCCAAGTCCTGAAACCGACTGCTAAAGGAATGGTGGCTGAAAAACGTCCGTTTCAAGGGATTTTATATGCTGGTTTAATCCAAACAGCAACTGGCCCCAAGGTTATTGAATTTAATGCTCGATTTGGGGATCCAGAAACACAAGTTGTGTTGGCACGTTTAAAGAGTCCCCTTTCAGAAATAATTTCTTCATTGCTGGCGAAAGAGCAACCAACGATTGTATGGAATGAGTTAGCGAGTGTTGGTGTTGTTGTAGCAGCAGAAGGCTATCCTAATCAATACAAGACAAATCTACCATTGCCCGAAATGTCTGGTGAAACCATCTATTATGCAGGGGTAACTCGTTCAGAACAGGCTCTGGTTTCGGCTGGCGGACGAATCTTTTTAGCAGAAGCAACTGCTTCGACTCTTGAAGAAGCCCGCAAAAAAGTTTATCAAACATTGGATAATTACTCATTTCCTGGAATGTACTATCGAAAAGATATAGGCGTGAAAGGCTTGATTTAGGATTTTCAAAAACAGAGGCAAGGACATTTAATCGAATGTTTCCTTGTCTTTTTTTTATTGCAAATTCAGATAGGGAGACATAAACTGAAAGTATATCCATCATTAAACTAGAGGAGAAAGCTAAATTAATGAGAGAGAAGCAGATTGAAAAAGTTAGTCAGGGGTTATTTATTGTTACAAGTGTCTTGGCAGTCAGTTTACTGTTATTAAGTGTGGTGGTTTATCCTGATTTACCAGCTCATGTGCCCATTCATGTGAATTTTTGGGGCGAGGGTAATTCGTTTGGCCCAAGATATAGTATATTTATGTGGCCAGCGGTCCTGTTTGGCTTGAGTATTTATCAACGAAGTTATCAATCAGTACAACCATACGGTAGGTGGCTGAAGGTGTTCTTAATTATTGTTAATCTTGGCGCTTTGTTTAGTATTCTGCGTCTATTTATTCATTTGTTGGTTTGAAGGGGTCGAAAGGTGAGAGAATGAGAAAGTTAATTTTGGTTTTTGTGGGCTGTGCCATGGCCTTTTGTTTATGGCCTAATCAAGCAGCGGCTGTAGCTGATGGCTACGGCGGTGGACGTGTAGAAAGTCCTAGCGGGGGGTAATACCTCGAATGGGTTTTCGCCAGGCGGTGACGGATCAAGAAGTTATGTTCATCATAACGAGACTGGGACCAGCAACACAACGCCACTGGAAGGCTTAATTTCAACAGTGTTTTTTGTTCTTTTTGGGGGCGCGATGATTTGGCAAAGACGCCGTAGAAATCAACCAGTCGATGAAGGTGCTTTTCAAGAAATGTGGGCAGCATTACTTGGAACATCAAAAGAAAAAAAGGCACTCTTAAAAGAAATACAACAAACGTTTTTAGAAATACAACAAGCGTGGGATCAAGAAAACTTGTCTGTAGTCAAAGATAACTATACAGAAAAACTTTATCAAAAACATCTTGCAGTATTACAAACAAATCAACAAGCGGGCATCAGAAATCATGTGAAAAAAGTGAAAGTAGCGCCAGCTTCGAATTATCATCATATTAGTGAAACCAGTTTTTCACTGATGCTTCATTTTTCTTGTATTGACTATGAGGAAGATACTCAAAGCGGTCGTGTTTTATCGGGATACAAGCATCAAAAACAATATTTTTCACAACTTTGGTATTTTGATTACAATCCATCTCTTGGAAAATGGCAAGCAGACTTCATTCAACCTAAAGGATAGTGCTAAAAAGAGGTCGGGACAGAACCGTTTAGCTCCGAGAAATAAGAAGAAATTTCCGAAAATTGCTCTTTAATTTTTGGAGAATTTCGGCTTATTTCCGAAGGAGTTGGTTCTGTTCCCGCCGTTTATCAGTTTTTGAGCGTGGAGCAAAAATCCAAAGTGATTTTTGTCCCACGCTCTTTTTTATTCTTCAATGCGTTTTACAAGCTGTATTTTTTTATTTAATACGTAAATCAGGATGCCGCCGACTGTCATTGAAAGAAGTTCACCAAGTCCAACGATCAACCATGTGTACCAAAAAGGTAACTGATAAAAGAACGTTAAAGGTCCGGCGACAGTGAACATGGACAAAGCAAAAAGAATGGACGTCAGCATTAGTTTAATCAATAAATTTTGCTGATTTTTTGTCGCAAAATAGGCAATCCATAAGACTGCGCACGTTCCAGCGCTACCGATGACTATATCGATGATACCAAGAGGCGAAGCGGTGTTGGCAATCGCAACACCTAACGTAATGGACCAGATATATCGCTTGTTAAAAACGCCTAAATAATTAAATAATTCGGCAAGACGAAGCTGTATCGGACCAAAACTAAGCGGAGCGAGAAGTACAGTGACAACGACATACAAAGCGGTAACCAGCGCCATTTTAGCCAAAGCCGTAGCTGACCACGTACTGGTTTGTGGATTTGATGAATGATTCATTTAAGATTCTCCTTTATAAAACAACGACGTGTTTTAGTGATAACCATAACCAAAGGAAGGGCAGTAAAGCCAACTGAAGTGTTATGGTGTGAGTTGCCTCACTGTGTTACATGTTACTGAAGAACAGACAATCTGTAAAGTCTTTTTATTTCATGGTCCAACCACCATCAATGGTCATAACTGTGCCGTGGATATAATCAGCGCCATCACTAGCTAGAAATAATGAAAGTTTTGCTACTTCTTGTGGTTGTGCCCAACGGCCCGCAGGTGTTTCACTTGCTACCCAAGTAGCCATTTCACCTTCTCCTGCAAAATCAGCTGCGTTCATGGGTGTTTGGATGGCACCTGGCGCAATCGCATTTGCTCGAATGCCTAATTTGGCATAATCGTAGGAAAGTTGTTTTGTATACCCGATGATTGCGTGTTTGGAGGCAGTGTACGCTGCGCCGCCGCCCCCAGCTACTAAGCCAGCGATAGATGCCATATTAACGATTACTCCTTTTTTTTGTTGGAGGAAATAAGGTAATAGAGCATTGGTCACTAAAAAGACACTTTTTAAATTGGTTGCTAAAATTTGATCCCATAAAGCTTCCGAAGTTTCTAGAGAAGGACGATAATCATCTAAAATACCTGCCGTATTTAATAAAATATCAATTTGGCCGTTGTTTTTCACAATTTGTTTCATCGTGGCTTGCACAAATGAGGGAGAAGACACATCACCGACAAAATAAGTAAATGGCTTAGTAGAATCTGGATTAACCAGTGCGGCTGTCTGTTTTAACCCCGTTTCGTCTAGGTCGATGCCAATAACCTCAGCACCTTGCTCAGCAAAGGCAATTGCTTGTGCTTGGCCAATCCCTGAAGCTGCACCAGTTACAAGCACCCGTTTTGTTTCAAATTCTTTTGGCATAAGAAAAACTCCTTTAAACATTTAAAAATTAAGGTCTGGAAGAACGAGCAATCGCCGTAATCTGCCAGACCTTATGTGTGTAGTTATACTTCAACAATCACCCAATCTTCTGCTAAGACATCACAAGGTGTTGGTGAAAACATGCTGTAGCCTTCATCAGAAGTTTTGATTAAAAAATACGGGGTAACTTGTAAAAATTCACCTTCGGAGGTGCCAATTTCATCACGTAATTCAATAAAAAGTTCGAAACCGCTCCAGCCTTTACGTACGGCTTTTTTTCCTGCTTTAATCTGTGGCAATACTTCTTCAAATGTCATTTGATTGTGCTCCTTTTTCGTTAAATGGTAGTTCGTGATAGCTCGTTGCGCCTTTTTCAATTGTCAACTGACCGTTAAGTAGATCCGTCATTTCAGCTATAAATGTTTCTGTTGCTTGTTCATCTACTAAACAAATTAACTGAATAGACTCTGTGTAAATAGTTTCTTTAAGCGTGTAGGGACTATGTTCCAAAAAGGCTTGGGCTTTTCCTAATAAAGGATAGGCGATCGTAATCAATAGTTCTTGTTGCAATTTGCCAATGACTAAACCAATTTCATCTAAAGTGTGGGAAAGAGCATGACTATATGCTCGGATTAAACCGCCAGCGCCTAATTTTATTCCGCCAAAATAACGAGTGACAACAGCCACTACGTTGATTAACTCTTTTTTCTTTAAGACTTCTAGCATTGGAACACCGGCAGTGCCACTAGGTTCGCCGTCATCGCTGCTCCGCTGAATGTCATTTTTTTCGCCGATCACAAAAGCACTACAATTATGATTGGCTTTCCAATGTTCTTTTTTTATTGCGGCGATAAAGGCTTTTGCTTCTTCTTCTGATGTTACGCGCTTTACAGAACAGATAAACCGCGATTTCTTGATTTCAATCTCGCTGAAACCATCTTGTTTGACTGTAATATAGCTTTCTAACATATGGGCATCCTTTTCTCTCGTAATAAAGTCAGTATAAAAAAGAATCAACTGAATAGCAACTTTTTCTCTCATCTTTTTTGTGAGATTTTTTGGAAAAAAACGTTATAATAAGGTATGATAGAGAAAAGGGAGGCGCTGGAAATGGTACATACACGACAGAAAAAATATGATACAATTACTCATTATTTGAAAACGAATGGCGGTTCCCAAGTTACCTTGACCTTTACCCAGTTTGATGAATTGTTATTCCCTCATTCTGGTTTACCAAAAACTGCTAAGACAGATGTCGATTGGTGGGCGAACGATTATAAGCATCCAGAAAAGGGCGCTTATGGTTGGTTGAATGCGAGTTACCAAGTAGTTCAAGTGAATTTGGAAAAAGAATATGTGGTATTTAATAAATTACTGAAATCAGCATGGTACGTTTAAACCAAGATTGTATCCGCTTTAAAAAACAAGAATGATTGACAAAAATTAACTTTACACTATAATATTTTTAATAGATAATGTTGAAAATTGAAAAAGGCAATGGTAAAAGGGGCTGTTAAAATGTCAAAAAAAACAATTATGTTAGTTTGCTCCGCTGGAATGAGTACTAGTTTACTTGTTACAAAAATGCAAAAAGCAGCATTTAATCAAGGCTTAGATGCCCATATATTTGCGGCTTCTGCATCGGAAGCAGAAACGAATTTAGAAAATAATCCAGTCGATGTGTTATTGTTAGGTCCACAAGTTCGTTATATGAAGAGTGATTTTGAAAAGCGTCTATCACCAAAAGGTATCCCAACAGATGTCATTAGCATGTCTGATTACGGCTTAATGAACGGGGAAAAAGTGTTGGAACAAGCCTTGGGTTTGTTAGCACAAGCAGATAAAAAAGAGTAAAAACAAGTTGTTTTTTCGAGAATTTTCGAAAAAGCAACTTGTCTTTTTTTATGACTTTAGTTAATTGGAATTGAGCTGAAACAGTCATTCTAGTTTATCAGTTCCATAAATTATAGAGCCGAAATTAGTCCTGTGAGCTAGAGAAAGACAACTGTCTTTAATTTTTTACTTTAATCTAGATACTAAAAAAACATACTTAACAATCTATTTTCTGAATAATGAACGCCTTTTTCCGTAGTCTGAAAGTTGTAATTCAAAGAATGATTAACAATATTTTTATATACGAGTCATTATAGTATGGCATAAGCATTTCGAATAACAGACTTATTCAGCAAATAAATGAGAGAGAATTCTGTTTTTGTTGTTTAAAAATAATGAGGTTATTTCATAAGGCATACTTTCTTCATACGTGATTTCTAAAGGACTATCTTTATCAAAAGAAATAATTTGTGAGTCAGGCATTGCTAGTAATATAGGTGAATGAGAGACAATAATAAACTGAGACCCCTCATCAATTAGTTTTTTTATAGATATCATTAAGGCTAGTTGGCGTTGAGGTGAGAGAGCCGCTTCAGGTTCATCTAACAGGTACAGACCATTTCCTCTAAACCGATGGTTCACCAGATTCAAAAAACTTTCGCCGTGTGATTGATGATGTAGGGATTTATCGCCATATTCAGAAAAATCTAAGTCTATATTTTCTGCATATGTAGCAACATTGTAGAAACTTTCAGCTCTTAAAAAGAAGCCATCCGTAGCACGCTTTACACTTTTTGCAACAGTTAAATAATTATGTAAATCCAAGTGAGTATCGTTTGTAGAGAAATTAAAATTAATACTACCGCCTTCAGGATTAAATCCCCAATTGACTGCGATTGCTTCTAATAAAGTGGATTTTCCAGTTCCATTTTCACCTGAAAAAAAAGTAATAGGTTTTTTAAAATTTAGTGAATTAAATTTATTCAGCCCTTCAATTTTTGAAAAAACAGAATCTTCTTCAAAAGCTTTGAATTCTAGTCTTTTTAAAAAAATATTTTCCATGATAAAGCTTGCTCCTTTCTAGTCTTTTCAAATTAAAGCTTGGATTACTAGATATACTTTAACATTAATTTTTCTTTAAAGGTAGATAAATTTGTTATAAAAAATCTGCATATAGATAAGTCGAAAGTGGAAGATTCGTGTAAACAATAAAGCGTATCAAGAGTTTGTTTAGTAGGTAACGACTAGATAAGAATAGAAAGATAACGGTGGGAGATTTCCTTTTTCGTAAAAAAGCTAGAGAAATGCGTATTTTATAATTGAGGTGGTTAACATGGAAGATTTGCATGGACGTAAAATAATTATTGAAGAAACAGAACCTTCAATACAGACAAAACTGGTTTATTTACCAACAATGTTAGAGCGTTCCCCCCTAACAATTCAATGTCAGCGGTGCGGGGAAGTCGTATCCAAAAAAGAAAACAGATTGGCGATAAATGCATACTACTGTCATGCATGCATTCAATTAGGCCGTGTGACTTCTTGTCAAAAATTTTGTCATTTACCAGAAAGGCCCAATAGCCCAAGAACTGTCTTTTTTGAGTGGTCTGGACAATTAACAAAGGGACAGCAAGCGATCTCGGTTGAACTTTGTGAGACAGCAAAAATAAGAGAGAATCGCTTAGTGTGGGCAGTTACAGGTGCAGGCAAAACAGAAATGTTATTTGCTGTTTTACACCAAACCTTACAAGAAGGGGGGCGGATTGCGCTGGCTTCGCCGCGTGTCGATGTTTGCTTAGAACTGTTTCCCAGAATCCAAGCGGTTTTTCCTCATGAAGCAATTGCTTTACTTCATGGAAACAGTCAAGAACCATATCGCTATACGAAACTAGTGATTTGCACCACGCATCAATTATTGAAATTCCATCAAGCGTTTGATTTACTTATCGTTGATGAAGTCGACTCTTTTCCTTTTGTTAATAACGAACATCTTTATTATGGAGTGCGTAACGCACGAAAAAAAAGAAGTAGTTTGGTGTACTTAACAGCAACGCCTACGAAAGAATTGCGGAAGCTTTTACAGCAAAAGAAGTTAGCGGCCAGTATTTTGCCAGCAAGATATCATCGTAGGCCATTACCTGTGCCACGCCGATTTTGGGTTCAGTCGTGGCAACGTCTTTCTAGCAAAAATATTAAAATCATTGCACATCATTTGAAACGTTTATTGGTGCGTAATTCAGTTTTACTATTTTGCTCAAGTATTTCATTAATTCACCAATTGCATGCATTAATAGCTGAGCGATTTTCCGACAAAGAAGTTGTCGCCGTTTATGGTAGTGATGAGCTTCGCCTGGAAAAAGTTCAAGCAATGCGTCAGCAGAAAACGGATATTTTGATCACTACAACCATTTTAGAACGTGGTGTGACTTTTGATGCAGTCTCAGTTATTGTTTATGGTGCCAATCATCGAGTCTTCACTTCTTCAACACTTGTCCAAATTGCGGGCCGAGTCGATCGAAGACAAGAATTCAATTACGGCGAAGTTTTATTTTTACATGATGGGGAAACAAGAGATATGAAAGAGGCGATTCGGCAAATAAAGCAAATGAATCGCTTGGCTAGCAAACGAGGGATGTTAGATGGATTGTAAAAATTGCGCAGAGCCCATTCGTTTGGAGATAACATTAAAAATGCTCTTACGTTTTAAAAAATGGGCGAGGCCTTCACTTTGCCAGCACTGCCAAGCAAAGTTCCAGAAACTGCCAATGACAGGGACTTGTTTTGGCTGTAGCCGAGTCAGCCAAGAGCATTATTGTTTTGATTGTCAAAGGTGGCAGCTGCTTTATCCAGAGTATTCTTTTCATAATACAGCGTTGTTTCATTATGATGAAGGAATGCAAGAGTGGATGGAGCGCTATAAATTTCAAGGAGACTATCGCTTAAGAACGTGTTTTAATGAGGAAATCAACTTTTACTTTCGGCAACAATCTGTGGACTATATTATTCCGGTGCCCTTATCCGAAAAGCGAATGCAAGAACGAGGCTTCAACCAAGTAATTGGCTTACTAGAAGCGGCTGATGTTCCGTACAGCCCTTTTTTAATTAGAAAAGAGGAAAATGTTCCGCAATCTAAGAAAACTAGAAAGGAAAGGATGCAGTTGCAACAACCATTTGCCATCCAAAAAGAAAACCAAAAAAAATTAAAAAATTGTTCTGTTATTTTGGTGGATGACATCTATACCACTGGACGAACTCTTTTCCACGCAGCTGCTGTTATCAATGACTGTTATCCTAAAAGTTTGAATACGTTTACTCTCGCGCGGTAAAAAGAAAAGAATTCATAAATTTGATGACTATTTTGTTGGCAAAACCCAGATTATTCGATATAATGAAATTAAGAAGAAGGGAATTAAAGAGTGGTCCTTTAATCTTTTCTTTACTGGTAGATGAAAGGGGTAATTGTTATGTTTAGATATAATGTACGTGGAGAAAATATCGAGGTAACCGAAGCGATTCGAGACTATGTTGAGAAAAAAGTCGGTAAATTAGAAAGATATTTCAGCGATTCACCTGAAGCAACGGTTCACGTGAATTTGAAAGTGTACACTGAAAAAACAGCCAAAGTCGAGGTTACTATTCCTCTTCCTTATCTAGTTTTACGAGCTGAAGAAACGTCACCTGATTTATACGCAAGTATTGATTTGGTTGTCGATAAATTAGAACGACAAATTCGTAAATTTAAAACAAAAATCAACAGAAAATCTCGTGAAACAGGACGTAACAATACAAAAGCCGCTGTCTTCTTAGTTGGTGAAGAAACAGAAGAAACACCTTCAGAATTAGACATCGTTCGTACAAAACGTCTATCATTAAAACCGATGGACAGTGAAGAAGCTGTTTTACAAATGAACATGTTAGGACACAACTTCTTTATTTTTGAAGATGCTGAAACAAATGGAACAAGCATTGTTTACCGTCGTAAAGATGGCAAATATGGCTTGATTGAAACAGACTAAAGCTTAAAATAAGAGCTGAAATGCCTTCGTGCATTTCAGCTCTTTAAACATCTTTAAAGCACGGAGTAAAGAAAAAATAAAGAAATACATAAAATAACTTTAAAAGTTCCTCTTTTAAAGGAAAATGTCTGCAAAATAGAGAGAAATGGTTTTCTTTCTCGTCAAGTAATGATAAAATAAAACGGATAGATTGTGCTTCTTGTACAAAAAGGATACAAAAATAAAAAGAGGTAATTGAAAGGAACACAGATACCAATGGCAAATTTTTTGAAAAAAATGATCGAAAACGATAAAAAAGAATTAAGACGATTAGAAAAAATCGCCGATAAAATTGATGCACATGCAAGTGCAATGGAACAACTAAGCGATGAACAATTACGTGAAAAAACAGATGAATTTAAAGCCCGTTATCAAAAAGGGGAAACCTTAGACGAACTATTACCAGAAGCGTTTGCGGTTGTCCGTGAAGCTGCTAAACGAGTACTAGGTTTATTCCCATACCGTGTCCAATTAATGGGTGGGATTGTGCTTCATGACGGGAACATTCCTGAAATGAGAACAGGTGAAGGGAAAACCTTGACTGCCACAATGCCTGTATACTTGAATGCACTATCTGGCGAAGGAGTACACGTTGTTACAGTTAATGAATACTTAGCAACCCGTGACTCTAACGAAATGGGAGAATTATATAATTTCTTAGGCTTAAGCGTTGGCTTAAACATTAACTCTAAATCTTCTGATGAAAAACGTGAAGCGTATAACTGTGATATCACTTATAGTACAAATAACGAATTAGGATTTGACTATTTGCGTGATAACATGGTTGTTTATCGCAGCCAAATGGTTCAACGTCCATTAAACTATGCAATTGTCGATGAAGTGGATTCAATCTTAATTGATGAAGCAAGAACCCCATTAATTATTTCTGGACAAGCTGAAAAATCGACAGCACTCTATACACGTGCCGATAATTTTGTCAAACGCTTAAAAGAAGACGAAGATTACAAAATTGATATTCAGTCTAAAACAATTGGTTTAACAGAAGCAGGTATTGAAAAAGCTGAACAAACTTTTGGATTGGATAACCTTTACGATATTGAAAATACAGCATTAACGCACCATTTAGATCAAGCGTTACGGGCAAACTATATCATGTTATTAGACATTGATTACGTGGTTCAAGACAATAAAGTCTTAATTGTTGACCAATTTACTGGTCGTATCATGGATGGTCGTCGTTATTCTGATGGCTTACATCAAGCGATTGAAGCAAAAGAAGGCGTCGAAATTGAAGATGAAACAAAAACAATGGCGACGATCACGTTCCAAAACTACTTCCGGATGTACAAAAAACTAGCCGGGATGACTGGTACTGCTAAAACAGAAGAAGAAGAATTCCGTGAAATTTACAATATTCAAGTCATTCAAATTCCAACCAATCGTCCAATTATCCGTGACGATCGTCCAGATTTACTTTATCCAACCTTAGAAAGTAAATTTAATGCAGTGGTGGAAGATATTAAAGAACGTTACCACAAAGGACAACCAGTGTTGGTGGGGACTGTTGCGGTAGAAACGTCAGAATTACTTTCGGATAAATTAAACGCAGCTAAAATTCCTCATGAAGTATTAAATGCGAAAAATCACTTTAAAGAAGCCGAAATCATTATGAATGCCGGTCAAAAAGGCGCAGTTACAATTGCAACAAATATGGCTGGTCGTGGAACGGATATTAAACTTGGTTTAGGTGTACTTGAACTAGGTGGTCTAGCGGTTATCGGGACAGAACGTCATGAGTCACGTCGTATTGATAATCAGTTGCGTGGACGTGCAGGACGTCAAGGGGATCCAGGGGTTTCACAATTTTATTTATCTTTAGAAGATGACTTAATGAAACGCTTTGGTTCAGAACGAATTAAAACATTCTTAGAACGAATGAATGTGCAAGAAGAGGATGCAGTTATTCAAAGTAAAATGTTTACTCGCCAAGTAGAGTCTGCTCAAAAACGTGTGGAAGGAAATAACTATGACACACGTAAAAATGTCTTACAATACGATGACGTGATGCGCGAGCAACGTGAAGTTATTTATGCGCAACGACAAGAAGTAATTATGGAAGAAAATGACTTGTCTGATGTATTGATGGGCATGGTAAAACGGACGATTGGCCGAGTGGTGGATAGCCATACACAATTAGAAAAAGAAGAATGGAATTTAGATGGGATTGTCGATTTTGCAGCCTCAACACTTGTCCATGAAGATACGATTTCTAAAAAAGATTTAGAAAATAAATCAGCTGAAGAAATCAAAGACTACTTAGTGGCACGTGCGCAAGAAGTATTTGAAGAAAAATCTCAACAATTGAATGGCCAAGAACAATTGCTAGAATTTGAAAAAGTAGTCATCTTGCGTGTTGTCGATACTAAATGGACAGATCACATTGATGCAATGGATCAATTACGCCAATCTGTCGGCTTACGTGCGTACGGTCAAAACAACCCATTAGTAGAATATCAAACAGAAGGTTATTCTATGTATAACAATATGGTGGGTTCAATCGAATATGAAGTAACACGTTTATTCATGAAATCGGAAATTCGCCAAAATGTCCAACGTGAGCAAGTAGCTCAAGGACAAGCGGAACATCCAGAAACAGAACAAGATGCAGCTGCACAAAGCAACACAAGTGCGAAGCGTCAACCTGTGCGTGTAGATAAAAAAGTGGGCCGTAATGATTTATGCCCATGCGGAAGTGGCAAAAAATTCAAAAATTGTCATGGAAGAAACGCTTAATTAAAGAAAAAACGCAGGGTGGGGCAATTTGTCCCGCCTTTGCTCTTTTTACAATAAAGAGAAAGAAGGAATCATTTTGGAAAACCCAGAAATTCGTACATTATTAGACGAAATGACACAAAAAATTACTAGCTTCAGGAGGTCTCTTTGACTTAGACCAGTTAGAAGAAGACATTGCCGAGGCGGAAAATCGGATGGGAGAACCTGGTTTTTGGGACAACACAGAAACGGCTCAAAAGCTAATTAACGAAACCAATAGTTTGAAAGAAAAATATCAACAATTTCATCAGCTCTCTGAGGAACTTGACGAATTAACGGTGATGTTTGAATTACAACAAGAAGAATATGATGCAGAGATTCAAGAAGAATTGGAAGAAAGAATTCATCTCTTGCAAGAACGTTTAACAACGTATGAGCTATCCTTACTACTAAATGAGCCATATGATCATAATAACGCCCTAATTGAATTACACCCTGGTGCCGGTGGTACTGAATCACAAGATTGGGGAAATATGCTTTTACGAATGTACACACGTTGGGCAGAAAGTCACGGTTTCCAAGTTGAAACGTTGGATTACCAAGCTGGAGATGAAGCAGGGATTAAAAGTGTCACCTTATTAATCAAAGGTTACAATGCTTATGGTTACCTAAAATCTGAAAAAGGTGTCCATCGTCTTGTGCGGATTTCGCCCTTTGATTCCGCTAAACGCCGTCATACTTCGTTTTGTTCAGTTGATGTAATGCCTGAATTAGACGACACAATAGAAATTGCGATCAATCCAGATGACTTAAAAATTGATACCTATCGAGCAAGTGGTGCCGGTGGTCAGCATATTAATAAAACAGAATCGGCTGTTCGAATTACACATATTCCAACAGGCACCGTTGTCGCAAGCCAAGCACAACGTTCTCAATTAAAAAACCGTGAGCAAGCAATGAGTATGTTAAAAGCCAAATTATATCAATTGGAAATGGAAAAGAAAGCCCAAGAAGCAGCAAGTTTACGTGGTGAACAAATGGAAATTGGCTGGGGCTCACAAATCCGTTCTTACGTGTTCCATCCGTATTCAATGGTCAAAGACCATCGGACAAATTACGAAACCGGCAATGTACAAGCTGTGATGGATGGAGACCTTGATGGTTTCATTGATGCCTACTTAAAACAGCGCTTAAGTTAAGCTCTTCATTAAATTGAAATAAAAATGTAACTTAATGCAAGAAGTTTGCAATATTGACATGTTATAATGAGTAGGATTGAAGAAAAAAGAGATGGAGAGAACGCCATGATTGAAATGAAAGATGTAATGAAGAAATATTCGAATGGTACAACAGCGATTCGAAATATTTCAGTAGAGATTGACCAAGGCGAGTTCGTCTATGTGGTTGGTCCCTCAGGTGCAGGGAAATCAACCTTTATTAGATTAATGTATCGTGAAGAAAAAGCAACAAAAGGTAATTTGACAGTTGCAGGTCATGATTTAATGAAAATAAAAAATAAAGAAGTTCCTTATTTACGTCGTGAAATCGGCATCGTTTTCCAAGACTATAAACTATTACCAAAGAAAACTGTGTATGAGAACGTGGCCTATGCGATGCAAGTTATCGGACGACGTCCTCGCGAAATCAAAAAACGCGTGATGGAAGTTTTAGATTTAGTCGGTCTAAAACATAAGGTACGTGTTTTTCCAAGCGAACTTTCTGGTGGGGAACAGCAACGGGTATCCATTGCACGAGCAATCGTAAATACACCGAAAGTTTTAATTGCCGATGAACCAACTGGGAACTTAGATCCAGAGAATTCATGGGAAATCATGAAATTGTTGGACCGGATTAACGCACAAGGAACAACAGTCGTGATGGCAACGCATAATAGTACAATTGTAAATACGATTCGTCACCGTGTTATTGCCATTGAAAATGGTCGCATTATCCGTGACCAAGTGGAAGGAGAATACGGCTACGATGATTAGAACATTCTTTTCTCATTTATTTGAAAGTATCAAAAGTTTAAAACGGAACGGTTGGATGACTGTTGCCTCAGCAAGTGCGGTTACAATTACATTAGTTTTAGTTGGTATTTTTATGGGCGTTATTTTTAATGCAACGAAACTTGCTGATGATGTCGAAAAAAACGTGACAGTGTCAGTTTTTGTCGATATTGGTACAAAACAAAATGAAATGAAAACATTAGAAAAACAACTTAAAGGATTAGACAATGTTGAAGATATTTCTTATTCAAACAAAGATCAACAATTGAAAAAAATCCAAGAACAAATGGGGGATGCCTGGAATCTTTTCGAAGGCGACAGTAACCCATTATACGATGTGTATTATGTCCGTGCAAAAACACCAGAAGACACGAAAGATATTGCGAAACAAGCAGCTAAATTCCCAAGTGTTTTTAAAGCCGATTACGGTGGTGTAAACTCAGACAAAATCTTTAAAATCGCTCAAACCGTTCGAACTTGGGGCTTAGCAGCTGCTGCATTACTTTTATTCGTTGCAGTGTTCTTAATTTCCAATACCATTCGGATTACGATTTTATCTCGTCAAAAAGAAATCCAAATTATGCGTCTTGTAGGAGCGAAAAACAGTTTCATTCGTTGGCCGTTCTTCTTAGAAGGTGCTTGGATTGGGTTGATTGGCGCAATCGTGCCAGTCATTATTATGACGTTAGGCTACCATCAAGTTTATAACATGTTCAACCCGCAGTTATTGCGTTCGAATTATTCATTAATTCGTCCAGAAGATTTTATCTGGAAAGTCAATCTATTAATGATTGCAACAGGAATGATTATTGGATCACTAGGTTCAGTTATTTCAATGCGTCGTTTCTTGAAAATTTAAACGAAAAAAAGCTCTCCATTTTGGAGAGCTTTTTTTGTTTTAGTTTTAAAATACTTGTTATTTAATTTAAGAGTTTTCTCAGTTGTACCAACAAATTGATAACTTATAATTTTCAAGTCCTACATATAATGGTAAAATAGAATAGATTGAAATTAATTGGAGGAATAATGAATCGATGAAAAAAAGATTGCTATTATTTATTGGTTTGGCAAGTATACTTACTTTAACAGGATGTGCAAAATGGATTGATCGTGGTGAATCCATCACAGCGGTAGGCTCATCAGCTTTACAACCATTAGTAGAGACAGCGAGTGAGGAATATCAAAGCCAAAATCCGGGAAGATTTATTAATGTCCAAGGTGGCGGAAGCGGAACAGGTCTGAGTCAAGTCCAATCTGGTGCGGTAGACATTGGTAATTCTGATTTATTTGCAGAAGAGAAAAAGGGCATCAAAGCGGAAGATTTAATTGATCATAAAGTTGCTGTTGTTGGGATTACACCAATCGTTAACAAAAATGTCGGTGTCAAAGATATCTCAATGGAAAATTTAAAGAAAATCTTTTTAGGTGAAGTAACAAACTGGAAAGAACTTGGCGGGAAAGACCAAAAAATTGTTATTTTGAACAGAGCGGCCGGTAGTGGTACGCGCGCTACTTTTGAAAAGTGGGTCTTGGGAGATAAAACAGCCATTCGTGCGCAAGAACAAGATTCCAGCGGCATGGTTCGTTCCATTGTTTCTGATACACCAGGAGCGATTAGTTATACTGCATTTTCATATGTTACTGATGAAGTAGCTACGTTAAGTATTGATGGTGTTCAGCCAACAGATGAAAATGTAATGAACAATAAATGGATTATTTGGTCTTATGAACACATGTACACTCGTAAAAATCCAAGTGATTTAACCAAAGAGTTTTTAGACTTTATGTTGTCAGATGATATCCAAGAACGTGTGATTGGTCAATTAGGGTATATTCCTGTTTCGAAAATGGAAATTGAACGGGATTGGCAAGGAAATGTCATTAAATAATTCTCTTAACACAAAATTTACAAAATTAACATAAAATTTACATGTTATTAAAAACAAATTGATGTAAAAAAGGTACACTATTTTTATCTGTAAAAGTTGGATTGTTTGAGGAGGAAATATTCTTGGAAGATGTACAGAAAAAATTATTAACAAAATCGAAAAGAGCCAAGATGGAGCAACGAGGGAAATTTATTAGTTTCCTATGTATTGCCTTAATTGTAGCAGTGGTTGTTTCAATTTTCTATTTTGTTGCAAGTAAAGGACTTGCTACATTCTTTAAAGATAAGATTAATGTGTTTGATTTCTTATTTGGAACAAACTGGAACCCAAGTGATATCGGCGCAGACGGTAAACCCATGGTTGGGGCTTTACCAATGATTGCGGGTTCCTTTATTGTAACGTTTTTGTCAGCGATTGTTGCGACGCCATTTGCGATTGGAGCGGCTGTTTTTATGACAGAAATTTCACCTAAAAAAGGAGCGAAATTTTTACAACCAGTTATTGAATTACTTGTAGGGATTCCCTCTGTTGTTTATGGATTTATTGGTTTATCTGTCATTGTTCCTTTTGTCCGTTCAATCTTTGGCGGAACTGGCTTCGGTATTTTAGCTGGTACGTTTGTGCTATTTGTTATGATTTTACCAACGGTTACTACGATGACCGTAGATGCATTAAAAGCTGTGCCTCGACATTATCGTGAAGCGTCGTTGGCGCTTGGTGCTACGCGTTGGCAAACGATTTATAAAGTTGTCTTGCGGGCAGCTGTGCCTGGTATTTTAACTGCGGTTGTCTTTGGTATGGCTCGTGCGTTTGGTGAAGCCTTAGCAATCCAAATGGTAATCGGAAATGCAGCTGTGATGCCAACTAGTTTGACAACACCAGCTTCGACACTAACAAGTATTTTGACAATGGGGATTGGGAATACAATTATGGGAACAGTTGAAAACAACGTTCTTTGGTCTTTAGCTTTGATTCTATTGTTGATGTCTTTACTATTCAACATTGTTATCCGAATTATCGGTAAGAGAGGAGCCTTAAAATAATGAATGCAAAAAAAGCAGATAAAATCGCAACAGGTATCTTATATGCCGTATCTGGCGTCATTGTTTTAATTTTGGCGGCCTTACTGATTTACATTTTAGCTAGAGGAATTCCTCATATTTCGTGGGAATTTTTAACACAACCATCCAGAGCCTATCAAGTTGGTGGCGGGATTGGTATTCAGCTTTTTAACTCACTATATTTACTATTGATTACAATGATTATTAGTATTCCAATTTCATTGGGTGCTGGAATTTACTTATCGGAATATGCGAAAAAGAATTGGTTAACTGATTTAATTCGTACCTCGATTGAAATTTTAAGTTCATTGCCTTCCGTTGTTGTCGGGCTGTTCGGCTTCTTGATTTTCGTTGTACAAATCGGATATGGCTTTTCAATCTTATCAGGTGCGTTAGCATTAACATTTTTTAACTTACCATTATTGACTAGAAATGTTGAGGAATCTTTGAAAGCCATTCATTATACACAGCGTGAAGCGGGGTTAGCCTTAGGTCTTTCACGTTGGGAAACAGTTAAAAAAGTTATTTTGCCAGAAGCGTTACCAGGAATTTTGACAGGTGTTATTTTGAGTTCTGGTCGGATTTTCGGTGAAGCCGCTGCGTTAATTTATACAGCAGGACAAAGCGCACCTGCCTTAGATTTCAGTAATTGGAATCCATTGAGCGTTTCAAGTCCAATTAGCATTTTCCGTCAAGCGGAAACGTTGGCTGTGCATATTTGGAAAATTAATACCGAAGGAACGATGCCAGATGGCGCTGCGGTCTCAGCAGGTGCCTCCGCTGTGTTAATTTTAGTAGTTTTACTTTTCAATTTCGGCGCTCGTTTTATCGGCAACCGTCTTTATAAGAGAATGACATCAGCTTAATGTTAGGGGAATTAGCATGAAAGAATACAATTTAAATGATACCCATTTACTTCAACTAGATAGCCAAAAAGACCCGATTGCGTTACACACGGAAGACTTACATGTCTTTTACGGGGACAATGAGGCTATCAAAGGTGTTGATTTGCAATTTGAAAAGAACAAAATAACCGCCTTAATTGGACCTTCTGGTTGCGGTAAATCCACGTATTTACGTTCGCTAAATCGTATGAACGATGGCATTGCCAATTCACGTGTTACTGGAAAAATCATGTATAAAGATGTCGATGTCAATACGAAAGAAGTTGACGTCTACGAAATGAGAAAACGCATTGGCATGGTTTTTCAGCGGCCCAATCCATTTAGTAAATCTATCTATGAAAATATCACATTCGCATTGAAACAGCATGGTGAAAAGGATAAGAAAAAATTAGATGAAATCGTTGAAACAAGTTTGAAGCAAGCCGCACTTTGGGATCAAGTGAAAGATAACTTAAACAAAAGCGCCTTAGCTCTGTCTGGTGGGCAACAACAACGTTTGTGTATCGCTCGGGCAATTGCGATGAAACCAGATATTCTGTTGTTAGATGAACCGGCAAGCGCGTTAGATCCGATTTCAACAGGAACGGTTGAAGAAACGTTAGTGAATTTAAAAGATGATTACACGATCATCATTGTGACACATAACATGCAACAAGCGGCGCGGATTAGTGACTATACAGCTTTCTTCTATATGGGTAAAGTCATTGAATACGACCATACAAGAAAAATCTTTACACGACCAAAAATTCAAGCAACGGAAGACTACGTTTCAGGACATTTTGGTTAGGAGGAGCAAGATGGGCAAAGAAATTATTTCATCAAAAGATTTACATTTATATTACGGGAAAAAAGAAGCATTGAAAGGCATTGATTTAACTTTTAATCAAGGAGAATTAACTGCCATGATTGGTCCTTCTGGTTGCGGGAAATCAACGTATTTACGTTGCTTGAATCGTATGAATGATTTAATTCCAGATGTAACTATTACTGGAAGTGTTGTCTATAAAGGAAAAGATATTTATGGACCGAAAACAGATAACGTTGAATTACGTAAAGAAATTGGGATGGTTTTCCAACAACCTAATCCATTTCCATTTTCGGTTTATGAAAATGTGATTTATGGCTTGCGCCTAAAAGGAGTCAAAGACAAGCAAGTCTTAGATGAAGCAGTTGAAACCAGTTTGAAAGCAGCTGCCGTTTGGGAGGATGTCAAAGATAAACTTCACAAAAGTGCACTTTCACTTTCTGGTGGACAACAACAGCGGGTTTGTATCGCTCGTGTTTTAGCTGTGGAACCAGATATTATTTTATTAGATGAACCAACTAGCGCCTTGGACCCAGTTTCTAGTGGTAAAATTGAAAACATGCTGTTAACATTAAAAGAGAAATATACCATGATTATGGTGACACATAATATGTCACAAGCATCACGGATCTCTGATAAAACGGCCTTCTTTTTACAAGGTGATTTAATTGAATTTAATGACACGAAAAAAGTATTTTTAAATCCAAAAGAAAAACAAACAGAAGATTACATTTCTGGTAAATTTGGTTAAAAGGGGGAAAAAGAATGTTACGGACACAATTTGAAGAAGAACTATTGAATCTGCACAATCAATTTTATGAAATGGGTATGATGGTTAGTAGTGCCGTCCATAAATCTGTTAAGGCATATATTAATCATGATAAAAAATTGGCTCAAGAAGTGATTGATCGCGATATTGAAATTAATGATATGGAAGTCAAACTTGAGAAAAAGAGTTTTGAAATGATTGCATTACAACAACCAGTGACAACAGACTTACGTATGATTATTACTGTTATGAAAGCTAGTTCGGATTTAGAAAGAATGGCGGACCATGCCGTTTCAATTGCTAAATCAACGATTCGCTTAAAAGGAGAAACACGTATTCCTGAAATCGAAAAAGAAATTTCAGATATGTCTGATTATGTGAAAAAAATGGTGGATAATGTTTTAATCGCCTATGTTAAAACGGATCAAAAAGATGCACGAATGATTGCACAAATGGATGATCGTACTAATGAATATTTCGATAGTATTTACAAACATGCCGTAGAAGCAATGAAAGCTAATCCAGAAACGGTCATTAGCGGAACTGATTATCTACATGTGGCACAATACTTGGAAAGAATTGGCGACTATGTCACAAATATTTGTGAGTGGATTGTTTACTTGGCAACTGGTAAAATTACCGAATTGAATAGTAATCGTGACGAACAATTTTAAGAAAAACAAATAAAAAAACTAGGAGACGGCCTTTTTTAGACCAATTCCTAGTTTTTTTAGCATAAAATGAACTGATTTTATAAAACTAGTCCTTACTAATGAGAAGAAATCGTTCTTAAGTCCTATGACAAATGATCAAAAACAAGGCATAATAATGCATGTAAGGAAAACACTATTGAGTGAAAAATTTGCTAAGGAGGCAATATCCATGAAAGAAAGAGAACGCGTATTAGAATTAGTGAAAAAAGGTATTCTAACGTCAGAAGAAGCGTTAATTTTATTAGAAAATATGGCAACTGAAAAAGATGAAAAACAAATCGAAAAAGCTGCTGAAAAAGTTGATACACAAAATATTGGAACAACAAATAAAGAAGATCAAGTCGCAGATTTAATGGATGCATTAGAAAAAGGCGAATCAGAAGGACCTACTGTTGATTCGTTTGAAGAAAATACACAGGACAGTGCAGAAAAAGATCGTGAAAACTTAGAAAGAATTCTTGATGAGTTAGCAACAAAAGCCAATCGTGCTTCGGCTGAATTGGACGAAGTCAACGCAGAAATCGCCGGCATCAAAGAAGAAATTAAAGAAGTCGCAGAAGAAATTGGAACATTAGATACAAAAGAAGAATTAGATGCATTAACAGAAGATGAACAAGTTCAACGAAAAGACTTGCACGTTTTACTTGCACAATTAGAAGAAAAATTAGCGACTCAAAGTACTGAAAAAACAGCACTGGAAGAAGAACTAAAAAACATTCGTAAAGAACAATGGAAAGGTCAATGGAATGATACAAAAGAAAAAGTTTCTTCTCAATTCTCTGAAGAGTGGAAAGATCAAGCCACAGACACCTTTAACCAAGTCGGCGGCAAAGTTGCCGAAGTTGGCGGCCAAGTGGGAGAATTCTTGAAAAAAACATTTAATTCTTTCAGTGATACCATGAATGATAATGTGGAATGGAAAGACATTAAAATGAAAGTTCCTGGTGTGGCAACAACTAAGTTTGAACATGAGTTTAACTATCCAAATCCACAAGCAAGTTTAATTGATGTCAAGGTAGCAAATGGTACCGTGGTTTTCAAAACTTGGGATCAAGAAGATGTGAAAGTCGAAGCAAAAATCAAATTATATGGTAAAATGGCAGGAGATTCACCAATGGAAGCTTTCTTAGAACGAAGTGACATTGATGTGGATGATGAAACGATTTCTTTCCAAGTGCCAAACAAACGGGTGAAAGCAGATTTAACGTTCTATTTACCAAAACGCACTTACGATCATGTATCTGTTAAATTATTAAACGGAAATGTCTTAGTAGAAGAGTTAACAGCGAAAGATGTTTACACAAAATCAACGAATGGGACGATTACGTTTAAAAAAATTGATGCAACTATGTTAGAAATTGAAGGCGTGAATGGTGAAATTAAAGTCCTAGAAGGAACGATTTTAGATAACATTATTGAAACAGTCAATGGTGATGTGTCTATTTCCGCGGCACCAGAAAGTCTAAGTGTTTCTCTGATTAATGGAGATATCCGCATTACAGCTAAAGAAAAAACGCTTCGCCGTGTTGAAGCAAGCTCTGCAAATGGGAATATCAAATTGGCCTTGCCAAATGACTTAGGTGTTGAAGGGCAAGTGAAAACGAATTTAGGTAGTATTAACAGCCGTTTAACAGATATTGAAGTTGTTCGTGAAAAGAAAGATCGCGGCAATCAACAATTACATTTTAGACGTGTACTGGAAGAATCAATGGCTCAAATTAATGCTTCTACAACAACGGGAAGTATTTTCCTAAAAGATACGGATAAATAATTAACAATTTTAAGCTAGATGGGCTGACGAATCAGCCTTTCTAGTGTAAAATTTAGTAGACGAGGTGAAAACATATGAAAAGAAAACTAACAAAATCTCCGAATAACGTGGTTTTAACAGGAAGCTTAGCTGGGATTGCTGATTGGCTAGGAATTGACCCAACAATTATTCGTGTCGTTTATGTCTTGCTCAGCTTTTTCTCAGCAGGATTTCCAGGCATTCTCTTATACATTGCCTTAGCAGTCTTGATCCCTTCTGGAAGAACAGGAAGCGATCGCGGCTACGGCCATCAAAATCCTTATAATAGAAATGTTCGCAATGAAAATCCTTATGCTGCCAATAAAAAGCAACGTAAAGAAGCGGAAAAAATTGATGATGACGAATGGAGTGACTTTTAATGACATATTTTCAGCGATTGGTTGTTAATACACTGACATTCATTTCTTTATCAGTTGTTTTTCCTGGCATGATTCATGTGAGAGGCATAATGCCTGCAATTATTGCCGCCTTTGTTCTCTCAATCCTAAATATGTTGGTGAAACCAGTCTTAACAATCTTGTCGCTCCCATTTACTTTATTAACGTTTGGTCTATTTAGCTTTGTTGTCAATGCAGCGATTTTACAAATGACCTCGTTTTTTGTGGGGGAAATGAACTTTGGCTTCTCAAGTTTTTGGGCAGCGGTGCTAATGGCTGTAATTATGTCAATTGTCAATACGATCGTTACGGATCACAATTTATCTAAATATGAATAAAAAAGCCTGAAGAACGTAGCATAAAATGCGTTCTTCAGGCTTTTTCGATGGTTAAATTTTCTAGGTGACATTCTGGATGGCGGCTGATATAGCCATATAAAATGTTTAAAAAATCAACTTGTTGCTTCGAATAATGTTCGATTGTTTTCGGTGGTTTTTTGGGCATGATTTTTTTTGCTAGTTCAAGCGATGAATATTTTTGAAACGTTTGTTTAGTTACAACACGTGTTGCTACCACCAAGCCTTGGTAAATTAAATAGTATTTGATTTTTTTCTGACAAGGTAACCACATCAGTTGCCAATCTCGTTGGTTAGCTTGACTAATTCGTTGATTTTGGTTTGCAAAGCGCGTCAGAAAGAGCCAATCTTCTTTGAGTTTTGCCGCTTTTTCGAAGGCTTGTTTTTCAGCAGCTTCTTGCATTTGTTGAGCAATTCGTTTGATTGGTTCTCGTCCTTGATTATGGAAAAAGTCGAACAATTCTTGTTGAAATAGTTCGGTCGGAATGGCACTCTCTTTTTGAAAGGTTTGATGCCAATAGTTGGTTGGGACGAGATCGTAGATACTATCCAAAATTATTTTTAAACGGTTTAATTTTCGGCGAATCGAATAAGGACCAAAACAGTTCTCTTTAGTGGGAATATTTAAGAGTTTAATCTCTAATTGCCGCTCATTAACGGCTACCGATACATAAGAATATTGTTCATAAGCATTCATTTGGCGATTGTAGCGCGGCCGATACTGTTGAATCAGTTGACATTCTAGAAGGAGCGCATCCAATTCTGTGTCAGTATGGAGAACATCGAAGTCTATAATTTGTTTGACTAAACGCATCGTCTTTCGAGAATGTTGATTACTATTAATAAAATAGCTCGACACGCGATTTTTTAATTTTTTGGCTTTACCCACATAAATAATTGTGTCGGTTGCGTCTTTCATTAAATAAACACCCGGTGTTAACGGTAATTGATGGGCTTTTTCCTTTAAATATTCTTTCATAAGTTTCCTCTTTTCTTAAAAGGATCGGCTTCAAGTATACAAAGTTTTCTGAAATAGTCAAGTGACAGAAATAGCATAGATAATTTCAAAGAAAAATAGTTTCATTTTTTTGAAATATGATAATTCTAGGAATTATCTAGTGAATAGCTAGAAACTTGTATTTTTAAATGATAAAATATAACAAGTAGCAGAAAGGACTGACATTCGATATGACAGAAGTGGTAAAGATTTATCAACTGGTAGAAAATCTTTCTTTAGAAGTAGTATACGGAGATGAAGAAAGCTTAAATAGAACAATTAAAACTGGTGAAATTTCCCGGCCAGGTTTAGAATTAACTGGGTATTTTAATTATTATTCCCATGACCGTTTACAATTATTTGGGAGCAAAGAAATTACCTTTGCAGAACGAATGATGCCTGAAGAGCGTTTATTAGTGATGCGCCGTTTATGTGCGAAAGATACTCCAGCCTTTATAGTATCCAGAGGACTAGAAATCCCCGAAGAATTAATTACAGCAGCAAAAGAAAATGGGGTTTCTGTATTACGTTCACCGATTTCAACTTCCCGTTTACTAGGGGAACTATCCAGTTATTTAGATGGCCGTTTAGCTGTTCGGACAAGTGTCCATGGGGTTTTAGTTGATGTTTATGGACTTGGTGTTTTGATTCAAGGAGATAGCGGTATTGGTAAAAGTGAAACAGCTTTAGAGCTTATTAAACGTGGACATCGGCTAATCGCAGACGATCGTGTCGATGTTTATCAGCAAGATGAATTAACCGTGGTGGGAGAGCCACCAAAAATTTTGCAGCATTTAATTGAAATTCGTGGTATTGGAATTATTGACGTCATGAACCTGTTTGGAGCTAGTGCGGTCCGTGGCTTTATGCAAGTTCAATTGGTCGTTTATTTAGAGGCGTGGGAAAAAGACAAGAAATATGATCGCCTCGGTAGTGATGATGCAATGGTTGAAATAGCTAACGTTGATGTCCCTCAGATTCGTATTCCTGTTAAGACTGGCCGAAATGTGGCCATTATTATTGAAGTGGCAGCAATGAACTTCCGCGCGAAAACAATGGGCTATGATGCAACAAAAACGTTCGAAGAGCGCTTAACCCGTTTGATTGAAGAAAATTCAGGAGAATAGAAGGAGAAGATGTGATGATGTTAGCTCAAGTAAATTCAATTGCATTTCGCCTTTTCGGTATTCCCGTCTATTGGTATGCAATTATTATTGTTTCAGGGATTGCTTTAGCTGTTTGGCTAAGTAGTCGTGAAGCCGTTCGTGTTGGTTTAAAAGAAGATGATGTCTTTGACTTTATGCTCTGGGGATTACCTGCAGCAATTGTTGGCGCGCGCTTGTATTACGTCGCTTTTCAATGGCAAGATTATGTAGACAATCCGATTGAAATTTTCTTTACTCGAAATGGTGGCTTAGCGATTTATGGTGGTCTTATTGGTGGGGGACTGGCGCTGTTTTTCTTTACGCGTCATCGTTTCATTTCTACATGGACTTTTTTAGATATTGCCGCACCAAGTGTGATTTTAGCGCAAGCAATTGGTCGCTGGGGCAACTTTATGAATCATGAAGCCTATGGGCCAGCGACCACCAGACAATTTTTAGAAAATCTCCATTTACCATCGTTTATCATTGATAACATGAATATCAACGGAACGTATCATCAACCAACATTTTTATATGAATCTGTCTGGAATGTTTTAGGCTTTATCGTTTTAGTGTTATTACGCAAAAAGCCACACTTTTTAAAAGAAGGCGAAGTCTTTTTAGGTTATATAATATGGTATTCTTTCGGCCGTTTCTTCATCGAAGGCTTACGGATGGACAGTTTGTATGCGTTTAGTAACATTCGTGTCTCACAATTGTTGTCTTTAGTGATGTTCGTGGCAGCAATTGTTATTGTGATCGTTCGTAGAAGAAATCCCAATTTGAAATTTTACAATCGGGAGAAACAAAAGAAAAAAATAACAACTTCTTAATCCAACTTGATTGAAGAATATGGTAAACTAAAGAAGTAACGTTGTTTAGCGAAAGGAGAGTTTCACCGATGAAACAAAAAGTCGCTGTTTTAGGTCCAGGTTCCTGGGGGACAGCTTTAGCTCAAGTATTAGCCGAAAATGGACACGAGGTCTGTATTTGGGGAAATAAACCAGAGCAAATCGATGAAATAAATACAAAACACACCAACAAACATTATTTACCAGAATTAATCTTACCTACTTCAATTCAGGCAACCACTGATTTAGCCACTGCTTTAGTAGATGTGGATGCGGTACTGTTTGTGGTACCAACTAAAGCCATTCGTTCAGTAGCACAAGAAGTGGCCCAATATTTAAAAACAAAACCAATTATTATTCATGCAAGTAAAGGGCTCGAACAAGGTACACATAAGCGGATTTCAGAAGTGATAGCGGAAGAGATTCCAGCAGAAAAACGGCAAGGGATTGTGGTTTTATCTGGTCCAAGCCATGCAGAAGAAGTCGCTGTTCATGACATTACAACCATTACAGCAGCAAGCGAAAATTTAGCAGACGCTGTGTATGTGCAAGAGTTGTTTATGAATGATTACTTTAGAATTTATACGAATGATGATGTGATTGGTGTAGAAACAGGGGCGGCCTTAAAAAATATTATTGCTTTGGGCGCCGGAGCGATTCATGGCTTAGGCTTTGGTGATAATGCCAAAGCGGCAATTATGACTCGTGGTTTAGCAGAAATTAGTCGTTTAGGGGTTGCGATGGGAGCAAACCCATTAACATTTATTGGTTTAAGTGGTGTTGGGGATTTAATTGTTACTTGTACAAGTGTCCATTCTCGAAATTGGCGTGCGGGTAATTTATTAGGAAAAGGTCATAAGTTAGATGAAGTCTTAGAAAACATGGGCATGATTGTGGAAGGTGTTTCAACAACTAAAGCAGCCTATGAATTGGCACAACAACTAGAAGTCGAAATGCCAATCACAGAAACAATCTACAATGTCTTGTACAATGACGAAGATGTACAACAAGCAGCAAAAGAAATCATGTTGCGCGATGGCAAAACCGAAAACGAATTTACACTTGATTTTTAGGAGGAAAAAAGATGAAAGTTAAAAAGGCAGTTATTCCAGCAGCTGGGTTAGGAACACGTTTCTTGCCGGCTACTAAAGCGATGGCAAAAGAAATGTTACCGATTGTTGATAAACCAACGATTCAATTTATTGTAGAAGAAGCACTAGCTTCAGGAATCGAAGATATTTTAATTGTGACAGGCAAAGCCAAACGTCCGATTGAAGATCATTTCGATTCAAATGTTGAATTAGAAAATAATTTAAAAGAAAAAAATAAAACCGATTTATTGAAATTAGTCGAAGAAACAACGGATGTTAATTTACATTTTATTCGTCAATCCCATCCGAAAGGCTTAGGTCACGCTGTTTTACAAGCGAAAGCATTTGTTGGCAATGAACCTTTTGTCGTGATGTTAGGCGACGATTTAATGGAAGATAAAGTGCCATTAACGAAACAATTAATGGATGATTACGAACAAACACATGCTTCGACAATTGCGGTAATGAAAGTACCCCATGAAGATACTTCAAAATATGGTATTATCAATCCAGAAAAAGAAATCGAAAAAGGACTATACAATGTCGAGAACTTTGTTGAAAAACCAAAACCTGAGGAAGCACCAAGTGATTTAGCGATTATCGGCCGTTATTTATTAGCCCCTGAAATTTTTGATGTACTTGAAAATCAAAAACCAGGCGCTGGTAACGAAATTCAGTTAACAGATGCGATTGACACTTTAAATAAAACACAACGCGTTTTTGCTCGTGAGTTTAAAGGAGAACGTTACGACGTTGGCGATAAATTTGGGTTTATGAAAACAAGCATTGAATATGGTTTGACTCATCCAGAAGTAAAAGATAATTTACGAGAATACATTATTAATTTAGGTGCTCAATTAGCGAAAAAAGAGCAACCAAAAGAAAAATAAATAAAAATAAGCGTAAAATTTCAATTCGTTAGAAGGAAATTTTACGCTTTTTTTCTTAAAGAAAAGGGCATGAGAATTTTATAAAATAAATTGTCATTCTTAGCTTTATGAGTTGTGAAAAATATAAGTTGGTGTTATCCTAAGATTATAAATAAAATTTCAGAGGGGAGTAATGATATGTCAGGTGGGGAAATTGCTGCCTTAATTGCAGCGGTAGCATTTGTTGTTTTAGTCATCTTTTTAGTACTTGTGTTATATAAAGTTTCTCAAGTTGTTTCAAAAATTGAAGATACAATTGATGAAACAAATACAACAATCAAAGTCGTGACTAGCGATGTGAATGTATTGAGTCGCCAAGTGGAAGGCTTGCTTGTTAAAAGTAATGAACTATTAACAGATGTGAATCAAAAAGTGGCAACGATTGATCCGTTGTTTACGGCCGTTGCTGATTTAAGCGAAAGTGTCTCTGAATTGAACACCTCAAGTAAACATTTGATTACGAAGGTAGGAACCGTAGGGAAAGGCACAGCGAAAGCTGGTTTAGTGAGTAAAGTAGGCGGTTCTGCTTTTAGAGCAATGCGTTCAAAAAATAAAAAAACAAATAACTAATTGGAGGAGATTTTTATGGCTAAAAAAGGCGGATTTTTCTTAGGAGCAGTAATTGGTGGAACAGCAGCAGCCGTTGCCGCATTATTACTTGCACCAAAATCAGGTAAAGAATTACGTGATGATTTATCAAATCAAACAGATGATTTAAAAAACAAAGCGCAAGATTACACAGATTATGCTGTTCAAAAAGGAACAGAATTAACAGAAATCGCAAAACAAAAAGCCGGCGTTTTATCAGATCAAGCCTCTGATTTGGCAGGTTCTGTCAAAGAAAAAACAAAAGATTCATTAGATAAGGCACAAGGTGTTTCTGGCGACATGCTTGATAACTTTAAAAAACAAACAGGTGATTTATCTGATCAATTTAAAAAAGCAGCTGACGATGCTCAAGATCACGCAGAAGATTTAGGTGAAATTGCCGAAGATGCAGCAGAAGATATCTATATTGACGTTAAAGATTCTGCGGCAGCAGCCAAAGAAACTGTTTCTGCTGGTGTCGATGAAGCAAAAGAAACCACCAAAGATGTTCCTGAAAAAGCTGCAGAAGCAAAAGAAGATGTTAAAGATGCAGCGAAAGACGTAAAAAAAGAATTTAAAGGGTAACAAGCGTTTAGCTTATGAAAGTTAGCAACGGATCGTGTTGCTTTTGTTCAGCGGCTTACCTTAAAATTTAGAAATGAGGCCATCAGTCCGGTTGACTGATGGCCTCATTTTATTTTTATGCTATTGAATAATTTGCAATTCTTTGGTTGTCTTAGTGAATGGTTCGGAGCCTGTTTTCGTTACGTGTAAACAATCTTCAATACGAACGCCTACTTTTCCAGGAATGTAAATACCGGGCTCAATAGAGAAACACATACCTTCTTCAATGACTAAATCATTGCCATGAACCAGCGATGGGTATTCATGGACAGTGGTTCCAATGCCATGGCCTAAGCGATGGTTAAAATATTCACCATAACCAGCTTTTGTGATTACACCTCGAGCAATATCATCTAATTCGCCTGCTGTAACACCAGGTTTCACCGCTTCAGTTGCTGCTAATTGTGCTTCTAAAACAATTCCATAAATTTCTTTTTGGAAATCAGAAGGTTCCAAGTAGCTGACTGTTCGTGTGGCATCACTACAATAGCCATTATGAACGACACCTAAATCAAATAACACTAAGTCATGGGGCTCAATTTTTGTTTCGCCAGGTACCCCGTGAGGACTAGCTCCGTTTTTTCCTGTTAAGACTAACGTATCAAAACTCATTGAGCGAATACCTTGACGTTTTAATTGATACTCGATTTCTGCAACAATTTCTTGTTCCGCAACGCCTGCTTGAATTGCTTTGAAGCCAATCTCAAAAGCGACATCCGCCCAACTACCAGCTTCTAGTAAACGTTGAATTTCAGGTTCTGTTTTAATTAATTGAAGTTTTTCAATTAAAGGCGTAACATCATGCGAAAAATCGCTAGCTGGGAAATAGGTTTTCAATTGATCGAAACGAGCTAAAGAAAGAGCTTGTTTTTCTAAAGCAAAGCGTGGTGTGCCTTGTGTTCGTTTATTTAATAAAGCCGCAATTTTTTCCCAAGGATTTTCGCTATCTAAATAACCATAAACGGGATAAGTCCAACTACTCTTTTCGGCATCTTCGACTTCCAATGCAGGTGTAAATAAAAATGATTGGTCGTCCGCAGCGATAAACAAAGCTAACACGCGCTCATGAGGTTCGCTTTCGTAACCGGAAAAGTAAGCGATATGACCAGGATCACTAATATAAGTGAAGTCAATCTTTTCTTGGTGCATCCAATTTTTTAAATCGGTAATTTTTTCTTGATTCATAAAACATCCTTCTTTCTTTTATTCTGAAGTGAATCACAGTACTATCATAACATGAAATGACAAAAAGTTCCTTTTGAAATGGAAAGTAAATTTTCATGAAAAAACGATAAAACGGTTGCAAAAATAGAAGAATTTTGATATTCTAGGCTAGGAAAGAAATGTAAACAGTGTTTTCAGAAAATGAGAACAAATTCATATTTATAGGAGAAGAAACATGGAAAAACAAACAATTACAATTTATGATGTTGCTAGAGAGGCAAATGTATCTATGGCTACTGTTTCTCGTGTTGTCAATGGTAATCCCAATGTAAAACCAGCAACGCGTAAAAAAGTCTTAGAAGTGATTGATCGCTTAGATTACCGTCCTAACGCAGTCGCACGTGGTTTAGCAAGTAAAAAAACGACAACAGTGGGTGTCATTATTCCAGATGTTAGTAATGCATTTTTTGCTTCATTAGCACGTGGCATTGACGACGTGGCTACAATGTATAAATATAATATCATTTTAGCTAATTCAGATGGAGACGATCAAAAAGAAGTTACTGTATTAAACAATTTACTTGCCAAGCAAGTAGATGGGATTATCTTTATGGGTCATCGCATTACAGATGATATTCGTGGTGAATTTTCACGTTCAAAAACACCTGTTGTCTTAGCAGGTTCAATTGATCCAGACGAACAAGTTGGTAGCGTTAATATTGATTACACAGAAGCAACGAAAGATGCAACAGCGACTTTAGCGAAAAATGGGAACAAAAAAATTGCTTTTGTTAGTGGTGCATTAATCGATCCAATTAATGGTCAAAACCGAATGAAAGGCTACAAAGAAGCCTTAGCGGAAAATGGCTTGTCTTATAATGAAGGCTTAGTTTTTGAATCTGAATATAAATTTAAAGCAGGTATTAATTTGGCTGAGCGTGTCCGTAACAGTGGAGCAACAGCTGCCTTTGTTACAGATGATGAGCTAGCGATTGGTTTATTAGATGGGATGCTAGATGCTGGTGTGAAAGTTCCAGAAGAATTTGAAATCATTACAAGCAATAACTCATTGCTTACAGAAGTCTCTCGTCCACGTCTATCAAGTATTACACAACCTTTATATGATATCGGTGCCGTGTCAATGCGCTTATTAACAAAACTAATGAACAAAGAAGAAATTGAAGAAAAAACAGTTGTTTTACCTTATGGAATTGATCAAAAAGGTTCAACAAAATAAATTGAATTAAACGGCTAAACAAAGAGCGGTAACTCTTAGTTTAGCCTTTTTTTGATACTTAAAAATGAGCCAGAAAACGTATTTTTCTGGCTCATTTTAGCGAGTTAATTATCATTCTTTTTATTATCGTTGTTTTTATTGTTGTTATTATTTGTAGTGGCTCGTGGAGCAAGATTTCCCCAGTAAGAAGCGTAATTGCTGCCTGTTCCACCGATCCCAAATTTATAGGTACTTTGTGGTGCACCATCTTTGGCATAGTATGAAGTCGTTGTTTTGCCAGGTGTATTGAACTTAGCACCATTATAGGTAATTGAGCCAGGTTTTTCACCAGTAAATTCAGAAACTTTTGATTTAATGACACTTGGGTCTAATTCAAATTTTTGACCAATGCCAAACAATTCTGGATTCGCATAGTACAGCGCATTAGCTAAGTTCGCCATATAATTCCCGTTATTGTCGCCGCTGGTTGTCGTCATTGGCGCTGGTAGATCATGTCCCGTCCAAGAACTTAGTGTCACAGTTGGAGTAGAGACAATCAGCCATGAATCTTTAAACTCATCAGTTGTCCCAGTTTTTCCGACCCAATCAGCACTAGCTAGATGAGGATTCAAGCCAGCTAACGTTGGTTTGAATTTTGTCGTATTCGCAGAATCCACCACTGAACGCAACAAGTCATTCATAATAGAAGCGGTCGCCGGTGAATAAACTTGCGTTCCTTCATCTTTGTGTTCGTAGACCACATGTCCGCTATTGTCTGTAATTTTTTCAATCATGTAGGCTTTTTGATATTTCCCTTTGTTAGCAAGCGCTTGGAAACCGTTTGTTTGAGTTACAACATTTGTTTCTACTGGACCCAATGGCGCAGATTCGTAAGCCCAAGCATCTGAAGCTGGATAGTTCATTTTACTTAAGTAGTGATTGTAAGAAAAATTATCATCACCCATTTTTTTCCTTAGCTCATTATTAACATGAACGACAGGGATATTGAAAGACCAATTCAAGGCATTCCGAACAGTCACGAATTGATTTAAATCCACAGTTGTTGAGTTAACAAATTCACGACCATCAGCATAAGTCGTTGGGTAGTTGGCCAGACGACTTTCAGAACCAATGAGTCCTTGATCAATCGCAGGGCCATAGACAGAAATTGGTTTAATCGTAGAACCAACTTGACGATCGGCATTAAAGGCATGGTTGTTTTGATTAATATCGAAGTTTCTGCCGCCGATAAAACCGAGGATACGACCAGTAGCGTTATCCATTAAAATATTCCCAGTTTCAATCATTGTATTCCCATTGACATCTGCAGTTCCATCATCAAGCAAATAACCATAATTTGCGACAGCGGTTTGCATCGTGTTATAAATGTTCTGATCAATGGTCGATTGGATTGTATAGCCTTGCGACTGGATTTCGCGACGTGCTTGTTCTTCATATTGATCTAAACCAACTTGATCTAAATCATCACGATTAACTTTAGCTTTTTTCATATCTAAATCCATGACAATCTCAACTGCTTTATCTAACACCGTATAGTATAGATAGCCTTCTGTATTGACATTGGCCTGTTCAGTTGGTAAAAAGTCTTTTTTCAAGTCGTAAGCTTTGGCTTCTTCATATTCCTTTTGCGAAATAGCTTTTTCTCGGTACATACTGAAAAGAACAAAATCTTTTCTCTTCATTCCTAAAGACAAATCGTCTTTCAAGGCACCAGTGTTAGTATAGGGCGTGTAAACAATGGGACTTTGGGGAAGTCCTGCGATAAAGGCCGCTTGAGGAAGATTCAAGTCCTTGGCACTTTTACCAAAGAGTCCTTTGGCTGCTTCTTCCACGCCTGCAATATTTTCACCTTTGTTATTACGACCAAAAGGGGAGACATTTAGATAAGTTGTCACGATTTCGTCCTTAGAAAAGTATTTTTCAATACGTAAAGCTAATAAAATTTCGTTGGCTTTCCGTTTAAAAGTCGTTTCGTCAGTTAAAATCTGTTGCTTGACCAATTGCTGAGTCAATGTTGAACCACCAGAAGAACCGCCGATACCTGTCGCATCAGAAATCAACGCTCGAACTAGCGCTTTTGGTACTACCCCATGATGTTCTTCAAAATATTCATCTTCTGTTGAAATAATGGCTTTTTTTAGCAATGGAGACATTTGATCGCCATTAATTCGTGTCCGAATTAAATCTGATTTGATGTTAGCAATCGGAGTACCATCTGCGTAAGTCATTTTTGACACTTCGGTAATATCACTGATTTCTTTTTGCAATTCTTCCTTCGTTGGGGGCTGTGTATCTTCAACTAGAAAAGCAAAATAGCCCATTCCGATACCTAAGCCAAGAGAGCCACCTAAGACAATCAGAATAACCCCAAAAACCACTAATGACTGAAAAACGCGAATAATGACATTTAAAATAAGTAAAAAGACATTGCCGCCAGAAGAGGTCGTTGGTTTTTGCTTATTGTTACTTGAATTATTTTTCAAAAGCTTCACCTCAATAAAATGATACATTCTGTGTTATTATAGCAAAAAAAAGCTTCTATGAATAGTTTCTACACCAATTGCCATTTTTTGTTGAAAAAACTTAAGAGAAAATAGGGAAATCTCATTTTTTGACTTTTCAAGTGTGACAGAATCGGTTACTATGAATAGGGGAATTTGATCTATTATTATGTTTTACTATAGGAGGAAAATCATGAATTCAGCTTTTTTTGAAGAATTAAAAGCCCGTGGGTTGGTCTACCAAGTCACAGATGAAGAAGCCTTACAAAAACAATTAAATGAAGAATCTGTTAAATTATATATCGGCTTTGATCCAACGGCAGACAGTTTACACATCGGGCATCTACTGCCAATTCTTATGTTACGTCGTTTCCAACAAAATGGCCATGTGCCCATTGCTTTAGTTGGTGGCGGAACTGGCATGATTGGTGATCCATCATTCAAAGATGCAGAACGTAGTTTAAACACACTTGATACAGTGAAAGCTTGGTCTGAAAGTATTAAAGGCCAGTTGTCACGTTTTATCGATTTTGAAGATGAAAAAAATCCAGCGATTCTAGCAAATAACTATGATTGGCTTGGAGAGCTTTCGTTAATTGATTTCTTACGTGATGTGGGAAAAAACTTTACAATTAACTATATGATGAGTAAAGAAAGCGTGAAACGCCGAATCGAAACAGGAATTTCTTATACTGAATTTGCGTATCAATTATTACAAGCGTATGATTTCTTGAAATTGTACGAAACAGAAGGTTGTTTATTGCAATTAGGCGGCAGTGATCAATGGGGAAACATTACTTCAGGGATTGAATTATTACGCCGAGAACAAGAAGTTCAAGGATTTGGCTTAACTATGCCTTTAATTACAAAAGCAGATGGTACCAAATTTGGTAAAACAGAAGGAAACGCAGTTTGGTTAGATGCGGAAAAAACTTCGCCATATGAATTTTATCAATTCTGGATTAACACAGATGATCGTGATGTCGTGAAATTCTTGAAATATTTTACTTTCTTAACATTGGATGAAATTGCAACAATTGAAGAAGAATTTACAGCGAACCCAGGTCAACGTGCTGCGCAAAAAGCGTTAGCCAAAGAAGTGACTACTTTAGTCCACGGTGAAGCAGCCTATCATCAAGCGGTTAAAATTTCAGAAGCTTTATTCAGCGGGGATATCCAAAGCTTAACAGCAGAAGAAATTAAACAAGGCTTTAAAGATGTACCAACGTACGAGGTGCAACCAGAGGATCAATTAAGTTTAGTCGACTTATTAGTTACCTCAAAAATAGAACCATCCAAACGTCAAGCCCGTGAAGATGTACAAAATGGAGCGATTTACGTCAATGGAGAACGTAGACAAGATTTAGCAGCTGAATTGACAGAAACTGATAAAATCGAAGGACAATTTACTGTGATTCGTCGCGGTAAGAAAAAATATTTCTTGTTAAAATACTAAAAAAATGAAAGCTTGGGACGAAGGTCGTTTAGACAACAGGTTCCAAGCTTTCGCTTTTAAAAAAGATAAATTGGGATTAATTCTGTTACAAAAAACTCTTTTTTACTATTGGGCATATTCAATTACAGATAACTTGTGCTATGCTAGAATAAAAAGTGCAGTCGCTATAAGGAGTAGGTTATGAAATCAATTGTCGAAAAGTTAAACTTAACGAAGTATCAGCACCCAGTTATTTTAAATAGACCACAGGCAGAGTATCTATCTGAATTTGCTTCAGCCGCGCAGCAATTACCCTCAGAACCAGTTGAGCTGATTTTTGCATTTGTGAAAACGATGGCGGAATTTCAAGAGATTGTTTCAATGGTGATTGAAGGTCAACATTTAGTAGAAAATGGGTTGTTATATGTGGCTTATCCGAAAAAAGGCAATAAAATGTATCCAACCTTTGTCCACCGAGATGAAATTTTTCCAACATTACAAGTAAACGAGGCAGATGGGTATATTAAAGGCTCAACCTTAAAATTTAATCGCATGGTTAGTTTAGATGAGACTTTTACGGTTGTCGGCATGAAGAATGTTCTTAAAAAGCCAGCGAAGAATCAGACCAGTTCTGCTGTTGGGGATTATGTTCAATATTTACCAGAAATTGAAGCGTTGGTACAAACAGAACCAGCTGCTGCAGCGACATTCGCTGCATTAACGCCTGGTTATCAAAAAGAGTGGGCGCGGTATGTATTTAGTGCAAAGCGAGCGGAGACACGGAAAAAGCGGCAAACTGAAATGTTAGCCATTTTAAAAGAAGGCTATAAAACCAAAGCCCTTTATCAGCAAAGGAAGAAATAATGGGGCAGTCAATTGAAACAGTTACAGCATACATCGAAACAGTCGAACCAAAATGGCGAATTGCTTATCAGCAAGTATTAGACGCCGTTTCGCAAAATTTGCCAGCAGGATTTGAATTAACAATGCAATATGGCATGCCAACCTTTGTTGTGCCGCTTTCAGTATTTCCAGAAGGCTATCTCAACCGTGGTGATGAGCCGTTACCATTTATCAGTTTAGGCGCTACTAAAAGGCAAGTAGCTTTATATCACATGGGATTAATGGGAAATGAAGCCGTCCGAAGTTGGTTTCAAGAAGCCTATCAGGAACAAGTGTCAACAAAGCTAAACATGGGGAAAAGTTGTCTTCGCTTCACTAATCCTAAGCGAATACCCTATGAACTAATTGGCGAATTAGTAACAAAAATCACGCTTGAAGAATGGCTGCAACAGTATCAACACTACCAAAAGAAAAAGAAGAATTATTAGGAGGAACCACATGTTATTAGGATCACACGTTAGTATGAGTGGCAAGAAAATGCTATTAGGCTCTGCCGAGGAAGCGGCTAGTTATGGCTCAACAACCTTTATGATTTATACAGGTGCGCCACAAAACACGCGCCGGAAACCGATTGAAGAAATGAATATTGAAGCTGGGCAAGCTTTTATGAAAGAACACAATTTAAGTAATATCGTCGTTCATGCCCCGTATATTATTAATTTAGGTAATACAATTAAAACGGAAAATTTCGGTTTTGCCGTAGACTTTTTGCGTCAAGAAATTGAGCGAGCACAAGCGTTGGGAGCAACGCAAATCACGTTACACCCAGGTGCGCATGTTGGCGCAGGTCCAGAAGCCGGCATCAAACAAATTGTTAAAGGTCTAAACGAAGTCTTGTGGAAAGAGCAAATCCCTCAAATCGCTTTAGAAACAATGGCTGGTAAAGGAACCGAAATCGGCCGTACGTTTGATGAACTAGCTGCGATTATTGACGGAGTTACGCTAAATGATAAACTTTCTGTCACTCTGGATACTTGCCACATTAATGATGCAGGGTATAATGTAAAAGATGATTTTGATGGCGTATTAGTTGAATTTGATAAAATTATCGGATTGGATCGTTTAAAAGTTATTCATGTGAATGATTCTAAAAATCCTATGGGCTCACATAAAGATCGTCATGCCAATATTGGCTTTGGCACTATTGGTTTTGAAGCTTTAAACGGTGTGGTTCACCATGAAAAATTAACTGCTTTACCAAAAATTTTAGAAACACCTTATGTCGGAGAAGACAAAAAAAATAAAAAGGCCCCTTACGGCTTTGAAATTGCGATGTTAAAAAATCAAACATTTGATCCAGAATTATTAGAAAAAATTCAAGGACAAAACTAAAGCAACAATCGCTCTTAAAGGTCCTATTGACATTTAAGAGCGTATATTTTTGACTTTTAATCACTATTTTGCAAAAAAATCAGACTTTTTTCATTATTTAAGAGAAATCCCGCAAAAAGAACTTTTCTTTTTTTGCTATTTCTAGTAAAATAATTCATTGAGAGCAAAACTATACGGAGAGGAGAGAGTTTCAATGGCAACAGGTTGGGTAGTATTAATCGCAGTAATCGCTTTATTAGTAGGCGCTGCAGGGGGCTTTTTCCTTGCACGCAAATATATGCAAGATTATTTCAAAAAAAATCCTCCCGTTAATGAGGATATGTTACGCATGATGATGGCATCAATGGGTCAAAAACCGTCAGAGAAAAAGGTTAGACAAATGATGCAACAAATGAAAAACCAAGGAAAATAGTAAAGGTTATTCAGGTAATCATGAATAAGTGTAGAAACGGGCTGATTTTCAGTCCGTTTTTTTGTTGTTTTGCGGGAGAATAGGATAATCTAGGAGGAAAAGAGCGAAACGTTTAATCAAAAACAACAATAACGAAGAAACCTTCTAGCTCGAAAGTAGTCTTTGTAGAACAACAAAGTAAAGGAGGGACAACTGAATGTCCATATTCAAAAAATTAGGCTGGTTTTTTAAGCAAGAGAAAAAAAGTTATATTATTGGGGTTTTCTCATTAATGATGGTCGCTCTTGTTCAATTAGTCCCGCCCAAAGTTATTGGCGTCGTTGTAGATGAAATCGTTAACAAAGAAATTCGCTTAACGAAAATTATCGTGTGGGTTGCACTCTTGGTTGGTGCTGGGCTTGCCCAATATCTTTTTCGCTATATTTGGCGGATGCATATTTGGGGGAGTGCCGCTCGTTTGGAAAAAGAGCTACGGACTCAATTATTTCATCATTTCACAAAAATGGATAGCATCTTTTATCAGAAATATCGGACAGGTGACTTGATGGCGCATGCAACCAATGATTTAAATGCCATCCAAAATGTGGCTGGAGCTGGGATTTTAACATTTGCTGACTCTGTGATTACGGGAGGAACAACGATTATCGCAATGGTTCTATTTGTCGATTGGCGCTTAACATTAATTGCTTTATTACCGCTGCCTTTATTAGCGGTCACCTCACGAGTTCTAGGTTCTAAGTTGCATGATGCCTTTCGAGATTCACAAGCTGCTTTTTCAGCGATTAATGATAAAACACAAGAAAGTATCACTGGAATTAAAGTCATTAAAACATTTGGGCAAGAAAAAGAAGATCTTGCTGATTTTACAGAGAAAATTGATGATGCTATCGTCAAAAATAAACGAACGAACTTTTTAGATGCACTATTTGATCCGTTTATTACGCTGATTATTGGTGTTTCTTATGTTTTGACAATTATTATTGGTGGTCGTTTCATCATGGAAGGAACGATTAGTTTAGGTCAGTTGGTCTCTTTCATTGCCTATATTGGGATGCTAGTTTGGCCAATGTTTGCGATTGGGCGCTTATTTAATGTGTTAGAACGTGGGAATGCTAGTTACGATCGTGTGAACGAATTATTACATGAAAAAACGCATATTATCGAACGAAAAGATGCCATCAAAACAATGGCGCAAGGGACAATTTCAATGAAGATTGATTCTTTTTCTTATCCAAAAGAAGAGACGGTGGCTTTGGAAAATATCCAATTTTCGTTGCAAGAAGGAGAAACCTTGGGGATTGTTGGCAAAACAGGCGCTGGTAAAACCACTATTTTGAAATTGTTGATGCGTGAATATGACCAATACCAAGGAACGATTTTCTTTGGAAAACATAACATTAAAAATTACACATTAGATGCATTGATGGGTGCAATGGGGTACGTGCCACAGGACCATTTTCTCTTTTCCATGACGGTACGAGATAACATTCGTTTTGCTAAACCAGACTTGGAACAAGCAGCAGTTGAACAAGCGGCAGCATTAGCATTTATTAACCAAGAAATTAAAGCATTCCCTGAAGGCTATGACACAATGGTTGGGGAACGTGGCGTTTCGCTTTCTGGAGGACAAAAACAACGGATTTCTATTGCACGGGCCTTGATTGTTGAACCAGAATTGTTAATTTTAGATGATGCCTTATCTGCAGTCGATGCGAAGACTGAAGAGGCGATTTTATCAAATCTAAAAGAAACGCGCCAAGAAAAAACCACTATTATTACAGCGCATCGTTTAAGTAGTGTCATGCATGCAAAAGAAATCTTAGTGTTGGATGAAGGGAAAATTATTGAACGGGGGACACATCAGGAGTTACTGACTCAGAAGGGGTGGTATCAGCGGATGTGGGAAAAACAGCAATTAGAAGCGAAAATTGAAGGGAGTGAGAGTTAATGGAAGAAAAGTATCAATCCGAATGGTCCAGAGAGTTACCGCTGAAAGAACAATTAACGATTGTTCAGCGTTTGTTTCGTTTTGCCAAACCGTTTCGACGCATGTTTTACACAGCTATTCTCTTTGCATTTGGCTTATCAATTATCAATATTCTTTTGCCTAGAGTCATTCAAGTTTTTATGGATAATTATTTAACGCCTAAAACTGCTACAATGCAAGTGATTCTAACTTTTGCTGCTATTTATTTTTTTGGTGTCATTGTCAAAAGTATTGTTTGGTTTTTCCAATGGTATTTGTATTCGATGGCTTCTTTAAAAACGTATCAATATATACGAGTGAAATTATTTGAAAAATTACACACTTTAGGTATGCGTTATTTTGATCAAACACCAGCGGGTTCGACGGTGTCTCGTGTTACCAACGATACAGAAACATTGTTTGAATTCTGGTATGTATTCCTAATGGTGATTACAGGAATTTTTGCCGTAATCTCGTCATTTTTTGCAATGTTTCAACTCAGTCCAGAAATTTCATTTTATTGTCTAATTTTCTTGCCAATTTTATTAGTTGTAATTTGGTATTACCAAAAATTTAGTTCAAAATTATATCGCAGTATGCGGGAAAAATTAAGTCAATTAAACACCAAACTAAATGAATACATCTCTGGTATGCAAATCATTCAACAATTTCGCCAAGAAAAGCGTTTGGAAAAAGAATTTGAGGAAACCAATGATGATTATTTAAAAACACGAGTAGCAATGATTCGTATGAATTCGTTATTATTAAGTCCCATCATTAATTTGTTGTATACGTTGGCGATTGCATTGGCCTTAACTATGTTTGGCATCGATGCTTTACATTCTCCTGTAGAAGCGGGGATGATTTATGCTTTTGTAACGTATGTCCAAGCTTTTTTTAATCCGATGACACAAATGATGGACTTCCTAAGTATCTTTACAGATGGGATTGTCGCAGGTAGTCGTATTTTAAAAATTATGGATACGGAAGAATTAACGCCGCAACAATCAGTAGGTGCGAATGGGGAAATTATCCGCGGGAAAATTGAATTTCGCAATGTTACTTTTTCTTATGATGGCAAAAACGAAGTATTGAAAAATATTAGCTTTGTCGCAAATCCCGGGGAAACCGTCGCTTTAGTCGGTCATACAGGAAGTGGTAAAAGTTCAATTATTAATGTACTCATGCGTTTCTATGAATTTTATGAAGGGCAGATTTTAATTGATGATCGTGATATTCGTGATTTTCCCATGACAGAATTACGGGAAAAGATGGGCTTAGTATTACAGGACGCTTTCATGTTTTATGGAGATATTGCTGGAAATATCCGTTTACTGAATCCCAATATTACAGATGAGCAAATTAAACAGGCTGCGGAATTTGTTCAGGCAGATAAATTTATTCACACGTTACCCAATACCTATCATGCGAAAGTCATTGAACGAGGAGCGAGTTATTCTAGCGGACAACGTCAATTAATTTCGTTTGCACGAACGATTGTGACTGATCCCAAAATATTAGTTTTAGATGAAGCAACCGCTAATATTGATACAGAAACAGAAGGATTGATTCAAGAAGGATTAGCCAAAATGCGTCAAGGGAGAACGACAATTGCGATTGCGCATCGCCTTTCGACGATTCGTGATGCAAACTTGATTTTAGTTTTAGACAAAGGGCAGATTGTAGAACGAGGAACGCACGAAACGTTACTGGCAGAAGGTGGCCTTTATGCGGATATGTATCAGTTACAAAGTACGGAAGTTTAACGTAACAACTGAAAGAGTTAAATAACCCAAACAAAGGCATTTAGTGTTAGGAAATTCCTAATTCTAGGTGTCTTTGTAGCTCTTTAAATTGCAAAAAAGAAGAGAAATGGTATGATATGAAGAGAGAAAAACAAACGAGGAAGTTAGGTGGAACTGTGAAGCCAGTTATAGTCAAAAATGTGCGAATAGGTGAAGGGAATCCCAAAATTGTGGTGCCCATTGTTGCTCCAACAGCCGAGGATATTTTGGCCGAAGCAACGGCGAGCCAAACACTAGATTGTGATTTGGTGGAATGGCGTTTAGACTATTATGAAAATGTCGCTGATTTTTCCGATGTATGTAATCTTTCACAACAAGTAATGGAACGGTTGGGGCAAAAACCGTTATTGTTAACTTTTCGTACACAAAAAGAAGGCGGCGAAATGGCTTTTTCTGAGGAAAATTATTTTGCTTTGTATCATGAATTAGTGAAAAAGGGTGCGTTGGATTTATTAGATATTGAATTATTTGCGAATCCGCTGGCGGCAGATACGTTAATTCACGAAGCTAAAAAGGCGGGGATTAAAATTGTTCTCTGTAATCACGACTTTCAGAAAACACCGTCGCAAGAGGAGATTGTCGCACGGTTACGCCAAATGCAAATGCGTCAGGCGGATATTTGTAAAATAGCTGTGATGCCACAAGATGCGACAGATGTACTTACGTTACTTTCAGCAACCAATGAAATGTACACCCATTATGCATCCGTCCCAATCGTTACTATGTCAATGGGACAGTTAGGGATGATTAGTCGCGTAACAGGTCAACTGTTCGGATCGGCACTAACTTTTGGCTCCGCCCAGCAAGCGTCTGCACCAGGCCAACTATCCGTACAAGTATTAAGAAATTATTTAAAGACATTCGAACAAAACAAGTGATTCAGAAGGTGAAAAAAGTGGCAAAGAAAAAAACACAACAAAAAACGAATGCGATGCGCATGGTGGAACAACATAAAGTACCATATAAAGAATATGAATTCGCTTGGAGTGAAGATCATTTAAGTGCAGAAAGTGTCGCTGAAAGTTTAGGTATTGATAAAGGACGAATTTTTAAAACCTTGGTTACAGTAGGTAATAAAACAGGTCCAGTCGTGGCTGTCATTCCTGGTAATCAAGAATTAGATTTAAAAAAATTAGCGAAAGCTAGTGGCAACAAAAAGGTAGAAATGCTTCACTTAAAAGATTTAGAAGCAACCACAGGCTATATTCGTGGGGGCTGTTCACCAATTGGGATGAAAAAACAATTTCCCACCTATTTGGCTGAAGAAGCTCAACAATATTCTGCAATTATTGTTTCTGCAGGCAAACGTGGCATGCAAATTGAATTAGCTCCTGAAGCAATCCTTTCGCTAACCAATGGACAATTTGCGGAAATAACGACAAAAGAATAAGTGGCTATAAGAAGAAGTCGAGACAGAACTGTTTATCTGTTTTTAAACGTGGAGCAAAAATCACTAGGGATTTTTGCTCCACGCTTAACTATCAAATTAATAAAGGAAAAGCATTGACTAATCTGTGCTACTTTTTATTGGGATAAAATTTTTGTAATGCTTGCCGTGCGAGCATATCGGCCGCTTTGTTTTGACTTTCAGGTAGCCATTTAATTAAGAGCAAAGGGAAATTCTTTTCTAGTTGTTGATATTCTGCTAAATAAGGCTGGTACTTTTCATTTTTAGCATAGTTTTTTTCGATTGTTTGGACAACAATTTTACTATCTGAGTGGAGAAGAACGGTTTGTTGATTGTCTTCATTGGCAATCGCTTGTTTTAAAGCTTCAATCAGCACTTTAAATTCGGCTTCGTGATTACTAACAATGCCTAAAGGCACATGCAATTGTTGCCGCGATTGGTCGGTGAGGTAAACGATACCGCCGCCAGATTCACCTGGATTGCCTTTTGTTGCAGCATCTACATAAATTCTTAACATAAAATTACTCCTAATTTCTTTTTGTTCTTAAAAAAAGTATGTTACTATTATAACATATTTAAATTTAGCGGCGTTGATCCAGAAGTAGTGAGGGCACTTTATGAAAAAACAGAAATTTTATTGGCAGCCAGAATTAGCATCAACAATTATTTACTGGTCTTGCACATTTTGTATATTATTTATTAGTTTAATTTTAGCATTGGAAAATAATGGTCCTTACTTGATTAGTAATCTGGTGATGGTTCCATTTTTTGTGTTTGCTTATCTAGGAATTGCGCGGTCTTTTAATATGACAGAAACATCTTTAATTGTCAGAGATGTTTTGTGGTTTCGCAAAAAAGCACTTCCGCTTTCTCAGATAGAAAAAGTAACCTACAATGAAAAAAGCATCGAAATTTTTTCCTCAGAATTTAAGGAAGGCTCAAAAGTCTTTTTAATGAAAAAGAAAACGATTCCGTTATTTCTTGAGGCACTTAAGGTAAAAAAGCCTGAATTGAAGGTAGCAGAAGATCATTCTTTGGGCCTTCATAAAAAAGAAGAAAAAAACAAGAGTGAGTCATAAGTCGAAACGACTGGTGACCCACTCTCAAAATCTTAAAATAATCAGCTGAAACAAACGCTACGTTTACTTACTTTTTGGAGCAAAGCGTTGTTGGTTCAGCTTTTTTAGTTATCTATTTTTTTGACATGTGCTGCTTGTAGCCCACGATTGCCTTCCATTATCTCGAACTCTACAGATTGATTCTCATCAAGTGATTTGAATCCGTCACCTTCTATAGCAGTGAAGTGGACAAAAATCTCATCTTCTTCGTTGTAAACGATAAAACCATAACCTTTTCTGTTATCGAACCATTTGACAATTCCTTTTTGCATCCAATTCACGCTCCTTTTAGATTTGTAAAGACACTTTCATTATACGAGAAAAGGCTACCAAACGTCAATGGTTGGGTTGTTTAAAAAAGGTTATTCTAGCCATTCTATTCAATACAAGCTATAATTTAAAAGAAACAATGTGTCACAAAGACGATAAAGAATTGAAAAGGGGTCCGTTATGAAGACAGATATTAACATTGCACAAGCAGCAACATTAAAACCTATTCAAGAGATTGCCGAAACAATCGGTCTTTCAGAAGATTCGCTCGAACTTTATGGGAAATACAAAGCGAAAATAGATTTTCCAACGCTTCAATCCTTAGAAGCGAAACCAGAAGGTAAATTAATCCTCGTTACGTCGATTAATCCAACGCCAGCAGGAGAAGGAAAGTCAACCGTGACCATTGGTTTAGGAGATGCATTAAATCAAATCAATAAAAAAACAGTTATTGCCCTAAGAGAACCATCATTAGGTCCTGTGATGGGGATTAAAGGTGGCGCAACAGGTGGCGGTTACGCACAAGTATTACCAATGGAAGAAATCAATTTGCATTTTACTGGTGATATGCATGCGATTACGACAGCCAATAATGCCTTAGCTGCGTTACTAGATAATCATTTACAGCAAGGAAATGAATTAAAGATTGATTCTCGACGGGTGATTTGGAAACGGGCAGTGGATCTAAATGATCGTGCGCTCAGACAGGTCGTTGTTGGTTTAGGCGGTCCTTTCCAAGGTGTACCAAGAGAAGACGGTTTCGATATTACTGTGGCGAGCGAAATTATGGCGATTCTTTGTTTAGCGCAAAATTTAACGGACTTAAAAGAACGCTTAAGTCGGATTATTGTCGCCTATAATGACCAAAGAGAGCCGGTGACGGTTAAAGATTTAAACGTGGCAGGTGCCCTGACTTTATTATTAAAAGACGCCTTAAAACCTAATTTAGTTCAAACGATTGAAGGAACTCCAGCTTTTGTTCACGGTGGTCCTTTTGCCAATATCGCTCATGGATGTAACAGTATTTTAGCGACAAAAACGGCTTTGCATCTAGGGGATTATGTTGTAACAGAAGCAGGTTTTGGTGGCGACTTAGGTGGCGAAAAATTTTTAGATATTAAAGTACCTTCTTTAGGAAAAGCACCCGATGCCGTTGTGATTGTGGCAACGATTCGCGCGTTGAAAATGCATGGCGGTTTGGCGAAAGATCAGTTAGCAGAAGAAAATTTACCAGCGTTACAAAAAGGCTTTGCCAACTTAGAAAAACATATTCAAAACATGCAACGTTATGATGTACCAGTAGTTGTTGCAATTAATGAGTTTACACAGGATACAGAGAAGGAAATTCAACTGTTGAAAGAAGCTTGCCAAGCGTTAGGCGTGCCCGTCGAGTTAACAAGTGTTTGGGCGCAAGGTGGCGCAGGTGGCACGAATCTAGCGGAAACAGTAGTAGAAGAGATTGAAGCCAATACAAAACAGTTTCAACCTTTATATAACCCTCGCCAAACAATTGAAGAAAAAATTCAAGCCATTGTACAAACGATTTACGGCGGGGAACAGGCGATTTTTTCTCCGAAAGCACAAAAACAAATTGCAGACTTTACAAAAAATGGTTGGGATCAATTACCAATTTGCATGGCGAAGACACAGTATTCACTTTCTGACGATCCTCAAAAACTAGGACGGCCAGAAGGATTTACGATTACGATTCGTGAGCTAGTTCCAAAAATCGGTGCAGGGTTTATCGTGGCGTTAACGGGTGACATTTTAACGATGCCTGGCTTGCCGAAAGTTCCTGCTGCGTTAAATATGGATGTGGACGAAACGGGTCAAGCGAGCGGTCTCTTTTAAAGCCACTCTTTCCTGAGACCTATTTTTAGTATATACTTGAAAGTAGCTCAATAAAAAATAATGACGGAAATTTATTGCGTAGTTTATTATAAGGAGCAACGACTATGGGGGAACGAGCAGATACATTTTTAGCACACTTTAATCGCATTGAAAAGTGGATGAGAGAGAGACTGAACAATCCTGTCAATATGGGATTCAGTGAAATGACAAGACGTCTTTCCCGAAAAGAAAAAGGACAGATTGCTCAATTTGAAGAGGATTTGCTTCAAATGGCTCAGTTAAGAAATGCCATCGTTCATGAGCGAATTGCTGATGATTTTGTAATTGCAGAGCCAAACGAATGGGCAGTTCAACGAATTGAAACGATTGAACAAGCTTTAACAAAACCAGAAAAAGTAGTGCCTAAATTTGCGAAACGTGTTACAGCTTTTGAAATCACCACTTCTTTAGAAACGTTATTAACGATTATTGCAAAAAAACAATATTCTCAATTTCCGATTTATGAAAAAGGTGTATTTAAAGGATTAATCACGGTTCGAGGGATTGGTGTATGGTTTGCCATTGAGAGCACCAAAGGCGAAGTTCACATTGCCAACCGAACGGTGCGAGAATTGTTGGCATCAAATTATAAACGCAGCAACTATCAATTTGTTTCAATTGAAGCAACCGTTTTTGAAGTTGAACAAATGTTTCGGGAGCAGCCACGCTTAGAAGCTGTGCTTATTAGTAAAAGTGGCCATCCTAACGGTGAGTTAGTAGGCATTGTTCGACCAAGAGATTTAGCAAGTATTCATAGAGAAAAGGAATGACGCGATTGTTAGTAGTATATTTTTTAATCAGTGCCTTATTAGTAGGGCTTGACCAATGGAGCAAATATTTGACGGTCCAAAACATTTCTTTGGGTGAAACAAAAGAATTCATTCCTGGATTTTTGTCGCTGACCCATTTAAGAAATACCGGAGCTGCTTGGAGCTTATTAGAAGGAAAGATGATATTCTTTTATGTCATCACAGTAATTGTTAGTGTCGTGATTATTTATTTATTAATTAAGAATTATAAAAAAAGTATCTGGTATTCTGTAGGTTTATCTTTTGTCTTAGCAGGTGCCATTGGGAATTTTATTGATCGTGTACGGTTAGGCTACGTGGTGGACATGCTCCAAACGGATTTTATGAATTTTCCTATTTTTAATGTTGCAGATAGTACGTTAGTGGTCGGCGTTATTTGTATATTTATTTATTTGATTTTAGATGAAAAAGCAGCAAAGGAAGGCAAAAATGGAACAAATTAACGTAACGATTCAAACAGAAAAAGGCCGGATTGACAAAGTATTAAGTGAACATTTACCCAATCATTCCCGCTCGCAAATTCAACAATGGTTAAAAGAAAAACACGTAACAGTTAATGGTGAAACGGTCCGCGCAAATTACAAAGTTACAGCAGGCGATGAAATTGTTGTAACAATTCCTGAACCAGAAGTTCTAGATATGGTAGCAGAGGATATTCCTTTGACCATTGTTTATGAAGACAATGATGTGATTGTTGTCACCAAACCTCAAGGCATGGTCGTTCATCCTTCGGCAGGGCATCCCAAGGGTACATTAGTGAACGCGTTACTTCATCATGCGGATCACTTATCGGCGATTAATGATGTGGTGCGACCGGGAATTGTTCATCGAATTGATAAAGATACTTCGGGGCTATTGATGGTGGCTAAAAATGATCAAGCCCATGAATCATTAGCGAAACAGCTAAAAGAAAAAACATCGTTACGTAAATACGTTGCCTTGGTCCACGGTGTTATTCCTCACGATAAGGGAGAAATAAATGCGCCTATTGGTCGTTCCAAGGTTGACCGCAAAATGCAAGCGGTCATTGAAGGCGGTAAAGAAGCAGTCACGCACTTTACTGTTTTAGAGCGTTTTGATGCATTTACCTTAGTTGAATTACAACTAGAAACAGGCCGGACACATCAAATCCGTGTTCACATGAAATATATCGGTTATCCATTAGCTGGAGATCCATTATATGGACCGAAAAAAACATTGCCTGGCAATGGACAATTTTTACATGCGAAGTTATTAGGCTTTACACATCCTACTACAGGTGAACAATTAGTCTTTGAAGCACCTTTACCAGAAGTTTTTGAAAAAACTTTACACCAATTAAGAAATAATCATTGATTTTTTTCTGAAGAAGAGGTAAACTCTTTTTTAAGAAGAAAAATAACTAAATAACTGTAACCTTTAAGTTTAGTCCCGTGAGGCTAAGAAGGAATCATGCAAAAGAACACTAGGTGCGCTTAGTTAGTAAGTTGTGTGGGCTACATGGTACCCTTGTACCTTTTTAAACTGTAACCAACATCCTCCTATCCTCATACGGGTAGGAGGATTTTTTGTTGGAAAAAATAACAGGACAATTTCAATAAAAACCCACTTATTTTTCAGCTGCTCAATTGAAGGAAGAATCGCTGCCCCCAAGACAGCGAGGACGTAGATAAAAAAGAAATGAGGAGGAAATTATTATGCCAAAGAAAGAAGTTGTTGACGCAGTCACAATGAAACGAGCGCTTACTCGAATCTCGTATGAAATTATTGAAAGAAACAAAGGAATTCAAGACATTGTTTTAGTAGGAATTAAAACGCGTGGGATATACATTGCACAACGTCTAGCCGAACGCTTAAAACAATTAGAAGATATTGACGTGCCAGTTGGTGAATTAGATATTACTTTGTATCGTGATGATGTGAAAGATATGGAGGAACCTGAATTACATTCTTCTGACGTACCAGTCTCAATTGAAGGTAAAGAAGTTATTTTAGTGGATGATGTCTTGTACACGGGCCGGACCATTCGTGCTGCGATGGACGCTGTTATGGATTTAGGTCGTCCAAGAAAAATCTCTTTAGCAGTCTTAGTAGATCGTGGGCATCGGGAACTACCGATTCGTGCCGATTATGTAGGAAAAAATATTCCAACATCAAAAACTGAGGAAATTATTGTGGAAATGGAAGAGCGTGACGGCGCAGATCGTATTATGATCAGTAAAGGAAACGAATAAAAAGGAGTGAACAACGTTGTCAGAAAAAGAATTTCGAAATGAGGATGCAGTCTTAGATATTAAAGACAGACCGCAAGCTTTTCACTGGGTTGGCCTAAGTTTACAACATTTATTTACGATGTTTGGTGCAACGGTTTTAGTACCAATCTTAGTGGGAATTGACCCAGGGATTGCGTTAGTCAGTTCAGGATTAGGAACAATGGTCTATCTGATTACTACAAAAGGAAAAATCCCCGCCTATCTTGGCAGTAGCTTTGCTTTTATTGCAGCGATGCAGATGTTAATGAAGAGTGATGGTTATCCAGCCATTGCCCAAGGTGCTATGACAACCGGCTTGGTATACCTAATCGTTTCATTAATCATTAAAAAAATTGGTTCCGACTGGTTGGATAAAATTTTACCGCCTATCGTTGTAGGACCTGTCGTGATGGTTATCGGTTTAGGCTTGGCTGCTAACGCCGCAAATAACGCAATGTATAACAACAACGTTTATGATTTTAAATATATTGCCGTAGCCTTAATTACTTTAGGTTTAACCATTTTTTACAACATGTTTTTCAAAGGCTTCCTAGGATTAATTCCAATTCTTTTGGGAATTGTCAGTGGGTACCTAGTCGCTTTAGCTTTCGGAATTATTGACTTAACCCCTATTAAAGAAGCTGCTTGGTTTGCTTTACCGAATTTTGAAGTACCTTTTGTTCAATACCAACCGAAATTGTATTTAAATGCCATTACAACAATGGCACCAATTGCTTTTGTAACAATGACAGAACATATTGGTCATTTAATGGTCTTGAATAAATTAACCAAGCGCAACTTTTTCCAAGACCCAGGCTTATCTAAAACTTTAATGGGAGATGGCTTAGCGCAAATTGTAGCAGGTTTTGTTGGTGGACCACCAGTTACAAGTTATGGTGAAAATATCGGCGTGCTAGCAATTACAAGAGTACACAGTGTCTTCGTGATTGGTGGAGCCGCGGTGTTCGCTGTAGCTTTAGGCTTTGTTGGAAAATTAAGTGCCTTGATTCTAAGTATCCCAGGACCAGTTATTTCAGGAATTAGTTTCGTCTTGTTCGGTGTGATTGCCGCAAGTGGTTTGAAAATCTTAATCGATAATAAGATTAATTTTGATAAGAAAAAGAATTTATTGATTGCTTCAGTAATTTTAGTCATCGGCATTGGTGGCTTAGTCTTCAAAGTAGGAACCTTTGAATTGTCTTCAATGGCATTAGCAACCGTCTTAGGAATTGTTTTGAATTTAATTTTACCGGAAAACGCACGTAGCGAAGAACAGTAGGAGGACTGGACGAATGATTATTACATCTGAACGAATTAGTTTAAAACATCTTTTAACTGCTGAGGCTTTAACCGACCGTGAAGTCATGGGGTTAATCCGTCGCGCAGGAGAATTTAAACAGGGGGCAAAATGGCACCCAGAAGAACGTCAATATTTTGCAACAAACTTGTTTTTTGAAAATAGTACTCGAACACATAAAAGTTTTGAGGTAGCTGAGAAAAAATTAGGCTTAGAAGTGATTGAGTTTGAAGCAAGTAGAAGTTCTGTTCAAAAAGGAGAAACGTTATACGATACAGTACTAACGATGTCGGCAATTGGTGTAGATGTAGCAGTCATTCGTCATGGTAAAGAAAATTATTACGATGAATTGATTCAAAGTAAAACGATTCAATGTTCTATTATTAACGGTGGGGACGGGAGTGGACAACACCCTACACAATGTTTATTGGATCTGATGACTATTTATGAAGAATTTGGTGGATTTGAAGGCTTGAAAGTGGCGATTGTGGGAGATATTACACATTCTCGCGTTGCTAAATCAAATATGCAGTTATTAAACCGTTTAGGCGCTGAAATTTATTTTTCAGGTCCAGAAGAGTGGTACGATCATCAGTTTGATGTCTATGGACAATATGTGCCATTAGATGAAATTGTTGAAAAAGTCGATGTGATGATGTTGCTGCGCGTGCAACACGAACGTCATGATGGTAAGGAAAGTTTTTCAAAAGAAGGCTATCATTTGGAATATGGTTTAACCAACGAACGGGCAACTCGTTTACAGAAACACGCAATTATTATGCATCCAGCGCCAGTCAATCGGGATGTTGAACTGGCAGATGAATTAGTGGAAAGTCTGCAATCAAGAATCGTCGCGCAAATGAGTAACGGAGTCTTTATGCGCATGGCAATTTTAGAAGCAATTTTACATGGAAAGGCCTAGGTGGAGAAATGAAGACGTTAATTAAGAATGGAAAAATCATCAAAAAAGAGAATCAATTGATTGAGGCAGCACTTTGGCTAGAAAATGGTGTGATTCACGCAATCGGGGAATCGTTTGACGAAGCAGATTTTGAGCAAGTGTTTGATGCGAAAGGGCAACTAATCACGCCAGGCTTGGTGGATGTGCATGTTCACTTTAGAGAACCAGGCTTTACGTATAAAGAAACGATTAAAACGGGTAGTAAAGCTGCTGCTCGCGGTGGTTTTACTACGGTTTGCGCAATGCCCAATTTGAATCCAGTACCAGATACGGCTGAAAAATTAAGTGAGGTTTACGACTTAATTCAAAAAGATGCAGTCGTGAAAGTTTTACAATATGCCCCCATTACAGAAGAGCTACGAAGTGAAGTTTTAACCAATCAGAAGGCCTTAAAAGAAGCGGGCGCCTTTGCATTTACGAATGATGGTGTTGGTGTACAAACGGCAGGAACGATGTACTTAGCCATGAAAGAAGCGGCTGCATTAGATATGGCACTTGTTGCGCACACGGAAGATGAATCTTTATTATTTGGTGGTGTGATGCATGAAGGCGAAGTTTCTAAGAAATTAGGCCTACCAGGGATTTTAAGTGCAACGGAAGCTTCACAAATTGCTCGGGATATTACTTTAGCAAAAGAAACAGGCGTTCATTATCATGTTTGTCATGTTTCAACAGAAGAAAGCGTGCGCGTTATTCGGGATGCTAAAAAAGCAGGGATTCACGTAACAGCCGAAGTTTCGCCACACCATTTAATTTTAGTCGATGAGGATATTCCTGGTGACGAAGGGTTTTGGAAAATGAACCCGCCATTACGTGGTTTAGCAGATCGACAAGCATTGATTGACGGTTTGTTAGATGGCGCGATTGATTGTATTGCTACCGACCATGCGCCCCATGGTTTAGAAGAAAAACAACAATCATTTTTAAACGCACCTTTTGGTATTGTCGGTAGTGAAACGGCCTTCCAATTGATTTATACGAACTTTGTCGAAACAGGCATTTTCACATTAGAACAAGTGATTGATTGGATGGCAGTGAAACCGGCAGAAATTTTTGGATTAAACGCAGGAACACTAACAATTGGTGCACCTGCAGATATTGCAGTTTTTGACTTAGCAACAGCTGCACCAATTGATGCAGAAGCATTTGAATCAATGGCTGTCAATACACCATTTACAGGGTGGACAGTCAAAGGAAAGACACTTATGACATTTGTTGACGGAGCATTAGCTTGGTCGGAGGAGGCGCAGTAGGTTTGAAAAGGTTATTGATTTTAGAAGACGGAACAGTATTTGAAGGAAAAGCGTTTGGTGCAGAAGGCAATGTAGTAGGAGAAGTTGTTTTTACTACTGGCATGACAGGTTACCAAGAAGCAATTACTGACCAAAGTTTTAATGGACAAATGATTACTTTTACGTATCCATTAGTTGGAAATTACGGGGTCAACCGAGATGATTATGAATCCATTGCACCAACCTGTAAAGGTGTCATCGTTAAAGAGCATGCGCGGGTTGCTTCAAATTGGCGTCAACAAATGACCTTGGATGAATTTTTAAAGCGCAAAGGGATTCCGGGAATTTCAGGAATTGATACCCGTGCGCTGACTCGTAAGTTACGATCAGCTGGAACAATGAAAGGGAGCATCATTGATGCCGTGGATGATTTGCCGCATGCATTTGATCAATTAAAAGCGACAGTCATGCCGAAAAATCAAGTGGCACAAGTCTCCACCACTAAGCCTTATCCGAGTCCAGGTATTGGGCGTAATGTAGTCGTCGTTGATTTCGGGTTGAAACATAGTATTTTGCGAGAATTATCAAAACGGCAATGCAACTTAACTGTGTTGCCTTATAATACAACGGCCGAAGAGATTTTAGAATTAAGTCCCGATGGTGTCATGTTGACAAATGGGCCTGGAGATCCCAAAGATGTGCCTGAAGCTATTGAAATGATTCAAGCAATCCAAGGAAAAGTTCCAATTTTCGGCATCTGCTTAGGTCATCAGTTATTTTCATTAGCAAATGGTGCGGATACGTATAAGATGAAGTTTGGACATCGCGGTTTGAATCATCCTGTACGAGAAATTGCAACAGGACGCATTGATTTCACTTCACAAAATCACGGATATGCCGTGGATGAAGCAACAATTGATCCAGAAAAATTACTTGTGACCCACGTGGAAGTCAATGATGGAACGGTTGAAGGCGTGCGTCATCGAGATTATCCTGCTTTTACTGTGCAATATCACCCAGATGCGGCTCCAGGACCGCACGATGGTCTTCATTTATTTGACGAATTTATGGAATTAATGGATGCATGGAAGGAGCAAAACTAATGCCAAAACGAACGGACATCAAGAAAATCATGGTGATTGGTTCAGGACCAATCATTATTGGACAAGCAGCAGAATTTGACTATGCAGGCACACAAGCCTGTTTAGCGCTAAAAGAAGAAGGGTATGAAGTTGTCTTAGTAAACTCAAATCCAGCGACTATCATGACCGATAAGGAAATCGCGGATCATGTTTATATTGAACCGATTACTTTAGAATTTGTTTCAAGAATTTTGCGAAAAGAACGTCCTGATGCTCTTCTACCAACATTAGGTGGTCAAACTGGATTAAATATGGCGATGGAATTATCGGAATCAGGAATTTTAGATGAGCTAAATGTAGAATTGCTAGGAACAAAGCTCAGTGCGATTGACCAAGCGGAAGACCGTGATTTATTTAAACAATTGATGGAAGAATTAGAACAACCGATTCCAGAAAGTGAAATTGTCAATACGGTGGAACAAGCCGTGGCTTTTGCCAAACAAATTGGCTATCCAATTATCGTTCGTCCCGCATTTACCTTAGGTGGAACAGGCGGCGGCATGTGTGATACGGAAGAAGAACTCCGTCAGATTGCCGAAAACGGTCTGAAATTATCACCAGTTACACAATGTTTAATTGAAAAAAGTATTGCTGGTTTTAAAGAAATTGAATATGAAGTAATGCGTGATTCGGCTGATAATGCGATTGTGGTTTGTAACATGGAAAACTTTGATCCTGTCGGCATTCACACTGGGGATTCGATTGTTTTTGCTCCGAGTCAAACTTTATCAGATTATGAATACCAAATGTTACGAGATGCGTCCTTGAAAATTATTCGTGCATTAAAAATTGAAGGTGGCTGTAATGTTCAATTAGCTTTGGACCCGCATAGCTTTAATTATTATGTGATTGAAGTGAATCCTCGTGTTTCTCGCTCATCTGCACTTGCTAGTAAAGCCACAGGGTATCCCATTGCGAAGTTAGCCGCAAAAATTGCTGTTGGTTTAACATTAGATGAAATGAAAAATCCAGTTACTGGAACCACTTATGCCGAATTTGAACCGGCTTTGGACTATGTTGTTTCCAAAATTCCTCGTTGGCCTTTTGACAAATTTGAAAAAGGTGCTCGAGAACTAGGAACACAAATGAAAGCAACCGGGGAAGTCATGGCAATTGGCCGCAATATTGAAGAATCCTTATTAAAAGCAGTTCGTTCTTTAGAAATTGGTGCTTATCACAACGAGTTAGCAGAACTAAGTCATGTCAGTGATTTAGAATTAACGAAGAAAATGGTCCATGCGCAAGATGATCGATTGTTCTACTTATCAGAAGCCATTCGTAGAGGATATAGCATCGAAGAATTACAAAGTTTAACGAAAATTGATTTATTCTTCTTGGATAAACTTTTACACATTATCGAAATTGAAACGGCCCTTGAAAGTCACGTGGACAACGTAGCTGTCTTGAAAGAAGCCAAACAAAATGGCTTTTCTGATCGAAAAATTGCAGCACTTTGGGGACAAACAGAACAAGCCATCGCTGACTTCCGCAGAGCCAATCAAATTGTGCCCGTCTATAAAATGGTGGATACGTGTGCTGCAGAGTTTGAATCACACACGCCTTATTTTTATAGCACGTATGAAGTAGAAAACGAAAGCAATGTTTCGAAAAAGCCTTCTGTACTAGTATTAGGTTCTGGTCCCATTCGCATTGGTCAAGGGGTCGAGTTTGATTATGCAACGGTTCATTCTGTCAAAGCGATCCAAGCGGCTGGTTATGAAGCAATTATTATGAATAGTAATCCTGAAACAGTTTCAACAGATTTCTCTGTTTCTGATAAATTATACTTTGAGCCATTAACTTTAGAAGACGTCATGAATGTGATTGATTTAGAAAATCCGATTGGCGTGATCGTCCAATTTGGTGGACAAACAGCGATTAATTTAGCTGAGCCGCTCACAAAACAAGGCGTTAAAATTCTTGGAACAACGATTGAAGATTTAGATCGTGCGGAAAATCGTGATTTATTTGAACAAGCTTTGCAAGAGTTAGCGATTCCTCAACCACCAGGAGATACGGCCACAAGTGCAGAAGAAGCAGTCGTGATTGCTGATCGTATCGGCTATCCCGTTTTAGTTCGTCCAAGTTATGTTTTAGGTGGTCGTGCAATGGAAATTGTCGAAAATCAAAAGGATTTGGAAGATTATATGCGACACGCAGTCAAAGCTTCTCCAGAACATCCTGTCTTGGTTGATAGCTATTTATTGGGACAGGAATGTGAAGTTGATGCCATTTGTGATGGTGAAACAGTACTAATTCCAGGGATTATGGAACATATTGAACGAGCTGGCGTGCATTCTGGTGATTCAATGGCGGTTTATCCACCGCAGTATCTTTCTCAAGAAATTCAAGCAACGATTGCCGATTATACAAAAAAACTGGCACTTGGTTTAAACTGTGTAGGCATGATGAATATTCAATTTGTTATTCATGAAAATCGTGTTTATGTGATTGAAGTGAATCCTCGTGCGAGTCGAACAGTTCCTTTCTTAAGTAAAATCACAGGGATTCCGATGGCCCAAGTTGCTACAAAAGCGATTCTTGGTGAGAAACTGACTGACCTAGGATATCAAGATGGATTATATCCTGAAAGTAAACAAGTTCATGTGAAAGCCCCTGTATTCTCCTTTACGAAACTACAAAAAGTAGATACGTACTTAGGGCCTGAAATGAAATCAACTGGGGAAGTTATGGGTAGTGATTATTATTTAGAAAAAGCCTTGTATAAAGCCTTTGAAGCATCTGGCTTGCATTTGCCAAGTTATGGGGCTGTACTTTTCACCATTGCTGATGAAACAAAAGAAGAGGCGTTAGAAATTGCTAAGCGTTTTTCAGCAATTGGCTATAGTTTAGTCGCAACGGAAGGAACCGCTGACTTTTTAGCGAAGCATCAGTTGCCTGTTAAGAAAGTGACGAAAATTTCTAATCCTGAAGGGGAAACCGTGCTGGATGTCATTCGCAACGGGAATGCGCAAGTGGTAATCAATACTATGGATAAAAATCGTTCCAGTGCCAACCAAGATGGGTTTTCAATTCGTCGGGAAGCAGTCGAACATGGGATTCCATTGTTTACCTCACTTGACACAGCGAATGCGATTTTAAAAGTTTTAGAATCAAGAGCCTTTACGACAGAAGCCATTTAAGCAAAAATCTGGAACAATCGTCTGAGGAGGACTGTTCCAGATTCTTTTACGAAGAAATAGAAAATCATTTATAGGGGAATCAGAGAATAAAGGAGTGAAGGATACTGATGCAGAGAAAGCAAGAAATGATGACCATTGTAGCTCAAAAACAGTTAGCGCCACGGATTTATCAGTTAGACTTACAAGGCGAGTTAGTGAAAGAGATGACACGACCTGGACAGTTTGTGCATATCAAGGTTCCGCGTGCAGATTTACTTTTGCGGCGACCGATTAGCATCAACCAAATTGATCATTCGAACGAAACCTGTCGTTTGATTTATCGAGTCGAAGGCGCTGGAACGGAAGTGTTTGCCACCATGAAGGCTGGTGAACAATTAGATATTTTAGGTCCTTTAGGAAACGGCTTTAATATAACTACCGTAGCAGCTGGTCAGACTGCTTTTATCGTTGGCGGAGGAATCGGGATTCCCCCATTGTATGAATTATCAAAGCAGCTTAATGAAAAAGGCGTGAAAGTGATTCATTTTCTTGGTTATGCATCAAAAGAGGTTGCTTATTACCAACAAGAATTTATGGCATTAGGAGAAACACATTTTGCCACAGATGACGGCTCGTTTGGCGCTCATGGCAACGTGGGCCGTTTATTGTCAGAAGCGTTAGCAAAAGGACGGATCCCTGATGCAGTGTATGCTTGCGGTGCGAATGGTATGTTAAAAGCAATTGATTCTTTATTTCCAACACATCCACACGTTTACCTTTCTTTAGAAGAACGGATGGCCTGTGGAATTGGGGCTTGCTATGCCTGCGTTTGCCATAAAAAAGGAGACACTACTGGAGCAAAAAGTGTCAAGGTCTGTGATGAAGGTCCGATTTTTAAAGCAAGTGAGGTTATCTTATGATGAAAAATCCTTTAGCTGTTTCAATTCCAGGTTTAACATTAAAAAATCCAATTATTCCCGCCAGTGGTTGCTTTGGGTTCGGGGAAGAATATGCTAACTATTATGACCTTGATCAATTAGGTTCAATTATGATTAAGGCAACAACGCCCCAAGCACGATATGGAAATCCCACACCACGTGTAGCTGAAACACCTAGTGGTATGCTAAATGCCATTGGATTGCAGAATCCAGGCTTAGACGTGGTTATGCAAGAAAAATTACCGAAATTAGAAAAATACCCTAACTTACCGATTATCGCAAATGTTGCAGGTGCTTGCGAAGAGGACTATGTGGCTGTTTGCGCAAAAATTGGGCAAGCGCCTAACGTCAAAGCAATTGAACTGAATATTTCCTGTCCTAATGTGAAACATGGCGGCATAGCTTTTGGTACAGATCCAGAGGTTGCTTTTCAATTAACACAAGCAGTCAAAAAAGTCGCCTCTGTTCCGATTTATGTTAAACTATCACCAAACGTAACGGACATTGTGCCAATCGCCCAAGCAATTGAAGCAGGGGGTGCAGACGGTTTTTCTATGATTAATACATTGCTAGGGATGCGCATTGATTTAAAAACGAGAAAACCTATTTTAGCCAATCAAACTGGTGGACTATCTGGCCCAGCCATTAAACCTGTTGCCATTCGCTTAATCCGACAAGTAGCCAGTGTTTCTCAGTTGCCAATTATTGGAATGGGTGGTGTTCAAACAGTGGATGATGTCTTGGAAATGTTCATGGCAGGTGCTAGCGCTGTCGGGGTTGGTACGGCCAACTTTACAGATCCATACATTTGTCCGAAGTTGATTGACGGATTACCTAAGCGAATGGAAGAGTTAGGTATTGAATCGTTGGAACAATTAATTAAAGAAGTGAGAGAGGGGCAGCAAAATGCACGATAGACCAATTATTGCGTTAGATTTTCCCACGCAAAAAGAAGTGGCTGTTTTTTTAGAAAAATTTCCTAAGGAAGAAGCCTTGTTTGTTAAAGTGGGGATGGAACTTTTTTACGCAGAAGGACCAGCGATTGTTCGCTGGCTTAAAGAACAAGGACACGATGTTTTCTTGGATTTAAAATTACATGATATTCCGAATACTGTGGAAAAAGCGATGACAAATTTAGCAAAATTAGGCGTTGCCATTACCAATGTCCATGCAGCAGGGGGCGTTCGAATGATGCAAGCAGCTAAGGAAGGTCTAATCAAAGGGACTCAGCCAGGCGCTAAGGTTCCTGAGTTAATTGCTGTAACCCAGTTGACTTCTACTAGTGAAGAAGAGATGCACCATGATCAATTAATCAACGTTCCTTTAGAGACAAGTGTCATTCATTATGCTAAATGTGCGGAAAAAGCGGGTCTGGATGGCGTGGTTTGTTCAGCATTAGAAGCACGTGGTATTCAAGAAGCAACCAAGCAGACGTTTATTTGCTTAACACCTGGTATTCGTCCAGCAGGAAGTGCAGTAGGTGACCAACAACGGGTCGTTACGCCGCAACATGCTCGCGAAATTGGGTCCACATATATCGTTGTTGGCCGACCTATTACCCAAGCAGAAAATCCTTATGAAGCCTATCAAGAAATCAAAAAAGACTGGAGCGGAAAGTAACATGACAAAAGTAGCAAAAAAAATTGCCAAAGATTTATTAGATATTGAAGCGGTATTTTTAAACCCTAATGAGCCGTTTACTTGGGCTAGTGGCATAAAAAGCCCGATTTATTGTGATAACCGTATCACGATGAGTTATCCTGCTGTGCGTAAAGAAATTGCAGAAGGCTTAGCGGCAAAAATTAAAGAAACTTTCCCAGAAGTCGAAGTGATTGCTGGGACGGCTACCGCAGGGATTCCACATGCGGCATGGGTAGCCGATATTTTAGGATTACCAATGGTTTATATCCGCAGTAAAGCCAAAGATCACGGCAAAGGGAATCAAATTGAAGGCCGAATTTCTGAAGGACAAAAAATGGTAGTTATCGAGGATTTAATTTCAACAGGCGGTAGCGTGTTAGAAGCGGCAGAAGCGGCGGAACGTGAAGGAGCAACGGTTTTAGGCGTTGCGGCAATCTTCACTTATGAGTTACCCAAAGGAACGGCAAATTTTGCAGATAAACAGATGACGTTACTAACGTTAACCAATTATTCAACTTTAATTGATGCTGCATTAGAAGCAAATTATATCGAAGAAAAAGATGTTACCTTATTACAAGAATGGAAAAAAGATCCTGAAAACTGGGGCAAATAACCGTTGAACTAAAGAAGGTTCTTGTCGTCTGATTTTTAGTGTCATTTTCAGTAACCAGATTTAACGGTAGGAGAACTTAGGTCATTTGCCGAGGCGCGTAATGATCTAAGTTCTTTTGTTTGACGTAGAAAAGATGTTAGGATAGAGTTTTAACATGAGTTTTACCTGATTACTATGTGGAAATGAAGGAAGAGTGTATGAAAAAAATAAAAAATATGGACGTTGAATGGAGCTATACAGGCAACGATGGACCGGAACATTGGCATACGCTATGTGACTGGTTTGCAGAAGGTGCTAAGTTTGCTTATCAATCGCCAATTGCTTTAGAAAAAGAAAGTGCTGAGACAGTAAATTCTCAGATTACGTTTCATTATAAAAAAGAAGAATTCACTGAAAAAGAATTCAAAAATACGTTTCATTTTGTACCACCAAATACGGAAAGTTACGTAATGTTTGAAAATGTTGCGTATCATTTAACCGATATCCATTTTCATATGCCTAGCGAACATTTGCTGTCGGGAAAGCAGTATCCGCTAGAATTCCATTTGGTTCATATGAATGATGCTGGCGAAAATTTAGTTGTCGGTTGCCTGTTTACCATCACAGAGGAAGAAAATCGTTTTTCAGAAGCGAATCATCCGATGGACTGGGAAAACGGCACGCACCAACAATGGTTTAATCCGTCAATCTTTTTACCAGAGGAGCGTCTACACTACCATTATGTAGGCTCGTTAACAACACCGCCAACTAAGGGTCCAGTGAAATGGTTTGTATTTGATACCATTCAAAAAATGGATCAAGCCTTTTTAAATAAGATCAAGGAAGGCATGTTGGCCTTTAACAATCGGCCCCTTCAGCCGTTGAATGGGCGTAAGATTTATTTTTCAAATGATTAGTGTGTGGAGGAAAAAGTGTTGAATATTCAACAAATGAAGTATGTTGCTGCCATAGCTAACAATGGGAGTTTTCGGGAAGCAGCCAAAAAACTATTTATTACACAACCTAGCTTGTCAAATAGTATTCGGGAATTAGAAGAAGAACTAGGGATTTCCCTCTTTTTACGTACCAATAAGGGCGCTTTTTTAACAGAAGAAGGAATGGTTTTTTTAGAACAAGCAGAGAAAGTCTTAGTTCAAATGGAGTTATTGGAAAATCGCTATCGCGAGACAGTGACCAGCGAACGATTCTCCATCTCTTCGCAACATTACGATTTTTTAGGTGAGGTAATTGCCAAAGTTCTTAAAAAGTATGGGGATCAATATAAAGATTTTCGTGTCTTTGAAACCACGACCTTAAAAGTAATTGAAGACGTCAAAGGATTTCACAGTGAGTTGGGGATTATTTATTTAAATGAACAAAATAGTGTCAGTATTGAACGGTATTTAGAACAAGCTAATCTAGCCTACGAGGTAATTAGTACTTTTAATACACACATTTTTTTAGGAAATCATCATCCTTTAGCCAAGCAAAAAGAAATTCATTTAGAGGAATTAGTTCCCTATCCACAAGTCCGCTTTAATCAAGAAGGAAGCAATTTTTCCTATTTTTCTGAAGATTTAGTTGAAATTCCTGAACAGGAATCGGTCATTCATACTACAGATCGTGGAACCTTGATGAATTTGTTGGTAGAAACCAATGCTTATGCTTCTGGTTCAGGAGTCGTAACGGGTTTTACGAAGAAAGAAATTCGGTTAGTGCCATTGGCGCCAGCTTTGGAAAATCGTATTTGTTTACTCTTTCCCAAAAATCGGGAAATCAGTCCGATTGGTCGCTACTTTATCAAAGAACTAAAAGCGTTGTTTAAAAAAGAGGTAGATACCAAAACGTTTAGCACTAAGGAATAAAAAGAAGAGGTCGGGACAGAAGTGTTTAACTCCGAGAAATAAGAAGGAATTTCCGAAAATTGTTCTTTAATTTTTGGAGAATTTCGGCTTATTTCCGAAGGAGTTGCTTCTGTTCCCGCCGTTTATTAGTTTTTGAGCGTGGAGCAAAAATCCAAAGTGATTTTTGTCCCACGCTCTTCTTTTTTTGCTCATTTTGAAACAGTAGAAATGGTTTCTCTTTCAATTAATGTGACAGGCACTTGAATGTCTTCTATGATTTGAAGGTCTTGCTGCATCGTTTGTAATAACACTTCGCCAGCTAGTTTTCCCATTTCTTTAAAGTCTTGTGCCATGGTTGTTAATGGCGGTTCGACAAATGCTGCTGCTTGAATATCGTCAAAACCAATAATCGATAATTCTTTTGGCACATGAATACCTAGGTTTTTACAGTTTCGTAAACAATGTAACGCGCTGAAGTCATTATCGCAGACCACGGCTGTGAGTTGGTGCGCCTCAAAATACTGTTTAAAGTTGTGTTTATCTAAGAGATTGGTTTCCGTGATTGCTGTATGGAACGCCAGATTGGCTTCTTTTAAAGCTTGGAGATAACCTAAATAACGTTGCCGAACGGATTGTAGCGCCGGACTTCCTGAAAGGATATATCCAATTTTTGTATGTCCTAAGCCAATTAAGCGTTCGGTTGCTGTTTTACCACCAGCAAAGTTGTCTGATTGAATGGTTGCAAAAGGCAAATCATGGATCTTTTTATCCAAGACAACGACTGGAAAATTCATCAAAGCCAACTCAAACAATAAGTCGAGGTAGTCATTACTAGTAGCAGCATAATAGACAAGCCCGGCAAACTCATTCACAATGTCCGCAGCATTTTTCTCTCTCAAAAAATTAGGCGAGGTCATAAAGACTTCTAAACCAGCTGCTTGAATAGTAGGGGCCAAACCGCTATAGAAATTTCCTACTGATAAATCGTCTGCAAATGGCAATAAAAAAAGAACTTTATTTAAAGAGGTATGAAGAGGATGCTTTGGTGCTTGAACAAAACTTCCTTTTCCTTGGTGACGTTGGATTACGCCTTGGGTTTCCAACTCAGTTAGCGCTCGTTTGGACGTAATTCTACTGACGTTAAACTGAGCCGATAATTCTTTTTCGGTAGGCACTTGCGCTCCAACAGGCAATCGCCCTGAATCAATTTCATTTTGTAAATAATCAATAATTTGTTGATATAATGGTTGCTTCATTCATTTCACCTCACAATAAGATATATCTTATTTATAGTTTACCATAAATTAATTGGTTTTAAAATGAAAAAAATGATCGAAATCACTAGACAAAGTGAAATGTAAACGCTATAATTCAATTGTTAAATGATATATCAAATTTAAGAGGTGACGAGAATGGTTTATACAGAAGTTCCAAAATCCGTAGCAACATTTATGGAGACAATTACAGAAAAATGCGGTGAAGCACATCAAGATTGGGCAAAAAACTTTCAGGCGGCCTTTGCCAATACTTTACTAACAACAGTGAAACGTCAAGAAGATGGTACTACCTTTTTATTAACAGGCGATATTCCAGCAATGTGGTTGAGAGACTCAACAGCACAAGTTCGTCCCTATTTAGTGATTGCGAAAGAAGACGAAGACCTTGCTCAAATGATTGCTGGGTTGGTTAAGCGCCAGTTTCGTTATATTTGCATTGATCCTTATGCCAATGCGTTTAATGAAACAGATAATCATGCAGGCCATCAAACTGATAAGACCGAAATGAATGGCTGGATTTGGGAACGGAAATATGAAATTGATTCATTATGTTACCCGGTCCAATTAGCCTATTTACTTTATAAAAATACTGGGATGATTGAACAATTTAATTCAGATTTTGTGGAAGGCGTCAAAAAAATTCTCAACGTTTTTACAACAGAACAAGATCACGCACAGTCACCTTATTTATTTGAACGAGATACGTGGCGTCAAGAAGATACGTTGGTTGAAGCAGGGAAAGGAACGCCAGTCGGCAAAACAGGGATGACATGGTCAGGCTTCCGTCCTAGTGATGATGCCTGCCAATATGGTTACTTAGTTCCTTCTAATATGTTTGCAGTCGTAATTTTAGGCTATATTCAAGAAATTTTCTCTGATGTTTTAGAAGATGCTACGATTGTGGCGATTGCTAAAAAATTACAAGAAGAGATTGAAGAAGGCATTCAAACATTTGGACGAACAAAAAATCAAAATAACGAAACGATTTATGCGTATGAAGTGGATGGCTTAGGCAATGCAAGCGTGATGGATGACAGTAATGTTCCCAATTTAGTAGCAGCCCCTTATCTGGGTTATTGTTCAACAGAGGATGAACAATATTTAACAACGCGTCAAACCTTATTAAGTAAAGAAAATCCTTACTTCTATGAAGGCAAATACGCAAAAGGGATTGGTAGCTCGCATACACCAGAAAATTACGTGTGGCCGATTGCTTTAGCAATGGAAGGAATGACAACCAAAGATAAAGCAGAAAAAGAACGAATTTTAGATTTATTGGTTGCCACAGATGCGGGGACTCATTTGATGCATGAAGGTTTTGATGTAGATAATCCTGAAAATTATACAAGAGAATGGTTTTCATGGGCTAATATGATGTTTTGTGAATTAGTTATGGATTATTTTGACATCCGAGTGGAAAAATAGGAGGAAAAGTGATGACAAAGAAAAAAGTCTATATTGTTTCCCATAGTCATTGGGATCGTGAATGGTATCTTCCTTATGAAGAACATCATATGCGCTTAATTGAATTAGTGGATAATGTATTAGATTTAATTGAAAATGATCCAGAGTTTAACAGTTTCCATTTAGATGGACAAACGATTATCTTAGACGACTATTTACAAGTTCGCCCAGAGAAAAAAGAAGCCGTGAAAAAAGCTGTCCAAGCAGGCAAACTAAAAATCGGACCATTTTATATTTTACAAGATGACTTTTTAATTAGCTCTGAATCCAATGTTCGAAACATGCTGATTGGGCATTTAGAAAGTCAAAAATGGGGAGCACCAGTTCAATTAGGTTACTTCCCAGATACATTTGGGAACATGGGTCAAACGCCTCAAATGATGCAATTAGCAAATCTGCCTGCGGCTGCCTTTGGACGCGGGGTGAAACCGATTGGCTTTGATAATCAAGTCTTAGAAAGCGACTATAGCTCACAATATTCTGAAATGTGGTGGGAAGGTCCGGACCAAACCAAAATTTTCGGCTTGCTTTTTGCAAACTGGTATAGTAACGGGAACGAAATTCCTTCAGAAAAAGAAGCGGCAATCGCTTTTTGGAAACAAAAATTGGCTGATGTGGAACGTTACGCTTCCACAAACCATTTATTGATGATGAATGGGGTCGACCACCAACCGGTACAAAGAGATATTACTAAGGCCATCGCTTTAGCCAATGAACTATTCCCAGAATATGAATTTATTCATTCCAATTTCGATGACTATTTGAAAGCTGTTCAAGAGGAGTTACCAGAAGATTTAGGAACAGTAACAGGTGAATTAACGAGTCAAGAAACGGATGGCTGGTACACATTAGCCAATACTTCTTCTGCTCGCGTCTATTTAAAACAGTGGAACACAAAAGTGCAACGCCAATTAGAAAATATCGCAGAACCTTTAGCAGCAATGGCTTACGAAGTAACTGGCGACTACCCACATGACCAATTTGATTATGCTTGGAAAACATTGCTTCAAAACCATCCGCACGATAGTATTTGTGGCTGTTCTGTCGACGAGGTTCACCGAGGCATGATGACTCGCTTTGAAAATGCCAATGATGTCGGGCGTTTCTTAGCAGATGAAGCAACACGACAATTAACAGAAGCAATTGATACAAGTGTTTTCCCAGAAAAAGCGCACCCGTTTGTTTTATTTAATACTAGTGGCTATCAGAAAACGGAGGTTGTCACTGTGGAAGTGGAGATTGAACGATTGCCATTTTATACAGGAAAACCTGAAGATCTTTATCATGAATTAAAACAAAAAGCGACCCCAGATTATCAAGTGATTGATCCAACTGGAAAAGCCGTTGCAAGCCGTATTGTCAAAGAAGATGTTCGTTTTGGTTACGATTTACCTAAAGATGCTTTCCGTCAACCGTACATGGCCAAATACTTAACGGTCGAATTATCTGTCAAAGAAATGGCGCCATTCTCTTGGGATAGCTTTGCATTGATTCAAGGAGAAACGAAAGCTTTTGAAGGAAGTCTTTTGGCTCAACCAGCAACAAATGAAATGGAAAACGAATTTATTCAAGTGAAAATTGAAAACAATGGTAGCTTAACCATTGCTGACAAAAAAACAGGAGAAACATTTTCAAAATTGTTAACATTTGAAGATACTGGCGACATTGGGAATGAATATATCTTTTTCAAACCGACCGAAGACCAAGGAATTACAACCAAAAATGTAACGGCTGAAATCACGAATAAAGAAAATTCCCCTGTAAAAGCAAGTTATCAAATTAAACAAACCGTCATGTTACCAGTTGCAGCAGATGAACGATTAGAAGAAGAACAAAAGGCTGTTCGTGAGTTTAGAGAACGCCATGCACAACGTTCAACGACGCTTCGCCCGTTCGAAATAACGACAGTGGTTACAATGATCAAAGAAAGTAACCAATTGTTCTTTGAAACAACCATTAATAATCAAATCAAAGATCATCGTTTACGCGTGCTTTTCCCAACTGGCATGGTCACAGAAACACATGAAGCGGATAGTATTTATGAAGTCGTGACACGACCAAATCAAGTAAGCGACACATGGGAAAATCCAACAAACCCGCAGCACCAACAAGCGTTTGTGAATGTTCATGACCAAAACAAAGGCGTGACTATCTTTAATGAAGGCTTAAATGAGTATGAAGTCTTAGCAGATGGAACCATTGCGGTCACATTAATTCGTTGTGTTGGCGAACTAGGTGATTGGGGCTATTTTGCGACACCAGAAGCACAATGCCAAGGAGAATATACCTTTAAATATGGTTTGTCATTGCATGGAAAACCAGAAGAACGCTTTGCTACGTATCAACAAGCCTATAGTGCACAAATTCCTTTTACTGCAGCTACTACTGCGCGTCATGAAGGTAAACTAGCACCGAACCATGTCTATTTGACAACGGCAGAAGGACCAATTGGTTGGACAGCCGTTAAACGTCAAGAGCAAACAAATCATTTAGTCGTTCGTGGCTTTAATCTAACAGCGCAAAATATTCCTTGTGAACTTCACAAAGAGACACAACCAGCGACTTGTTTAACAAATGTATTAGAAGAACCGTTGACACCAGCGATAGAAATCGATGCACCATTACGTCCGTTTGAAATTCGGACATGGCGTTTCGAAAAATAAATAAATAGGAGAACTTTGTTGAAAAGGACAAAGTTCTCCTATTTTCTTCTCTGTCGTTTTTTTGAGATATTTATAATAAAAATCTAGCGAAACAATGAGAAAATCATTCATTTTACGGTCAATTTGTGCTACTATAACGTCAACTGAAGGAGTGAAGCTAAATGGATTTAACCAATCGTTTTAATCGTCAAGTAAATAAAATTGCTGTTTCTTTAATTCGTCAATTTGACGAACAAGTCTCAGGAATTGAAGGTATTTTAAAATTAACGCTAGGAGAGCCGGATTTTAACACACCTGAGCATGTCAAAAAAGCAGCCAAAGAAGCAATTGATGCGAATTTTTCTCATTATACAGGGATGTCTGGTTTATTAGATGTCCGTGAAGCAGCCGCTTATTTTATGAAAGAAAAGTATCATTTGACTTACCAGCCTGCGACAGAAATTTTAGTAACAGTTGGAGCAACAGAAGCGATTTCAGCTTCGTTATTAGCAATTTTAGAACAAGGTGACAAAGTGCTATTGCCAGCACCTATTTACCCAGGGTATGAACCAATTATTACATTGGCGGGGGCGGAACCGGTATATTTGGATACACGAGACAACGATTTTGTCTTGACCCCTGAAATGATTGAAGCGGCAATGGCCGAGCATGGGGAACAAGTCAAAGCAATTATTTTAAATTATCCTAGCAACCCAACTGGTGTCACCTATAACCGCCAAGAGTTGCAAGCAATTGCTGATGTTCTAAAAAAATACGACATTTTTGTGATTAGTGATGAAATTTATAGTGAGTTAACTTATGATGAGAGTCATGTTTCGATTGCTGAAATGTTACGTGACCAAACGATTTTAATTAACGGTTTGTCGAAATCACATGCCATGACAGGCTGGCGGATTGGCTTTATTTTTGCACCAGCGATTTTAACAGCGGAGATCATTAAAGTTCATCAGTATTTAGTTACTGCGGCTGCAACAGTGTCTCAAAAAGCGGCTGTTCGTGCCTTAATCGAAGGAATGCATGATGCTGAAATTATGAAAGAAGAGTATCGGAAACGGCGCGATTTTGTTTATGAACAGATGACTCAATTGGGGTTTGAGGTTGCGCGTCCAAATGGCGCCTTTTATATTTTTGCTAAGATTCCTACTGGTTATGAACAAGATTCTATGAAATTTTGTATTGATTTAGCGCAAAAAGAAGCAGTAGCGTTGATTCCAGGTATTTCTTTTGGTCCAGAAGCAGAAGGATACGTCCGAATTAGTTATGCGTCCGATATGGATAAATTAACAACGGCCATGGAACGAATTGCACATTACATGGCGACACAACGCGTAACGCACTAGCCTTTATAGATTCTTTACACACCTTTACCTTTTATTTACATTTAATTGAAACAGAATTAACAGAGTCTTGGTAGACTAAACTTGTAACTAATTGAAAAGGAAGTGCAAAGATGAAAAAACGTGTAATTGCAGCAACTATGCTGAGTCTAGGGTTATTATTAACTGGGTGCGGAGCTCAAGGAGGCACAACTGAAAAATCCAGCGAAGCGGATAGTAACAAACCAGTTAAAATTGTCGCTGTTGGTTCCACCGCTTTACAACCGTTAGTAGATGCTGCGAAAGATCAATTTACACAAGAACATCCTAATTATACAGTTTCTGTCCAAGGTGGCGGCAGCGGAACAGGACTTTCGCAAGTTGCAGATGGCGCAGTGACCATTGGAAATTCCGATGTGTTTGCCGAAGAGAAAGATGGCGTGGATGCCTCTAAATTAGTCGATCATCGGGTGGCCGTGGTTGGTATGGGACCAGTGGTCAACAAAGAAGTCGGCGTGAAGAATTTAACGAAGCAACAATTGATTGATGTCTTTACTGGCAAAGTCAAAAACTGGAAAGAAGTGGGCGGCAAAGATCAAGAAATCGTCGTAATAAACCGCGCAAACGGAAGTGGCACCCGAGCAACATTTGAAAAATGGGGCTTAGATGGAGCTAAACCAGTTCAATCACAAGAACAAGATTCTTCGGGAACAGTTCGTAAAATTGTTGAACAAACACCAGGAGCAATCAGCTATTTAGCTTTTTCTTATATGGATGATTCCACTGTTGCCTTAAGCATTGATGGTGTTGAACCAAAAGAAGAACACGTGAAAGACAATTCATGGAAAATCTGGTCTTATGAACATATGTATACAAAAGGGGAGCCTAATAAAGAAGTAAAAGCCTTCTTAGACTATATGGTCACCGATGATGTTCAAAAAACAATTGTCAAAGACTTAGGTTATTTAGCCATCACAGACATGCAAGTAGAACGTGATGTAAATGGAAAAGTAACTGAAAAATAAACAAAAAAACTCAGCCAATAAACAGGATTGGCTGAGTTTTTTAGGCTTCTTTTTTTGTTAAAGGCAAGGTGATTGTAAAAGTGGTCCCTAAGCCTAAGTGACTATCAATGGCGATTTTACCGCCTAATAATTCTGTGTAATTTTGGACAATAGCTAGACCTAGACCGGTGCCACCAGAATGACGGCTACGTGCTTTATCGACACGATAGAACCGTTCAAAGATCCGTTCTTGGTCTTTTTGACTAATGCCAATGCCAGTATCTTGAACAGATAAACGTAATTGCTGATTTTCTATAGCATAAGAAATAGTAATCTGACCATTTTCTTGGGAATACTGAATGGCATTTTCAATTAGATTCTTCACGATTGGATAAAACAATTCGTATTTGGTGAAAAACTGGCTCTCTGGCAGACCATGAACGACTGTTTTCAGCTGTTTTGCTACCAATTGTTGCTGATAAGAGCCGAGAATTTCTGTAATAAATTTTTCTAAAGTAATTTCTTGTTCTGCATAAGGAATTGTTGCGCTGCCCCGAGAAAGTTCTAAAATTTCTTGAATTAATTGTTGCAGACGCTGGGCATCTTTTTGCATGATGTGCAAAAATTGATCAAGGACTTCCGGATCTTCTTTGGCACCGTCTATGAGTGTCTCGGTAAAGCCCAAAAGAGAAGTGACAGGCGTTTTTAATTCATGAGACACGTTTGATACAAAATCTTTTTGCATTTTTTCTAGTTGGCGAACGCGCGTTAAATCATAGGCAATTCCTAACACTTGATAATCATTGGCGCTTTGATCATCCAAGTAACGAAGAGAAAGATCTAAGCGTAAAGGTGTGGGTCCTTGTGTCACAGTGATTTCTTGATGTAAACTGTTTTTTTCAGCAACGACTTGATGGATTAAATGAATCAAATCGGCGTCTTGAATCACTTCAAGATAATTGCTTTGCATATTTTTAGCAGAGAGTCCTAACATTTCCTGCATTTTAGGGTTCAACAGACGAAGCCGTCCTTGCGTATCAATGATAAAGACACCAATCATCAACTCATCTAAAAGTTCGTGAAATTGCTCATCCGCAGACGTATACGCTTTATACGTTTGACTTACTTGTTGACTCAGTAAGTTAATAGTTTCGTAAAGTTCATTCCATTCAGAAGATTGCTGGATAATGGATCGATTTTCATCTGGATGTTTAAGCATTCGTTTCAGAATCGGTAAGACGGTCACTAGCGGTTGATTTTTTTGCCGTAACAATAAAAAGATAAACAAGGTAATTAGTAGGAACAAGATGCCAAATGTAAAGATAATATAGCGACGAAAAGATTGGATATTTTTAGAAAATAGCGCAGTTTGTTCCGAAATCCGAATAATACCAACGATTTCTCCTGATTTTAAAACAGGCGTGGCAACGTACAGAAGTTCTTTATTTAACGTTTTACTCTTTCGTAAAGCTGAACCATAGGTAGCTCCTGATAGAACCGCAGCGATTTCAGGTCGTTTTTTGTGCGACTCTAGCGGTTCATTTTGGCTGCTGTCAAAAAAGACGGTACCATTTTTTTGCAACAAAGTTACCCGTTCTTCTGCATCATCTAACGCATGGGTGACAAGGAGTTGTTGTTGGTTTGTCAGTTGCCCTTTTTCGAAAACGGAAGGGGGCAACTGGTCTGTTAAAAGGGTATTTTTTCTTCTTAAATAGGTTTCTTGCTGAGCAACCATTTCTTTTTGAAAGAAAAAATTGGTCGCTGCAATACTCCCGACAAATAATAAAAGCATGACTGCCGCAACTAAAAAATATTCAATCCGCAGTCTCTTTTTCATCGTTTTGGCTCCTGAAAACGGTAGCCAAAGCCACGGACAGTTACTAAGTAAACGGGCCGTTTAGGATCGGGCTCGATTTTATCACGTAAATGACTAATGTGGACATCGACGATGCGACTTTGTCCAGCGAAGTCATATTGCCAAATTCGTTCCAACAAGGTTTCCCGATTAATGACCCGATCTTTGCGTTTCATAAAGTAAACGAGTAATTCAAATTCTTTCGGTGTTAGTTCAATGGGCTGATTGCGCACAAAAACTTCATAATTTTGTTCATCCACACGAATCTCGCCAATCACAAGCGGAGCTTTAGGTGTGTCCTCTTGAAGCGGTTCGGTCGTGGTAGGTTTTAAACGACGAAAAATAGCTTTCATGCGTGCTAGGACTTCTCTGGGACTAAAAGGTTTTGTTAAATAATCATCTGCCCCAATTTCCAAGCCAATGATTTTATCTACTTGTTCATCTTTGGCAGTTAAAATCAAAATAGGCGTGTCAATTTTTTCTCGACGAAGTGCTTTGGTAATTTCTAAGCCATCCATACCAGGAAGCATTACATCTAAAATTATAAAATCATATTGATTAGACAAAGCTAATTCGAAGCCGTTTTTACCATCTTCGGAAGTAGTCACCTGATAGCCTTCTTTTTCCAAATTAAAGGTTAACAAAGTTAAAATCGATGGTTCATCATCGACGACAAGAACTTTTTTCATTTACATAACTCCTTCAAGAAATTTCTGAAAATAAGTGTATATTTCACTATTGTTAGTTTAACATATTTTTAGAGGAAGAACGTACTTTAAAGTAAGCAAGAATGCTACTTTTGAGAAAAGTCAACTCATGGTATAATAGAGAAATGAAATGAGGAGAAGCGAATGATTGGTATTAGTAGTTGCTTAGGTGGGATTTGTTGCCGTTACGATGGAAAATCTCAAGAACAAGAAGCGTTAAAACAACTTATAACTAATGGAAAAGCAATAATGATTTGTCCCGAAGTTTTAGGAGAGTTGCCTATTCCACGTCCGCCAGCAGAAATCATTGGCGGGGACGGCTTTGATGTTTGGGCGAATACTGCTTATGTATATACGGATAACGGGGAAGATGTCACTGAGGCGTTTAAAGCAGGGGCACAGCGCGCGTATCAAAAATTAAAAACTCAACAAATTACAACCTTGATTTTGAAAGAAAAAAGTCCCAGCTGTGGCAGCCAGCTAATTTATGATGGACAATTTTCTGGCATTAAAAAAGCTGGAGTTGGAGTCGCAACTGCTTATTTTATTCAACAAGGAATGACCGTTTATTCTGAAGAAACATGGCAACTTGCGGACATTTCTTTTTAAAAGGTAAAAACTTAGTAAAAAAAGATTGACTATTCCCTATGAAATCGGTAACCTATAAGGGATTGAAGATGGGAGCACGGCTCATGGAAATGGAAAAAACAAACCGCATGAATGCGTTATTTGAATTTTATTCGACATTATTAACGGAAAAGCAGATGAATTATATGGAGCTTTACTATGCTGATGACTTTTCTTTAGGAGAAATTGCGGAAGAATATGAGGTTAGTCGCCAAGCGGTTTATGATAACATTAAACGAACCGAAAAAATTTTAGAAGAATACGAAAAAAAGTTACATCTTTATTCAAACTATGTTGTACGGAAAGAATATCTTGAACAACTACAGCAGTATGTTCAAGAAACTTATCCCAAAGATAGTGAAATCAAAAAATATATTGAACAAATTCAAGAAATAGAGGAATGAAACTATGGCTTTTGAGAGTTTAACAAACCGCCTACAACAGGCAATGAGTAAAATCCGTCGTAAGGGAAAAGTTTCCGAAGCCGACGTAAAAGAAATGATGCGAGAAATCCGTTTGGCTTTATTAGAAGCCGACGTTAATTTACAAGTGGTCAAAGATTTCACAAAACGCGTCAGAGAACGGGCAGTAGGAGTCGAAGTATTAGAAAGCTTATCACCAGCCCAACAAATTGTAAAAATTGTTGATGAAGAATTAACGAAAACGTTAGGTTCAGAAACGGTTGAACTGAATAAATCTCCAAAAATCCCGACAGTGATTATGATGACAGGGTTACAAGGGGCTGGTAAAACAACTTTTACTGGTAAATTAGCAAAACACTTAATGAAAACTGAAAACGCTCGTCCGCTTTTAATCGCTGGTGACGTTTATCGTCCAGCAGCGATTGATCAGTTGAAGGTTTTAGGTCAACAATTAGAAGTTCCCGTTTTTGATATGGGAACAGATGCTAATCCAGTGGAAATTGTTCGTCAAGGGTTAGCATTAGCAAAAGAAAAGAAAAATGATTATGTCTTAATTGATACGGCCGGCCGTTTACACATTGACGAAGCTTTAATGGACGAATTGAAACAAATTAAAGAGTTGGCTGATCCCAATGAAATTCTGTTAGTTGTTGATGCGATGACGGGGCAAGATGCTGTCAACGTTGCAGATAGTTTTAATGAACAGCTTGGAATTACTGGGGTTGTTATTACCAAAATGGACGGCGATACTCGTGGGGGGGCTGCGCTGTCAATTCGGGCAGTAACGGGCGCTCCGATTAAATTTGTCGGTTCTGGTGAAAAATTAACCGATTTAGAAATTTTCCATCCCGATCGTATGTCGAGTCGTATCCTAGGTATGGGGGACATGTTGACGCTAATTGAAAAAGCGCAACAAGATTACGATGAGAAAAAAGCAGAAGAACTTGCTCAAAAAATGAAAGAAAACAGTTTTGACTTTAACGATTTCATTGAGCAATTGGATCAAGTTATGGGCATGGGACCGATTGAAGACTTATTAAAAATGATCCCTGGAATGAGTAACATGCCTGGTATTGAAAATGTCAAAGTCGATCCAAAAGATGTGGCACGGAAACGGGCGATGGTCCTATCAATGACTCCTGCAGAACGTGAAAATCCTGATCTATTAAATCCTAGTCGCCGCCGCAGAATTGCAGCTGGTTCAGGAAATAGTGTGGTTGAAGTCAATCGTATGATTAAACAATTTAAAGAATCCAAAAAAATGATGCAACAAATGTCCAAAGGGGATATGAACATTCCTGGTATGGATCAAATGCTAGGTGGCGGTGTTAAAGGCAAGCTAGGTAAAATGGCCATGAATCGCATGATGAAGAAAAACAAAAAGAAGAAAAAGAAAAAAAGATAAACAGGCTTTAGTTAATTATCGTAAGAAACAGAAAGTGCGCCATCAGTCGAAGAGACTGATGGCGCACTTTCTGTTTAAGCGTAGTTTTGGATAATTGCGTTTAACGCTTCGGCAAAACCAGCGCCGTGTTGTTCATAATATGACGTAAATCGTTCATCGCCAACATACATAAGGCCTAACCCTTTGTGTGCTTCTGGCGAATAGCTTGACCAAGAGTACATTAACCAATCTTTGTGTAATTGGAAAATTTCTTGCGCAAGTTGGCTAGTCAACTTGGGTGATTTTTGATACATGGCTAACTTAGAAAATAAATCTTTTTCCACGTTCTGCATTACTTGCATGTCTTTTTCCGTCAAGTTTAAATATTTTTTGTTGGCTTGTTCAATCGTTTCGTTGCCATATTTTTCCCGAATCTCTTTACCATATTTTTCTTCGTTTTCTTGAACTCGTTGTTGTTTGAATGCTTCGAATTTTTGCTGATCTGACATGTTTATCTCTCCTTTGTAATGGTGTAAGGTTTGTTGAACAGAGGCTAAAAGACGATCAATTTCATTGCGCTTTTCCAATAGCTTTTGTTGATGCTCGTATAAAGCCTGTTCAACATTAAAGTCAGGTTGCTCCAAAATTTCTTTAATTTCATCTAGTTTCAGATCCAATTCACGGTAAAAAAGAATTTGTTGCAAACGATTCACCTCGGCTTGCCCGTAAATTCGATAACCAGAAGAATTAATTCTGGCTGGTTGAAGAAGACCAATTTCATCATAATATCGTAACGTCCGTGCACTGACGCCAGATAGTGAAGCCATTTTTTTAATTGTATATTCCATCATTCATTCCTCCTGACAAAATCTATCATAAACCTTTACGTAACGAGAGGGTCAAGCAAAAAAATAAAAAAAGTGAGACAACCTGTAAAAAGTTGCCTCACTTTTTCTCGATTGATTCAATTAGGCAGTTAAGCGATTAAAGAAATCCACGTAAGCATCTACAATTGATTGTAAGAAACCAACAGTGCCATCAATAATTTTACCATCTTCACCAATTAAGTTCGTAATACCGCCAATATAGGCTTCAGGTTGTTGTAAAGTTGGAACATTTAAGAAGACTAATGATTGTCTTAAATGATGGTTCGCACCAAATCCGCTAATTGCACCTGGGGAAACACTCACCACAAGTCCTGGTTTTTTATCCCAAACGCTTTCGCCATACGGACGTGAACCGACATCCAATGCATTTTTTAAAACAGCTGGTACTGAACGGTTATATTCTGGTGTTACAAACATCACACCATCTACTTGTTTGACTTCTTCACGGAATGTTGTCCAAGCTTCGGTGGGGGTTCCTTCATCATCCAAATCTTGATTGTATAATTCTAAATCACCAATGTTAATAAAAACAGGTTCGAAATCAGCTGGAAATAAGTCTGCCATTGTTTTTGCTACCAATTTGTTAAATGAATCTTTTCTTAAACTCCCTACAAAAATACCAATTTTTTTTGTCATGTAAATCCCTCCATTTTTCTTTTACTTACTTTATGATAGTACTTTTTCAAAAAAAGCGCAAACGTTTTATCCTTGTACATTGTTGAACTTCGTAACTTCACGTATAATAGCTAGTAAAAGGATGAGTAAAGGAGCAACTGCTTGAATAAAAAAATAAATTGGCGCCGACAGTTAACACCGTTGGAGAAACAAACATTGACTGAATTAAGAAACAAGGAAATGATTAAACAAGGAACTTTTTATAAATTGGAACAAACATTTCCTGAGGAATCAGCTTATACTTATTATGGTTTATACAGGAAGGAACAAACCATTCAAGCATATATCGTAGGGTATTGTTTTGATGGGGAAACCTTGGAAGCGACGATTGTTGCGCCAAATGTAGGACCATTTTTTGAAGAACTTGTTCAAGAACTCGAAAAGCAAGCAGCTTTGTGGGGAATGAAAGAAGTCTTTCTCGTGATGGACGACAAGCAATCTGTTGGCCTGAATTATTTTAATAGACAAGGAATTGTGCCAGCTTTTTCAGAACAGTATCTGGTTTTTCAAAGAGAAACTTACTCACAGGCGTTGGCGAAGCTGACACTTCTCCGACCACAAGTGGCTGATTTGGATTCCTTGGCTAGGTTACTCGAAGGTACGCCTTTGCCGGAGGACCTTCAACGAACACTTATTTATAAAGAAAACAATCAACTTTTAGCCACGCTACGTTTGGATCATTTTGAAAACGAATGGGGGATTTATGGCTTTGTTGTGACAAAAACGCAACGAGGTCGCGGTCTTGGCCGTCAAGTGTTACAGTCTGCGCTCCGAATGATTTTAGAAAAGTCAGCCTCAGCGACTATTTTTTTAGAAGTTGAAACAGAAAATCAAGCAGCGCTTCATCTCTATCAAACAGAAGGCTTTCAAGTGAGAAACCAGTACAACTATTATCAAATTTTGTAAAAATTCTTCATTATTTCGTTTGTTTTCCTGCAAATTGGCTAAAAAAATTGAAAAAAAGTAAAGGTGTCAAGAAAAAACTCTTTACAGGTTGTTGTTAATCTGTTAAACTAACTCTTGTGATTAAGTTAATGGAGGTGTATTTAATAATGGCAGTTAAAATTCGTTTAAAACGTATGGGTTCTAAAAAGAGTCCTTTTTACCGTATTGTAGTAGCTGATTCTCGTTCTCCTCGTGATGGACGTTTCATCGAAACTGTAGGTACTTACAACCCTTTGAAAGACCCTGCAGAAGTAGTTTTAAAAGAAGATTTAGTTTTAGATTGGTTATCTAAAGGTGCGCAACCTTCTGATACAGTTCGTAACATCCTTTCAAAAGAAGGCGTTATGAAAAAACATCATGAAGCTAAAAACGTTAAGAAATAAGGTGATTGAATATGGCAGATGTGAAAGAGTTAATTTTAACTATTGTCCGTCCGTTAGTCAGTCAACCTGAAGCAGTCTCATTAGAAATTGAGGAATCAACTGATTTCCTCGAGTATAATTTGACTGTGGCCAAAGAAGATATTGGACGTATCATTGGTAAACAAGGGCGTGTTGCAAAAGCAATTCGGACAATTGTTTATAGTGTACGTATCGATGGTCCGAAAAAGGTCCGTTTAAATATTCTTGATGGTAAATAAGCATTAACAAGGAGGTAGCCTAGCTATCTTCTTTTTTTATACATAACCAAAAAGTTTTCATTGCTAGAGACAGGCCTTTCTTGCTAAAATAGATGTATCCAGAATAAAGGAGCGATTTGTATGGCAAAACGAATTATCATTATGAACTTTGATATTGAAAGTAAATCGTACCAAGCATTTTCCGAAATAAAAAAGATGCAGGCAGAAAGACAGCTTAAAGGTGAGCAAATGGCGGTTGTTACGCATGTTAATGATGGCCAGCATCAATTTAAAATCAATGATTTTATCGATTTTACAGGCAACAATCATACATCAAAAGATAGCATGATTGGAATGCTAGTAGGCATATTAGGTGGTCCTCTGGGCATTCTTTTTGGCTGGTTTGCTGGAAGTATGTATGGTGCAAGCAAAGACGCCAAAGAAATTCAAGAAGCACAAACGGTTTTTGAACATGTGATTCAAAAGATTGATGAAGGACAAACGGGATTGTTATTAATTGCAGAAGAAGAAGACAACCGTCCACTCAACCAGTTGGTTATGTTTGACTTAGGTGGCGAAATCACGCGGCTTGATTTAGAGGAAGTCCAACAAGAAATTAACGATGCGAACGAAGTTGCAAATGAAGCGAAACAATCGTGGCAAGCAAAAAAAGAACAACATAAAGAAGCGACATCGAAAGAAGAATAAGGATCAAAGACTGTTTTCTGAATAAAGGGAAACAGTCTTTTAAAATACTAAGAAATCACGGTTTTTTATGGTAGTTTGCTAATTTTTTGTTATTTTATCGTAAAATACGGTAAAATAAGAAGAAAACTTTGAGAAAATAGATAAATTATTATTTGCTAAAGGAGCAAACTTCTTCTAAAATAAAAAGGAAGTTTAAAAGAAAGTATGGTAGCAGATGGAAATACAATTTTTAGGAACTGGCGCTGGTGTACCAGCAAAACATCGCAATGTCACAGGAATTGCGTTGAAATTATTAGATGAACGAAATGCAGTTTGGCTCTTTGATTGTGGTGAAGGGACGCAATTGCAAATTTTAAAAAGTAGTATTCGCCCAAGAAAAATTGAAAAGATTTTTATTACACATTTACATGGGGATCATATTTTTGGTTTACCTGGTTTGTTAAGTAGTCGTTCTTTTCAGGGCGGGACAGAACCTTTAGAAATCTATGGACCAGTTGGGGTTGCTGACTTTGTCAAGACTTCTTTACGGGTCTCGCAATCGCGGTTGTCCTATCCACTGAAATTTATTGAATTAACGAAAGAAAATGACGTTATTTTTAAAGATAAACAATTCACTGTTCGCTGTAATATCTTGGACCATGGCATCACGAGCTTTGGCTATAGAATTGAGGAAGCAGCGCATGAAGGAGAATTACAAGTAGAGAAACTTCAAGCTTTAGGGATTCCTTCTGGGCCATTGTATGGCAAACTCAAACGTGGTGAAACGATTGTTTTTGATGGACAGGAAATTAATGGACAAGCGTTTGTGGGAGAGCGTAAACCTGGACGAATCGTGACGATTTTAGGAGACACTCGCAAAACTAAAAATAGTGTAACCTTAGCACAACGAGCGGATGTTTTAGTCCATGAAAGTACGTTTAATAAACACGAAGCAAAAATGGCAAAAGCCTACTTCCACTCAACCAGTCAACAAGCAGCTGAAGTTGCAAAAGAAGCGCAAGTAAAACAACTTATCTTAACGCATATTAGTGCCCGTTATTTAACCAAAGAGGCCTATCAGCTTCAAGAAGAAGCCCAAGAAATTTTCCCCAATACAAAAATCGTGAAAGATATGGATATCATTGAGATTCCATTTGCCAATGAAGGAGGAGCTTAGATGGATTTAACAAATAAAGTCGTTGTCGTAACTGGAGGTTCAGCTGGTTTAGGTGAACAAATTTGTTATGAAGCAGCTAAACAAGGGGCGGTCGTCGTTGTCTGCGCCCGCAGAATTAATTTGATTGGTAAAGTTCGCGAGCAGTGTGCTGTTTTAAGCGGACGAGAAGCATTTTCTTATCAATTAGATATTGCCGATCCAGAAAGTGTTGAACGTGTGGTTGAAGCTATTTCAGCAGAAGTTGGTCCTATAGATGTTTTAGTCAACAATGCTGGTTTTGGCTTGTTTGAAAATTTTGTTGAAATTGACTTGGCTGTTGCACGCCAAATGTTTGATGTCAACGTTCTAGGAATGATGACGTTTACTCAAAAAGTAGCTATTAAAATGATTGAAGCTGGGCAAGGACATATTATCAACGTTGCTTCAATGGCTGGGAAGATGGCTACAGCTAAATCAACCGTTTATTCTGCAACGAAATTTGCTGTGTTAGGTTTTTCAAATGCTTTACGTTTAGAATTGAAACCGTTGGGTGTAGCAGTAACGACTGTCAATCCAGGACCAATCCAAACAGAATTCTTTGATAAAGCGGACCCGACAGGCACATATCTAGCTGCGGTGGATAAAATTGTTTTGGACCCTACGAAATTAGCGAAAGAAGTGGTTGGGAGTATGGGGACTTCTCGACGTGAGATTAATCGTCCGTTTGTCATGGAAGCAGCTGCCCGCTTTTATACATTGTTTCCACATTTAGGAGATTTCATAGCGGGAAATATTTTAAATAAAAAATAAAGGAGTCGATCAAGTCATGAAAAATCAATGGCGTGTTATTTTGGGCCTTGTGTTGGTCTTAATTGTTGTTATTTTTGCTGTTTTAAATAATCAAGCTGTTCCAGTAAACTTTGGTTTTACTAAAATTAGTGGACCGTTAATCTTAATTATTTTAGGTTCTGCAATTATTGGCGCACTAGTTGGGTTACTAACCTCCACAACCACTATTTGGAACCAACGTAAAGAATTAAAAGCTGTACAAAAAGAGTTGGATATTTATAAAAATGATATGGATAAATTAGTCAAAGAAGAAACGGAAAAAGTTCAACGTTCATTTGATAATCAATTGGCTGATTTGCAAGCCAAACAAGCGGCAGCACCACAAGTCTCAGAACCAGTGGTCAACGAACAAACATCAAACACAGAAGTAGACGCAACGCCTGTGTCAGGTAGTCGTATTGATCGTTATGTGAAACCTCGTGTGAATGAAGAGGAACAAAAATAAGGAAGAGACTTTATCGCTAAGTTTCTTTTAAAATAAAACTGTGATATCTGCTATTTATCTAACAGATATCACAGTTTTTTTCTCAGATTTAAAAAAATGCTTTCTTTAGTTTTTGGAAAAATTTTGCTATAATTACTTGGTTAGGAGTGACGTCGTGAAAAAATCAAACTATCAATGGCAGTTACAGACAAAGACAGAATTACCTGTAGAATTTATAGAACAATTAAAAAAAGAAGAAATTAATCCATTAATTGGCCAACTTTTATGGCACCGCAATATCCGGACAGAAGAAGCATTACGTAAGTTTCTACATCCGACTATCGAAGATATTTATGATCCGTTCTTAATGCATGATATGGAGAAAGCGGTAGCCCGTATCCAGCAAGCCGTCGAAGCGGGTGAACAAATCCTTGTCTATGGGGATTATGATGCAGATGGCATCACTAGTACCACGGTTATGAAAGAAGCAATCGAATTAGTCGGTGGCATGGTTCAGTACTTTCTACCGAATCGTTTTGTTCATGGATATGGACCTAATAAAGACGTATTTGCTGAACAAATTGAACAAGGAGTCCAATTAATTGTAACCGTTGATAATGGTGTAGCCGGACATGAAGCAATTAGCTACGCTATGGCTCAAGGGGTAGATGTAATCGTTACTGACCATCATGAATTGCCTGAACAATTACCAGAAGCCTTTGCGATTGTCCACCCTAGACATCCGCAAGGTGACTATCCTTTTGGAGATTTAGCTGGTGTTGGTGTGGCTTTCAAAGTCGCTACTGCGTTACTTGGTGAATTGCCAATTGAGTTATTAGATTTGGTAGCAATTGGGACAATTGCTGACTTGGTTTCATTAACCGATGAAAATAGAACGTTTGTCAAAATGGGCCTTCAAATGATTCAAACTGGTGATCGAATTGGTTTAGACGTTTTATTACAAGAAGCGGGTGTGAAAAAGGAAGCTGTTTCAGAAGAATCAATTGGCTTTACCATTGGACCTCGTTTAAACGCATTAGGTCGATTAGGGGAAGCCGCACCAGGTGTTGAATTGATGACTACATTTGATGAAGAACAAGCGCTGGAAATCGCTAAATATATCGATCAACAAAACAATGAACGAAAAGACATTGTAACGACGATTGCCAAAGAAGCGCTGGATTTAATCGACCCGAATGCGCCGGTCCATATTTTAGCGAAACAAGGCTGGCATGAAGGCGTCTTAGGGATTGTCGCGGGCCGCATTATGCAAGAAACGGGGAAACCAACCATTATTTTAGCAATAGATGAATCTGGTACGACCGCTAAAGGCTCTGGACGTAGCATTAGCGCATTGAATCTCTATGAGGCGTTGAACGAAGTGCGTGAGCAATTCACTCATTTTGGTGGGCATCATATGGCAGCGGGAATGACTTTACCTGTTGAAAATATTCCTTTTGTTCAAGAACATTTGGCACACTTTATTGAAAAAAATCAAATTGATATGGCTAATGGACAAGAGTTACTTATTAGTGAGAGCTTAGCGGTTTCGCAGGCAACGACTGCTTTTATTGATCAATTGCGTATTTTGGCGCCTTTTGGGACCGATAATACTGTGCCAACTTTTGTATTTAAGGAAATCACGCCTACGCAAATTCGGCAAATTGGTGCAGATAATACACATCTGAAATTTCAAATGAATCAAGAAGGGGCACAATTGGATGCAATTGCTTTTCAAATGGGGCCTCAAGCGGATGAACTAGCACAAGGAACCGCCGATGTGGCAGGCCAACTTTCCATCAATGAATGGAATGGTCGTAAGAAACCACAATTAATGGTGACTGATTTTGCTGTATCGGGAAGACAATTATTTGATTTTCGTGGCAAAAATAATCAAACGAAACCAATTCCTTCAGAAGCAACAGCTTATCTTTTGTTTGATGAAAAAAATCAAAAATTCATTTCAAATCCAACTGCTAATATTATTGTTTGGTCAAACCAAGAAGAATTGATGGAAGCTGTTTCTCAAAATCAAATCGAACAACTGGTTTTTGTCGACTGTCCTGTGGAAGCAATCACGGTTAAAGAAATTGTTGAAGCGACTGAGATACAACGTATATACATGATGTTTATTTCACCAGAAGAAGCTTATTTAAACGGTATGGCTTCACGTGAACAATTTGCAACATTGTATAAATTTATTTTGCAGCAAAAAGAAGTAAATCTACGTTCCCAGCTATCGAAGGTGGCAAATTACTTAAATATCCAAGAAAAATTATTAATTTTCATGATACAGGTGTTTTTTGACTTAGGATTTGTTACAATAGAAAGCGGTGTTTTAAACAGTATTGAGAAACCCGACAATCGACCATTGACTGAAAGTCAAGTGTACCAACAACGATTGAAAAAAATAAAAACAGAAGAATTTCTACTTTACAGTGATTGTCAAACAATACAACAATGGCTGTGGAATGAGGAGGACAAATAAAAATGGATTTAAGAGATTACATTGCAAGCATTCCAGATTATCCTGAGAAAGGGATCGTGTTCCGTGACATTTCTCCATTAATGGCTAATGGGGATGCATACCGTGAAGCAACGAAACAAATCGTGGATTACGCGAAAGAAAAAAGAATTGATATGGTTGTAGGACCGGAAGCTCGTGGCTTTATTGTCGGCTGTCCAGTGGCTTATGAACTAGGGGTTGGCTTTGCTCCGGTTCGTAAAAAAGGAAAACTTCCTCGTGAAACCATCGAAGTGACTTATGACTTAGAATATGGTTCAGATACATTAACGTTGCACAAAGATGCCATCACACCAGGCCAACGTGTTTTGATTTGTGATGACTTGCTAGCAACTGGTGGTACAATTAAAGCAACCATCGAATTAGTCGAACAATTAGGTGGTATTGTGGTTGGTTGTGCGTTCCTAATTGAATTAATGGATTTACATGGCCGCGATAAAATTGATGGCTACGATATTGTTACCTTAATGGAATACTAATCTAATTTAATTAGAAAGAGCGAAGGATTTAATCCTTCGCTCTTTCTTTGACATATTTATAAAAACGGAGCGTAGCTTGGGGGGAACACACCGTTTTATTATTTATTAAGGGAACTTACGATAAACGTATCTTGCTTGCTGTTGTTTACGTGTACGTGTATAACGCTTCTCATCCCATGACATAAACCAAAGAATAAATAACGGCGTCACGATCATAAAAGCAAGACGTAATCCTAATGTTCCCAAAAAAATACCTATAACCAATACAAAAAATAAAAATCCAACACGACGAATTGCTTCCATGTGTATCACCTCTTCATTTGATTCGAACGAGTGTTCGTATTGTTATTATACGAATGTATGTTCGTTTTGTAAAGTCTTTTCTACTAATTTATGTTAAAATAATTCGAAAAGAAGAATATTCCTTTATAATAAAGAGATTTAGGGCAGTAAAAGAACACGATGCTTTGAGCATCGTGTTCTTATTGTGCTGTGATTACGTATAAAAGAGAACAGAAAAATACATGAGGATCGCTGCAAGCATGACGAACAAGTGCCAAACTACATGCATAAACCGCACATTTTTCAATGAATAGAAGGCTGCACCTAATGTGTAAGACACACCCCCTGCGACCAATAACGCTGTTCCTGTAAACCCAAGAGATTCATATAACGGACGAGCAGCGATGATACAGAGCCAACCTAAAACAATATAAATAATCGTTGAAATGTTTTTCACTGTTTCTTGTTTATGCAACGTGAGGGATTTATAGACAATACCGACGATGGCGATTAACCAAACTAAACTGAATAAAGTCCAACCTAACCAGCCGCCAATACTAATTAAGCAAAATGGCGTATAACTACCAGCAATCAATAAGAAAATAGAACTATGATCGAAGACCTGAAAGACCTTTTTGGCTCTTGTAAAAATTAAACTATGAAATAACGTTGAAGATAAAAAAAGTAGAATCAACATGGAGCCATAAATAGCATAAGATACCACGTGAATCGGTGAGCCTAAACGAGCTCCTTTAACAAGTAAAATGACTAAGCCAGCAATACTTAAACCTGCGCCTATGCCATGTGTAACTGCATTTAAGACTTCGTTCACGATTAGGTATTTTTTTGAGAAATGCGTTTTTTCCAATAAATTCACTTCCTTTATTTTAATTTGATGAAAAATTCGGCAGTGTCTGTTATACTATAACTAGATAATTAACCGTTTAATGGTATTCTACCATGAAAACAGGTTCCTTTTAAAGAAAGAGTGATAAATTTATGACAAACGTTAAAATCGTAACGGATTCTTCATGTACGATGGAAAAAAGTCTTAGAGATGAATTAAATATCCATATGATGCCCTTATCAATTATGGTTGATGGCGTTGTTTATCCAGATGATGATCATTTGCCAGGCGAAAAATTTATGGACATGATGGCTAATGCGAAGGCCTTACCCAAAACCAGTCAACCACCAATTGGTGAATTTGTAGAATTATATGATCGCTTAGGTGAAGATGGCAGTGAAGTAATTTCGATTCACATGACAAAAGGCTTAAGTGGAACGGTTGAAGCGGCCCGTCAAGCTAGTAACTTATCATCAAGTAAAGTAACGGTGATTGATAGCGATTTTACAGACCAAGGTTTGTCTTTCCAAGTCATTCAAGCAGCAAAATTGGCACAAGCGGGAGCGGGCGTTCCAGAAATTTTAGCTGAAATTGAACGCGTCAAACAAAATACTAAATTATACATTGGCATTTCAACATTAGATAATTTGGTTAAAGGTGGACGAATCAGCCGTACAACAGGATTATTATCAAACATTTTTAATATGAAAGTTGTCATGGACTTTGAAAATACGGAATTGATTCCTGTAGCGAAAGGCCGCGGCGTTAAAACGTTTAATAAATGGTTTGACGAATTGAAATCAGAATTAAGTAAGATTCCAAATGTTCGACAAATTGGCATTTCTCATGCGGATGGGCTAGAACTAGCAAATGGATTCAAAGAAGGATTACAAGCAATCTTTAAAGACATGGATATTCCCGTATTACATACGAATCCAGTCATTGCAACACATACAGGAAAAAATGCCTTTGCTATTATGTACTATACAGACTAAGAAATAACGAGGTTGGGTCTCACTCTTAAATGAGTAGACGCAACCTCTTTCTAACAAGAAAAGGAAAATTTCTTGTTGGTTTATTTAAAAGGAAGTGACGAAGATGAAAAAACAAACACAGCATATTTTGCTGACCGTCTTAACACCTATCCTCATTGCGCTAGGTGTTTTTACATTGTTAAGTGTGGCCATCCCCAAAGCAAAGCCACTATTAAAGCAAGAGAAAGTGGCCACAACTGCTCAAAAAAATCAAAAAGAAGTCATTCATTATACAGCTATCGGTGATTCTTTAACTGAAGGAATTGGCGATTTGACGAATAGTGGAGGTTTTGTTCCTATTGTGGCAGATGATTTAAAAGAACACTACAACTTGAACGGTGTTCAAACAGACAATTTTGGGAAAAATGGGGATCGTAGTGACCAAATTTTAAAACGAATCAAAGAAAAACCTGAAATTCAAAAGGGCCTTGCCTCTGCGGACGTGATTACGCTAACGGTTGGTGGAAATGACTTAATGAAAGTAATTAGTAGTAATATTTTCGACTTGAAAGTCAGCTCGTTCAATCGTCCACAAAAAGCCTATCAACGCCGAGTAAGACGACTACTTGAAGAAATCCGAGAGTACAACGAGAAGGCCCCTATTTATGTCTTAGGAATTTACAATCCCTTCTACTTAAACTTTTCCGAAATTACAGAAATGCAAGAAATCGTTGATAACTGGAATCAAGCAACCGAAGAAATGGTTCAAGAGCAAAAACGAGCCTATTTCATTCCTATCAATGATTTACTCTATAAAGGTCGTGGCGATGAAGTTGGCGTAACTGGTGATGACTCAGAAACTACAGGAAGTAGTGCTAGCAAAGAGGATTTAAACAATTTGTTATATGAAGAAGATCGCTTCCATCCGAATAATCTTGGCTACCAAATTATGGCCGGAGCTGTCCGGGATGAAATGGTCAAGACAGAGAAAGAATGGATAACCAAATCAGAAGGTAGTGAATAAAATGAATGAAGAAAAGCCAAAAACAAGTAAATCAATTAAAAAGACACAACCAACCAATCTTAAACGAAATCCCTGGAAAATCGCTTTTCTTGTTCTAGTGGGTTTAGTCATTGGTAGTGTAGCTTTCGTGACATTTCGAGCAACACAAGTTCGCGAACCAGATTTAAAGAAAATACCAGCAATTGTTGAAAAAGAAGGCGAGCCAGTGGTCACCATTCAGTCAAAAAAACAACAAGTGAACAAACTGATTGACTTTTATTTAGCCGACTTTCAAAAAGGTTCGGAGATCAAATATAAATTTTATTTAGAAAATGATGCTTTATTAAATGGAACATTTCAGGTGTTAGGGCATGACATTCCTTTTTACTTATATTTTGATCCTTACGTGATGGCGAATGGTAATGTACAATTAAAAGCAAAAAGTTTGTCTATAGGAACGTTAGGCTTGCCAATTAAAGAAGTATTGAAATTTGCTAAACGTTCTTACAAACTACCTAAATGGGTTGAAATCAATCCAGATGATCAAACTGTTTTATTACGTTTAGATCAGTTTAGAATGCAAAATGGTCTATTTGTTCGAGCAGAAAAGATTAATTTAGTTGACGATGACATTCGGATGAATATATACTTGCCAAAAGAGAAATAAAAAAGGAGTGTTAGAGATGGAAGAAAAAGCAATTTTTGCAGGCGGCTGTTTCTGGTGTATGGTGCAGCCTTTTGATACACAACCAGGAATTATCTCAGTTGTTTCGGGTTATACAGGTGGGCACGTGCCTAATCCAACATATGAACAGGTTCTAACACACACAACAGGCCATACGGAAGCAGTAGAAATCACTTTTGATCCAGCGATTATTTCTTACGAACAATTAGTGGAGATTTATTGGCAACAAACGGATCCTACTGATGCTTTCGGTCAGTTTCAAGACCGCGGCGATAATTATCGGCCAGTTATTTTTTATCGTTCTCAAGAACAAAAAGAAACTGCTGAGAAAAGTAAAGAACGTCTAGCTAATAGCGGCCGTTTTACAGAACCAATTGTTACCACCATCGAACCAGCAGCACCATTTTATCCTGCTGAAGAATACCATCAAGACTTTTATAAAAAAGACGCTTTGCGTTATGGATTGTCCCATCAACGTAGAAGTGAATTTATCGAAGAAAAATGGAGTGACTAATTTACATGAGACGAAGCTTTTACCATTACTTAATGACATTAAAAGGTCCGGCTAAAGATCCTGAAACTGATTTTGCCAATGAAGCGGCCAAAGATATTCAGTTTCCAAAACAAACCGAGGATTATCATGAACTTTCTTCTTATTTAGAAATGAATGCTGACTATTTAAGCAACATGGACATCTTTGATGAGTTATGGGAAAAGTACCTTGAAAACAATAAATAAATCCAGAGGAAAAGCAAACAAAGCTTTTCCTCTTTTTTCATTCATGTTATAGTAAACAAAAGTAGTGACGAATTTGTTAGAAATGAGATGAAATCTATGAAGAACAAACGAACTGTTCCTTTTTATCAATATATTATTTCGCTCCTCTGTGTCGCATTTTTAGCTGGAGGAAGTAGTTATATTTATTTTGATCATCGTGTTAAAAAGATGAGTCAAGAAGGGGCAATTACCAATGCTGATTTAAGCAAAGTGCAGGATTTATATAATGAAATTAGTACCAATTATGTAGGTGAAGTAGATAAAAATGAATTAGTTGAAGGCGCCTTAAAAGGCATGTCTGAAGCCATTGGAGACCCATACTCAACTTATCTAAATGAATCTGCTGCCAATGATTTAAACGAAAGCTTATCTGGTGATTTTGAAGGAATTGGTGCCACTATGACAATGAAAGATGGCGAACCAGTTGTAGCAGAGGCCCCTGTAGCAGATTCCCCAGCTGAAAAAGCGGGAATCAAAGAAGGCGATATTATTGAAAAGGTTGATGGTACAGCTACAAAAGGGATGAAACTAGCAGAAGTCGTCTCAAAAGTCCGAGGTAAAAAAGGAACTTCCGTTGAATTGACTATCCAAAGAGAGGGAGAAACTAAAAATATCTCAATCAAACGTGGGAAAATTCCCGTTAAAACAGTGACTGGTGAGTTAGACAAAAATGATGCACAAATTGGCTCGATTAAAATTACGTCCTTTGGTAAAAAAACATATCAAGAATTGAAAGAAACAATCACGAATTTACGTGACAAAGGAGCTAAATCCTTTGTAATTGATGTACGCCAAAATCCTGGTGGACTGCTAGATCAAGCAGAGCGAATGGCCAGTATGTTTTTAAAAAATGGCGAAACAATTGTTCAATTTGAAGACAAAAAAGGACGTACGATGAAAGAAGTTGCTTCCAAAGAATTAGACGGCGGCTTTAAAGTAAAAGAACCTGTTGCAGTTATCATTGATGGCAATAGTGCCAGTGCATCCGAAATTTTTGCTGCAGCACTGCATGAATCTGCGAATGTCCCATTAATTGGAACGAAAACATTTGGCAAAGGAACGGTCCAAACGGTGAAAGATTTAAATGACCAAACCGAAATAAAATTGACTGTTTTAAAATGGTTAACACCAAAAGGCGAATGGATCAACGAAAAAGGAATTGAACCAACCATCAAAGCTGATTACCCCGAGTATGCCTATTTAAAATTGATTCCTCGCGATAAAACGCTAAAAGAAGGAGATCAATCTGAAGATATTCAGAACTTAAATGCTATTTTAGCTGTATTAGCGTATCCTGTTGATGAAAACAATGCAAACTACACCGCAGAAACAAAAGCAGCGGTTAGCGATCTTCAACAGAAAAATGGCTTGCCTGTAACTGGAGAAATCGACAATGAAACAGCCACAAAAATTGAAGCCACTTTAGGTAAATTAATTCTTGAAAATGACGCTGCTTACGATACAGCAGTCAAAGAAATTCAAAAAAACTAGAAAAAGGTGGCACGAAGTTGAAGAAGAAACGTGATTATGTTGGGTATTTAATGTACTTTCTGAAAATTTTAGTACCAGCAATCGTAGCCGTTTTTATTTTAAGAGGATTTTTCCTGATTCCTGTTCGGGTGGATGGCCATTCTATGCAAAAAACCTTGAATCAAGGAGATATGATTGTGATGGAAAAATTCTCCGCCATTAAACGGTTTGATGTGGTGGTCTTTAAAACAGACACAGGATCGATTCTGATTAAACGTGTGATTGGTTTACCAGGAGAAGCTGTGCGTTACGAAAACGATCAATTATATGTCAATAATCAGCCAATCGCTGAACCGTATTTAACTAAAAACAGAAAAAAAGATCATGAAACGATGCCTTACACTACGAATTTTGATTCAAAAGAATTGTTAATGCAAGAAAAATTACCTAAAGATAGCTATTTTGTGCTTGGTGATAATCGCCGTATGTCCAAAGACAGCCGTTCTTTTGGTGCAATACATGCAGATCAAATCTTAGGGAAAGCACAATTTGTTTATTACCCACTCACTCATATGAAGATCATTCCTAAATAAGTAAGACCACTAGTTCGTTTATTTAAATAACGACTAGTGGTCTTTTCTAATCTGAAAAATTGTTCTCTTAGCTGAAAAATGTTAAGGTTAAAGTAATGATAGATGTAGGAGGTCATGCAAATGATTAGAAAAACAATTTTAGCAAGTTCTATCTTAGGCGTTGGGTTGCTAATTGGTGCATGTGGGAATCAAACCCAAACTCAAATGAATTCAACCAATACCAGTGAATCATCACAGCCTAAAGTAACCGAATCAAGTCGCAAGTCATCTGAAAGTGCGTCTAATAACGAAGGTGTATCAAGCGATTCTAGTAAATCCACAAGTTCCACTACAGAATCAGAAATCTTAAAAGGTCTGGCGGAAGAAAAAACGCTAAAAGAAAAAATTCCGTCCTTGAATCAAACAACGATTAAGCAAGTCACTGATAATGAGTATAAACGCATTCTTGTGATGGAAGAAAAGGCTACAGGAACAACCTATAAAAGTATTTTGATCAAAAAACAAAATCGCTTAAAAATTGTCAACGAAACAACCGATGAATTGTTGTACAATGGAACCCTATAAGAACGAAACCATTCAATAAATTCAACAGTATAGCCATTGTTTTCAAAGAAAAATTTCTTTGGAAACAATGTTTTTTTTATTGACAAAAGAATTTCTAAGATATATAGTTAGTTACATAAGTAGTTAACCGTTTAAGTGAGGTGTAAAAATGGAATTTAATTTTTCGGGGGAAAAGCCTTTATTTCAGCAAGTAGCCGATCAGATTGCCGAAGGAATTTTTAATGGCGCTTACTTAGAAGGCGAACAAATTCCCTCAACCACAGAAATATCAAAAAGTTACCAAATCAATCCAGCCACCGTTTTAAAAGGAATGAATTTATTAGTAGAACGACAGCTGATTGAAAAGAAACGGGGGATTGGCATGTTTGTTTTACCAGGCGCTCAAGAGAGAGTAAGAAGTGCACGGAAAGAAGAATTTTTAAATAAAGAAGTCTTAGAAGTTGTCGCAGAAGCTAAAAAATTAGGGATTACAGCTGAACAATTAAAACAACTAATTGAAAGAGGGTATGACGCATGAGTTTGCGGGTGGAATCAGTAAGTAAAAAATATCATCAAAAAAAAGCACTAGATAATATTTCAATTACTTTTGAAAAAGAAACGATTTATGGGCTCTTAGGCAGAAACGGGGCTGGTAAAAGTACGTTATTAAATATCATTAATAATCGAAGTTTTGCCACTTCAGGTTCCGTTCAATTGGCGGGAGAAACAGTGACCGATAATGAGGCTGCTTTGAATCATATTTACTTAATGAGTGAAGATAATTTATTTCCTCCTCAGTTAAAAATTAAAGATATTTTTAAAACGACTGAAGGTTTTTATGGATCCTTTGACTGGTCTTTAGCCGAACAAATGTTAAGCGATTTTGATTTAGATGGCAAAAAGACATTCAAAAAATTATCAACTGGTTATCGGAGTATTGCTAAACTAATAGTGGCGCTATCCGTCCCCTGTGAGTATATTTTTTTAGATGAGCCAGTCTTAGGTTTAGACGCCAATCATCGGGAATTATTTTATACTTATTTAATTGAGACATACCAAGAACGTCCCCGTACGTTTGTGATTTCCACCCATTTGATTGAAGAAATTGCGAATTTATTAGAAGATATTATCATCATTGATCAAGGAAAATTGATTCGCGCAGAATCTATTGAAACAATTTTGAAAAACGGTCGCATTGTTTCTGGGCCGAAAGAACAAGTAGAGCGCTATACTCAGTCATTGGAAATCTTAGGCATGGACACTTTAGGTGGAGCAGTTACGGCTTACGTGTACGGCGACTTGCCGACTGAAAAAGCAGAGGTTCAAATTGCGCCGCTAAATTTACAAACATATTTTGTACAATTAACCAATAGAAAGAAGGAAAAGTAAAATGAAATTTAAAACAGCTTTGCAGTATCGTGTTATTTATCAAGTCCGTTCTTTAGCAATTTATTTTGGCTTTTATGCTTTGTTCGGCATTCTTTTTCCTCTTATTGGCTTGCTCTTTTCTAACGACGTAAATACTGTCAGCTCTGATGCAGTAATTCCTTGTCTGGTTTTTATGGGGATACTATCATTTTTAGGGGTAAACACAGATTTTAAACTGTTTATTCAAAACGGGCTTTCCCGCTGGACGATTTTTTTGGTGAATTTTGTAAGTAATGCTATTTTATCTTTGGTTGGATCCTTGGCTGTACTTGTACTGATTAAAGTATTTAGCGGCAATTTCATTTCTCATTTTCAATTATCAATGAAATTAATTGATGTCTATGCGCAAGGAAACTTTTTCATGTCGTGGTTGCTCTTTTTTATCTTACTAATGCTTAGCGGCTCACTTGGCTTGTTAGCAGGTGTCTTTAATGATCGGATAGATGGCGTAAAAAAACTCATTGTTTTATTGCTGTTATTAATGATTCCTATTTTACTGGGCACGATTGCACAATTAGGGGGGGCACCAATGCGCCTGAGAATGCTCCATGTCTTGCAAGCAATGGTTGGTTATCAATCCACTGGTTTTACTGTCCTACCACTTCTTCTGACAATCAGTTGCTTTGTTGGCATTAATCTTGGTTTGGCCTATTTATTGAATAAACATCGTGAAATTAAACGCGTAAATGCATAACTAATTAAATTAAAACAGATCGAGATTAATAATGAATACACTTTCTCTCAATTTAACTAAAGCATATTCTTATATAAAAAGAAGGCAATAGGCGTATACTAAAAGTGTGAAAAATGAAACAAATGAGAGGAAGTTGGTTTATGAAAGCTGTTGTGATTAATCAGTACGGAAGTAAAGAGGTACTTGAAGAAGCAGAAGTAACACTGCCAGAATTATCGGAACATCAAGTGTTGGTAAAAGAATACGCGACATCAATTAATCCGATTGATTGGAAATTGCGTGAAGGATATTTAAAACAGATGTTTGATTGGTCCTTTCCGATTATTCTTGGTTGGGATGTCGCTGGTGTGATTACAGAGGTGGGGAGTCAAGTAACGGATTGGCAAGTTGGCGATAAAGTTTTTGCTCGTCCTGAAACCACTCGTTTTGGTACCTATGCAGAAGTAACGATTGTGGATGATCATTTATTAGCAAAAATCCCTGAAACAATTAGCTTTGAAGAAGCGGCTGCCGTTCCGTTGGCTGGTTTAACCGCTTGGCAAGCATTGTTTGATCATGGTCACCTTAAAGAAGGAGAAACTGTTTTAATTCATGCTGGTGCAGGTGGGGTCGGTACTTATGCGATTCAACTAGCAAAAGAAGCGGGCGCACATGTCATCACGACCGCTAGCGCAAAAAATCATGCCTTACTGAAAAAAATTGGTGCAGATGAAGTGATTGATTATCATACAACGAATTTTGCAGAGGTATTAGCTGATGTTGATTTGGTCTTTGATACAATGGGTGGTGAGGTTCAAAAAAATAGTTTTGACGTCTTAAAACCAAACACAGGTCGTCTTGTTTCAATTGTGGGCATTGAAGATAAACAATTGGCAGCCGAAAAAAATATTTCTGCTGAAAGTATTTGGCTTCAACCAAATGGAGAACAATTACAAAAAATTGCTGATTTGATGGCAGCTGGAAAAGTGAAATCAATTATTGGTGAAGTTTTCCCTTTTTCTAGACAAGGGATTTATGATGCACATGCACTCAGTGAAACGCACCATGCAGTTGGTAAAATAGTTGTTCAAATGGCAGAATAAAAAGAAGCTCAGACAGTGAATTATCTTAAAATAGAAAAAGTGAGCCTGGGACAAAAATCCAAAGAGATTTTTGTCCCAGGCTCAAAACCTGATAAACGGCGGGAACAGAACTAACTCCTTCGGAAATAAGCCGAAATTCTCCAAAAATTAAAGAGCAATTTTCGGAAATTTCTTCTTATTTCTCGGAGCTAAACGGTTCTGTCCCGACCTCACTTTTTTGTTAAGAGGACAGATGTGCCAACCAAGTTTGTGTTTCCTTAATTTCTTGATAAGTTAATTGATGACTTTGTGTCCAAACCTCTTGTACGGTTGCTCCATGATTCTGAAATAATTGAATCACACGCATACTCTCAGGAAGTGGGACAATCGGGTCATGCTCTCCTAGAGATAATAAAACAGAAGTGTCGGTCAAGTCTGGTTGATTGGTCAATTCAACAGGAAACATGGGATGATAGAGGACAGCTTGATGGTAGCTGTCGGGATGAGTAAGCAATAATTGAATAGCGATATTGGCCCCATTTGAATAGCCAATAAAAATAATTTTATCCAATGAAAATTGATGCTCGTTAGCGGCTTGTTGAATAAACTTATGAAGCGCCTCGCCGCGTTTTTCTAGATCTTCTAAGTCATAATGACCTTCCGCTAGGCGCTTAAAATAACGATTCATTCCATTTTCTGAAACATCACCACGAATACTTAGCACAGTAGCTTGTTTATTTAGTTCTTGGGCAATTGGTAGGAGAGATGTTTCATCACCACCTGTACCGTGAAGTAGCACAAAGACAGGTGCTTCAGGATGTCCTTTTTTAAAAATTGAATGCATGTTTTTTCCTCCTTAGGCTCGTTTTGTATTGAAAGGCTTGATAACACTCTCAATATACTCACGACGGTTTTCTAAAAATGGCGCAAGAGATAACTTTTCTCCTAATGTTTCGTAAGGTTCATCCCCCATAAATCCTGGTTCATCGGTGGCTAATTCGACTAAAATATGCCCAATACGAACATACAATGATTCAAAGTAATAACGATCGACATAGCCAGAGTTTTGTAAGCCTAAATGATCAAAGAGCGCTTGCCAAGTCCCAAGTGATTTACGATCCGCTAGGCGGAATGCAACGTGATGTACTTCACCATATCCTTGTTGCGCTTGTGAGCTAGTATCATCGTCTACCAAAATGACTTGGGCACCATTGCCACCTTGGCCAACTTCTAGTAAATAGCGATTGCCTTCTTGTGCCACTACGTGAAAGCCTAGAATTTCTTCAAAGACTTCTTTGAATTCATGAAAATAGGAAATAGCTATTTCGACAGGTCCTAAGCCATAAATCGCAAATTCTGTAGGGACAGGTCCTTTTTTCCAAGGGGTGCCCGCTGCAACGCCCTGATTTAATTCATCAGAGATTAATTGATACGCTTGATTATCAAAATCCCAGAAGCGAAGGACTTTTTTGCCAAATTCTTCAGAAATACCTGTGTGTTTGACAGCAAATTCATTGAAGCGATTTTCATAATAAGTCAAAGCTGCATCTGAAGGAACCCGGAACCCTGTTCTTGAAATTGTATTGGTTCCTTTTAATCCTTTAGGGTTATTGGGAAAATCGAAAAAGGTCATGGTTGTACCTGGTGTACCCAAATCATCGGCAAAATAGGTGTGGTAAGTATAGATATCATCTTGATTCACTGTTTTTTTGACTAAACGCATCCCTAAAACGTCCGTAAAGAAGTGATAGTTTTTTTCTGCATCACTTGTCATAGCTGTAACGTGGTGGATTCCTAATAATTGATCTTCTTTTTTCATCATTATTTCCTCATTTCGTTTCATTTGTTATTTTTCGTAAAGTTTTTTGAAGAAGTGTTAATTCTTCGGAAGAGAGTTGTTCAAATGCTTCTGCAATTCGCTTTGCATGCGTCGGGAAAATTTCTTTAATTAATGTTTTTCCAGCTTCTGTTAATTCAACGTAAGTAATGCGTCGGTCTTTTTCACTGGGGGTGCGCGTTACATAGCCTTTTTTATGTAATTGGTCAATAACATAAGTGGTGCTACTGCTAGCAATTAAAATTTTCTCCTTAATTTTTTGGATGGTCTGAGGACCTTTATGGAGTAACAGCTCTAACACTGAAAATTCTGTAATGTTTAAGTCATAACAAGTGACATCTTGCTTGGCAAGTTGCTCTAGTCGATGGCTGGTTCTTAATAAACCGATATAGGCTTTTAAAGCTTCTTGCTGTTGGGTCATTGTTTCACCTCTTTTTATTTCGAATTCGAGATAAATATAACTTACTTTTGGTAAGTAATCAATTAATATGCTTAAAAAGACAGCCAGCAAAAAATGTGAATTTTTGCTGGCTGTCTTTTTTGTTTATTTTAGAAGATTGTTGGAACTAAGCCGCCATCGATTCTTAAGGCTTCTCCTGAGAAAGAAGAAGAATCTGGGCTGGCCACAAAGGTAACAAAACGACCAATTTCTTCTGGTCGAATGAGCCGTTGGATTTGTGAACGAGAACGATGATTTTTCATGAAATCTTTTTCCCAATCCTCTTTGGGAATGTCTGAATCAGCGTACATATCTTCCAACATTTTTTCTACACCTTCGGTAAGGGTTGAGCCAGGCATAACCGTGTTAACGGTGACATGTGTGCCAACAGTTAAGTTAGATAAACTTTTAGCTAAGGAAAGATTCATCGTTTTTGTCATGCTATATTGGGGCATTTCGCCAGAAGGCATCACCGCTTCTTCGCTAGCAATGAAAATAATGCGACCAAAATCTTGTGCAAGCATTTTAGGTAGATAAGCTTTTGCTAATGCATTGCCTGACAACACGTTCACAGTAAAAAATTTTTCCCAAGTGGCGTCATCGATGTCCCAGTATTCCATTGGCTCAAAAATCCCCATATTGTTCACTAAAATGTCGACTTTAGGGAATTTTTCAAGTAAAGTAGTTCGTTGACTTTCAATGGAAATATCGGCAGTTCCTGCTTGAGGATGAGTGTCTGGAAACATTGTTTGTATTTCTTCAACAACTTTGATTACTTCGGCTTCATTGCGCCCATTGATAATGACATCGGTCCCTTCACGAGCCATTTCAATCGCAATTGCTTTGCCAATTCCTTTGGTTGAACCAGTAATTAATGCTAATTTATTCGTTAAGTGTAAATCCATTTAAATCCCTCCAACGTTTGTCTATCTCTAGTGTAGGTCTTTTTCTGGACTTTTAAAAGGAAAAAGTTTTTTCGGCCCGCGAGAAACAAGCCCCAATAATTACTTAACAGCTGAGTTTTCACTTTTTGGGCGTAAAACGAGTAATTATTGTCAGTAAAAAAGCGTCACTTTTTTGATAGAATAACTAGAGACGAAATTGGCTAAGACCAATTTTGTAAAATTGTACATAAAAAAGAAGAGTGGGAATGCTATGAAGAAACAATATTACTGGAATATACCCGATAACTTATTAAACTCGTTAAAACAGCGGAAAAAGTTATACAGCTTTTATAAAAATGAACAAAATAAGGCAAGAGAATTAGTAGAGAATTGTCAGTCGGTTCTTTTTCCTGAATTAGTCGCTTCGCTGAATAAAATAGATGAGCGGATTAAATTATTGATATTCTATCAAAATTTAGAAGATTGTGAGCTTTCAGAAGAAGAAATTATTACTGTGATTGAGCGAGAATATTTTGTGACTTTTTATGAAACAATTGAAGAACCGACCACTGAAATTATTAGTAGTCATTCTATGTATTATTTATTGCAACAGCCGACTAAAGAAATGCTTTGGGATTTAGACTTTAGTAACATGTTAAAACAAGGTCAGTTAGTTGATTTAATGGATTATCAAAAATTGACCAAATGTTATCAAAAGCTGCAGAATCAAGCTAAAAATTTGATTGAAAAATTAAATAAAGAAACATTTTACACATTCTATAGTCAACTTTTATTGATTGACTGCCAATGCAAATTATTAATAGAAGAGGCGCTTCTGAAAGAAGAATCATTGATGACGGTCGATGAATGCTTAATAGCCATTAAGCAAGAAATTCGAAAAATTCATTTTGAACAATTTAAATACCAACATTATTTATTTGAAGACTTATCTTTGCGGTACCAAGTTTAACGGAAGTGACAAAAAGAATGGTTGAATCTAACAAGAATGTTCGTTGTTTTCTGTTATATAAAAAGATATGATAGTTTCTGTAGAAAAAATAAAGGAGACGATTCATGAACGCAAATCGCTTAAAGTTATTGATGATGGGGTTAATGGTTCTTGACCATATTAGTTATTTTGTTCCGCCAGAATGGGCACTGATTTTTCATGTAATTACTCGTTGTGTCGGTGTGTTTTTTGGTTACATGGCTGTAGAAGGGTTCAACTATACACGGAATGTTTATCGTTACAATGGTCGTTTGTATATTTGGGCAGCAATCATGTTTGTTGGAAATACGCTTCTAAATCATTTAGTGAATAATCCAGCTGTTGCTGTTCACAACAATATTTTCTTCACCTTAGCCCTTGGTGTCAGTATGTTAATTGTGACAAAAGCGATGCTAGAGATGCCAAAAATCAGTTTAAAAATTGTTTTATTGATTAGTATATTAGCCATTTTAGGAATAGGAGCAATGTTTGCTGAAGGTGGCGTTGTGATGTTACCTTTTATGTTGATTACGTATCTTGCCAGAAAGAGACTTGTCTTACGGAACTGTTTATATGGTGCATTAGCGCTCTTTTTCTTAGTTACAAGTTTTCAATGGTTGGGAGATTGGCCAACGACAATTGAAATGTTAGCTTATAATTCTGATTTTATGTTTATCACTGTGTTACCATTTATATCGCTTTACAATGGTGAGAGAGGAAGCAAAGCACCATTTTTCAAATATTTATTTTACGGATTCTATCCGCTTCATTTATGGCTGATTGCATTGATAGCCAATTACGTTCATTAAACCTTTTTATATTAAAAGAATAAAAACAGCGACTCACAAAAATGTGAGTCGCTGTTTTTTTAGATGGGTAAGATACTGATTCCTAAAAGAAAAGTGACAAGTAGAAAAACAAAAAGCACAATTCGCTTATCATGAACCAGTAAGGCAATGTATTCTCGGATTAGAGCAGTTGGTAAAAAATATAAGGCAGTTGGCGCCCCGACACCTTCAGCTTTTAAGCCGACACGATGGGCATACATAGCTCCTCGTAAGACATGATAGTTATTTGTTGAAAAAATAACAGAGGGTTGTTTAGAATCAGACGGCATCTTTTGCCAATCTGCCTGAATTATTGCTTTAGAAAACAACATATTTTCATAAGTGGTTGTGGATTGGTCCTCCATCAAAATTGCTTCTGCAGGAATATTTTGTGAAAGCAAATATTTTTTCATTGCGAAAGCTTCGGCCACAGGTTCGTCAGGACCTTGACCACCGCTGACTACAAATTTAGCGGTGGGATTTTTTTCATAATATTCAATCCCTTTATCTAACCGACTCTTCAAAAGTGGAGGTACTTCCTCGCTACGAATTCCCGAACCTAAAACAATGATATAATCAACCGCTTTTTTTAAAGGAATCATTTGGTACATCCATGAATACAAGACGTAAGCAGCAAATAGAAAGGTCAGCAAAAGATCCATTAACAATAGAAAAAGTAAGAACAGAAAAAGCACATAAGGTATTTGCGCTGTGCCAACTGATAATAAATATAGAAAGGCGGGTAAAGCAATTAATAAGTTCAGCCCTAGGCCAGCAGACAATTTAGCCGTGACACTTTTGCCTTCTTTCGTTTGCATCGTACGTGAGTTAAAAATAAAGTAAAGGCAAATGCCGATAAACACAGCGGGAATTAATAGATAAGCAATGGCCAAAGTAATTAGGTCGCCATTCTTAAAATGTAAATAAATTTTGTCTAGTCCGATAAATAGTAAGGTGACTAATGACAATAAGGTGCCAGAAGCCAGAGTGATACCGCCGAGGATACTGCGGTTATTAATTTTTAATATACCAAATCCTAGTAGGGCGATAAACAAAAAGAATAGTAGTAGTGCCATTTAATTCCTCCTAAAAATAAGTATCTAAAGTATAACATGCTTTAGGATCTGACATAAATAAACAGCTGTGCCGAAGCATAAGTTTTCCTTTCATTCTTAGAAAAGAAGTTTTTTCATGAAAAGTAAATTAGATAACAATTGTTTAGAGAAAGAAAAGCTTGATTTACTAAGCTTTTCCTTCTCTATAAAAAATATTAATAAGGACATAAAAATTAACAATTTGTATGCGCTTACATACTGAGGTAGATTTAAAGTGTAAAGAAGAAAAAATGAGGTGAGAAAATGATCACTGTTTCAATTGCAGGAGGTTCACAACCAGAGATTTTACAGCTAGTTAAAAAAGCACTAAAAGAAGCCGAGCAACCATTGCAGTTTATTGTATTTGATACAAATGAAAATCTTGATACTGAAAATCTCTGGAAATATGTTCATTGCTCAGATGAGGCCACGGTAGCACAGGAAGCTGTCAGTTTAGTTGCAACTGGTCAAGCACAAATTTTATTGAAAGGAATTATTCAGACCCACACATTACTAAAAGAAATGTTGAAAAGTGAGCATCAATTAAAAAATAAACCGATTCTTTCCCATGTAGCAATGGTGGAGCTGCCTGCAGGAAAAACCTTCTTGTTAACCGATTGTGCGATGAATATCGCTCCCACTCAAGCAACCCTCATTGAAATTGTTGAAAATGCTAAAGAAGTCGCCCAAAAATTGGGATTGCATCACCCGAAAATTGCTTTGTTAAGCGCAGCGGAAAATTTCAATCCTAAAATGCCTTCGTCTGTTTTAGCAAAAGAAGTCACGGCACATTTTAATGGTCAACAAGAGGCTACGGTTTTTGGGCCACTTTCGCTTGATTTAGCGACCTCTGAAGAAGCGGTTGCGCATAAACGTTACAGCGGTCCTATCATGGGGGATGCAGATATTTTAGTGGTCCCAACTATTGATGTTGGAAATTGTTTATACAAATCATTAACCTTGTTTGGGCACGCCAAAGTGGGAGGAACGATTGTTGGCACAAAAGTCCCAGTCGTTTTAACATCTAGAAGCGATTCAACAGAAAGCAAATTCCATTCATTAAGATTTGCCATGAGACAAGTTTAAAAAAAGGAGCAGAAAACAATGGAAACAGTATTGGTTATTAATCCTGGCTCGACCTCCACGAAGTTAGCGCTTTTTGCTAATCATGATTGCTTGGCAGAAGAAACGCTTAGACATAGCGTCCAAGAATTGGCACCTTTTGAAAATGTTGTCAGTCAAACACCATTTCGAAAACAAATGATCGCGGAATTTTTAGAAACACATAACATCACACAATTAGCCGCTGTCGTGGGGCGTGGTGGTTTGCTTAAGCCTATTCCTGGCGGTACGTATCTTGTCGACCAACAAATGCTAGAAGACTTGCGGACAGAACGCTTTAATACCCATGCTTCAAATTTAGGGGCGATTTTAGCTAATGAGTTTGCAGAAAAATATCACGTGCCAGCCTTTATTGTCGATCCTGTTGTTGTAGATGAGCTACAGCCATTAGCCAGGATTTCTGGATTAAAAGGCATTCAGCGGCGTAGCGTTGGTCACGCCTTAAATCAAAAAGCGGTCGCTCGAAAAATCGCTGAGGATTTAGGGAAAACATATGAGCAAAGCAATTTTATCGTTGTTCATTTAGGTGGGGGCATTAGCTTGGGGGCGCATCAAAAAGGCCGCATGGTGGATGTGGTAAATGGGCTTGATGGTGAAGGTCCTTATACGCCTGAACGCAGTGGCGCCTTACCGCTCGTTGAATTTGCGCAATGGATACTTGAACAGGAGTTAACGATTAGCCAAGTGAAAAAGCTAATTGCGGGGAATAGCGGTCTTAAATCATACCTAGGTGAAACAGATTTACGGCATATCCAAGCACAAATAGCTGCAGGTGATCAAACAGCAAATTACTATTTAAAAGGAATGTGTTACCAAATCGCAAAAAGTATTGGCGAGATGGCCGTAGTTCTTGAAGGCACAATTGATGCAATTATTTTAACAGGGGGCGCAGCCTATTCGCAAACCGTTGTTCAAGAAATTAGTCAAAAAGTCACTTGGATTGCACCAATTAAGGTTTACCCAGGTGAAATGGAGATGGCTGCTTTATATGAAGGCGTCAATCGAGTATTAACAGGGGAAGAACAAGCTTTAAATTATAGTGAAGCAAAAATTGAGCAGGAGTGATCAAAATGGCGGAACAAACAGATTTACTGATTTTAGGTGGCGGAACAGGAGGCTATGTAGCAGCAATTCGAGCCGCACAAAAAGGGCTAAACGTCACAATTGTTGAAAAATACAAATTAGGTGGCACTTGTTTGCACAAAGGCTGTATCCCTACAAAAGCTTTATTAAGAAGCGCAGAGGTTTTTGATACCTTAAAACAAGCGGCTTCTTTTGGGATTGAAACAGAGGCAGCGTCCATTGATTTTTCTAAAATACAACAACGAAAAGAAGGAATTGTTGAGCAGTTGCACAAAGGTGTTGAAGGCTTATGCAAGAAAAATAAAATCAAAATTTTAGCAGGCGAAGGTGCGATTTTAGGTCCCTCCATTTTTTCACCAGTCTCTGGCGCAGTGGCAGTTACGTTTAATGATCCAACACGAGAAGAAGAAATTATCGTTCCTAAAAATGTCATTATTGCGACAGGCTCTAGTCCTAAAACGTTACCTAATTTGCCATTGGATGAAGAATTTATCTTATCTTCTGATGGGATGCTTGAATTAGAAGAGCTACCAGAATCAATTGCAATTATTGGTGGTGGCGTTATTGGTGTCGAGTGGGCTTCTTTATTAAATAGTTTAGGTGTCAACGTAACTATCATTGAATTTTTGGATCGTTTACTTATAAATGAGAGTGCAACAATTTCTAAAGAATTAAAGAAACGTTTAGAGCAACGAGGAATCAACATTTTATTAGGTAGCAAAGTCCAAGAAGCGAAAGTTACCGGGCAGAAGGTTCAAGTAGAAGTTGCAGGACAAGAAAGCCTCGCTGTTGACAAAGTCATGGTAGCAATTGGGCGTCAACCCAATATCAATAAGTTAGGGTTACAGAATACCTCAGTGAAATATACTGACAAAGGCATTGAAGTAAATGAATTTTATCAAACCACAGAAGGACATATTTATGCGATCGGTGATTGTATCGATACACTCCAACTAGCACATGTGGCTATGAAAGAAGGAGAGTTAGCTGTTCAGCATCTTTTAGGCGAGACAGTTGAACCTTTAAATTATACAAACGTGCCTCGAGGTGTTTATACAAATCCTGAAATAGCAAGTGTCGGCTATACTAGAGAAACTTTACCAGCAGATAAAGAAGTAGTGATTGGTACCTTTAATTTTAATGGTAATGGTAAATCACTTGTTTATGGAGAAACAGATGGCTTTATAGAAGTAATTCGTGACAAGAAGACCGATGATTTATTAGGGGTTTCTATGATTGGGCCACATGTCACGGATTTAATTGCCGAAGCAAGTACTGCCATGTATTTAGATGCCGCGCCCATTGAAATTGGTGAAGCAATCCATGCGCATCCAACAATGACAGAAGTATTGCAAGAAGCAGCCTTAGATACTTATGGCTTAGCGATTCACAAATAGAGAAAGGTTGATGAAAATGAAAACGCTTAAAAAATCGGGTTTATCAAAAGAAGAATTGATTCAGGCATATCGTCAAGTACTACGAGGACGTCGTTTAGACGAACGGTTGTGGCAATTAACAAGGATTGGTAAGACCTCTTTCAATATTTCTGGTCAAGGGGCAGAAGTTGCACAAGTAGCGATGGCGATGGCTTTTGATCCTCAAAAAGATTATTTTTTACCGTATTATCGTGATATGACCGCGTGCTTGGTTTGGGGCATGACCTCCAAAGATATTTTAATGGGTTCTTTTGGAAAAGAAGCGGATCCTTCTTCCCATGGTCGTCAAATGCCGAATCATTATGGTTCAAAAGAGCATAATATTGTTTCCTTCTCTTCAACAGTAAGTACACAAATGCCATTAGCGACAGGTGTTGGTTATGCAGCGCAACTTCAAAAAGCTGATTTTGTTGCATTGACTACCACTGGGGAAGGCTCTGCCAATCAAGGAGAAGTCCAAGAAGCTATGAACTTTGCAGGCGTAAAAAAATTACCAGTCATTTTTGTTGTTGAAAATAATGAATATGCGATTTCTGTCCCAATTGAAGAACAGTATGCCAATAAACGAATGGCCGATCGCGCGAAAGCTTATGGCTTTGAAGGTGTAACCGTTGATGGTAGTGATTTTACTGAAGTCTATCTAGCATTTAAAGAAGCAGTAAAAGCGGCTCGCGGGAAAAAAGGACCAAAATTGATTGAATTAATGGTTTCTCGCTTGACTTCTCATTCCGCTGACGATGATCAATCTGTTTATCGTTCAAAAGAAGAAATTGAAGAGATGAAAAAGAACGATGCAGTGAAGCTTTTTGAAAAACAATTATTAGAAGAGGGCTATTTAACAGACGAAGACATTGCCAAAATTGATGAAGAAATTCGTGCAGAAATCAATCAAGCAACGGATGAAGCAGAAGCAATGCCAGATCCTGTACCGACATCAATTTTAGAAGAAGTGTATGCAAAATAAGAGAAGAGGAGAAGAAATATAATGGCTGAGATGACTTATTTAGAAGCAATTAACTTAGGAATTTCTGAAGAAATGGCTCGTGATGAAAAAGTAGTTATTTTTGGAGAAGATGTCGGCGGCGACAAAGGCGGCGTGTTCGGTGTAACAAAGGGCTTGGCTGCTAAATACGGTGACGAGCGTTGTTTTAATACACCGTTAACAGAAGGCTTAATTGGTGGTTTAGCTGTCGGCTTAGGTTTAATGGGCTATCGCGCAATTGGTGAATTTCAATTTGCGGATTACATTTTGCCTGCAACCAATCAATTGTTATCAGAGGCTCGGACAATGCGCTATAGAACAAAAGGCGATTGGACTGCGCCAATCGTTTATCGGACCCCTTATGGCGGCGGTGTTCGTGGTGGGCTGTATCATTCTCAGTCTACAGAAAAAGTTTTTTGTGGACAACCAGGATTAAGAGTTGTGACCCCCTCTAATCCTTATGATGCAAAAGGGATGATTAAAGCAGCGATTCGTTCCGATGATCCAGTCATTTTTTACGAACATAAGCGTTTATATCGTTTACTAAAAGATGAAGTGCCTGCAGATGATTATATCGTACCAATTGACAAAGCCAATGTCGTTAGAACGGGTAGTGATTTAACCGTGATTAGTTACGGCATGACCTTGCAATTAGCTTTAGCTGCGGCGGAAAAACTAGCCGCTGAAGGAATTGATGCCGAAATCGTCGATGTTCGCTCATTATATCCTTTAGATCGCGAAACATTAGTAGCTGCAGCTAAGAAAACAGGGAAGGTCTTACTCGTAACAGAAGACAATAAAGAAGGCAGCGTGATGAGTGAAATTGCGGCAATGATTTCAGAAGATGCTCTCTTTGATTTAGATGCACCGATTCAACGACTTGCAGGACCTGATTGTCCAAGCATGCCTTATGCATTACCTTTAGAAAGAGAATTTTTAATCAATGAAGAGCAAGTATTAGCAGCAATGAAAGAATTAGCAGAATTTTAATTGAAGCAAGGAGGAAAAAATAAATGGCCACAAAAGAAATCAAAATGCCTCATCTAGGCGAAAGTGTCACAGAGGCAGCCATTGTCCAATGGTTAGTTAAACCAGGAGATTCAGTGAAACGCTATGATCCCTTAATGGAAGTCGTTTCTGATAAAGTCACCACGGAAGTCCCATCAGATTTTGATGGTGTAGTAAAAGAATTTCTGATTTCTCTAGATACAGATGTGCCCATCGGAACAGCGGTGATGACGTTAGAGACAGAAGAAACAACCGAAAAAACAGAAGAAGCTACTTTAGCACCAGTGAAAGAAGCAAGTGCGGAACAAGCACAAGAACATGAAATGGTTGAAACAACAAGCACTGCGACGTCCCATCAAAAAAATAATGGTCGTTATTCCCCAGCAGTCCTTAAAATTGCCCAAGAAAAAAAGATTGATTTAACACAAGTTACAGGGACAGGACGTGATGGTCGGATTACTAGAAAAGATGTCACAAACTTTACACCAACACAGGCAAGAACACCTGAGAAAACAGTGAGTCCAGGAACTAGCCCTTCAATTTCAGAGGAGCCAGTTGCTTCGCAAAATGAAAGCGCCGCAACAGCTAGTCCAACTGAAACAACCACAGATAAAATTGTCTCTGCAGATCCTGTACGTAAAGCAATTGCTAAAAAAATGGTCCAAAGTGTCAACGAAATCCCTCACGCTTGGTTAATGGTGGAAGCGGATGTGACCAACTTAGTCCAACTTAGAAATTCATTAAAAGATGAATTTAAACAACAAGAAGGCCTGTCTCTAAGCTTCTTCCCATTTTTTGCCAAAGCAGTCATTCAAGCGTTAAAGAAAAATCCAAAAATCAATACATCTTGGGATGATGGCTCAATTATTTATCATAAAGATGTTAATTTATCCATAGCTGTAACGACAGACGAGCATCTTTACGTGCCAGTGATTCAACAAGCGGATAACTATTCGATTGCAGGGCTAGCTAAAGAAATCAATCGCTTGGCACAAGAAGTCCGACAAGGAACGCTAGCAAGCAAAGAAATGCAAGGAGGGACCTTTACTCTTAATAATACTGGAACACTAGGTTCCGTCCAATCGATGGGAATTATTAACCATCCACAAGCTGCGATATTACAAGTAGAGTCAATTAATAAACGCCTTGTGCCAACCGCAGATGGAGGCTTTAAAGTGGCAGATATGGTTAACTTATGTCTTTCTATTGATCATCGAATTTTAGATGGACAACAAGCAGGTAAGTTCTTGCGAGATGTTAAAGATAATTTAGCGAAATATAATGCGGATACGGATGTATATTAAAAATCGTTCCTTACTTTAGTTAAATAAAAAGCGCCTCAAAGAAATAAACGCTCTTCTTTGAGGCCGCTCTTTATCTAACAGAAAGTTCAATCATTCTCAAACTTATTCTAAAAAAACAAAAATAATCAATAGGAGTGTTGAAAATGCCCACTGATAAACTGGATGCTCAATTAACCCCAAGAATATTTTTTAACAAAGTGTTAGCTGGAACAGCTTCCGGCACCATTATTGCCTTAATTCCCAATGCTGTATTAGGAGCCATTTTAAAATATTTTGCAGAATACAAGATTATCGAAATGATTATTCATGCGGCGCAAATTTTCCAACTAGCCACCCCTTTAATTATTGGTGGACTGATTGCTTTTCAATTTGGCTTAACGCCACAGAAAATGATGATTGCTGGCGGTGCAGCATTTGCTGGCTCTGGCGTGATTAAATTTAATTCAGAAGTGAAAGGCTTTATTGGTGCAGGCACTGGTGACATCATTAATATTATGATTACCGCTTCTGTTGCAGTCTTACTTTTATTAGTCATCGATAAAAAATTCGGTTCAGTGGAAATCATTGCTTTACCGATCGTTGTTGGAGTAGGTGCAGGCTTGTTTGGCATGTTGATTTACCCATATGTGACACAGATCACGGTCGCCATTGGTAAAGTGATTAACAATTTTACTGATTTCCAGCCAATTATCATGAGTATTTTAATTGCTTGTTCATTTGCTGCACTGATTATTTCACCAATCACTACTGTGGCAATCGGTTTGGCGATTCAGTTGAATGGCTTGTCTGCAGGTGCTGCCGCAATGGGAATTGCAGCCACAACTGTTGTTCTTGTGATTAATTCTTGGAATGTCAACCAATCGGGAGTGACACTGGCTGTCTCTTTGGGCGGTATGAAAATGATGATGCCTAACTTATTTAAATACCCAATTATTTTAATTCCTTGTTTATTTACAGCGACTATTTCAGCAATTCCTGTGGTTCTATTCAACATTTCAGGAACCCCACAATCGGCTGGATTTGGCTTGGTTGGACTCGTGGGGCCACTTGCTTCATTGGATGCGGGCTTAGGGATCTTACCTTTACTCTTTTCTTGGTTTGTTGTTCCAATTGTCGCGGGTTTATTCTCAAAATTCTTATTTGAAAAAGTGTTGAAACTTTATGATAGTAAAGTCGTCTTTGCTTATCAAGGCTAGGCTATCCATTAATTTTCTTTAATGATTTGGATAAAATCTCTAACATCTTCTGTCATACTAAAATCGCGGCGCAAAGCAATGCCGATGGGGAAATAGTCAAACTTATCTTTTAAAGGAATCCATTTCAGTCCCTGACTTTTTCCCACTTCATAATATTCAATCGGTAGCAAACAAATCGAATTATTTTTTTGTAAACTATAAAGAAGTACTTGTAAATCATCGTTATGCAAAATGATATTCGGCTCATAACCGAAGCTCCGAGTCCGATCTAGTAGTAGGCGACCAATCATAAAATTATCACTTAACGATGAAAATCGTTGATCTTTCAAATCTTTAAAAGTTAATTTTTCATGTTGAGAGAGAGGATTTGATTCTGGTACCACGACATAAACATGGTAGCCTTTGGTAGTCGTTTCTAAAGGTTCAATATGAATAATTTCAGGTAAGGTATTTGGGAAAGAAATTAGCCCCATATCAATTTCTTTATTTGCTAACATCGTTTGTAATTTTGGCGAGCCATCTTGCTGTAATATTAAATTCACATGTGGATGGGTTGTTAAAAATCGTGAAATTTCTTTCATAAATTGTACAGCAAATAAAGTAGTTAAGCCTAAACGCAATTGCTTTTTAACTGGTTTCTGGTTCATTTCACGAATATCTGTTACCAATTGATCGAATTGAAAAACAACTTCTTGGCCATGTTCATATAAATAAAGACCTGTATCGGTTAATTGAAACGGTTGATCAGAATGATCAAACAACGCTGTGCCTAACTCAGATTCCATTTTTTTCAATGCTAAAGAAAGTGTTGGTTGGGTGACAAATAAATTGCGAGCGGCCGCCGATAAACTGCGGGTATTAACAATTTCAATGAAGTACTTTAAAAGCTGAATATTCATCAGAAACTCCCTTTCTTTTTAAAAGCGCTTACACAAATGTGCTTGGATAAAAAATAACAAATAGATCACTTATAATATAACATATGTTTTGCCTTTTTATTGCTATAAAAGTAAGAGATAGAGATTTTCTTAGCAGATTTTTACCTAAAAATAAAAAATTGAACGGAGGAAAAGAAATGAAGATTATTATCGCAGGTGCTGGCGCTATGGGCAGTCGTTTTGGACTAATGTTACATCAAGCAGGAAATGACGTTATTTTTGTTGATGGTTGGCCAGAACATATTGAAGCAATAAGAAAAAACGGGTTAGTTGCTGATTTTAATGGCGAAGTGGTGACCGCTAAAATTCCTATCTATCCTCAGACAGAAGTAGCAAGCATCGATTTTACAGCAGACTTAGTTATTCTATTTACAAAAGCAATGCAACTGGAAGGAATGCTTGAAGCATTAGAACATTTCCTTAATAAAAATACGAAAGTTTTATGCTTGTTAAATGGAATTGGGCACGAAGATATTATCAAAAAATACGTGCCATACGAAAATATTTTATTAGGAAACACAATGTGGACCGCTGGGTTAGAAGGACCGGGCAAAGTAAAATTATTTGGCAATGGTTCGATTGATTTACAAAATTTAGGAGCGCAAAGTGAACAAGCAGCAGAAGCAGTCATTAAGGTATTAAATAACGCTGGCTTAAATGCACGTTATTCTGAGAATATTTTATCATCCATTTATAAGAAGGCCTGTGTAAATGGAACAATGAATGGTTTATGTACTTTGTTGGATTGTAATATGGCAGACTTTGGCGAAACAGAGCAAGCAGATCAAATTGTTCAACAAATAGTTAATGAATTTTTAGCAGTCGCTGAAGCGGAACAAGTTACGTTAGATAAACAAGCAGTTCTTCAACAAATCCGCTCGTGTTATAATCGAGAAACAATTGGTTTGCACCATCCATCGATGTATCAGGACTTAATAACCAATCATCGTTTAACCGAAATTGATTATATCAATGGAGCAATTGTTCGCAAAGGGAAAGCTTATGGGATTGCTACACCGTACTGTCAGTTTTTAACAGAGTTAATTCATTGTAAAGAAAATTTACTTCATGCGAAATAACGAGTAAAAACAGAAATATTCTTGAGTCAGGCTTGAGAAGAGCTTGACCTACTTCTTTCTATACTTTGCCAGTGTATAAGTCTGAGACAAAATCCAAAGTGAGTTTGTCTCAGCCTTTTTGTTTTTTAAAGAACACTGCAGAAAATAAATCAAATCCGTGAAAAATATGTTAAACTAGAGAAGGTGTTTTTTCGCAAGAATCTACGCGGAACACAGGACTCGTTGAAGAATTGAATCAAAGAAACAATGTGTTAAAGAAGGGATTTGAACAGATTATGACCATTCAATGGTTTCCCGGCCATATGGCCAAAGCAAGAAGAGAAGTTTCTGAAAAAATCAAATATGTCGATATTGTATTTGAACTAGTTGATGCGCGGTTACCGCTTTCTTCCCGTAACCCAATGATGGACCAAATTGTCCAACAAAAACCAAGATTAGTCCTTTTAAATAAAGGGGACTTAGCAGATAACGACCAAAATAAAAAATGGCAACATTACTTTCAAAAGAAAGGATACCAAACCCTAGTCATCAATGCCCAACAAAATAAAGGAATCAATAAAATTGTGCCAGCAGCCAAGGAAGCGTTAAAAGAAAAATTGGCTCGTGAACAGGCGAAAGGCTTGAAACCGCGTGCGATTCGCGCAATGTGTATTGGGATCCCCAATGTTGGTAAGTCAACTTTAATGAATCGTTTAGTCGGAAAAAAAATTGCGCAAACTGGGAACAAGCCAGGCGTGACAAAAGGACAACAATGGTTACGCTCTGGTTCCCAATTGGAATTACTGGATACACCAGGAATTCTCTGGCCAAAATTTGAAGATGAAGAAATTGGGAAAAAATTAGCTTTAACTGGCGCTATAAAAGATCAATTATTGCATTTAGATGATTTGGCGATTTATGGATTAGAATTTTTTGCACGTTTTTATCCGCAACGTTTGACGGAACGATATGGTTTAACAGAGGAAGAGCTATTTTTACCTGCCCCAGAACAATTGATGTTAATTAGCCAAAAACGTGGTTTTAGAGATGATTATAATCGAGCCAGCGAAATGATTATTTTAGAAATTCGCAGTGGAAAATTAGGTACGTATACTTTGGACCGCTGGGAAGAACTAGGAGACGAATAACATGGTAAAAGAGTCGATTCAGGCAATCAAAGAAGCGCTGTTAACTGTCACTGATGCAACCGATGAACGATTAGCAAGCTGGCGAGAAGATGAACGTTCAGGAGTGCAACAAGCGATCAAACAATGGGAACGTCGCCAGTTAGCCAAAGAAAAAGAATGGCAACTTTTTAAAGAAATGAGTCAATTTGAGGAAGCGGCCTATAAAAAAGGCCATCGTTTAATTGCAGGAATTGATGAAGTAGGCCGCGGACCATTAGCTGGTCCTGTTGTGACAGCTGCAGTTATTTTGCCGAAAGATTGTCAATTATTAGGCTTAAATGATTCAAAAAAACTATCTGCTAAAAAACGGGAAACGTTATATAACCAGATTCAAGAACAGGCTGTCGCTATCGGGTTAGGTATCGCTGATCAAGGAGTCATTGATCAAATTAATATTTATCAAGCAACTAAACAAGCGATGAAAATGGCAATTGACGATTTAGCTTTTGCACCAGATTATTTGTTAATTGATGCAATGCAGTTAGACGTTCCCCAACCACAAGAAAGTTTGATTAAAGGGGATGCACGCTCCATTTCGATTGCAGCAGCCAGTATTATTGCAAAAGTAACAAGAGATCGATTAATGGAAGAATATGATGAATTATATCCTGGATATGGATTTAAAAACAATGCAGGCTATGGAACAAAAGAACATCTTCTCGGGTTAGAAAAATACGGTGTAACACCCATTCATCGACGTACTTTTGCGCCAATAAAAGATATGATTTAAAAATAAAACACTTTTTTTACGTATTCTTATTTTAAGAAGATGTGAAAGAGGTGTTTTTTGTTGGAAATTTTACAACGACAATTATTATTCAAATTAGCGGTATGCCAAGGAATTGGCAATTTAGGTATCTTAAAAGTGTTACAAGAAGCTATCGCACAAAAGCGTGTTGATTTTTCCAGTACAGAAATTATTAGAATTGCTGAAATCAAGAAATATCGTGAATTATTTGAACAATCTTGGTTACACCATACGATTCATAGTGAAGCGTTATATATACGACAATGCCAACACCAATTTATGACAATTTTAGATGCCGTCTATCCTAAATTATTACGAGAAATTTATAATCCACCAGCAATTCTTTTTTATAGAGGAAATTTACAATTGTTGAGCAGAAGGAAAATTGGCATCGTCGGCGCTCGCTATGCCACTTCGTATGGGTTAAGAGTGACTGAAGCTCTGGTTCCTAAAATAGTCAAAGAAGGGTTCACTATCGTCAGTGGTCTTGCCAAAGGTATCGATAGTCGTAGTCATGAGATGGCCATCCAGAACGGGGGTCAGACAATTGGAATTTTAGGCACTGGATTAGATGTATATTATCCGTATGAAAAGAAAGAATTACAGCAAACTATGAAGCAGAATCAGCTTGTTTTAACAGAATATGTGAATGGGAGTGGGCCGAAAAAATATCATTTTCCTGCACGTAATCGCATTATTGCTGGATTATCTTTAGGGGTCTGCGTGATGGAAGCTCGTAAGAATAGTGGCTCTTTAATTACTGCACAAGCGGCGATGGATTATGGGCGCGAGGTATTTGCCGTACCGGGAAGTATTTTCCAGTCTTTTTCAACAGGCTGCCATGAATTAATTCAGGACGGCGCTAAATGTGTTCAGACAATTGATGATATTTGTGAAGAATTGTGACTTTTACTAATTGTGAATTGACAACCTACGTTCACTTCGGTACTATTTAATCAGATTTTAATCTTTTGGTTGGTAGTTAGGAGTGTCTAAATGGAAACGGTTGTTAGAAAAAGATGGTTGTTTGGTATGCAGCTACTGGGCTTTTTGATTTTGGATCAAATTCCTTTGATGATGGTCTCAGTTGTTCAATTTTCTACAGAAAATTTTTGGTTTCGCTTTGTTAGTGGATTAGTGGCTGTTGGACTTGGTGCCTATTTCGTCTATCTATTTGTTGCTTTTTTGAAAAAGAAAAAGCTCATAACTTGGACTTTTTTAGGAATCAAAGAAACCTTGCCAGTGGTCTTGTTAGGTTTGGTGATAATCTTTTGTGTGGGAATACTTGGTGATTTCTTATTACGTCTGGAAGGACTAGAGACGACCTCTAACCAACAAAGTGTTGAAGAAATTGTCCAAGCCATTCCTAAAGGGCTTATACTTATTTTTGCAGGTGTGATTGGGCCAATTTTCGAAGAGGGAATTTTTCGTGTCGGGATTCAAGCGTTTTTCAAGCCAGCTTCAAAAATAGGCATACTCGTTTCTTCTATTTTATTTGCACTTGTGCACACGCCCACAGATATAGGTAGTTTTGTTATTTATTGGGGCATGGGTTTAGCTTTAAGTTGGGTCTATCTACGCACGGGGCGCTTTGAAGCTGCTGTCTTGACTCATTTTGTTTGGAATGTTATAGGTATTTTAATGCTTTAGGATAAAATCTATAAATCATAGGCATTTTTTATTTATAAATTCGGACAGTCAAACAGAAATGACAGAAATGTTAGAAAGCCTAGTCTTGACAAACCTATTCTATATAGCATATGATGTATTACGATTTGTGCGTTTTTTACATATATTATATAGTAGGAAAGCGAACACGAAAGGAGCTAATTGAATGGCCTATAAGTATCTCGTGATTGTAGAATCACCTGCCAAAGCCAAAACAATTGAAAAATATCTAGGAAGAAACTACAAGGTGGTTGCCAGTGTTGGTCACATTCGCGATTTACCAAAAAGTAAAATGGGGATTGATATTGAAAATAATTATGAACCTCATTATATTTCGATTCGCGGAAAAGGCGATGTCATCAAAAGTTTAAAAGCGGCTGCAAAAAAAGCTGAAAAAGTCTATCTCGCAGCCGATCCGGACCGAGAAGGTGAAGCAATTGCTTGGCATTTAGCTTATCTTCTTGGCCTTGATTTAAAAGATAAAAACCGTGTGGTATTCAATGAGATCACTAAAGAAGCAGTAAAAGCGGCATTTAAAGAACCTAGAACCATCAACGTTGATTTAGTTGATGCACAACAAGCACGGCGCATTTTAGACCGTTTAGTTGGATACTCGATTAGTCCTATTTTATGGCGTAAAGTCAAAAAAGGTTTGAGTGCTGGTCGTGTGCAATCTGTTGCTTTAAAAATGATTATTGATCGAGAAAATGAAATTCGAGAATTTAAACCTGAAGAATATTGGAGCATTGATGGGAATTTCCAAAAAGGTCGCAAGAAATTCAAAGCAAATTTCTGGGGCGTAGATGGTAAAAAGAAAAAATTACCAAATGCAGAAGCGGTGAAAGAAATCACTTCTCGAATTGACGGTAAAGATTACGATGTTACAAAAGTTGAGAAAAAAGAACGGAAACGTAATCCTGCATTACCTTTTACAACCAGTAGTTTACAACAAGAAGCGGCACGTAAATTAAATTTCCGTACCCGTAAAACCATGATGGTTGCGCAACAATTGTATGAGGGAATTGCTTTAGGGAAACAAGGCACTGTGGGGCTGATTACCTACATGCGTACAGACTCAACCAGAATTGCCGATTCCGCCAAAGCAGAAGCTGCTGAATTCATTGAAAAGACCTACGGAGATGAGTTCTCAGCACATGGCGGCCGCAAAGCAAAAAATACGCAAGGTGCACAAGATGCCCATGAAGCGGTTCGTCCGTCAAGCGTTTTAAGAACACCTGATGAAATGAAGAAGTATTTAGATAAAGATCAATTAAAATTATATACTCTTATTTGGTCGCGCTTTGTAGCTAGTCAAATGACACCAGCGATTTTAGATACCATGAAGGTCACGCTTCAACAAAACGGCGTAACGTTTATTGCCAATGGCTCCAAAGTGAAATTTAAAGGGTTTATGCAAGTATATGTTGAAGGACGCGATGATGGTAAAGAAGACAAGGAAAATATTTTACCTGAATTAGTGGAAGGTGACGTTGTTAAATCGGTCGATATCGAACCGAAACAACACTTTACTCAACCACCGGCTCGTTTTAGTGAAGCCACGTTAATCCGGACTTTAGAAGAAAATGGTGTGGGCCGACCATCAACATATGCGCCAACATTAGAAACCATTCAACGGCGTTATTACGTGAAGCTAACGAATAAACGGTTTGAACCAACGGAATTAGGTGAAATTGTGAATTCCCTAGTTTCAGAGTTTTTCCCACAAATTGTCGATACACATTTTACAGCGACAATGGAAACGGACTTAGATAAAGTCGGTGAAGGCCAAGAAAAATGGGTTGAAGTTGTCGATCGTTTCTACAAGCCCTTCGAAAAAGAATTAACAAATGCCGAAGAAAAGATTGAAAAAATCCAAATTAAAGATGAACCAGCAGGTTTTGACTGCGAACTATGTGGACATCCAATGGTGATTAAGCTGGGTCGCTACGGGAAATTTTATGCATGTAGTAATTTCCCAGATTGTCGGAATACAAAAGCGATTGTCAAAGAAATTGGCGTGACGTGTCCTGTGTGTCACGAAGGACAAGTTATCGAACGCAAATCAAAGAAAAATCGGATTTTCTATGGCTGTAGTCGGTACCCAGAGTGTGACTTCACTTCTTGGGACAAACCAGTAGGCCGACCATGTCCAAAATGTGGGCAATATTTAGTAGAGAAAAAAGTTAAAGGCGGCAAACAAGTCGTTTGTATCAATGGCGATTATGAAGAAAACGTCCAAAAATAAGAAAAATTGAGACCGAAGAATTTACTTCGGTCTTCTCTTTTAGTAAAATGAATTGAGTTTGTAAGAGACAGCTCTTAACTTCTTGACATAGAAAGGAATTTTTATACATGACAAAAAAAGTCACAATTATTGGTGCCGGTTTAGCCGGAAGTGAAGCGGCATGGCAAGTGGCCAATGCTGGCGTACCAGTTGATTTATATGAAATGCGCCCTGTCAAAAAGACACCAGCGCATCAAACAGAAAATTTTGCAGAGTTAGTTTGTTCTAATTCATTACGTGGAAATAGTTTAACCAATGCGGTAGGTGTTTTGAAAGAAGAAATGCGCCGTTTAAATTCAATCATTATTGGTAGTGCAGATCAAACCGCTGTACCAGCTGGCGGCGCCTTAGCAGTTGACCGTGATTCTTTTTCTGAAACAATCACTGAAAAAATTAAAAGTCATCCATTAATTACAATCAAAAATGAAGAGATCACTGATATTCCGGAAGGGATTGTAATTATTGCAACGGGGCCCTTAACCTCTGAAAGCTTATCTCAAAAAATTCAAGAATTTAATGGTTCTGAAGGCTTTTATTTTTACGATGCAGCAGCACCAATTATTGATAAATCAACAATTGACATGGATAAAGTTTATTTAAAATCTCGTTATAACAAAGGGGAAGCGGCTTACTTAAATTGTCCGATGACTGAAGAAGAGTTCAATGCTTTTCATGAAGCGCTAGTCAATGCAGAAGTGGTTCCTTTACGCACGTTTGAAAAAGAGAAGTTTTTCGAAGGCTGTATGCCCATCGAAGTAATGGCGCAACGTGGCATTAAAACCATGTTGTTTGGCCCAATGAAACCTGTCGGACTAGAAGACCCTAAAACAGGTAAACGCCCTTATGCTGTAATTCAATTACGTCAAGACAATGCTGCAGCTTCTTTATACAATATTGTTGGTTTCCAAACGCATTTAAAATGGGGTGAACAAAAACGAGTATTCCGTATGATTCCGGGATTAGAAAATGCTGAATTTGTTCGCTATGGCGTCATGCACCGTAATAGTTTTATGAATTCTCCAGAGTTGCTAAAACCAACCTACCAATCAAAAAAACGTGACGATCTGTTTTTTGCTGGACAAATGACTGGTGTTGAAGGATATGTTGAAAGCGCGGCAAGTGGTTTACTCGCAGGTATTAACGCAGCTCGTCTTGCCAAAGGGGAAGAGCCGATTGAATTCCCTCGCGAAACGACTTTAGGAAGTATGGCTTATTATATTACACATGCAGAAGGCAAACATTTCCAACCAATGAATGCAAACTTTGGGCTTTTCCCAGAGTTACCTGAACGAATTCGTGACAAAAAAGAACGCTATGAAGCAATTGCTAATCGGGCCTTAGATGTCCAAGCTCAAGTTATCCAATCTTTAGACTAAATTAGAAAAAATATGAGAAAAGACCGAGCATCATTGCTAAGAAATGCGATGATACTCAGTCTTTTAATTTTTAGAAAAAAATAACAAAAGCTAAAGAATAGTTAAAATTGTGAACATATTTAGAAATATTGATTAAATTCTGACAACTTAATTGTCTTTTGAAAAAGGTTATGCTAAAGTTACTTTGTAATCGAATGAGGAGGGCTATCACATGGAAGAAAAGAATTGGCCTGAGTTATTTGCTCGTTATCTTATTGTCGAAAGAGGCTATTCAGAAAAAACAAAAAAAGCATATCAAGAAGATATACAACATTTTTTTTCGTTTTTAAAGACTTCAGGTAATGACAATTATTTGACTGTAGAACATTTGGATGTTCGGGCTTATTTGAGCGAATTATATGATCAGGAATATAGCCGCAATTCGATTAGTCGAAAAATTGCCAGTTTGCGTTCTTTTTATCAATTCTTATTAAAAAATGAAGCAATCCAAGAAAATCCTTTTTCCTATGTTCATATGAAAAAGAAACAGTTACGGTTGCCCCGTTTTTTTTATGAAAAAGAAATGGATGCATTATTTGAGAGCGCACAAGGGGAGCAACCGCTTGATTTGAGAAATCAAGCGTTGCTAGAAGTTCTGTATGGGACTGGTATTCGGGTCAGTGAATGCGCGAACTTAACGGTGGACGCAGTTGACTTTCAAGCTTCTGTTTTATTGGTTCACGGAAAAGGAAATAAAGATCGCTATGTGCCTTTTGGTTCATTTGCACAAGACGCCTTAAAGGATTACTTAGAGAATGGCCGCGCGCTATTAATGACAAAATATCAAAAAAAGCATCCGTATGTCTTTGTTAATCATCATGGTGAACAAATCACGCCAACAGGGATTGAATATGTCTTAAACCAACTAATTAAAAAAAGTTCATTAAATGCGGAAATTCATCCCCACATGTTACGCCATACATTTGCGACACACTTATTAAATAATGGCGCCGATATGCGGACAGTTCAAGAATTATTAGGACATGCTAATTTATCAACAACTCAGATATATGCGCATGTGACAAAAGAAAGTTTACAAAAAAATTATCGAACGTTTCATCCTCGTGCATAATGGAGGGAAACGTCTAGGAGGAACAACAATGGTTGAATCACAATTTCACTCTACAACAATTTGTGCAGTCGAAAAAGATGGAAAATTTGCAATGGCTGGTGACGGCCAAGTAACAATGGGGGAATCTGTCGTTATGAAAGGTACGGCCAAAAAAGTGCGCCGTATTTACAATGATGAAGTCGTTGTCGGTTTTGCAGGAAGTGTGGCAGATGCCTTTACATTAGAAGAAAAGTTTGAAGGAAAATTAAATGAATACAACGGAAACTTAACGAGAGCTGCGGTTGAGTTAGCCCAAGAGTGGCGGACACAACAGTCTATGCAAAAATTAGAAGCTATGCTGATTGTGATGAATAAGGAAGAAATGCTCTTAGTTTCAGGAACTGGGGAAGTCATCACACCAGACGATGGTATTTTAGCAATTGGTTCTGGCGGTAATTTTGCTTTGTCCGCTGCAAGAGCCATGAAAAACTTTGGTGATAAAGAAATGTCAGCGAAAGAGATTGCTAAAAATGCCTTAAATATTGCTGCAGATATCTGTGTATTTACGAATCATAATATCATTGTAGAAGAATTATAAGCGAGGGAAAATCCATGAATGAATTAAACAAAACACCAAAAGAAATAGTCAAAGAACTAGATCAATATATTGTTGGACAGCAAGCTGCCAAAAAATCAGTGGCGGTAGCTTTACGTAACCGCTATCGTCGCTTGCAATTAGAAGAAAATATGCAACAAGATATTACGCCTAAAAACTTACTAATGATTGGACCAACAGGTGTTGGTAAAACTGAGATTGCTCGTCGTCTCGCAAAAATTGTCAATGCGCCTTTTGTAAAAGTTGAAGCAACCAAATTTACAGAAGTAGGCTATGTCGGTCGGGATGTCGAATCAATGGTTCGGGATTTAGTAGAAAATGCGATCCAAATTGTTGAAAAACAACAATACAGTCGCGTGTACGCGCAAGCGTTGAAAAAGGCCAATCAACGTTTAGTCAAAGTATTAGTGCCTGGAATTAAAAAAGAACAAAAACAGGCTGGCGGTAATCAATTTGAACAAATGATGAACATGTTTAACATGGCTCAGAAACAGCAAGAAGCACAAGAAGAAGTAACGGAAGATATTCGAACGAATCGCCGAACAATTTTAGAACAGCTGGAAAAAGGTCTATTAGATAATCGTGAAGTAACAATTGAAATTGAAGAACCGAAGAAAACGATGCCAGCTATGAACAATGGCCTAGAACAAATGGGTATCGACTTAAATGAAACGTTAGGCGCTCTGTCACCAAAGAAAAAAATCGAACGTACTGTAACGGTGAAAGAAGCACAAGAATTATTAGTGAAAGAAGAATCAGCAAAAATTGTCAATGACGCTGATATCCATAGTGAAGCGATTCGTTTAGCTGAATCAAGCGGAATTATTTTTATCGATGAGATTGATAAAATCACCTCCAAAAGTCAACAAAATTCGGGCGAAGTCTCTCGTGAAGGAGTACAAAGAGACATTTTGCCGATTGTTGAAGGCTCTCAAGTTAACACGAAGTATGGTCCTTTACAAACGGATCACATTTTATTTATCGCTTCAGGTGCTTTCCACTTGTCAAAACCAAGTGACTTGATTCCAGAATTACAAGGCCGCTTCCCAATTCGAGTTGAATTAGATGATTTAACGGCGGATGACTTCGTAAGTATCTTAACTGAGCCAAATAATGCTTTAATTAAACAATATGTAGCATTAATTGGCACAGAAAATGTTTCAGTCATCTTTACAAAAGAAGCAATTGAACGGTTAGCACACATCGCTTATGATGTAAACCGTGATACAGATAATATTGGGGCGCGTCGTTTACACACAATTTTAGAACGTTTATTAGAAGATTTATTATATGAAGCACCAGATATGCAAATGGGTGAAATTACGATTACCGAAGCATATGTCAATGAAAAATTGAATGACATTGTTCAAAATGAAGATTTAAGTCGTTACATCTTATAAAAAAGGCTGGAGGAGAAAAGATGGCTACATTATTAGAAAAAACACGTCAAGTGAACGAGCTTTTGCAAAAAAATAATTTGTTTGACGTACAAGCAGAACTTCCGTACAACAAAATGGCAATGATTTTAGGGGATATTTTAGAAAGTAATGCGTATATTATTAGCAGTTCAGGGGATTTGTTGGGGTATACTGAAAAATTAGATGTTAATAATGCCCGTATCAAAAATATGTTTAAAGAGAAAAAATTTCCTCAAGGATACACCGAGGCCGTGGATATGCTCAAAGTAACCGAAGCCAATATTCCAATAGATAGTGATTTAACTGCATTTCCTTTTGAATCACGAGAGCTGTATCCGTTTGGGTTAACCACTATTGTACCTTTGTACGGTGCTGGCAAACGCTTGGGTACGATTATTTTAGCGCGTGTTGAAAAATCCTTTAACGAGGATGATTTAGTGTTAGCTGAATATAGTGCGACCGTTGTCGGCATGCAAATTTTGTATCATCAATCCAGAACAATTGAAGCAGAAGTTCGCAGTGCGACTGCCGTGCAAATGGCCATCAACACTCTTTCCTATAGTGAATTAAAAGCCGTCCACGCCATTTTTGAAGCCTTAGATGGCGAAGAAGGTCGTTTAACTGCTTCAAGTATTGCAGATGAAATAGGCATTACTCGTTCCGTAATTGTGAATGCCTTAAGAAAATTAGAATCAGCTGGCATTATTGAATCACGTTCTCTTGGTATGAAAGGGACTTATTTAAAAGTGTTAAATCAACAATTTATTAAAGAGTTGGAAAAATAAGCAATTGCTCGTATCAACTAGGAGGACAACGCAATGACTGTACAAATTGAAAATGAATTTCTAATCGCAACATTTGCTGAAGAAGGAGCAGAATTAGTAAGTTTACAATCAAAAGAAACCGGCATTGAATATATTTGGCAAGGAAATCCTGAATTTTGGGCCCGCCATGCGCCCGTACTTTTTCCGATTGTCGGTCGTCTAAAAGAAGATACGTATATGTACCAAAATCAAGCGTATCATTTAACTCAACATGGTTTTGCTCGTGATCAAGTATTTGATGTGATCGAAAAAGGCGCAGAAGAAGTTTCTTTTTCACTAAAATCAACAAAAGAAACCAAGAAAAAGTATCCTTTTGATTTTGAACTAGTGATTACTTATACATTAGAACATCAAGAATTGACTGTAAACTACCAAGTAGAAAACACAGGGAAAGAAGAGATGTATTTTGGGATTGGTGGTCATCCAGCCTTTAATGTACCTTTAGAATCTTCACTAACGTTTGAAGATTATTATCTAAGTTTTTCACCTAAAAAATCACGGACACAAATTCCCTTAGCAGGCCCGTTTATTGATTTAGCGAATAAAACGCTAGCCCAAACGAATACCAGCTTTGACTTAACGCATCAATTATTTGAAAATGATGCAATGATTTTTGAAACAAAAGGTCAAACAGCAATTACGATTGCCACAGACGAAAGTGAGCATCAAGTCACTTTGAGTTATCCAGAAATGCCTTTTGTGGGGATTTGGTCACCGACACCGAAAGAAGCACCTTTTGTCTGTATCGAACCTTGGTGCGGGATTGCTGATGCTGTCGATGCAACTGGCCAACTTGCTGAAAAATTTGGCATCAATAAGTTACCAGCTAACGAACTATTTAAAACACAGTATATGATTAGTGTAAAATAAAGAAAAAGGCTGTGAACATTATTTGGGAACTGACCTAAGATTGTGAGACAGGAATAAAAAAGCATTTTCCTAGACTGCTGATTTCCGATAATCTATCGGCGATTGGTAGTCTAGTTTTTGTTGAATTCGACTTTCATTATAATAAGTAATGTATTTTTTTACAATTTCTATTACAATAGATGTAGGTTCATTTGTGAGCCCATCTAAGTAGAACGTTTCAGACTTTAGTGAGGCATGAAACGATTCGATGCAGGCATTATCTGAAGGTGTCCCTTTGCGGGACATACTCATGGTAATGCCTTTTGTTTTTATTTGATTCTGGTAGTCAAAAGAAGTATAAACAGAGCCCTGATCACTATGCAATAGACAATCCGTTGTTTGGGGCAATTGATCAAGTGTATCCAGAACAAAAGCCGTATCTTGCTTATCACCGATGGTATAGGCAATAATTTCACCATTGTATAAATCCATAATTGAAGACAAATACAATTGCTTTTGACCAAAAGGCAGATAAGTAATATCTGTTACCAATTTCTTTAAAGGAGCGTCTGAAGAAAATTGTCTATTTAGCTTGTTCTCGACAACCGTGTAAGGTTGTCCCACTTTACTGCGTTTCTTCATTTTCACGCGACAATTCCAATGATATTTCTGCATAATCTTTTGTACGGTGTTTTTGTTTACTTTGTATTCCTGATTAATCAACGCAGTAATCTTTCGATAGCCATATCGAAACTTATGTTGGAAGCAAAGTCGACGAACAGCTTCTTCAAGAGGTGTTAACTTTCCCAAGTCTTTTCGATGAGTCCAACGATAATAAGTAGCTCGCGAAACGCCGAAAAGTTGACACAATGCAGTAATGGTTATTTTTCCTTTCATTCTTTTAACTAATTCTACAAATATTTCTGGCTCCACGTCCTTTCCAATTCTTTGTACTTTTTTAGCACCTCAATATGCATTTTTAAATAGTTATTTTCATTTCTAAGCTGTTGTTCATTTGATAGAATTTCTGGACCTTTTCCATAAGCATATTGTTTTCCAACGGGTTGAACCAGACGATGATTCTCGCCATTACGGTACCAACGCCACCATGTTTCAATTTGTGTTTTGTTTTTAATTCCTAATTCTGCCATAATTATTTTTACAGGAATATTCTCTTTTTTCATCTGTATAGCCATTTCTTTGATGTGAATCGGATAAGAAACTCGATTTCCCATTGAAAAAGCACCTCCTAGTTAAATTCATTTTAACGTGAATTCAACAAGAGGTGCTTTTTTATTTTGTCTCAGTTTATTGGGTCAGTTCATTTGTTCACAGCCTTTTTCTTTATTTTTTTGCACGTAAGCCAAAAGAGAGGCGACTTTCTGTTCCATTTTTAATTCGCTGAATGTTTTCACGATGACGGACAAAGATAAAAGTAGTCAAAGCAATCGCAATCACGGTTAATAACCAGTTAAATGTTGGTAAAATAGCTGGGACAGTGAAAGGCAAAATAATAGTAGAAAGTGTAATTAGTACAGCGCTAATCATACTTGTTAAACTCACCATACTGGTTAGATACAGACAAATCACAAAAATAAGAGCAGAATAAATAAAAAATGTGGGGCTGTATGCTAATAACATGCCAGCGCTAGTGGCTACGGCTTTACCACCTTTGAAATTGGCAAAAATAGGGAAGGTATGCCCTAAAACAGCTGCTACCCCAAAGAAGAGTGGGTTCACGCCTTGTAAACCAAACAAATAGGGTAATGAAGTGGCTAACGTTCCTTTCAAGATATCCATTAATAATACCGTGATTCCGGCAGGTTTCCCTAAGACACGAAATGTATTGGTTGTTCCTGTATTCCCACTCCCAAATTGGCGTATATCTTTTTTAAAGAAAAGTTTGCCAATCCAAACACCTGAGGGAATCGAACCTAATAAATAGGCAACAAGTAACAAAATGACGATTTTCATCAAGTTAACCTCTTTCTTATTCAAACTAGGATTTATTTTATCATGAATAGAAAAACGGAACAACGTCTAATAACTAAAACAAGAAAAGTTTTTCTTTTGCTTGAGGAAGCGTTGACAAATGGTTGATAACCGTTATAATAAATGTGTGTCATTAGACAAAGACGTCTAATCACTGGTTTGAAAATTAGTTATCAACGAAGATACAATATATATGTACTTATGAAGTGTCAGGGAAAGAGGTGCGAATCCTCTACAGACCTACCTACTGTATGGTGGATGAAACCAATAAGACCACAGATTATTCTGGAAGGATTGGGAGTAAGAAGAAGCTAAGTCAGGATACCGGCTTGATAAGTCTAATCATTCTTTTGTAGGAAAAAGAAGGGGCTTTGAAGATAACTGGCTGAGTATATCATTAGCATAGTTAAGTGACTGCTTTTTTTCTATTGGAGAAAAAAGTGGTTTTTTTGTATTGTTTTGACGTTGAGACAAAGGAGGTTCATTTCAGAAAATTTTCCCCAAAATAAAATAGACGAATGCGAGGATGAAAAAATGAAAAAATTTACTTTAACAATGATGACTTTAGGTTTAGTAGCAACACTTGGCTTAGCAGGGTGTGGTAAACAGGAAAAGAAAGCAACTACCTCTTCTGAAAAAACAGAAGTAACGTTACCAACCAAAGACCGTAGCGGCAAAGAAATTACTTTACCCAAAGAGGCAACCAAAATTATTTCCCTAGTGCCATCAACAACAGAAGTGATTGAAGACTTAGGTAAAACCGATCAATTAATCGCAGTTGATACTCAAAGTAGCACAATGATGACTGATTTAAAAAAATTACCACAAATGGATATGATGGCTGTCGATGCCGAAAAATTGATTGCCTTGAAACCACAAATTGTTTATGTGAATGACATCAATTTAGCTAGCTCAGAAAGTGTTTGGAAACAAGTGGAAGATGCTGGAATTACAGTCGTTAACATCCCCACTAGTACAAGTATCAAAGCAATCAAAGAAGACGTCCAATTCATCGCGGATAGCTTATCCGAACATGAAAAAGGACAAAAGTTAATCAAAACAATGGATCAAGAAATCGACGAAGTGGCCAAAATTGGTAAAACCATTAAAAAACCAAAAACTGTTTTGTTTGAAGTAGCTGCCTTACCAGACATTTACAGCTTTGGTAATGGGACGTTTTTAAATGAAATGATTGAAACAATTGGGGCAAAAAATGTTTTGGCAAATGAAAAAGGCTGGTTACCAGTGACAGAAGAAGCGGCCATTGCTGCAAAACCAGAAGTCATTTTAACCAATGTTAACTATATGAAAGATCCCGCCAAAGAAATTTTAGCTCGTAAAAACTGGGAAAACGTTCCTGCAGTTCAAAACAAAGAAGTTTTCGAAATCGATAACATGTCTAGCTCTTTACCAAATAACCACATTACCAAAGCATTAAAACAAATGGCAAAAGCTGTTTATCCAGAGGAATACAAGGATTTAAAAGATGAGTAAAAAAACGTGTCTCATACTGATGCTCTTGATCAGTATGAGCATGCTCTTTTTGGGTATTAAAATTGGAAGTGTTCAGATTTCGTTAACGGATTTGCTTCAAATTTTAGTGAAAAAGACGGTTTCAGAAGACGGGATTTTAGAGGGAATCATCTGGAATGTACGGTTACCGCGTGTCGTGATGGCCTATCTCGTGGGCGCAGGCTTAGCAGTAAGTGGCACGGTGATGCAATCACTCTTAGGTAATCCTTTAGCTTCTTCATATACTTTGGGCGTATCAGCGGGAGCATCCTTAGGCGCTGCGTTAATCATGGTAACTGGAGTAACTGCTTCGATTTTAGGGGCATTTTTATTGCCTTTAACTGGTTTTATCTTTGGCTTAGCAACGGTCTTTTTAGTTTTGTTATTTACGCAAACAATGGATAGTCAAATGTCTAATCAAACAGTTGTTTTAGTGGGGATGATTATGACCTTGTTTGTCGGTGCTATTTTGACGTTGATTACAGCACTTTTCCAAGATTATTTGAAACAATTAGTCTTTTGGCAAATGGGTAGTTTTTCTGGCAGTAATTGGCAAAAAATTGCTATTTATTGTCCAATCTTGCTTGTCAGCAGTTTGTTTCTTTGGTTTGATGCCAACGCATTGGATGTTCTTGGCTTAGGAGAAGAACATGCGATGTTAGCGGGAGTAGAAGTCAAAACAGCAAAACTACGCATTATTCTTTTGGCTAGTTTACTAGCAGGAAGTGCGGTTTCATTTGTCGGTGTGATTGGTTTTGTTGATTTAATAGCGCCACATATTGTCCGTCGCTATCTAGGGGCGACTCATCGCTGGCTGATTCCCGGTTCAGCAATCTTAGGTGGGACCATCATGGTACTAGGGGACACAATTGCCCGCACGATTTTATCACCAAGAGAAATTCCCATCGGGGCCGTAACAGCCTTGATTGGAGCGCCATTCTTCTTGTATATTTACTTTAAAAAAAGGGGCGTTGCTACATGATTGAATTAAAAAAAACAGCTGTAACACTCCAACAAACCCCCATTTTAAAAGATATTTCCCTAGTTTTTCCGACAGGTAGTAAAACTTGTATTTTAGGTCCAAATGGTTGCGGTAAAACGACACTTTTAAAAACGATTGCCGGACTTGTCCCTTATAGTGGTTCTGTTTTAATTGATGGTCAAGAAGTTCATGGACAAAAGCGGAAGGAATTGGCAACGAAAGTAGCGATGATGAGTCAATTCACGACAGTTGCTTTTGATTATACGGTCTACGAAACAGTTTTGATGGGGGCGTATCGACAACAAGCAAAACGTTTTTTACCTATTGTTTCTAAACAAGAAAAAGAACGAGTCCTTTATTATATAGAACGCACGGGTTTATTGCCTTTAAAAGATAAAGTTGTCAATCAGCTTTCAGGAGGACAACAACAACGAGTATTTTTGGCTAAATTATTTGTACAAGATCCAGAAATTATTTTATTGGATGAACCCAATAATCATTTGGATATTCGGTATCAACAAGAATTGATTCAGCAGTTAAATGAGTGGAGTGCGCAAGAAGGGAAAACGTTAATCGGGGTGTTTCATGATATCCGTTTAGCGTTAACGCTAAGTGAAAAAATTGTGTTTATGAAGCAAGGGAAAGTGGCCGCGCAAGGTGATTTTCAAACGTTGGCTTCAAAAGAATTTTTACAAACAATTTTTGAAACAGATATTGTCTCCTATTTTCAGAAACAACATAAAGTTTGGGAAACTATTCAATAATTTTGACAAGTTTTTTGGAAACAGGTAAGATAAAGGCAAAGAATCAGAAACACAATGGCGTGTTTTAACAAATCGGCAAAGGAGCCCAAGACTAAGTACGTGATGGTACTTGCTTTGGGCTCCTTTTTTATGGAGGTAGCGATGAAACGAATCATTTTAATGGGAGCTATCGGGTGTGGCAAAACCACGTTATGTCAAGCTCTGCAAGGCAAAGAATTAATTTATGATAAAACACAGGCGGTGGAATTTCATGCAGAAATGATTGATACACCGGGCGAGTTTATTTTGCATCGGCAATATTATAATGCGTTAAACGTCACAGCGGCAGAAGCAGATGTGATTGGTTTGGTTCAAAGTGCTGTAGAAACACAACAAGTTTTTTCACCAGGATTTGGTAGTATTTTCCCGAAAGAAATCATTGGTATTTTAACCAAGATTGATTTAGCACAAGATTCTCAGCAGTTAGAGATTGTTCGGCAACAATTAAAAAGTGCGGGTGCAACAAGAATTTTTGAAATTTCTTCTGTTGAAAAAATTGGCTTGCAAGAATTAGTAGATTATTTAGAGGAGGATGAAGCAGAATGAAAATTTATACAAAAACTGGCGATAAGGGAATGACGAAATTAGTCGGCAGCTCAACCGTCGCTAAGGATTCTGATCGAGTTGAAAGTTATGGAACGATTGATGAATTGAATTCTTGGGTCGGCTATATTATCAGCCAACTTCCACAAGAAAATCAAGAAATTAAAGAAGAACTAGAAGCTTTACAACATTTACTTTTTGATGCGGGAACAGATTTGTCAACACCGATTGAAGCACAACGACCATTTAAATTACAAAAGGCAAGTGTGCATTGGCTAGAACAGCGGATTGATTTCTACACTGCACAATCACCAGATATTGATCGTTTTATTTTACCTGGCGGAACCCCAGCAGCCAGTATGGTTCATGTGGCTCGGACGATTGCACGGCGCGCAGAACGCATCATTGTTCGTTTAAATTGGACAGCCAAAATTAACGAAGAGGTATTAATTTTTACCAATCGTTTATCAGATTATTTTTATGCGTTGGCTCGCTATTTAAATGTTCAAGCACAACGACCTGATGTTTTTTATGAACGAAGCGAAAAGGTTTTCCATAAAATTAAAGAAGATGGATTGTAAACAGTTGCTTTTCTAAAAAACTTATGGTAAATTTCAGATAGATTAAACGAATATTTTATGAAAAATATGAATGGAAGCCAGTGAGAATCTGGCACGGTCCCGCCACTGTGAAGAAGCAAGGTTGCTTTTAAGTCAGGTCTTTTCATTTTTTCATTATTGGGCATGCTGTTTCGAGGCAAAACAGGATGTTTCTTAACAACGCTTGTGTTGAAAATCCAGCCCAAGATATTTGTATTAATCCAATTAATGGCACGAGGAAGTGCTTTTGGGAATTTTGGGCTGGTCTTTCAATGTTGAAGGAGATTTCAGGTACAATGACGTACTGCTATATTCCCTTTTTTTATTGACAATTAATTAAAGGCGTTGTACTCTATGGATAAGGTTTCGTGTACAATGGCGTATACATAAGGAAGCAAAGACGCTTCAGACAGATGATTTTTCGTTTGTTTGAAGTGTCTTTTTGTATTTTATTAAGGAGGAATTGAGATGAAAACAATTCATTTCCCTACCGAACTATGGGTAGGAGAAGGCGCATTAGCCAATTTGGAAACACTTCATGATAGACGTGTTTTCATTGTCACAGATCCATTCATGGTTGACTCTGGATTTGTGAATGAAGTGACAAAGCATTTAACAAAAAGTGAATGGCAAATTTTTAGTGACATCATCCCCGATCCACCAATTGATAAGATTGCTGCGGGAATTAAGCAGTTAGCGACATTTCAAGGAGATACGATATTAGCTTTAGGTGGGGGATCCGCTATTGATGCGGCCAAAGCAATGAAATTTTTTGGCAAACGTACTTTGCAAACTCAGATTGCTGAGTTTATTGCGGTTCCTACAACTAGTGGAACTGGTTCAGAAGTTACGAATTTTTCAGTGATTACGGTTGCAGAAACTGGCACCAAAATCCCGCTTGTAACGGATGAAATTCAACCAGAAATTGCGATTTTAGATACAAATTTAGTGATGAGTGTGCCACCAAAAATCACAGCGGATACAGGAATGGACGTCTTAACGCATGTTATTGAAGCGTATGTTTCAACAGAAGCAAATCCGATTTCAGATGCGTTGTGCGAAAAAGTCGTTCGCCTGGTATTCGACAATTTAGAAATAGCCTTTAATGAGGGTAGCAACCAACAAGCTCGTGAAAATATGCATTTAGCTTCATGTATGGCAGGGATGGCGTTTAATGTTACTTCGTTAGGCTTGAATCACGGCATTGCTCATGCGGCCGGTGCGCGTTTACATGTGCCACATGGACGAATGAATGCAATGCTCTTACCTGAAGTCATTGCATATAACAGTGGCTTAGCGAATGGCAAAGTCACCAACGAACCAACAGCTAAACGTTATGCGCAGTTAGCAAATTGTCTAAATGATACACAGACAACTAATGCACGGATTGGTGTTCAACAATTTATTCGACAAATCAAGCAACTCCGTCAAAAATTAAACATGCCTGCCACTTTTAGTGACTATGGTTTACCAAAAGAAGAAGTCCAAGCTGCGATCCCAAAAATAGCTGAAGGCGCATTGATGGATGGCTGCACCAAAACAAATCCTGTCCAACCAACAGCAGCAGAAGTGACAAAAATTTTAAATTCTATCTTATAAGCGATTGACAGGATGAAATCGATAACATATAATGTGGGTAGCACAACGGCGTGCTTCAAAATTTAAGAGCAAAGAAGCTCCTTAGTAGAAAGCGAAAGTGGAACCTTTACGTTTTTTATTGAGGATTTTTTATTTGCTAAATTAAAGGAGCGAGTCTGGTTGGAAGAAAAACAACGAATGATTCAAGAATATGTTCCTGGGAAACAAGTAACGTTAGCGCACATCATTGCTAGTCCTAATAAAGAAATTTATACAAAATTAGGGTTGCCAGAAGGCACCAGCAATGCACTAGGTATTTTGACAATCACTCCGAGCGAAGCGGCAATTATCGCTGTTGATATTGCGACTAAAAGCGGAGATATCCAAATCGGTTTTATTGATCGTTTTTCTGGATCGGTAGTCATTTCTGGTGACGTAAGCTCAGTGGAAGCAGCCTTACAAGCGGTGATTGAAGGTTTACAACAGATTTTAAACTTTTCTGTAACTTGTAAAATTACCAGAACATAGCGTTGAAAGGACAAGGGCGTGAAGAAAATGGATGGACGAATTGTAATAGTCGATGATGAACCTATTACGAGACTCGATATTCGTGATATTGTGATAGAAGCAGGGTACGAAGTAGTCGGTGAAGCGGCCGATGGTTTTGAAGCAATTGAAGTATGTAAAAAAACACAACCTGACCTAGTATTAATGGACATTCAAATGCCAATTTTAGATGGTCTAAAAGCAGGTAAAAAAATTGTTCAAGACCAACTAGCCAGTAGTATTGTCTTTTTATCTGCATACAGTGACGTACAAAATACGGACAAGGCTAAAAAATTAGGTGCACTGGGTTATTTAGTTAAACCTCTAGACGAAAAATCATTAATACCTACAATTGAAATGAGCATTGAACGAGGCAAACAAACGCAGCTGTTACTAAATCAAATCGATAAATTAAGTTTAAAATTAGAAGAACGTAAAATTATCGAAAAAGCCAAAGGTATTCTTGTAAAAGAAAATCATATATCGGAAGAAGAAGCCTACCAAATGTTGCGTACGTTAAGTATGAACAAACGCGCACGTATGAGTGAAATTGCAGAATTGATTGTAATGGATGATGAATAAATGAAACGATTAGAGCAATTATGTCACCAATATACCAATCTTTCAGAATCAGACATTAAAGAATTACAACGTACAGCACGTTATCTTTCTTCGACGACACTCTATCAAAGTGCAGATGTTTTTATTGATGTGTATAAGGAAATGTCACAGCAAGCACTAGTCGTTTATCATAAGCCGCCTGCGAAGACAACTTCTTTATATAGCGGAGATGTCGTCGGGATGGAAGCTTTATTAAAAAATGAACCTGGTGTTCTGCGTACCATGCAGACTAGCTTAAATAGCATTGGTTTGTTAGCAGTGACTCAGGAAAATCGTTTGATTAAGCAAAATATCTATCCCATTCGCAATGAACATCGAACGATTGGTGTCATTATTGTCGAGATTGCGGCAGATGAAGAGATTCAAGCGGACTTACAAAAAGAGGAGCTAAATAACTGCCAGTTAGCAAAAGTAGCGAAATCAACTAGTCAAGTCGATGCGTTATTTATTGATCAATTGGCAGAAGCCGTTTTAATTTTTGATGCGGCGGGTCACTTATTAATTACCAATCACAATGCACAAGAGCTTTATCGCAAACTTGGTTATCGGGACAATATCATTGGAATGAGCTATGACAATTTGTCCATCGATTATACAACTTTTGAATATGTGTTGTATCAAATGAAATATAAAATGAGTAATCAACCAATTGAAAGCAAAACGACCTACCTTAATTATTATTTTAAGGTTCGGAAAGTGTGGTTGGCATCAGAGGAACAACTGATTATGATTATTCAAGACAATACAGAATTTAAAGAAAAAGAAGCGGAAATTATTTCCAAATCTGTTGCGATTCGTGAAATTCATCATCGTGTTAAAAATAACTTGCAATCGGTGGTTTCCTTATTGCGTATTCAAGAACGGCGAACGCAAAGCCCCGAAGCAAAAAAAGTCCTTCATGAAAGTGTCAATCGAATTATGGCGATTGCAGCCACCCATGAATTGCTGTCAAAACAAGTCAAAGATGACGTTGCTTTACGGCAAACATTGGAAGCAGTGATGTATAATTTTAGACATCTTTTTCAAGGCGCACAACCCATTGAGATGATGATGGATGTTGATCCAGCCATTATGGTTTCTAGCGAACAAATGGTCACCATTTCCCTTGTTGTCAACGAACTATTACAAAACATTTTTGATCACGCATTTGAGCCACAAACAAGTGGCGTTGTTAAACTTAGTGGAACATTAGATAATAAAATGATTACCATTACTGTTACAGATAATGGTAAAGGCTATGACGTTCATCAAAGTAACGAGACCAGTTTAGGTTTGATGATTGTCAAAAGCTACGTAAAAGATAAATTAAAAGGAAAAATTACAATTGAATCCAATAAACAGGGAACTAAAACCTGTTTCTATTTCGAACAGAACACCAGTGATGTTGTTCATTGATTAAGCAAAGGCGCTTAAAGAAAAGTAGAAAGAAATTTTCTAACGATTCTTTAAGTGCCTTTTTGTATGCAAAAGGAGGCGAGTCAGGCGATGTCGAAGGAAACACTTTTAACCGTAGGGATTGATTTAGGGACGTCTACAACCCAATTAGTCTTGTCAGAATTAACTGTTGAAAATTTTGCCTCTGCGTTTACAGTACCACGTATCAGCATTTCTGATAAAAAAGTCATTTACCGAAGTGACATTATCTTTACACCCTTACTTAACCAATCAGAAATTGATGCAGAACCTATCAAAGCGTTTGTAGCGGAGCAATATCGCCAAGCAGGCATTCATAAACAAGATATTCAAATGGGTGCGGTAATTATCACAGGTGAAACTGCTCGAAAAAGCAATGCCAACAATGTGCTACGAGCACTTAGTGGCTATGCAGGTGATTTTGTCGTTGCTACGGCTGGACCTGATTTAGAAAGTATCATTGCTGGAAAAGGCGCTGGGGCTCAAACTTATTCTGAAACGAAACGCAAACCAGTGGTTAATTTAGACATTGGTGGTGGAACGACAAATTTAGCTGTCTTTAAAGATGGTGAAGTGATTGACACGGCTTGTTTTGACATTGGCGGACGCTTAATTAAATTAGATCAACAACAAAAAATCACCTATATAGCTCCGAAGATTCAAGAAATTATAAATAAAAAAGGGCTAACCTTGCACCTTGGTGACCAAGCCACCGAACAAAACTTACTGCCAATTATTTCGGAATTAGTTGCCGTGTTAGAAAATAGCATTGGCTTGGGGACACAAAGTCCGTTCTACCAGTTATTAGTAACTAACCATCCACTACGAAAAGCTGAGGAATTACCAATTGTAACATTTTCTGGTGGTGTGGCTGATTGCTTAAATACGACAAGTACGAATCTCTTTAAATATGGAGACATCGGCTTGCTTTTAGGGAAATACTTGAGAAAGTCACTGATTTTTTCGGAAAAAGAAGTCTTAGAAAGCGCAGAAACAATTCGAGCGACGGTCGTCGGAGCAGGTTCACATACTGCTGAAATTAGCGGAAGCACGATCGCTTATCGTGAGCAAATTTTGCCGGTAAAAAATATCCCAATTCTAAAATTAGCGCAAGAGGATGAAACCCTTACTGTGACAGAATTAGGCCAGCGAATCCAAGAAAAACTCAATTGGCATCGTATTGAAGAAACACCCCAGATTGCCCTAGCAATTAGAGGCATGAGCAATCCAACATTTGCTGATATTCAACGCTATGGTCAAGGGATTGTGGAAGGATTAGCTAGTTTAGTTGCTGAACAAATTCCCATTATTGTTATGGTGGATGAAGACATGGCGAAAGCTTTAGGGCATGCCTTAAGTGCCCATCTGCCAAAAGACTATCCGTTTATCTGTCTTGATTCGGTCAAAGTAGAAAACGGTGATTATGTAGATATCGGTTTACCAGTGGCAGAAGGAGCCGTCCTTCCAGTCATTGTTAAGACCTTAGTATTTAATTAAAAAGGAGCGACACAAAGATGATTTTAAAAACCAAACTATTTGGCAAAGTCTATCAATTTACATCCGTTAAAGAAGTCTTAGCCAAAGCCAATGAAGAAAAGTCTGGCGACAAGTTAGCTGGCGTAGCTGCTAATTCAGCCGAAGAACGCGTGGCAGCGAAAGTCGTTTTATCGGAATTGTCCTTAAATGACTTGTTTAACAATCCCGTTGTTGATTATGACGAAGATGAAGTGACACGCATTATTATTGACCAAGTCAATATGCGAATTTTTGAAAGTATTAAACATTGGACAGTTGCAGAATTACGCGAATTTATCTTATCTTCGGAAACAACCGATTTTGATATCAAACGAATTTCCCGTGGACTCACTTCTGAAATGATTGCTGCTGTCTGTAAATTAATGTCCAACATGGATCTAATTGTTGGCGCAAAAAAAATCAATATTGAAAAAACCGCCAACACAACAATTGGCCGTCCCGGAACTTTTTCAAATCGTTTACAGCCGAACCATCCAACCGATAATGTCGATGGCATTATGGCATCAGTTATGGAAGGTCTTTCTTATGGCGCCGGTGATGCCTTAATTGGTTTGAATCCTGTTGATGATTCTACAGAAAGTGTTAAACGAATCTTAAACAAGTTTGAAGAGTTCCGTAGCGAATGGGAAATTCCAACACAAACTTGCGTGCTTGCTCACGTAACGACACAAATGGAAGCCATGCGTCAAGGCGCGCCAACTGGCTTAGTCTTTCAATCCATCGCTGGTTCAGAAAAAGGGAACACAGCATTTGGTTTAAATGCAGAAATTTTAGCTGAAGCACAAGATTTAGCGCTTCACAGTGGTCAAGCAGCTGGTCCTAATGTGATGTATTTTGAAACAGGTCAAGGCTCAGAACTTTCTTCTGAAGCGAACTTTGGTGCAGACCAAGTCACAATGGAAGCGCGTTGTTATGGCTTAGCCAAAAAATTTGATCCGTATATTGTAAATACCGTTGTCGGCTTTATTGGACCAGAATATCTTTACGATTCAAAACAAGTCATCCGCGCTGGTTTAGAAGATCATTTCATGGGCAAATTAACTGGAATTTCAATGGGTTGTGATGTCTGCTACACCAACCATATGAAAGCTGATCAAAATGATATGGAAAACTTAGCAATGTTATTAGCAACAGCTGGTTGTACGTATATCATGGGGATTCCTCATGGCGATGATGTCATGTTAAATTATCAAACAACTGGGTTCCATGAAACTGCGACGATTCGTGAAACATTAGGCTTACGTCCAATTAAAGAATTTGAAGAATGGATGGAAAAAATGGGCTTAATGGAAAACGGAAAATTAACAAGTCGCGCTGGCGATGCATCTGTATTTATTAAATAAACGAGGTGAGAATACAAATGAACGAAAAAGAATTAAAAGAAATGATTGCCGGAATTTTAACAGAAATGGTCGCTGACAATCAAGCGGTTTCGACTGCCACTGTGACTGCTGAAGAAAAACCAGTCACAACACACGTCACTGAAACGACAGAAATTGAAGAAGGCCTAATTCCTGACATTACTGAAGTAGATTTACGTAAACAATTACTATTGAAAAATGCCGTAGATCCTGAAGCACTATTAAAAATGAAAGCTTTCTCGCCAGCTCGTTTAGGCGTTGGTCGTGCAGGGACGCGTTATATGACTAGTTCAACATTACGTTTCCGAGCGGACCATGCGGCAGCACAAGATGCGGTCTTTTCAGACGTAAGCGAAGACTTGGTAAAAGAAATGAATTTTATTTCTACAAAAACAATCTGTAACAGTAAAGATGAATATTTAACACGTCCAGATTATGGTCGTCAATTTGATGAAGAAAATAGTGAAATCATTCGGAAAAATACGACACCAAAAGCCAAAATCCAAATGGTCGTAGGGGATGGCCTTAGTTCAGCTGCTATCGAAGCGAATATTAAAGAAGTCCTACCAGCAATTAAACAAGGATTAAACATGTACAACTTAGATTTCGACAATGTAGTTTTTGTTAAATATTGTCGCGTGCCAGCAATGGATAAAATTGGTGAAATCACTGACGCTGATGTTGTTTGCTTGCTAGTTGGCGAACGTCCTGGTTTAGTAACAGCTGAATCTATGAGTGCCTACATTGCTTACAAACCAACTGTCGGTATGCCAGAAGCACGGCGGACAGTTATTTCAAATATTCACAAAGGTGGGACACCGGCTGTTGAAGCAGGGGCCTACATTGCCGAAATTATCAAAAAAATGTTAGACAAGAAAAAATCTGGTATTGATTTAAAAGAAGCTGAATAAAGGAGGATTTCTCATGAAAAATGATCGTCTAGGCGCAAATGTCCTAAGTATGAAAGTCATTCCCAATGTCGATCCGGCATTAGCAAAAGAATTATCATTGAAACCAGAACATCGCTCATTAGGAATTGTTACTTCCGATTGTGATGATGTCACTTATGTTGCATTAGATGAAGCAACCAAAGCCGCCGATGTTACTGTAGTTTACGGTAAAAGTATGTATGCTGGCGCAGCAAATGCTTCAACCAAATTAGCCGGTGAAGTGATTGGCATTATTGCTGGTCCGAGTCCTGCTGAAGTCAATAGTGGCTTGAGTGTCATTACGCAAGTCATTGAAGAAGAAGCCAGCTTCTATAGTGCTAACGAAGATGACAGCATTGTTTATTTTGCACATGTAGTATCAAGAACGGGTAGCTTTTTATCTGAACAAGCGAATATTCCTGAAGGTGAAGCGATTGCTTATCTGATTGCACCACCGCTAGAAGCAATGGTTGGCTTAGATGCAGCAATGAAAGCTGCCGATGTTCAAATGGGTGTCTTTTATGGACCACCTTCTGAAACGAACTTTGGCGGCGCCTTATTGACAGGTAGTCAATCTGCATGTAAAGCTGCTTGCAGTGCGTTTGAACAAGTCATTCAAAATATCGCTGACAATCCGTTGAGTTATTAAGGATGTGACCTGAATGAAAGCATTAGGAATGGTCGAAGTCAAAGGATTTTTAGGTGCCATTAGTGTGGCCGATGCGGCATTGAAAGCCGCCGACGTTACTTTGTTAAAAGCTGAAATTATTAATGGCGGTTTAACAACTGTGGAACTGATTGGTGACGTTGCCGCGGTTCAAGCTGCTGTTGAAGTAGGCACGGAAGTAGCTAAAGAATTAAATTGTTTAATTGCTCATCATGTGATCTCACGGGTTGATGCTCAAACGGAAGTGATTTTATCAGATCCAGAACCCAAGTCAGCACCTGAACCGATGGAACAAGTAGAAGTAATTGAAGAAGAGATTGAAACACCAGATTCGGAAGAACACACTGGCATACGCCAAAAATTAGAAACACAACGCGTGGTTGATTTACGCAAACAAGCCTACAAAATGAACCTAAGTAGTTTAAAGAAAAGTGAGATTAAATTTGCCAATAAAGAAGCTTTAATTCAAGCAATCATGGCGGAAATAGAAAGAAGTGAAGACGAGTGGAATTAGTAGATAAAGACTTACGTTCCATCCAAGAAACAAGAAATTTAATCAGAAAAGCCAAAGAGGCACAGCAAGTATTAGCAACATTTTCGCAAAAACAAATCGATGCGATTGTCCAAGCAGTTTCAGAGGCTACATTTAACCAACGAGAAAAGTTAGCGAAAATGGCCAATGAAGAAACAGGATTTGGTATCTATGAAGATAAAATCATCAAAAATGCTTTCGCTTCAAAAGTAGTATATGACGAAATGAAGGACAAAGCTACAGTTGGTGTGATCCATGATGATGCTGCCAAAAAAGTCACTGAAATTGCTGTCCCAGTTGGTGTGATTGCAGGATTAATTCCTTCTACCAACCCGACATCAACAGTCATTTACAAAGCATTAATTTCATTAAAAGCTGCCAACAGTATTGTTTTTTCACCACATCCCAATGCGTTGAAATCGATTATTGAAACAGTGGAAATTATCCAAAAAGCGGCTATTGCTGCAGGGGCACCAGAAGGTTGTGTCTCGGTCATCAAAACGCCAACTATGCAAGCGACCAGCGAATTAATGAAAAATAAAGAAACAAATTTAATTTTAGCTACTGGTGGAAACGCAATGGTTAAAGCCGCGTACTCTTCTGGAACACCAGCAATCGGTGTTGGGCCTGGTAATGGACCAGCCTACATCGAACGAAGCGCAAATGTTCCTCATGCAGTGAAACAAATAATGGATTCAAAAACTTTCGATAACGGTACAATTTGTGCATCGGAACAATCAATTATTGTTGAAACTGTCAACCGTGAAGCGGTCAAAGAAGAGTTAATTAAGCAGGGAGCGTATTTCTTAAGTCCAGCCGAAGCCGACAAATTAGCTAAATTTATTTTACGACCAAACGGTACAATGAACCCGCAAATCGTGGGTCGTTCCGTTCAACATATTGCTTCATTAGTTGGTTTATCTATTCCAAAAGATCGCCGCTTAATTGTTGCCGAGGAAACACATGTAGGCTTGAAATATCCATTTTCAAGAGAAAAATTGGCACCGATTATTGCTTTCTATACAGTTGAAAACTGGGAAGCAGCTTGCGCGTTATCAATTGAAATTTTGAAAGGTGAAGGTGCGGGTCATACAATGGGCATTCACACAGAAAACAAAGAAGTCATTCGTGAATTTGGCTTAAGAAAACCCGTCTCTCGTTTACTTGTTAACACCTCTGGTACACTTGGGGGAATTGGTGCTTCAACTAACTTAGTGCCAGCATTAACACTTGGTTGTGGCGCAGTTGGTGGCAGCTCAACTTCTGATAATATTGGGGTTGAAAATCTGTTCAATTTACGTCGTGTTGCATATGGCGTGCGTGATTTAGAAGAGATTCGTCAAGAATTTGGTCAAACATCAACCATATATGTGGCTACTTCTTGCGAAACAACCAATCAAGAAGAACTAGTAAATGCCGTGGTGGCTCAAGTTTTAGCTCGCTTAAACTAACAAGAAACGAGCGAGTAAGAGTAAAACAAATGAATTATTGGATTTAGGGTTTGGGACCTAAGTCAAATTGCTAATTGTCCCAAATTTTTAAAAATAAAACATACATCTTAGGAGGAAATTATAATGTCAAGTACAAATGCTTTAGGAATGATCGAAACTCGTGGTTTAGTAGGTGCTGTTGAAGCAGCCGATGCAATGGTGAAAGCGGCAAACGTTACTTTAATTGGAAAAGAACAAGTCGGTGGCGGTTTAGTTACAGTAATGGTTCGCGGTGACGTTGGTGCTGTAAAAGCAGCAACAGATGCTGGTGCTGCCGCAGCAGAACGTGTTGGCGAATTATTATCTGTCCATGTAATTCCACGTCCACATACAGAAGTAGACGCTATTTTACCACACGCAACAACTGAATTATAATTTTGATTTTTTGGGGCAGAGGTAGGTTCATTACTTCTGTCCTAAACTTTCATTGAGGAGGGGTGTTATGACAGTTATTACAGAAGATATGCTTCGCAACAAAAGGCTTAAAAAAGAACTAGAAGATGGCACGGATTTTGTGTTTCCTATAGGCAGTTTTCTGACGCCAGCCGCCAAAAGCTATCTACGCGAGCATCGGATTAATAGCAGCTTCTCTTCAACAAACCCATTGCTTTCTGAGGTTCATTCAGTGAAGGCCTCCTCACAAAAACAAAAACAAGAACATTTATCAAAAGAAACAATTTATGAGATTCGGCACTTAAGCCATCTATTGTATTTGCCTTTCTTAACGAATGAAGCGTTATCAACAGAAGGTTGGTTATATTTCGAACAACAACAGTGGTTAGAGAAGTTTATTTTAGAACAGTCGATTGTAATGGAACCAGTCATTTTGGAATCAAAGGTAACTATTCTAACTAACCAACAGAGACAATGGCGCTATTCCTCAAAAGAAATTCAATTACAACTAGATAAAATTATTCTCCAGTTAAAAGGAGAATCACAACTGTTCGGCCTTTTTCAATCTTGGGCTACAGAATTAATTAGCACCATGGCTGAAATATCACGAAACTAGGAGATGAACAAATTGGATTCAATGAATGAAATTGTTGAAGAAGTTGTTAAACGAATTCAGCAACAACAACAAAATACTTTTGAAGTTGAAGCTTCTGGCCGACATGTTCATTTGTCTCGTCAAGAGATTGATGCATTATTTGGACCGGGATATCAACTAACAAAAGTGAAAGATTTATCACAACCTGGACAGTTTGTTTGTAAAGAACGAATTACGGTTGCTGGACCTAAAGGACTTTTTCAAAATGTGGTTATTTTAGGCCCTGAACGTAGCGAATCACAAGTCGAAGTTTCTATGACGGATACACGTATTTTAGGAATTAATGCCCCAGTTAGAGAGAGTGGAAAGACAGAAGGGACACCAGGCGTCACGCTGATGAACGGATCAGCAGTTGTGACATTAAGTCACGGTTTAATTGTTGCCAAACGTCATATTCACATGACACCCGAAGACGCCTTGAAAAATAAAGTAAGCAATAGTCAAATTGTGCAAGTCAAAGTGGAAGGCACACGTCCGTTAATCTTTGATGATGTAGTTGTGCGAATCAGTCCGCGATTTGCAACGTACATGCACATTGACTACGATGAAGCCAACGCTTGCGGCTTAACCAAAGGAGCTCGTGGCTATATTCTTAAGTAAAAGGAGGAAGGACAATGAACGTTTCTGAAATGGAAAATTTGATTCAACAGATTACTGATCGAATTTGCCAACAATTGCTGTCGTCGTCTTATTCAGTGGCTTTAGCAGAAGCAAAAGAAGCATTTCCTGAAGAAATGTTTGTTCGTTTTCCTGATGTAAATTGGGTAACCAAGGAGCAGAAGCTAGCACGAGGTTTGGTTGTAAAGAGGCTAACGATTTCCCAAGTAAACGCGATTGCGCATTTACAGGAAACGGATGAATTAGTCAAAAACATCTTAGCATTCTTATTTGAAGGTAAGCCGGTATTGGTTTTAACCCCAATACCTTCAGTGACTAAAAATTCCCGATTGAAGTATCGTTTGAAACAAACGATTCAGGAAAACGTGGACATGTGCCAACAGTTTGGGCTGATTTTTTATCATGATTCAGAAAATTACGCTGTGTTTCAGGCGGCCTGTCAAAAACAACTTCGTTCTTTGGCTGAGACCAAACGAACCTACATTACTGAAAAACAATTGATAAGAATGACAGAAGCAGGTGTTTCTTTAAGTAAAAATGCCTATTTAACCCCGTTAGCGACAGATTATGCTCGGAAACATCAATTGCTGACGTAAGGAGGAAAAACGATGCTTTTAGGAAAAGTGACTGGTAGCCTTTGGTCAACAAGAAAAGATGAAAAATTAAATGGCTGGAAATTTATGATGGTTGATATTTTGAATCAAGAGGACGAAAAGCAAGGATTTCTAATTGCTGCTGACAACGCTGGAGCTGGTGTCGGGGACAAAGTGTTAATTAGTCAAGGCAATGCTGCCCGTATTTCGGCAGAAGATCCGAATGTCCCAATTGATGCAATGATTGTTGGTGTCATTGATTCTACAGAGGAAGAATAGGGAGGACGAGACATGAGCATTAATGAAATTATTATGTATATTATGGTTCTTTTCATGATTATTGGAGGAATCGATAAATGTATTGGCAACAAACTAGGTTTAGGGGAGCAATTTGAGGAAGGGATTATGGCTATGGGTTCTCTAGCGCTTTCTATGGTAGGGATTATCACTTTAGCGCCTGTCTTAGCCAATCTTTTAAGCCCGATTGTCGTTCCTGTCTATGAATTACTAGGGGCTGATCCAGCAATGTTTGCCACAACCTTATTGGCTAATGATATGGGCGGCTTTGCGTTAGCGCAACAATTAGCCAATGATCCACAAGCTGGTTTATTTGCGGGGGCAATCTTAGGTGCAATGATGGGGCCAACGTTAGTCTTTACAATTCCAGTAGCGCTTGGCATTATCCAAAAAGATGACCAACAATTCTTAGCAACAGGTGTTTTGAGCGGGATTATTACAATTCCTTTTGGTTTATTAGTAGGCGGTTTAACAGCTGGCATGCCATTGTCATTGATTATTCCTAACTTAATTCCAATTATTATTGTTGCCGCTTTAATTATTTTAGGTTTATGGTTAGCGCCAAAAGGCATGATTAAAGGCTTCCAAATTTTTGGTCAAGGCGTAGTGATTGTCGCTATCTTTGGTTTAGTTGTGGGGGCGATTCAACTATTATTAGGAATTACAGTGATTCCTGGTATTGCACCAGTTACTGAAGGAATTGAAGTCGTTGGCGGGATTGCTTTAACTTTAGCTGGCGCTTTCTGTTTAGTCGCTGTGATTACGAAAGTCTTTAATAAACCATTGATGAAACTAGGAAAAGTTTTAGGAATGAATGAAGTAGCGGCTGCAGGAATGGTTGCTACATTAGCTAACAATATTCCCATGTTCCAAATGTTAAAAGACATGGATAATCGAGGAAAAATTATTAATATCGCTTTTGCTGTTTCGGCTTCTTTCGTTTTAGGTGACCACCTTGGTTTTACTGCAGGCGTAGCAAAAGAAATGATTTTTCCAATGATTGTTGGAAAATTAGTTGGAGGGATTACCGCCATTTTTGTGGCTATCTTTATGGCAAATCGAATGCTAGGGAAACCCGAAACAGAAGTGAAATAATGAGGTGTAAATATGACAGAATTAAATCGTGAAATGATTGAAACGCTTGTTCGACAAATTGTCACAGAAAAATTAATGCCGACTAAACAACTGGATCCAAGTGGAATTATGTCCATCAAATTACCCGAAATCGACGTAACAGAAGACGATCGCTTAGATACAGGCAACCCAGCGGACATTGTTTACACAAAAGATCTGTTTTCTTTAGAAGAAAGCCCGCGCCTTGGTTGCGGTTTAATGGTGATGAAAGATACCACCTTCGACTGGACACTAGAATACGATGAAATTGATTATATTATTTCAGGACAACTGGATATACTGATTGACGGACGTAAAATTTCTGCAACAGCCGGTGAAATTATTTTAATCCCGAAAAGTAGCAAAATTCAATTTTCAGTGACGGGTGATGCCCGCTTTGTCTACGTGACTTATCCAGCAGATTGGCAAAGCCAATAATTATTTTACCGGCAGTCAGAGAATAATTTTGCCAAAACCCTTTACTCAGCGTTATAATAGATAAGAACGAAAAAAAGGGGTTGAGTGAATGACATTTGAAAATCCAAGTCAAAATCAAATTTTTGATATTTTAAAACAAGCAAAAAATATTGCGGTGGTTGGTTTGAGTAACAAGCCCGACCGCACGAGTTACAAAATTGCGGAAATTTTACAGCAACATGGCTATCGTGTATTACCTGTCAATCCAGTTTTAAAAGGTGAAACGGTGCTTGGCGAAACGGTTTATGGGGCATTAACAGAGATTCCTGAAAAGATTGATATTGTTGACGTCTTTCGGCGGAGTGAATTTTTGCCAGAAGTGGCCGCAGAAACATTGAAAACAGAAGCGCCTGTCTTTTGGGCCCAACTAGGTTTGGAAAACGAAGAGGCAGCGAACTTGTTATTAAATGAAGGTCGTCAAGTTATTATGGACCGTTGTATTAAAATTGAATTGGCAAAAATGGCAGATGCTGAATAAACACGTGTAATTTTATAAAGAAAGAGCGTCCTGAACGGAAAGCTCTTTTTTTTTTGACCCAGATAGAGTATTATTGTAATGATGGTTTTAGAAGGAGCGAACGGAAAACGCAAGAAACCCGCTCACTCTTCTTCTAATTCTTTAAGAAATAGTTAATGTACGCTTATTAACTAAACGAGAATCTAAGTATAAGGAGTTTTTTCTTTGGCTAAAAAAATTAACAATGAGTACAATGATGCCTCTATCCAAGTCCTAGAAGGATTGGAAGCAGTGAGGAAAAGACCTGGTATGTATATCGGTTCAACCGATAGCCGTGGACTCCATCACTTAGTCTATGAAATTGTCGATAACGCAGTCGATGAAGCGTTATCTGGCTACGGGAATGAAATCAACGTAACTATCCAAAAAGATAATAGTATTTGTGTTGCAGACTCTGGCCGCGGAATGCCAACAGGGATGCATGCTTCTGGTATCCCAACAGTAGAAGTAATTTTTACTGTCTTACATGCGGGTGGTAAGTTTGGCCAAGGTGGCTATAAAACTTCAGGCGGACTCCATGGGGTGGGTGCCAGTGTTGTTAATGCCTTATCTAAGTGGTTAGAAGTTCATATTGTTCGTGATGGCGTAGAATACATGGAACGATTTGAGGACGGCGGTAAACCAGTTGGTACCTTAAAAAAAATCGGCAAAACAAAAAAACGCAACGGCACCTCCGTTACTTTTTTACCTGACGACACCATTTTCTCTACGACAAATTTTTCTTACGAAATTTTAGCAGAACGTTTGAGAGAATCAGCTTTCTTATTAAAAGGCGTCAAAATTACTTTAACGGATGAACGTGGGGAAGAACCCAAAGAAGAAGTCTTCCACTACGAAGAAGGCATTAAAGAATTTGTTGCCTATCTAAATGAAGAAAAAGATACATTAACACCCGTTGTTTATTTTTCAGGAGCCAAAGAAGGTATTGAAGTTGAATTAGCTTACCAATACAACGATGGCTATTCTGAAAATGTTTTATCTTTCGTTAACAATGTCCGCACAAAAGATGGCGGTACCCACGAAGTCGGTATGAAAACGTCAATGACAAAGGCGTACAATGAATATGCACGGAAAGTGGGACTATTAAAAGAAAAAGATAAAAATTTAGAAGGTAGCGACTTCCGTGAAGGCTTAGCAGCTGTCCTTTCAATTCGAGTACCAGAAAACTTACTACAGTTCGAGGGTCAAACCAAAGGGAAATTAGGCACACCTTTAGCAAGAACCGTTGTCGATAACGTCGTAGGCGAACAAATGGGCTTCTATTTACAAGAAAACAGTGAAATGAGTCAATCATTAATTCGGAAAGCGATTAAAGCCCGTGAAGCCCGCGAAGCGGCTCGCAAAGCTCGTGAAGAAAGCCGGAACGGTAAAAAACGGAAAAAAGGTGAATCGTTACTTTCTGGAAAATTAACACCGGCTCAATCTAGAAATCCTAAGAAAAATGAACTATATCTTGTCGAAGGAGACTCGGCCGGTGGCTCAGCAAAACAAGGACGCGACCGGAAGTTTCAAGCCATTTTACCGCTACGAGGAAAAGTCATTAATACGGAAAAAGCGAAAATGCAAGACATCTTGAAAAATGAAGAAATCAATACTATGATCTATACGATTGGCGCAGGCGTTGGTCCTGAATTTTCAATTGAAGATTGTAATTATGATAAAATCATCATCATGACCGATGCGGATACCGATGGTGCCCATATTCAAGTGTTGCTATTAACGTTCTTCTATCGTTATATGAAACCATTAATTGAAGCCGGCAAAGTCTACATTGCCTTACCACCACTTTATAAAGTCTCTAAAGGAACTGGAAAAAAATCAGTCATTGAGTATGCTTGGACCGATGGTGAATTGGCAGAAGTGATTGATAAAGTTGGTAAAGGCTATATGCTCCAACGCTATAAAGGTCTGGGGGAAATGAATGCAGAACAACTTTGGGAAACAACGATGGATCCTGAAACTAGAACCTTAATTCGTGTTCGGATTGATGATGCAGCTCAAGCAGAACGCCGTGTGACCACATTAATGGGCGACAAAGTCGAACCTCGTCGAAAATGGATTGAACAACATGTTCAATTTACGTTGGAAGAAGATGGCAGTATTTTAGATCGTTCAGAAGAAGACACTTCTGCACCAACAGGAGAAAGTCTTTTAGATGCGAAAAAAACAAAAGAAGCAGAACAAACCGATGACACTGAAATCAGTTTGTTTGACATAGAGTAGGGAGTGACAATTTTGGAAAAACGCCAAGAAGTTCAAGAATTAACCCTTGAAGAAGTAATGGGCGATCGTTTTGGAAGATATTCCAAATACATCATTCAAGAACGGGCCCTACCAGATATTCGAGATGGGCTAAAACCAGTACAACGCCGCATTCTCTTTTCAATGAATAAAGACGGCAATACCTTTGATAAAGGCTTTCGTAAATCAGCAAAATCTGTCGGAAACATTATGGGGAATTATCATCCCCATGGCGACAGTAGTATTTATGAAGCGATGGTCCGTCTAAGTCAAGACTGGAAATTACGGGAAGTACTAATTGAAATGCATGGAAACAACGGAAGTATGGATGGCGACCCACCAGCGGCGATGCGTTATACAGAAGCTCGTTTATCACAGTTAAGTGGTGAGTTGTTAAAAGATATCGACAAAAATACCGTCGATTTCGTCTGGAATTTTGACGATACAGAAAAAGAACCCACTGTTTTACCAGCCAAATATCCTAATTTATTGGTAAATGGCTCAACGGGGATTTCAGCAGGCTATGCAACAGAAATTCCTACGCATAATTTAGCGGAAATTATTGATGGAACCGTGTATTTAATTGATCATCCTAATGCAAGTTTAGAGAAATTAATGGAATACATTCCAGGACCAGATTTCCCAACAGGTGGGATCCTACAAGGAAAAGCAGAAATTAAAAAAGCCTACGAAACCGGCCGTGGTAAAGTAATTTTACGTGCGAAGACAAAGATTGAGCCCTTAAAAGGCGGCAAACAACAAATTGTCATTTCTGAAATTCCTTATGAAGTCAACAAAGCAACGCTAGTGAAGAAGATGGATGAAATCCGTTTAAATAAAAAAGTAGACGGCATTGCCGAAGTTCGTGACGAAAGTGACAGAACTGGCTTGCAAATTGTTGTTGAACTAAAAAAAGATGTCAATGCAGAAGGTATTTTAAATTATCTATTTAAAAACACTGAATTGCAAATCAATTACAACTTTAACATGGTAGCCATCGACAACATGACCCCGCAACAAGTGGGCCTAAAACGGATTTTAGAAAGTTACATTACGCACCGCAAATCAGTTATCATTAACCGTTGTCAATTTGAGTTGGACAAAGCTCGCAAACGTGAGCACATTGTTGCTGGTTTAATTAAAGCATTGTCTATCTTAGATAAAGTGATTGCAACAATCCGTGGCAGTAAAGATAAAAAAGATGCGAAGAAGAACTTAGTATCCGACTATGCGTTTACTGAAGAACAAGCTGAAGCAATCGTTACTTTACAGCTATATCGTTTAACCAATACGGATATTACTGATTTACAAGAAGAAGCGAAAACTTTAGAACAACAAATTGCTGAGTTATTGAACATTTTAAACAATGAAAAAGAACTATTCTCAGTCATGAAAAAAGAACTTCGCGAAGTTAAAAAGCAATATGGTAATCCACGCTTAACTCAAATTGAAGAGGAAATCCAAGAAATCAAGATTGAAACAGCCGTGTTAGTTGCGCAGGAAGACGTGGTCGTAACCGTGACGCACGAAGGCTATATCAAGCGGAGTAGTATTCGTTCTTATACAGCATCAAAACCAGAAGAAATCGGCATGAAAGAAGGCGACTTTTTACTATATGCTGGCGAAGTCAATACATTAGATCATCTTTTACTAGTAACAAATAAAGGAAATATGATCTATCGCCCCGTCCATGAGTTGCCAGATTTACGCTGGAAAGAAATTGGCGAACATATTTCTCAAACCATTTTAAATCTTGCTATCGATGAATCGATTATTGCTGTATATCCTTATAAAGAGTTAAGTCCGACAAAAACCTTTGTTTTCATTACAAAAGCTGGCATGATTAAACAAACCAAAATGGCTGATTTTGAGCCTTGGCGCACTTATAAGAGCCGCCCGACATCTTGTATGAAATTAAAATCAGACCAAGATGAAATTACCAATGTTTATTTAACAAATGATCAAGACTTATTGGATGTTTTCCTCGTTAGCAATCGCGGTTTTGGCTTACGTTATCCATTATATGAAGTACCAGTCGTGGGTAGTAAAGCGGCTGGAGTTAAATCAATGAACCTCAAAGAAGACGATTATGTCGTTAATGGTTTACTGGTTCATTCTGAAGGGGATACACCGATTGTCATCGTTACCCAACGTGGCGGTGTTAAACGTATGTTAGCCCAAGAATTAACACAATTAGGACGAGCAAAACGTGGACTAATGGTCTTGCGGGAATTGAAGAAAAATCCACATCGTGTTGTCTTTATGTCTGAAAGTACCGATTTAGATTTATTAGTTACTACGCAAAAAGGCACACAAGAAGTTATTCAGTCGAAAAACTATCCAATCAGTGAACGAACATCCAACGGTTCCTTTGTCATCGATGAACTAAAAGATGGCCAAGTAATGGAAGTCCACGAGATGCATTCTGCAGTGATTGAAGAAGAACAAACAAACTAAACTGTGTTATAAATATCTCGACAGCAGCCATCTGTATTAATACAGATGGCTGCTGTTTTTAATACAGAAGTACATTTTTCACAAGTGATAACAACTATAAATCGTTCTTATTTTCACAAGTATAAATGTTTATATATCAGCGTTTATAATCTTTGCTCCCCATTTATTTATTAAGAAAGTGCAATAAATAATAAAAAAACGCTTGCATCTAAAAGGTTATGTGTTATACTAATCACATAAAGCTGTTACATACAATCAAGTAGCAGTTAACTAAGGAGGCAAACACTTCATGAAACAATGGGAAGGCTTTAAAGGCGACAAATGGAGAACAAGCGTTGACACTCGTGATTTTATTCAAAACAACTACACAGAGTACAAAGGCGACGACAGTTTCTTAGAACCAATCGCTCCGAGCACTGACAAATTATGGACAAAACTACAAGAGTTATTTGAAATCCAACATGAAAAAAATGGCGTTTATGACATGGATAGCGATATCCCAGCAACTATTACGTCACATGAACCTGGTTACTTAATCAAAGAAGAAGAAAAAATTGTCGGTTTACAAACAGATGTACCATTAAAACAAGCATTTATGCCATTCGGTGGTATTAAAATGGCGAACAATGCCTTAGTTTCAAATGGTTATGAAACTGACGAAGAAATGACAAAAATCTTCACAGAATACAGAAAAACACATAACCAAGGTGTTTTTGATGCCTACACAGCTGAAATGCGTTTAGCACGTAAAAACAAAATCATTACTGGTCTTCCAGATGCTTATGGCCGTGGCCGTATTATCGGTGACTATCGTCGTATCGCATTATACGGTATCGACTACTTAATGGAACAAAAGAAAAAAGATCATGATAACACTGGTAACAAAGAAATGACAGACGATGTTATTCGCTTACGTGAAGAAATTTCTGAACAATACCGTGCGTTAAATGACTTAAAACAAATGGCTGCTTCTTATGGTTTCGATATTTCTCGTCCTGCTGCAAATGCGCAAGAAGCAATCCAATGGTTATACTTTGGTTACCTAGGTGCCATTAAATCTCAAAATGGTGCGGCAATGTCAATTGGTCGTATCTCAGCATTCTTAGATATCTATATCCAACGTGACTTAGAAGCAGGTTTAATCACTGAATTTGAAGCACAAGAAATGATTGACCATTTAATCATGAAATTACGTATGGTTAAATTTGCACGGACACCAGAATACAACCAATTATTCTCTGGTTATCCAATTTGGGCAACATTATCTATTGCTGGTATGGGTATTGACGGTCGTTCATTAGTTACTAAAAATGACTTCCGTATCTTACACACCTTAACAAACATGGGACCATCTCCAGAACCGAACTTAACTGTATTGTATTCTTCTCACTTACCAGAAGGCTTCAGAACATATGCAGCTAAAATCGCGAAGGAAAGCTCATCTATCCAATTTGAAAACGATGACTTATTACGTGAAAACTGGGGCTCTGACGACTGCGCAATCGCATGTTGTGTTTCTGCAACAGTTATGGGTAAAGATATGCAATTCTTCGGCGCTCGTGCGAACTTAGCGAAAGCTGTTCTTTATGCAATTAACGGCGGGGTCGATGAAAAAACTAAAATGCAAGTAGCACCAAAATATCGTCCAATGACTGGTGACAAATTAGATTACCACGAATTCATGGAACGCTATAAAGACATCTTAGACTGGTTAGCTGAATTGTACGTTAACACATTAAACATTATTCATTACATGCATGATAAATATGCATATGAAGCACCACAATTAGCTTTAATGGATACTGATTTACAACGGACATTCGCAACTGGTATTGCCGGAATCTCTCATGCGACTGATAGTATCATGGCAATTAAACACGGTGAAGTAGAAGTAATCCGTGACGAAGATGGTATGGCAATTGATTATGTACCAACAAAAGAATTCCCAACATACGGAAACGATAACGAAGAAGCCGATGCAATGGCTAACTGGATTTTAGATTACTTTATGACACAAATTAAACGTCAACACACATACCGTAACTCTAAACCAACGACTTCATTATTAACAATCACTTCAAACGTTGTTTATGGTAAAGCAACAGGGAACACGCCTGACGGACGTCGTGCCGGCAAACCTCTTGCACCAGGTGCGAACCCAAGTTATCAAGACGGTAAATTCTTAGGTGAGAAAAATGGCTTGTTAGCTTCATTAAACTCAACAGCTCGTTTAGAATATACAATCGCTTTAGATGGTATTTCTAATACACAAACCATCAACCCTAATGGTTTAGGTAAAGACGACGATACAAGAATTAACAACTTACGTAACGTATTAGATGGCTACTTCGATAAAGGTGGTTACCACTTAAACGTAAACGTATTTACAAACGAATTATTATTAGATGCACAAGCACATCCAGAAAAATATCCAAACTTAACTATCCGTGTATCTGGATATGCCGTGAAATTCCGTGACTTAACTCCTGAACAACAAGCAGACGTTATTTCAAGAACTTCACACGACAGACTATAAAAAACATTTACATTATTTAACTGAAAGGGTGACATTCAACGTGTCATCCTTTTCGTTTGAAAGAAGAGGGATCATTATGACAACACCAGTTACAGGTAGAATTCATTCAACAGAAAATTTTGGTACCGTTGATGGCCCAGGTGTCCGTTTTATCGTATTTACACAAGGGTGTCGCATGAGATGTCAATTCTGTCATAATCCAGATACTTGGAAAATTGGTTCCGGTGGTCGTGTGGTGACGACTGACGAAGTATTAGAGGAAGCATTACGTTTTCGCTCTTATTGGGGCGAAAAGGGTGGTATCACTGTCAGTGGTGGTGAGCCGCTATTGCAAATGGACTTTTTAATCGATTTATTTAAAAAAGCCAAAGCACAAGGCATTCATACCACCTTAGATACGTGTGGCAAACCTTTTACTCGGGAAGAACCCTTCATTAGTCAATTTGATGAATTGATGAAGTATACAGATTTACTCTTATTTGACATCAAACATATTGATAACGAGCAGCATAAACTGTTAACAACGCAATCAAATGATAATATTTTAGAGATGGCTACCTATTTATCTGAAATTGACAAACCTGTTTGGATTCGCCACGTATTGGTGCCTCAACGTAGTGATTACGACGAATATTTAATCCGTCTGGATGCCTTCATAAAAACATTAAACAATGTAGATAAAGTTGAAGTGCTTCCTTACCATACGATGGGCAAGTACAAATGGGAAGAACTAGGTATTCCTTATCCATTAGAAGGAATTGAGCCTCCTAAAAATGATCGTGTTGAAAATGCGAAAAAACTACTACATGTCGAGGACTATCAAGGTTATCTAGCACGTTAACAAACGAAAAAATAGAAAAGAAGACAATTTTTTGTTGTTTCTTTTCTATTTTTTGTTATCATTAAGAGTGAATCAAAACCAAGGAGTGTGTATTATGTCAAAAATTTTAGTTTTTGGACACCAAAATCCTGATACAGATGCTATCGGAGCAGCAATTAGTTTTGCTTACTTACAAAAAGAATTAGGAAAAGAGACAGAAGCTGTCGCTTTAGGAACACCAAGTGAAGAAACTCAATATGCCTTAGATTACTTCAATATTGAAGCACCACGTGTTGTCACTGAAGCAGCTAGCGAAACAAACCAAGTCATGTTAGTGGATCATAACGAATTCCAACAAAGCATTTCAGATATCGCTGAAGTAAACATTTTAGCAGTAGTGGATCATCACCGGATTGCCAACTTCGAAACAGCAGATCCATTGTATTATCGTGCAGAACCAGTAGGGTGTACCAGTACAATCATCTATAAAATGTTTAAAGAAAATAACGTGACAATTCCAGCTCAAATTGCTGGTATGATGGTCTCAGCGATTATTTCTGATACATTATTATTTAAATCACCAACTTGCACACAAGAAGACATCGATGCAGCGCACGCCCTAGCTGATATTGCTGAAATCAATTTAGAAGGCTATGGTCTTGACTTATTAAAAGCAGGAACAAATTTAAGCGATAAATCAGCTGAAGTTCTTTTAGATTTAGATGCTAAGAGCTTCCCAATGAACGGCAAAACAGTTCGCGTTGCCCAAGTAAATACCGTCGACTTAGCAGAAGTTTTAGATCGTCAAGCTGAATTAGAAGCAGCTATGGCCGCAGAAAATGCAGCCAATAATTATGACTTGTTTGTCTTAATTATTACGAATATCCTAGACAGTGATTCTGAATTATTAGCGATTGGTGCGGAACAAGCCAAAATTGAAGCAGCATTCAATGTAACATTAGTTAACAATCGTGCGTTCTTACCAGGCGTTGTTTCTCGTAAAAAACAAGTAGTACCACAATTAACAGAAGTCTTTAACTAAAACCGTAAGCGCCTAAGCAACGCGATAAATTCCTTGTTGCTTAGGCGCTTCAATAGTAAAGGGGCGTTAACATGAATGATTTAGCAATTTACTATCATTCTCCGCAACAAACGAAACAATACAATCATTTGCTCAACCAATCACTTTTTTTCCCTCTTGTTACTTTTATGTATGAACATCGGGAAGAAAGAATCATTTTAAGACAATTAAAAGCGGCCTTTGCAACAGAAGGCAAGTTAGAACAATTTTTATCAGAAATGATTGATTGTCAGTTAATCATTCGGGAAAATCGTCAATATCGTTTGAATTTTCCTATTTATACGGCAGCTGAAGTTGCGAGTTTGACCTTGGCTGAAGACGAACTTCCTAAGTTTAAAGGAACTGTAACAGAGCAATTATTTTGGCTAGCTGAATCTTTTTGGCCACAAGTGTTTCCAGAAGAGGAAGACTATTTTTTTGGCGTGAGCGGTGGCCCCTCATTTTATCAAAAACAAAGATTGGCCTCGGCACAACTATCTATAATTACGCTTGAAAAAGAAAAGACAGAGGTTCCAACAATGCCTCGTTATTTTGATTACTTGGGCAAAGAGCAATCCTTGCCAGAAGCCTTCAGCGCTTTATATGACTTGCTAGGGGACGTAAATCCTGAATACTATCTTTCGCAAGCGAGAAGAGTCATTAAACAAGCTCTGCGAGGCCGAAAAGTCAGTACTGTGCCTAATATTTTTCAAGAAAGTTTGCACCTGACCCAAGTGATTGCGATTGACCAGGACCACTTAAAACTCCTTTTACCAGTAGCAACGGAACAAGCCGAGCCTTTAGAAGCACAGTCGGATATTCTAGCATTTTATTATGAAAAAATTGCTAACCGATCGGCCATCGAACGCTTAGTTTTTATGCAACAATTGATTGAGCAACTAGGTACGAACTCTCTAAGTTATCTTAGAATAAATTAAAGTTACGATAATATTATTATGTAAACTAAAAATCAATAACAAGAAATGACGCCGCTTCTTAGTGAGAAATGGCGTCATTTCTTTTGCGAACTTTTTTCGTCCAAAAACCACCAGAAATGAACTTAGGCTCATAGGAAATGATAAATGCTCTCGGCTCTAATTGATTGATTAATTTGTACAATGTACGTTCGTTTTTTCTTGGGGAAAGGATTTCTAAAACCATTCGTTCTCCTTCGCGTCCGTAGGCGACACTTTGCGTAACACCATAGCCGTGTTCACGAAGTGTTTCTGGTAAATGAAATTGTTCAGTAGTAGAAGGGAGGATAACCGATACCATAATATAACCCAAGGCCAAATAGTCTTCGATTTTAATTCCTACACTAATGCCAACAGCGTAACCAAGCGCATAAACAAGTAAATTTAAAGGATTGTCTAACCGATTCAGAACCATACTTAGCCCTAAGACATAAATTGTTATTTCAGCCATACTAACCAGCGGTGCAATAACCCGATAACCTTTCATCGTTAACATAAAACGAATAGTATTTAAGGTAATATACGCAAAATTAATGATAAAAATCATAGCTAACATTTTCAAATCAACGACCATAAAATAAGTACCTCTTTTCAAAATCTTTACATCTAGCCCTCATTATAGTACAGAAAAACTGAGAATCAAAGGCGAAACACTTATAGAAATGAATTCTTTTTTGAATACTCGCTCATATTATTCGCCTAATTTAACTGTTATTTGATATAATCTTAGTATGAAGTAAGAAGGAGGTAAGCGATGAAAATTTTTGTTTGGATTTTGTTATTTTTATTAGTAATTAACGTTATTGCTGCCTTAATTACTGTTTTTAGAAAACCTCGTAGTATTTCCAGCGTTTTGGCATGGATGATGACGTTGATTTTCTTGCCTGGTATCGGATTTATTATTTACTTATTCTGTGGGCGGGGTATCGATGGACAAGAAGTTTTTAAATTGTCTGATGATGAAAAACAAATGGTTCAACGAATTAAAGAAAAAGTGGACATCGATAACAAAAAAGCAGGGCGCGATAAACGTTATGATTTACTTTATGATGCGAAAGTTTTAAATCGTTATTTCCGGAATATGGACGCATCACCGTTGGCCAAAAGAAATAGTTTACAATTATTCACAGATGGCCAAGAAAAATTCCAAGCATTATTTGAAGATATTCGTGCAGCGAAAGAAACCGTTCATGTGGAATATTATGCGTTTTTTAATGACACGATTGGCAATCAATTTTTAGATGTATTAATCGAAAAGTTGCATGAAGGCGTGGAAGTTTACTTAATTTACGATCCTTGGGGTTCACCCGGCGCAAATAAAAAGTTTTTTGCTCGTTACGTTGACGCTGGAGGAAAAGTAGCTCCCTTTATTACTTCTCGCGATATGATCCGTAAAACACGTCTAAATTATCACTTGCATCGGAAAATTGTTGTCATCGATGGGAAAATTGGCTGGACCGGCGGGTTCAATGTTGGGGATCAATATTTGAATGTCACCGAAAAATTTGGTTACTGGCGAGATACCCATATTCGTTTGGTCGGGACGGCCGTATTTTCATTGCAAGAGATATTTATCATGGATTGGAATGCTTCAGTCAAATATCCTGAAGAACGTATGACGTATCATGAAAAATATTTTAAATTACCAGAAGATCATGAAGTGGAGCATTTGTCCTTACAAGTTGTTTCAGATGGTCCTGATTCAGAAGAAGAAATTTTGAAAAGCGGGTTTGTTCGGATGATTTTTTCTGCAGAAAAGAGTGTCTGGATTCAAACACCGTATTTAATCCCTGACGATAGTATGATTAATGCGTTGTTAGTGGCGGTTCGTTCAGGTGTCGACGTGCGAATTATGATTCCTTGTATGCCTGACCATCCCTTTATTTACCGCGCAACACAATATTACGCGAATTACTTACACAAACGCGGCATTAAAATTTATATTTATGATAGTGGGTTTATTCATGCAAAAACAATGGTGATTGATGATGAATTAGCTATGGTTGGCACAACAAACCAAGATATTCGCAGTTATTCATTGAATTTTGAGGTGAGTACGTTTATTTACAATCCCGACATTGCGTGGATATTAGCGCAAATCTTTGAAGAAGATATAGAAAAAAGTGTCTTACTAACCGACGAGATAATTAAAAAACAAGGGTACTGGCTACGCTTCAAGCAAAACTTTTCACGCTTGTTGTCACCAGTCTTGTAATCAAATAAATCAGCAGTGAATGTAGTAAACTACTATTTTCACTGCTGATTTTAGCAACAAAACACTGAGTTGGTCTACTTAATTCATTGATAATCCCTCTAAATAATGGTAAATTAAAAATAAATTCAATCAGCTATTCTATCGTGAGAAACATAGTTATTACGTAGATCAGATCAAAGGGACATTCACGACGAGCAAATATTGAGTGTGTTTGCTGAAACGTGCATGTGTGATTTGGTCTTTTTTATTGAGCTGTTATTTTATAGATAAGGAGTGGTCACCATGGACTACCAAGCAATAGCAAAAGAAATTTTGAAAGACGTAGGTGGCAAAGACAATATCGTGGATGTCACACATTGTTATACACGATTGCGTTTCGTATTGAAAGATACGAAACAAGCGAACAAAGAAGCCTTACTACAAACAGAAGGTGTCATTTCTGTTGTTGAAAGTGGCGGGCAGTATCAAGTGGTTTTAGGCAATAAAGTTGCGCATGTCTATAATGCTCTAGAACCTTTGTTGGCTCAGCAACTTACGACCAAAACATCCACAAAAGAAAAAAATTCATTAGGTAATCGAATTTTAAATACTGTTGCCGCGATTTTCACACCTGTCGTACCAGCAATTGCCGCTTCAGGCATGTTAAAAGGAATTCTAGCCATTGCTGTGATGGTCGCAAACAATTTTTACCAGGTCGATTTAAAACCTTTGAATACGTATATTATTTTAAGCGCCGCTTCCGATGCACTTTTTTATTTTATGCCAGTTATTTTAGGTTATTCAGCTGCTAAGGTTTTCAAAACAAACGAATATATCGCTATGGTAATTGGTGCCACCTTATGTTATCCGACCATCGTTTCATTAATGACTGAAGAATCAGCGGTTACCTTGTTTGGATTACATGTGACCAAAGCCAATTATGTTTCCACGGTAATTCCTATTATTCTTGCAATTTTTATGTTAGCTTATGTGCAACGCTTTTTGGAAAAAGTGATTACAGAAGTTCTAAAAATTATTATGGTTCCTACGCTATCATTACTTTTAATGATTCCAGCCACTTTATTATTATTTGGACCGATAGGGATTTATTTAGGTGACGGCGTAAATTGGTTGTATTATTATATAATGAATTTGAGTCCCATCTTGTTAGGCGGTTTTATCGGTGGAATTTGGTGTGTCTTAGTCATTTTTGGGGCTCACCGCGGACTTGTACCAATTGGGATTAATGATGTCGCTCGAACAGGGCGGCAAAATTTGCTAGCGTTTGCTGGTGCAGCGAACTTTTCTCAAGCGGGCGCCGCATTTGGCGTGTTTGTCCGCACAAAAAATAAAGACTTGAAAGCTGTTGCTGCCTCTGCAACAGTGACTGCATTATTTGGTATCACAGAACCAGCCATTTATGGTGCAAACTTGCGGCTAAAAAAACCGATGATTTATGCGGTGGCTAGCGGAGCAGCAGGCGGGGCCTTAATGGGCTGGGGCGGTTCCTACGGGACAGCCTTCGCTAACCAAGGACTCTTGACCATCCCAGTTTACGCAGAAGCAGGAACCAAAGCCTTTATTTGTTATTTATTAGGTTGTGGCATTGCTTTTTTTGGTGCATTTCTATTAACGATTTTTCTAGGCTTTAATGATTTACCGCTTGACGAGTCACGTCAAGAACCCAGCTTAAAGACAGAGACAGAGGCAGTCAAAGAAAAGCAACGGATTCAAGCACCTGTTCAAGGACAACTCGTATCTTTAGACCAAATCAACGATGAAGTCTTTGCTTCTCAACAAATGGGAAAAACGCTAGCTATTTATCCGACAGAGGAACAAATTGTTTCACCAGGAAATGGGCAAGTGACGGCTTTATATCCAACTCATCATGCAATTGGCTTAAAGTTAGACAATGGTGCTGAAATCCTCCTTCACATTGGAATCAATACAGTCGAATTAAAAGGGCGGGGATTTGAAACGTTCGTAAAAGTAGGAGAAAGAGTCAGGCTAGGACAAAAGCTGCTTTCTTTTGATAAACAAATCATCCAAGCTGCTGGTTATGATCCAACCGTCTTAGTCATCGTAACAAATACTGCGGAAATGGCTGTAATTGAGACAACCAAACAAACAGAGATTACACCACAAACAAATTTATTTTTCATGCAAGTAAAGGAGCAAAACTAATGGTTAAACAATTTAAGAACGATTTTTTATGGGGCGCTTCTTCATCCGCTTTTCAAATTGAGGGCGCTTGGAATGAGGACGGCAAAGGCCTAACAGTTGCTGATTACAATTCTTTTAAAAAGTCAGCTGTACAAGCAGATACGAAAGTCGCCAGCGATTTTTACCATCATTTCAAAGAGGACATTGCGTTAATGAAAGAATTAGGCTTAAAAACCTATCGTTTTTCTCTTTCATGGGCACGAATCATTCCAACAGGTGATGGCGAAATCAATCAAGCCGGCATCGATTTTTATAATGCCGTCATTGATACACTTTTAGAAAACGATATTTTGCCGTTTGTCACACTTTATCATTTTGATTTACCTTTTGCATTGGTGGAAAAATACAATGGTTGGGCGGATCGTCGCTGCGTTTCCGCATTTCAACGCTATGCGCAAGTTTGTTATCAAGCGTTTGGTGATCGAGTCAAAAATTGGCAAGTTACAAACGAACAAAACTTAATGATTCGTGTTGATGAACGAATGAATATGTACGATGTTGCACCAGAAAATGCTGAAAAAATTCGTGCACAAATGGATTACCATATGTTTGTTGCCCATGCGTTAGCGACGAATGATTGTCACCAATTGGTCGCTGGGGGAAAAGTCGGTCCCTCTGTTTCCTCAACGATGACTTATCCTAGTTCTAATAAGCCTGAAGATGTTTGGGCGGCTCGTATGAATGATAACTTTAAAACGAATTACGCTCTAGAAATGTATTGTTTTGGCGAATACCCAGGTTACTATCAAGAGTATTTGACCAAATGCGGCATTTATCCCGAAACACAGCCAGAAGATCAAGCAATTTTGAAAGCCGCTAAACCAGATTTTATCGCTCTTAATTATTATCGGACGTTAGTCGCTAGCTATTTACCGACAGATGAGCAACACCCATTGGGTACGAAAGAAAAGGACATTGATTTTGATCTATACGGTTATTTTAAAATCGAAAAAAATCAACATTTAAAAACCTCTAAGTATGGTGCCCAAATTGATCCAACTGGTCTACGTTTAGTTTTAAATGATTATTATCGTCAATACCGTTTACCGTTAATCATTACAGAAAACGGCTTAGGCACACCAGATCACCTAACAGAGGACGGAAAAATTCATGATGATTATCGAATTGCGTATTTGCATGATCATATTGCTGCTTGTCATGCGGCTATTTCTGACGGTGTTGAGTTGTTTGGTTATTGCCCTTGGTCGGTCATGGATATTTTAAGTTCCCATCAAGGATTCAAAAAACGCTACGGTTTTATTTACGTTAATCGTGAAGACCATGAGTTAAAAGATTTACGACGTATTAAAAAAGATAGTTTTTATTGGTACCAATCAGTGATTAAAAATAATGGGTTACCAGAAGAATAGTGCCCCAAAAGGATCATCCATTGCATAAGTGGGTGATCCTTTTGTTTTCAAGTTCTCTCATTCCGTGTTAGACTTAAGTTAACAAACCCATTAAAGGTGGTGAGAGAGATGAATAATTACGATTTATGGAAATGGGCTGCCGGGAAACGAACCGAAAAAGATAAAAATGAAACCTATAGCGCCAAAAATTGGTGGTATGTTTTACTAATGCTCGGTGTATTTGTAGGGATCATGTTGTTGTATTATTTAATCTCTGTGCTTTGGAATTAAGGGAAATGGGCAAATGAGGAATTAAGAATAAAAAAAGACACCTTTTCAGGTGTCTTTTTTAACAGGATTCAGACAATGATAGCTGAATCGGAATAGGATAATTTTCCTCGAGCGCAACATCAGGATCCTTCATTCTACGAATCAGTAAGTCAATCATAACGTCACACATCTCGTCGATTGGCTGCACAATGGTTGATAGTTGTGGGGCAATTCTTTTGATTAATTTTGTCCCATCATAACCAATTACTTTTAATTCTTCAGGAATGGCTATCTTCAATTTTTGAGCAATATTCATAACTGTAATTGCTGTCAAATCATCGGTACAAAAGATGCCGTCTACAGTTTTATTTTGAAGCAAACGTTCGATTTCTAGATTTTTTAATGTTGTTGAGGTTCCATTATCAATTTGTAGAATCGTTTTTTCTGCGCCATATTTTTCCATCGTTTGTTTATAACCAGCCAATCGATAATCGCTAGGTGCGCCTGTGTTATTAGCACCAGTAATAATTGCAATCTTTTGTGCACCACTTGCAAATAAGGCTTCAGTGGCTTTTTGGCCGCCTTGAAAGTTTTGCGAAGAGACAATTGGAATGCCAGGTGCCAAGAAACGGTCAAAGGAAACAATAGGTAGTGAAACATTTTCATATTCGTTAATAGCTAAGTTATGGCTACCAGTGATTACACCGTCCACTTTATTTGCAGCGAGCATTCGTAAATAGGCGCGCTCTTTTTCTGGATCTTTTTCACTATCACATAAAATCACTTTATATCCTTGAACAAAAAGCTTTCTTTCCAGTGTTTCAATTAGTTCACCAAAAAATGGATGACTAACAGAAGGGAAGACTAAACCAATCAGCTGCGTACTTTTTCCTTGGAGGCTTCTGGCTAATCCATTAGGTTGATAATTTAATTCTTCCATCGCTTGATGAACTTTATCAATTGTTTTTTGACTAAGATAACCATAATTATTAATCACGCGGCTTACCGTTGTCGGGCTCACCCCAGCAAGCTTTGCTACATCCGTTAATTTAACCACCATCAAAATTCACCATCATTCCTAATTATTCGTATTTTCCAGCTCATAAAAACAAGCTTTTGCCGTCTTGGATAGATGAAGATACTGTTGCGCTTTATCTGGAAAGAAGCGACCAGTCATCGTTTTTTCACCTTTATTTACATAGATTTCTGCAACAGAGCAATCAACAAAAATAGTTAACTGAACTGACTTATTTTTCCTAATTTTAGTTTCACGAATTGTGCCATACTTTTCAGCAAAAGGTTGGCCAGCAAATGTTCGATCAAGGGTTATTTTACCATGAATCGTATCAATTGTAATTAAAAGTCCTTTTGAACCCGTTTCGTTCGCTAAAAGCCGAATAAAAGCAATCTCATTTTTGGGAATATCCACTTCTAATTCAAAAGAAGCAGTAGATAAAAAATGGCAGCCATTTGATAAAGTAGTGGCGGATTGACGAAGCATTTCTGTTTCAGAAACTGGATATTGAAATAGTTTCCCGTTGTGAATTGTGAGTTCTTTAACCAGACTTAAGCCATTTGCCCAACCCTCCACATCACTTGGGTAAGTGATTTCTGGCAACCCAATCCAACTGACCGCAAGTGCACGACCATCTGGCGCATTAAAGGCTTGAGTGGCGTAGACATCAAACCCTTCATCTAAATTTTCAAAAGGTCCAGCCTGAACTAAAGAAAGATTCTCCAAATCAAACGTTTCGGCCAATGTGTACATATTCGGATAGATATTCTGATAACTTTTTACAGATGGAGATAGACCTTGTGGGCAAAATAATAAGACAGGCTGGCCATCAATAAATACCAAATTGGGGCATTCAACCATGTAGCCTAATTCTTGGTCGGTGAACGTCAATTCGCCAAGTTGATGAAAATTGTGTACGTTTCGATCTTTAGAAAAATAGACCACAATTTTTCCTTGTCCATTTAAATCACTAGCACCAATTAATAAAACAAGTCCTTCTTGATAAGGAAATACCATCGGATCACGAAAATGGGAAGAATAATTGGGGTCAATTGGTAGGAATGGTGTTGCTTCCTTTGTGATCGCACCTAAAGAATTCAGCCATGCAATATTTTGATATGCAAATCGTTGCCAAGTTTGATCACGAACATTCCCTGTATAAAATAAACATAGTTGGTTATCTATTGGTAAAGCTGAGCCTGAATAGACGCCATGAGAATCATATTCAGAGTCGGGATAAAGGGCAATTCCTTCATAATCCCAGTGAATTAAGTCGGAGGAAGTTAAGTGGGCCCAACTTTTTAGTCCGTGAACACTCCCGAAAGGAAACGCTTGATAAAATAAATGCCACTGGTTATTGAAATACGAAAAACCGTTGGGATCATTTAGTAGTCCTGTCTGTGGTTGAATATGATACTTAAAACGCCAACTAGATTGCGCGATAATAGAAGTTAGATTTTCGAGGTGAGCAGATGTCCAAGAAGAATAAGGCGCATAACGTAATTCATCAGTCCATTGGTTCATGATGCTTGACATAAGTAATGTCTCCTTTATTAGAAAATAGTAGTTAGTCTAATAGTATAAACAAATCAGAAAAAAGTCAAACGTATAACATGTATAAATCTATTTAAATCAAAAGAATATTATAATTTACATTTATTTATGATAAACGTTTGACATATTACGCAAAAACGAGTATCATACAAAATGTAAAAACGGTTACAGAAAAAATTAACAGGACTAGTTTAAGAGTGAGGAGAACCAGAATGAACAGAAATTGGTGGCAAAAAGAAGTGGCCTATCAAATTTATCCACGTAGCTTTTCGGATAGTAATAATGACGGAATTGGTGATTTACAAGGCATTATTCAAAAACTGGATTACTTAGAAAATTTAGGAATTACGCTGATTTGGCTGAGTCCAATGTACCCATCGCCAATGGCTGACAATGGATATGATATTTCAGACTATTATGGTATTTCTAGCGATTTTGGTACAATGGCAGACTTCGATGAACTCATTGAAGAAGCAAAAAAACGAAACATAAAAGTTATTTTAGATTTAGTGGTAAACCATACATCTGATGAACATGCTTGGTTTCAAGATGTTTTAAAAAATCCTCAAAGTCGTTTTCGAGACTTTTATATTATAAAAGAAGGACGAGAAGCACCTACAAATTGGCGGTCTAACTTCGGTGGTAGTGTTTGGGAAAAATTACCTGGGGAAGATGCCTACTACTTTCATGCCTTTCATAAAAAACAGCCGGATTTAAATTGGGAAAATCCTGAACTACGCAAAGAAATCTATCAAATGATTCGTTTTTGGTTAAACAAAGGAATTGCTGGTTTTCGTGTAGATGCGATTAATTTTATTAAGAAAGATTTGACTTGGACAAACTTACCTGCTGATGGGGCAGATCAATTAGCCAAAGTAACAAAAGCGAGTAGAAACATGCCAGGAATGAGTGACTTTCTGAACGAATTAAAAGAAAAAGCTTTTGCTGGCTTTGATATTGTCACAGTTGCCGAAGCGGCCGGCGTCAATTATCCAAATTTATCAGAATTTATTGGAGAAACAGGGTATTTCGACATGATTTTTGACTTCAAATGGGCTGATTTGGATGTGAAATCAGGAAGCGAATGGTTTTATAGAATCGATTGGTCTTGGAATGATTTACGCACATTAATTTTCAAACAGCAAGAAGCCATGCAAGAGGCTGGTTGGAGTGCAAATTTTATTGAAAATCATGATCAACCTCGAGCGACAACGAAATATTTAAAAGAACAGGCTCAACAGCCAAATGCGGTTAAAACATTCGGCGCCATGTATTTCTTTTTAAGGGGCACGCCTTTTATTTACCAAGGACAAGAATTAGGAATGACCAATTTTGAAAGGGGTTCGATTGATGAATTCGATGATATTTCTAGCATTGATCAATACTATCGAGCAATAAAAGAAGGATTTACGCCCAAAGAAGCCTTGTCACTTGTCAATTTGCGTAGTCGAGACAATGCCCGCACGCCTTTTCCATGGAATGATTCTATGTATGGCGGTTTTTCAAGCGTCAAGCCTTGGTTAGGAATGGTGGATAATTATAAAGAAATCAATGCCGAAGCAGAAATAAAAAATAGTCAAAGTATTTTTCATTTCTATAAGCGGATGATTGCATTTCGTCAAAAGAGTCCCTATACAGACATCTTACTTTATGGAACATTTGAGGGACTATCAAATCTTCCAGATAATGTTATTGCTTATAAACGCAAATTAAATGAAAAAACGATTTACGCCTTTTTTAATTTTGGTGAGGCGGTTCCAATCCCTCATTATTTAGTTAATGGCACAGTTATTTTTGATACACAGTCTGAAGAACGAGAGCAATTAGTTCAGCAGGGAACATTATTAAAAAGCTATCAAGGACTATTGATTACTATAAATGAGTAGCTAGGAGGAGTATAACATGGCAGAAAATTATCAGCAGGCAGCCAAAGACATTATTCAATTAATCGGTATGGATAACATTATATCGGTCACCCATTGTCAAACGCGGTTACGTTTTATTTTGAAGGACCACGAACAAGTAGATGGTAAACAACTAGAAAAAATCGATTTAGTCAAGGGTGTTTTTTATAATGGTGGTCAATACCAAGTGATTTTAGGAACTGGTATTGTGACTAAAGTGTATGATGAAATAGAAAAACTTGGAATTAATGTTGTGTCAAAAGCAGAGCAAACAGCAATTTTAAAAAATAATGAAACGGGCATGCGCAAAACAATGCGCATTTTAAGTGAAATATTCATTCCAATTGTTCCAGTAATTGCAGCAACAGGATTGTTCCTAGGGTTAAAAGGTGTTATTTTTAACGATACTTTTTTACAATTATTCGGAGCAAGTGTAGCCAATATTCCTGAAAGCTTTCAACAAATTGTCTCTGTCATTACAGATACCGTCTTTGCCTTTTTGCCAGCTTTGATTGTTTGGTCTACCTTTAAAGCATTTAATGCGACGCCTGTAATCGGGATTGTTATTGGTTTAATGATGGTATCACCCATTTTACCAAACGCTTATGCAGTTGCAACACCAGATTCTGGCGTGAAAGCTATTATGGCTTTTGGTTTTATCCCAGTTGTCGGTGCACAAGGGTCCGTTTTAAGTGCAATTGCTGCTGGTATAATTGGCGCAAAGATTGAACTTTTTTTCCGAAAAAAGATGCCGAATATTCTCGATCAAATTTTTACACCTTTTATGACTATGTTAATTACTTTTTTAATCATGATTCTCGGAATTGGCCCAATTTTGCATACCGTTGAGTTAGGCATGGTAGATGTTGTCCAATGGTTGATTGGGTTGCCCTTAGGATTAGGTGGTTTCGTGATTGGTGCCTCATATCCTTTAATGGTTTTGATTGGTATTCATCATACACTAACTATGGTAGAAACATCATTATTAGCAAATACAGGATTTAATGCATTGATTACAATATGTGCCATGTATGGGTTTGCTAACGTTGGCAGTTGTTTAGCCTTTGCGAAAAAAGCGCAAGATAGCAAAGTGAAGTCGACAGCCATTGGTTCTATGTTGTCTCAATTATTTGGAGTTAGTGAGCCTGTGTTATTTGGATTACTTATTCGTTGGAACTTAAAACCGCTGCTATGTGTCTTGTTTACATCAGGTTTAGGCGGAGCAATTTTAGCTATTTTTCATATTCAATCAAATTCTTATGGATTAGCCGTTATTCCTTCTTTCTTAATGTATATCTATAGTGCACATCAATTAGTGATCTATTTATTAGTCGCACTTTTATCTGTCGGTGTATGTTATGCATTAACCAGTTTATTTGCAATTCCGCAAGAAGTTTTAATTTCAGATAAAGTAATCGAAGAGGAAGAACGCGAAGTCTTTGAAATGCAACATAACACCTTAGATGAACAACTTTTTTCTCCGGTAACTGGTTACGCCATGAATCTTACTGCTGTTAATGACCCAGTATTTTCAAGCGAGATGATGGGCAAAGGTTTAGCAATCATGCCAACAGCGAACAAGGTTTACGCGCCTGCAGATGGTTTATTAAACTTGGTTGCAGAAACTGGGCACGCTTATGGTATCCAAACGGACGCAGGAGCTGAAGTATTAATTCATATAGGAATTGATACTGTCACATTGGGGCAGGAGGTCTTTCAGACACAAGTAACCCAAGGTCACCGTGTTAAAAAAGGAGATCTTTTAGGAACGTTCGATCGAAAAGCCATTAAAGAAGCTGGGCTTGACTCAACTGTCATGGTTATCATTACAAATACTTCAAGTTATTTAAGCGTAGAGCCAATGATGTCAGATCATAATGAAATTACGCCGGAACAAATCATTTTAAATCTAAATACACCTAACTAAACAAAAGAACAGCAAGAAGTAGTTATCACTTCTTGCTGTTCTTTTTCTTAATAAAAAACCAATGATTTTCGGTTGTATTTGTCTATCCGTTTGTAGTATGATTGAGTCAGTTTTAAAGGAAACATGCCAAGTATGGAAGACCATACTTGACACGCATTGACTAATTAAACATGGGGAACGTTGCCATAAGTTGATGTTCCAGTCAATAATGCAAGTAAATCAAACATAGCATGTACCTCCTTTAATTGATAATCAAAGTATAACATTTTTTAATGAATTTACATAATAATACAAGTGGAGGTCTGTTCGTGAAGGTAGCAGGAGACAAAATAAAACAAGCGAGAAAACTTAAAAAAATCACACAATCAGAGCTGGCTAACGGCATCTGTACGCAAGCAACAATTAGTAATATTGAAAACCGTAATCTATGTGACAGTTTAGATATTTTCTCATCTATTTGCCTCCGATTAGATTTAGAAGTAGAAGAATGTATGATGATTTCTGAAGAAAAGAAAATTGAAAATCTACTAAACAAAGTCGAGGATTTATCTTTACGGTTATTTCACTTAGAGGCCTACAATTTATTACAAGAAGTGCCTGAAGGTCTTATCTTATCTAATAATGAACTAACGACTAAATTGTTATATTATAAGGGAATTACTTGTTTATTAGGAAAAAAAGATAAAGCAGAGGCCTTGTTTTACCTATACCGGGGCGCGGAAATTGACCGTAAAGTCAATATTTACAACATTTTAAGCCTGAATGCGCTAGGTACGCTATATGAACTGGAAAAAGATATGAGAAAAGCGCAAGTGTATTACGAAAAATCATTACAAGAATTGGAACAATTTAAATTAGAATGTTCCTTGGAGCGCTGTAGAATTTATTATAATTCTGCTAAATTCTACTCGGAAATAAAAGATTACCAAAAAAGTGTCATTTTAAGCGAAAAAGGGATTCAGATTTGTCGTGACAAACACTCCATTTATTTGCTAGATTATCTTTTATATGAAAAAGCCTTTAACAAACAAATGCTCGGGGAAGACACAGCCGATGACTATCGTCAAGCCTATTATTTTACACAATTTTTTGGCAATACAGAAGTCCTGCAATATATTGAGAAAGATATGAAAGCTTTTAATATTTCCTATTAATTTAATCAAAAAGCCGATAAAAGCTGAAAACCCAGTTTTTATCGGCTTTTTGAAAAGTCTAGGCAAGTTGCTTTTAAAAATCAGCAATCACGGTTACGATAAGCAAGACGAAGTATTTAGGAGGATTTAAAAATGAAAAGAGTAATGTGGTTTAGACGTGATTTACGATTACAGGATAATAAAGCATTAGCACACGCGTTACAAAATTCTGCAGCTGATGAATTGATTTTATTATTCCAAATGAATCCTCAACAATTTATTCAAGAAAGTGCTAATCATAACGCTTTTTTTGCAAGTTTAGCCTCGTTTAAAGAACGAATCGATCAAGAGGCACATTTACAAATCATGGTCGGCGAACCATTAGATTTATTTTCACGTTTGAAACGCAAATTACCCGATTGGCAGGCCATTTATTTTAATGAAGATACTTGTGGCTTTGGGGCAAAGCGGGACCAGCAAGCTATGCGCTTTTTTGAAGAAAATAATATTCAGTCTTTCTCTTTTCAAGATGCCTATTTGCATGGCTCTGAAGAAATTAAGAAGAACGATGGCAGTAAGTACCAAGTGTTTACGCCCTATTACAATAAATGGAAAGAGGCGCCTAAAGAAACACCGATTCCTGTTTCCTATACAGCTGAAAAAATTTTTAGTGCGTGTCTTTTTCCAGAAGAGGAGGCAGCTTATCGTGAACAGATTGCGAGGATTCCTTTAAAACACTATAGTATCGGCGAAAAAACAGCCAGAAGGTGCTTAAATACTTTTATTGATCAAAAACTTCAATCCTATGAAAATAAGCGTGATTTTCCTTATCAGGATCAAACGAGTCATCTGTCTACTTTTTTAAGAACGGGAGAACTTTCGATTCGCACCATTTGGCAAGAGCTTGCATCTGCGCCTTCTAGCTTAAGTAAAGAAACCTTCAAAAAAGAATTAGCTTGGCGCGACTTTTACAATATGATCTATAGTACGTTTCCACAACAAAAAGAGGAATCTATTCAAGAAAAATTTCGTTATATTCAATGGACAAATGACCCAGAAATGTTTGTCAAGTGGCAAAAAGGGGAGACGGGGTACCCTATAATTGATGCCGCCATGCGACAACTGAATCAAACTGGTTGGATGCACAACCGCTTAAGAATGATAACTGCCTCTTTTTTAGTTAAAAATTTACACATCGATTGGCGTTGGGGTGAAAAATACTTTCAAAAAATGTTGATTGACTATGATGCTGCCAATAATATTGGTGGCTGGCAATGGGCTGCTTCGACAGGAACGGACGCTGTCCCGTATTTTCGGATTTTTAATCCAATTATCCAGTCAAAAAAATTTGATAATGACGGCCAGTTCATCAAAAAATATGTTCCAGAACTTAAGCAAGTGCCACAAAAGTATATTCATCAACCAAATCTAATGAATGAAGCTTTACAAACACAATATCATGTACATTTAGGAGAAAATTATCCAAAACCCATTGTCGATTATGCATCAAGTAAAAAACAAACATTGTTTCTATATGAAGCGAGCAAAGAAATTCATCAAGAAATGAACAATCCAAGGTTTCAATAAACAGTAAACCCAACTAGCTTAGCAAACAACTGTAAGGTTAGTTGGGTGAATTGATTGGTCGAAAGAGAAGTGGCAAGTTATCGGCTAAAGTTTTTTATTTTATTCTAGTTTACATAATATACATTATACAAAGTAGAATAAAAAGCATTGAAAAGCAAACAAAACCAGTCCTTAGTTTATCTAGACTGATTTTGTCACGTACGTTATATAAATTATGCTTGTTGCTTGATGGCTTGTGCGACACGTGCTCCATATTCTGGATTTACTCTAGTGAACAAATCAATTTGACGCGCGATGATTTCTTGATTTTTCACTTGACCTAAAGATGCCGCTATATTGTTAATTAAGTTTTCTTTTTCTTCGCTTGGCAGCAAATTATACAAAGCGTTTGCTTGTGTAAAGTGATCTTGATTATAGCTATAATTACCAACATTTCCTTCAACTTCAAAGGAACTAATTTTCGTCTTAGGATCTTCTTTTGGTGTTTCAGTATAACTATTTGGTTCGTAATTAATTTCGCTATTACCATTGTCAAAACGCATATTGCCGTCTTTTTGGTAGTTATTTACAGGCGCTTTTGCTTGGTTGATTGGCAATTGGTGACTATTAGCGCCCACGCGATGACGATGTGCGTCCCCATAAGCGAACAAACGTCCTTGCAATAATTTATCTGGAGAAGCTTCAATACCAGGAACGAAATTCCCTGGTGAAAAGGTTACTTGTTCAACCTCTGCAAAATAATTCTCTGGATTTCTATTTAAAGTCATCGTGCCAACTTCAATCAGCGGATACTCTTTTTGAGAAACCGTTTTTGTTACATCAAAAAGAGTTTCTTTCATTGTTAACGCATTTGCATACGGGATAATTTGTACAGATAATGTCCAAGAAGGAAATTCTTGATTTTCAATTGCATTATGCAAATCTTCAATATGGAAATCTGGATTTTTCCCAGCAATTTCTTCTGCTAATTGACTCTCTAGATTTTTGATTCCTTGATTCGTCTTGAAGTGATATTTAACAAAAAATACTTCTCCAGCAGCATTGACCCATTTGAATGTATGGCTACCAAAACCATGCATATGACGGAACGACAACGGAATGCCACGATCACTCATTAAAATTGTTACTTGATGAAGGCTTTCAGGTGAATGAGACCAAAAATCCCAAACAGCTTCTGGACTTTTCAAATGCGTCCGTGGATTTCTTTTTTGGCTATGAATAAAATCTGGAAATTTAATTGCATCACGAATGAAAAAAATGGGCGTATTATTGCCAACTAAGTCGTAATTTCCTTCGTCTGTATAGAATTTAAGCGCAAAACCGCGAGGATCACGCAATGTATCTGATGAACCTAATTCTCCAGCTACAGTTGAAAAACGAGCGAATAAAGGTGTTTCTTTGCCAACTTCAGATAAAAAATCGGCTTTAGTATATTGTGCCATTGATTGGCTCACCTTGAAAATCCCATGAGCACCAGCACCTTTGGCATGAACAACCCGTTCTGGTACGCGCTCACGATTGAAATGAGCTAATTTTTCTAATAAATGAACGTCTTGGATTAGGACAGGTCCAAATTCTCCTGCAGTTAGCGAATTTTGATTATCGCCAACTGGACTTCCTTGTGACGTAGTTAAATGTTGATTTTTCACCTAAAACACTCCTTCATCTAAAATTATACTCATTGTATAAAAAAACCACTCTGCATAACAAAAATAATGCTTAAAAACACTCGAAAACATTTGTTATTTAATAGAATGATTAAAAATAGCAGTAGAATTTAAATCAAAAACAAATGTATTAATTTTAAACTGTTTACACCATCTAAAATAACAACCAATAATTCAAAGAAAACTAAAATGCTGTTTTTTTATTCAAAAAAGACCTAGCATCCCAATCATGCTAGGTCTTTCGTTACTTTTTTTGAGCGGTCGTTTTTATTGGTCATTCAGCGTTATTGATTGATCGCAACAGTCGTGTCTTCAGTCGATAGACCTGTCATAGAGGTGCTATCGGAAAATATTTTTTCAACTTCTTGTTCTGATAAAATATTTTCTTTCTTAGGCATTGAAATCGTCGCTTTTTTGGCTTTTTGTGTAATGCTAATTTTACTAGATAATGATTCAAGTCCCATATCAACGTTCTTGTCTTGCTGCGGTTTCACATTAATCAACATATTTGTTTTATTTTCTTTTGTATTAACAGAAACTTTGGCAGAAACATCTTTGACTTTTTCGAAAGGATCTTGTTCTTTACCTTTCTCAGATGCTTCTGTCGTAATTTTGATTAACTTTTGTAATTCTTTTTTTGTAAACGTATGGGTAATGGTGTCCCCTTTTTTCTCGAACGTATCCTTGTCTAATCCTTCTAAAAACTCTTTGTATTCCTTAGCAGACTGTTTTCGTTCTTTTTCCGATTCTTGATACTCTTTGATTGTATCTTGCCATTCTTTCGTACTTTCCTCGTTCATGGCTAAAAGATCAATGTATTTTCCTTTTAGTTTTTCTGTATCTAACTGAGAACTGTCAATAGCACCGTCAGTCATTGAGTCTGCGACAGCGACAATATATTCCATCATATCTGTTGCTAAATAGAGTTTTGGCTCTTTGCCCTCGTTATCTAATGATCCAACCAATGAAATCGGTACATCCATGCCCATCGCTTTTAATTTCATCTCTAAGTTGAATGCTTTTTCTTTTTTGGCATCTACTTGAATCTTCCCAGAAAGCGATGCGTCTTTGATTTGCGTGATGAGCATCCCAATCATAGGATTCGTTTGTGCACTATCTTCTTGTGAAAATTTCATGTCACTAATTGACATAGAGAAATCCCAAACCCCAGATTCTTGTGCGTTTTGATTGCTGATCCCTTGAATGAACTCATCTTTCGCACTTTTGCCACAGCCTGTCAGTAACAAAGCTGAACAGAAAACGCCTGCGACAATCCCCACTTTTCTTTTTAACACACTTTTTCCCCCTCATTATATAAAAAATTAATTCCCTTTTATTAAGAATAGCAAACATTGCTTATAAATAGCAATGTTTAATTTTAGATTTCCTCTCTTTTAATAAGTGGGATTGATTTAATCTTTTAGGTTTGAATCATTAAGCTGTATTATTTTTAAAATAAAATTGCTTTTCGCCAAAAAATACTGGGAAAAGTTCTGCTAAACTGCCAGCTAAAGGACCTTCTCGCAATTCTTTTTCAGTGACCCAAAACAAGGGTTGTTCCGTTTCTTCTGGTAGTTCATCCGCTGTTTCTGCAATGAATAATGTGGCTAATTCCCGCGCACCCGAACAATCATTCAGCCATTCTGCAACACCTACTAATTGTGGTTTCAGCACTAATCCTGTTTCTTCAAGGAGTTCGCGAACCATGGCTGTTTCCATGCCCTCGTTTTTTTCAACATGTCCGCCAGGGAACGTCCAACCAGGCCAATCCTTTTTTTGTCGTTCTTGCACAAGGATTTCATTTTTCTGATTTCTAATCATACATAATGTTGTTAATTCTACTTCAAAATTCCGATTCATTTGGCACCTCATCATTTTTTCCTTTGTTAAGGTTACGATACAGAAAAACAGAGAAAGATTCAACTAAGAATTTTCTCTGTTTTATCATCTAACTCTTTAATAAGTCGTATTGCGATTGATATAAATGATGATATAACGCATGTTTTGCCATTAGTTGATCATGAGATCCTTCTTCCACAATACGACCACCATCAATATAGAAAATTTTATCGCTATTTTTGATGGTAGAAAGTCGATGAGCAATAATAAACGATGTCCGTCCTTTTAGAAGTTGTTGTAGTCCTTCTTGTAACAATTCTTCTGTTTTTGTATCAATACTGGAGGTAGCTTCGTCTAAAATTAAAATTTTGGGATCTGCCAGTAAAGCACGAGCAAATGAAATTAATTGGCGTTGTCCTGCCGAGAGAGTACTCCCCCGCTCTTCCACAACTGTTTCATAGCCATCTTTTAAATCTTTGATAAAGTCGTGGGCACGAACAATTTTTGCGGCTTGGATGACTTCTTCCTCTGTGGCTGCTAAATTTCCGTACCGAATGTTTTCAATAATTGTTCCTGAAAAAATAAACGTATCTTGAAGCATTACCCCCATTTGTTTTCTTAACGAACGGAGTGTCACATCGCGAACATCATAACCATCAATTTTAACGGCCCCTTCATTCACATCATAAAAACGACTTAACAAATTGATGATTGTTGTTTTACCCGCACCTGTTGGCCCAACCAAGGCGATTGTTTGTCCTGGCTCAATATGAAAACTAACATCGGTCAAAATATTTTTTCCTTCTTCATAACGGAAATAAACATGCTGAAAGTCGACGGTTCCTTTAATTGGCGGCAACGCAATAGCGTGCGGCGCATCTTGAATTTCTGGAACAACATCCATCGTTTCAAAAATCCTTTCCAAATAAGCAGTTGCAGTAATCAGAGAATTGTAGAAGTTACCAATATTGATGACCGGATTCCAAAAGTTATTGATATAACCGATAAAAGCAATTAGCGTCCCAGTAGTAACGGACACACCTAATTGACGGATTCCTACGAAATAGATAAAACAAGTCGTAATGACGGATATATTTTGCACTGCTGGCCATAATAAATACTGGACACGCACAGCTTTCATAAAGGATTGACGATATTCTTCGCTTACCTCGTTAAAAATTTGGAAATTTTCATCTTCTCGTGCAAAAGATTGTGTAATTTTAATTCCTGAAATACTTTCATGAATATAGGCATTTAAGTTTGATTGTTTATTGCTAAGCTCTTGGTAAGCTTTCCGTTGTTTCCCTTGAATAAACAGAACCATCACGAACAACACAGGCAATAGCAGTAAACTGTATAAGGTTAATTTCACATCAATAAATAACATGAAAATTAAGGTAATAATCACATTAAATAAATCAGAAATTAAATTGATCAATCCGTTACTTAATAAATCACTTAACGTATTGATGTAATTGACCACCCGAATTAAGATTTTTCCATGCGGCCGACTGTCAAAGTAAGAAAATGGTAATTTTTGTAGATGCTCAAAAATTGAAAAACGCATATCTTTTAAAATATCTTGTCCAATTTCTGTGATGGCATATATTCGATAACGCATACACCAACCAATAATCACCAAGGAAAATAGGAAAATAGCTCCTAGTATCAAGAGTAACGAGAGATTCTTTTGTGGAATTACTTGGTCAATCGCAATTTTAGTAAAGTAAGGGCCTAACATACTTGCCAGATTAGCTAATATGATGACAAATAATGTTTTAAAAACAGCTTTTTTGTAAGGCTTAATATAGGCGCCTAATCGTTTATAATGAGACCAATTAAATTCTTTTTCTAAAGTCTCATCCACATCAAACGTATTTCTAGCCACGCGACTCACCTTCCTTTGTCAGACCTAATTGTTTTTGATATACGTCAAAATATTTGCCTTTTTGTTCGACTAATTCGCTATGCGTACCGCTTTCCACCACACGGCCTTTTTCCATCATCAAAATTAAATTGGCCTCTCTCACAGAAGAAATTCGGTGGGCAATAATAAATGTCGTTTTCTTTTCCGTCAAACGACCTAGTTCTTTTTGAATTTTTGATTCTGTTTCCATATCAACAGCGGAAGTTGTGTCATCTAAAATTAAAATAGCTGGATCTTTGGTTAAGGCACGGGCCAGTGAAATCCGCTGTTTTTGGCCACCAGATAGGCCAACGCCGCGTTCACCAACAATTGTTGCATAACCTTCAGGCATTCTGGAAATAAAGCTATGGGCATCAGCAATTTCAGCCATCATTTGCACTTGTTCCAAGTTAGCCAATGTGTTACCAAAAGCAATGTTATCTTCTATCGTATTGGAAAAAAGAAAGACATCTTGCATAACCATGGAGATATTTTCTCGCAATTTACGAACAGAATAGCTTTTAGCATCTTTTCCATCAATATAAACAGTGCCTTTTGTTGGATCATAGAACCGAGCGATTAAGTTAACTAAAGTGGTTTTTCCTGAACCAGTTTCCCCTAAAATACCAATTGTTTCACCAGGTTTTGCTGAAAATGAAACATCCGATAAAATGGGGGTTTCTGGATCATCTGAAAAATGAAAGGACACGTGATCAAACGTCACATAGCCTTGGATTGGTTCTGCTTCTTTTTCCCGAGCAATGGGAATCTTCGGTTTCGTTGCTAATAACTGACGAATTTTAATGGACGATGCCGTAAAGCGTTGCACATCATTGATCAACCAGCCACTCATTCGCATCGGCATGTTCAACATCCAAAGAAAGCCGTTAAAGGCCACTAAATCACCAATTGTCATCCGACCTTGAATTACAAAGAGGCCACCAAGAACTAAGGCGATAACATTTAAACTACCTGCAAAACCGTCTAACCACGGTAAATATTTTTTAGAGACATCTGCGGAAGCCATATTCCATTTTTTATAGTCTTCATTGTGCTTGTTAAACTTTTCAATTTCATAAGGTTCTTGAGAAAAAGCTTTAACCACTCGATTTCCACCAATATTTTCTTCGACCATTGAATTTAACCGAGAAAAACTTTCCCGAATCTCAAAAAATACCGGATGCGATTCCTTCGACATTTTTTGTGTTAACAGAAAAATCAAAGGCGTAATTAAAATTAATGCCAGCATCAATTGCCAATTAATCGTCCCCATCACAATCACGGCTGCGATGAACCATAAAATACATTCTAAAAGGTTATAAGTGACCCAAGAAACGAAATGGCGGATAGCGTCTGTATCCCCTGTCATTCGCGCCATAATATCGCCAACACGTGTATGATTAAAGAAATCAAAATCTAATTCTTGAAGTTTGACATACATATCTTTTCTTAAGTCAAATAACGCAGATTGTCCAACCGATTCAAACAAGACTTGATAACTATAACGAACAACTGTCCGAATAACGGTCACCCCAATCATAATCCCAAGAATTGGGACAAGCTCTTCAGTTTTCCCCTGATTGATTACTTGGTCTACAATTCTGCCAGATAACAATGGAATAATAACAATTAAAATAGCGTTAATAACGACAAAAATAACAGCTAGCAGTAACTTATTCTTATTTTTTTTAGCATATTGCCAAATCCATTCAAAACTATTCATTTTCTCCCCTACTCTCTCTTGTTTTTATGGACGTGTATAAGATTACTGTTTTTTTATAGGAAAAGAAATGGGCATTCTTGTATATTTTGATGTACAATATAGTATAGAAAGCGGATACAAGTAGGAGTGATTTTTTATGAACTACACAAATAGTCGAACGTTTAATCCTGAAATTTTATATGCCTTCGATCCTTGGAACGAAGAGACCCACCCTTATAATTGTCATCATCATGAATTTCTGGAAATATCTATTCTTTTAGAAGGTGAATCTGAATATATTGTTCAAGGGCAACAGTACCATGCCACTGCTGGTACGGTGTTTCTTTTTAATCCGCGAACGGAACATGGTGAGCAACAAAAAGCAGGAACTTACTCACATCAACTACACATTGGCATTTCAAATCTCTATTTAGAAGGCTTAGCGCAAAACGTATTTCCAAATAAATCAGCTTTATTAGATTTAAGTCATTTACATGGTGCTTTTTTAGAAAAAGCTTGGCAAATTGTTCATGAATTAAACCATCAAGAAGTTGAATCAGCGTTACAAATTAAAGCTTTAGTTATTGAACTATTGGTCTATATTTTAAGAAGCTTAGCAGTTGATCAAGAAAATAAAATTGAAACTCGGCTATCGAAAACGGAAAAAAGAAAAAGAAATTTAGTCAATCATACGATTTATTATCTGGAAACCCACCATGACGAAGAAATTACTTTGGAACAGTTAGCTGAAATGTTATATGTTACCCCGACTTATTTGTCGAAAACCTTTAAAGCGGCCACAGGCGTTGGGCCAATCAATTATTTAATTCAAATCCGCTTAAACCATGCGAAAGAATTGCTGAAAAATGATTCCCTAAGTGTCAAAGAAGTGGCAAAAACGGTTGGTTACGAAGATGCCTATCATTTCAGTAAATTATTCAAAAAATATTATGGAAAATCTCCTTCACAATTTTAAGATAAAAAAACAAGGAATCGTCGGCTTCATTGCGTCCGTTTCCTTGTTTTTGCTTTACGTTGACTCTTTTAACTGTTTCGTCATTGTATAATCGGTATGGCGTTCATTTCCCATATAAAAATCATGTTCATCTGTTTTTACGAAGCCCAATGATTGATAAAATTTTTGCGCTGGATGATTATGTTCCCAAACACCTAACCAAACCGTCTCTTTTTCTGCTTCTTCCGCTAATTCAATTGCTTTCGTAATCAAATGTTTGCCTAAGCCTAAACGCTTAAAAGATTTACGAATATAAATGCGCTCAACTTGTAACGCTTGTGGATGTTGATAGGTAATCTGAGCATCACCGTGATTTAATTTCACATAACCTGCAAGTTCATTATTATAAAAAGCAAAGAAATATTGCGAATCTTTATGTAAGATTTCGCTTTCTAAAACTGCTGGACTAAATTTCCTCTCATAATGTGCCTGTAAATCCTCTTCGTTTTCGCCATCTCCATAAGTATCTGCAAAAGTCTCTTGGCAAATGGCCTCTAATTCTGGTACGTCTGCGACGGTACACTCTCTAATAAATACTGACATACTAAAACTCCTTTGTAGATTAAATCAACTGTTTAATTAAAATTAAACAAGGATTCCAAGCGTCCCATAATGTCGGAAAAACCTCAAGGCGCTTAAAACCCAATGATTCGTAAAAACGAATAGTATGATCGTACACGGAATAATTTCCTTCGTCAACTGTTTTGACTTGAATAAAAAAATAGTTATTTTTAGAATACGTTTCCACGCTTTCTATCAATAACTTGCCGATACCTTTGCGATGATACCGCTTTTTAACTGCCATACAATGGATTTCTACTGTATCTTTACTTGTTTCTGAAAGTGTTATAAAACCGAGTATTTTATTCTCTACATCCTTTGCCACCCACATAGGTAAAGTGCTAGCTATATCGATATACTTGCGGGTCTCTTTTTCAAGGCCAAACCATTCTGGAAGATTAAACAATACTTCTTGTGCTGCCTGAGTCTTTTTATCTGCATTTTTTTCCTTTATAATTATAAATTCTTTCAATTTACAACCTCCTTTTTGTTTACATAACAAAATTATTGTATACCCAATCTTTTTTATTAAATAATAGCATAGGTAGTTTAAAAATGTAAGTTAGTCATTTATTCTTTATTATTTCCTTAAACCGACTCCTTTTTTCACTTAATCTGCCCTTCCTTTATTTTTTTCTGTTAAACTAAACGTATTAAGTCTATGAGGAGCGTGCGTATATGGATTATCTGAACACCTATAAGCGGTTGCTAGCATTGGCAGATGCAGGTCTTTTTTACGGGAAAGATGCTTTTGATCAAGAACGTTACCAAGAACTACGGGAACTTACGTTACAACTTATTAGCGCAACCGGACCCGAAGCGACTGTTTTGCCCGACTTAGAAAAAATCTTAACTAAAGAGGAAGGTTATCCAACACCGAAAGTAGATGTTCGCGGTTTGATAAAAAAAGAGAATCGTTTTTTATTAGTTGAAGATTTACGGACCAAAGAATGGTCATTACCTGGTGGCTATGCCGAAATTGGCTGCTCCCCTAAAGAAAATATTGAAAAAGAAGTATTGGAAGAAACTGGCTTAGTTGTTACAGCAAAAGAATTGCTTGCTGTTTATGATACAGATAAACGAAAAGACATTCCTCAACTATTTCAGTACTATAAAATGATCTTTTCTTGTGAGATTTTAGAAAATCATCCCTTTGAAAAAAACATTGAAACCTCGAATTGTGCTTATTTTTCTTTAGATAATCTCCCCCCTCTTTCTATCAAACGAACAACGAAAGAGCAATTAATGGCATTAATGAACCAAACAACTGGAGCGCTTAGTGACTAACAAAAAGGATGAAGAACTTCTGTTCTTCATCCTTTTTCTATTATTATTAATTACATATTTTCTAAAGCGGCTTGGGCTAATAAGTTTAAGTAGTTCCAAGGGCGATCAAAATGTGGTTGGAAGAAGAAATCAGAAATCGCTAAATCTTCGACAGTCATTTTATTTTGGACCGCTAATGATAAAGTATTGGCAGATTGTGTGATATCATATTTAGACATCAATTGACCACCAACAATGCGTTGTGTTCCTTTTTCATAGACTAATTCCATCAGAACTTTTTCAGTTGTTGGCATAAACTCTGGACGATAGTTATCTTCGAAAACAGTTGCTTCGACATCTAGTCCGTTTAATTTGGCACTTTCTTTTGTCACACCTGTTGAACCAATTTTCCAACCGAATAAATATAAGCCAGAAGTTCCCTGTGTGCCACGATAAGCCAATTTTTGTTCAGTCAAATTACGACCTACTAGCATACCTTGACGAACAGCATTCGTTGCTAATGGGATATAATTTTTTGTTTGACTTGGGTTGTAGTGAACAACTGCACTATCACCCGCAGCAAAAATATCAGGATTGCTTGTTTGCATATACTCATTGACTTCAATTGCACCATTTGGTAACATGTCAACTTTATCTTTTAATAATTCTGTATTTGGACGGAAACCAACACACATAATCACCATATCTGCTTCGAATTCTTGACTTGGTGTAATGACTTTTGCTACTTTTCCTTGCTCATCTGCTACGAATTGTTGGACATTTTCACCTAAAGCTAAATTAACGCCACGATCAACTAATTCTTTTTCTAGAACATCTGTGAATGGCTTATCTAAATATTTATTTAAAATGCGGTCTAACCCGTCAACTAAAGTAACTTGTTTACCTGATTCTACAAAAGCTTCTACTAATTCAATACCAATATAACCGCCACCAACGACAACGACACGTTTGGCATCTTTCGCTTTTTCGATGATCACGTTGGCTTGTGAATAGTTTTTACATAATAAAATATTTTCAGCATCAATTCCTGGAATTGGTGGAATAATTGGCCAAGAACCAGTTGTCATCACTAATTTATCATAAGAAACGGTCTCAGTTGCACCCGTTTGTAAGTTTTTCGCTATAACAGTTTTGTCGTCCACGTTGATTTCTTCAACATTGTGTTCCATCTTCACTGTTGCTCCTAAAGAAGCCAGTTCTTCTGGATTTGAATAAAATAAATCAGCAGCATTTTTAACTACGCCTCCAACGTACAAGGCAATTCCGCAAGATAGGAAGGAAATATTGTCATTTCTTTCATATACAGTGACTTCCGCCTCCGGGTGATTTGCTAAAATACTTTTAACTGCTGAAGTTCCAGCATGGGTACATCCTACGACTACGACTTTCATGTTGTAAATCCCTTCTTTCACAATCTTTGTTTTGCAGAGGTGACGTCTCCCTCTGTCTGTTTAAAATATATCAGAGGAATCAAGCTTATTCGAGTTCTATGCTTGTGAATCGCATATAAAAAAATTCACAAACTGTTGCTAATTCTTAATAATAGCTAGTTAATTTTTTGTTTTTAAGAATTTAAAAGTCAATAACCACACAAAAAAACAAGCATAAGAGTGAAAACTCTTACGCTTGTGAAATTTGCCTAGACAAGTGACTTATCTTTTGATAAATTTTTAACAGTATGTAATTTTTTACACATTCTCCTGTTGTGCTTGTTGGCAATCTGGACATAATCCATATAATTCTAAACGATGTTCATTAATTTCGAAGCCTGTTAATTTACTAGCGGCCATTTCAACGTCCTCTAACCCTGGATAATGAAAATCAACGATTTTACCACATTTTTGACAAATCACGTGATAATGTTTCTTCGAACTAAAATCAAAACGACTAGATGCATCGCCATAACTCATTTCTTGAACGAAACCGATTTCAGTAAATAAACGTAGATTGTTGTAAACCGTTGCTACACTCATATTTGGAAAATGATCTTCTAGTGCGCGATAAATTTCATCAGCTGTTGGGTGTGTATGATTTTCGATTAAATATTCCAAGATAGCATAACGTTGCGGAGTAATTCGGATATTGGCTTCTTTTAATTCAGCGAGTGCATTTTTAACCAATACGTTGTCCATCTTTGTATCCCTCCCCTGTCTATCTTTCTTAAATAATACTATTTCTTATTACGATTGACAAGAATTATTGTAGGATTCTCGTGGAAAAAACGAGCATTTTACTAAACTAAGAGAAATGCTCGTTTTTTGGCGTGTTTTTTATTCTGGAAATTCGTAAAGAGCTGTCGAAAGATAACGTTCACCGTTATCTGGAACCAGCGCTAAGACACGTTTGCCTGCGCCTAATTCAACTGCCAAATCAATGGCAGCTTTAATTGCTGCCCCTGCTGAAATCCCCACAAGGATGCCTTCTTTTGGCCCCATTAAACGAGCAGTTTCTAATGCGTCTTCACTAGAAACAGCGGCAACTTTTTGATAAACGGTGGTGTCTAAAACTTCTGGGACAAAACCAGCGCCTATTCCTTGGATTTTATGTGGACCTGGTTCGCCACCTTCTAAAACAGGCGACTCTGTTGGTTCTACTGCAACAATTTCAATATCTGGAAAAATCCGTTTCAATTCATGGCCAACTCCTGTAACGGTTCCTCCAGTGCCAACACCAGAAACAAACGCATCTAAGCCACGTTTACCAAAGACATCAACAATTTCTTTTCCTGTTTTTTGTTCATGTACCATTGGATTAGCTGGATTATTAAATTGCAAAGGCATGAAGTATCCGTGTTCTTCTGCTAATGCTGTGGCTTTTGCAATTGCCCCTTTCATTCCTTCGGCACCAGGGGTTAATAATAGATCAGCCCCATATGCTTGCATTAATTTGCGGCGTTCAATACTCATAGTATCTGGCATCACAATCTTAACTGGATATCCCAACGCAGCACCTACCATTGCTAACCCAATGCCTGTATTACCACTAGTCGGCTCAATAATTGTTTGTCCAGGTTTTAGGCGACCATCTGCTTCGGCTTGTTGGATCATGCTTAAAGCAATTCGATCTTTCACACTGCCACCAGGATTAAAGAATTCTAGTTTAACAAAAACATCTGCAGCTCCTTCTGGTACCATCCGTTTTAATTTCACAACTGGGCTTTGACCAATTAACTCTGTTACTGATTTTACATAACCTTTAGTCATAATCCTACATCCTCCAATTTTACAAACAATATAATAATTCTTTCTCTAAGCATAGCTCAAAAAAACGATTTCTACCAGAAAAACGAATTTTAGTTTGTGAAAAATTAAATAAAAAAACGGATTATGCTCATCAAATAATTGCTGCTGGCCCTACCTATTTTCACGATAAAAGACCTTACAAAAACTACTGCTTTTGTAAGGTCTTTCTTCAACTAAATAATTGCAAAATTAACCGATTTGGATGGTTTGACCCACCGATAAAACAGAATCCAATGTTAATCCATTTAGTGACATTAAATTATCAACTGTCGTTCCAAAACGTGCAGCAATGTCCCACAATGTGTCGCCGTTTGCGACAGTGTAACTTTGACTAGCTACAGTTTCTGCTGTTGCTGTTGCAGAAGCCGCTGTATCGATTGTTGTATCAACGGTTCCCGTTGTATCTGAATAACTAGTGGTTTGAGCGACTGGTGCTCCCCAATCATATTGAGTTAAATTATATGCTTCAATTAACCAATTCAATTTTTCGGCATAGCCTGGATCAGTTGCATAACTTCCGGCTAAAGCGGCTGTTGCATCGCGATAACTGCTAGTATTACTCTTCCAAACGCCTGAATAATGGTATGTATCCCCAAAAGCAGTGGAACGAATAACATTGGCATGATCTTGGAACGATTCCGCATAAGAATTATAACTTCTAAATGCTGCTGTGACGGTCACCCATTGTCCGTCTAAATATTCTTTTGTTGGCATATAAACAGATTGTCCATTATAACTTCCTTTTACACCAAACAAGTTATAGTTCGGTGCAGATGCTAACCCAGAACTACCATAACTACTTTCTAGCAACGCTTGAGCAATCATGACGGAAGCATACATATCATTGCTATTGGCAACGGCTGCTGCTGAATTTCCGATTTCATTAATAAATGCTTGCTGGCTTGATTCTGCTTGGGCAGGTACCGCAGCACCAACCACAGGTGCTAAAATCATTGAAGTCCCCGCAACGGCGGTAGCACGTTTATAAGCTTTTTGCTTTTTAAGAGCTTTTTGAATATGTTTACTACTTCTTGTTAACTGTTCGCTCATTCATTTTTCCTCCTCACTGTCTCACTTTTCTATTTTACCGTTAATTTCCTATTGAAACAAGAAATAAACGTATTAAATTTTGAGTTTTAAAATTTCTGTAATGTAATTGAAATCTTGTTTGTATTTAATTAACCCTCTTCACACTTGTGAAAACAACCACTTCTTCTTTTCAATTTGATGAGATTTTTGTTATTTATCCTCTTACTTTTCTTTATTTATTGTGATAAACTTTTTAATGGACTTGTCACTTTTTGAACAAACTTTATAAGAGGAGTCTGTTTTTGTAGTCAAAACAACTATTGCCGAGTAGTTGTTGTATTACAAAATGAATTACATAGAAATGTAGGTGGTTAGATGAAGAAACAACAATCGGGTTTAACAAATCAAGTGACGTTTTTATTAGCGTTAACTTGCGGGGTCGTGGTCGCCAATATGTATTATATTCAACCAATTGGCACCCAAATTGCTCAGGACTTTCAAGTCAGTATTGGTTCTATTGGTTTTGTTACTATGCTGACCCAATTAGGCTATGCGCTAGGCTTACTTTTTCTTGTTCCATTAGGTGATGTCGTTGATCGCCGCAAATTAATCATTCGAGTAGCTGCGCTCTCCTCGCTGTCTCTAGGTGCTGCGTTTTTTGCACCAAGTTTTCTCCTGTTTGCATTCTCTTCTTTTTTTATTGGGTTGCTCTCTATTGTCGCCCAAATTATTATTCCTTATGCTGCGGTCATGGCGGGACCAGCAAACCGTGGTAAAGTAACAGGTCGAATGCTGGGCGGACTATTGACAGGAATTTTATTATCTCGAACGATTTCAGGTTTCATTGCTAGTGCAGCTTCTTGGCGAACAGTGTACCTAATCGCCGTAATATTCGTGTTAGCATTGGTCGTTCTACTCCAATTAAAATTGCCCAAAACAGTGATACATACTCAAACTTCAAATCGATTAACTTATTTAGGTTCTTTGAAAAGTCTTCCTAAGCTAATCAAATCGCAACCTTTGTTAAGAGAAGCAACTGTCAATGGCTTTTTTATGTTTGCAACCTTTTCAATCTTTTGGTCTACATTAATTTTCTTTGTTAGTAGTCCAGCTTATTATTGGGGACCGAAAGAAGTCGGTATTTTAGCAATTTTTGGTTTATCGGGAGCATTCGTAGCACCCATCATTGGTCGTCTATCCGATTATTATCCAGAACGGAAGATTGTTTTGATTGGCCTGTTGATGCAGTTCGGTAGTTTTATCTTACTTTTTCTAGGTGGAACACATGTGGTCTTACTAATCTTAGCAATTATTGTTTTAGATATCGGTACTCAATTTGGGCAAGTAGCCAATCAAACACGCGTCCAAAATTTAGGAGAAGAAGCCAGCAATCGTAACAATACCGTCTTTATGTTTTTCTATTTCATCGGCGGTTCACTGGGTTCATTGATTGGTACATTAATGTGGCAAAATTATGGTTGGTCCGGTGTTACTTTAACTGGTATTGGGTTCCAATTGTTCGCATTATTTTTCCACTTTATGCTCTTTGCTCCCAAAAAGAAATGAAGCAAAAAAACCTGAATGCTATCACAAGCATTCAGGTTTTTTAATGTTTATTTATAGTGATTTATAGGTATTAACCACATTTTCAGGAGTAAAGCCGAATTTTTCAAGAACTAGACCGCCAGGTGCAGAAGCGCCGAAGTGATCAATTGTGATTGTTTTGCCTTCTGTTCCTACATAGCGTTCCCAACCAAAGCTTGCTGCAGCTTCAATCGCCACACGTTTTGTCACAGCTTTAGGTAACACACTTTCTTTATATTCAGCAGATTGTTTTTCAAATAAATCAAAACTTGGCATTGACACGACAGATACATCGATGCCTTCTTCCGCTAATTTCGCTTGTGCTTCCACTGCTAGATTTACTTCAGAACCAGTCGCAATTAAAATCCCTGCTGGTTGTTCACCTTTTTGTGGTGACAATACATAAGCACCTTTTTGAACAGAATCAGAAGCGTGTTCTAACGTTCCTTCTAAAACAGGTAAGTTTTGACGACTTAGAACTAAAATAGTTGGTGTTTCCGTAGAATTCATAGCAATTTTCCAAGCAGCAACAGTTTCATTGCCGTCTGCTGGACGAATCACATGAACATTTGGAATGCAACGAACACTTGCTAATTGCTCAATTGGTTCGTGTGTTGGCCCATCTTCACCCACCGCAACAGAGTCATGCGTTAAGACGTAAGTTACAGGAACTTTTTGTAAAGCGGCTAAACGGATTGCTGGACGTAAGTAGTCAGTAAAGACGAAGAATGTTCCGCCATAAACATGGCTACCACCGTGTAATTGAATCCCGTTCATTGCTGCAGCCATTGCAAATTCGCGAACACCAAACCAAATATTACGGCCTTCGTATTGACCAGGTTCGAAATCTTTTTCTGCAGCAACCATTGTATTATTTGAGGCAGATAAATCGGCTGAACCGCCCCAGAAACTTGGAACAACTTTTGAAATAGCTTGAATCGTTTCTTTACTTGTTACACGACTTGCGGCACTTGTTCCTAGTTCATATTTAGGTAATTCTTGTTCCCAACCTTCAGGTAATTGGTTGGCAAAAGCTTCTTTAAATTGTTTGGCTAATTCTGGATGCGCATGTTCATAGTTCTTAAACATCTCATTCCAAGCCGCTTCTGCTTTTTGGCCTTCGTCAATCATCGTTTCTTTAAAACGAGCAGCGACTTCCTCTGGCACAGTAAAGTCAGGATATTCCCAACCATAAACAGCTTTAGCCGCTGTAATGCCCTCTTCACCAATTGGCGCGCCGTGAACGGAAGAAGTTCCTTCTTTTGGTGCTCCGTAACCGATGACTGTTTTAACTTCAATCAATGTTGGTTTATCCGTTTCAGCTTTAGCCGCTTCAATCGCAGCCTCTATTTCATCTAAATCATTGCCATCTTTAACTAAAATATGTTGCCATCCGTATGCTTCATAACGAGCCCCAACATTTTCAGTAAAGGCTTTAGAAGTTGGTCCATCTAATGAGATGTCATTTGAATCGTACAAGACAATTAATTTACCTAATTTCATATGACCAGCCATTGAACTTGCTTCTTGAGAAACACCTTCCATTAAATCGCCATCACCACAAATTGCGTACGTATAATGATCCATAATAGGGAAACTATCACGATTATAAGTTGCAGCTAAATGCGCTTCAGCCATTGCCATACCAACAGCCATAGCAATCCCTTGTCCTAGAGGTCCTGTTGTTGCTTCAACACCATCTGTGTGGTGCACTTCTGGATGCCCTGGTGTTTTACTATCCCATTGACGGAAATTTTTCAAATCGTCAATTGTTACGTTGTATCCTGATAGATGTAATAAGCTGTACAACATTGCAGAGCCGTGGCCTGCTGAAAGTACAAAACGATCACGATCAACCCAGTTTCTAGAAGTTGTTGGGTTCACCTTTAAATGTTTTGTCCAAAGTGCATACGCCATTGGGGCAGCACCCATTGGTAAACCAGGATGTCCTGAGTTCGCTTTTTGTACGGCTTCAATACTTAATGTCCGGATTGTATTAACGCCCAATTGATCTGTCTTGTCAAACAAAAAAATCATCTCCTAATTTAGGTTTTTTTTACCTTTATTCATAGTGTAGCTTATTTCGACAATGAAAGCAATTACTTTCTGTTGTGAAGTCCTTTTTCACGTTGAATTTTTTTTAGTTTTTCAGGAGTCACATCGGTCCCTTCTTGATCCACGACCTTCATTCCTTCGATATGGTGACGCATCCCTCCACGAAATGCTTCTAAATACTCTTTACGTAATTCTTGTTGTTCGACTTTTTCTTTCGCACTAAGTTCTTCCACTTTTGCTTTATTCGCTAATTCATTTATACGGGCAATTTTTTCTTTCGATAACATCAAAATCCCTCCTTACTCTCACTGTCTATATTATAAGAACTGCCTTAAAAAAACAACTATATTCTGATATTTATAAAACACGAACGCTTGTTTGATTTCGTTCGCATTTTATGGTACACTAATTTTATCAATTGAAAGAAGGTGCGGGTTTTGGCGAAACGTACAGAAACAAGACAATTAGAAGTACTTAAATATATATACGAACAAGTCGAATTAAAGGGCTATCCGCCAACCGTTCGCGAAATTGGGAAGGCTGTTGATTTATCCTCAACTTCTACCGTTCACGGACATTTAGCTCGTCTTGAAAAAAAGGGTCTAATCTTACGTGACCCAACAAAACCGCGAGCAATCGAATTAACACCAGAAGGCTTGGAAAAGATCGGAATTCAACCGACAACTATTCCGATGTTAGGTGTCGTAACTGCTGGTGAACCAATTTTAGCGGTGGAAGAAGCATCAGATTTCTTCCCGTTACCTCCTGATTTACGTACAGAAGAAAATGCTTTATTTATGTTGACGATTCGAGGAGAAAGTATGATTAACGCAGGTATTCTAGATGGCGACCAAGTGATTGTTCGTAAGCAATCGAATGCCAATAATGGCGACATCGTAATCGCAATGACCGATGAAGATGAAGCAACCTGTAAACGATTCTTCCGAGAAGTAGATCATATCCGCTTGCAGCCTGAAAATGATGCATTAGCGCCTATTCTTTTAGATAACGTTACAATTTTAGGTAAAGTTGTTGGTTTATATCGCAATCATATTTAATAAAAAAAGGAAGTCACTCCGTTGAGCGGCTTCCTTTTTTGCTTGTTAACAAGTGAATAGCCTTTTGGGCTTCCTCGATAACCTCTTCTTCAGTTTCTACAGAAAGTAGATAATTTAAAGCTTCTAAACTTTGTTCGGGTTCTCTTTTTGCGAGCTGACCTAACGACCAAGCAGCTGTTCCGCGAATGACAGGACGCTGATCATTTAAACAGAGAATAATTTGTGGGATAGCTTCACGGCCGCCCAAATTCGCTAACGCAATTAAAGCATTCCGTTGCAATGGTTTTTTACCACGCCAAGAGCCTGCTAAGTGTCCGAATTGCTGTTTAAACTCTTTATTGGAAATAGTTAATAACGGTGCTAATTTGGGATAAACTTCTTCAATCTTTGGTTCCATCTCTTCATGAAAATGAAAATCTTTTCCTTTATTATAAGGGCAAACCAGCTGACAAATGTCGCAACCATAAATGACGTTACGCATTTTTTTTCGATACTCTTCAGGCATCATGCCTTTTGTTTGCGTTTGATAAGACAAACATTTTTGAGCATTCATTCGACCGTCCCCTAACAAAGCCCCTGTAGGACACCCTGTGATACAACGAGTACAATCACCGCAACCATTTGGAACAGGTTCATCTGGTTCAAATTGAATGTTGGTGGTCACCTCACCTAAATATACAAAGGAACCAAATTCTTCGGTAATCAGTAGACCATTTTTACCAATGAATCCTAAACCCGCCCGCTGAGCAACAGCGGTGTCAACATATTCGCCAGTATCTACTTGCGGCCGAAAGCGCCAGTGTTCTTTTTCTGCTTCAGTGGCAGCTTGCTCTTCAATAAAAGCAATTAATTTTTGCAACCGATCCTGCAAAATGTGATGATAATCAATTCCCCAAGAGGCTCGCGCAAATTGGCCACGCTTTTCATCTCTAGGCATTTTTTCCTGAGCTTTGGTGGGATAAGCTAAAGCAATGGAGATAATACTTTTAGGATGCTCAAACGTTTTTTCTGGGTAAATTCGTTCTTCCACATTTTGATGTTCAAACCCCGAGTTATATCCTCGCTCTCGTTGTTCATGTAGAGAATCTTCTAATTCAATAAATGGTTCAGCATGAGTAAAGCCGATTTTATCGATGCCTAAACGTTGACTCTCTTGAATAATTTTTTCTTTCAATGTCGGCATTGCTCATGCCTCCCTTCATTTTATTATTTATCGTTTCGATGATACGTTTCATAGTCATGTGCATAGAGATTTTTCTCGTCCACGACGCCGGGAACAGTGGCAACTTTTTCCCAAACAGACCAGTCGATTTCTGGAAAGAAAGTGTCGCCTTCAAACGTTTCATGAATCATCGTCCGATATAAGACATCGCATGCGGGAATCAGTTCTTTAAAAACGACAGAACCTCCACCAATAACGGTCACGCCTTCATACTTGTCAGCATACGCAAGAATTTCCTCTACGGAATGCATAACCAAAACGCCTTCAGCTTGGTAATCCGGATTACTGGTAAGAACAATCGTTGTTCGATTTGGTAACGGACGACATCCCATGCCTTCGAAAGTTGCACGTCCTAAGACCAATGTATTATGAATTGTTTTTTCCTTGAAAAATTTCAAGTCGTTGGGTAAATGCCAAGGCAATTTGCCTTCTTTACCAATCACTCCTTGTTCATCTTGGGCCCAAATAGCTGCTAACATAGCTTCTCTCTCCTTTTTTATACGGCAATCGGCGCTTTAATCGTTGGATGTGGGTCATAGCCTTCTACTTTAATATCTTCCATATCAAAATCAAAAACAGAAGCCTTGTCTGGATTCAAAACGAGCGTTGGAAAAGAACGAACTTCTCGTGATAATTGTTCTTGCATTTGCTCCACATGATTTTGATATAAGTGGGCATCTCCTAGCGTGTGTACAAACTCCCCCACTTCTAAACCTGTTTCATGTGCAATCAGATGTGTCAATAAAGCATAGCTTGCAATGTTAAAAGGAACACCTAAAAAAACATCGGCACTGCGCTGATAAAGTTGACAGCTTAATTTTCCTTCATTTACATAAAATTGAAACATAGTGTGACAAGGCGGCAACGCCATTGAAGGCACATCTTCTGGATTCCAAGCGGAAACAATTAAACGGCGAGAATCAGGATTGGTTTTAATCATTTCAATCACATTAGCTAATTGATCGATAAAGCTACCATCTTTGGTTTCCCAGTGACGCCATTGCGCACCATAAATATTCCCTAATTCACCATATTTTTCTGCAAACTCTGCATCATTTAAAATGGCATCACAGAATTTTTGATGTTCTTCTTTGTATTGTTCTGCAAACGCTGGATCTTGTAAGACACGATGCCCAAAATCCGTCATGTCTGGTCCTTGATAATCTGCGCTTTTTACGTAACGTTCGAACGCCCATTCATCCCAAATATGATTATTTCGCTCTAACAAATAGCGAATATTCGTGTCGCCTTTTAAAAACCACAATAACTCACTTTTAATCAAGCCAAACGGTACTCGTTTGGTTGTTAGTAAGGGAAATCCTTTGGCCAAATCAAAACGCATTTGATAGCCAAATAAACTATACGTCCCAGTTCCTGTACGGTCTTCTTTAAAATGACCTTCTTCTAAAATCTTTTTTCCTAGCGCTAAGTATGCTTCTTCCATCTTATTCCCTCCGTCTCTTAATCCGCGTATTCACTCAAGTATTCCCAACGATTCATTTTTTCTTCTAACAATTGTTCCGTTGCAGTTACTGCTTCTTGCAATTCTTGTAAACGAACAAAATCATCACCCTGATGATTCATTTCTTCAGTTAATGTTTCTAATTTCGTTTCTAATTGTGTGATATCTTCTTCAATTGTTGCCCACTCTTTTTGTTCCATATAAGTCAGCTTTGTTTTTTCTTTCTTTTCTGTCGATGCTTCTTTTACTGGTTTATTGAGTGGTTTTTCTTTGACCTTTTCTTGTTCTTTTTGGTTCGCCAAATATTCACTCATCGTGCCATAAAATGATAGGATCTGACCATTTCCTTGAAAAACTAACAATTTATCCATTGTTTTATCCAAGAAATAACGGTCATGAGAAACCGCAATTACCGCTCCTTTAAACGTTTGGATATAATCTTCTAAAATGGTCAACGTATCAATGTCCAAATCGTTGGTTGGCTCATCCAATAATAACACGTTAGGCTGACTAATTAATAATTTTAAGAGATATAACCGGCGTTTTTCTCCACCAGACAGTTTGCCAATCAGTGTGCCATGCATAAAACGAGGAAATAAAAAGCGCTCTAACATTTCAGCGACCCCAACGCTGCTTCCATCACTGCGTTTCACTTCTTCTGCTGCTTCTTGCAAATAAGCAATCATCCGTTGATTAGGATCCATTTCTTCGTTTTGCTGGGTATAATAGCCAATTCGGACGGTTTCACCGATACTATATAGACCACTCTCTAAAGGAATGCGGCCAGCTAAAATATTTAATAATGTGGATTTGCCTGCACCGTTTTTACCAGTAATGCCAATTCGATCGTTTGCTTGAATGAGTAAATTAAAGTCTTTCAAAAGCTGTTTATGATCAATGGCATAATTTCCTTCCTTGATTTCCAGAACTTTTTTCCCTAAACGCTGCGTGGCAAAGTCTGCTTCTAAGGTGCCATTGGTTTGTACCTGATGCAAGTTTTCTTTTAAATCCTGAAACCGATCAATTCTTGCTTGCTGTTTCGTTCCTCGTGCTTGAACGCCCGCTCGCATCCACGCTAGTTCTTGTTTGAAGAGGCGTTTTCTTTTTTCTTCTTGCTCTACAGCGACACGTTCACGTTCGGCTTTTTCCATCACATACCTTTCATAGTTTCCTTTGTATTCATACAGTTTTCCAAAAGAAAGTTCGAAAATCCGATTGGTTACTCGATCTAAAAAGTAGCGGTCATGGGTCACCATTAAAACCGCGCCACGATAGTTATTTAAAAAGTTTTCCAGCCATTCAATCGTTTCATAATCCAGATGGTTCGTTGGTTCATCCAATAACAGTAAATCAGGCGCTTCAATTAAGACTTGCGCCAAGCTTACTCGTTTTAACTGCCCACCAGAAAGCTCACCTATTTTCTTTTCCAATGTGGGAATGCCTAATTTTTGTAAAATAATTTTTGCATTGGTATCTGCTGTCCAAGCATCTTGTTTATTCATGGCTTCTTCTGCTTGCGTGTAACGTCTTTGAACCCCTTCGTCTAAACCATTCTCACTTAAAGCAGCTAACGCTAATTCATAATTTTTGACCGCTTTTATGATCGGGCTATCTCCCTGAAACACGGCTTCTGCAATCGTAATATTCTCGTCAAATGTTTGATTCTGGGAAAGGTACCCAATTTGATAGTCACTTGGCTGCTGAATTGCAGCAAGATCACCATCACCGCTATCTACGCCAGCAATAATATTTAATAAACTGGTTTTCCCTGTGCCGTTAATCCCAATTAAACCAATGCGATCTTTTTCATGAATCAAAAAAGAAAGATGATCAAATAGTGTTTTTTCCCCATATGTTTTGGTTAAATCTGTTACTTTTAATTCTTTCACCGACACTACCAACTCCTTCTATTTTGGTCTTGCTTATTGTATCAAAAATCAGCGTATGCGGCTACCAAAAAAATAAATTATAGACGTTCAGAATAATCTTCGTCAAGAGAGAATTTCATATGTAGCAAACCTTAACCTTGGATAAAAATTCAAACCCGTTTTGTCCAAGGTTCTGTATGTTCTTTATTTTCTTGATAAATAGCCTCGAGCAATCTCCCAAACATTGTCTTCATAATTACTAAAAACTGTGTATATATCTTTTCCCAAAGGATTGAACAGTGAAATACAGGAAACACCGGGATCACAACCTTCAATATAAATATGCGTATGATTTTTTGTTGGATTGGCCAACCAAATTCCAAGTCCGTAATGTTCTTTTTCATTTCCTGCATGTTTTTTAATCATTTCTGAAATGCTCTTTTCAGATAAGATTTCATAGGAGAACAGTCCATCCCAAAAGTTACAGTTGTTTCATTCAGGACTAAGATGCCTTGCATCGCCAACTGCATTTCCTCTAAGCTAGTGGCGAACAGGTTTTTGGTTTGTCGGTCAAACTCATTGAGCTTTTGTATTTGCTTGTGGAGTTTGTCAATGTCTTGAAGGTTGCGACTTGTAGATTGGTATTATGTAAGTTTTGTTATCGTGTATTAATAATTTTTAAATCCAGGTTCTATATTTATTTTAAACAGAGTGATTGCGGTTTAAATTGACCACAATCACTCTGTTTTTTCTGATAGATATAGCTATATTTTATTAGCCATTGGCAACTGGATTAGTAAATTTAGCCTTATTAATCAAGACTTCACTATCAGATAGTGAAGTGTTTTTTTATTTAATTTCCAATGTAACTTTCAGCGATATCAATATCTTTAGTCATGTCTAACTTAGGAAATTTTTTATCAAGATTTCTTAAACAAGTAATAAATCTTTTACTTTGAAGTTGTTCAGATATATCTTCAAAAATTTCACTGATATAGTATAGATTCTCCTCATTGCATTCATTAAGATAATCTATTGTTTCATCTTCGTTTTGAGTTAAAAGTATCGTCATTTCATTCCAACACTTTTCTATTCCGTAATCATCATTTATATTTAAACCTTTTCTTTCTTTTAAAATAGCTTCCATTTTATTTTTTAATTCCATGAATCTTCTCCTCCTACTTTATGGCTGTTTTGTTCCATCTGGAAATACAGTTACAGGTTTTCCATCAGTTTTTATTACTCCAACTCGTACACCATTAAACTCACCAAAAACAGCTTCCCCGTCTTTAGCACTAGCAAAATTTTGTTGACTAGCAACATGTTGCCCTGCATTTTCTATATCTTTATTCGTCCAATTTTCTGGAAACCATGATTGATTATTTCCAGTTCTTTTAACTTTAACCTTATGGTCTGGTACATTCCCAGTCCTAACACCATTAGGATAAGTTTTTTCAACATTTACTTCAAACCCATTTTCTTTTAGGTAATTAATGTTAGACTGACCATGCCCGCCACCTTTCATTTTAGACACTTTTCCTGTTGACGGATTAACAGTAAAATCTCCAACATTCGAATGTTTCAAACTTTGTTCTGGAATTTCAACTTTAGGTACCTTACTTTCACTGACTTTCTTAGAAAAAGTCTGCGCATTCCTTACCGACGCAACGCCCATTCCTAACATCCACAAGGAATCCCACAAACCTGACTCTTGGATTTCATCCATGACTCCTTGGCCTTTTGACAGGAGACCTAATCCTCTTACTCTGTCATCTTTTTCAAAGTAATTATAGCCTTTTTTCTGTTGGTTATTGGCTCGTGTTGTCAGTTCTTTCGGGGTCAATTCCAAGACAGCTAAGTCGTATTTCTTTACTAAGGAAGCTAAGTTTCCTGATAGTTTTTTCTCGTCTATTCGGTAGGAATAGCCGTCTTTTTCTAGCATGTAATAATTGAAACCGTTCTTTTTATCATGAACATAAAGAATGGTGCAACCCGCTAACAGCTGTTTGTCAGTGACTTCATTTTTAGTATCTTTTTTAATCTCCGTGAAGTAACTTTTATCAACACCACTTGGCAAGGTGTAGAGACCGTTGCTTTTGACAGTTGTTTCATTCAGGACTAAGATCCCTTGCATCGCCAACTGCATTTCCTCTAAGCTAGTGGCGAACAGGTTTTTGGTTTGCATAGCGAAATCATTGAGCTTCTGCAATTTCTTTTGGATTTTGTCAATATCTTGTTGGAGGCTATCCGCTCAGATAGTATAGTGCTTTTTTTATTTTACAATTTCGATTTGTTTTAATTTACCTGTCTCTTGATTAACCTGAAATTTTCTCCCTATAAAATCAGTAACAAATAAATTGTCACTTACATCTAAATTCATTCCAACTATTGGGGCACAAATGTAGTCTGAATTATTTTGTGGAGGAATGTTTTTTATCCGCCATTCGATATCCCCAGTTTCATTAATAGCAACAACATTACAAAGTTCCTCTTCAGTCAATTGTCGACCAGAAGGAATTTCTAACATTACAAAAATATGGTTATTATTTGATTTCAGTTCAGATATATTATATTGAAATTCTATTTTTTTCCCTAAAATTGTTAATTTATTATTTTCATATTCAACTTTATTATCTATTTTAATCCACTCCATTCTTTGATAGTTCCTAATTCTTTAAAATCTCCAATATATTGACCTTTCAAATCAAATTGAACACCTCCACCTTTATGTTCAAACAATGGATTCACTTCACCCATTCGTAAACTGCTTCCCTTTGGTACCATTACTTCTCCAACATACTTTGGTAAATGAGGAAGTGAAAATTTATCTTGGATTTGAGCAGGAGTTAACCCTTTAATAGCTTCTACTTCCATAAGCCAGCCACCATGTAATTTAGAATTAGTTCCATCGTAAACTCTAACAAACTTTGTATCAGCTAATAAATCTAAATCTTGAACTACTGTTTTAGAAGTATATGGCGGTTGATCGTATCCTTGATTTTTCCACCAATTATTGATACTTTCAGCTGATTCATATTTATTAACTTTTACATTATTTTTCATGTTTCCTAACTGGTCATCTAAATAATTAAATCCACTGGCTTTCTTACTAAATTCTTTTTGTTTCACATTCCCCGCATCATCCAGTCCATCCAATCTTGAAGCAGCTTTTTTCCCAGCACGTGCACCTAGCACCACATTACCAACTTCTGTTAGTGTGCCTGCCCACGCCGCATACTTGAATTTATTGGCTTCTTTTTGACTAATTTTCTTTCCTGTATAAGGATTAATGCCTATATTTGCACAAGCAATGGTTTTTCTGCTGATTTCTTCTAGACTGTCGGTTTTCTTGATTAGCTCTATTTTTGGTTTGGCTGTTTCAAGAACCGTAGAAGCTTCTTTTTTAATTTCCGTGAAGTAACTTTTATCAACACCACTTGGTAAGGTGTAGAGGCCGTTACTTTTGACAGTTGTTTCATTCAGGACTAAGATGCCTTGCATCGCCAACTGCATTTCTTCTAAGCTAGTGGCGAACAGGTTTTTGGTTTGTCGGTCAAACTCATTGAGCTTTTGTATTTGCTTGTGGAGCTTGTCAATGTCCTGTTGCATACTATCAGCCATCTTAATAAAGGTCCGTTGGGCATTTTGTAAGAGTTCATAAATTCCTGGAATCGGCTGACTATGGGCTAATGTGGCGACTGCCCTAGCAGAATCGTGCAATAATTGTTGGTTGGCTTTCATGATTTTTATTTTTAATTTACTTTAAATAGAGTGATTACAGTTAATTCAAACCGCAATCACTCTATTTCTTTTTAATGAATATACAGTTATCTTTTGTTAGTTATTGGCAACTTGATTAGTGAGTTCACGCTTACTAGTCAAGACTTTACTATTTGACGCCAATCAGATAGTAAAGTGCCTTTTTATTTTACTAATCTAATTGTTTAATGCTTCCTTCGCATATGAAATATCCATCTCCAAATCTAAATCTGGAAATTTTTTCTGCAGTTTTTCTAATGTATCAATAAAATCTTCACTTTGTAGATTTTCCGATATATCTTCAAATACTTCGCTTATCCATTCTAATTGACTTTCAGAACAATTATTCAGATATTCAATCGTGGCTTTCTCATCTTCTGAAAATATTTGCGTCAATTCATCCCATATTTCATTAATTCTTGGGTCATCTGGTAATAATTTTTTTCGTTCATTTATTAAATTTTCTATTTTTTCAGAAACAATCATTTTTAGCTCTCTCCTTCTTTTACGGTTGTCTAGAGTTATCAGGTATTATTGTCGTCACTTTTCCATCTTTCTTTATTATCCCCACTCTAACACCATCATAATCTCCAAATGCCCATTGACCATCAGGTAATTTCTTATTCTGTGGAAGATTATTTATATGATTACCAGCATCACGAATTTTAGAATCATTCCATTCTTTAGGAAACCATGACTGACCATTTCCTGTTCGTTTCATTTTATTTTTATGACTTGGAATATTCCCCGTTCTAACACCATTTGGATATTCTTTAACAATATTAAAATCTATATCATTTTCTTTCAAATAATCCATATTACTTTGCCCATGACCACCATTAATCAATCGATTATTAGTATTGAAATCTCCTAAATCAGCATGCTTTAATATTGAATCAGGTACATTATTTCTCACATTAGCCCCACCGACTTTATTATAAGTCATGCTCCCAGCACTTTTAGACTTATCTAACACATAAGTCTTTCCGTTTCTACTTCCTTTTAAAACAACATTATCAGTTCTACTAACTTCGTTAGAAAATGTCTGGGTACTTCGGATTGCTGCGGTACTTAATCCTAACATCCACAAGGAATCCCACACACCTGATTCTTGGATTTCATCCATAATGCCTTGGCCTTTTGACAGGAGACCTAATCCTCTTACTCTGTCATCTTTTTCAAAGTAATTATAACCTTTTTTCTGCTGATTATTGACTCGGGTAGTTAGTTCCTTTGGCGTCAATTCTACTACATCTAAGTCATATTTTCTTATTAGAGAAGCCAAGTTTCCTGATAGTTTTTTCTCGTCTATTCGGTAGGAATAGCCGTCCTTTTCTAACATATAATACTCAAAATTTCGTGATTTGTCATGGATGTACAAAATAGTGCAATCTTTTAATAACTGTTTGTCTTTCATTTCCGCTGTTTCAGCTTTTTTAATTTCAGTAAAGTAACTTTTATCAACCCCACTTGGTAAGGTGTAGAGGCCGTTACTTTTGACCGTTGTTTCATTCAGGACTAAGATGCCTTGCATCGCCAACTGCATTTCCTCTAAGCTAGTGGCGAACAGGTTTTTGGTTTGTCGGTCAAACTCATTGAGCTTTTGTATTTGCTTGTGGAGCTTGTCAATGTCCTGTTGCATACTATCAGCCATCTTAATAAAGGTCCGTTGGGCATTTTGTAAGAGTTCATAAATTCCTGGAATTGGCTGACTATGGGCTAATGTGGCGACTGCTCTAGCAGAATCGTGCAATAATTGTTGGTTGGCTTTCATGATTTTTATTTTTAATTTGAGTTTGTCTTCATCTAAAAAACCTTCACTGGCAATAAACGCATCCGCAGCGCTGTATTTGGCCAAATCACTTTGGACGTTATCAACGGCGGCAGTCATTCGATGAATCGTCGGAATCACTAATTCTGAAAATAGCCCTTTTCCCGCATTATAGGCAGCACCAGACAATGTATGACCGTCGATAGCTGCGATTAGTTGCTGACAACCAGCTGTTAGCTTACTGGTGGTTGTTCGGGCAACTGCTAGGTTGCTGGACAGCGCACGCATCATTGCTGAAGAATCGCTACTGGAGTAGATTAATCCCATGACAACCGACTCCTTTCTCTTTGGAGCTGTAGTCGTTCTTCATTCGATTGTGCGGTTGCTTTTGTGTATCTTTGACTTAATTCATGTGTCTGTTGTTGTAAAAAGCCCCTTAAATAGCGTTGTTTTCCAGAGAGCTCCTCTTGCTCCCAACGCGTCGACTTACCGCCTTTATGAATCACTTCTGCATTGAGTTGCTCAAGTTCGCGGAAATTTCTGGTTAGTTCAGACTCTAGTGTACCAAAAATGGTTTGGATTTGCTTCTTTTCCTTCGACAATTGATCCATCGCTCGTTCTTTTTCGACAATCTGTTCCGCATAGTTCCTTCTTAATTTTTCATTCGTATCCTTTTCCATCGTTTCTCCTTATTTAAACGTTGTTTGGCTATCTCTAGCCGCCATCGTTGCCGCTAATTTGGGGAATTTATTGGCTTGTGCGTTGACACCATTGACTACTTTTGCTAATTGATTGAGCAGTTGATTACTGACTTTAACCCCTTTTTTCATGCTTGAAATATTGCTTTCTCCTAAATGACATGTTTGATTTTTATTCACAGATACATTCTTGATCCCGGCAATTGCCTTTTGGGCAGCGCCTTGATTGGATGCGATTTTTACCATCAACTTCCTCCTTTAATTATTATATAAAAAGAGCATTCAAAAGAATGCCCTTTCAATTCATTAAAAATCAGAAGAAATTTCTTACTCTTCTGATTCTTCATGTGCTCGAAACATCTGATTATATCTTTCTTCATCTTCTTGATTATCTCTAATGACTTTAGATAAAGTGAATGAAGAAGAAATTAACCCTACCGATCCCATTAAATAATATCCCTTTACCATTAAAGGCTCCTTTAATGTATAAAGTCCCACCAAAATTAATACCACAAAGAACAGAAACGAACCCCATGCTAACATCACAAAAGCTGGTGTGTTTCGATAAGCTTTTTTCTTTAAATGATTATTCATTTTCCCCTCCAACAACTATAATTATTTAAAAACCAAATGAATGTGCATCCTGTTGATCTCGTTGTGCGACAGTATCAGCGTATTTGTTCAATTGTTGATTGATGCTAATAAGTAATTCTTCCATTTTTTTCACGTTACCCTCTAATTGATTATATTGTTCCAAGTACGCTTGAAATGCTTCGCCTTTCCATTGTTGCGAAATTTGTTGATTCATTGAATTAACTTTGCGAATTGCATCGTTAATTTGATTCGAGGCTTGTGCGTAAACTTTAGCTTGACTCTTAAGTTGTTCTGGAGTTACCGCAACTGTCCCTACCATTTTCACCACTCCTATTTAATCGTATATTTATTATTATAATAATTAAATTGTACACACAAACACCACATAAATAAAGGGTTTTTTTAACGAAATATTAAAAATTGTTATTAAATAACGTTTTAGGCATATATCAAGAAATATAAACAAACGTTGCGAATAATGATTAAAATATTTATTTTATTAAAAATTATATCTATCAATGGATTTTGTTATTATTTTTAATTAAATGTATAATTATTATAAAGAAAAAACCACCGTAAAAATTCTTTAAAATAAAAAATTTTACGGTGGTTTTTAGTCTGTACTTAAAATTTAGTTATAGGATTTTTAAATTTTGAAGGAGATATCAACTCTTCTCATACACTATTACTTATTCTTTATTAAAATTTTTAACAAATCGTTTCAGCGGAACATTATTCACTTCGCCGCTAATCGAATAACTCTCTAATAAATTGACATTTTTTCGTAACTCGTTCGCTTCGATAATTGAAATGCGTTCAGATTGTTCGTAATGATCAATCATCCGTCGTTCTTCTTGGAAGCCTAATAATAGGTCTTTGACATAGTCTGTCTCCGTATGAACAATATACGAATCAATAAATTCGCCTTTTTCAAACTTATGGGCTAAATCCAAGCGTCCGTCAATGAAGAAATCAATTAAATCATCATCATAGACACCGCGCAAATTATCTAAACTCTTCAGAATAACTTGAGAATTTCTTAGAAAAACTTGGCGAATATTTTCTAGTTCTTCATTTCGTAATTCTTTTTCTTCTTCAGAAGCTTCACCACGATTGAAAAATAACTTAGGATGTAAAAGAATCGAAATGATTTGTCGAGCAAATAATAACCAAAAGCCTACAATCGATAATAATTGTTTGGCAATCGACCGTTGCATCCGTGTAATCAAGCGTTGATACATACGATAACTTCTGACACTAATTTCTCCTTGTTTCAGACTTTCTTCTAGGCCGTCTCGTTCAATGGACACAATTAACGTCCGCAACTCTTGCACTTCTTGTTTTCGTTCTGCACTTAGCTGCTCGGTATACAATTCTTTTAAACGATCTTGATAATTTTCAATGACCGCATTCATTTCACCACGAGGATTCTCTTCATTTTGCTGTTTTAAGACATCAATGACATCACGTAATAAATCAATTTCGACTGACTCTTCATTTTCCACTTCCGTCTCTGAATCAGTTAAAAATGGTAAAACTAGAATCCCACCAATCAGAGTCACCAAAATAACACAAGCCGTAATGAATAGTAATAACGGTCGTTCTTTAAAATGCTCGCCGTTAATCGCTGTTGGCAAAATAAAGATGGTAGCTAAACTCACTGTTCCTTTAACACCGCCAAAAGTTAAAATCAGCATTTCATTCATTGCGTTTTTAACTTTCTTAAGGCCATGTTGAAGCGTGTAAACACTGAAAATGGCTAAGAAACGAATCAAAAAGACAACGGCGCTAATAATTAGAACAACCATTAGTAGGAACCAGTTTGAATATTGTTGGTCAATCCAAATTGGCGAAAACACTTGAGAAAGTTCAATTCCTAAGAATAAGAAAACTAAGGCATTTAAGGTGAACTCAATCATACTCCAAATACTTTCGCCAACATTTGACAGTTCTGCTTCAAAAAGCGAAACTTTTTTCAAACTAGACGCTTGCATAATTCCAGCAATCACAGCAGCAATAATTCCAGAAACGCCAATCAACTCTGAAATTAAATAAGCAATAAATGGCAAGAGTAATTCAATCAACAAGTAGCCTGTAACATCTTTTGCCACTGCAGTTTCAAGTAAATGAACAATTTGCTGTTTTAATAGAACTAACACGATTCCGACTACCGCTCCACCAATACTGGAAATAACCAAGGTCCCTGCCGCTTCCACCGGCGAAAATGACCCCGTTAATAAAGCCGCTAATGCAAATTGAAAGGCTGTAACGCCTGATGCATCATTAATGAGCCCTTCACCAGATAAAATGTTCATCGAACGTTCAGGAATGTCAATTCGTCCTGATAACGAACCTACCGCCACCGCATCCGTTGGTCCTAGAGCCGCTCCAAAAGCGAAGCAAGCGGCTAATGGTAAAGTAGGCAAAATCATATGCAAGGTCCAGCCGACTCCGACTAAGGTAATTAACACACCAAAAAAGGCCAAGAAAAGAATCATCCCGAAATTTTTCATCATTGCTTTCAGATTGATTAGCTCCCCTTCTCTAAATAAAAGCGGTGCAATAATCATTACTAAAAACACTTCAGGCTCAAATTCAATTTCCTGCCCCATTTTAGTTAAACCAATTAGAACGCCTACAATAATTTGCACAATTGGCAGCGGAATGACGGGAACAATCCGGTTGAATATGTTTGAGAAGGTAATAGACAGTGCAAAAACAATGATTAGAAAGGTAAATTCCATCCTATCATTCCCTTCTATATTAAATTTTTATTGACTTACCGATCAAAACATTTAAGTAATTTTTTCTTTTTAAGAATAATTTTCTTTTCGACTTCTTCTAACTCAGAACTGCGTTCGCAAAGTTCCAATTGAGCGCGTCGTGCTTCTAAACGAAGAAGTTCTCCTTTAATTAATTCAATTTTTTTGTAGCGTAAGAAATTTTTCTTTTGCATACGTTCTGCAAAGTGTTGTCGTTTTTCTTCAGGGATTGCTTGATATTTCTTTTTCAAGTCAGCGACACACTTTTCAAATTCTTCACTCACCGAAACAACTTCCTTCCAAAATTTAATCTGACTAATTATAACAAATTTTACCAAAAGTACAAGCAAAATTGCTTTCTTTTTTTCAAAAGAAATTCAGACAAAACTTAACGCGGGAAAAGCTGATTTCTAGGAGCTGAACATGGTTAATCTTCATTAACAATAATATCAATTTCTGCCTCTTCATTCATCCGTGTTGAAAGAAAAAGAACCATTTCTTCTAGTGGCGCAGAAAAGCGTAAAACCACCCCTCTTCTGCCTTTTTTTAAATACCCTAAACGAATACCGTTCGACTTTTGAACGAGGACAATCTTTTCGATATCTTTAAAGGCCGTGCCCCGATTGTCAAAAGGATGCGTAATAATACAGTCCTCCGCAAAACCTCTTGCATCGTAAAGAAAACTGAAGATAATCAAAATATATAACACACTTCGAATCATTTCAATTTTATCTCCTGCCGAAAATGCATTGGCCAGAATCATTAAACTAAAAAAAGCAACTAAATATTTTGTTGTAGGATGTTTTGCAGCCGGAATTACAATACTTTTACGTACGAAGTAAAAGTAACCATACATAACGACGACAAATAAAAATAGCAATAACGTAAATCCATCGATAATCACAAACGACTCCTTTATTTCTTTTTCTTTTGAATATCTGTTAATATATCATTTATTTCTTTAATTTCTTTTTTTGATTCGTTAATCTTTTTGATAACCGCCTCACGGTTTTTTCCAGGCGGTAAGTCAATTGATTCTTGGTAGTAGTTTGCTAAAGCTTGAACTTTTTTCATTTTTTCGCTTTGCAACAAGGCTATATTTCTTTTCATTTAACCGCCTCCTCTTCCTTAGTATACATTACTTTGTAAGGAATTGCTTAATTTGCAAGATATTTTCTAATAAAAAGGAGTAATTTTACATTTTCTTATAAACAAAAAGTATTCGGCTGAGTAACAGCAGCGAACGACAAAATAATAGAATAAAAGATGAGACAGAAGTAGTTTACTTTTGTCTCATCTTTTATTATTGAGCTGAAATCGCTAAACCAATTGCTTTTTCCCCTAGGTGGGTCCCAATAACTGGACCAAAATGACCGATTTCAATTTCTGCATTTGGGTATAGCTTTTGTAATTTTGCTTGTTCTTTTTCAGCAACGATGCGGTTATTGGCATGAATCACATACAGTTTAACTGGCGCTTCAATCCCTGCGTTTCGTTCACCAATAATCTTTTCTGCACGAGCAAAAGCTTTCTTTGTTGAACGGATTTTTTCAAATAATACAATTTTTCCATCTTCAAAAGTCAAGATAGGTTTAATCTTCAATAGCCCAGCGATCAAGGCTGCGCCATTCGTTAAGCGACCGCCACGAACTAAGTTGTTCAGATCTTCTACAATTAGATATGCATACGTATTATCACGAATTAAATCTAATTTGGCAAAAATTTCTTCTAAGCTGGCTTTTTCTTCTGTTAAATCTAAAGCAGCTTCTACCATGTGTCCCATTGGCATACTTGTAATTTTTGAGTCATATGGATACAAAGCAACGCCTGGGATTTCATCAGTAAGTCCGTGCAATGTATGAACAAAACCAGAGATTCCTGAAGAAAGATGAATGCTGATGATGGTGTCGTACCCTTGTTCAGCGATTGATTTGTAAAGCTCTAACACTTCTCCTAAAGCAGGTTGTGAAGTCGTCGGAAATTCTTTACTATTATTTAGCAATGCATAATATTCATCTGCTTCAATGTCAATGCCTTCGTTGTATATTTTTCCATCTAAAATGACTGGGATGGGAATTACAAAAAGATTCGGATGATCTTTAATGCGCTCGGGTAAATAAGCTGTACTATCTGTCACAATAGCAATTTTCATTTTGTAACCTCGTTTCACTAATTTTCCACGTTGTTTCTAATATAGCATAAAAAAGGATATTTTAAAATGCTTTCCTTATTCGTTCAGGAATTTTTCGATGGCGTCAGCATTTTTTTGTTCATCTACTTCTAAAATACTGCCTGCATAAGAGGATTCACCAAAATTCCAAGAATCTGGTACCGGAACCGATAATGACTCAACCCCTGCTTTTCCTTTAATCAGCAATGATGGTCCGTTCGTTAACATGAAACTAACAGGCACATCTGTCGACATATAGCCGACTAATTTCCCAAGTGATTCTGGGGTTCTTAATAAAGTCATTGGGTTTTTCATTTGGCTCATTACAGCTGACATAACTTGTTGTTGGCGACGAACCCGACCAAAGTCGCCTTCTTCATCCATCCTAAAGCGAGCGTATTGAAGTAAGACATGTCCATCCATGACCTGTTGCCCTTTTTCAATATCAACACCATCTAAATTCAGTGATTTTTCTGCATCGATTTTGACACCTTTTGGAAACATAGAGTCAACAATTTTTTCAAATGATTGGAAATCTACCTTAGCATAATATTTCGTATCTAAATTAAAGTTTTGTTTTAACGTTTCACGAACCAATTCAGCACCGCCATAAGCGTATGCGGCATTAATTTTATTCGGCCCGACACCAGGAATGTCCACGAATGTATCACGCATAAATGAAATTAATTTCGGTTTTTTTGATGGTCCATTTAGTTGGAGAACCATTATTGTGTCGGCTCGTCCAGCATCTTCCCCACGTGTATCGCTGCCAAGAATTAAAATATTCTTAGCCCCATTGCTACTTTTGACACCATTAAATGTTTCTACTTTTTCTTGAGGCAACGAGTCATCATGTTCTGCTGCAGATTTTCCTTTTAAAAACATGACTGTACTATAGGCAAATAACAGAATCAATAGGATCACTAGCCATTTGAAAAAGCGTTTTGTTTTTGATTTTTTACGTTTCTTTTTTGGTTTCTTGTCTTTTTTTCCGCGGGGTGGTTGGTCAGAACCGTTGCCACCACCTGAATCTGTTTGATGTCGCCTCTCACTTCTGCGACTGTCCTCAGTATAGCTGTCTTCGTAAACTGGCTCTTGAAGGCTTTCAGCTAGTTCTTCTGGTTCTTCTTCTCTATGTTCACCCATTGATTTTCGGGGATTAAAGGTCTTTTTATGCTCTGCTGGTCTCGATTTTTCATGAATATGTTTATAACGATCTACACGACTCATCGTGTCACTCCTTTACCTCTGTGTTTTATCACCTTTCTTAGGATACCTCATTTCGCAGGAAATTCCTATTACAAATATGTAATTTAATAAAAAATGAAACTCACTTTATCTAATAAGTAAGCTTCATTTTCATTTTTAACTCTTTAAAGTGTGGACAAAACATAGATCGGGTAATCCCCTAAAATTTTTATTTCTGCGCCAATCAGTTCCAGTTCTGTTAAAGCTGCTTCAATTAGTTTTTCTGGTTGATCATTCACTAAGTCCATTAAAAAGAAGTACTCTCCGAGCTTTGTTTTCAACGGCCGCGATTCTATTTTGCTAAGATTAATCCCTCGCCAACTAAACACGCTTAATGCTTTGTGTAAAGAGCCAGGAACATTACTTGGCATCGTAATCGCCAACGTTATTTTTTTCTCAGATAGCGGGAAAGAAATCGCTAAATTTTCAGAACCAAGAACCCAAAATCGGGTTTGATTTACCGATAAATCTTGTATATTTTTTTCAACAATGGTCAAATCATACATTTCCGCAGAAAGTTTTGGTGCAATAGCTGCAAAAGGTAATTCTGGATGTTCTGCAATGTATTTGGCGGCGTAAGCTGTTGAAGGCGTTGCTTCTAAAATCGCTTCTGGAAAGTTTTTCTCTAGAAACATCTGCGATTGAGCTAATGCTTGCGGATGTGATAAAATTTTCTGACTTTGTTGCCAAATCGCTTGATTCTCTTTTGCCACCATTAATTGTTGTTGAATCGGTAAAACTAACTCTGCTTGGACAGGTAACTGCGCTTGATGATACAAATAATCTATCGATGCGTTAACAGTTCCTTCAATCGTGTTTTCTATTGGAATAATGCTACATGCCACTTCTTGCTGTTCAATTGCTTTCAAGCAAGCTGGAATCGATGCGTACGGTATCAATGTAGCATCAGGAAAAGCAGCCAACGTTGCACTGTACGTAAAGGAACCAATCGGACCTAAATAACCAACTTTCATCGTTTCTCTACTCCTTTAATTGTTGCAGAATTTCATTGATAATTTCTTCTGGCAAGCGATTGGTCGTATCAATTGTCATCTTCGCACATTCTTCATAAAAATTTTTACGAGACTCAAACAAAGTAATGATTTCTTTTGAAGAACGTTCTATAGCTAAGGGGCGTTGGTTTTCAGTATCTTCTGCGATTCTTTTTAACAGCTCTTCTGGTGTCGCATGTAAATAAATCACTTGCTGAAAAGATTTTAATAAGCTACGATTTTCTGGTCCGACAACAATCCCGCCCCCAGTTGAAAGGACGGCTGTATTTTTTGACAGCTCCTTTAAAAGTTGGGTTTCCTGTTCTCGGAAAGCTGCTTCACCATATTTTTCGAAATAGTCAGGAATTGAGCGTCCTATTTTTTCAATTAACGCTGTATCTAAATCAAGATGAGGCATCTTTAGTTTATTGGCCAAACTTTGGCCGATAGTTGTTTTACCCGCACCCATGAAACCAATTAAAACAATGCTTTCCATGGTTCGTTATCCTCCTTCGTTAACAACTTAAACGTTCTAAGTCGTCAAAAAATGCTGGATAAGAAACTGAAACTGCTTCAGCCTTATCTAATTCAACAGTGCCTTCTTTTACAAGTAATGCAGCAATTTGTAACATCATCCCGATACGATGATCCCCATAACTGGTAACTCTTCCACCATGTAAAGAAGTTGGCCCATGTATAATTAAGCCATCATCAGTAGGCGTGATGTCGGCGCCTAAAATTGTTAATTCTTTCGCTACTGCATCAATCCGATTGGTTTCTTTGACTTTCAATTCTTCTGCATCTCGAATGATTGTCGTGCCAGTAGCCTGAGTAGCTAACAAAGCAATAATCGGTAACTCATCAATTAAACGTGGGATAATAGCGCCACCAATCTCTGTAGCTGTCAATTGACTCGTTTTTACAAGTAAATCGCCAGAGTGATTGGCCTCATCTTCATTTAAAATAGTGACGGAACCACCCATGTTTTTAATCACATCTAAAATACCTGTCCGCGTTTGATTTAAGCCAACATTTTTCAGAAGTATCTCGCTATCTGGGACTACTAAACCCGCAACTAAAAAGAAAGCTGCAGAAGAGATATCACCAGGAACTACCACATTTTGACCTGTTAATTGTTGCGGTCCAGTCAACATAATTTTTTTACCGTCTACTTCAAGCGTCCCACCAAATTGTCGAATCATCTCTTCTGTATGATCACGTGTCTTTTCTTTCTCAACCACTACAGAAGTGCCCTTGGCTTGCAAAGCGGCGAATAAAATAGCCGATTTCACTTGAGCACTCGCAACAGGCATTGTGTAGTCAATCGGTTGCAAATTTTGAGTCCCGCGAATAGAAATTGGCGGAAACTCCGTTTGTTGAACCCCTTGACATTCCGCTCCCATTTGGTTTAAAGGAAGCATCACACGATTCATCGGTCGTTTAGCAATAGACGCATCACCAGCTAGGCGCGTTTCAAAGGGACAGCCAGCTAAAATGCCCAGCATTAGACGAATTGTTGTCCCTGAATTTCCAACATCAATTGTATTCTTCGCCTTTTTTAAACCTGCAAATCCTTGCCCCTCAACGGTGATTGTCGTCCCGTCATCTTCAATGTTCACACCTAAAGAACGAAACGCCGCTAAGGTACTTAAACAATCTTCGCCTCTTAGAAAATTTGTAATCGTCGTTTTTCCAGAAGAAATCGCTCCAAACATAATACTTCTATGGGAAATCGATTTGTCGCTAGGAACCATCAGAGTCCCTTGTAAATGTTTCACATTTGTACGTAGTTGCACCCTCATCACCTCTTATTTTTCGTAACATGTATAGTTCGTTTTTTTAGATAAAATTTGTTTTGCAGCTTGGCAGTCTGGTTGATTTTTAAAAGACAATTGAAGAATCCCATAGATTTCTTCTCTCGTTTCTAAAATTTTAATATTTGTAAGAGAAAGGTCCGCTTCGCCTAAAATTTGCGTAATTTCAGCAATGATTCCTGGTTGATCTGGTACATCAACAAACAGATCATAGAAAGCTGGGATTGCGCCTTCTTTATGAATGGGCAACTGAGCACGTGTTTCTTTGGCCTTATCAAAAAAATTACGAATAGCTGGGGCATTTTTTTCTGTTAACCATTGGCAAACAGTAGTCATCTCTTTTTGCCAATTTTCTAGTAAGTCCAATAATACTAAGCGATTGCTTAATAAAATATCCGTCCACATCGTTGCATCAGAGGAAGCAATTCGAGTAATATCTCTGAATCCTCCAGCCGCTAGCTGCTGCGCTCTAGGGTAAGTGGTATTCAGTTGCTGACTTTCGTTCACTAACGCTGCGGCAACAATATGTGGCAAGTGACTTAGAGCACCAGTAATTTCATCATGTTCCTGTGCAGGCATCGTAATAAACTTCGCATGCGTTCCTTTTAGTAACGTTTGTAACTCCTGAATCTGTTTGTTTTTTTCGCCATGGTCATCGGTAAAAATATAGTAGGCATTTTCAAACAAACGTTCATCAGCGGCTGTTACGCCGGATTTATGTGAACCAGCCATTGGATGACCACCAATAAAATTTTTCATGTTAAGCTTTGTTGCTAACTGATTAATTTCCACCTTGGTACTACCCACATCTGTGATCAGAGCAGTTTCTAGTGACAATTGGTTTAATTCTTCTAGTTGTACTAAAGTTGCTTTAACTGGGGAACAAAGAAAAATAATCTCTGCTCGTCTTGCCCCACTTGTTAAAGATTCAGCTATCTCATCAATTAGACCCGTTTTCTTAGCAAATTCAGTTGACTCCGCTTGATTATCGAAACCGATAATCTCACTGTTGGGATGTCCTTTTTTGATACACAAAGCCAGTGAACTCCCGATTAGCCCTAATCCTACGATTAAAATACGTTTCTTCATTTTTTCCCTCCATATACTTGCGACTTTCTTCCATTAAAAGTTTTGAGTATATAGACGATAACGTTTCACTGCTTCTTTCATTTGTTCAAATGAGTCACTATCAAATTTTTCGAGCATAGCCTTCGCTACTTCCGTTGCAACAACGGCTTCACAAACAACGCTAGCGGCCGGTACCGCCGTGCTATCAGAGCGCTCAACACTGGCCTTATAAGGCTCTTTTGTATCAATATTCACGCTTTGTAATGGTTTATAAAGGGTTGGAATAGGTTTCATGACACCACGAACGATGATTGGCATTCCGTTGGTCATTCCTCCTTCAAAACCGCCTAAATTGTTGGAAGTTCTGGTATAACCAGTACTTTCGTCCCAAACAATCTCGTCCATCACTTGACTACCAGGGCGTTGCGCCATTTCAAATCCAATGCCAAACTCAGCACCTTTAAAAGCATTGATGCTTACAACAGCTTGCGCAATTTTGGCATCTAGTTTACGATCCCATTGAACATAGCTACCTAAGCCAGCTGGAACGCCACCCACAAGTACTTCTACTACCCCACCAATTGTATCGCCATTTTTCTTGGTTTGGTCAATTAGTTCTTTCATTTTTTCTTCTACGGAAGGATCTAATACGCGAACGGCAGATTGTTCAGATCGTTCTTGAATTTCACGAATCGTTAAATTTTCAGGAATCGTAGCTTCAATCCCACCTAATACCGCGACATGCCCAGCAACTTGGATATCCAATTCAGCTAAGAGTTTTTTAGCAACCGCACCAATCGCCACACGCATCGTTGTTTCTCGTGCCGAAGACCGTTCTAAAACATTCCGTAAATCATCATGTTGATATTTCATTCCACCGACTAAATCAGCATGTCCTGGACGTGGTTTGCTGACGCGGCGGATTTTCTTTTGTTTTTCAGGAACTGGCTCTACTGACATCACGGAGGTCCAATTTTTCCAGTCTTTGTTTTCGACAATCAACGTTACTGGTGAGCCAAGTGTTTTACCATGCCGAATACCCGAAGTAATACGTACTTGGTCTTTTTCAATTTTCATCCGTCCCCCACGACCGTAACCGCCTTGACGTCTTGCTAATTCTCGGTTAATCTCTTCGCTACTTAAAGGCAAGCCGGCTGGTAAGCCTTCAATAATAGCAGTTAATTCAGGTCCATGTGATTCGCCTGCTGTAATAAAGCGCATCTTAAATTCCTCCTTCTCTATTTAAAAATGCTCGAATTTCTTCCGTTGGTAAAGAGACAATTTTCGCTTGACCAATTTTTTCTAAGACAATGATTTTAATCTGTCCCCCACGTGTTTTTTTATCATGTGTAATTGCTTGATAGAGACGTTCTTCTGGCCAACGATCTGTCGTTACTGGTAAATCGAACTTTTCTAGCATGGTGACCAACTCTTGGGTAGTCCCAAGTGGGGAAAGCCCTCGTTGTTCTGCGACTTGAGTTATTTGAATCATTCCTAAAGAAACGCCTTCACCGTGAGCAATCACCCCGTAACCAGCTGTATTTTCTAATGCGTGGCCAATCGTATGCCCAAAATTCAGAATCAAACGTAAGCCCAAATCTAATTCATCTTCTTCGACGACATCACGTTTAATCTTGCAACAGTCCGTGATAATTTCTTCTGCATGTGCCACTAAATCTTGTTCATTTTCCAAAGAGGATAAACGGTGCCACAATTCAACATCAGCGATAGCTGCTGATTTTACAATTTCTGCAATTCCTTCACGCACACGTCTAGGTTCTAATGTTTTAAGTGTATTAGGATCAATTAAAACCCCATCTGGTTGGACAAAAGTACCGACAAGATTTTTGGCTTTTTTAGTGTTAACCGCTGTTTTACCTCCAATGCTACTATCTACTTGTGCCAGTAAGGTTGTTGGTACTTGCAAAAAGTGAATACCGCGCATATAGGTTGAAGCGACAAATCCAGCTAGATCTCCCACAACGCCTCCACCTAGAGCAATTAGACCATCACTTCGAGTCAATTGCTGTTCCGCTAAAAAATCATAAAGCAGCTGAGCTGTTTCGAGGCTCTTACTTTGTTCACCTGCCGCTACAGCAATCAATGATGTTTCAAAACCAGCAGCTTGCAATTCTTTCTCAACAGCTGCGCCATATAATTTATTCACCGTTTCATCGGTAATAATCGCTACCCGTTGTGGCTGCCACAGGCTACGTACCCAGGTGCCAATTTTATCTAAGGCACCTGTTTCGATGGTTAAATCATATGAATGTGTAGGTAACGTTACGGTTAATTTCATGTCCTCTACTCCTCTGTCTTTACTAATCTTCTAAAGCATTAATTTCTTTCATTGCTTTTTCGATGATATGAACTTCTTTCATCATACGTAGGTAAGTTTTTTCATTCAAGGATTGTGGCCCATCTGACCACGCATTCGCTGGATCTGGGTGAATTTCTACAATCAAGCCGTCCGCACCTGAAGCAACACCTGCTCGGGCCATTGGCGGTACTAAATCCCAGATACCAACACCATGACTCGGATCAACAATAATTGGAAAATGACTTAATTTTTTAATTAAAGGCACCGCACTTAAATCAAGTGTATTGCGCGTAGCGGTTTCGTACGTACGAATCCCACGTTCAATGAAGATCACATTGAAATTTCCTTGCGCAGCAATGTATTCAGCTGCGTTTAGCCATTCATCAATCGTACCAGCAATCCCGCGTTTTAAGCCGATAGGTTTTCCAGTTTTACCAACCGCTTGTAATAACTTGAAATTTTGCATGTTGCGCGCACCGATTTGTAAAATGTCACTGTATTTTGCGACAAGTTCTAAATTCGCTTCATCCATCACTTCTGTAATGACTTGCATATCTAATTCATCAGCCGCTTGGCGAATGTATTTTAGTCCTTCTTCTTCTAGTCCTTGGAAAGCGTATGGCGACGTTCTAGGTTTGAATGCACCACCTCGTAAAATTGTTGCACCGCCAGCTTTAGCAATTCGCGCACATTCACGAATCTGATCTAAGCTTTCGATTGAACAAGGGCCCGCCATCATGGTCATACTGCCGTCACCGATTTTAACACCGTTCACATCAACCACTGTATTCTCTGGATGAAATAAACGACTCGTTAGTTTGTAAGACAACGAAATGCGGACACTTTTTTCCACGCCTTCTAATGCTGTTAACTCTGCTTCAACTAATTTTTCTGTATCACCAATCAAGCCTATCACTGTTTTTCCATTATCTTGACTTGTTTGAGTAGTTAAGCCTGCACCTGTTACTAAATCAATGACTTGTTTCATTTGCTTTTCGGTTGCATTTTCTTTCATAATTACGATCATTATATTCTCTCCTCATGCCTTTAAACGGCGCTCTTTTTATCTATTTTCAATTTTACGTTTCACGACTGATACAGGCATTTTTTGTCCTGTCCATTGTTCAAAAGCAGCAGCTCCTTGATAAAGTAGCATGTCCAAGCCGTTGCTTGTTTCTGCGCCACGTAAACGGGCTTCTTTTAATAACTGTGTTTCTCTGGGATTATAAATAGCATCATACACGAATAACTTCGGCTGAATCATTGCATAATTTTCTATAGGACTACTATGCGCATGTGGATGCATACCCACACTCGTTGCATTAACTAACAAGACGCTTTCAGCAACATCTTTTGCTAGTTTTTCAGTATCCGCTAAATCATTTAAATGAATTACACAGTTGGTTCGTTCAGTGAAATTTGCCAGTTTTTTTTGACTGTCGTTAAACCCCGCGCTTTTCCTGTTGTAAACGGCGATTTCTTTCACGCCATCTAAAGCAGCTTGGGCAATGATTGATAAGGCTGCACCACCTGTTCCTAAGATGGTCATTTTATTCTGAAAAACGTCAACCTTTTTCTCTTTCAAACTCCACATAAAACCAGTACCATCCGTGCTGTCTCCGTAAAGTTTTCCATCTTTGTTGACAATCGTATTAATCGCGCCAACCAGTTGGGCGGTAGGACTTAGTTCATCCATATAACTTACAGCCGCCACTTTATTGGGCATTGATAAGTTGGCCCCTAACATGTGAAACGTTCGAATCGCTTCAATTGCTTGTGGCAATGTCTCTTGTCCAACGTCAAACGCCAGATACCGAGCATCAACTCCTAAATTTTGAAATGCTGTATTATGAATCAACGGTGAAATACTGTGTTGGCTGGGTTTCGCGAATAGCCCAGCTAAACGAGTAGATCCAGTTATTTCTTTCATCCTGTGTGCTCCTTTACGAAATTTTTTTAGTAAGTTTCTGAAATCCTAATTTTTGGCCAAACAAAAAGGATATTCACAGTAAATTTTAAGAAAAATCTACAGTGAATACCCTACAAAAAAGCAATATAAAAGCCACTATAGATTTTCTTAAATCTACATGGCTGAAAGTCATCTTAAATTTCCCTAGCCATTATAGATACAAACGTTTGTTGTCTGTACCCATAATGTTATGAATACAAACCTATCTAAAATAGCTAAAGTAAAAGTTATTCAGTTGTGTATGGTTTTTCTTCGTTGTTGTCATAAGAATCACTCCAAAACTGATTTAATTAAGAATTGTTAACAGTATACCGCTAGAAAAAACATGTGTCAACACTTATTCGCTTATTTTTTTGACTATTCCATTAAAAACAATGTTATTTTATTCGCCAAAAGACTAAAAAAGCCACAGGAACCAGTCATTTCACTGATTCCTGTGGGGCAAAAATTATTTTAATTCTTCAGCGTATACATCATCAACTGTTTGTGTTGGGTCGATAACAATGTATAAGTTTTTAGTTTTTTCGCTGACTTTTGTAGATTGATAGATGTTATCCAAGCCCTCATCTGTTTTATCTTTGTAAGGGAAATAAACTAAATCTGGTGTGCCATTTTTGTAAAGAATTTCCATACGTTCGATATCTTCATATTTTAAAGCACGAGAGAACATCCCTAATTCTAAGCCACCTAAGTTAATATCGTGGGTTTGAACATGATCTCCTTCTTGGAAAATTTCAATTTTGAACCCTTCACATGGATGAATTTCAACAAATTCACTACCATGGATACGGCCAAAACTTGTTGTAATATGTTTGATCCATAAATCACCAATAAAACGACGATCAATCGTCCAAGTTTCACCATTTCTGAAATAAAATTTAAGTCCTGTCATTTCTCTAGCCATAGCACAAATCTCCTTACTTAAAAATAATTTCTTACATTATTAGTTTACCATACTTTTGATAAACGGTCACAAACTTTCGCTGTAGATTCTTAATCTTTTGTTATTCTTTTAAAAAAAGAATCAATCTCAACTACTGCACGTTGGTGAGAACCTTTGGCAATTTGTCGCTCTCCTTCATAAGCAACAAATTCATAGCGTATTTTGTGTGCAGTCTGTTCAATGCTGGTCATCGTAACAACGATTGTCGCCCCTACCGCAGATGGATATAAGTGGCGCAATTCTAACACCGTTCCGACAGTTGTTTCCCCAACTGATAATTGGTCCTTCACAGCTTCTTTGGCTGTTTGTTCAATCATGGCAGCTAAAGCAGGGGTTCCTAAAACTTCTAAGTCACCAGAACCGAGCATTTTAGCCGTTTGTGATTCTTTCACCAAAAATTCTTTTGTAAACATTTCTGTTGGCATTATGCTTTCTCTCCTTTTGAACGTTGTTTTTTAGCAAACGAAAGCAGAACTTCTTGTTTATTCTCTAAGCTACCTTCAACAACGTGTTGCTCGATTTCAGCAATCAGTTCCCCTAACCATTTGCCTGGTGTTTCTTCTAAGACGGCTAAAAGGTCTTTTCCTGTGATGGCCAATTCATGTCTTTGATGGATGGGTAATGCCTTAACTAACTCTTTTGTTACTTGTACTTGACTCTCTTGTTGGTAATAATATAAAAGTCTTTCAACAAGTACTGCTGATTCTTCGCCTAATTCATAAAGCATCATTGGCTGCCAGTCGTTACTCAAACGAAAACGCAGACCACGTACTAATTGTGAAACGTTTTGAATTAATTGATTTGAAAGTTTCCAAGCCTTTAAGAAGGGGCGGATTTCTGCTTCTGGTAAATTCAATGATTGGATAAGTAACGTCCACGCTTCTGCTTCTGTTTCAATTTGACGAGCAGGCAAGTCCATTAAACGAAAAAGTCCAGCCCCTTGTTCTCGTAATTTGGGACAATATTGATAGCATTCTGTTTCAATAAACGGAGCTAAGCCACCTTGTCGATTAACCCCTAAAAGCATTTTTACAAATTCAATCGTAATGCGCTCTACTGAAATTTTTTCTAATAAAGGATGAAATTCAGCGATAGCGGCTAAGGTTTTTTCTTCAATTTTAAAATCTAATTGGCTAGCAAAGCGTAAGCCCCGCATCATCCGCAGAGCATCTTCATGAAACCGCTCATGGGGATTGCCGACTGCACGAATGGTTTGATTAGTTAAATCTTCGATACCATCAAATAAATCAATGATTTCGCCTGTGCTGTCAAGCGCCAAGGCATTAATCGTAAAATCTCGCCGTTTTAAGTCTTCTTTCAAGGAGCGAACAAAGGTGACTTCATCTGGTCGGCGAAAGTCTTGATAAGTTGACTCGGTACGAAAGGTTGTTACTTCATACTGTTGGTCTTCCATCAATACAAGGACTGTGCCATGTTCGATGCCCACATCAACGGTTCGTTTAAAAATTTGCTTAATTTCTTCTGGATAGGCACTTGTCGCAATATCGACATCATGGATTGGTTTATTTAATAAAGCATCACGGACACTGCCCCCGACAAAATACGCTTCAAAGCCCTGTGCATTGATTTCACGAATAACGGGAGCGGCTTCTTTAAATTCGTTTGGAATAGTTGTCAATTTCATAGCATCTGTTCCAATCCGTAAAGTAGTTCTGTTCTCTGTACCACTTGCCGACAAGCTAACGCCACTCCTGTCATGAATGAACGCCGATCATAAGAATCATGCCGAATAGTGAGCCCTTCACCTACACTGCCAAATTGGACTTGTTGGTGTGCCACTAAACCAGGTAAGCGGACACTATGGATTCGCAGACCCTCGAAATCAGCCCCGCGTGCCCCTGGTATTGATTCTACCTCTTGCGGATTCCCTTGTTTTTTTGCTGGCCGAACTTCTTGAATCATTTCTGCAGTTTTTATAGCCGTTCCACTTGGTGCATCTAATTTGTTATCATGATGTAATTCAATGATTTCCACATCCGGAAAATACTGTGCCGCTTTTTGGGCAAATTGCATCATTAAAACTGCCCCAATTGCAAAATTTGGCGCAATTAAGCCGCCGATGGCTTTTTCTCGAGATAGGTTTGTCAATTCGTTGATTTGTTCCTCCGTAAAGCCTGTCGTCCCAACAACTGGCGCCATACCATGTTCCAACGCAAAACGTGTATTTGGATAGGCGGCTTCAGGAACCGTAAAATCAATCCAAACATCTGGGTTGACAGCTAGGACTTCTTCTAAGCGCTGAAAAACGGGAATTGCTGTTTCATCATTGAAAGAAACAGTTTCTTGTGCTTCATGAGGATCATACACACCTACTAATTCAAAGTCTGCGGTTTCTAAGACCATTTGTGTAGCAGTACTGCCCATCCGTCCTTTAAACCCAGCGACAATTATTTTAATCATGTGTTTTCCCATCCTTTCTTTCAAAGCGATAGCGGTCCCGCTTGTTAAATTTGGCCATATTTTCTTCAAAAACTTCGGTTAAATCAATCTCTAAAGAATTTGCCATGCTAATCAATACAAAAAAGACATCTCCAAGTTCCTCTGATACTGTCTTTGGTTTTTCGTCTGCTTTTTTCTGTTTTTCACCATAATAATGATTGACTTCACGGGCTAATTCTCCGACCTCTTCCGTCAAACGAGCCATTTGTCCTAATGGTGAAAAATAGCCTGTTTTAAACTGTTGAATATAATCATCAACTTCCGTTTGCATCGATTGCAAACTACGTTGTTCTGATTCTGACATTTTACCCCAACCTTTCTTACTCTACCTCCTACATCTTATCAAAAACTTGGCTATCTGGAAAGGTTCTACTTGTTGTTTTATATAGAGAATGATACAGTTTATACTGTAAAAGGACGTGATTAAATGGAAGAACAAAGATTTTATTTTAAAGATGTGTTATTTATTGTATTAGGAAGCTGTATCTATGCCTTTGGTTTGGTTACTTTCAATATTGCTAATGACCTGGCCGAAGGTGGTGTCACAGGGATTACTTTGATTTTAAGAGCCTTATTTCATTTTAACCCAGCATATACGACATTATTAATCAATATTCCGCTCTTATTAATTGGTGGTAAAATTTTAGGCAAACGTTCCCTCTATTATACGCTAATTGGTACCGTGTCGTTATCGGTATTTTTGTGGTTTTGGCAAAAATTTCCTGTTGAAATTAATTTAGATCATGATTTATTGATTGCTGCTCTCTTAGCTGGTTTGGCCGCAGGATTCGGTAGTGGCCTTGTTTACCGCGTAGGCGGAACCACTGGTGGGACCGACGTCATTGCCCGCATTTTCGAAAAATACTTTGGGATTAGCATGGGCCGCTCGTTGTTACTTTTTGATGTTGCAGTCTTACTCCTCTCGTTAACCTATATTGATGTCAAACGAATGATGTATACTTTAATTGTGTCCTTTGTTTTCAGTCGTGTTGTTGATTCTGTACTCGATGGAGCCTATGCTGCGAAAGGAATTTTAATTGTTTCCAATCATTCCGAAGAAATCGGTCAAAGTTTAATGGCTTCTTTAGAACGTGGGGTAACATATTTAAATGGTGAAGGTGCTTATTCACAAGTGGAAAAACGGGTTCTCTACACGGTAGTCAGTCCTCGAGAAATAATGGAGGTCAAACGGATTGCTAATGAAATAGATGAAAAAGCCTTTGTGTCCATCATTAACGTACATGAAGCAATTGGCGAAGGCTTTACTTATGCAAAACCCAGCAAACAACGGCGCTTTAAATTAAAACAATAAATAAAACCCAGCATTTATTGAAAATGCTGGGTTTTATTTATTGTTGTTTCAAACGATTTAATTCATCGGATAATTCTAAAAACGCTTCTTTGTCGCCTGTTTCTAAAGCATCATCAATTTGAGCTTTAATTAATGCCATTCGCTGCGTTTGTTCTTCTTGCTTAAAATATTGATCAATCGCTCTGGCAACTTCCTGATCCACTTGTTCATTCCATGGCGCAAACGGATTGTCTTCTAAAACAGATAAATACTGGCTCGTTTGCCAAGCCTCTGGAAATACACATTCTAAATAAAGAGCTTTCCGCCAATTCATCCGAATCTCGTGAAAAATTTGTTCCGGATCTGTAAATTCTTGTGCTTGGATAAAAAGCAATAACGGCTCCTTACCTAAACCATCTGCTACCACGCGGATCCCTCGATCAGTCTTCTCTACGTTCTCAACAAAATGAACATTATTTAAAATCGCATCGTGCGTTAATAAGTAATTTAAAATCCACAGTACTTCTCTTCTTCCAAAAGGCACTGTATTCACTAACCAAGTTAAAAATTTTTTCTTTTCTGATAAACTAACAAACATCGTCGTTTCCTATCTTTCTTCCATATCTGCTAGCACAGATTGCATGTCGACATCACCAGGTTCATGTTCCAAATAATGGTGCAACAAGTGTTTTGCTTTTTCAAGTTCGCCTTCTTCTCGTAAGAACAATGCGTATTCTTTTAGAAATTCTGGTTCGTGAGACAATTCTTGCGCTGCTTGTTCGTAATGAACTTTAGCGACGGCAAAGTCTTCTAATTCGTTGTACGCTTTTGCTAAGTTCCATTCAGCATAAGGATGATCCGTTTCCTCTAAATCATTTAAGATAGTAATTACTTCCTCAAAACGCTCTTCCGTGATGTAGAGATTACTTAAGGTCAAACGACTTTCATCTGTTTTCTCACCTAATTCCAAAGCTTTTAACAACCAGTTTTCAGCACCTGCAATATCGTGTAAGCGATAGGCATTTTCAGAGGCAAATTGGTATAACTCTACTTGGAAGGGGTTTTCCGCAATTCCTTCTTCGATCACCGCTTTTGCTTCCTCTAATTGCTCTTCTTCTTGGAGCGCTTCCGCTAAATATAGATAAAGTGATTGAAAATGTGGGTTTAGTGTTTTTAATTGCTGGAACAACGCAATGGCTTTTTGATTCTCATGTAACTGTAAATAAGTGAAAGCTAACTGGAATAAACGATCGTCTGTTTGTTCTTCTTTGACCGCGGCTTCCAAATAAGGAACTGCTTCTTCAAAATCACCTAACATGCTGTAACTACTTCCTAAGCGTTCGTTCAAGGAAATAGCAGAGATTTGCGCTGTCCCACTTTCTACAATGCTTTGATAACGAGTAATAGCCTCGACAAATTGACCATTTGTAAAATATAGTTCTCCCAAAGCAAATTGAATTAACGGCTCTTCTGGCATAAGATTGGCTGCTTCTTTTAATTTCGCTTCACTGACTTCTGGAATCCCTAAAACTTGGTACAAATCCGCAGTAACTAAGAGACTTTGGACATAACTGTCACTAGTTTCTGGAATTTTTTCTAAATAGATGAATGCGTCATCTATTTCATTATTTTCAATGGCGATTTCTGCTAATGGAATGTTTAAGCCATCTGCATCGGGAAATTGTTCCAACAACTGTTGGAAAATTTGTTTGGCTTCTTCTAGAAAACCTAAAGATAATAACGTTTCCCCTAAATCAGCTAAGGTATTTTCATCATCTTTCTTTAATGCTTCTTCAAACATTAACTGTGCTTCTGCTAAATTTTCAGCTTGTAATGCTTGAACCATTTTTTCACTATATGACATAATTTCCCCTCAAATCTCTTTTAAAATTTCTTGGTATCTTTCAATCGTTGTTAACAGTTGATCGGGCGTTGGCTTTAAAGCTGCTCCTAGTTGACCGATTTTTTCCAACACCATAGGAGGACCTAGTGTTTCTGTGTGAGCCAAGACTTGTTCTGCGTAATCAGCACTTAAAATTTCTTTTGGAAACGCCACCGGAAAACCTAAGCGAATAAACCAAACGATAAAATTTTTAAATTGAAAGTCAAAGTGATTGACTTGCTGGCTCCATAAAACTTGTAACAACAATCTCAATAATCGTTTCATGGGACCTGATAACAAATGGCCATTTTCGGTTGTAGCAAAGGCCGCTTCAAAAACTCGACCAAATTGATCCACTTTTTCCCCTGCTTGTTCATAAAAAGATAACAACTCGTCTAAAATACCATTAAATGACGTTTGATTCAACCGTTTTTTATCTGGATACGTTTGGTATAGCATTTGTAAATAAGTATAATCACAGACAAGACCCGCTCGAATAAAAACGAGCAAATCAATTAAAGGAGCGGCACCTTTTTTATTGGTCAAGGTACTATCAAACAAAATTTCTTCTGAATGATTTTCTATATGCATGGTTGCATGCTGTGCTTGCTGAATTGTGACACTTGGTAAAAGCCCTTGCCGTAACGCTTGAACAGACACAGGCATCAGCCAACATTTGGAGGAACACTTACTTACTTGGTGCAAAAATGCGGTTAATTGTAGTACCCCTTCATTACCTAAACCAATCAATAAAACATCCTGATTTTCTGGCCAATCAGCTAAGAAACGTAACACACTTTCTAATTCTGATAAGTCATTGCAATGAACATCATTGCGACAAATATACCAGTTTAATCCCAACTGTTCCCCAAAGGCATAATTAATCTTCTCCGAAAAAAGATCATAGTAACGCTGATTCGCCAAAACAACGATTGACTCCGTCGTTACTGGTCGTTTTTTTAGGACGGAAGCAAATGTTTCTCCATAAATAATAGCGACCTTGTTTTCCCCTCTAGAATAGTTGTATTTCATTGATTCACCACCTTAAGACTGTTTCCTCTTCCTTCACCCCAAGTCTAGCATAACCACTAAAAAACAGCTACTGGCAACAACTTATTTTTGTCCTTCATTCATAAATCTTTCTCTTTTTATCAAAAAAGCAAGGAGCGAGTGTCGAACCGTTCCCGCTTGATTCTCGGAGCGAAGCACGTTTTTCTCACCCAAGGTTCGTTACAATTTAGCCTTTTAGCGTACTGTTTCGACCACCTCTTAAAATAACATTTTTTATGTATGATTCAAAAAAGAACCCTTGGAAACCAAGGGTTCTAATTGTCTGTCTTATTTCACTGCATCTTTCAATGCTTTACCTGGTTTGAATGCAGGTACTTTGCTTGCAGCGATTTGAATTTCTTGTCCAGTTTGTGGGTTACGTCCTTTACGAGCTGCGCGTTCGCGAACTTCAAAGTTACCAAAACCGATTAATTGAACTTTTTCACCTTTAGCAAGAGTTTCTTGAATTGTTGAAAAGACAGCGTCTACTGCTGCAGTAGCATCTTTTTTAGTTAAACCAGTTGAAGATGCAACGTTTTCGATTAATTCTGCTTTATTTGCCATGGATCATTTCACCTCCTCTATAAGAGATACGATGTTTTTACACACCTAAAGTTCCGTCTATTTTTGAGTGGTCCAAAAACAGACAGCAAATATTGATCTGGTTCAATATTCTGTTAACAAGATAGCATAAGAAAGTTGTAATAGCAAGGTTTTTAGTGTATTTTAACCAGTTTTTTCAAAAAATAATCATTTTTTCTCAAAGTTGATAAATTTATTTGAATATCTAAAAAAAGTATGGTAGAATGCACTATTTTCGGCGTCGCGGAATGATTTTAATCGGCGTGCCCTCAAACGTAAATGCTTTTCTGATTTGATTTTCTAAAAACCGGGCATAAGAAAAGTGCATTAGTTCCTCTTCGTTGACAAAAATAACAAATGTAGGTGGTTTGACTGCCACTTGTGTTGCATAAAAAATCTTCAAACGTTTTCCTTTATCGGTTGGTGTTGGATTAATTGCTACAGCATCCATTACAACGTCATTTAACAACGCTGAAGGAATCCGTAAGTTTTGATTCATACTTACTGTTTCAATTAGTTCAGGCAGTTTATTTAAACGTTGTTTGGTTAATGCAGACACAAAAATAATAGGTGCATAATCTAAATATTGGAATTCATCACGAATTTCCGCTTCAAAATCACGCATTGTATTTGTATCTTTTTTGACTGTATCCCATTTGTTGACCACGATAATAATACCGCGACCTGCTTCATGGGCATAGCCCGCCACACGCTTGTCTTGCTCACGAATACCTTCTTCTGCATTCAAGACCATTAAAACAATGTCTGAGCGTTCAATCGCCCGCATTGCGCGCATGACGCTATATTTTTCAGTTGATTCGTATACTTTCCCACGTTTACGCATACCAGCCGTATCAATCATTAAGAACTTTTGACCTTCTTCAGATTCAAAATACGTATCGATTGCATCTCGCGTTGTTCCTTCAATATCTGAAACAATCACACGATCTTCACCAAGAATAGCATTAATCAATGATGATTTACCGACATTTGGACGCCCGATTAAACTAAATTTAATTGTATCTTCGTCCTCTTCTTCTGAAGTGTTAGGAAAATGTTTAACTGCTTCGTCTAACACATCGCCAATGCCTAAACCATGACTACCAGAAACTGGGAAAGGATCCCCTAGTCCTAAAGCATAAAATTCATAAATATCATTACGCATTTCAGGATTGTCAACTTTATTAACAGCTAAGATCACTGGTTTATTACTACGATATAAAATTTTTGCTACTAACTCATCTGCATCAGTAATTCCTTCACGGCCACTAGCAACAAAGATAATCACATCTGCTTCATCAATCGCAATTTCTGCTTGGTGTTTGATTTGATCCATAAATGGTTCGTCACCTAAATCAATCCCACCTGTATCAATAATACTAAATTCACGCCCTAACCATTCTCCAGTTGTATAAATACGGTCGCGTGTTACGCCGGGAGTATCTTCTACAATCGAGATACGCTCACCGGCAATGCGGTTAAAAATAGTCGATTTACCGACATTCGGTCTACCGACAATCGCAATAGTTGGATTTGCCATTTGATTCCCTCCTTGAGAATTTCAATCCTTACTAGTTTACCTAATCAAACCTTAAAGTGCAAGAAAAGTTTTAGTTTCTGCTGATTTTCTAACCAATTCAAGAAAAAATGAGTTTGACATAGCCGATCTGTTTACGGCTATGTCAAACTCATAAATTTCAAGAAAGTAACGTGTTATTCCTCTTCTTTCGCATCAGATAAAGCGTCACCTAAAATATCGCCCATGGTAAAGCCAGTATTTTCTTCAGGCAATTCATATTCCTGTTCTTCTTTTGGTTCTTCTTGAGACTCAGGTTTTGGTTCTAACGCTTTGATACTTAAAGCAATACGATGTTCCTCTGGATTAACTTCTAAAACTTTCACTTGTACTTGATCCCCTTCATGAAGGACTTCATGAGGCGTTGCAATATGCTTGTGAGAAATTTGAGAAATATGCACTAATCCTTCCACACCAGGGAAAACTTCCACAAACGCACCGAAGCTTGTTAGGCGTTTTACTGTGCCATCTAAAACAGTCCCAGCGGCTGCTTTTGTTTCGATATCTGTCCATGGTCCAGGCAGTGTTTCTTTAATAGATAAAGAAATACGTCCTTCTTCTGGATTAATTGAAAGAATTTTTACTTGAACGTCTTCGCCAACAGTTAACGCATCACTTGGTTTGCCCACATGCTGATGAGCAATTTCAGAAACATGAACTAAACCATCCACGCCACCTAAATCAATGAATGCGCCGAAATCTGTCAAACGAGCTACTTTCCCTTCAACAACGTCTCCGTCATGTAAGGAAGAAAGTAATTCTTCTTTTTTCGATTCTTTTTCAGCTTCAACAACTGCTTTATGTGAAAGAATTAAGCGGTTTTCTGAAGGTTCGATTTCAATAATTTTAAATGCTAGTGTTTGACCTTTATATTCAGAAAAATCTGCAACAAAATGATCTTCAACCATTGAGGCAGGAACAAATCCGCGAACACCAACATCAACAACCAAACCACCTTTAACAACATTTGTAACAGGTGCTTCGATTACTTTGCCCGCTTGGAAATCTTGTTCAATTTCTTCCCAAACTTTTTTAGCATCTAAACGGCGTTTTGACAGTAAATAACTGCCGTTTTCTTTATCTTTGCCAATTGATGTGATAACAACTAAATCTAACACATCACCGACTTTCACAAGTTCGTGTACATCTTCAACTGGTAAAGTCGATAACTCCTTTGCGGGAACAACGCCTTCAACGCCCGCTCCTTCAATGCCGACAACAACTTGTTTGTCTTCAATGGCTAAAACTTCGCCTTTAACAATATCGCCAACACTGACTTCTTGAACGCTGTTCATTGCATCTTCCATTGTTTCGTTGTTTGCTACTTGTTTGTCTTCAAAATCTGTCATGCCTCTTATCCTCCTATGCCAACAAAAATTCCAAAACTTAGCTATATATACTTACATAGTACGAGATTTTTGTAAAAAAATAAAGCGATTTCTTCTATTTTTCTTAAAATTCTTTAAAAAAGTTCAAAACCTTTTTGTTTAATCACATTTTGTATGGCGGCGACGACTTCTTCAATCGTCAACCCTGTTGTATCGATTTTCACAGCATCACTTGCTTGGACAAGGGGTGATACTTCTCTCGTTGAATCTAAATAATCCCGACGTTCAATCTCCGCCTTCAAGGTTTCAAAATCCGTCTCAATCCCTTTTTCTTGATTTTCTTTAAAACGACGTTCTGCACGTTCTTCAACGCTAGCCACCAAGAATATCTTTACTTCGGCCTTTGGTAAAACTGCAGTACCAATATCTCGACCATCCATGACAACTCCGCCGGCTTGACCAATTTTCTGTTGTAACGCCACCATTTCTTCTCTAACTTTTGCATGTTTTGAAACAGCTGAAACAGCATTCGTTACATCTGGCTGGCGAATCGCTTCGGTCACTTCATGACCGTCGATAAAAACACGTTGGCCATTCTCTGCTTGCTGAAAAGAAATAGTGTGGTTGACACAAAGCGCTACTAATGGCTCTTCCGCTTGAATGTCGATTTGATTTTGCAAGGCCAGATACGTAATCGCTCGGTACATGGCACCCGTGTCACAATACACATAATTCAATTGTTTTGCTAAAATTTTTGCAACTGTACTTTTGCCTGACGAAGCTGGTCCGTCAATAGCAATACTGATTTTCCCCATGAAAAAACTCCTTAACTGATATGCATCCTTTAAAATGCGCTTCTTCTTTTATATTAAAATCAGAAGAAAAGAACTTGGATTTAAACTGATGACGAGTCTCTAACGAAAAAGCAATAAGCCGAAATCCCTCGAAAGACGCAAACCATCTTTCGGAAATTTCTGCTTATTGGCATTCTCATGTAATCATTCGTCGCGGTTTAGCCCTTGAAAGTGCTGTCCAAACCTCTTTTTCTGGATTATTTAATACGTAATGGTTGTCCTGGATAAAACACAGATGTATCAATCCCAGGATTTAACGCTAAAATTTGTTCTAATGTCATTCCGTTACGTTCGGCAACTTGACGTGCCCCTTCGCCACTTTGAACGGTATCATAAACAGGTTGTTGGTTCTGCGCTTGTTGCTGTTGTTGATTTTGAGCTTCTTGTTGTTGTTGCTGCTCTTGTTGTTGCTGTTGCTGTTGTTGTGCTTGTTGGTCCTGTTGTTGCTGTGCAGCAGCATCTGAACTTGAAGGTGTTGTATTTTCAGCTGGTTGGCTGCTTGCTGGTTCTGAGCTTTCCACTGATTTTGACGTACTTTCTTTTTTCTTCTCTTTTGATGATGATTGGACTAATGAAGAAGATGGCTGGCTATTTTTGCTAGCACTTTCGTTCGGTTTCTTGTCTTGCATCATCCATAAGAAAGTCCCAATTGGAATGGCAATAATTAATAATAGCAAAATAACTAAAACAGTTAGAAATAATGAATTTCCTCGTTGCTGTTGGCGTTTTGCTAAACGAGAACCACCACCATTTTGATCAGGTTCATAAATTGATTGTTCCCATGGCTCACGAGCTTGGTTTTTCTTTTTGTCCTTTTTACTCACTGCTAATTTCCTCCTAAACTTCTCTCGCTTGTTATTATATCATAGCTTTTGCCAACTGCCGACTAAAAAAATGAATTAATCACGTTCTTTAAATAATTTTAGAAATTTAGAACGCCAATCTTCTTCATTTTGATTGCTGGTCTTGTTCGATTTTACTATTGAATCTTGGTAAATGTCAAAGAATAACGCACAATTATCACAACAAGTTTCCGGTGATTGTTTTACAATCGGTTCTTGAAAATAAGTTTGAATCAACGTTCTTCGACAGGTTGTGGTTTCAATATACGTCAGCATCCCTCTTAATTGTGCTTGGCGATCTTTTTCTTTCTCCTCTAAACGATGCTCTAGCTCTTCAAAAGAATAATCCTTGGCTAAATAGCCTTGGACCCATTTTTGTTGTAACTCGGTGGCATTTTCTAACAAACCTGCTTGTTCTTCTCCTTCAATCAGCGATTTTAAGGTCGCTCGATTCGCTCTTGTCTCTTCTAAGAAAAACCGATGAATAAATTCATCCCCTTTTTTATACAATAATAGCGCCCAACTTTTTTGACCATCACGTCCAGCTCGCCCGATTTCCTGCAGGTAATTTTCTAAGCTATCAGGCAAATCAAAATGAATCACTCCACGAACATCAGGTTTGTCGATTCCCATCCCAAAAGCATTCGTTGCACAAAGAATATCGATTTGATTATCAATAAATTGTTCTTGCAAGCGACTACGTTCACTAGCCTCCAAGCCCCCATGATAATAGGCTACCTTAAAACTGGTTTTCGCCTGAATAAGTTGACTAATTTGTTCTGTTTTGTTGCGCGTGGCGCAATAGATAATGATTTTACCAGCCGTTTTAGATAAGTAATCTAGTAACACTTCTTCTTTTTCTGACGTTTCCTTCACGAACAAGCCAATATTTTTTCGATTCACTGAAGAAAGAACTTCTTGATAGCTGCCATGAGAAAATAATTGTTTTATAATTGCGTGCTGTACAACGGGTGTCGCTGTGGCAGTTAACGCCAAGGTCAAAGGAAAGTCTAGCTGTTTTTGGACCAGATCTAATTTACTATATTCAGGGCGAAAATCGACGCCCCACTGATAAACACAATGGGCTTCATCCACCACAAATAATGCAATTTTTTGGCGTTGTAACACACTAAGTACTTCTTGCTGCAAAAGCATTTCTGGGCTTAAAAACAGATAATCGTATTGGAACATTTTCGCTAAAATATAACGCTTTTCTGAATACTGTAACGTACTGTTTAAGGCAACCGCACCTTTAATTCCTTGTCTTTGTAATTGACGCACCTGATCTTCCATTAACGAAAGTAAGGGAGAAACAATTACCGTTAGTCCTTCTAACTTCTGACCCACAAATTGATAACACAATGATTTGCCAGTGCCTGTTGGCAAAACAGCCAATGTATTCATACCGTCAAGTAAGTTTGTAATCACTTCTTTTTGACCAGGCTTAAACGCTGCATAACCAAATCGAGTGAATAATTCTTGTTCTAATGTCAACAACACTCACTCCTTTTCTTGCCAAATTTGTTGGATTTGATATAAGCGGAAATCTAAATAAGAAAGCGTCTCTTCTTGGGCTCGCCAATCCCGATACACCCACAACCGCGGATCTTGTTCTGTTTGAGCCAAGTTTTGGAGCATTGCCTCCTTTTCAAGATAAACAGACGCCTGCAGCTGCCCTTGAATAGCCAACTCTAATAGATGGTCATGAATGGTACTCGGTTTTATTTTTCGTTGCTCAGCAATTTCTTGAAGCGTCTTGCCTTCCGTTAACAATCGTTGGGTTTCTTGCATACTTTGGTTTAGATTTTTTTCTAGATACGGCCATACAAGCGTTTGTAAAGCAGGATAGTTTCCTCCGTACATTATCAACTGCAGTAAATGATGAACCGCTTGCGTATGCCATAAACGCTGTTCAAGAGCTGTCTTATGGCTTGTTAATTGCTGAGGAACTTTGCCAGTTTGCTGATAACCAGAAAGTTGCGCAACCAAATAGTCGCTTTCTGCTTCAGGTAGTAACTCAAACCCTCGCAACAGTTCTTCTTTGATTGATTGAACGCGCTGCTCTTTCTTGTCTTGTTGTAACCATCGTTTCAAATATAGTTGCGGAATCGGTGTTGATAAAAGTGGAATATACTGTTTTTCCTCAAATGATAAATACGAAGTCACTTGCACGGCAAATTGAATGAGTTGCCAACTTTCTCGATCACTTCTGCCAAAACGATAAAGATCAATTGCAGGATAATCCAGCAACGAAAAATGGTGCTCCTTTAAAAATAGTTGCCCTTCTTTTGTTAGTTGAATCTCATTTGTCTCTTTGTGATACTGAATTTGTTTCGCCTTCGAAAGTTTTTCAAGAAATTGAAAAAAGGCTTGTTCGGAAATCGTTGGCCACCAGCCAATGAACCGTAAACAATCATATAAAAAACCATAAATCAAAACAGAGCTAGTCCGTTTGCCTTTTAAAAGATGATACAAAGTTGATGCACGTACCTTGTATCCATGAGATAATAACGCTAAAATAAAAGTTGCTTCCATAGTAAACCTCTTTTAGATAGGATGTGTCACTGTTTATGCAATCACGTTTAGTTCCTGAAAAATGTATTGCTTGTGGACTTTGTCAAGTTTATGCGCCCAATATATTTGATTATGATGATCATGGGATTGTCCTTTTTAAAGACGAGCCGCATGCTCGACAACAATTTATTCCAGAAAACGAACGCGAGAATGTGTTAAAAGCGTACCGCAAATGTCCCACGCGTGCAATAGAAATAAGCAAAAATGAGTGCTAAATAATTTAGCACTCATTTTTGCTTAGAGTATTTTTTCGAGCCAAGCAAGTGTTTGTTCATCTATCGAAACAAACTGTAATTGTCCTTCTTTTAGCGGTTCTTTGACTAAATGAATTTGATCATTTAGGCCATTGATCCATTCATAACGAAGACCATTTTCTTTTGCTTTAGAATTTTTGGCTTCTAAATAATAATTGACATGGTAATTTTCTTTACCATCCAATTGTAGCGTATTAATGGTCACTTCAAAATCTGGTGAAACATCGGTCGATTTCTTTTCACGTAATCGTTCAAGTGCTTCTATAAAAGAAGGGAATTGAGGATTATTTTCCCCACCAACGAGATATTTTTTAGCAAATTCTGTACTATCCGTATGACTTTTCACTTGTTTGGCAAATGCTTGATAAAAGGTTTCTAGCGCTTTGCGGGCATCATAGTCGCTAGCTAACGGAAAATTCAATTGTAGCGTTGGATTATCGGAGAGCGCTTCGACAAAATCATTTTCACCAATCGTTTCTTTTGATGTTTGAATTTCTTCTCCATTAATCGTCTTTTTAAGTTGAATCGTCATCCCTTTGGACCAGAACAAAGGGCCAATCGTTTTGCTTCCATTCGTTAGCGTACCAACTTTCCGATCATTAATATAAATATCTGCGTCTGGCAGATTGCTCTCCACAACAAAATTCATTCGTTTAAAATCTAAAGGAATACTAGAAATATAATTTTCCTCTTCTAATAAACGATACTCTTCTGTGATAACAGGTTCGCCGGTGCTATCTTTCACTGTGGCTGTAAAGGTATATTGTCCTGGCGCTAAGGGTCCCAATTCCTTTTGATAAGTGGTTGAGTCGGAAGTGCCCACTTCCCGCCCGTTCATTGCCAGCGTCACACCGCGCTGATTCGTCGTTAACTGAACAGAAACAGGCGTTAAAATGAATTGATAACGGTGAAAGAAAAATGCTGTTTGACTTGTTTCACGAATAGTTAAACCATGTAGCTTTTTATCCTTTAATAGCGCTTTTTCTAATTTTTTTAGCTCAGTTGGATTTTTTTGATAATAAGTGATTAAGGGCTTAATGCTTTGCGGATTCACTTGAAATTCAGACTCGTTCGTCCTCATTTTTTTACTTAATTCTTGGGCATCACCATTCTCAATCGCTTCAATAAAATGAGAAATTTGTTGTTCCTTAGAAAAATAATGCGTCCCGAGAAAATAGCTACCCGCTCCAAGAACGATGAACACAAAAAGAAACACCCAGATCCAGCTTCTTTTTGATCTGAGAGGAGTAGATTCGTTCCCTTTATTCATTGATGGTTGTGCTTGGTTTTCCTCTTGATGCATTGATTCATTCATTAGCGGAGCGCCGCATTCTTCACAAAAGGACTCCGTATCACGATTCACATGACGACAATTTTTACACTTTTTCACTCAGGAAAACTCCTCTTTCTTTGATGATTTCTATCATACCAAGGGAAAGTTAAAATTACAATGCAGATGGTTTAGTATTTTTTAACAGAATGATGACAGATTATGACAACCTCTTTTCTTTTAGGCGTAAATTTTAAAAACCCACTGTCAAACATTGTTCAACAGCAGGTTTTTTATCATTTATTTTGTTAACGGTGTTTTTTTCTGAATAGTATGTTGTTTTTTTGATAGCCATGGCAATAACTTCGCATGTAGTACTAGAAAAACACCACTGACTAAGAGGCCTTTAATAAGGTTGAATGGCACAATACCAATCGCCACATAGCTTGCTAAAGATGTTCCTAAAAATTGTTGTGTGGTCACACCATATAATTGTAAGTAAATGGGTGTAATGACAAAATAATTCGCAATACTCATGAAAATTGTTAAGGCTAAGATCCCACTTACTAAGCCCACTATCCGATTTGTACGGATATTTTTCTTTTTACCAAAGAAATAAAAAATTGGCAAAGTGAAGATACTACTTGCTAAAAAGCTAGCGAAATCTCCCACCATATTTTGCGGTGCTAGTCCGGTTAAGAACAGGTGTAGCAACGAACGAACAAAAGCAGTAATTACTCCTGCTAACGGTCCGTACAAGAACATTCCGAGTAGAATCGGAATATCACTAAAATCGATTTTCAAAAAACTAAACGCCGGCATAATCGGAAATGCCACAAATTGTAATACTGTACCGATTGCGGCCAACATTGCAATGCTGACCATTTTTTGTACCTTGTTGTTCATCTGAAATCCTCCAATTAAGGACCCATCTTCAACGAACTTTTTGATTCGCTTCTTTGTCATACAAAAAAACCCTATTTTTCTGCAGGGAAAAATAGAGTAGGATTATCTGATGAAAAAGCGTCTCAAATAAGCCCTATCTTCTTTATCCAGACTATACTGTCGGTATTGGAATTACACCAATTCAATCGTTAAAAACGAGTCGTGGACTATAACCACCGGTCGGGAATTACACCCTGCCCCTGAAGACGAACCTTGTATTATATTTTTTTACTTACTTAGTGTAACCGATTTGAACAATGAATGCAACTAACTAAGCTTTTTTATTAAATTTCATTGATTGTTTCGTTTCTCAAAAAAAAAAAAAACAATCCCTCCGCCATAAGCGCGAAGAGATCGAGTCATTTTATCTTATTTAGCTTGATTTAATAATTGACTGATTTCTTTTTTAGTTAAATCACGATATTGTCCTGGTCGCAAACCTTGTAAGGTCAACTCACCATAACGTTCACGTTTTAATTTTTGAACAGGGAAACCAACAGCTTGAAACATTTTCTTCACTTGATGATTACGTCCTTCATGAATCGTTAATTCCACGACACTGCTACCTGTTTTAATATCCGCTGAAAGAATTTGAAAATTGGCTGGTGCTGTGCGTTTGCCATCAATGCGAATGCCTTTGGCTAATGGCAATAGATCCCGTTTAGTAGGTACACCTTTAATTTTTGCTACGTAGACTTTATCTACTTCATGTTTAGGATGGGTTAATTTTTGTGAAAAACTTCCATCATTCGTTAAAAGTAACAACCCAGAAGTATCATAATCCAGACGACCGACTGGATAAATTCGCTCAGTAACATCTGTAAAATAATCCGTTACTACTTTACGGCCTTTATCGTCAGACACCGCAGAAATAACCCCTCTTGGTTTATAGAATAAATAATAACCATATTCTTCTTGATAAATTGGTACACCATCAACCTCAACAGTATCTTGTTTACTTACTTGCGTTCCTAATTCTTTGACCACTTGGCCGTTGACCTTTACGCGACCTTTGACAATTAATTCCTCTGCTTTGCGACGCGAAGTCACCCCAGCATGAGCAATTGCTTTTTGTAATCTTTCCATTGTTTAAGCTTCCTCGCCTTCTGTTGTTTCAGACATTGGGTTCGTTTCTTGATAACGATCAAAAAATAGATCCATTGGTAGTTCTTCTTCTAATTCATCTTCCATTTGTTGGATATCTGGTAATTCATCTAAACTTTTCAACCCAAAGTAATCCATAAAATACTTCGTTGTGCCATACAAAATTGCTCTACCAGGACCATCGACGCGGCCTTTTTCTTCTATCAACTGACGGGCAACTAACTTTTGGATAGAGCCAGAAGTCTGTACGCCACGAATTTCATCAATTTCAATACGCGAAATTGGTTGCTTATAAGCAATAATGGATAATGTTTCTAGCGCCGCTTGTGATAAGGCGTTCGACATAGGCGATTGCGCATATTTTTTTAGTAATGAGGCATATTTTTTCTTCGTTGTTAAGACAAAATGATTGCCGACTTCTAAAATATTCAACGCCGATTTATTGTCAGAAGCATAATGTTCTTTCAATTTCGTTAATTCTTCATAGGTTTTTGCTGTTGACTTCTCTAATAAGTACGCAAGCTCTTCCAAGCCAATTCCTTCTTCGCCAACTACAAATAAAATTGCTTCAATTTGACTAACTAATGTCACTGTGTTTCCTCCACCTCTGTTGTATCTTCCTGCTGGGTTTCTGTATTAAATAACAAAATTTCACTATAATTATTTTCTTGTTCAGCATAAATCACGCCCGTTTTCATTAATTCTAAAAGAGCCATGAACGTTGTCACAATTTCTTGTTTGGAATAAGAATCGAAGAAAGAATCAAACGACACTGCCTTCCCTTTCTGTACTTGACGCATACGTTCTGAAATAGCGGAGATTTTTTCTTCGATGGAAACATCGTCACTGGCAACAGTTGTTTCAACAGGCTGGCGATTTTTTTTCTTTTCTAACATGGCATGAAAGGCTAGAAATAAATCAATTGTATTAATTTGATTAGGCGGTAGTGTTGTATCTTCCTCTTTATAATCATCCATATCCATTGGTTCTTTTGTATAATAGAGTTTACGTTCTTCTTCTTTTTCATGTAAAACAGTCGCTGCATATTTAAATTTCCGATACTCCAATAACTGAGCTACTAAAGCTTCCCGTGGGTCTTCCTCTTCAAAAAAATCTTCATCATCAATGATTTCAAGCTCTTGTTTTGGAAGCAACATCTGACTTTTAATAGCCATTAAGGTGGCAGCCATGACTAGATATTCTCCAGCGACTTCTAACTCTAAGGTTTGCATCGCATGAATATAAGACATGTATTGTTCAGTTACTGCTGTAATGGGAATGTCATAGATATCGATTTCTAATTTTTGAATTAAATGTAGTAGAAGATCCAGTGGTCCTTCAAAGACATCTAGTTTTAAATTAATTTCTTGCAAAAACGACACCTACTTTCTTTTCTCGACTTCCTAGTTTACCATAAATTTATTCGTTTGTGGGCATTCTCGCAAATTAAGCCCGAGGAAAATGTTCCTTATAAACATCTGCCATTCGTTGTTTGGTAATATGTGTATAAATTTGTGTCGTGGAGATATCTGCATGTCCTAATAATTCTTGTACGATTCTAAGGTCTGCGCCATTTTCCAACAAATGTGTCGCAAAGCTATGCCGCAATGTATGCGGCGTAATATTTTTCTCTATCTGGGCTTCTCGAACAATCTGTTTTAAATTTTTCCAAATGCCCTGTCTAGATAACGGTTCGCCATGATGGTTAACGAATAGGTGTGTTTCATTCGGATGGTTTTTAATCAATTGAGGTCTGGCTTCGTTCATATAGCGCTCAATCCATTGAATCGCATAATCGCCTAAAGGAATAATTCGTTCTTTGTCCCCTTTTCCGATTGTTTGCAATAAACCAATGGATAAATGCAGATCCCCTAATTTTATTTCAATTAGCTCACTAACTCGCAGGCCCGTTGCATACATCACTTCTAAAATAGCACGATTCCGCATACCTAGTGGTTTACTTGTATCAGGCGTTTCAATTAATCGAGTCACTTCGTCAACAGATAATGTACTTGGCAATTTTTGAACTTTCTTGGGGGAGTCAATATGTTGCATCGGATTATGTTCGCTTAAGCGTTCTTGACGTAAAAATTGATGAAATCCTCTCAAACTAGAAATCATCCGAATCACACTTGCTGAAGCTTGCTGTTCTTCGTGAAGGGATTGCAAAAATTCTGTAATCATGTAACGGTCAACTTCGTCCCAAGAATGCAAGCCTTGTTCTTGTAAAAAGGCTACGTATTTTTTTAAATCTCGTTCGTAACTCCGTCGTGTGTTATTTGATAAGCCCCGCTCTATTTGTAAATAGTGTAAATAATCGACTAATTGTTCTTCCATTATCCTTCCCTCATTTCTAGTACTATCCTATCAGATTATGCCCTAGATTGCATGGGTAAATTCCAACTTATTAAAAAAAATCAACTGACAACAAAAGACTTGTTCACTAAGTCGTTAACTTAAGAACAAGTCTTTTGTTTTTGCTACTATTAGTAAAGAATAAATTTGTTATTTTATATATTTATCTAGAAAAGCAGCTACTGTTTCCTTATATTTTTCTGGGTTTTTATTATAAGCTTTCGCATGCTCTGCTCCAGGCACGACATATTTCTCTTTAGGTCCTTGGGTTGCATTATAAACTTCGTCTAACATACTAAACGGCACAAACGTATCATTTTCACCATGAATAAAGAGCATTGGTAAATGATTCTTTTGTAATTGTTTAACAGCGCTTGCTTCCCCAAAGAAATAGCCAGCTCTAAGTTTCGTAATCCCGCTAGTAACATTAACTAATGGGAAACTTGGTAAATTGAAAAGCTCTTTCAATTGATATTGCAACTCCTGATTGACTGTAGAATAGCCACAATCTTCCACAATGGCTTTCACATTATCTGGTAATTTTTCCCCACTCGTCATCATGACTGTAGCAGCACCCATACTGACACCGTATAAAGTGATTTGTTCTTGCTGACCATTTTCGGTTAAAACTTTCTCAATCCATTGGACATAATCTTTACGATCGGGCCAGCCGAACCCAATATAATCTCCTTGACTTTTCCCGTGACCACGCGCATCTGGCGCTAACACATTGTAGCCCCAATCATGATACATTTTCGCAAAGACAGACATCGTTTCTGCCGAACCCATATAACCATGCGCCATAATAACGGTACGATTACTTTTTTTGTCGGCTGGTAAATAAATGGCCTTTAGACGTAGCCCATCTTCCGAAGTAATTGACCATTCTTGTCGATTTTTGTCATCTTTAAACCACGCGCCTTCAGGTGTCTGGACCACTTTTGACCCTGGGGTATTCTCATTTATAAAGTCTTTCTTTCCTGGAACTACTGCATAATTATAAAAATATAAGCCTGCCGCAATTAAACCAATTGCAATTACTACAATAAGCGCAATCAAAATTTTTAACCATCGATTCATCTACGTACTCCTTTTATTTAAACTGTATGATTCATTATAAGTTGTCGCCCTTTTTTTGACAACTACCATTCAAAGATTCAGCCATCTTTCTTTACCACTACAATGAGACAATTTTGTTGCGACAAAAAAAGCATAGCACAAAAATGTTACCTTTTACGCTATGCTCCACTTATCTATTTATAGGAAACTAAAAATTATTTATTTTCAATAAGTTTAAAACTTGACCATGGTTTCAAAAATTCTAATAAGAAACGTTCGTCATCAGAAATACGACCAACCACATTTACACGGCCATCATTTTTCATTTCTTTTAAAGCAATTTGTGTTTCCCCTTTGTATTGTCCATAGCCAACGTTGTCAATCAAGACATCGCCTCGAACAATATCTCTCGTTGTATGAGCTGGGAAAGGACGATCTTTATAGTAAACACGTGTCATTGTTGAACGCAAAACGTAATCAGAACGATCTCCACGATAACTGTGTAAGTTATCGAACAATGCAATTCTTTCATCTTCTGTGATTTCTGGTTCTGTATCCACTTTGATCGAAGGATACGGTGCATGAAAGGCTTCTGCCATTGCTGCTAATTCTGCTTCTGAGGCATAAGCATTTCCGACAGAAATATCATCGATTAACCCTGTTAAAACTAAATGCTTAACTTGCGTTGCAATTTCTAAATCGCGGTGGTCTTCCAAAGAACATAATCCATCTTGTGTCGGCCATGGTCCAAATGTAGCATCGTGTGAGTTCACAAACGCCATCGTATTTAAATTATATTTTCTAAATTTTTCTGAACAATAAACAAAATGCTCATAGCCTAAGCCTGTATAACGATGTGGATAGAAATTATGTGAGCCTAGTAAATTTTCTGTGTTTGGTGAGTAGGCCATAATATTATCTACATAGCTTGTCCCTGAACTCATATTAATTTCAATTTTAATGCCATAAGGGTTTCTTGTCATATTCGCCTCTTCTTGCCCAGTAAAACCAAGATCTAAACGAATACCGTAAGCGCCCATATCATGGAAAAATGATAAATCATCATAAGAGATGCCTAATTGTTCGAACAATGCAGGATTAATATCGACCATCACTTCCATACCTAATTGGTTGGCGTAATCTACGACTTTTTTAAACTCTGCTAATACCTTTTCCCGATCATCATTGATTTGCAATAAACTAGTAAAGACACGCTTAAAGCCGTATTTATGAGCCAAATCCAAATATGCTTTGTCCTTTTCAAATGTTGAACGTTCTGGATAAATTGAAATACCTAATTTTCCCATGTGATTGCCTCCTAAATTGTAAAACATAATAATGTATCTGCTTACATTGTAACAAAAAAAACAAAAGTGGTCTACACCTTTCCTATAGGAAATCTTATAAAAATTCCACTGGTTTGTTATCTTCTCTTTTGTTATGATAAAAAAGAACCTAATTGTCAGTGTGAAAGGAAGAGGAAAACAGATGAAACATAAGAAAATGCTTGCTGTTGCTTCAGTTGCAGCATTCACCTTGCTTTTAGCAGGCTGTAACACGACCAATAATAAAGGCACGACCGCAACGAGTGATTCTATCGCTAAATCCAGTGAAAGCAAAACAAAGGATTCGGTCGACTTAAATTCACTAGATTTACCACAACTAGATGACAAAGTTGCCGAAGATCAAGACTTAGTCCAAATGGTTACTTCAATGGGAAATATTGAAATCAAACTATTTCCTAAACAGGCTCCAAAAACTGTCGAGAACTTTATGAAACATGCCAAAGATGGCTATTATGATGGCTTGACTTTCCACCGCGTCATCAATAACTTTATGATCCAAGGTGGCGATCCTAGCGGTGATGGAACTGGCGGAAACAGCATCTGGAATAAACCATTTGAAGATGAATTTTCAAACCAGTTATATAACATTCGTGGCGCATTATCAATGGCGAATGCAGGACCTAATACTAACGGCAGTCAGTTCTTTATTGTCCAAAATACAGATGATCAATCTGATGGTCTTTTATATGATGATTATCCAAAAGCAATCATTGATGCTTACAAAAAAGGCGGCTATCCTTCTCTTGATAAAAAACATACTGTTTTCGGTCAAGTAACCAAAGGAATGGATATTGTCGATAAAATTGCCAAAGTCGAAGTTGGTGCCAACGATAAACCAAAAACCGATGTTAAAATTGAAAAAATCAATATTCTTCAAGAAGCAAAAAAATAACAAAAAGTCAGAACGTACGCTGAAGATACGTTCTGACTTTTTGTTATTTTTGAATCGCTTGTAATGCCTTTTCTGGTACTTGGTCTTGATTGACCTCTTCATACGTATTGATGTGGGCCCCTTTATTTGAGACTTTTAGATAATGATCTGTTTTTAATTCATGGTCCGCTGTGAAAGTTATTTCTCGCGTTTTGCCTTCCTCATCTGCGGCTACTTGCGTATAACTAGCAATTCCATAGCCATTAACGCTATCGGCTTTCTTTGTTTTAACATACACATTTCCTTCTTTAACCAATGGATTTAATTGATCTAACACACCAGCTAATTCGCCAGAGTTCTTCTCTGCGTAAAACTTCGCCCCAAATAAACCACCACCAATAACAATTGCTGTCACCACTAAAAATTTAATAAATTTCATCACATAAATCCTCCCGAGTAATTATTCTCTGTTACTTCTTCCAAAGTATAGCAAGTTTTAAACAATCCTTCCTCGGGCGCAACGACCAGTTTTTCCTCAGACTTATGTCGTATTTTTGTTATTTTGAATAAATAATAAAACACTACTCTTCTATCAATAATTGACTTAATAATTGAATTTCTTGATTCTTAGTTAAGTCAATTGTTTTCATTGTAACCGCTGTGGCTAAACCTAAATAGATTACCACCATTTTAGGAAATAATTCGACAAATTTTCCTTTGTCCATTTGTACATATTTTTTATCCAATAATAAACGCTCTTCAAAAAAAGCTTGAAGCATTTGCTGCAATTCTTCTTCATAACCATGTGCTTTCATAAATAACGCCGTATAGATTTTTTGATGTTTTTGGGCAAATAATATAAAGTTCAGACCCAATGCAATCACTGGGTCTGAGGCACCGACATCTGCTTTATAAAATAATTGCATACGATGAAATAACGATTTAATTAAGGTTCGTTTTAAATCGTCCATGTTGACAAATTCTAAATAAATTGGCTGCGTAGAAATCCCCATAGTGTCTGCAATATTTCTAGCAGTTAAATTAGAAAAACCTTTATCTACTAAAATTTTTTCAGCTACGTTTAAGATTTTTTCCTTTGTATATACCTTCGTTCTAACCATTTTCATACCCCTTTTCTCTTTTAGTTAACAATAACTTTATTATGTTCACACAAAAGAAAACCATTTTCATTATATATATAATATTTTACACTTTTTTATGCGTTTCTTTTCTCAAAATTTTCTATACATTTCAAAAAAATTGAGAATTTTCATCACCTATAAACAAATAGGTCCAGAACAAAAGGTCATCACCTTTTGTTCTGGACACTAAACGGCTGCACTCTTTATTCTTCTATTTGTTTGCCTTGTTCTTTGGCAAGCTCATTTTTATCATAAGCTACAAAGAACGGATAGTAAATCAAGATGGCCACTAGAATTAAAACAATATTCAAAACAGCAGCACGCCAATCGCCGCCTGTCGCCATAAAGGCGCCAATTGGTCCTGGTAAGGTCCAAGGAGCGGTAAAGACAACTTCACTTACTAAACCTAATTTTGTGGCAAACCAAGCAATCGTTGCTAAAACCATTGGTGCAAAGATAAAAGGAATCATTAAAATCGGATTTAAGACAATCGGTACACCGAAAATAACTGGCTCATTAATATTAAAAATAGACGGTGCTAAAATAGCTTTTCCTAGTTTTGAACCATATTCTGATTTTGCCCGGAAGGCTAATAATATAGCTAAACCAATTGTGGCTCCAGCACCACCAATCCAAATAAACCATTGGTAAAAAGGTTCTGCCGCAATCCGAGGTAATGCTTCGCCAGCTGCTTTAGCAGTCGTGTTTTCCTCTAATAGTTGTAGCCATAGAGGACGCGCCAACGATCCTACGATTGAAGCGCCGTGAATCCCAAAGAACCAGAAAAATGTGGTTAAAAAGACTAACAGCAAGACACTCAATAAAGAGTCCGCTGCTTGAACTAGTGGTCCCACCAAGTTCCCCACAAATGTGTGCCAATCAAAGCCTAAATAATAAGTGATTGAACCAATCAATAACATGACAATTAACGTCGGAGTCAATGATTCAAATGAACGAGCAACAGCAGGTGGAACGTTATCAGGCATTGTAATTTTGAACTTAGACTTATCTGTCACTCGATAGATTTCGACAGCAATAATTGACGTCACAATCCCGACAAACATCCCTGCACCACCCAAATTAGCCATTGGTAAAACAAACCCAGAAACGCCAGCTGCTTTACTGGCTTCTTCAGGAATCGCTACAGGTACTAATGTTAATAAAAAAGCAATCGTAGCCAAAATCCCTCCAGAGACTTGATCAAGATTATATGATTTCGCTAAACTAGCGCCAATGCCAAAAGTCGCATATAACGCCATAATGTACATTGTCATTCGGTAAGGCAGTAAAATTGTAGCAGCATTACTTGTTAAAAATTGAGTAATGCCCCAAGATTCTGGTAACGGCGGAAACGCAATAATTAGAAAAAAAGAACCGACAATAATTAAAGGTAATGTCGCAATAATCCCATCCCGCACCGCACGTAAATGGCGCTGATTGGCAATTTTAGCCATTGGTCCAGCTAGATGATTTTCAATCCAAACAGTCAGTTTATCTAACATAAATAACACTCTCCTCTGTTTTTCTCTTAAAAAATAACTCCTTTAATCAGCCATAAATAAGAGATAAGCTCTAATAAAATAAGAGAAATTAAAAACAACCAAATAAAACGCTTACAAAAACCTGTTTTCGTTTCAATAAAATAATGACTATACGCTAACGCAAAAGCAATCCCAACAGGCAAAAAAATCATGGCACCAATATTAAACGGCAGATCGAAAGTCCATAATAAAACACTCGGCAACAGGACACCACATAAGAGCCCCATACTAAAAAGAAAACCGGCACTTTTAACTGAAAACTTAGGAACCATTGCTTGATTGTTTTCCATTTCAATTTCGCTCCTTTCGTTTGTTATTTTGTTACATTTAAAATTATAAGCTATTAAAAATATTATTTCAATCTATTCGGTGATTTAATACTAATTTTAAAATAAAAAACCAGTTCACTGAGTGAACTGGTTTTATGCTTATTCGACAAATTCAAATTCAAAATTACCAATCCGAACAATGTCGCCATCTTTCGCGCCACGTGCTCGTAATGCCTCATCGACACCCATACCACGTAATTGACGTGCAAAACGCATTACTGTTTCATCATGATCGAAATTCGTCATTTCAAATAATTTTTCTAATTTTTCACCAGATAAAACCCATGAAGCATCTGGTTCACGATCAATCGTAAATTCTGGACCTTCTGGTTGGAAGCCATAACGAACGGTTTCTTCCTCTACCACTTCATCTTCATATAATGGGAATTCAGGCGTTACTTCCAACAAGTCAGCTGTTGCATTTAATAAAGGTTCAATACCTTTACGAGTAACCCCAGAGATTGGGAAAATAGGTAGCTCATCGGCATACTCATCGGTGCGTTCCTTCGCAAGTTGCTCTTTAAATTTCGCTAAATTCTCTTCTGCTTCAGGCATGTCCATTTTATTGGCAACAATAATTTGAGGTCGTTCCATCAAGCGTAAATTGTGTGAAGCCAATTCTTTATTGATTGCCAAATAATCTTCGTAAGGATCGCGTCCTTCCATGCCACTCATATCAATGACATGTAAAATAACACGCGTCCGTTCAATGTGGCGTAAGAACTGTGTTCCTAAGCCGACACCTTGAGAAGCTCCTTCAATTAAGCCTGGCAAATCTGCTGCAGCAAAGCTTCGACCATCACTAGTAGTCACCATCCCTAAGTTTGGAACTAACGTCGTAAAATGATAGGCACCAATTTTCGGACGAGCGGACGAGATAACAGAGAGTAACGTTGATTTCCCTACAGAAGGAAACCCAACTAAGCCAACATCTGCTAAAACTTTTAATTCTAATTCGATTTTACGTTCTTGACCCGGTTCGCCGTTTTCGGCAATTTCTGGTGCAGGATTTCTTGGGGAAGCAAAGCGAATATTCCCGCGACCACCGCGTCCGCCTTTTGCTACTACTAAGGTCTGACCATTCTCAATTAAATCCCCAATTAAAGCTCCAGTTTCTGCATCACGAACTGTTGTACCTGGTGGAACTTTGACAAGTAAATCTTCTGAACCACGACCGTGCATTCCTTTACTCATACCATTTTCTCCAGGTGTCGCCTTAAAATGACGATTAAACCGGAAATCCATTAATGTGCGTAATCCTTCTTCAACAACTAAAACAACGTCGCCACCGCGACCGCCATCACCACCAGCGGGACCCCCGTCTGGTACATATTTTTCTCTACGGAAAGCAACCATTCCGTCGCCGCCTTTACCAGCTTTGACATCAATCGTCACTTGATCTAAAAACATGGACATATAATTTGTCCTCCTATTCTACTTCTACTATCTTTAATCACCTCAAAAAGCATGATTCGAAAGTCTTTATTATTGTATCGGGAAAACAACCGTTTGTCTAGCAATTCTAGTTAGTTATCGTTGGAAAAAGCAAAATTTCTCATGAATCTTTCGCTTTCTTTTTGTCGCTTCGCTATCAGTCTTTTGACAAAAAAATTTTAGAGGTTCATACTATAGATAGTTGAAGAAAATCACTTTTTCAGCAAGGGTCCAAAGAAACACAAACATCTAAAGGAGGAATTTTTGTTATGACAGTCAAAGTAGGAATTAACGGTTTTGGAAGAATTGGTCGTTTAGCCTTTCGCCGAATAAAAGAAGTTTCTGATGATATTGAAGTTGTGGCTATCAATGATTTGACTAGCCCAACAATGTTGGCTCACTTATTACAATTTGACTCTACGCATGGCACCTATCCTGGCACCGTGACAGCCACTGAAAATGGCATTGTTGTTGACGGCGAAGAAACCCATGTCTACGCAGAACCAGATGCAAGTAAAATCCCTTGGGTTAAAGAAAACGGAGTAGACATTGTCCTTGAATGTACAGGTTTTTATACTTCTGAAGAAAAAGCACAAGCTCATTTAGATGCAGGTGTGAAACGTGTGGTTATCTCTGCTCCTGCAGGCGCAATGAAAACAATCGTTTACAACGTCAATGATGATACACTTGATGCCAACGATAAAATCATTTCTGCTGGTTCATGTACGACAAACTGTCTAGCACCGATGGCTTACTTCTTAAATAATGAATTCGGTATTGAAGTTGGTACCATGACAACTGTCCATGCCTACACATCAACACAAATGCTATTAGATGGCCCTGTTCGTGGCGGAAATCTTCGTGCGGCACGCTCTGCTGCAGACAATACTATTCCCCATTCAACTGGTGCTGCTAAAGCAATTGGCTTAGTTATTCCAGAACTTAATGGAAAATTACAAGGCCATGCCCAACGTGTTCCCGTTGTGGATGGATCCTTAACAGAATTAGTTAGCATTTTAAAAACAAAAGTAACAGCTGATCAAGTAAATGAAGCAATGAAAAAACACACCATTGATAACCCTTCTTTCGGTTATGATGATCGTGAAATTGTTTCTGGGGACATAATCGGCACGACAGAAGGTTCGATTTTTGACCCAACGCAAACAGAAGTAACGACAGCTGGCGATTTCCAGTTGGTGAAAACTGTGGCTTGGTATGACAATGAATATGGTTTTACTTGCCAAATGATTCGCTTATTGGAAAAATTCGCTAATTTATAATGCCAATAAAAAACTGCCTTGCATAAATTAATGCAAGGCAGTTTTTTTAATGTTTACTTTGACAACTTTGACAAATACCATGAAAAGTTAAGCGATGATCTTTGACTAAAAAATGATACCGACTTTCAACAATTTGCTCTACTTCACCAAGCAAGTCTTCTTCCACTTCCTCAATTGTGCCACATTCTAAGCATAACAAATGGTGGTGAAAGTGTTTGGCGCCTTCTTTTCTTAAATCATAGCGAGCTAAACCATCGTTAAAGCTCACTTTATCAACGACTTTTAAGTCTGTTAAAATTTCTAGCGTTCGATAGACTGTTGCTAGACCAATTTCCGGACTTTTTTGTTTTACCAAGAAGTAAATTTCTTCTGCTGATAAATGATCTTTTTCATTTTCCAATAATACAAGTACGGTTGCTTCCCGTTGTGGTGTTAATTTAAAGCCTGATTCATGTAATTGTTTTTTTGTCTTTTTTAAAGCAGCAGTCGAATCCATTATTACAGCTCCTTGTTTAGAATGATTACAAATTAAGAAACTTAATTTATCAATCAAATTAAAATAATTATAAAAGAAATAACTGTAATTTGCAAGATATTCTCAATTAGCTACCTTAATTTTTTTCTTTTGATTGTTCCAACGAGCCAATTAGAATTGTTTTACCATCTTCTTGTTTAATTAATTTTTGTTTCATTAAATGACCTAAAGCGCGTTTAAATTGAGCTTTACTAATGCCAAAGGTTTGTTTAATTTCATCAGGGCTTGATTTATCGGTGAAAGGAATTTGGTGATCGTTTGCTCTTTCTAAGAAAGTTAGAATCATTAACGCATCATCGCTGATTACTTCATGACTTCTTGGTTTTAATGAAAGATTCAATACGCCGTCCGGCCGCACGCCAATCACACGTCCCACTACTTTTTCACCTAAACGTGGTTCCTGGAATCGTTCAGAAGGATGGATAAATCCAATGTATAAATCATCAGTTAAAATATACGTTCCTGCAAGTTTCAGACGATACACATGCCCAGTTAAGTTTTGGTTTTGCATTTCAGCATTCCCACGTTTTGCCATGGCTTTAAAGACTTTTTCATCTGCTAATTCGCCCCAAATGCGGTCTTTACTGTCCACTTTTAAAGTAACCATTACTCGGTCTTCTTTTTTAGGCCAAAGTTCCCGCATAGTTGGTAATTCATCCAACGAAATAACGACATCTTTATCTGGTAAGCCAACGTCTACAAAGACACCTAAATCACGTCTCGTTCCTGTGACAGTACCAAAGCCATAGCTACCAATGCGCACAGTAGGAATTGTAGTTGTCAGTGCTGGCTCTTGTTTTTGATTTAAATAACCAAACCCTTCTACAGCCTCCCCTATAGCATGCGTACCTTCTTCTTTTTTTAAACGGAATGTGATGCCATTTTTTTGAACAAAATAAAATTGTTCATTTTCATCGACCACAATGCCGGTAAATGTTGTTGCTAGTAATTCTCTCATTTATCATTAACTCCTCAAGGAAAATCAATCGAACAAAAGATTTCCGCTTTTGTTCGATTGTTTTTATTTTCTTTTATTGCCCTGCATTACGAGAAGCGTTCCCTTTGAACCAACCTGTTTTAGCATTGATTGTAACTAAATACATGTGAACATTTTTCTCTGTAGTGCCTTCTAATAATTTTGATTGATTGTTTGTTGCATAAAGATTGTAGTAACCTTCGCCATTCACAATTTTGGCAGGTTCTAAAGAATATCCGCCAGGAACCACATAGCCACGAGCAATCACTGTGTCTAAGACTTTTTCTTTCACACCTGGTGCCCATGTCCACGCTGGATTGCTACTATCAGCGATATCGGCAGCATCTGGCGCATAAAGCGGACTAGTGTAAACCCCGTCACTGTTCGGCGCCGTGTAGCCATTCGCTTCTGTTTTCGCTGTTTCTTCCTTCTTAGCGTTCTCTTTTTTCGCGGCAGCAGCTTGTTTCGCTTGTTCTTCTGCTTGTTTTGCTTGCTCTGCGGCAGCTTGTTCTTCTGCAATTCTTTTCTGTTCTTCTTCAACCTTGGTTAACGCTTGGTCAGCTGTCGTGACTTGTTTGACCAGTTCTTTTTTCAGCTTATCACTTGTTACTTTATCTACTTCTGCCTTAGCAGCTTGATACGTGTCTCGATTCAGCTGATTGGTAGTTTTTCCATCTTTATAAATGACCTCGACTGCTTTTTTAGCTTTTTGTAATTGGTTGTATTGTTGGTTCGCTTGATCGATTGCTTGGTTCATCAATTGGTCAAATGGATCATTTCCTGTTAATTTCTTTACGGAAATTGGTTGATCAGCCGCTAGAATCGCCGGTTTCAACTCATTGCCATTGACAATCGGCGCCTCAAATAATTGGTTGATTTGTTGAATGGTTTGTTGCTTCTCTTTCAATGTTTGAATTTGTTTATTTAATTGAGAATACTCTTCTGAATCTTTAATTTCCGCGACTTGTTTTGAGAGTTTTTCTGGACTAACAGTCACCATATCTGGTTTAATAAAAACTTGCTCCTTCGTGGTATAAAAGGCTGCTAGTTCATCTTTCAGCGTATCTGTTTTCTTGGTTAGTGCCGCCGCCTCTTGTGCGGCAGCTTTTTGCGTTTGATCATGATACGCCCAAGCACTACCTCCAGCTAATAAAACAACCGCAAGCGCAACGAAAACTACTTTTTTTGATGGTTTCTTCGGAGCAGGCGCTGGTTGAGCATTCCCAGTTTCATTCATCGGTGGTATCACACCTGAATCTGAAACTTTTTCCTCGGTTGTATCAGCTTCGCTCGGTTCCTCTAGCGACGCTGCACTTGTTAACCCTTCTTCAGAATCTGAAATGGATTCAGTTGGTGTTTCGGCTTGGGTTAATACTGCCTCACCGCTGTTTTCTAACTCTTGGGTCTCTGCTGTTTCTTCTGATGGATTTTCAGACATTTCTGTATCTGCTCGATGCGCTTGAATATAAGCTTGCAAAGTTTCGTTTGGTGTTACATCTTGATCTTCTATCGGTGGTTGTGAAAAAATTTCTTCTTCAGAAGTGGTAGAGATAACTTCAGTTCCTGAAATCTCTGTTAAAGCTTCCTCTTCTGACTTCACTGTCTCAGATACCTCAGCTGTTTCTGCTTCAACAGTAGTTGTTTCTTCTGTTGTTTCTTCTGTTGTTTCTTCTGTTGTTTCTTCTGTTGTTTCCTCTAAATTAACTGCTTCGTCCGTTGCTAGTTTTTCTTCTGTTGAATGAGTAGGCATCGCTTCTGTCGCTGGTATCGTTTCCTCCACCGAATCATGAGTCTCCTCACTAGCCCCTTCTTGAAGCACTGCTTCTGAATCAGAAACATCCTCTGAATCAGAGACTATTAAGTTATCTTCTATCGACTCTTCTTTTTTGTCATCATTACTTTCTTCTTCAGGTGATTCGCCAAACAGTTCCATCACATGGCCTAAGCTCATATCTTTTAACTCAGACCATTCAATATTCTCATTTAATTGATCTTCATGTTGTTCATTTTCCTGTGTTTTAAAATCTATATTTGTTGAAGTCGTTTCCGCTTCTTTTTTATCAACTGTTGTGTCAGTTAGTGAATAGCCACATGTTGGGCAGGTCGTTAATTCTGCATCGAATTCGTTCCCGCACTTCGGACATTTCTTTGTCATTCTTCCGCCTCACATTCTGCTAATATTCCATTACTTCTAATTTACCACAACTTGCGCCTTCTTCCAATAACTAGCAATGACATTTAGAGACTTTTTAAAAATCAAAAGCGGCTCTTCTCGCATGCACGAAAAGAGCCGCTAAACGGTATGTTTATTCTAAAAAGTCTTTTAATTGTTTTGAACGAGAAGGATGTCTTAGTTTTCTTAACGCTTTTGCTTCAATTTGACGAATACGTTCGCGAGTGACACCGAAAACTTTTCCGACTTCTTCTAGCGTACGTGTCCGACCATCATCTAAACCAAAACGTAAACGTAAAACATTTTCTTCACGGTCTGTTAAAGTATCCAGAACATCTTCTAGTTGTTCTTTTAACAATTCGTAAGCTGCATGTTCAGCAGGACTTGTAGCATCTTGGTCTTCAATGAAATCACCTAAATGTGAATCATCTTCTTCACCAATTGGTGTTTCTAAAGAGACTGGCTCTTGTGCGATTTTTAGGATTTCACGAACTTTTTCTGTTGGTAAATCCATTTCCGCACCAATTTCTTCTGGCGTTGGTTCTCTACCTAAATCTTGCAATAGTTGGCGTTGAATCCGAATCAATTTATTGATTGTTTCAACCATGTGAACAGGAATTCGAATTGTTCTAGCTTGGTCCGCAATTGCCCGCGTAATCGCTTGACGAATCCACCAAGTAGCATACGTAGAGAATTTGAACCCTTTACGGTAGTCAAATTTTTCAACAGCTTTCATTAAGCCCATATTACCTTCTTGAATTAAATCCAAGAATTGCATACCACGACCTACATATCGTTTGGCAATTGAAACAACCAAACGTAAGTTAGCTTCTGCTAAACGTTGTTTTGCTTCTTGATCGCCTTCTTCAATTTTAAGTGCCAATTCAACTTCTTCTGCAGCAGTTAATAATTGAACGCGCCCAATTTCTTTTAGGTACATACGCACGGGATCATTAATTTTAACACCTGTTGGCGCAGATAAGTCTTCTGCTTGGGCCTTTTCCGCTTCTTTTTCATCTTTTTTCAAGCTATGTTCACTTGGGTCTCCATTTTCATCGACTACGCTGATACCAGCATCTTCAACTTTTTGGATCAATTTTTCCATAGCTTCTGCATCCAAAGTATACGGTGTGGCTAATTGATTCGCTAAATCATCATAAACCACTGTTCCTTTAGGCTTGTTTTCTTTGATAAATGCTGCCACTGCAGCTTCATATTTTTTACTTGTTTCTTTTTCCATGAAAGAAGGCCCCCTTCATTTTTCGGTTCACGCTTGAAATAACTGATAAATCACTCGGACTTATCAAAATAAAATGAACAAAACGCTTAGTTCTATTCATTTATTGCTTAAGTAAATGTTCGTTGAGCTTTAAGCTGTCGAGCCAATTGGATAATCTCCATTGTTAATTCGGCTTCAAGCTGTTGGTTGCCCACTCGTTTTGCTTCTTGCTGTTGAATCTTTTTCTGCTCAATTGCCTCTGCAATACTTGATAAGGCAATTACATGTAATAAATCGGCAACTTCTCGCTCAGAGCTTTCTTCCGATAAATTCTGATACGCAATTTCAATTGCTAATTGTTTGGTTTGATTATCTTGCAAGAAATTAATAAAATCGGCAATGTCGAAACTTTGATGCAGTGTCGCATAACTTTCTAGCAAGAAATATAATTCTTGGTATTCATCATGAGCGAACGAAAAATCTGGCAATTGTTGAACGGTTTGCCGTACTCCTTGTTCATTCATTAAACGAAATAATAATGAACGTTCTGCTTTTTGAACTTGGGTTAACGGTAACTTGTTCTGGACGTGATTCTCTTCAAAAACAGGTTCTTCCATTGGTGGTGGCATCATTTCATCTTGATAAAATTGTTGCCTTTCTTGCCGTTGGACTGAACGTTGCTCTTGCTTCAATTGATTGAATTGTTCTTCTAAACTATGAACAGAAAGTTGAAATTCCTGAGCAATTTGGTTTAAATAACGATCACGTTCCAAGGGAGATTGAACATTGGTTAACTCCCGTAACAATTCGTTCACATAATCCAATTGTTCTTTTTCGTTATTCATGTTTCTAGTTAACCGATGATAGTTCATTTTAAAACTAAAAACTGTTTCTCGGCCATGATTGGCCAAATTTTGAAAAGCTTCTGCGCCATATTTCCGCACATATTCATCAGGATCCAGCTTTTCAGGGATGCTGACAATACTCAAGTCAAAATGACTGTTTTCTTGCAATAATTGAATCGCACGGTTTGTGGCTTGAACACCGGCATTATCGCCATCGTAACAAATAACTACTTCCTTAGCGACCCGTTCCAAACGCCGAATTTGTTCATTGGTCAAACTAGTCCCCATTGAAGCCACGCCACTTTTTACGCCTGATTGCCAAGCAGCGATAACATCCATGAATCCTTCAAAAAGCAAGACCGTATTTTCTTTACGAATTTCTTTTCTGGCTTTATCAAAGTTAAACAGCGTTTCTCGCTTATTAAAAAGTGTTGTTTCAGGACTATTCAAGTATTTAGGCATCTCATCCCCTGGAAAATCAGCTGTTTTTAACAAGCGACCAGAAAAGGCGATGACATTGCCTTGGGGATCATTAATTGGAAACATGATTCGTTGATAGAAACGATCCAAAAACGTACCGTTATCTCTTTGGACAAACAGCCCAGAAGGCTCAAAAAGCGTTTCATCCAGTTGTTCGTTTTTAAAAACTTGACTTAAGAAATCACGTTTTTGCGGCGCAAATCCAATTTGAAAGGTCTCAATTAGTTCTTGTGTTAACCCCCGCTCTAATAAATAGTTTAATGCGGGTTCGCCAATTTTAGTATTCACTAAAATATGATGGTAAAGTTCTGCGGCTTTACTATGCAGTTGTAACAAACTCCGTCTTTGTTGGTTTTCTGGGGTATCCGCTACTTCACGCGGCTCTGACCAATCAAAGTCCACAGATAAATGTTCCAAATCTGCAACACGTTTCACGGATTCTGGAAAACTAATGCCTTCAATTTCTTGCAAGAAATTAAAAACAGTTCCACCTTTCCCGCAGCCAAAACAGTGAAAAATTTGTTTGTCTTCTGCTACTGAAAATGAAGGGGAACGTTCTTCGTGAAACGGACATAAACCCATATAATTTTTACCGGATTTTTTTAACTGGACATACTGCCCAATAATATCTACTATATTCGTTCGGTGACGAACTTCCTCAATGACTTCCTGAGGAATGCGTTGTGCCATTGTCCTCACCTCCTAAGAATAGCATTGTGCTAACTCATGTGATTGACCGTTTAAAAAACGCACTGTCATTTCAGTGCGAATTCCAATGGACACATTTACACATGATTTATTGTATCACATAATCGCTGTTTTTCAAGTATCTTGTTTCAACTCAACAAAAAAAGAAAGTATCTAGGACAAAAGTCATCCTGACTCCTGCCCCAGACACTAACTCTTAAAATAATCAGTTAAACATCAAGCTTGCTCCGACTTCCTTCAAGATTTAAAGAAGAACTGCATTTCTGGAGACGAATACTTTTAGCTCAACCTCTGTTTTTTATAAATCTTTAATTGTTTTTCCAGCACGTTTCATTTGTACGAAACCAATTGCTACACGCACCACAATATTAATGGCCATCATAATAAAGAAGAGACCCATTGTTTGCAAAGTTAAGAAACCAATTTCTAAAATGTTGTGGAATAACATAGCTGCTACATAAATACCAATAATGGTACTGAAAACCAAGAAAATGCGTAATGGATTTAAAGGCAGACATGCTCGAACAACAGCCATACAGCTAATTCCAACTAATAAATAATACATTAACGTCGTGGTGTCTAAAGAAGAAAATCCTTGATTTTGTCCAATCAGATAAACAGCAATAATATTCGCTACAACTAAAAGCGCATTAACAGACGCATTTTTCAAAGCCGTTGGTAAAAACTTCCCGACAACTTTTCGTTTGTCCCCTTCGAAAGATAAGAAGAAGGCTGGATATCCTTCAATTGCTAAATCAATCAAGGTCACTTGAATCGGAATGAACGGGAACGCAATGGCCGTTAAAGCACAAATGATTGAGAGAATAAACGAATAAATCGTTTTAATGAAGAAAACGCTGGAAACTCGGGTTACATTATTTACCACACGCCGTCCTTCAAACAAGACATCTGGTAACGTTGTAAAATCAGAATCTAGCAAAACTAGATTAGAAATTTGCCGAGTAGCGCCATCTCCTTCTGCCATAGCGATACTACAATCCGCTTCTCGTAACGCTAAAACATCGTTGACCCCATCGCCGGTCATCGCCACCACATGCTCTGTGTCTTTCAACTCACGTACAATGGTTCGTTTTTGCTGAGGCGATACACGTCCGAACACTGTGTATTGCTGAACCGCTTCACGCACTTCTGCTTCTGTCGTTTTGGTCGACAAATCAATATAAGACTCATAACCGGGTAGCCCAGCACGACGAGCAATATTTGAAACAGTCACCGGATTATCACCAGAAATTACTTTTAAGTCGATTCCTTCTTTTTTTAGATAAGCCAGTGTTTCTTTGGCATTTTGGCGAATTGGATCATCAATTTCTAGAATTGCTAATGGCTCTAAATAAGGCATTTTGGTTTCGTTTAACGGTTGTTGCTCCGCAATAGCTAACATCAAGACGCGATAACCATTCTCTTGTGCTGTAAAAACAGCTTCTGGCAACCGACTATCGTCTACCAAACGCTCAGGAGCTCCTAAATAAACTGTCCCAATTTCTGGAAATTCAATAGCCCCCCATTTTCGTTCAGAAGAAAAAGCCAAGACTTCTTTTGCGCCAAATCGATTGGATACTTCATAATGATCACGAATTGCTTGCATTGTAATATTATTATCTGTACTTTCAGATAGGTAGCTTCCGATAATCTGTGGGAAGAGTTCTTCATATTTGTCATGCAAGATAATCGCCTTTTGCACTTTCATTTTACCTTCTGTAATCGTTCCAGTTTTATCTAAACACAAAGTGTCCACATGGGCCAATGTTTCAATTGAGTACATATCTTGTACTAGAATACGTTTTTTGGCTAACTTAATGACACCTGTTGTCAGCGCAATACTAATTAATAGTACTAATCCTTTTGGTAACATCCCTAACAAAGCAGCTGCAGAAGCAACAACAGATGTTTTAATGCCAGCATCTCTTAACCAAAAAGCTTCAACAAATAAAATAATCCCTAGAGGAATAATCACCCAACTTGTAAATTTAGAGACTTTACGAATCGAATTGACTAACTCTGATTGAATTGGTTTATGCACTTTGGCTTCTTGGGTGATTTTCACAGCATAATTTTCGGCACCAACGTGGATAACACGGGCATAGGCTTGTCCGCTAACAATGAAACTTCCAGAAAGCAAGGTATCGCCGATTTCCTTTTCAATTAAATCTGATTCACCTGTTAACAACGCTTCATTCGCTTCGACTTTACCGTCAATAACTTCCATATCAGAAGGAACTTGTTCCCCTGCAGAGATAATAACAATATCTTCCATAACTAGTTCTTTTGTATCAATTTCTTGTTGTACGCCATTTCGAACAACATGAACATTTTCTTTTGCCACAATAGATAATTTTTGAACTAAATTACGGGCATGAATTTCTTGGAAAATCCCGATTGACATGTTCACAATAATAATCGCTAAGAAAGCCAGATTGGAATACGCTCCGACAAATAGTAAACAAACAGCGATTGCAAAGTTTAAAAAGTTGAATAACGTCATGACGTTATCAAAAATAATATTTTTTGTAGATTTCGCTACATTTTCCTCATAATTATTTTGAAGGCCTAACTCTTTCTGCTTGGCAACTTCTTCTGTACTTAACCCTTTTTTCAGGTCGACTTTATTCAACATCCAGCTCTTTCCCTACCTTTTCAATTAATCAGTTACATCCCTTCTAGTTTACTTGCATTTTCATGAAACTGCAAGAAAAGCCTAAAAAATTCCTGTAAGTTGAAAGAATTCTTTAGACTTTTCTCGTTTTAATTTAACTTTTCAATAAACCAACGATTCATTTTGACAATTTCCGCATAGAACATATTGCCACCATTTTGATAAAGGTAACCACCATTGTAAACTAACGCTTGCCAACGATAATAACGATATTTCGTATTTTGGTCATTCCCTAGCAACGGTGAAAGGACTTCTCTTGAATATTCTTCTGCTAACTCTGTCGTGTGTTTCCCGCCGCGTTCTTTAACAAACTGAATATAATCCAGTCCATAATTATATGCTTGTACGCCTGTCCACTCATCACAGCCAGCTTCTTTTGCTTTCGCTAACGCTTCCGCGAGAAATTTGACGCCATGTGCGATACTTTCCTCTGGTGTTTCAATCACTTCTTGTTGTCCATAAACACTTTCACTGCTCTGCATAATATCGCCAGATTTCCCTTTAGATTCTGTATAGATAATCGCTAAAGCTAATGTTTTGTATTCAGGTATTTTATTTTTTTTGACTTCTGCTTCTACTTGTTTTTCAAAGGTCATTACCGTTTCAACATTTTGATGTATTTTATAGCCAAGATAGCCAAGACCAGCAACTAAACCAACAAACAAAAGTAGCATGATTTTATAAATTATTTTTCTTACTCTACGCATCGAATCATCCAAACTTTTTCTTTTAAGATACGTTCTATGTTACTTGAAATAACTGAAAAAAGCGAAGTTTTTGTTACTTCTTTAGTTTTATTTAATAAAAGTAACTTTTTTGTGAACAAACCGTAACTTCGCAAGATTGAACGTTTTCACCTAGAATAGAATAACAAGTAATTTTATCGAATTTCATCAAAAAAAGGGCTGCCTTACGGCTAGCCCTTTTTTACTTTTATTTTACGGTAACATTCCCGATTACATCATTCATTGAAGTCGTTTGACCTGCTTTTTGTAAATCGTATTGAGCAACGATATCTTGATTTGTGAAAACAACAATTAAATCTGATTTTTTGCCAGCTTGTTCTAATGCGGCTAAATCAATGGTTGCAATTTTATCGCCTTGTTTTACAACTTGGCCTTCTTCAACATGTAATGTAAATGGTCCACCTTGTAACTCAACAGTATCTAGACCCATGTGTAATAATACTTCAATGCCTGAATCTGTTTGGATACCTAACGCATGTTTTGTTGGGAAAATGCTAGTAATTTTACCAGCAACGGGTGTTGAAACTTCGCCGTCTGTTGGAACGACAGCAAAACCGTCACCCATCATTTTTGCTGAGAAAACATCATCTGGTACTTCAGAAATAGGAATAACTTTCCCATTCGCTACAGAATATAATTCAGTTTCTTTTGTTGAAACTGGTGCTTTTTCTTCAACAACTGGTTGAGAAACAGGTGTTTCTTTGACTGGTGTTGCTGGCGCTTGGTGGTTATATAATCGTTGCATTTCGTCAGCAACAAATTGTACTTCCGTACCAACGATCACTTGGATATTGGTGTCATCAATGACTTTCACACCAGGAACCCCAGTTGCTTTAATTTTTGCTTGATCCACTTTGCCTGTATCTTTCACTGTTAAGCGTAAACGAGTTGTACAGTTATCAATAGAAGTTACATTAGCATCAGCGCCTAAACCATCATAAATACGACGAGCTAGAGAAGCAAATTTGTTGTCACCTTCTGCAACATCTGGCGTTTCTTCGCCATCGCCTTCTTCACGTCCTGGTGTCATTAAGTTAAACTTAGTGATTGCAAAACGGAAACCGAAGTAGTAAATTGCTGCAAAGACAAGTCCTTGAACCACCAACATCATTGGATGATTCGCGACTGGGTTTTTCAAACTTAAGAAGAAGTCTACAAAACCTGCACTAAAGGCAAAGCCAGCTGTCCAATGCATAAACGCAGCGAATGCTAAAGAAATACCTGTAAAGACTGCATGTAAAACATATAAAGGCCAAGCAACGAACATAAATGAGAATTCTAAAGGTTCAGTTACGCCTGTAAAGAAAGCCGCAAAACCAGCAGCTAACATTAATGAAGCTGTAACTTTTTTCTTCTCAGGACGTGCACATTGATAAATTGCAAACGCGCCTGCTGGTAAACCAAACATCATTACTGGGAAGAAACCAGCTTGGTACATCCCTGTTTGTCCTACAATTGCTTTACCAGTATCTAACGCTTGTTGACCAGCTAAAAAGTTCCCAATATCATTGATACCAGCAACATCAAACCAGAAAACAGAATTCAAGGCATGGTGTAACCCTGTTGGAATTAATAGTCGGTTAAAGAAACCATACAAGCCAGCTCCTACGAAACCTAAGCTAGAGATTCCTTTACCAAAAGCAACTAATCCGTTATAAACAACTGGCCAGAAGAAGAATAAGACAGCTGAGATTGCTAACATCGAAATAGCTGACATAATAGGAACTAAACGTTTTCCACTAAAGAATGATAAAGCCATTGGCAATTTCACACCAGAGAAACGATTATACATTGCCGCAGCAACTAAACCAGCGACAATCCCGACAAAGACATTGTTGTCCATGCTGTTGAAGGCTGGGTTTACTTCAGCAATATCCTTGAAGCCTTTAATGGCTTGGATAGAAGCAGGCGCTAAAACAGTTTTTGGCACTAAATAAGCGACTAAACCAGCTAATGCTGCCGATCCATCTTTATCTTTTGACATTCCTAACGCTAAACCAACCGCAAATAATAATGCTAAGTTGTTTAAGATAGCCAAACCACCATTCATTAGAAAAGTTGTGGCTGGACTAGCGCCGATTGTTCCCACGATCCAGTTGGCAATACCGACTAATAAAGAAGCCGCCGGTAATACAGCAACTGGTAACATTAACGAACGTCCCATTCTTTGCATATACGCTTTCATTATACGTAACTCCTCACATAAACTATTTAATTTTTATTATTTGGTCATTCTTAATCGTTCAATGTGAATCGATAAATAACCAAGTTCTTCATTTGGTACTTGATAATGAAAATTTCTCATTAATAAGACTTGTACTTTTTTTGAGATTTCATAGCTTTCAGCATACTTTTTCTTTACGACTTCCAAAATTTCTTCATCTAAAACAGCATATTGATTTTGTTGGAAGCGATGAATAAACAAACGTAAATGATTCACCAAACGTGAATAACTGAGACTATTTTTGTCATCATGAATATCAATAGCCAATTCCTGCTCGATTAAATGAATAATTTCAGAAACGATTGTAACTTCACGGATACTTTTACTATTATCAGTACGCCCGCTGCGAGCACTATGGATATGAATTGCAATATATCCCGCTTCATCATAACTAAATGGAATCTCTAAGGTTTGTGTTAAATATTCTACAGCCCATTGAGCAATAGCAAATTCTTCACTATATAAAATCTCAATTTCACTTAAAAGCTTGTTCCGAACAATAATATTATTTTGAATATTTTCAGCTGCAAAAGCAATGTGATCACTCAACCCAATATTAATATGTTCATTCAACTTTTCACCCAATACCGTTTCAGCATGTTGGATAATTTCTTCACTCGCTAAAAAGTATTTGTCTTCAATTTGTGATAGCAGTACTTGAAGTTTTTTCAGTCCTTCTGGCTCCATCACAAACATCCGCTCCACCAATTGTCGAGATAAGACATCATTTTTAGTCTTATTAAACCCGACGCCTTTACCGACAGCTACTTTCTCCTGTCCTTCGTCAAGAACAAGTACAGCATTTTGATTTAGCACCTTTTTAATTTTCATAAATGACCCTCTTCTGCAGAAGTAATTCTAACATTTTCAGTGAAAACAACAAAAAAAGCATAGAACAATCCCGTTAAACATGTTGCGTAACCATTGTACACCACATTGTATTACGAAATTCTTCCATGCCTAGTATTATCTAGTCACATGAAAACGCTATTCATTTGTTAACAGTGCTTATTCTAACGAGTATCATTATTTTTGTCAACCTTTTTCAATTATTTTTTTATTAATTGTTGACTATTAACAAAAAAGAAGCTCTTATCGGAAAAAAAGTACCTTCAGCTAAAGGTACTTTTGTTCACTAATTTATTCTTTATAGGCATACTTATATGTGCTCGTTGCACCGAAGTTATGATACTGAATACCTTTGACACCTGGTCGTACAAGCTGACTACGGGCCTCTTGGTATAAAGGAATTAAAGCGGCATCTTCTTCCACCAAGACTTTTTCAGCTTTAATTAATGTTTGCCAACGAGTTTCAGGATCATTTGCGTATTTAGTTGTTGCTTCTTCAATTAGTTGATCAAACGTTGGGCTAGAATAGTTCATACGGTTACCACTAACTGAGCTTTCTAAGAAAGTCATTGGATCCTGATAATCGGGTCCCCACATGCCAACAGACAATTCATAATCCCCTTTTCTCATTAATTCAATCGCATTATTTAAAGGAACTGTTTTGACATTAATAGTGAGACCAGGCAACGTTTCTTGTAACTGGCCTTGGATAAATTCAGCAACTTTTCGGTCACTATCACCATCTCTTGAAAGAAGTTCAATGGCTACATCTCCGTTTAACTCTGCTTTTGCTTTATCTAAATACTCTTTGGCTTTTTTGGCGTCTGTTTTGACAAGGGCGCCTGCTTCTTGACGAAAATCTTCATTCGTTTCTGGGTTATATACAAATTTTTCTGGAATGTACCCATAAATTTCTTTTGAGCCATCTGCTAAAATATTATCGACTAAACTTTTTTTATCCAAAGCATAAGCTAAAGCTTTGCGGACATTCTCATTTGCAAAAATGGATGGTTTTTCGTTTCTTTTTTGGTTTAAACGTAAGGAATATACTTTTGACCGTTCGATTGCTTCATAGTCTGGGTTGTCTCGATTTTGTTTAGCAAAATCTCCTGTTAAGACAGCCACATCTAATTCACCTGATTCGTACAAATTATAAACGGTATTGGTTTCTTTAAGAACTTCAAAATGAATCGTTTCTGATTTTACTTTTTCTTTATCGTAATAGTCGGGATTACGCACAAAATCCCACGACATCGCTGACTGATCCCAATTTTTCATTAAAAACGGACCATTAGATACAATCATTTCACTAGAAGTGCCATAGGCTTGTCCTTTTTCTTTCACGAATGCTTCGTTTTGTGGGAAAAATGGAGAAAATGCCAATAAGGACGTAAAATATGGTACAGGCTTTTCCAAAGTAACCTCCAAAGTATAATCATCAAGCGCTTTGACACCCAATTCCTCTGGTGCTTTTTCCTCTTTTGTAATAGCTGTTCCGTTCAGAATCGTTCCTTCTAACAAGAAAAAGTAATTGGCTTGGTTTTTGGGATTCGCTAATTTACGCCAAGCAAAAACGAAATCATTGGCTGTGACAGCATCACCATTGGACCACTTGCCATCTTCTCTTAGTTTAATGGTATATCGTTTGCCATCCTCAGAAATTTCTGGCATCTCTTTAGCAGCAGCTGGTATTAGTTGATCTTTTTCATCCAATTGATATAACCCTTCAAAGACATTGGACTGTGCGTTAATACTGGCTTCATCTTGTGTAAAAATAGAATCCATTGAACCGATTTCCGAGTTCTCCATTAAATTTAAAACTTTTTTCGAGACACTGGTTTTCTCAGTTGCTTTCTCGTCTCTTTTTGTTTCTGCTGTTGTGCCACAACCTACCAAGACCGTACTAACAAATAACATAATCCCCATCATTTTTAACTTTTTCATACTATTCCCCCTATGTGTCAATCAAACGGTAACTCTTCCATGGAAAGCCGTTCTTGCGAAACTATCAAGCATGCGTAGGGCAAGCCCTCATTTTCGTACTCAAATTCTCCCCGCTGGTTGTCAATTGGGTCTGCACGCAATTGCATTTTTGCCGGGTGAAAGTCTGCCTGGATCTCACTATTTGCGACCATTCTAAAAACATCTAAATTGCCGAAATAATGATTCCACCGCTGTCTATCCCCGTCTCGGTAAGCACCTCCGCCAAAAGATAAATCCGCAAAGAGCCAGCCGTACGGTTCTATATAAAATTGTGCCCAATCATGACAGCCTGTATAATGTGTAGAAACATATAATCCCGATTGCCATTTGGCTGGTATCCCTGCAATCCGACAAAGCGTGATAAACAAAATCGCTTGCACGCCGCAGTCACCTTTTAAATTAGTTGCAGCATACTCTGAAATATTGGTAATTGTAAAATATTCACGCATGAAAGAATAATGAATCTTTGTCGTCACAAAGTCATAAATCAAGCGTGCCTTTTTTAAGGGATTACTTTCATCGCCCACAATCTCATCTGCTAAATTTCTTAAATAAGGCGTGAATCGAATATGCGGTAACTGTTCCTCCAAATCAAAGCTTGGTTGCATTTTGTCTACGTTACTTTCTTCTAACTGTTGGTAAACCATCCGATTAACATAACAATATTCAACTGTAAACGTTTGATTTTCTTTTAAGATTGTTTCAAAACACAGTGTTCGTTGAGGCGCATCTTCTGCCGCAATATAGGTTTCCTCAGGTGACGTAGCTAGGATTTCAATTTCTGATTGTTGTTGACACGCTTTGGGCAGCGGCAAATGGACACGAACACGCTCACCTGGACGCTCAAATTCTTTTTTCACCTGAATGGTGGCTTTAATTGTTGTTTTCACTTTTCTACCACCGTTTTTTTGCATTTGTTCGATGTTCTCTTTTAGTTCTTTTTTGCGGAGAATTTCTAATTGATTGCTTTCTGCTTCCCACAAACGTGCAACATATGCCGCATTTGTTTTAATTAAATTGGCCAAAAATCGAAGTTGGAAATACGGTTCACCGTCAATATAAACCCAGTCCACTAATCCCGTTTCTTTTAAACGAATTAATTCCTCTGTTTGATAATCCTGAAAAGTGTCTCTCATCATTTGATCAGCTTTTGCAAAGCTATGAGGATACTCATTCATACGCATCATTTTAATGACATCTTTTTCAATTATCAAACGTTCTTTTAATGCCTGCGGAAGTTCTTTTGTCAACCAAAAATCAATGGCAATATCCGCACTTGCAAAATCGCCAAATTCTTTCACCCTTTGAATTTCCTCAGGCAAAGGAACACTAAGATACTTTAAATCATACTTCATTTGCTTTACTCCTTTTTTAATGAGAAATGCCTAATCCAGCTGCTTCTCCTAATTCCAATAATGGTTTTGCTTCTAAGGATACGCCCCCAGTTACGGGCGCAGTTTCTAAACCGAATGTCGCATCTAAATCTGCTCGTGTGATATTCTTTTGAGCAGCAGCTAAATGGGCAGCAGCCGTGATGCCAATGGTTGTTTCTTCCGCCATGCAACCAATCATGCATTCGATGCCTGCTGTTTCACAAATCTGATTAATTTTCAGCGCTTCATGAATGCCGCCACACTTCATTAATTTTATATTGATAACATCGACTGTGCCTTTTTTAACTAATTCCAACGCATCTTGAGCATCAAAACAGCTTTCATCAGCCATAATTGTCGTATTAACTTGTGAAGTAACGTATTTTAGACCTTCTAAATCGCGTCTTTTAACTGGCTGTTCCACTAATTCAATTTGATAATCTGCTAATTCTTGAATCGCTTTAACTGCATCTTTGGGCGTCCAAGCCTGATTCGCATCTAAGCGGAGCTTGATATCAAAGCCAACTGCTTCACGAATCGCTTTTACTCTTGCGATATCAGCTTCAATTCCTGTTCCGACTTTAATTTTTAATGTATCAAAACCTAGTTTGACTTTTTCGACGGCTTTTTGTGCCATCACATTTGGTTCATCAATACCTAGTGTAATATCCGTTATTACTTGGTTATCATAGCCGCCTAACAATTGATAAAGAGGCAGTTGAGCTTTCTGACCCATCAAATCATAACAAGCAATATCGATTGCTGCTTTTGCCGCTGGAGCGAAAGCAGATATTTTATCCATCACTTCATGAATTTTCTCAATATTAAAGGGGTTTAAGCCAATGATTGCTTGGCCAAATAATTCGATCGTTTCAAGCGTGCCAGCCAACGTTTCACCGGTAATAAAAATGCCTGGCCCTCCTTCTCCATATCCAACTAATCCCTCTTCTGTTTCAATTTCCACAATTGCACTATCCGCTGATTCTATCGTCCCCAAAGCGATCGTAAATGTTTCTTTCAGTTTAATTTTCGATGCCCTAACATGTACCTGCTTAATTTTCATAAAATCCTCCCTTTGATATTTCCAATTGACTGAAAATTCAGTTTTTTAAAAATATCCAAAAATTAAATTTAGATTGTTATCGATCATTCTAAACTCATTGTTTTCTAATGTCAACAAAATAATGAGATTTCAATTAAAATAAAATGAATTTCGAATTTTATGAGCTTTTTTAATAAATCAGTAAATTCCATGGCATGTGAGATACTTCTCATTTACAAACATTCTTAAAAAAGGTATGATAGTAAAGAGGCAACTTGCAAAGGAGTAGAAGACGAATGAGTGAACAACCTCAACAACGTTCAACCGAAGAAGTTGAAGCAATTAAAGAAGATATTTTAACTGCATTAGAAACAGTGATTGACCCTGAATTAGGCATCGATATTGTTAATTTAGGACTAATTTATGAAGTTGAATTTGCAGAAGAAACTGGTGATACTGTCATCAAAATGACCTTAACCACAATGGGTTGTCCGTTAGCAGATGTTTTAACAGAACAAATCCATGGTGTTTTAAAAGATATTCCTGAAGTGAATAATATCGAAGTAAAATTAGTCTGGTACCCTGCTTGGACAACGGATAAAATGAGCCGTTACGCACGAATTGCTTTGGGTATTCGCTAGTTATTTCGAGACTAATGATAAAAAACATATGAAAGAACCGATTGGTCCGTTCTTTCATATGTTTTTTTGTTTGTTTAATTTACTTATTTGAAAAAAACTACCTGATACCATCAATACTTGGCCTTTTCCAAATTTTTGCTACTGGATGGAAGTCTAATAAAAACTGTAGCTGCGTTCCACCGAAGCCTGACGCTCCAGCAAACATGATATGAAAAGTGAGCCCTCTATCCATAATCAGATACCCTGTATCCAGCACGCCATTTCTTTCATAAAACTGATAACGTTTTTCTCTTTGGGCTTCATTCGCTGCATTTTTGCCAATTTCTTCACTCTCCAAAAGAACCCCCTTAGGATAACGTGTCTTCAATAACGCTAACACGGTTGAACCTAATCGTTGGTTTCGGTGGTGCTGATCAATTGCAAAGAAAAAGACATAAGTTGATTCAGGTGCAATTGGACTATTTAACAAAATCCCCACGTTCTCATCCGCCTCTTGAATAACAAACAAATGAAATTTTCCTGCTTGAGAAGACGTCAATAATTGATCAAACGGCAGTCTCTCTTCTTCTGGAAAAGCTTCTATGTAGGTTGCTTCCCAATAGGCTTGATTTCCTTGATTTAATAATGTGAATTGCATAAAAGCTCCTTTCTAAAATGATTGCTTCGTACTAATAACTTTTGTTACGTACATAAGACCTAAAAGTTATTTAAACATGCGACTGGTTAGCCCTATACGCAATTATTTTTTGATACTAATCTAGTAGTTTAATCGTTCTCTGTTCCTGAGTCAATAAAAGAGCACACGATTCGAGTCTTTCAACGTTTAGTGAAAAGTCGATTCTTATTTCATTACAACCGATTCACTATTCGCTGCCCTCTTTTTTCTATTCGTTGATTTACTTGAACTAAATATTCATTTATCTCCTCTATATTCTGAGGTAAGATAAACGAGTCTTTTTTCAAATGATTTTTCCATAGCGCTATTGGTTGATACTGTTCATTTAAAAATGGTTGCATCTCATACGTATGAACGTAGCTTTCCCATGAATGAAATGAAGCTAAAAATATCGAAAGTTGTTCTAAGGAATAATCCCAATAATCTTTAAACGATAAACTTCTTCCACTGTTAAATCCTAGTGGAACTACTGTAATGTTTCCAATTGAATGGGTAAGTTCGGCAAAACGCTTTAATTGTGGGTCCTGATGGACTCGATCAAATTTAGTAAAATTGTCGAGAAGGAATTCATTCCATGTATATTTTTTGGGTACAGGATTTGGTAAATAGTCAGGAAAAGCTTGGTCAAAATAAGTTAAATATCGGTCCGAAATCACAGCCGATGCCCCGGAATCATGAGGCGGATACTTGCTATTTACTGCAAGCAAATTCTGTTCAGAAGGTTTTTCTAAATAGCTTTCTTGATTTTCCCCAATTACTTCCGCTGGTCTAAAGAAATCGGGATAAACAAGTTGTAACATAATTTTATACGTTGTCCAAAATGAGTTCATAATATCTTTGTGCACGGTCGCCTTCCCAGTTAACTTTAAAAAAACATCCTCCACAACCTCGTACTTTTCAATATGGACATTCGATGTTCTAGCTTTTAAAATATTTTTAACTGGCTGCTGTTGGTCATACTCTTGACCCAAAAGCAACTTCTTTAAATCATCTTTCGCTGAAATTGTCTTAACTGTAATCTCCGCCACTTTGAATAACTCCCATCCTATGATTTTCTCTATATTCTTTTATATTATTATACTAGAAAAACGCTCCCTCCTGCCCTTTTTTAATCAACAAATCATCAATTAGAAAACACCAACGAAACAGAAGTGCAACACTAGCATGCGAAAAAATGCGATCGGTAACTTATTTTTTAGACACTCTGTGTGTTTCGTATAGTCGAGGCTGGTTGCGTGTATTTTTTTCAAGAAAATTGAGAACAGCTATGGTATAGTCAAAACTACGATTATTTCAAACACGGAGCGACAGTTTATGGAAATGTACCAAGTAATTAGATATTTTTTAAATGAAATGGAGAAAAAGATTTGGCATGCCTTGTTAACATTAGTACTTTTTTGTCTTTATATTTCCATTTTTGATGTTCCTTTTACAATTAAAAATACATTCATCGGCAGACTACTTTTCCCGAAAGCTTTTATGAACGCAGGAAGTGCGAATCTGATTTTTTATTTGATTAGTTTTTTTGGTTTTTTATGGTCAATTTTCATTTTTGCTTATCTATTGAATAAGACACGCCTCAAATTATTAAATAAAACCTTTCCTTATCTTTTGGAAATATTAGAAGTCTGTATTTTGCCTTTAGTGATTCTTTTTGCTTACATTTATATTTATTTGCGGGTCCATGGCGAAGGTTTCAGCTATATACGAGAATCTCTTTTACAGCAAGAGTTAACTTATTCAATGAAATGGTTTCTTTGCCTTGGTAGTTTGGCGCCGTTATTTTTCTTTTTAAGCACTTTAAATTTAGCTAAACGAGTCAGACAAAAAAAAGACATGGAATCATGAAAATCCATGTCTTTTTTAGTCGGATGTTGTTTTTACTGCAGGACAGTTTTCTTCCAAAAATTCAAAAATACTACTGTAATAATTTTCAGGTTCGTAGACACTTGAAGATAAATGTGGTGCTTTAGCAACAATGAGACCTTTTTTTATCCCCTGAGTTGCCGCTAAATTTTCTTCAAACATTGTCATTGGAACAAAGCGATCACCTGTACCGTGAATAAAAAATGTCGGCAACGTATTTTTGTGTAATTGTCTCACGGAAGAAGCGGTTTTCAATTGAAAGCCATAGTTATTTAATGCTAATTGATTAGCAATCGTTAAAATAGGAAAAGCGGGTAAATGAAAAGATTCATGTAGGACGTATTTAAATTCATCATAGACAGAAGTATAGCCACAATCCACTATTAATCCGCGGACATTCGTTGGTAACTTTTCACCACTTGCCATCATGACAGTAGCCGCTCCCATGGAACCGCCCACTAAAATAATTTCTGCTTCCATATCAATGGCAAGAACTTCACTAAGCCAACTTAATAAATCTAACCGATCCAGCCATCCCATCCCAATTTTATTACCTGAACTTTTCCCGTGCGCACGCAAATCGGGAACTAAAACATTGTAGCCTTCTTCTGCAAAACGTAATGCAGTATATGCCATATCGCGTTTTCCGTTTGAACGATAACCATGCACACAAATCGCCCAACGATGGTTATCTGGATAAGGAATAAAGCACCGTGCATACAATGTTTCATCTTTAATTTTCAACCAACGATCTTCAGCAAAAGACTCTGTCCAAAAAGCTTCGCCTTCTTGTTTTTGTTGTTCTTCTATTTTTGTATATCTTGTTTCACGTTCTTGAAAATTATCAGGATTTAATAACCGATGCCCTTTTTTATGATACCAAGGGTTGTCTTTAAGCAACGCAATTTTCAAAAAATAATTGGCAATGTAAACAGAAAAAACAACGCCAATCATTGCAAAAATGATCAGTAACCCGAGGAGCCATTTCATCTGCAAATCACACCCTCTTCTAAAGTATTTCCTTCTTCATTTAATATACTATGGATTTTTCATTTCTGAAAGAAATCACCCTCACATTTTGTTATTTTTTGAAAAAAAGCAGCCGTCTCAAAAAGAGGCGGCTACTTTTAATCTATCAACAATCCAACGTTGTCATATCTTCATATGTCTCACGGCGAGCAACTAATTTTGCTTGTCCATCTTCGACAAAAACCACCGCTGGTCGAGGATTTCGGTTGTAATTACTTGCCATTGAATAACCGTAAGCCCCCGTACTACTAATGGCCAATAAATCCCCTGCTTTAACTTCTGGCAATAAAATATCTCGAAGTAAGACATCTCCTGATTCGCAATATTTACCAACCACTGTGACTTTCTTGACTGAATCATGTCCCTCACGATTCGCTAGAAAACCATCATAAACTGCTTGATACAAAGCAGGCCGTATATTATCACCCATGCCACCATCTACGGAAACAAAATGACGAACACCAGGAACCTCTTTTTGCGCGCCAACTGTATATATCGTTGTGCCCGCTTCGGCAATTAAACTGCGGCCTGGTTCAATCCAAAGCTCAGGCAGTGGATACCCTAATTGTTCACAATGACCTTTCAAGGAATAAACAATTTTTTCAACAAATGTTGCTGGTGCTAATGGCTCATCTTGCTGCGTGTACTGCACACCAAAACCACCACCCATATTTAAAACACGTGCTGTAAATTGATGGACTTGCCGCCAGTCTTCTAAAATAGTGAACATTTTTTCAACAGCAGCTAAAAAGCCTTCCACAGCAAAAATTTGCGAGCCAATATGGCAATGGACCCCTTGCACATCAAAAGAGGGATTTGATAAAAGGCGAACGAGCGCTTCTGTTGCCTGGCCACTTGCAACATCAAAACCAAATTTTGAATCTTCTTGGCCTGTCAAAATGTAATCATGTGTTTCTGCATCCACACCAGGACTCACCCGAAAAAGAACTTTTTGTGTTTGGTTTCGTGTAGCTAATAATTCTTCCAACAAGTCAATTTCGTAAAAATTATCAATGACAATTGTACCTATTTTGTTATCCAAAGCATAACGTAATTCTTCAGGGGTTTTATTATTTCCATGGAACTCAATTTCCGCTGGCTCCATGCCCCCTTTTAAAGCTGTGAATAGTTCTCCACCAGAGACAACATCACAAGCAATATCTTCTTCCTTTAACACTTGATAAATAGCTAAACAACTAAATGCTTTACTTGCATAAACCACTTTATTTTTGATACCTAATTGATTTAACGTTTGTTTAAAACCACGTGCCTGCGCGCGAATATGAGCGACATCATAAACAAATAACGGCGTCCCGAATTTTTGCGCCAACTTTACGGTGTCACAACCACCGACTTCTAAATGATTTTCCCGATTCATTTTTGCTGTACCAAATAACATGTTTTCCCGCCCCTTCATTTTGTTTTATTAAAAATCATAGCATAAAACCCAGTAGCTTCCTATAATTTTCCACATTTTTCTCTGACTTTCTCCTGTTGCTTTTTTTCGCCAAATAGCCTACAATAATTGGCATATGAATAAAAAACCTTTATTATCAAGACTTTAATCTTTTAAACAAAAATTGGTATATACGAAAAAGAAAGAAGGCAGATGACTTGGCTACACTGAACCGCGATCAACAAATTGAAGAAATTATTAATTTGGAAGCAATTTTGAATTTACCGAAAGGAACAGAACATTTTGTCAGTGATTTACATGGTGAATTTGAAGCTTTTGACCATATTTTAAGAAATGGTTCTGGGCGAATCCGAGAAAAAGTTCAATTTTTATTTAAACAAGAATTAAATGCCCATCAGATGGACGAGCTTTGTTTTATTATCTACTATCCAGAAGAAAAATTAACACTTTTAGAAAATGAAAGCGCCCTCTCTTATGAATGGTGGCTATTAACGATTCGCCGTCTGGTTGAAATCGTCCGTTCTTCTTCGATGAAGTACACACGTTCTAAAGTTCGCAAAGCCCTTCCTGAAACCTATGGGTATATTCTCGAAGAATTGATTTATCAATATGATGAAACAACAACCAAAAACGGTTACTATCAACAAATTATTGAAAAAATTATTTTACTAGGTGAAGCCAAACGTTTCGTGACAGAATTAGCTTATCTAATCCAACGTCTGATTATTGATCACCTACATGTTATTGGTGATATCTATGATCGGGGGCCAGCACCAGATAAAATTATGGACCGATTAATGTCCTATCACTCCTTGGATATTCAACTAGGCAATCACGATATGATTTGGCTGGCTGCTTATAGTGGTTCACTGGCTTGTTTAGCCAATGTAGTACGTATTTGTGCTCGCTATGGAAATTTAGATTTGTTAGAAGAACGTTATGCTATCGATTTAACCGCCTTAAAAAAATTTAGTTTAGAAACATATAAAGAAAATCCTGCTTTTGCACCCAAGAAAAATCCCTATCGTGCGTTAACTGAAGCTGAAAAACAAGTAGCGATGCGTGTGCAACAAGCCATTGCCATTATTCAAGAAAAACTAGAAGGCCAAATTATTGGTCGACGCCCTGATTTTAACTTGGCACATCGGCTACGCTTAGATAAGATTCAAGGGGAAACTATTACTTTTGACGAATGTCGTTATACATTAATTAACAGCTGTTTCCAAACCGTTTCTGAAGAGCAGCCTTACCAATTAACACGTGAGGAAAAACAGATAATTGATGATTTATTAACGCAATTTCAGTCTTCACCGCGGTTAACAAAACACATGCACTTTCTAATGGAAAAAGCTTCTCTTTACCTTGTGTATAATCAAAATTTATTGATTCATGGCTGTCTGCCTCTGAATGCGGACGGTACTTTTCAAGCTTATACATTTAAAGGCCACTCCTATTCAGGAAAAGCTTTAGTTGACTTCTTTCAGGAAATGTTAGAAGAAGCTTATGCTCAGCCTGCTAGTACAGATGACTATGCAACAGATTGTTTATGGTATCTTTGGTGTGGCGAAGGTTCCTCATTATTTGGCAAACGAGCTATGAAAACCTTCGAGCGTTATTTTCTCGCTGAAAAAGAAACACATTACGAAGAAAAGAATCCTTATTACTCTTTGCGTGATACGGTTGAAGTTTGTGAAAGAATCCTAGATGAATTTGAAGTGACTGGTGAAAATCGACATATCATTAATGGCCATACACCAGTTAAACGAACAAAAGGCGAATCGCCAATCAAAGCAAATGGCACGCTTCTCGTAATTGACGGCGGCTTTTCAAAATCTTATCAGACAATTACTGGAATTGCTGGTTATACATTGTTGTACAACTCGTTTGGTTTACAACTGACCGCGCATAAATCTTTTTCTAGTAAAGAAACAGCCATTTTAAATAATCAAGACATTCATTCCATCAAACAAGTCATCGATCGTCCCTTACAGCGGCTATTGGTGAAAGATACCACTATCGGCAAAGAGCTATTAAAGCAATCGCAAGCACTCCAAAAACAAATGAAACAAAACCAGTAGTGCCGTTAAAAAGACGCTTGCGCTCTTATCCGAAAAATGATTAAATGGAGGAGTTGAGAAAATATCTATTAGAGAAACGGAAAGGGTTTTACATTGAAGAAACAGCAACTCTCACTATACGGCATCATTTTCTTTCTTTGCTTTTTCCTAATTGTGGGCTTCTTCTTCTCAAGTCTTGGCGAAGATTATGCCAAAGAATCTGAACAAAAAGTTACAATTGATTCCGCCAAACATGAGAAACATACGAAAGACAAGGAAGAAAACAATTCAGCAAATACAGTATTTTTTGATAAAATAAATGACCTGCTCGTCGCTTCTGTCAAAGAATTTGAAGGAACGGTCGGGATTAGTTATTTGGATTTAGAAACTGGCGAACAACGTTCCGTGAATGGCCAACATGAATTTTATACAGCTAGTACTATTAAAGTGCCACTGACGATGCTAGTCGCCGACACGGTTGCTTCTGGTCAAAAAAAATGGACAGACCTGATTCCCTATAACGCCGAAGAAGATTATGAAGAAGGAACTGGGATCATTGCCTATAATATCCAACCAGAATATCCATTAAAAACGTTACAAGAATATGCCATCACCTATTCTGATAATATCGCTAAAAATATGCTCTATGACACATTGGGTGGTGATGCAAAAGCAAAACGAGAAATGTATCAGCGTTATTTGCACAAGACACCTTCGATTGAAGAGCCACAATTTTCTTCGGAAGATGCGCTTGTTATTCTACAAAAATTATATACTGAAAAAGCAACAAAACCAGATTACCAAGCGATTTATGATTCTATGAAACAAAGTGTTTTCCATGAAAGAATGGAAACTCCCACAACTCAAGGAAAAGTTGCTCATAAAATTGGTTCCTATGATGAATTTATTCATGATATGGGGATTTTAGAAACACCTCACCCCTTTGCTTTAGCAATTTTTACGAAAGGACCTGATAATGCTAAGAGTGCTGCGTTTATTGCTTCAGTGACAGATAAGTTATGGCAATTACAGGTGTCTGAATATCCTAATCAATAACAGTTAAAAAATACCCTTGGTTTATTAAGTCGACTTAATAAACCAAGGGTATTTTTATTGTTTGTTATTATTATCCGTTTGTACAGACAACAACTTCGTAAAACGTTCTGCCAACATTTGGTGGGCATCAATTTTTTTGGTTCCTTGTGCTTTTGCTGCAAAACTAGCAAAGTTTAAGCCAGCCCCAAATAGTTGTAACGCACCGTTGCCTAAATCTCCCTTTTTAAGAGCTTCAAGCCCATCTTCGATAAATTGGTTACTTTCATCTAAATGACACTCAGGAAGATATTTCACGCCGTGATGATATCGTTTTACATTCAGAATGATTTGCTTCGCGGCTTCTTCTGAAATAGCCGCTCCCAAGTTTAACAGTAGCTCATTGATTGGTTCCACCAAGCGAGCATAGTCACTTTCGTACTTTTGACAATTCAGTGCAATCGCTTTGCGGCGTTCTTCATTTTTCATTTTTTCCACTCCCTTTTTTATTAAAAACGAGCACGAAAGCTACCAACTGGCTTCGCACTCGTTTTTTCTAACCATTAATTTTCTTTGTTCATGCTTTTAATTTTAATTAAACGTGTAATTTCGCCACGTTCATTTTCTTCTAATTTCATTTGAATGTAGTAAATTGTTTCTTCTAATTGCGGAATCGTCATATACTCTAAGGCGTTGACACGACGACGCGTTTTTTCAATTTCTTTTGATAATAATTGGCACGTCTTTTCAACATTTGCAAGTGCTAATAATTTCGGTAAAATGCTTGAAATTTTAGCAAAAGCTTGATCAAGCTCGCTGTTTGAATTCACGTAGCCATAATCTAAGGGTGCTTCTTGAACCGATTCATCGTAATCAAAAATCATTTTAGGAACTGGCACACTTAAGATGTTCTGTTCAATAATTTCTAATTCAACTTTTTCGGCTGGAATTGCCACTAACTCTTCAATAAAGGCTTCGTTCAACGTTGCGTTTGCCAATACAAAATTTGATAACGCATCCGTCACTTCTTGTTCAACCTGAATACGTAATTCATTGTTTTCTTTGACTAGCGCAATAAACCGTCGCATCAATTCATCTTGTTTGTCTTTCAGCAACTTATGACCTCTCGTGGCCGTAGTTAATTGTTTTTTCAATCGGGAAAGTTCCATACGGGTTGGATTAACATTTAATCGAGCCATTTTTCTACTTCCCTTCAGTTAAATATTGATCGAGCATATCCTCTTTAATTCGTTTTAGTTCTGTTCTCGGTAGCATACTTAATAGTTCCCACCCAAGATCTAACGTTTCTTCAATCGAACGGTTTGTATCGAATCCTTGGTTGACATATTCTTCTTCAAAACGTTGGGCAAAAGCTGCGTAAATTTTATCGACATCGGAAAGAGCTGATTCTCCTAAAATGACAGCTAATTCTTTGGCTTGTTTCCCTTGTGCATAGGCTGAGAACAATTGATTCATCGTCGCTGCATGATCCCCGCGCGTTTTGCCTTCGCCAGTTCCTTTGTCTTTAAGACGGGAAAGTGATGGCAATACATCAATTGGTGGCTGGATACCGCTCTTATATAGTTCCCGGGACAAGATAATTTGCCCTTCTGTAATATAGCCAGTTAAATCGGGAATTGGATGTGTTTTATCCTCCTCTGGCATTGTTAAAATAGGAATCTGTGTTACGGAACCTTTTGAGCCACGAATTCGGCCTGCCCGTTCATACAACGTTGCTAAGTTCGTGTAAAGATAACCTGGGTAACCACGACGTCCGGGAACTTCACGGCGTGCTGCTGAAATTTCTCGCAACGCTTCGCAATAATTGGTCATATCCGTCATGATAACTAAGACATGCATGCCCTTTTCATAAGCTAAATATTCAGCGGCTGTCAAAGCCATTCTAGGTGTTGCAATCCGTTCAATGGCTGGATCATTCGCTAAGTTCATAAACAAGACTGAACGATCAATTGCGCCTGTTTGACGGAAATCTTCCATAAAATATTCCGCTTCTTCAAAGGTAATCCCAATGGCCGCAAAAACTACGGCAAATTCTTCTTCACTATTTAACACGTTGGCTTGTCTGGCAATTTGTGCCGCTAATTCTTTATGAGGTAAGCCAGATGCTGAAAAAACAGGTAATTTTTGACCACGAACTAAGGTATTTAAATGGTCAATCGCTGAAATCCCTGTTTGGATGAACTCATCGGGATAATCACGAGCAACTGGATTGATAACTTCGCCGTTAATATCTAATTTTTTCTCAGGTAATAATTCTGGTCCATTATCTTTTAAGCGACCTAAGCCGTCAAAAACGCGCCCCATCATATCTGGCGAAACCCCTAATTCTAAAGGATGTCCCAGAAAGCGAACTTTTGAATCACGAATATTGATGTTACTCGTTCCTTCAAATATTTGGACCATCGCTTTGTCTCCATTGATTTCTAAAACTTGCCCTTGGCGAATTTCGCCATTTTGCATGCGTACTTCAATTAATTCTTCGTACTTTACGCCTGCCACTTTTTCAACAATCATCAGAGGACCAACGACTTCATTGATTGTGCGATATTCTTTAATCATTCGTCATTCCTCCTTCAGCAATGATTTCTTTTATCGTTGTTTTAATTTCTGCTTGTAAACGATCCAATTTTTCTAATTCTTCTTCTGGTAAATACTTGCTACGAGCAATGCGATCACGGATTTCAACTGTTCCCGCCATTAACTCAGAGAAATAAGTGCCTAAACTTAAGGCTTTTTGACCTTCTTCACCAAAAGTTAGAATCAATTGCAACATTTTCGCTTGTTTGGTTCGAGAAGTGAACGTATCCACGTCATCAAAAGCATTTTGTTGCAAATAGTCTTCCCGTAATGATTTGGCTGTTTCCAACGTTAAACGGTCTTTATCCGACAAGGAATCAATCCCAACCAAGCGAACAATTTCTTCCAGTTGAGATTCCTCTTGTAAAATCCGCATCCCTTCAGCTACCATAGCGGCCCAGTTTCCTTGCAATTCCAAGTCTAAATATTGCCCTACTTCTGTGGAGTAAAGAGAATAACTTTGCAACCAGTTAATAGAAGGAAAATGACGCTTTTGTGCTAATTGAGAATCTAAGCCCCAGAATACTTTAACAACGCGTAACGTATTTTGGGTGACAGGTTCTGATATGTCCCCACCAGATGGCGAAACCGCACTAATCGCTGTAATGCTTCCTTCACGATGATCTTTTCCTAACGCGATGACTTGTCCTGCTCGTTCATAATATTCAGCTAAGCGACTACCTAAGTAGGCTGGATAGCCTTCATCACCAGGCATTTCTTCTAACCGGCCACTCATTTCTCGTAACGCTTCTGCCCAACGAGAAGTAGAATCCGCCATAATTGCGACTGAGTAACCCATATCACGGAAATATTCTGCAATGGTAATCCCTGTATAAATCGAGGCTTCCCGTGCCGCTACCGGCATATTTGACGTATTCGCAATTAAAATCGTCCGATTCATCAAAGACTCACCAGTTGTTGGATCAATTAATTCTGGAAATTCATTTAAAACATCTGTCATTTCATTCCCGCGTTCCCCACAACCAACGTAAACGACTAAGTCGACATCGGCCCACTTGGCAATTTGGTGCTGAACGACTGTTTTTCCAGCGCCAAATGGTCCTGGAACTGCTGCCGCTCCGCCTTTCGTAATTGGGAAAAAGGTATCAATTACGCGTTGTCCGGTCACCATCGGTACTTTGGGACTTAGTTTTTCTAAAATGGGACGTCCCCGCCGAACGGGCCATTTTTGCATCATGCTAAAACTTTCTGTTCCTTTAGCCGTTTCCACTGAATAAACTGTTTCATCAATGGCAAAATCCCCTGCTTTAATTTCGGCAATCGTTCCTGAAACGCCGAAAGGCACCATAATTTTATGTTGAATAATCGCTGTTTCTTGAACCACACCGACGATGTCACCTGCCGACACTTCTTCACCAACTGCCACAGTCGGTTCAAACGTCCATTTTTTCTCACGATCTAACGCATCAATTTTAACGCCACGGCCTAAAAAGTTACTGTGGGTTACTTCTTGAAATGTATCCAATGGTCGTTGAATACCATCAAACATTTCGGCAATTAAACCTGGGGCTAATTCAACAGATAATGGTTCTCCTGTTGAAATAACTGGTTCTCCTGGTCCAATGCCTGTTGTTTCTTCATATACTTGAATCGAAGCGACGTCGCCTCGCATTTCAATAATCTCTCCGATAACGCCTAAATCTCCTACATGACAAATGTCTTGGATACTAGCATCTGACATGTTTTCAGCTAAAATCAAAGGACCTGAAACTTTGACAATTTTTCCAATTTGCACGCTCATTCTCCTTTGCATTATAAAATATTTTGTCCAATTGCTTTTTCAACATTTTTTTCAATCTCACTTAAACCGATTCCGATTGTACCATTATGACTTGGGATTAAAATAATCGCTGGTGTCACTTGTTCTTTGTATCGTTCAATCGTTTCTTCTGCTAAAGTAGAGGCTTCTTCCGTTATGAAAATGACCCCAAACTTATTTTTTGCCATAGTTTCAATGGCTTCTCTAACTTGCATTTCTGAAATGGCATGATGGACCTCAAAGCCAAACAGTTTAAATGGTAAGATTGAATTTTTGTCTCCAATGACACCAATTTTATACCCCATTGACTTTTCGCATCCTTTCTCGAATTTTTTCATTTGAAAACCCACTATGTTTTCCGACCAAAATTAAACGCAAATTTTTCCATTCAACTTCTTTCGCATTCAAAAAGGCTAGTAATGGGAGCGGCCCAAAAGCGACCGTTCGACCGTTTTCATACATTGAGGTCAGGTAATCATCTTTGAGTTTTTCAAAAGCCAATAAATTTAATTCATTGGTTTCTTTATTGATAATCTTTTCTAATAGTTGTCCGTAATTCGTTGTTCTGACAAATGCTGTAAATTCTACAAGTGACTTTTCCGCATAGGTCAACAGTTCTTTCTTTGAGAGACTGCCAGCGCTAGAAAGCACGGTTGATAAAAAGTTACTGTTTTGATGTTGAACAATCCCTCTAGCCATCGTTGATAGATTGGTTAAATCAATAAAAGCGATGACTTCCTTCGTTAACTCTTCATAGCCCAATTCATCCGCCAATTTTCGTTGTTGCTGTAAAAATGCTCGATCATAAAGGATATCAATTGCTTGTGGTAAACCGCCCTCTTCCAGATAGGCAAAAACATCACGAATCACTTCTAATAATGCTGGCTCAAGTTCGGAAGAGTTTTTTGTATGAATGGCACTTTTGACTGTGTTTAGAGAATAACGACCATCCTCTAAATAAAGATAATCAAAATCTTTACCTGTTTGCTCAGCTTTCGTCAAAATTTTCAAGTTATGGAAGGTAAAACGCATCGTATACAACGTTACTACAGCTGGTTCTGGAGCCATTTCATATAACCAGCGATAAAGATTTCCCAGCGCTTCAGAAGAATGGTAGTCAAATTTTTCTTCAAAAGTTTCGGTTAAATAAGGTTGATAAACCGTACTTTTTAACATATTTTTAACGTCTTCAACTGTTTCCGCTTCTAAAAGTTGTTGAAACTGTTGCTCAGAAAGCAGCTCCGTTTCTTTTAAACGAATCAGCGGATTAATTTGATGATACGTTGGTTTTCTCATGCTACGTCCTCCCTTCTTAACTGAAAAGTTTTTCTGCTACTTTAAAGCCTTCTGTTTTTTGAATCTCTTCAACTAATGCTGAAAAGAGAAAATTATAATCCAAACCGTCTTTTGCAACGATAAAGCCACTTTCTTTTGGAACAACTTCCTCTGAAAGCTCCCATTGAACAGTAGCATCAGAAAGGGCGGTCAGCCATTCTTGCGTCACTTTCGTTTGAGAATACTCTCCTAAAAGAATGGTCGCTTTTCCTGTTAATTCAAGTGAACCTAATTGTGCTTTCATGAATTGTTGAAATTCTTCCGCTGACCATTCACTCATCTTTAAGACCACTTCGTCAAATAATTGGTTAAGATATGCTTGTTTTTTATTTAATGCATCCTGACGAATTTCTAGTGTTTGCCGTTGTTGGCGTTGTTTAAATTCTTTTAATAATTGTTGTTGTCGTTTTTCTATTTCATGTTCTTGCTTCAGCAAAATTTCTTGTTGTGCTGCTTGGAATTCTTGATCGATGCGCGTTTGTTCACTGGTGACATAGGCTTCGACTTCTTGCTTTCCTTGCTGCTTAATTTCACTGATGATTTTTTCAATGGCATCCATCCATCTGCCTCCTCAATTATTTGACGTTCAATACAAGTAAGAAGGAAATTACGAACCCTAAGATGGCATAAGTTTCAACCATGGCAGCATAGATAATTCCTTTTGTTGCATGTTCTGGTTTCTTCGCTAAAATTTGAATCCCCGCAGCGGCCACACGACCTTGGGCAATCCCAGAGAACAATCCTGCAAAAGCAATTGGTAAAGCTGCTACAAAATAGTTCAACCCTTGAACCATACTCATATCGTTTCCTAAGTTAATATAAATTAAGAAAGCAATAACGAAACCGTATAGTCCTTGTGTACCTGGTAATAACTGTAAAATTAACGCTTGACCAAATTTTTCTGGCTGCTCCGTCGTTAAAGCTGCTGCTGCTTCCCCAGTAAAGCCAACCCCTTTGGCTGATCCAATCCCAGCAAAAATTGTCGCCATCGCCATTCCTAATACTGCAAAAACAATTCCACCATTATTATTAATTAAGTAATCCATCATCTCTATTTTCCTCCAATAAATAATTTTCTATTTTTTCTCAACATTGACATACTTTTCTTTTGTTTTTAGCGGATTAAACGCCCGGCCACCGCCTGTGTAAAATTTTCCAAAGAACTCAACATATTGCAAACGTGCGCCATGAACATAAGCACCTAATAACGATAAGAATATGTTTAACGCATGTAAAACAATTAACAGCAAGATGCCCACGCTAAAACGGGCAACTGGCGGCATGAACTCTACGAGCATATTAAACGCTGAAGCAATACTTCCCCCAGCAATTCCTAACGCCATCAAACGTGTATAACTAACTAAGTCACCGACATAACCTGTCACGCCGTATAGTCCATACAGTCCTTTGGCTAAACCTTTTAATTTGGCCTTCGATTGAATCATTGGAATCACAATAATTGCAATGGCAGAAAGACTAGCTAAAATTGCACCTGCTGTAAATAAGCCTTCATTTTTAACCACTAATTTACCAACGACTAACAATGCTAAACCAAACAAAATCCCTAACCAAGCGTAACTTTCGTTAATACTATCTAAATAGCGCTTTTGTTTTGATAACTGAATCCCATTAATCATTAAACCGACAACCAATTGGATAAACCCAAAAATAACCGATAAAATAAGAATCGTATTTACATCTTCGGTCGTTGATAAAATCGGAAATGGTGATTTGATTCCAAACATTATTGGCGGTAATGCTGCACCGAAAAACGAACCGTAAATGAAGCCCCAAATAATTGTTGGAAATGATAAAATCAAGAAAAAGTCGGCAAAACGTTTCATGCCTCTCGGTAAAACAAATGCTTTCAGAGCAATAATAGACAAGAGTAGCATCAGTAAGCCATAGCCAATATCCGCTACCATCATACCAAAAAAGACTAGATAAAACGGCATCATCGCAGGTGTCGGATCAACTTCTTCATATTTTGGTAAGCTATACATCTCTGTTAACATTTCAAACGGCTGCACCAATTTATTATTCGCTAATTTAACTGGTATATCCGTCTCAATTTCCGCCTTCGTAGGATTTTCAAAAGTAAGAGCTATTTCGTCCTTAGGAACTTTTTCTTCAATCGCTGTCAAAATCTCGGCTTTTTCTTCGACTGGAATCCACGTTTGCAAGATGAAAAATGATGAAGCATTTAACAAATGTTGACGTGCTTGTTCTCTTTGGATAACCGCCAATAAGACTTCTTCAGCCAAGCAAAACGTTTCATAGAAATCATGATAAGAAGCCAGTTGTTGCTTTAAGGTTTTTTCTTCTTTTTGTAAAATTTCATATCGTTCTTTGACTTGTTGATATGCCTCTTTAGGCGGAACATCATAACGGTATTGGAGTGGTTCAAAACTATATTGGTTTAATAACTCGGTTACACTCTGCTGATGTTCCTTCAGGTAAACGAGTGTAAAGTAACTATGATGCATACTTTGATAAATTTCTTCAAAATAAACCGTTGGCCATTGAGACAAAGCGCTCAAGAAACTGGCTTTATTGGCTAGATTTATCGAACCATGAACGACATGACTACTTTTTAACTGCTGTTTGTGTGGTAGAACATCCAGATATTGCCAGCGGCCTAATAATTCTTCTTCTGCTTCTAACCCTTGACGATCCGTTTGAATTTGTTTCAAAGATTCTTGAATATTCTTTAATTCCGTCAAATAGCTTTGTAATGTTTCTTCATCAAAAGTTTGTTCCAACTCTTCCAAAGTATAGACTTTTCTTTTTATCTTTAACCCTTTTCCTGAAGAGCGTGTCAAAAATAAAAGAAGCTCTTGCAATTGTTGTAGCATCGTTTCATATTTACGTAGCTGTTCAGTTGACTGTTCTGCTTGTAAAAAAGAATATTGACTCTTTAAGGCTTGTTCTTCTTCAGGCGAATGAAAAATCCGTTTTACTTCGACAATTTGCAAGCCTTGAATGGCTTGTAGAATTGCTGCTTCTTTTTCGGCAGCGGCAATTATTGTCATTTTTTCCATTTTACTAACTGCCATAAACGTCTTTCACCCTCTCAATAATTGAATCAATGACTTGTTCTTTGTTCGCTTCGTAACGTTCGTGAAGCGCTTGTTCAGTGCGCTTTGTTTCATCTAAAAGTTGTTCTTTTTCAAGTTGTAACATCTTTTCTTGCGTTGCTAGTGAATCCGTCAGCACTTTTTCAACAGCTTCTTCACTCTCTTGACGTAGTTTAGCTAAACGTTCTTGCTTCTGTTCTTCATATAAACGACAATTCATCTTAGCTTGTTGCCGATGCTCTTCCACCGCATCTTCCGCTGCCTTGATTTGCTCTAGTACTTCTTGTACCATTGTCTCCACCTCCTTAGTTTTTACACCTTTAGCATATAAGAAAAAGGACTAGCGAAATAGAGATACGCTCAGCCCTTTTGTTTTAGGTATGCAAAAAGGCGCAAACTCAAAAATTGTTCTTCTCACCCCTTGAAGAACTGAATCCTTGAAGCTTTCGCCCAACCATTCTTTATTCAATACTCTACCATCTTAGCAAAGTTTTTCGCAAAATTCAATACTTACCCAAATGAATTAAAATAACAAATTTTCACTTTTATAATAGGTAATAAAAAGGCATTATTTTTTTCGCTTTATAATTATTGATCTTGAATTTTTTTCACATAGATGTGCTATACTTACGTAAACAATTAAATTTATTTGGAGGGATCTCTGATGAATATACGATATATTTCAATCTCTGGTAATACACGCTCATTTGTTCAACGTTTAACAGCTTATGCTGAAGAGCAACATCAGCAAAACGAAAAAAATCCTACGATTACTTTCAAAGAAATTTCGGAAAATTCTCCGTTAGAAGTAGAAACAGAACCATTTTTTACTTTTGTGCCTACCTATTTAGATGGTGGCGATGGCATCAACAACGGCAATACCGAAATTTTAACAGAAGTCATGCGAGAATATCTTGCTTTTGAAAATAATTATCGTTATTGCTCTGGCGTGGTGGGCAGCGGCAATAAAAACTTTAACCACCAATACTGCCTGACAGCTAAACAGTATGCGGAACAATTTAACTTCCCCTTCTTAGCTGACTATGAATTAAGAGGTACCCAAGCGGATATTGAACGAATTTATGCTATTTTAAAGGAAAACCAATAAGCAAGTTTCATTACTAAAAAGCTCACCTATGATAGACTACATTTTGAGGTGAAGAAAAATGAGAAATACATGGTTAGCAGAACAACTTCAGTCAATCAGCGAAGAACCCAATTCTTTTATTATCGAGGAAACCATCAAATATATTGAACAATTAGAAGATGATAATGAAAGTCTTCAAGTTGCATTGGAAGGAACTATTTGGAGTCCTAAAAAATGGAACGAACCATTGGAAAAATAATTTAAACAGAAGAAAAGAGCCAGAAACGTAAGTGTTTCTGGCTCTTTTCTTCTGTTATTTACAAATTATAGACGTGCATTTAAATCTTTTGCTAATTCTTCAAATCCTGGTTTACCTAATAAAGCGAACATGTTGCGTTTGTAAGCTTCAACACCTGGTTGGTCAAATGGATTAACCCCATTTAAGTAACCTGAGATGCCCACTGCAATTTCGAAGAAGTACATAACATAACCTAATGAATAAGCATCCATTGTTGGCACTTTAACGATCATGTTTGGCACACCACCATCTGTGTGAGCAAGCAACGTACCTTCGAACGCTTTTGTATTGACGAAGTCAATTTCTTTTCCTTGTAAATAGCCTAAGCCATCTAGATCTTCATTTTGTTCTGGAATTGAAATGCTATGGCGTGGATTTTCAATTTTAACCACTGTTTCAAATAAGTTACGCATACCCTCTTGAACATATTGACCCATAGAATGTAAGTCAGTTGAAAAGTCTGCGGCTGCTGGGAAAATACCTTTGCCATCTTTTCCCTCTGATTCACCGTATAATTGTTTCCACCATTCAGAGAAATAGTGCATGCCAGGCTCATAGTTAATTAACATTTCAGTTGTTTTGCCTTTGCGATATAAAATGTTACGTAACGCAGCATATTGATAGGCTTGGTTTTCTTTTAAGTCGCTCGTTGCGCCGTATTCTTTACGTGCATCATTTGCACCTTCCATTAAACGATCAATATCCGCACCGCTAACAGCGATTGGTAAAAGACCTACTGGCGTTAAAACAGTGAAACGACCGCCCACATCATCAGGAATCACAAATGTTTCCCAACCTTCCGCATCGGCTTCAACTTTTACTGCTCCTTTAGCACGGTCAGTTGTCGCATAAATACGTTTATTGGCTTCTTCTTTGCCATATTTATTAATTAATAACTCTTTAAAGACGCGGAAAGCAATCGCTGGTTCTGTCGTCGTTCCAGATTTTGAAATAACGTTGACAGAAAAATCACGATCACCAATCACATTGATTAAATCAGCTAAATAAGTTGAGCTGATGCTATTTCCAGCAAAGAAGATTTGTGGCGCTTTCCGTTCTTCTTTTGATAATAGATTATTAAATGAATGTGTCAAAAATTCAATTGCTGCACGGGCACCTAAATATGAACCACCGATACCAATGACTACTAATACCTCAGAGTCAGATTGAATTTTTGCTGCTGCTTTTTTAATGCGCGCGAATTCTTCTTTGTCATAGTTTTCTGGTAAATCAATCCAGCCAGTAAAATCATTACCAGCTCCTGTACCTTCACGTAATGCTTTGTCCACTGCAGTGACTTGTGTTTGCATGTATTCCAATTCATGGTCAGCAACAAATGGTGCTAATTTGGAATAATCTAATTGAATGTGTGACATTCCTTTTCCTCCTCGAAAGTAAACTTACTACATGTATACTTTACGTGTTTTTAGACATTTTTTCAAGCAAATTCTTTTGGATAGACCAATTGTTTAATTTTAACTATTTAATTAGAGATATTTATTCTCTTAATCAAACAAACCAAGAAAAAATGCTAGGAAATCCTAGCATTTTTTGTTATTAAACAAGTCCTTGACTCAGCATCGCTGCCGCTACTTTTTCAAAGCCAGCAATATTCGCACCTAAAACAAAGTTATCTCGTGCCTGATATTCGTTAGCTGTATCACGACAAGTCTCATAAATGTTTTGCATAATTTGATCTAGCATACCGTCAACTTTTTCAAAGGACCAAGCTAAACGTTCAGCATTTTGGCTCATCTCTAATGCAGAAACCGCAACACCACCTGCATTAGCGGCTTTACCTGGACAATAAATTACAGCTGATTTAGCAAAAACGGCGACTGCTTCTAGTGTACAAGGCATATTTGCGCCTTCTGCCACGACTTTCACTCCATTTTTCACTAAAATAGCGGCTTGCTTTTCGTTGATTTCATTTTGTGTTGCACATGGTAACGCAATGTCATACGCTGTTTCGAAATCCCAAACAGATTCTTTATCATAATAAGTTGCGCCTTTACGTGTTTCAACATATTTTGAAATGCGTTCACGATTTTTTTCTTTTAGTTCTTTTACTAACGCCACATCAATTCCTTCTGGATCATAGACAAAACCAGACGAATCGGAACATGTGATTACTGTGGCGCCTAGCTCAGTTGCTTTTTCCATGGCATAAATTGCGACATTCCCGCTACCAGAAACAGCGACTTTTTTGCCTTCAAACGTATCGTTTTTATCTGCTAATAAATGTTTAACAAAATAAACCGTTCCATAACCCGTCGCTTCTGTTCTTGCTTGGCTTCCCCAGTATCCTAAAGGTTTTCCAGTCAACACTCCTGCATCATAGTTGCGCAAGCGTTTATACATGCCAAACAAATAACCAATTTCACGAGCGCCTACGCCAATATCGCCTGCTGGAACATCTGTACTTGGACCAATATGTTTTTGAAGTTCGGTCATGAAACTTTGACAAAAGCGCATCACTTCAGCATCTGACTTACCTTTTGGATCAAAATCACTACCGCCTTTGCCGCCACCGATTGGCAAACCAGTTAAACTATTTTTAAAAATTTGTTCAAAGGCCAAAAACTTCATCACACTTAAATTCACACTTGGATGAAACCGCAAACCACCTTTGTATGGTCCAATCGCTGAATTATATTGGACACGATAGCCTCTGTTCACATGCCAGTTGCCCTGGTCATCTTGCCACGGCACACGAAATTGAAAAATACGTTCAGGTTCAATCAAGACACCTAAAACATTTGCTTCAATGTATTGAGGATTTTTTTCTAAAAAACCTTCTACGGTTGGTAAAAACTCATCGACTGCTTGTAAATATTCTGTTTGACCTTGGTCTAATTGGTGAATCTTTTCTTGAATATTTTTAACATATTGTTTTGCGTCCATTTAATCATCCTCTCATTGTTATAGGTTTATTTTAACTGAAAATTCAAAAATTACCATAGTCAAACGTTTATTTTTTCCTTAAATCCAGAAAAAATCCCGTAATTATGGTACACTACCTATTGAATTGGAGGAGAACTATGAAGAAATTTGATGTAATTATTGTCGGTGCTGGGACGAGTGGTATGATGGCCACGATTGCGGCCGCAGAAGCTGGTGCTCAAGTATTATTGATTGAAAAAAATCGCCGTGTTGGGAAAAAATTATTAATGACTGGTGGCGGCCGCTGTAATGTAACCAATAATCGGCCCGCAGAAGAAATCATTTCATTTATTCCTGGGAATGGAAAATTTTTATACAGCGCATTTTCACAATTTGATAACTATGATATCATGAACTTTTTTGAATCCAATGGTATTCACTTAAAAGAAGAAGATCACGGACGCATGTTCCCTGTTACAGATAAATCGAAGTCAATTGTTGATGCGCTATTTAACCGCATTAACGAATTAGGAGTCACTGTTTTTACAAAAACACAGGTCACAAAATTACTACGAAAAGACGATCAAATAATTGGCGTTGAAACCGAACTGGAAAAAATTTATGCACCGTGTGTTGTATTAACAACTGGCGGCCGCACTTATCCTTCCACAGGAGCAACTGGTGATGGCTATAAACTAGCCAAAAAAATGGGGCATACCATCAGCCCGCTCTACCCTACCGAATCACCTATTATTTCTGAAGAACCTTTTATCCTTGATAAAACGTTGCAAGGTCTCTCTTTACAAGATGTTAATTTAACTGTTTTGAACCAAAAAGGAAAACCTTTAGTTAATCATCAAATGGATATGCTGTTTACACATTTTGGCATTTCAGGACCTGCCGCGCTCCGCTGTTCTAGTTTTATTAACCAAGAATTAACTCGCAACGGCAATCAACCTGTCACGGTAGCCTTGGATGTGTTTCCGACAAAATCTTTTGAAGAAGTGCTGAAAAACGTTGATTACATGATTGAGGAACAGCCAAATAAAGTGGCAAAAAATGCCTTTCATTCTTTAGTACCAGAACGGCTGCTCACTTTTTATCTAGAGAAACTAGCAATTGAAGAAGTGCCTGCCAAACAACTAACAGAAAAGCAACGTCTTTCCTTTGTGGAACTACTGAAAGACTTTCAGTTCACTGTTACGAAAACATTGCCTTTGGAAAAATCTTTTGTCACAGGCGGTGGGATTTCCCTCAAAGAAGTGACCCCTAAAACAATGGAGAGCAAATTAGTCAATGGTTTATTTTTTGCTGGTGAACTTTTAGATATTAACGGCTATACTGGAGGCTACAATGTTACAGCTGCATTTGTCACTGGACATGTTGCTGGCTCCCATGCCGCAGAAATTGCAGAATACACCTATTTACCAATTGAAGAAGTCTAAACAAAAAGTCGCTAAAATAGCGACTTTTTGTTTACTTTTTTTATTTATCAATAATTTTCCCGTTTTCTAAATAAATAGTGCGGGTGGCTACTTTTTCCACAAACGTTTCATCATGCGAGGTGAAAATTACTGTTCCTTGATAGGCACTTATAAATTCTTCAAGTGCTTGGATTGTCTCTAAATCAAGAAAATTGGTGGGTTCATCCAATAAGATGATATTATTTGGTTCTATAAATAATTGCGCCAAAGTAATTTTTATGGCTTCGCCACCACTTAGAGAAGATATCTTTGTCTGTAAATTTTCTTGTTGAAAACCTAGCCGATATAAAAGTGAACGCACAATCTTTTCAGAATAATTTGTCCGCTTCAATAAATAAGTCAACAGTGGTTCATCATTTTTTAATCGATAATCTAATTGATGATACGTTCCTAACCGGACTTTGGGAGAAAAGTAAATGGCCGGGTGACGAGCTTCAATTTGTTGAAGGAAGGTACTCTTCCCAGCACCATTTTTTCCACAAAGTGCTATTTTTTCGTTTAAAGGAATTTGAACGTTCACTTGGTTAAGAATTGTTCGATTCTCATAAGCGAAAGTTAAATTTTCAATTCTAATTGGATATGGATTGTATAAAGAGAACTGATTATTAGTAGGAAAAATAATTTTTCGCTCTTGTTTTGCTTGCGCAACATCGGGTAATCTGTCAATTCTGGCATTAATCGCTTTCGCTTGTTTTTGGAGTGCTTTTTGTACGCTATCTTTTTGTTTAGAACCAGCTAAACGACTAGGTTTAATTTGCTTTTGTTTTTGTTTTTTTGAAACATGACTAGATTTTTGCGCTTGTGCTTGTTTCTTTGTGTAAGATTCCTGTAATTTTTTCTTTTCCTTTTGATATTGATGATAGACATTATATTGTGTTTGCTGTTCCAATTCTTTTTGACGACAATACGCATCGTAGTTCCCTAAATATTCTTTGACATGTCCATCCGAAACTTCCCAAATTTTCTCTGCTAATTGATTCAAGAAAAAGCGATCATGACTAACAAACAAAACGGTCCCATAATAATACGTTAAATCTGCCACTAACAACTGACGATGTTCTTTATCTAAATGTGTGGTTGGTTCATCTAAAATAACCCCGGTTGGATACTCTGAAAATAATGTTGCTAAGCGTTTTTGGACTTTTTCGCCACCACTTAGTTTTTGATTTTTCTGATTTAGCAAACAGTTTTTGTCAGTTTTCTCTGATTCATTCGTTATTTCTTCAGCTACTTGTGCCAAGTAATGAAAGTCGTTCAATCTTTGAACTTTTCCTTTGTCTGATTGAATCTTACCCATAATTAAATTGAGCAGTGTTGATTTTCCTGCGCCGTTTTTACCAATAATCCCAATTTTTTCATTTTCATATACAAATAATTCATCAATTTCTAGAATTGGTTTTCCCGAAAAGTGAATACTTACTTCTTTCAGATGAATACTTAATTTTTTCATTTTGCCCTCTTCTTTCATTTCTGAAACGAAAGAATCTTGGGTACGCAAAAAAGGACAGCCTAATCGCTATCCTTGTAGTTTCGTATAAAAGTACACACGTCACCCATGAATTTTAATTTCAGACTTTTTGATAAGATTTATTCAATTTATTTTGTCAAAAAGTCAATCCAAATTCTGATAGATGCCAACATACAATTATACCTCCTCGTTTAATTACTCCCACATTAACACCTCTGCTTTCTTTTGTCAATTCTGACCCTAAAATGAGAGAATCGGACTTTAGTAGGATACAATTTTACCGAAACTATGGCAAAATAAAGACGGAGGTGAAAACCATGAAGATTACATTGACACGAAAAACATCAGCTTGGGGCGCGTTACGCTATTTTACATTTTATAAAAATGGTGTGCATCAAGGGAAACTTTTTACTAATGTACCTATTGAAATTGAAGCTGATCCTGGGGATGTTTTAACGTTCTATGAAGGCTGGTTCCAATTTTATCGGCGCATTGAAGTTACTGAAGATACCAAAGAAATCACGATTATCAATTCTAAAAAATTGCAACACGTTTTCTATACCTGTGTCGTCTTATTTTTAATTTTAACGCTATTATTCCTTTCCGCACAGAAACTTTCGACATTTATTATTGCTGAAATTTTAATTTACTCTGGTATTCAGTGGCTGTTCCGGCAACAAACCTATCATTTTACTGTCAAGAAAAAAACGGAATCCTTTGCTTCCTATTCTAAAAAAAGTATCGCACACTAAACGAATCTTTAGCGTGCGATATTTTTTAATTACTTTTCATTAATTCGGCCACATATGTGACTGTTTCTGGTTGTGTTTCTTCAATTTTATTAATCGCATCTGCAAAATTCGGTAAATGTGCTTTGTGGGCAATTAATAATTCGTCCAACAAGGTCTTCGCCATGACGCCGCCAGGAACTAATGGATTAATAGTGAAAGCATGCAATGCTGCGCCGTAATCACCATTGATGGCTGCTCGAATAACCGTTTCTTCCATAGCTTTCATATTTTGAATAATTCCTCGTGCTGCTGGCGGAAAGGCCCCCCAGTTGTAAGGTTCATGGCCATGTGCTGTCACAGGTCCAGATACTTCTACAACACAATCATACGGTAAATCAGTAATTGTCCCATTATTTTCAGTAGAAACAACCATATCCGTTCGTTTATCATTATAGATTGATGCGATCATTTCACAAGCTGCATCGCTATAGTGTGTGCCGCCCCGTTCTTCTAATTCTTTTGGTTTGTAATCTAGTTTGGGATCTTTATACAATTCAAACAAACGACCTTCCGTTTCTTTAACCACTTGTGCTCTTGTTTCGCCCCGTTCATACTCTTCGATGGAATGCTTCAACATCTCATCTTCAATATAATAATAGCGATGATAACCACATGGTAACATTCCTAAATCTTTTAACTGTTCATAATGGAACGGCGCATCAAAAATATTTTTCAAATGACTTTCTTGCTCTTGCTTAGGCCCGTAAATTAAATCAATGAGTTCTTGTGTTCGCTCTTGTCCTTCTTTGTCCCAAACGCGGTGCCAATGGAAATGATTAATTCCAGCAAATTTAAAGAATAAGTCTTCTTCTGGAATTCCCAGCATTTCGGCCGCTTGTTTTCTATGACCAATCGGCACATTACATAAGCCAACTGTTTTTTTCCAACCGCCATGTTTAATTGCAGCTTCCGTAACCATTCCAGCTGGATTAGTAAAATTCACTAACCAAGCATCTGGGCAAAGACGTTTCATATCGTCAATAATAGCTAAAATGACAGGAATTGTTCGAAATGCTTTAAACATTCCTCCCGCGCCATTTGTTTCTTGGCCTAATACCCCATGGGACAAAGGAATCCGTTCATCTTTAATGCGAGCATCTAATAATCCTACACGGAACTGTGTTGAAACAAAATCCGCCCCTTTTAAGGCTGCTTCACGGTCCAATGTTAAATGAACTTCCCAATCTAAACCAGCAGCTTTAATCATGCGCTTCGCCATTGCCCCAACGATTTCCAATTTTTCTTTACCAGCTTCAATATCGACTAACCAAATTTCCTTAATTGGCAGTTCATCTTTTCTTTTAATATATCCTTCAATTAATTCAGGTGTATAACTAGAACCGCCACCAATTGTTGCAATTTTTAATGCTCCTCTTGTCATCCGTCTTCTTCCTCCTTGATTAAATTGTTATCGTTTACATCTTTAGGATAAATTATGGGAATGTTCCCATGTCAAGCACTATTTTCAAAAAAATGTATGCTATACTTCTTATAAGAATACATTCCACTTTGGAGGTAAAAAATGACGTCTATCATTGATGTAGCAAAAGTTGCCGGTGTCTCGAAATCGACTGTTTCTCGCTTAATTTCTGGAAAAGGATATGTGAGTGCCGATAGTCAAGAAAAAATTCTCAAAGCAATGAAAGAATTAAATTATACCCCGAATTATGTGGCGCGGAATTTACGAGCAGGTGCCACAAAAACCATTGGCTTTTTAGCCCCTAGCTATTTAGGTTCCTTAGGCATTTTCTTGAATCGCTTTATTTCAATTGCCAAAAAATACAATTATTCCGTAACCTTATTTTTTACAGATGGCGATCAGCAGAAAGAAATTGATGCCTTGAACCAATTAAAATACAAACAATTAGATGGCTTGTTTTTATTGACACGAACAAATGAATGGTCGGTGATTGAGCCTTACAGCGCGTATGGCCCTTTAGCAACCTGGCATCGTATCGATTCACCTAATATATACTCTTCCTACATTGATCATTACTCTGGTTATTATCGTTCCTTAGAATATTTACAACAACAAGGATACCAAAAAATCGGTCATGTCCTCGGTAATCCCGAAAATTTAAACACGCACGCACGAAAACGTGCAATGAAAGATTTTTATGAAAACACTCAGGCACCTTGGCAAGCTGAGTGGCTGATTAATGATCAGTATACTAACCATTCTGGTCGCAAAATTGCCCACTACTGGCAACAATTAACCGAAAAGCCAGAAGCTTTGGCCTTTTATAATGATCACGTAGCAGCTGAGTTTATTTCAGAACTTGAAAATCTAAATTATGCCGTTCCTCGCGATGTCGCTGTCATTGGCTTTGATAATAGTTATGTCAGTGAATTGATGCATATTACGACTGTTGATTATGCCATTCAGTATCAAGCCGAAAACTCATTTATTTACCTATACAACCAATTAAATCAGACGAACATTCCTGAAAAAAAATTAACCGTTCGTCTAGTTGAACGACGAACGGTGCCTAAAAAAGACCCGGCAGATCAGTCACTTTGACTGATTTACCGGGTCCTTTTAGAGTTAAACAAAAATTATTTATGCTTTTGTTCATTTTTTAAAATAGAAATTGACTGTTTTAAGGATTGAATCATGCCGCCTTCGCTGTATACAAGAACGTTTGATTTGTATAAACGAGCAGAGAAGATTGTTAAAATAATTCCAAAAACTGCCAAAATCACTAATGAGACAATTGCTTCCATTGTTGATGCCGTTTCGGTCGCCAAGCGTACTGGCATAATGTATGACGAAATCAGCGGAATAAAGGAAGTCACTTTCACCACGATATTTTGTGGATCATTCGTCCCAAACGTAATGCCAATCATATAACCAATTAAACCAATATACATGATGGGCTGAACTGCTTTTGCTGTATCCTCTGGTTTGGAAACAAGAGAACCACAAAGTGCTGCCAAAACAGCAAAAACGAGAATACCAATAATGAAAAAGCCTAATGTAAAAATAAAGGTTGATGAAAAAATACTTTGTGGTGAAATACCACTTAATAGACTTTTCATAAAATCAAGATTTTTCAATTGAGAATAGCCGAGAACAAACGCCACTCCGTAAATAAAAATTTGTGTTAAAGCTACTAGAATAACCCCAGTTAATTTGCCATAAAAATGGGTTTGCGCTTTTGTACTAGAGAGAATAACTTCCATGATTCTAGTGCCTTTTTCAGAAGCAATCTCTTGGGCAATAATTGAAGAATAACTGCTGATGAAGACAAATAACAAAATTGTTATCCCCATTGCTAACGCCATTTGAATCCCTGTGTTATCTTCTCCTGTTTTTATTTTGCCATTTTCATCAAAACTAATTTTTGATTTTTTAAATGTTGCTTGTTGATTCAACATGGCAACTTGCTCAGCTGTTAAATTTAAACGATTGGCATTCGCCATTGTTTGTAATTGGTTTAACATTTGAGGGATTAGCATCTCGGTTGCATTTCCTAAAGAGCGTTCAGAGTAAAGCTGACCAGAAATCTGATTATCTGTAGTGTCCAAAAGTAAATAGGCATCAATTTTCTCGTCTTTTAATTGTTCTTGGGCCTTTTTCTCAGAAGAAACAGCTTTGAAAGAAAAGTCCTCTGTTTTATTCTTTGTCAACTCTTTAACCAGCGCTTGGTTTTCCGAAACCAGACCAATGGTAGTATCTCCTGAAAAACCGCTAGCTAGAGAGCCCGCTAAGTAAACAATTCCTACAAGAAGAAATGGCGCTAAAATCATGATTAAGAAAGACAGCGACTTCACATTTTTCTTATAGACATCAGTCGCAATAATCCAAAATTTACTCATCTTGCCCACCTACTTTCATTTTGAAAATTTCTTCCAATGTTGGTGGTTGTTGATTAAACATTGGAATGTAGCCGTTGGCTGTCGCTTTATCAAACAACACTTTGCCCACTTCAGCGTTTTCTAATGTCGCTTCTAAGACGCCATCTTGTCGCAAGTGTGCTTCTTTCACACCTGCAGTAGCAGCAACTTCCTCAACAGATAACGGTGATTCTAAAAATAATTTTGTTCGACCAAATTGTTGTCGAATTTCATGAACCTGACCATCTAAAACCATGCGTCCATTTTTTAACATGACTAAATGGTCACAGATTTTCTCCACATTGTCCATATTATGACTGGAAAAAATGACACAAGAACCTTGATTTTTCAATTCAATAATGCCATCTTTTAATAATTCTGCATTAACTGGATCCAAGCCACTGAATGGTTCGTCTAAAATAATTAACTTCGGTTCATGAATAAGTGTCGCAATCAATTGAACTTTTTGTTGATTGCCTTTTGATAAAGATTTAACTTTATCCGTTTTTTTGCCTTTAACTTGAAATTTTTCCATCCAAAAGTCAATTTTAGGTTCAATTTCTTTTTTAGTTTTCCCCCGCAATGAAGCGAAATAAATTAGTTGGTCTTCAATCGTAATTTTAGGATATAAACCCCGTTCTTCTGGTAAATAACCAATAATATTGTATTCTTTTTCGTTTAATGGTTGACCATTCCATAAAACCGACCCGCTATCTTGTGTTAAAAAATTTAAAATCAAGCGAAACGTAGTTGTTTTCCCGGCACCATTTTGGCCAATTAATCCTAAAATTTTCCCGTCCGGTATCGTAAAGGATACATGATCAACTGCTTTAAAATCCCCAAAGGTTTTGACTAACTCTTTTACCTCTAACACATAAACGCCCCCTTCACTTTTTCTAAACCGCTGTTTAGTTACTCATATCGTATCTTTACTGTGTTGGCTTGTCAATGACAATTGTTATGGAAAGATGCTGCACTTTAATCAGACGCTTTATTTTCTGCTAAACGAAAAAGACCATCCGTCTCGGCAGAAATATGCACTTCATTTGCGGACAAGCCTGTACTTTCATAAAATGTATTTTTAAATTCCTTTGCCGATTTTGATGATTGGCAGGCCCAAATTCGACCTGTACGATTCAGCCACGTACCCAATTCATTTATTAAACGCTCATCAATCAGTAATTGATTTGGTACTTTTTTAAATTTTATTTGATAAACGGGTGTTAGTATTTTCATGATCAGACGTCCTCTCTTTTAAGTTAGTATTAGTATATCACGAAAGAAATCGTTATCATATTTTCTTGAGAGTTCAACTTTTCATGAAAAAATTGAATAAAAAAAAACAGACAAATTAGGAAAAGCACCTAATTTGTCTGTTTCATTTTCATTTATTTTTCTATCTCAGAGGTTGTTTCTTGGTGCAAATGACGATACACATTCTTTGCGACAGTTTCAGGTAACCCAGCTTTTCTTAATTCTTCAACACTGGCTGCCGTAATATTTTTAAGCGATTTAAATTCTTTTAAAAGATTTTTTTTACGTTTTGGTCCCAGACCTTCAATGTTATCTAATTTGGAAGCAAAACTATTTTTACTACGTAATTGACGATGGAATGTGATGGCGAAACGATGGACTTCATCTTGGATTCGTTGCAACAAGAAAAATTCTTGTGAGTTTCTTTCCAATGGTACAACTTCTAAGTCTGGTCCAAATAAAAGTTCACTCGTTTTGTGCTTGTCGTTCTTGGCTAATCCAGCTACAGGAATATCGACTCCTAGTTGATTGGCTAACACATCTTTGGCAATATCGACTTGGCCTTTACCACCATCGATTAAAATTAAATCAGGAAAAGGCAAGCCTTCTTTTAAAACTCGTGAATATCTGCGATAAATGACTTCTCTCATAGAAGCGTAATCATCAGGACCTTGGACAGTTTTTATTTTATATTTTCGATACTCATTTTTAGCTGGCCGTCCGTCAATAAACACAACCATCGCAGAAACAGGGTTGGTTCCCATAATATTTGAATTATCAAATGCTTCAATTCGAATGGGCGCAGGTATGTTCATCGCATTGCCTAATTTTTCAACTGCGCCAATTGTTCGTTCTTGTTTCCGTACAATCAAATCGAATTTTTCATTTAAAGCAACTGCAGCATTTTTACTGGCTAATTTAACCAGTTTTTTCTTTTCTCCCCGTTGCGGTTGCAAGACTTTCGTAGCTAATAACGCTTCAACGCTTTCTTTATCAATGTCATCAGGAATCAAGACTTCTTTTGGCACAAAATGCTCATTCTCTTGATAAAATTGTCCAATAAAAGTTAAAAATGCTTCACTGGCATCATCATAAAATGGAAAAATCGATACATCACGTTCGATTAATTTTCCTTGTCTGACAAAGAATACTTGGACACACATCCAGCCTTTATCAACAGCATAACCAAACACATCACGATCAATTAAATCCACATTCGTCATTTTTTGGCGAGTCATAACTGTTTCAATCGCTTTGATTTGATCGCGAAATTCTGCAGCTTTTTCAAATTCCATATGTGCAGCTGCATAAGCCATTTTTTCTTGTAAGCGGTCTTGAATTTCTGTATGTCCACCAGAGAGAAACCCTTTAATCTCTTCCACCATATCTTTGTAGACTTGCGGATCCACATCAAAAGCATAGGGACACAGACATTGTCCTAAATGGTAATACAAACAAGGTGTTTTTTGCGACGGATTACATTTTCGCAAAGGAAAAAGCCGATCTAACAGTTTCTTTGTTTCATTCGCTGCATTTACATCTGGATATGGCCCGAAATATAACGCTTTGTCTTTTAAAACCTTTCGAGTAATCATTAAACGAGGATATTTTTCGTTTGTGATTTTGATAAAAGGATAGGTTTTATCGTCTTTTAACATGATGTTATATTTGGGATTATTTTTATGGATTAAATTAATTTCTAATAAAAGTGCTTCAATATTCGATTCTGTCACAATATATTCAAAATCATCGATTTCACTGACTAATCGTTCTGTCTTAGTATCATGGCTACCACGAAAATAAGACCGGACACGGTTTTTCAAAATTTTGGCTTTCCCAACATAGATAATCGTGCCGTTTTTATCTTTCATTAAATAACAACCAGGTTGATCAGGAAGCAGTGCTAATTTATTTTTTATTCGTTCGTTCATACGATACTTCCTTTCTAACAAAATACTTCATCTATTATACACCTCTTTTTGTAATTAAACAAAAAAAGCCGCTACTTTATGTACGAAAGAAACAGCCTGAAAAGACAATCGCTAATGATTTCTCTTCAGACTGAATCAGACTATTCGTAATGACTAATCAACGTTTATAAGTGTTTGGCAATCATTGCTTGCAATTGGTCTTTTGTATGAACACCGACTGCTTTTTCAACAACTTCGCCATCTTTTTTCAATAGCAATGTTGGGATGCTCATGATTCCAAAACTTGCTGGTGTTGCAGGATTTTCATCCACATCCATTTTGACGATTTTTACTTCGTCTTCATCATATTCTTCAGATAATTGTTCTAAGATGGGTGCTTGCATACGACAAGGGCCACACCAAGTTGCCCAAAAGTCGATTAAGACTAATCCTTCATCTGTTTCTGTTGCAAAATCTTTATCGGTAATTGCTTGTGTCATTTCACAAACCTCCTACTCTTTACTCTTATTACATGCTTAGTATAACATGTCATCTCTAAGATAGCGAGTGTTCTGCTTACTTATTGTAAGTCCTTGTTTATTGGAATTTTACGACAGTCGCACCATTACCACCTTGGTTTTGTGGCGCAAATTCATAGCTTTTCACACTGCGGTGATTTTTTAAAAATTCCGTTATTCCGGTTCTTAATGCACCTGTTCCTTTGCCGTGAACAATGGTTACTTGTGGATAGCCCGCTAGAATCGCAGCATCAATGTATTGGTCAACTTCTGCCAATGCTTCTTCGTAGCGTTTGCCACGTAAGTCTAGTTGTGTGCTAACATGACTGCTTTCTGCAGAACGAACCGTTGTAACTCTTGGTTTTGCTTCTTTTTGTGGAGCGACAGGCGTCATATCCTCTTCAGATACGTTCATTTTTAAAATGCCTAATTGGACTTGCCATTGTCCTTTGCCGTTGTCTTTTAATAAGGTCCCTCGTTGGCCGTAGGTATTGACAATTACTTCATCGCCAGCTTTTAATTTTTTCTGCTCTTTCGCCTTCTTCAGCACTTTGTTTTTAGCAAGCTTAGTTTCTTCGTGGTGTAATTGAGAAAGTTGTGTTTTCGCATCAATTAACTGATGTTCTTTGACACCACCTTGTTGGCCACTTTCCAATTGCATTTTGCGAATATCAGAAATAATGGTTTCTGCGTTTTCTTCCGCTTCTGCAATAATTTTATTCGCTTCTTTCCGCGCTTTTTGTAATTCTTTTTCTCGTTCTTCAAAAAATACTTGATAGGCTTCTTTCAGTTCTTTATGCAAAGCGGCCGATTCATCGACATAGTGGCGAGCTTCTAAATATTCAGTTTCGGCCATTTTGCGACGGTTTTCCAAGTCTTCAATCATTTCGTTTAAATCTTGACTTTCACCGTCCATTATTTGTTTTGCAGCTTCAATAATACTGTTGTCTAATCCAAGACGTTTCGAAATTTCAAAAGCATTACTTCGGCCAGGCACGCCAATTAATAAACGATAGGTTGGACTCAAGGTATCTACATCAAATTCCATACTGGCATTGATTGTTCCAGCTCGATTATAGCCATACACTTTTAATTCAGGATAATGGGTTGTTGCCATCACATAGGCTCCTTTAGCACCCAATGAATCTAAAATGGCAATCGCTAAAGCGGCCCCTTCTTGCGGATCTGTCCCAGCACCTAATTCATCAAATAGTACTAAACTTTGATGATCGACTTTCTTTAAGACAGACACGATATTCGTCATATGTGAAGAGAAAGTACTTAAACTTTGTTCAATCGATTGTTCATCCCCGATATCCGCAAATACTTCTGTAAAAATACCCATTTTACTTTCTTCTTCAACTGGAATAGGTAATCCAGCTTGACCCATTAATTGTAAAAGACCTAACGTTTTCAGAGTAATGGTTTTCCCGCCGGTATTAGGCCCTGTAATCACAATTGCTTGATATTCTTCTCCAATCACAATGTCATTGGCTACAGCTTTTTCTGGATCCAATAGTGGGTGCCGGGCTTGTTTAAAAACTACATGATTTGCTTGACTAATTTCTGGAACAACTGCTTTTAGTTCTTTTCCTAGTCGCGCCTTAGCATTAATAAAATCAAGTTTACCGATGACATAAGCATTATGCGTAATTTCTCGGCGATAAGGAACCAACTCAGCCGACAGTTCTGCCAAGATGCGAGTAATCTCATTTCTTTCGGCAATTTGTTGTTGTCGCAAACGATTATTCATTTCTAAAATTTGTTTAGGTTCAATAAATAAGGTTTGTCCTGAAGCACTTTGGTCGTGAACCACGCCACCAAAAATATTTTTATATTCTTGTTTGACTGGAATTACGTAGCGTTCATTTCGCATAGTAACAAGGGCATCACTCAGATAACGTGCGTTTTTCCCACGAATAATACTATCTAGTTCTTCTCGAATGGTCTGCTCACTACGACGAATATTTTGCCGAATTGCCTTTAAAGCTGGCGAAGCTTCATCTGTGACGTAGCCATCATCATCAATGGCTTGTTTGAGTTGGCGATTTAATTCAGGCAAAACTTCTAGTTGCTCTCGCCACATATATAAACGTTCAAAATCCACTTCATTTTCACTTAACTCATCAAAAAAACGAGTCAGTTCTGAAGTAGTCGATAAGACACGACCTACTTGTGCTAATTCTACACCATTTAAATCCGCACCAATTTCAATCCGTTTCATGTGTGGTTGGATATTTTCTAATTTAGGAATGGGGATTCCACCACGTAATCGTTGAACTTTTAAACCATCCTGTGTTTCATTTAGCCATGCTTGAATTTTATTTTCATCAGCAATCGGTAATAATTCCGAAACTTCGTTTGTCCCCTGAGCTGTCACAATAAATTGCAACAACTGTTGTTTTACTTTATCAAACCCTAATGTTGATAGAATACGCTGATTCATTTTTCCACCTACTTTTCTAACTTTTTCATTTGTTGAAAAGACTGAGACATAACATAAGAAGTTTCGCTTTGCTCACTTACTTCTTATCTCTATCTCAGTCCCATTCAGCTTTATTTCGTAATTGGTTCAACCCATAATTCATATGCTTGTTTTGTTAGAATTGGGGTATTTTTTACAATGCCTCGTGCCAAGCCACTTGATCGAAACTGATTTTGGACAATATCTGACGGAATCATTGACGCCGTAGCTAACACTAGAAAAAGACCCACGTATAACACAAGAACACTTAATACGCCACCTAATAGTCCATTTACCTGTTTCAAAACTGGAATAAATGTTAATCCATGTAAAAAGATCGCTAAAAAGCGAACGACTAACCAGCCTGCAAACAGCAATAATAGAAACGCAACCGCTGAATAAAAGGCTTTGTCCAAGTCTAAAGAAATCTCTTGATTAAAAAAGACAAGCTTTGACGTTGGCGTAACCGATGGATATGGAATATACAATTCTAAATGAGAGGCGACCTCTTTGTAATAGGTTCGAGCAACAAAATATGAAATTAAGTAACCTACCGAATAGAGCACTTGTAAAATCAAGCCTCGTTTAGCTCCTGTATAAAATCCAAAGGCTAAAAGTAATAAAATAAGTATTGTTAACATCTTGTCATCCTTTCAGGAACTACTCCGAAACACCTTTATTTTGAATCTGCTGTTTTCGATTTTCATTCAAAATTTGTTGGGCTTCCACATGATTATGAATTTCTACATCTTCTTGTCCATTCTTTTTCAAAACATCCCGTGCTTCTTCTTCGATAATTTCCATTCGGCGCACACGATTCTCTAATTCAGCCAAACGAATGGTTTTCTGTTTTAAATCTGCTACTTGTTTTTCCAATTTTAAAGCATATTCTTGTTTTTTTAGTTGATCTGAAATTGCATTAATTGCTAATAAAACAGAAGCTTGTTCCGTATCAGTTTGCGGAGAAAGATGTTTAATTTCCGCCAGTTGTTCGTTGACAATTTTTGTGACTAAATCCATATGTTGTTTTGACTCTTGGCCAATAATTGTATACGTATGGTCTGCAATGATTGCTTTATATCGTGTTTTTTCATTTGATGCCATGTTGAGGTTCCCTCCTGTAAATCAATCCATTCTTGCTTATTGTACCATGAAAAAAAAGCGAAGCGCAATTTTCGTACAAATTCTCTCTTATTATATGCCACAAAGCGAAAAATTTAAAGATTTCTTTACAAGAACTCTGGCAATTTAAGAACGAATAGAAATTGTGTAGGAGAAAAAGCGTGGAACAAAAAGTCAAAGTGATTTTTGTCCCACGCTCAAAACCTGATAATCAGCTAAAAATGTTTGTTTCAGCTGTACTTTTTAAGGCTTAGTTAGTATCTTTCATCTTTTCTACACGTAAACAACGCATAGCATTTAAAACAGCGATAATAGTTACACCAACATCAGCAAAGACTGCTGCTTGCATTGAAGCCAAGCCTAATGCACCTAGTACCAAAACAATGATTTTAACAGCAATCGCAAAGATAATGTTTTGTTTAACAATTCTCAATGTTTTTCTTGATAATTTAATCGCAGAGGCGATACGACTTGGTTCATCATTCATAATCACCACATCAGCAGCTTCAATTGCCGCGTCACTTCCTAAACCACCCATGGCAATCCCAACATCAGCCCGGGCTAAAACAGGTGCATCATTCATGCCGTCACCAACAAAGGCAACTTTGTTTTTAGGTGAAGATGCTTTTAACAACTCTTCTAAACGATCCACTTTGCCATCTGGTAAAAGTTCTGCATAAACTTTATCAACACCAACTTCTTTTGCAATAGCTTCTGCAACTTGTTGATTGTCTCCAGTCAGCATAACAGTTTGTTTGACCCCTTCAGCTTTTAATTCTTTTATTGCTGAAATGGCGTCTGGTTTCAATTGATCCGCAATCACTAAGTAGGCTGCAAATTGATTATCAATAGCGACAAAAATTAAAGTTCCCGCTTCCTTCACTTCTGGTGCTTCGATACCAAATTGTTTCATTAACTTCGCATTACCGACTAAAACTGTTTTGCCTTCAATTGTGGCTTTGATACCGTGTCCGGCAACCTCTTCAATTGCTGTTGCTGGAACAGTTTTTTTGCCATAGCTTTCTTTAATAGAAATAGCAATAGGATGAGTGGATAATTGTTCTGCTGTTGCTGTTAAACGCAACAACTCTTCTTCGGGTAAGACAACACTAGTTATGTTTTGAACCACAAAATTTCCTTTTGTTAGCGTACCAGTTTTATCAAAAACAATCGTTTCCGTATTCGCTAAAATTTCTAAATAGTTGCTCCCTTTAATTAAAACACCTAGTTTGCTGGCTCCGCCAATTCCACCGAAGAAACTTAAAGGAACAGAAATGACTAAGGCACATGGACAAGAAATAACCAAGAACGTTAATGCCCGATAAACCCATTCATTAATAGAAGTATCAGGGAAAATAAATGGTGGAATCACTGCCAATAAGACAGCTAAAACAACGACAACTGGTGTATAGTAACGAGCAAATTTCGAAATAAAGTTTTCTGCAGGGGCTTTTTTACTGCTAGCATTTTCAACTAAATCTAAAATTTTGCTAACTGTTGAATCCCCAAATTTTTTCGTAACATTAATGGTCAAGGCCCCATTTTTATTGATAAAACCACCTAAGATTTCATCGCCGACTTTGACCGTTCTTGGAACGGATTCACCAGTCAACGCAGAGGTATCTACCATACTTGATCCATCAATAATTTGGCCATCTAATGGAACTTTTTCACCTGGTTTCACTAATATTTGTTGCCCAATTTCAATTGTATCTGGAGCGACCGCTTTTATTTGTCCATTTACTAAAAGATTTGCTGAATCTGGACGAATATCCATTAATTTGGCAATTGATTTTCTGGATTGATCAACCGCAGCACTTTGGAACCATTCGCCGACTTGGTAGAATAACATTACTGCCACAGCTTCGGGATATTCCCCAATAAAGAATGCCCCAATCGTTGCCACAGACATTAAGAAATTTTCATCAAACACTTCCCCACGAAAAATATTCGTTACCGCTCGTTTGACAATGTCGCCACCAATTAAGACATAAACGACTAAATAAGACGCCAAAGCAACCCAATTATTACTTGGTTTAATGATAATAAGTGCTAAAAATAAAACAAATGCAATAATGATACGAATTAAGCGATTCTTATTTGGATTACGTCCCTCTTCTTCTTTGACATCTTTTAAAGAAATAACTTTGACATCTGGTTCTAACTTACCAATCACTGCACGCGCTTCATTTTCGACTTCTAAATCATGTCCTGATTCAACTTCCAGTGTCATCTTTTCAGCCATGAAGTCCACACGCGCTTTTTCTACTCCGTGAATTTTTTGGACAGATTTTTCAATTTTGTCTGCACAACTTGCACAATCAAGTCCTTCTAGTTTATAACTCTTTTGCATTTAAACACCTTCACTCCCTATATAATAGCGATTATTCCGTTTACATGAATAACCTTTCATGAATCTATTATAAATGAAGATGCAATCATATGTCAACCGCTTCACGTAATCTTTTTCTATTTTATAGACATAATGGCATAATTGCTGTAGGTGGAATGGATAACTGAGTAATAACTTTCGGATTGAGTCTATTGCTCCCTTTCCACCAAATTTTGGTTTGTTGGTGTTGAAACCAAGCACTTTGTTCAAAAGGTGCTGACAATGTTTGTAAGTGATGCACTTCGATCTGATTGGTTGCCTGCGGTTCTGTTGTGAAATCATGGGCCCGAATTCCAATAGAATGACAAGAAATAGGAACTTCTTGTGTAACCGTTAGTGTTTGTTGCCAGCCAATCACTTGGACTCTGTGCGCATCTATGCGTTTGACAGGCCAAATATTTTTACAACCAGTGAGTTTAGCTGCTTCAATCGTTTGAGGTTGGTTAAATAATTGATTTGTTGCACCAAAAAGTGTTTGGTTTTTTGTGATTATCACTAAACTCTGACATAACTTATACAGTTCATCTAAACTATGACTCACAATTAAGGCATGTTGATTTAAATTACTTAATCGCTGTTGAAGTTCAATTTGCAGCTCTTCTTTTAAGGGTGCATCTAATGCGGAAAATGGCTCATCTAATAACAGGTAAGCCGGCTGAGCCGCTAGCATTCGCGCAAAAGCCACTCGTTGTCTTTGTCCTCCAGAAAGTTGACTAGGATATTGTTGTTGGACTTTAGTTAAGTGAAAAGACGCAAGCAATTGAGTGACCAATTGTAAATCTTTTGTCACGCACGTGAGATTTTCTACTACCGATAAATGAGGAAACAACGCATACTGCTGAAACAAAAGACCAATTTTTCGTTGTTGCGGCGACAAATTGATCTTTTTTTCAGCATCGAATAAGACTTGATCATTTAAAACAATCTGACCTTTATCCGCAGTCTCAACACCCGCAATACATTTTAATAACATACTCTTGCCACAACCAGAAGCACCTAAAATTCCTGTTGTTTGCGTCTTTGTTTCAAACTGAATTTGCAAAGTATGACTTTTCAATTCTTTTTGAATATCAACAATTAATCTCATTCCGATCTTCTCCAAGCGCGCTGACTAAAAAATTCCGTAAAAAATAAAATAATCAGGCAAAGTAATAACATAATCACAACATATTGATTGGCTAAACGCCAATCCCCACTTGCTACAGCAGAGTAGATAGCTAAAGGAAGCGTTCTTGTTTTGCCAGCAATATTCCCTGCTAACATTGTCGTCGCTCCAAATTCACCTAACCCGCGGGCAAAGGCTAACACGCCACCGGCCAAGAGACCGTTCATCGACAAAGGTAACGCAATTTTTCTAAAATATCGACTTTCCGAAAATCCGAGTGTCTGGGCCACAGCCAACAATTCACTATCCATTTGTTCAAACGCCGTTAAGGCTGAACGATACATTAAAGGAAATGAAACAGCAACGGCAGCAATAACCGTAGCTGGCCATGAAAAAACAACTTGAATGGCAAAAAAATCAAGTAAAAACTGGCCCACTGGTTGCTGAACACCAAAAATAGTTAAGAGAAAAAAACCAAAAACAGTCGGCGGTAAAACTAATGGCAACGTAAATAAACTATTCAAAAGAATTTTTAATTTACGATTTTTCAAACGAAAAACAATATACGCAACGCCTGTTCCTAAAATAAAAGTAAATAAAATGGCGATTATTGCTGTCTGAAAAGATAAAAGAATTGGTCGAACATCCATTTTCCCACCTACTTTGTTAACTTAAAGCCAATATTTTCAAAATATTTTCTGCATTGTTGACTCTGTAAAAAATTTAAAAAAGCATCCGCTGATTTTTGTTTCTTAGAGGCGGCAACTTTACCAACTGGATAGATAATTGGCTTTTTCAAAGCAGCTTCAGGCATGGCCGCAACAATCGCTACTTTTGAATTGGTTGCTGCATCTGTCGCATAAACCAAGCCAGCTTCTGCACTTGCATTCGCTACCCATTCAAGGACTTCTGTTACATTCGTGCCAAAGCTTGCGTGTTTTTCTACATAGGACCAAGCACCTAAAGCTTTTAAGCCTTCTTCGGCATATTGACCAGCTGGAACACTCGCAGGATCACCAATTGCTATCATTTGGGCTTTTTTTAAATCAGAAAAATCATGCCACTTTGCTTGATCTTGGTTAGGCACAATAAGAACAAGCTGGTTTTCCAATAAAGGAACGACACTTTTCTTATTAATTAGTTTTTCTGCAACCAATGCATTCATTTGTTTTGTCGAAGCCGAGAAAAATACATCGGCTTTTAGGCCTTTTTCAATTTGCATCTGTAATTTTCCAGAACTATCATAGGTTCCAGTTACCTGAATATCTGGATGCTCTTTTTCAAAGGCTGGAATAATTTTCTTCTCCATGACTGATTCTAAGCTAGCTGCTGCCGCAAGGGTTATTTCTTCTTTTTTTGTTGAAACTGTTTCTTTTTGCGGCTGATTTGTACATGCAGCAATTAGGGCAACTAAACTGAATAAACTAAGCAAGAACACAGTCTTTTTTTGTTTAGACATTTGAACGCCTCTTTTCTTTTATAAATACCCGCCATAACTCAAGTCAATAATTTCAGATTTTTTAATCACTTCTTTGGCCATTAATCTTGGTAACAACAAATCAAAAACCGTTTTTTCTGAAAATAAAACACCACCTGGTAAGCCAATGATCGTTTGCTCTCCTTTATAAGCCAGCAAAAACATTGAGCCTGGTAAGACTGGTGTCCCATGGGTTACGATTTCAGCACCTGTCTGCTTAATTGCTAACGGTGTCAAATCATCAGGATCTACACTCATACCACCTGTACAAACAATCAGATCAAGCCCTTGTGCTAACATCTTTTTGATCGCAACAGTAATTTTTTGCGGCTGATCATCGACAATTTCTTGCTTGACAATCGTAACTAAAGGATACGCGGAGAACTTGGCTTTTAACACAGGGTAAAAAGCATCCTCAACCAATCCTGTGTAAACTTCACTGCCAGTAGTTACAATCCCGACCCGTATTTTTTTGAAAGGTTTCACAGAGATTAGTGGCTCAGACGTGCTGAACTGGCATGCCTTTTCTAATTGGCTTTTAGAAATTGTTAGTGGAATCACTCGAAAGGCTGCAACTTTTTCATCTTTCTGAACTTCTATATTGGTAATTTTAGTTGACAAGGCAAGACCTTCAATTTCATTTAAAGCAATTAATTTTTCTCGATTGACTTTTAAAAGACCTCTCGTGCTAGCTTTAGCAACAATTTTTCCTTCATGGACTTCACTCGGCTGACATGAGTCATCTGTTAACAGGTTATACAAAAATGTCGCTGCCTCTTCTTCATGTATTTCTGCTGGATCCAAGGAAACAAACAGATGTTTTTTCCCTAATGATAAAAGAATTGGAATATCTTCTTGAACAACTATATGTCCTTTTTTAAAACACACTTCCTTGGTCTTTCCATAGTCAATTCGCGTAATATCATGACTCAACGGAAGGCCAACTGCCTCTTCTGTTCGAATTGTTTTCATGGTTTATTCCTCATCATGTATGATTTTTTTATTTGTGATTAAATCCAAAGCGTGGGGCAAAACAGGCAACAAAAAATGCAAATGTTCTGTTACACTTTTTGGACTACCAGGCAAATTAACAATGAGCGTGCGTCCTCTTTGAACAGAAACGCCTCGACTTAACATAGCAAATGGTGTTTTTTCCAAGCTAAGTTGACGCAAGCCCTCACTGATCCCAGGAATGATTCGCTCTGCTACACGTAAGGTAGCTTCTGGGGTCCGATCCCGTTCACTCAACCCTGTGCCGCCTGTCGTTAAAATCAAATCACAGGTCTTAGACCACTCTTGCAATAGCTCTACTAATTGATTTTCTTCATCTGGTAAAATGGTTTGTTTGGTTACCTGGTAGAGCGCAGGTAACTGTTCACGAATCAAGGGCCCCGATTGGTCGACAGCAAGTCCTTGAAAGCAACGATCACTTAATGTTACAATGCCAACTTTAAACAACGTCTAACTGGTCTCCTTTTTTAATATGACCTTCTGTCACAACAACTGCAAAGATTCCTTCTCTAGGCATGATGCAATCGCCCACTCGCGCATAAATCTGACAGTGTTTATGGCACTCTTTCCCAATTTGAGTAACCACCAATTCGGAATCGCCTATTTTCATTTTCGTTCCAACAGGTAATTGACGTAAATCAATCCCTGAGACGATTATGTTTTCCCCGAAAGCCCCATTGCCAACCCGAGCTCCTTTTTCATTGAAAGCCGTTATTTCTTCAAAAGATAACAAACTGACTTGTCGATGCCAATTCCCGCCGTGCGCATCATTTTCTAATCCGAAACCTTTAATTAAGTTGACTTCAGGAATTTCCTTTTTCTGTGTGCCTCTTCGTGGGCTAATATTTATTGCAATAATTTCTCCTGTTTTCATACTTACCCTCCTATTTGTGACATAAATCGTTGTTCTCCTTGTTGTTCCAAGAAAAGATGTTTTTCAGGCTTACAGGCAATGCCACTCTTGATAATCCCTAACAATTCTGCTGTTTGTTCCTTAGCTAAAGCTTCCTTTAACGAGTAGCCGTCTGCAGAATGCAGGCACGTTTTTAAATGGCCGTCTGCAGTAATTCGAATTCGATTGCACGTCTCGCAAAAACAATGCCCTAATGCACTAATAAAACCTATTTTTCCTTTAAAATCTTTTAAGGCGTAATAACTAGCAGGGCCATTGCCCAATGGTTTTTGGTATGGTTGTAACGTTCCATAATGTTTGGTTAAAATGTCTTCTACTTCTTCTTGTTGCTTACCTGGATGCTCCTTCCCTAATCCAATTGGCATCATTTCAATGAAACGAAGATGCACAGTCTCTTTCTTAGCGATTTCAGCCAGTTCTACAATTGTTGCTTCACTTAGCTCTTTCCTAGCTACAGTATTAATTTTGATATTAGGTAATCCCACATCAATCGCTTGTTCTAAGCCCGCCAGAACATTCCTTAACTGACCAACTCTTGTTATTTCTCGAAATTCTTCTGTATCCAAAGTGTCTAAGCTAATATTAATGCCGTCCAAGCCCACCTCTTTTAACCCTTGAGCCTCACGAGCTAACTTCATGCCATTAGTCGTTAGGGTTACTTTTTCGATTCCTGAGATTTGCTTTATCCTTTTAATTAAAGAGAGTAAATTTGGTCTAACAAGCGGTTCACCACCTGTTAATTTAACTTTTTTGATGCCTTCTTTCGCTAATATCCTCAGTAAAAAAATAATCTCATCATCTGTTAGAAGCTGCTCTTTTTTTAAAAAGCAAAGACCTGTTGCTGGCATGCAATACGTGCAACGTAAGTCACAACGATCTGTTAAAGACAAACGAACATAATCAATTTCACGGTTAAATGCATCTTTCATGCTGTTCACTCATCACTTTCCTTTGATTTAATTGAAGAACGAATGAAATGACCACTACGTCCACCATTTTTCTCTAATAAACCAATGTTTGTCATTGTCATTCCTCGATCAATTGCTTTACACATGTCATAAATTGTTAAGAGTGCTGCCTGCACACCTGTTAGCGCTTCCATTTCAACGCCAGTTGAACCCACTGTTTTTGTAAAGCAACGTACTTCTAAACAAGTTTGATTGCGCCAATCAAACTGAATTTCACACTTTGTCAAAGCAACCAAATGACACAAAGGAATCCATTCAAACGTTCGTTTTGCGGCGGTAATCCCAGCGACTCTTGCTACCTGTAATACTTCACCTTTTTTAATCATTTGGGTCTGGATCGCTTCTGCTGTCGCTTCCAACATGTGAATTTCTCCATAAGCGAGGGCTGTTCTTTCAGTGTCATTTTTTTCCGAAATATCAACCATATGCACTTCTCCTTGTGTATTCAAGTGCGTAAATTCCTTACTTTGAACCATTTCTCCACCTCACATTTGACATTTGTTAACGTTTACACAATACTTCTTTTTCAAGTGTATCACTCTTGCATCAAAAAAACAATCTGGCATCCACAATTTTTTTTAGCGAGAAATCGAAGTTAAAAAAGTTAAGCGACAAAAATTACGTGCTTCGCTTAGCCTGACCAGACTTTTGTCTAAGTCTTAAAACTTGATAAGCAATAAGAGGTCGGGACAGAAGTGCTTATTTCCGAAGGACCTTCACCAAGTAGGTACGATGATTTCATCTGTTCATGCTTCACAGTGAAACATCGCAACTCTTAGAGCTGTAGCTCTTTTGAAGGCTGTACTGTGACGAGACGCATGTCGAGAAAACACCTTAGAAGTTGTTGAGATCGGAGCAACGCGTAGTGTTGCTTCTGTTCCCGCCGTTTATCAATTTTTAAGCCTGGAACAAAAATTCAAAGTGATTTTTGTTCCAGGCTCTTACTTTCATACTAATCTTAGGTCAGGTTGTCATCAAGTTTGCCAATAATAGACTTTTACAAGCGCGCCTTTTTTGAGTAGTACACCAGCTGGTTGTTCTAGCAGGCAATTTGTTTCTAAAGTATTTGATAAATTGGATGAAAGATGACTTTTTGTCACTAAATTTACTGTGCCATCTATTTCTTTCGCTCGGTAAAATCGACGTAGTCTACTGGGGGCTAATTCATGCGCTAAAATTACTGTTCGTTCCTTTAGATTTAACTCAACACAATTAAAAAAAGTAGCTAATAATGTCCAGTAAAAAAGATGTAAATTAACCATTGCCGCAAACGGATTGCCTGAAACGCTTAAAATGAGTGTTTCTTGAAATTGACTTCCCATAACTGGGGTTCCAGGTTTCATATTTACAAAATGAAACAACTCTGTTCCTCCGATACGTTTAATCGCTAAAGGTAAATTGTCCTTTTCACCTACCGAAACACCACCACAAGTAATTAATAAATCAAGTTTTGGTGAAATCTCAATCAGCCTCTTCGCTAATTCTTCAGGGTCATCTGAACAATGGTCTAGGTGGATTACTTCATTGCCACTCGCTTTGACAAAAGCTGCTAACATGTAGAGATTACTATTATAAATTTTCCCAACTGACAGCGGTTTTTCCAAAGAAACTAACTCACTACCCGTCGCTAAAATCCCCACCTTCATGCGCTTCAATACAACAACTTTATCAATCCCTTGCATTGCCAACAGACCAATCATGCGACTATTAATCTGTTGATGTTTTGCTAAAATTTTTTGCTGAAAAGCAATATCTTCTCCAATTTCCGCATAGTTTTGGCCCGCAGTGACAGAGCGAAAAATTTTAACATGGTCCTGCCCAAAATCCGTCCATTCTTGTGGCACTACAGCATCAAAATCGGTTGGAATAAAAGCACCTGTCGTTATTTTAATCGCACAGTTATTCGTCTGATTACAATAAAACATGGAATCCCCTGCCACTAAAGAACCAACGACTTTTAAACAACTTGGGCTTTCAGCAGTCGCACCTCGTGTTTCTACTGCACGAACGGCATACCCATCCATCCCGGCACGAGGAAAATGAGGAATCGCTGTCTCTGCAAAAATGGTTTCTCCGCTAATCCGCCCCAAGGAATCAAGCAGCGCCACTTCTTCTGTTTCACATTGACTCTTCATATGTTGGGTCATTTTCTCTCGTGCTTCTTCCAACTCGATCATGTTTTAACCATCCTTTTTTATTTATTCACTGGTTTAATCGCAACGGCACAAACTTTATATTCAGGAATTGTGGCGATATCATCAAATACAGCATTGGTGATTTCGTTAACATTCCCATCTGGAAAATGGAATGTCATAAAGACTTCTTGCGGAAATACTCGATTTCCGACAGCCGCATAGGTTTCAATTTTGCCACGTCGAGAATGAACTTCAACTTTGTCACCTTCTTGGATTCCCAGAGCTTGTGCATCGACGGCATTTATCTCAATATAAGAGTGATTCGCTATTTGGTTAATCCCTTCCGTTCGTCCTGTCATTGCTCGGGTATTGTAATGGTAAAGCATTCGGCCTGTCGACATTAAATACGGGTACTCTTCATCTGGTAATTCTTGTGCTTGCTTATACGGAATTGCTTTAAATAAACCTTTCCCACGAGCAAAACTGCCCACATGCATAATCGGCGTACCTGGATCTGTCAAGCTCCGACAAGGCCATTGTAAGCTCTCCTTCTCTAATCGTTCATAATTAATTCCACCAAACGAAGGTGTCACAGCTGAAATTTCTTTCATAATTTCTTTTGCAGATTCATACGCACAAGGATAGCCCATCCGTGTCATGACTTCACAAAAAATTTCATAGTCTTCTCGCGCTTGTCCCCTTGGTTCAACAGCTTTACGGACTCTTTGCACGCGCCGTTCTGTATTTGTAAATGTCCCGTCTTTTTCTGCATAACTGATACCTGGTAAAACGACATCTGCATAAGCAGCCGTTTCGGTCATAAATAATTCTTGAACAACTAAAAAGTCTAAACTTTCTAAAGCTTGACGAACCTGTCCTGTGTCTGGATCCGTAACAATTGGATCTTCTCCAAAAATATAAAGGCCTTTGACGTTTCCTGCCGTTGCTGCTGGCAAGACTTTAGTAGAAGTTAAACCTGTGTTTCGATTTAACGGCACATGCCAAGCTTTTTCAAATTTGTCGATTACTTCTGGATTATCGACTTTTTGATAGCCTGGGAAATCATAAGGCATACAGCCCATATCGCAAGCACCTTGAACATTATTTTGACCTCGCAAAGGATTGACACCACAGCCTGGTTTTCCAACTTTACCAACCAACATTGCCAAATTAGACATACTCATAACACCCTCAGTTCCTGTCGAATGTTCCGTTACGCCTAAACAATAAATGATTGGTGCTTTCTCTGCTTTTGCATACATGCGTGCTGCTTCAATTAAATCTTCTGGATGAATATGACAAATTTCTGCGACTTTTTCCGGCGTATAATCAGCCACCATTTTTTCTAAATCTAAAAATCCTTCTGTCCGTTCTTCAATAAAATGGCGATCTGCTAAACCTTCTTTCAAAATCACATGCATCATGCCATTAGCAAATGCGACATTCGTTCCCGCCTGAACTTGTAAATGCAGCGCACTATCCTTCACTAAGTTAATTTTCCGCGGATCAACAACAACAACTTGCGTTCCTCTTTGGATGGCTTGGCGAATTTGCGCACCAATAACTGGATGAGCTTCTTCTGGATTGGAACCTACTAATAAAATCATGTCGACATCTTCAGTGATATCAGCAATAGGATTAGTCATCGCACCAGAGCCTAAGGTTTGGGCTAAACCATGGACCGAAGCCGAATGACAAACACGGGCACAGTTATCAACATTATTGGTCCCAAAAGCAGCACGCACCATTTTTTGAAAGACATAATTATCTTCATTTGTCGCTCTAGAGCACGAAAAACCAGCAAGAGCATCCGGACCGTTTTCTGCTTTAATTTCGTTAAATTTTGACGAAACAAGCGTTAAGGCTTCTTCCCAAGAAGCAGGTTCAAAAATTCCATTCCGTTTAATTAATGGCTCCGTTAAGCGATCTCCTGACCCAACAAATTTATATGAAGCAAATTTTCCTTTCACACAAAGTAAATTTTTATTAGCTGGTCCATCCAGGGGTTCAACACCCACCAAACGATTATTTTTAACGAGTAAATTCATCTGACAGCCTGTCCCACAATGTGGACAAGTTGTAGGAATTTTCTGGGTTTCCCATTTGCGGTACTCTTTCGTATCTTTTGCTGTTAACGCTCCTGTAGGACAGGAAGAGACACAATTGCCACATGATTCACAGATAGATTGATCAAACGCCTGCCCATAACTCGGCATCATTTTTGTTTCAAAGCCACGATTAGCAATACTAAGTACATCTCTTCCCTGCCGCAATTGACAGACACGAGCACAACGACGACACATGATACACTTTTCTGGATCATAAGAGAAAAATGGATTACTGGTATCTTCTTGATGGCAAGGCATTCTTTTTCCCTCGGTAAAGCTAGTGGCATCAATCCCATAATCTAGCGCATACTGTTGTAATTGACAATCCCCGTTTTTTCCACAAGAAAAACAGTCTAATTTATGATTACTCAATAATAAATCAAGAATAAAACGTCTGGAATCAGCAACTTTTTCAGAATGTGTTGACACAACCATGTCCTCTTGACAATGTGCTGTACAAGCAGTTGTTAAGCCACCACGTCGGCCGCCTTCCACCTCAACCACGCACATCCGACAAGAACCATCAGGTGCTAATTCCTTTAAATGACAGAGCGTTGGAATTTCAACACCTAGCGTTTTCGCTGCTTCGAGAATAGTAGTCCCTTTAGGCACAGTTACTTCTTGGTTATCAATAGACAACGTAACTGTTTGCGTATGCAACTTTGTTTTCATTTTTACCAACCTCCTTTGCTGGTGGCATAGATTTCTGTTTCAGCAGTCGTTTCAAATTCTTCTGGAAACAAAGCCAATGCACTCTTCATTGAAGTTGCGACGGATTGGCCCAAACCACAAGCTGATAATCGCGTGACATGCGTGAGCATCTTTTCCAATCGTGGCAAATCACTAGCTGTTGCCTCGTTCCGATTGAATTTACTCAATAATTCCAAAATCCTAGTTGTTCCCAATCGACAAGGGGTGCATTTACCACAGGACTCATGAGCAAAAAAGGCCGCCACGTGTACTAAATAGTCCACAACATTGACTGAATCATCCATTACTACAATTGCACCAGAGCCGACAGATAAGTCATGGGCCCATAAATCTTCGTAGGAATACAAACAATCCCTTAACGTTGCGACAGCACCAATTGGACCGGATTGTCCACCGAAGTGAATAAATTTTAATGCTCGACCAGTTGCAGAGCCTCCGCCGTATTGCTCGCCATAAATTATTTCTTCTAATGGTGTTCCAAGGTTGACCTCGTATAAGCCCCGATTTTTAATATGTCCAGACAAACAAATTAGCTTTGTGCCGCCACCATCGGCAGTACCCATCTCTAAAAAGGCTTGTCCACCTTCTCGTAAAATTACGGGAACACTTGCAAATGATTCAACATTATTCACTAATGTTGGTTGCAAATATAAACCAACATCTGCTAAGTGTGGTGGTTTGACACGCGGCCGCCCCGTTTTTCCTTCAATTGAATTTAAAAGTGCTGAATTTTCCCCACAAATATAGGCGCCAGCACCAGAAATAATCGTAATATCATAATTGAATCCTTCAATTCCTAAAATGTTTTCCCCTAAAAAGCCAGCTTGTCGTGCATTATCCAGTGCTTCTTGAAATGTTTTTTGGATTCTGCGATATTCTCCTCGCATATAAATATAACCCGCTTTTGCTGAAAATAAATAGCCAGCAATGATCATTCCTTCAATCACACTCAATGGATCTTCAGATAAAAGTACTTTATCCTTAAAGGTCCCTGGTTCGCCTTCATCAGCATTACAAACAATGTACTTTGTGGTTCCTTTTGCATGATAAAGATGGCGCCATTTTTTTCCTAAAGGATAGGCTGCTCCACCGCGACCTCTTAAGTGCGCAATATCCAGTTCGTTTAAAATTTCTTCATCCGATAGTGAAATTGCTCTTTTTAAACCATCAAATCCATCGTATTTACAATATTCAGAAACATCGGTCGCAGATTGCATTTTTCCCATTCTCTCTAATAACATTGGTTGGTTTCTCTTAAGCATTGACTCACCTCCTACAATCCTTCATAGCAATCATTTTGTAAATGTTGAATTAATTGATAAATTTTCTCTTCTGTTAGTTGACTAAAAACGGTGTCCTTAATTTTAATTACTGGACCTAAATCACAAGCCCCGATACAAGGAATACTGTGATACATAAATAAGCCTTCTGGGGTCGGCTGATTCTCTGGCACTTCTAAAATAGTTTCTAAAACTTCGGCAACCATCGCCCCACCAGTATAATGACACGGTGTGCTGTTACAAATCTTCAAGACATACTTCGCTTGCGGTTCCGTCTTTAAAATGGCATAAAAACTGACGATTTCATAGACTCGCGCTTCCGTTAAATGTAGATGCTCTGCAACTAATTGAGCTGTCTCCTGATCGATATACCCTTCCTCTGAAGCAAATTGTAATTCAATTAAAATATTTAAAATTCGTTGTGGATCAGCATCGTTTTCTAGAATAATCGCTTCTTTTTCAATTAAGCTTAATGCACACATTCCTTTTTATTCCCCCTTTTTAGTGAAACTTGAAGTTGTTCTCCTTGATAATAGATGCGCAATTCTTTTGGTATTTCAGCAGATAGTAAACAAAAATCGGCTTTATCTATGACTTTTTTTGCTGATTCTTTTTGGCGATTCTGGTTATTCATCATAAGAAATAGTCCTGGCTGCACAACATTACGTAATGAATTTGATTCACAAATGATTAATGCTTGGGCCGGCACAGCTTTCAGAAATTGCTGAATGGCTTCCGCCAAATTTTCTTGAAAAACTTTCAATAGAAAAACTTTTTGACAACCTGCAGCTAATAATTTCATGGTATCTTTATTGCCAATCGTCTCTTGCTCTTCTACTAATTCATAACCAGCTGTAATACTGGTACAAATTCCGCATCCTTTTGTGCCTCGTTGACACACCCCTCGTTGACCACTAATCGTAATAATCTTCAAGCCATAAATTGGATAGACTTCTTGGTACTGTTTAATAAGAGCTTCGGCTAATGTCGTTTTGCCACTATTCCGACCAGTAGATCCAATTTGAATCATATTTGGTACCTCAATTGCCATAGAGCTCCTCCGTCTGAATCGTTTTCTCAACTCTTGGTTTGACAGTTGCTGGTTTTGTCATAAAGATCAATGGTACGGCCATAAAAAGACTGCCCCCTACCGCATTGCCTAAAAATACCCATAGTGTATTTTGCAAATAATCCCACCAACTGATTGTGGTGCTTTGTGAAAAAATTGCCGCTGGAATAATAAACGCATTGGCGACCACGTGTTGAAACCCACAAACAACGAAAACCATGACAGGAAACCACAAGCCAAACATTTTACCTAAATATGATTTTGCCAACGCTCCGAGATAAACCGCTAAACAAACAAAAATATTACAGCCAATCCCTGAAACAAAAGCAACTAGCGGTGGATCAGCAATTTTCGCCTGAGCAACTGCGACTGTTTTATCCAGAAACGCACCTTCAGTTAACCCAACAATATGGCCAAATAAATACGCTACGAGAAATCCGCCTAGACAATTGGTCAATAAAACAACTAGCCAGTTATAACAAAGAGCGCCCACTCGAACCTTTTTCTGTAATACGCCTAATGTCATTACCATCATATTGCCTGTTGCTAACTCACCACCAACAAAAGTAAGCGTTATCAACCCAACTGGAAATAAAGCTCCACCCAGAAAGTTGTTAAAACTTCCCCATTCTGTGGGGGCGGTTCCAGTGATACGAATAAACGCCAAGTAACCCAGTGCAATACAAAAACCAGCCATGATGCCTAAAATACAGAGTCGAACAAACGATAATTTCCCTTTCATTTCTGCCTTATCACCTAAGCTTGCAACTATTTCTTCACTACTGAAAAAATCCATTACGATTCCTCCTTTTTATCGATACCACTGAGACAATTCTTCTTTTCGATTGACATTTTTAAGTTGATTCTCTTTTGATAGTTGCACCGTTTTTACAGATAGATGCTCAAATTCTTGCCGAATCTGATAGTTATTTTGCGCAAGCTGTTTTTGAAATGTTGGTAAACAAGAACATCGATAAAAGCCAAATAATGGTTCTTGACGACCTTCAAAGTCAAAGATTGTTACTTGATTTTGTCCACGCTTAGAGGCTAACTGATACACAAGTTTAGGAGAAAAAGTTGGTATGTCACAGGCAATTACAAACACTTCAGCTCTCTGAGTATAGTTCATTGCTGTCACAATCCCACCTAATGGCCCCTTTCCAAGATACATATCTTGAATGATTGTGCATTTTCTAAACGCCTTAGGAAATTTTTGACTATCATTCGTTACTAAAATAACCTCTTCGAACAGTTCCATTAACTTTTCAGCTGTTTGCAAGATCACGTATTGGCCTTGAATTTTCAATAATGCTTTATCAAATCCCATCCGTGAACTTTTCCCGCCGCATAACAGCACTGCTGTACAATCAGCAATAATTTTCGCCACCCCTTTACCATAATTTTTATTAGTTCAAAAAAATATTTTTTAGTCATGTATTAAGTCTATTATAAGACATCCCTCGTACAAGTCAATTCCTTTTAAAAAAAAAGAACGAGAAAAAGAGCGACTCTTTTTCTCGTTCTACCTTATTCATCTGTTTGACGTTTTATTTCTTCAATCTCAATGCGTAATGATTTTCGTTTCTCAATGGCGACATAAACCAAGCCAATCAAAAAGGGTAACACAAAGCTACCAAATCGATACAGTAAAACAGATGCTACAGCATCAACATTGCCGACCAATGGTTTAAACAACAATAAGTAAACAAATTCAAATGGACCAATGCCAGCAGGTGTTGGAATAACTCCTGAAAGAATAACAGCAAAACTGGTAAAGGACATCACTAATAATAAATCAATATTCGGGTGATTTTCTACTAAAACAATGTAAGGAATAATGTACCAAAATAATAATTTAAATACATTCCATGAAAAGATTCGAAGCAACGCTGAGCGATCTTGTGTAATTGTTTGGACAGCCGCCCGCAAGGAATAGATTTGTAAATTACAATTATCCACCCAATCTCTTAGTTTTGGTCGTTTAAACCAACGATTGGCAAACTTAACCAATAAAACTTGCAACTTTAAGCTACTAGATAAAATAAGTAATGCTGCAATTATTACTAATGTTAAAATAACACCTGCTAAAATGAATGGAATCATCTTAGGCGCATTTTCATAAAACAGGGAAAATTGAATAATCAAACCAATAATTGCTAAAAAAATCACGGCTGCTTTGTACATAATCATATGTAATGCCGTTATCCCCACACTTTTAGAAACAGGAATTCCCTTTTTCTTATAAAAATAAATTTCTGAAAGCAAGGTTCCCGTGCCAAATGAAATAATCCGATAAAATGCTACATAACAAGAAGTAAAAAAACCATCCACTGTTGTAAAGTCTTTGTTAAAATAACGAGCTATTTCCTTGATTGAGCGCCCTTCTGCAAATTGATAAACTACTCCAAAAAAAATAACAGCAATCAGCACCAGCCAACTCGTTTCCATCAGTTGAGCAAAAATATCACTTAATGAATTATCCATGACATAAAAGATTACGCCTAAAACGATAATCATTAACAACATATTTAAGCCAATTTTTACTTTTCCTTTCATCGCTTCTCCTTTTTTGTTCTTACTTAAACGTTAGATAGATGCAACTAATCATCGCGATTACGCCAATTGAATAACACAATGCAAAAACTGGTTTTTGGGTTTTATGATGAAATTTCTTTTGTCCCATTAGCCCACCTAGACCGCCACCGACAAGTCCTATCGTCAATAAGCGGCGTTCTGGAATACGACAGTCCCCACGTTTTGCTTGTTTTTTATCATAACCCATCATACTAAACAATACTAAATTAATGACGAGGAAATAAATGATTACTATCCACTGAAGCATTCTTTCTGGCCTCCTAACTAGTTACTGTACTAGGATACCTTGTTCTGATTCTAATTGCAAAAAAATTTTCAATGACTCATGAAACTACAACAGGAAAGTAAGCTCTCGGTTGCCCGTTTTCTTACTTTCCTATTGAGTACCTCATTTATTTTGCATTTAATTCAGCAATTTTAATAATCACATTGGTCGCTTTTTCCATGGCTTGTAATGAAACAAATTCAAAACGGCCATGCATATTTTCGCCACCAGCAAAGATATTCGGTGTTGGAATCCCTAAATAAGAAATTTTTGAGCCATCCGTTCCACCGCGAACAGGTTCAATAATTGGTTGAATTGACAATTCTTCCATTGCTTGTTTAGCAATTTCGACAATGGACATATCTTTTTCAATCACTTCTCGCATATTATAGTATTGATCAAATAAATCAACTTTGATTCGTTCTTCATCAAATGGTGCATTCAATGTTTGCTGAATTTCTTTAATTTTAGCTTTACGTGCTTCAAAAATCTCGCGATTGTGATCGCGAATAATATACGTCATTGTAGCTTCTTCTGGCGTTCCAGCAAACGCTGCTAAATGATAAAAGCCTTCTTCACCTGCTGTTTTTTCTGGAACTTCGTCAGCAGGTAAGGCATTATGGAAATCAATTCCTAATTGTAACGCATTAATCATTGTATTTTTGGCTGTTCCTGGATGAACGTTTTTCCCTTGAATTGTAATTTCTGCTTGCGCCGCATTAAACGTTTCAAATTGTAATTCACCTACTGGTCCGCCATCCATTGTATAAGCAAAATCCACGTTAAATTGAGCGACATCAAATTTGTCGGCACCTACACCAATTTCTTCGTCAGGACCGAAAGCCACACGAATGGTGCCATGTTTAATTTCTGGGTGATTAATTAAATATTCCATGGCTGTCATTATTTCCGCAATACCTGATTTATCATCAGCTCCTAATAAAGTGGTACCATCGGTTGTGATAAGTGTTTCACCACGATAATTTTTTAAGTTAGGAAAGTCTTTCGTATTTAAAGTGAATTTGCCTTCTTTATCTAAAAGAATCGTTGATTCTCCGTCATAGTTCTCAACAATTTGCGGAGAAACATTCACTGCATTAAAATCAGCCGTATCCATATGGGCAATAAAGCCGATTGAACGAACGTCTTTCTCCACGTTACTAGGTAACGTAGCAATCACAAAACCATTTGTTTCATTATAAATAACATCGCTCATCCCTAATTCTTCTAATTCTTTTTTTAAGGTTTGTGCAAAGGCTACTTGTGTTTGTGTTGATGGTGTCGTTGTGCTTGTTGCATCTGAGCGTGTTTCTGTTTTCACATAGCGTAAAAAACGAGGTAATAGATTTTCATACATAAAAGAACACTCCTTTAATCTTCATTTTTTTATTTAAAACGAAATGGGTTGGTATTCGCTTCTGATTCAAAAATGGATACAGCCCACTCATTTTCTTGTTTCCATTGATTCATTAATTTCACAAGTTTTGGCTTACAAAGCGCTTCAATGTAATGACCAGGATCGATGACTGGTAAATCTTCAGCAATCATGTCATGTGCCGTATGATAATACACATCACCAGTAATATAGACATCGGCTTGTTTACGTAATGCATCATGATAGAACTTTTCACCACTTCCACCACAAATGGCTACCCGTTGAATCATTTTAGTATCATCTTTTGCAATGACCCGCAAGCCATCCAATTGGAAAACTTCCTTGACTTGCTGTACAAAATCAGAGAGTCTCACAGGCTTGTCTAATACTCCAACCCGACCTAAACCAAATTCTTTTGATTGATTTTCAATGGTATAAACATCATACGCCGGTTCTTCATAAGGATGCGCCTGTAACATAGCTGCAAGAACTTGTTCTTGTTTAGTTTCAGGGAAAATCACTTCGATTTTTGCTTCTTGGACGACACTTTCTTGACCAATTTCGCCAATCGTGGGATTTGCTCCTTGTGTTGGTGTAAAACGTCCTGTTCCAATTAAAGAGTAATTTGTTTTAGAATAATCACCTTGAGCTCCAGCGCCAGCTAGACCTAAAGCTTCTCTCATTTGGGGAGCTTCATCAATTGGCACAAAAACGGCTAATTTTTTATAAGGAACAGTATGTGTTTTAGTTAAAAAGGTGGTCTGTTTAATTCCCAATAATTCACAAAACCAATCATTTAGCCCATTGTCAATAATATCCATGTTAGTATGCGCTGCATAAACAGCAATATCGTGTTTTAATAAATCAGCGTACATTTTTTCTTGAAAATTATCTGTGGTTAATCGCTTAACTGGGCGGAAAATAGGTGGGTGTTTCGCAATAATTAAATCAACCTGCTTCTCAATTGCTTCTGCAACGACCTCAGGACGAACATCTAAGGTAACCATCACATTTTCAATTGGTTTATCTAACGTACCAATGTGCAAGCCCACAGGATCTCCCGTTTCAGCTAGCCACTCGGGACAATAGTCATTGAAGCGTCGAATCAATGTCTTACCGTTCACAGCCATTGGCCAGCACCTCCTCAATTAATTGTTGGTCTTGCTGTAGTTTCACTTGTTTTTCAATATGTTCTCCACTTGCTTTTGCTAGTTGTGCAAGAACAGTTTTGCGCTGTTTTAATTCTCGTTGCCATTTTTTGGTAAAAACCGGTCCTTGTTTTTTAATTAAAACTGGCCCAAATAGTAATTCTTGGTCCGTATAAGAAACAGATTGCTCTGTTTTTTCGGCTACGATAATTTCATACAACTTACGGTTTTCTTCCACGATTGTTTCATCAACAATACTGTAGTCATTTGCCATTAACCAGCGGCGTAAAGTTGGTTCACCTATATTCGGTTGTAAAACAAGGCGTTCCTTCCCTGTTAAACGATTTTTTTTGCGTCCAGCTTCTAAAATATCTCGGATTAATGTGCCGCCCATTCCACAAATACTAATGACGTCTATTTGATCTTCAGGTTCAATTGCATCTAGCCCGTTCGCTAAACGTACGATAATTTTATCCGTCAAATTAGATTTACTGACTTGGGTTTTGGCAGATTGATAGGGGCCTTCCACCACTTCCCCAGCCACAGCAAAAGACAGTTTATTTTCTAACATTAAAGCAACTGGTAAATAAGCATGGTCTGAACCAATGTCTGCTAAGCGACTTCCTCTAGGGATTAAATCACCAACCGTTGCGAGACGTTTTGATAATTGATTTTCATTCATATTTTTGATTCCTCCGTTGCTTATTATACCATTGTCAATTGAAGATGAAAACTTACACATTCGTGCAATCTACTGTTTCCTCTCCTTAATCATTTATAAAAAAAACCCCCTTCAAAATCAATTTCATAACTTTGAAGAGGGCTGTCATTATTGCTATAAAGAGCATTCTCCTTATATTAATAATAGGGAAAACATTTTTAATTAGGCATTTGCCAACCAGTTTTCAACTTCTGCTAAGGCATCCGCAATCCCTGCTGGATTTTTCCCACCAGCTTGAGCCATATCAGGACGACCACCGCCGCCACCGCCAACTTTTGGCGCAATTGCTTTGATTAAGTCACCGGCTTTTAAGCCTTTCCCGTTCATGTCTTTTGTCATAGCCGCTAACAAGCTTACTTTTTCATCTTGTGCAGTTGCCAGAACTAGTACATCAGACAATTCTTTTTGTTTCCATTGGTCAGCCAATTGGCGTAATTGATTCATGTCTTTAACATTGACTTGAGCGGCAATATAACGAACACCGTTGACGTCTTTGACATCTTTAAAAATGTCACCAGCTTGTTGGTTCGCTAATTTGCCAGCCAATTGTTCGTTTTCTTTTTGTAGATCACGTAATTGTTGTTGCAATTGCTCTGTTTTCGTAACCACTTCTTTTAATTGAGGTGATTTAACTAATGTAGCAATCTCTTTCAATTGACGTTCTTCTTCTTGTAAAAGTTGATACGCTTCTTTACTCGTCACTGCTTCAATACGGCGTACTCCTGCACCAATTCCAGATTCAGAAACAATTTTGAAAATCCCGATATCTTCTGTATTAGCAACGTGTGTTCCACCACATAATTCGATAGAGTAATCCCCAATATTAACTACACGGACTTCTTTGCCATATTTTTCGCCAAATAACGCCATTGCGCCCATGTTTTTCGCTGTATCAATATCTGTTTCAATTGTGACAACAGGAATAGCTTCCCAGATTTTTTCGTTAACGATGGCTTCCATCCGCGCTAGTTCTTCTGATGTAACTTGCCCAAAATGAGTAAAGTCAAAACGTAGATGTCCCGGTGCAACTAATGAGCCTGCTTGGTTGGCATGCTCCCCTAACACATCTTTTAAAGCACGATGCAATAAATGGGTTGCCGTATGGTTTTTCAAAATACGTGTCCGCATCCGTTCGTCCACTTGCAATTGATAAATTTGGCCTTCAGCTAATGGCGCCAAAACTTCTACTTTGTGTAAAAATTGACCATTTGGTGCTTTTTTCACATCCACCACGTTGGCAACGACTTCCCCTGCGGTATTTTTTACATAGCCGCGGTCAGCAATTTGTCCACCCATTTCAGCATAAAATGGTGTTTCAGCAAAAATTAATTCGGCTGTTCCTGCAGATGCTTCATTTACTAGTGCGTCACCTTGAATAATAACAAATAATTCACTATCATGTGTTAATTCTGTATAGCCAACAAATTTACTTTCTACTTTAATATCTGTTAATAAAGCAGATTGAACACCCATTGAAGTTTCTTTACTGCGGGCAGAACGAGCGCGTTCACGCTGTGCTTCCATTTCTGTTTCAAACCCAGCATGGTCGACTTTCAAGCCTTCATCTTCTGCAACTTCTTCCGTTAATTCTACTGGGAAGCCAAAAGTATCATAAAGTTTGAAGATAATTTTTCCATCTAATGTATCGCCTTTTGCATCTTTAACTTCTTTAATAACCTCATTTAACATGCTTAAACCTTCATTGATGGTTTCATGGAAACGTTCTTCCTCTGTCCGAACCACTTTTTCGATGAAGTCTTTTTGTTGTAATACTTCTGGATAGTAGCTTACCATGATTTCGCCAACAACAGGCACTAATTTGTATAAAAAGGCTTCATTAATGCCTAATTTTTTCCCGTGCATTACCGCACGACGTAATAAACGACGTAACACATAGCCACGACCTTCATTTGAAGGAAGCGCACCATCACCAATTGCAAAGGATAAGGCACGAATATGGTCAGCAATCACTTTAAAGGAAACATCCGTTTGTGGTGCATCTCCATATTTTACGTTGGTTCCTAAAGCTTCTACCGCATGAATGATTGGCATAAATAAATCAGTTTCAAAATTTGTTGGTGCATCTTGAATGATAGATACAACACGTTCCAAGCCCATGCCCGTATCAATGTTTTTATGTGGTAATGGTTCATACGTATCTTCTGGTGTATGATTAAATTCAGAGAACACTAAGTTCCAAATTTCTAAATAGCGTTCATTTTCGCCACCAGGATAATTTTCTGGATCATCTTCTGGAATATCTAAAAATTCTTCGCCGCGATCATAAAAGATTTCCGTATCTGGACCACTTGGACCAGCACCGATATCCCAGAAGTTATCTTCTACATCAATAATATGATCTTCAGATAAACCAACTTCATCACGCCAAATGCGTTTTGCTTCTGTATCTTTCGGATAAACAGTCACATATAATTTTTCTGGGTCAAAAGCAAGCCATTCAGCACCAGTTAAAAATTCCCAAGCCCAGTGAATCGCTTCATTTTTAAAATAATCTCCAATTGAGAAGTTCCCTAACATTTCAAACATTGTATGATGACGAGCCGTTTTCCCAACATTCTCAATATCATTTGTACGAATAGATTTTTGAGCATTCGTAATTCTTGGATTTTCTGGCACAACAGAGCCATCAAAATATTTTTTCAAGGTCGCAACACCAGAGTTAATCCATAATAATGTTGGATCGTTTACTGGTACTAAAGAAGCGCTTGGTTCTACTGAATGTCCTTTAGACTTAAAGAAGTCTAAATACATTTGGCGAACTTGACTACTTGTTAATTCTTTCATTGATTTTCCTACTTTCTATTAATAATTAACTATTTATGTTTTGTACCCTCTTAAGTGGCAGATTGTGAACACAAAAAACACCATTGCAGTCAAGGACGATTGCTCGCGGTACCACCTTGATTGCAATGATGTTGGATCATTACCTCTTAAGCTCTATAACGCAGAGTCGCGTTGATATTTCTATCAAGTCCATCTAAAGGGAGCAAGTAAATTTATCTGATGCCCTTCTCTCAGCAACGAACGGCTTTCTGTGATCAAAATAAGATTCCTCATATCCTTTAGCTTATAGTCAAAAGTATAAGAAATATCTGCTAAAAAGTCAATTGTTTTCGTAGGAATCTTTCCTTACTGAGCTGTTTCAAATAACGTTTGCTCTAAATAAGGCAAAATTTGTTCATTTATTTGATACCCTTTTCCCCAAGAGGTTGTAATAATCTCTTCGTTCATACCTGCATCACTAAATTTTTGTTTCACTCGTTTACATACAAAAGACAGCTGCGATTTTGTAGAAGCATCTGGTTCTTTCTGCCAAAGCAAGCGACAAATTTGATCACGATCCAACCCTTCGTGGGCATGCTGATACAAGATTTTTAAAAAGCGTTGCTCGTTTTTTGTAAAGCGAATCTTTTTTACTTGGTCATCAAGTAGCTCGGCTGTTACTTCGGCAAAACTTTGATCGACAGTGTCAATTTTTTCACGAATATCTTCCAATGAATCTTTGAGGCCTAACCACCGGATAATACCTCTTTCCTGCCAAATCTCCGCTTCACGTTTATTACACATCGATTGTGAACGTCGATAAATCGGCTTCTCTAACGATGAAAGACTTCCTAATAATCTCAAGCAATCGTTCTGAGATAGTGTTTCGCTTAATACAATTGCATCAAAATAATTAAAAAAAGTTAACTCATGTTCTATAGTTTCTTCACAGCAGTTCGTACAAAAGACTTCATAATTTAAATGTTGTAATTGCTGCTGAAATGTTTGCTCAACTAAAATGTTCTTTGTTAATACCAAAATCCTTCTCATTTCTTCTTTCCTCCTAGAACTCTTTCTGCTACCAATAACTAAACGCACCAATCAAAATACGTTACCAAATCGCGTGTTTCCTCCAGCGATTGATTAATAAATACCTTTTTATCTTCATCTCTCTTCACTTCTTTATTCTTTATTTTAGTGGTTATTTATATTATATTAGAAAATGCATTTTTTTGTGTGTGAAATTTTTTTATCCTCCGTAAAAAAAAATGAATTTCCTTTAATATCAACTAATAAAGCCGATTTTTTTACAAAAAAAAGCCCGAAACTTCCTACTTTTTGCTAAAACATGCCAAAAAATCTGTAATTTTATCATTTTTTTCTTGAGAAAACATCAAAATGTTGGTTCTAAACACTAACATTTTGATGTTTTTAACAAAAATCTTTACAATTAATTGGTAAATTTATCTACTTTTAGCAATAGTCACTTTAAAAAAAGAGTTATTTTAAAAGTGACTTAAATATTTATCATATAAAAAAGTAAGGAACGAGAATCTTTACGATTCTCGTCCCTTACTTTCTATAATCCACAACGTTTTTAGTTAGAAGAATTCTTTTTTGCTTTTCTAGCAGAACGATCTTTTTGACGACGTTCAATTTTACGTTTTTTCTTATTGCTGTCTTCAATTGCCCAATTAATTTTTTTCTTGTATCCTGGTTTAATTTTTTTCTTTTTCTTTTTCACTAAACCAATTAACGTTGGGTCTAATTCTTCTCGAGATTTTTCTCGTTTTGTTCGACGATTACGATCATACGTCTCTACAATCTCACCATTTTTAATTTCTTTTGGTTTGAAAGAAACACCTAACTGCTCAATCTGAGTAATCGCTTCATCATCTGCTGGTGAATATAATGTTATGGCAGTCCCATTCAATCCATTACGTCCTGTGCGGCCAACCCGATGGATAAAGAAGTCCAATTCATGTGGAACTTCTGCATTGATGACATGTGAAACCCCTTCAATATCAATCCCACGTGCGGCTAAATCAGTAGCTACTACATATTGGTAGTCAAGATTTTGAACTTGACGCATCACACGTTTTCTTTCGCGTGGTGTAATGTCTCCATGAATTTTGGCAACTTTTAGGCCCTGATCTTTTAAGTAATCAGTGATTTCATCAACTCTTTGTTTAGTATTTGCAAAAACAATCGCTAAATAAGGATGCCCGATAGTCAATAATTGATAAATTATTTGATTGCTGTTTTTTCCTTTGGTGGAAATCAACCAATTGTCAATTGTTTCTGAAATAACTGCTTTTGGTTTGATATGTTCAATCACTGGATTTTCTAAATATTTTTTTAAAAATGGTCGTAATTTTTCTGGAATGGTTGCAGAAAAAACGAGCATTTGTAATTTTTCTGGCAAACGACCAGCAATTTGATCGACTTCTGCTAAAAAGCCCATATCTAATGTCATGTCTGCTTCATCGACAACAAAAGCAAAAGCCGTATGCACTTTCAAGGCTTGTTCATTCATCATATCTAAAATCCGCCCTGGTGTACCAATCACCATATGAGGTTGTTGATGCTTTAATTTATTTAATTGACGTTGTTTATCTGTTCCGCCAACAAAATTTGACACTCGAATTTCTGGTTGACTGAAACGAGCCAGTTGCTGCGCTTCTTGATAAATTTGATTGGCTAATTCACGACTAGGCGCAGTAATCACAATTTGCACTTCGTCGATAGTTGGCTTAACTTTATCCATTAATGGAAGTAAAAAAGTATGCGTCTTTCCACTTCCTGTTTGCGATTGTCCAATGACACTTTTCCCTTTCTTAATGATTGGGATTAATTTTTCTTGGACTTCTGTTGGTTCTTCAAACCCTTTTTCTGCGAGTGCTTCGTTGATAAAAGGTTGAAATTGAAATTGTTTAAATGAAGGCACTTGCCTCACCTCTTCTCGTTAAATTCTTTATGCACTTTGGCATTATAACACAAAAACAACTTTTACTCACCTGCTGATTCCTTTGTTTTCGCAACTTCTAATGTACTGACTGTATAAGTATGGCTGGCTTTTTCATAAAACAAACGCCGTTTTTTACGAATCAAGGTTAACAAAACGTTGATCAAAAACAGTAAATATAAAATTAAACAGAACAAATACAGAAGCAGTGACACCATTTGCAACATCCGATTAGAAGAATTCAATAAATCAGTGGCATTGGCTAGATAAATACTAATTAAACCATACACAAAATACAAATAACCGTAGCGAACAAACAAGGCTTTTAAACGAATTTTTTCATGTCCTGTTTCAACCACCCGAATGCGAACAACTTTTTTCCCTAACGTTTGACCATTTGTCAGTTTCATCATGACGATAAAGACCGCAAACACCATGATAAAGAACCACATCCGATCTGAAAAAATCGGATAATTGGTTGCCCAATTTTTATAAGCTGGAATGAAATTTAGTCCAAAAACGAGCAGGCCTTGCACAAAGCCAATCACCAACCAATCAATTCCCCATGCAAAGAAACGTCTTAACAGGCTAACTGTCTGCCCTTTTTCATAAGAGGTGGCATCAATTTCTTCTCTTGTTGGCAATAAAAAGGTAAAGAGTGGCGTCAACCAATAACCAACTATGCCTCCGACGGTATTATTAATTAAATCATTGACATCCGCCAAGCGATACGAACGTGGATAAATAAAATAAAGGCCAGATAACTGTGTTAATTCAAAAAATAATGACAATAAAAAACTCGCAAGAACTGTTTTTAAAAATGAACATTTGAAATAATACCGTAAATACACACCAAAAGGTAAAACTAATAAAACATTAAACAGTGGTTCTAAAACGGCATGCTGTTTTAATGCTGGCAAATACGTACTTGGATCTTTGAGCGAAAAAACAGTTTCGTTTAAAATCCCTGAAATAAAATGAAAAGGCCGCAGTTCCATTGTTGGTCCTGTGTATTGAGCCACTTCTGCCCGAGATGGCAAAGGTAAAATCACCAAGAAATAGGCACATAATAAATAAAAAACAAATGAATACAAAATCATTGCTCGTGTCCAAACAAAGGAACCATATTTGCGGTATTCATAGATTAATAATGCCCCAGAAATAAAAAATGCTAGAAACGGGAAAATAATGATTGCCCATTTAATTGGTTCGCTATATACTGCCATAAAAATTCCTCCAAGATAAACAATTTCAAGTATGAATGCCTCAATAACACTATACTTGTTTCTAAAAAAATGTACCAACAATAAATTTTATTTTGCAAATCCTCTCCTTTGCAGTATCATTAAGAAAAAGGAGGACGTTCTCATGTTACAGCCATATTTTGCGTTTGGAGTGCCGCTATTTTTACTTGTGCTCTACTTACTCTTTGCACTGATTCACCGTCAAACAACGATTCATTATTTACGGTTTATTTTGTTACTTATTTCAACATTTCTCATGGTTTTTAGTTTCCAAGTATTGCAAGAATCATGGACCATCAACCCTGAAACGTTAAAAGATGCCGCTTATTCTCCGCAATGGTTATGGATTCCTTTAGGTATCGGGTTAATCCTCACACTTTACAACGCTTGGCACGGCCTTCGTACAATGATAAAATACAAGACCGATAAACATTAGTAAGAGTCTAGGACGATGGTTGTGTCCTAGACTCTTACTGTCTCATCATTCAAATGAAATTTAATTTTTCTTAACAAACTCTGATTTTAACTTCATTGGACCAAAGCCATCTACCTTACAATCGATGTTATGATCACCTTCCACTAAACGAATGTTTTTCACTTTTGTGCCTTGTTTAATTGCGCCACTGGCACCTTTAACTTTCAAATCTTTGATTACAGTAACACTGTCACCATCCGCTAAAAGATTGCCATTTGAGTCCTTGACTACTAAGCCTTCTTCTGCAACTTCTTCTGTTGGTGACCATTCATGACCGCATTCTGGACAAATAAATAATCCGCGATCTTCATAGGCATATGCCGACCCACATTCAGGGCAGTTTGGTAATTGCTCTGTCATTAACGTTCTCCTTTGTAAAAAATAATTCTTTTTCATTTTACCTTATTTTCTAGTGAATGAAAAGTAGTCCTAATGATTTATCAACGTCCGATAACTACTTTCTAATTACTTATTTATTTTTGAGCCCACTCTTGGCAAGCTGCTTGGATTTCTTGGTAAATCACTTCAATTTCAGCCGCATCACGTGCATTAGCGCCACTTGCCAAAGGATGGCCGCCGCCATGATGTTTTTTAGCAATTGTATTAATGATTGGCCCTTTGGAACGTAACCGAACGCGATAATAACCTTCCGGCTGTTCAACAAAGATTGCCCATGAGAGAACATCTTCAATTTTTCCTGGCATTGAAACAATGGCTGCCGTTTCAGAATCGACAATATCATAACTGTTTAAAATACTTTGTGGTAAAACGACACGAGCAGCGCCATTTGCGTCGATTTCTAAATTTTGATAAATATAACCCGCTAATTTAGCAACCTTTAAAGGCATTTGGTCTAACTCACGATTTAAGTCTGCGGCATTAAAGTTAAACGTACGCAATTGCGCAGCGACAGCGAGTGTATGCGCCGAAGTGGAAGGATAAAGAAAACGTCCTGTATCCCCCACAATCCCAGCATACAATAAACGAGCTGCATTATCTGTCATCGTTAATTCTGCTAAATGCTGTTGCCAAAAATCAACAATAATTTCACTACAACTACTTGCATTTGTATTCACCCAAACTAAATCTCCATAAGGTTCATCATTCGGATGATGATCGATTTTAATTAATTGATCGCCTAAAGAAAAACGCGCATCACTAATTCGTGGAGCATTTGCAGTATCTGTTACAATGACTAATGCACCTCGATAGACATCGTCAGTAATAACGTCCATTTCAGCTAAAAACTCTAAGCCTTCCACTGGTCCGCCTACTTGATAAATATTTTTTTCAGGAAAGCTCGCTCTTAAGAGTTCTGCTAACCCAACCTGTGAGCCAATTGCATCTGGGTCGGGCCTTTGATGTCTATGAATAATAATTGTTTCATATTGTTTAATTGCTGCCATAATTTCTTTTACTACGTCCATTCTTTGTAGCCTCCTACGTTCTCTCCATCACTTGGCAAACAACAATTGCTTTTGCCACAATGACATTTTCTAAATAAACTTCAATATCTAATTTTGCAGAGCGACGACCAATTTCTAAAATCCGTGGACGAATGTCCAATTCACTTTCCAACTGGATTAGCCGCAAATAATGTAGATTCACTTGTTCAATTAATACGTTTCTTTTTTGATTCATCAACATTGTTCGTTGTGTCACGTTAGAAATAATTTCACTTAGGACACCAAACGAGATGGTACCAACACTGTTAACCATTTGGGGCGCAACCGAAAAACGAAAACGGGTTGTTTCTTTGCTATTTTCTTCAACAGGCATCACTTCCCCGGAAATTTGATCTGAAATTGTATCTGCAATTTGTGGTTGTCGTTGCACCAATTGCATAGCTTTCATCACATCTTGGCGAGAAACAATCCCAACAAGCGCTAAATCATCTTCCACCACCGGCATGACTTCTAGACCATCCCAAATCATTTGATGACTGACACTCGCTACACTCATCATCTTTTTCACAACATTGGGATCCTTTGTCATGACTTTATCCACGGTTAAATGTTCACTTTTACCAATGACATCTTTGGCTGTGACAATCCCCACTAAACGTAATTTCTTATTTACTACTGGGAAACGAGAATGATGGGTACTTTCAGATAATGCCTGATAATCTGCAATCGTTTGAGTTGTCAACAAATAATTGGTTTTTTCAAGCGCTGTATAAATATCACTGACGAGTAAAATGTCTTTTTTAATCAGCTGATCACTTAAAGCACGGTTAATCATAGTAGCCACAGTAAATGTATCATATGTGGTTCTCAAGACAGGCATACCCAGACGATCTGCTAACTGCGCAATCTCTTCAGATGTTTCAAATCCACCTGTAATTAAAACGGCTGCCCCATTTTCTAAAGCAAGCTTTTGCACACCTTGGCGGTTACCAACAATCATTAAGGAGCCTGGAGTAATATATCGCGTCATCGCGGTTTCTGTCATCGCACCAATTACAAATTTATTAAGGACTTTGTCTAGACCAGAGCTACCGCCTAACACATCCCCTTCAATAATCCGGACCACTTCACCAAATGTTAATTTTTCAATATGTTTTTTTAACTTCCGCTCAATTCGTATCGTACCAACACGTTGAATGGTGGAAACAAGCCCAATATTTTCTGCATCTTTGATGGCCCGATACGCTGTTCCTTCACTAACACTTAAACTTTTGGCAATGCTTCGAACAGAGATTCGATCGCCAATTGGTAATTCTTCAATATGTTTTAAAATTTGATCATGTTTCGTCGCCATAATTTCCTCCTAAACTAGGATCGTCTCTCCTGGGTTTAATACTTTCCCGCCAACTACTTGCTCTGCGAATATTGCTGGATTTTGTTGGATAACAGGAAAGGTATTGTAATGAATTGGAATTGTTATTTTGGGATTTAAGTAAGAGACTGCTTCTAGCGCATCCTCTGGTCCCATCGTATAATTATCGCCAATTGGTAAGAACGCTACATCAATGGATTTGTCTTTTGCAAAAAGGCGCATATCTGAAAACAACGCCGTATCACCAGCGTGATAAATTTTTTTATCTTCTGCTTCTAAAATAATCCCACTTGCTTCGCCCATGTAGGTCATTACGCCGTCTATTTCATAACCGGAACTATGCAAAGCTGGCACAAATTTAACCGAACCAAAAGGAAAGACATAACGCCCACCTAGATTCATTCCATGCGCTTTTACCCCTTGCGACTGTGCATACGTAGCCACTTCAGCTATCGCAATAATTGTTGCCTTGTTGGCTTGAGCAATTGCTAGCATATCGCCAATATGATCGCTGTGTCCGTGAGTGATTAAGATGTAATCAGGGTGTAAATCTTCAAGTGAAACGTCCGCTAAAGGGTTGCCATTAATAAAAGGATCAAATAAAAGGTTCGTGCCGTCGTTTAGACGAATTTCAATACATGAATGTCCATGTCCTATCAGTTCCATTTGTATTCCTCCTACGGTATTTTCTACACACTCTTATGATAATTAATCGTCAAATTCATTCTTAAAAGTAGTACAGTTTAGTACAGTTTACTTTCTTTATTGTAACAGAGAATTAGAAATATACAATCGCATTTGCTTATTTTCTTAGCTAGTAAAGAAACAGACGAGAAAAATCATGAATCTTTCTCGTCTGCTTCTTTTTACTTATTTGGTTGTTTTCCGAAAACGTAAAATCGTTAATATAAAGGCCGCCACACATAATAGAAAGGCGACAAAAAAGGTTTCACGCATTCCCACAATAAATATATCTGGGCGATTAGCCAGATACGTGGTTACTCGTTCACCATAGGCTTCGCTCATACCACGATATAAAATGGTCGTTGACAATGCAATCCCAATGACCATCCCTAAGTTTCTAGCAAAAGAATTCATACTTCCTGCTACACCTAAATCTTGCTTTTCAACACTGCTCATAACCATTGTATTGTTTGGAGACTGGAAAAGTGCATTTCCCAAGCCCATAATGGCCGTTGCAATCACATAATACCAGATGGGCGAGTTCATATCTAAAAACATATACATTAACGACGTACAGCACAAGAGCAACAATCCGCCAAACGTTAAAATAGCTGGGCCAATTTTATCCGTCAAATAGCCACTCAGAGGAGCCCCAACCACCATTAATAACGGAAATACCATCATTAATAGACCAGCATAACTAGCACTTAGTTTGCGTGCATCCTGCAAATAAAATGGAATGACAACATTTACAAAAAAGTTTGAGGCAAAAATTAAAACGGCGGACAATAAACTTAATGTAAAAATTTTGTTTTTAAAAATTGCGAACTTAATAAGTGGGCTTTTTCTTTTTCGTTCAACCATTATAAATAATCCTAATGCGATTACTGCAATAATGAACAATAAATAGGATTGTAACGAGCCAAACCCGCTCTCTTGTCCGAGGAAAATCCCGCCGAAGAACGTCATAATCGCAATGGCAATACAAGCAAATCCTGGAAAATCGATTTTTTCTTTTGTTTTTGTAATATCTTTTGGTAGAAACTTTTCGCCAATTAAAATTGTAATTAGCCCCACGGGAACATTAATCCAAAAAATATACGACCAAGAAAAGTTTGATAAGATCAATCCACCAATCCCAGGACCAGCAATCGCGCCTAAAGATACAAAGGCACCTACTGCACCAAGCGCCCGCCCTCTTTCATTTAAAGGGAATACTTCCGTAATAATTCCTGAATTGGTCGCCATGGTCATGCTAGCACCAATACTTTGAACGACTCGCGCAAATAATAGAAAGCTCAGCGATTGATTAAAGCCACAAAGTAACGAACCAATCGTAAAAATAACCGTGCCAATTCGATAAACTTTTATTTTTCCAAAACTGTCGCCAATTTTTCCAAATAATAATAAACAAGCACAGACAACCATTAAATAAATAGATACGACCCATTCCGCTTGATTCATGGGTACGGACATTTCTTTTGAAATAGTCGGTAAAGCAATATTTACAATGCTGGAATCTAATGTAGACATGAAGGTAAACATAGCCACAGAAACTAAGATCCACCAACGATTTTTCTGCACTTCAGAATCCTCTTGGTAACTTTTAATTTTCTCCATTGATTCATCCCCTCTCGCTCCAAAACAGTTTACTTACTAATAATAACTCTATTTCTTCTTTTTTTCATCGGAAATTTTCTAAAAAATCACTCATGAGATGTTCACCTTCTTATTACACGCTCGCAATTGACAACCATTCGCTTTTACGCTAATTTAAAATTAGCAAACGGAAAACACAAGGAGGACTTGAAATGACCTTAATTTCTCGCATTAAACAACTAGCTCAGTCAAAGCAATTAACCCTCGCCCAATTAGAAAGAAACGTCGGCATTTCCAATGGACAAATTCGTCGTTGGGATACCTCTTCGCCTAAAGTAGAGAATCTTTTAAAAATAGCAGACTATTTTTCTGTTTCCTTGGACTATTTAATGGGCCGCACCCAACAAACAGAGATCAATCATCAGGCACCTATGACAAGCACACAAAAAGAGTTACATATTCACATTACTACGGAAGAGTTAACAGAAGAAGAAATTACTCAGTTAGAGGAAGAAGCAAATCGTTTCTTGCGGTTCCGTAAATTTGAAATGACAAATTCTTAAAGAGCGTTCACTTCTCCTAGTCAATTAATAGCAAAAACTAGAACCTAAACAAAAAAACCACCACGACCGTCGTCTGTGGTGGAAATGAAGGTTGTTATTTACTCTTGGTAGGAGTAAGTATGAAAAAACCAATTCGGGATAATTGGCATAACGTAAGTATAGTGGTTTGTGCCTTTTTTATCATGAGTTTCAGCTATATTTTTTATAAAACTTTTATTAGAACACCATTAACAGTCCTTTATTTAGATTCTTTAAAGCGTTTTCTTTTATTGAACATATTGTTTTAAACATTCGATTTCCTGTGCTACACTTACTTTTAGAAGGGGGATTTTATTATGGCAAATCAAAAAAAAGATAGCTTATCAACATTATTTTCTGAAGAAGTTCATGGACCGTTTGTTACTTTCTTGTTTAACACCCATGTCGCTCATCAAAACGTAGAAAAAGATTCGCTTGTTTTGAAAAATTTTGCAAAATCGGCAAAAACACGCTTTGAAAAAAAATTTCCTGAGGAAAAATGGGCTGTTTTCCAAGAAAAAATTGACGCACTTCTAGCTGATGCTTCCTTCTGGCGCAACGGCACAGCAAGTGTTTCAATCATCTTATCTCCAGAGAACACCTTTGTTCAACGATTAGATGTGCCCGTTGACGATCAATATTACGTGGACACGATTCCTTATTTACTTGGACTAGTCAAAGACAAACAATTTAACTACCATTATTACCTACTTGCTCTAAATCGCGATTCAATGAAACTTTACAAGGTCGATCATACGACTGTGACTCCTGTTGAATTGCCTAAAGATGCACCAACAGACGTGGTCACAGCATTAGGTGATGAATTAACGGGGGGTAATTTAAACTTTTCAACTCAAGGTAGTTCTAACGGTTCTAAAGAAGGTGTCGCTTATCATAGCATCAATACTAAAGATAAAGAAGTTGAAATTGATTGGGTGAACTACTATCAAGCAGTCGATACTTTCTTAAAAGATCAACTGGATAATCCTGAAAAATTACCGCTTTATCTTTATGCTTTACCAGAAAACCAAACACTCTTTAAAAAGATTGCTAAAAACCCTTATTATGATTGCTCAATTTCAGTTGCTGCTTCACCTGCACAAGCAACCATTCAAGATATCCGCAGCGCTAGTGAAAAAATAGCTGCAGAGTTAACAGAAAAAGAAACAGCTTCTTATAACAAATTACTAGATCGTAAATTCTTAGATCAATTTACAGATATTTCGCCAGCGGCAGCTGACGGCAAAATTTCCCATCTTTTTATTGCAACGTCACTCTTTGTTACTGAAAACAATGAAATGTCATCTGAAGAGTATGATCGTCGCAAACTTTTAAACACCATTGCCTACCAAGTCATTCAAAACGGCGGTCAAGTTTTTGTTTTAGACCAAAAAGCTGCACCAGATGAAAAGTCTTTAGCGGCTATCCTCCGTTATTAAAAACAGGCAAAAAGCCCATTGTAAGAAAGCGCCTTACAATGGGCTTTTTTTCTGAGACTTATTGAAACAGCACTATAACAGCCTTATCTTCACTTTCTAGTTTTTAAAAAACATCCGATAAAAAAGAAAATAAGGTTATCGCTATACAAAAACCAGTTAGTATGCTATAGTAATAGATGTAGTTTTTGTTCGGTAATATGGGTAGCTGTTTCAAATAAACATCTTCCACATTTTTCACCTTTCAAGTAATTGCAAAATATGAATGTGTTATAACACACATCTAGGAGGATATTTATTATGGAAACAGGTACAGTAAAATGGTTTAACTCAGACAAAGGCTTTGGCTTCATCACTGCAGAAAACGGAAACGATGTATTCGTACATTTCTCAGCTATCCAAGGTGACGGCTTCAAAACTTTAGAAGAAGGTCAAGCAGTAACTTTCGAAATCGAAGAAGGTCAACGTGGCCCTCAAGCAACTAACGTTACTAAAGCTTAATTAAACAATACTGACTCAAAAACCTGACGTTAATCGTCAGGTTTTTTTTTATAAAAAAAGAACAAGAAAACTTTCTGAAACTAAGTGCTTCCTCTATTTTTTTTGAAGAGTTTTCGTTATACTGAAGAGGAAAAATGTTTTAAAGGAGTTTATTTATGCAATTTTATGGTGATTTAACCTTTTTAGGTGTTTATTTATTGGGTCTCTTTTTCATTCCCTCGTGGCGGAAAAAGAAAAAAGAACACGATTGGTTGCCGTGGATGTTTGGCTGGACTGTCTTTATGTTCTTCTCATATGTTTTATATTTAGAAATCATTCGTGGCACAGTCTTCTTTTTAATTCCCATTGCTTTTTTTGGCTTGTTTGCGCTCTTCTACTTCAAAGAAAAAAGGCGTTTACTGAATGGAACATTATTTAATATTTTTCTTGTGGTTCTAGCGACTTATTTAGGGATTACTGCGATTCGTACAAACAATTACTTTCTAATCACCTTAGCAATTATTGCCCTGCTGGCAATTTTTATCGCTTTGGCTTTAGGACTCTATGCCTTAATTATTTTCCTCTATTGGAATGCGGTCGTTGTTATGAGAAAAGAAGGTCGGTCTCTAGGGAACTTGTTGACGTTGTTGCTGGCAATTGGCTTAACATTACTATTAATTTATAATTTCTTTTTTCAATCGTTGTTACCAACGTGGCTCTCCTTACCATTAACTATCGCGCCATTTATTTTGACTTATTTCGCGTTTGTTTTTTATAATTTTTTAACTGCTTCTACGTTGTATCAATTTAATCAGCCAAAATATACACAGGATTATATTGTTGTGTTAGGTTCGGGGTTAATCAATGGTGAGATTGTGCCGCCATTATTGCAAGCCCGCATCAACAAAGCCATTCAATTTTACAAGGCTCAAAATCGCGCAACGTTAAATCCACCAAAAATCGTCATGTCTGGTGGCCAAGGCCCTGATGAATTACTTCCTGAAAGTGTCGCGATGAAAATGTATGCTTTGACACAAGGTATTCCTGATGATGATATTTTAGTAGAAGCTCATTCAAAAAACACACTAGAAAATATGCGTTTTTCCAAAGAAACAATGATTGAGGATTTTGGAAATGCTAATTTCCAAGCCATTTTTACTACAAACAATTATCACCTTTTCCGAGCGGGTCTTTTCGCTCGAATGGCTGGCTTAAAAGCTGATGGCATTGGTGCAAAAACCGCTTTTTATTTTTTACCTAACGCGTTTATTCGAGAGTTCATCGCCATTGTAGTGATGTACAAACGCCGCCATATTATTGTTTGCGGCCTAGCTGCCATCGGTATGGTTATGTTATTCTTAACAGGATTGATTATTCAGTAAAGAAGGAGTTTCCCCTATGAGTTTGTATCAAAAATTTATTCAAAATGAACGTTTGCGACGTTTTTGCGTCCTTGCTTTGATTATTTTTGTGCTTTATTTATCCAGAAGTATGATTACAACAATTCTTTTAACATTTATCTTTACCTATTTAGCTGTTCGTTTGGTCCATTTTGTTCAACGCTATATGAAAATCCCGACGATTGTCATCGTTCTCTTAACCTATGCATTGGTTGTTTTTCTAATCTATTTAGCGATTACTAAATATGTTCCCGTTCTAGTTAACCAAACGACTCAAATGATTAATTCTGTAGTTGATTTTTATCAAAGTCCACATACAGATACAAATCAAGTATTGCAATTTATTGATCAATACTTGGAAAAATCTAACTTACTCTCTCAACTCCAGAATGGTGCTTCAATGATTTTACGCTACATTCAAGATATTGGTGCTGTCGGTTTATCATTTGTCATGTCCTTTATTTTAAGTTTCTTCTTTATGATTGAGAAGAAGCAAATGGCTGATTTTTCTAAGTTATTTTTAAAAAGTGATTTTGATTGGTTTTTTCAGGATATCTATTATTTCGCCAACAAGTTCGTTAACACATTTGGTGTCGTAATGGAAGCTCAGTTTTTCATTGCTGTGGTGAATACAGTCATTACTACCTTGGCCTTGGCGATAATCGGCTTTACTCAGTTACCTAGTTTAGCCATTATGATCTTCATTTTGAGCTTAGTCCCAGTTGCTGGTGTGATTATTTCCTGCATTCCGCTAAGTTTCATCGCTTATTCCCAAGGTGGCTTGAACGATGTGATTTATATCTTAGCTTTAATTACAATCGTCCATTTATTTGAATCTTACGTGCTAAATCCTAAATTCATGTCTAGTAAAACAGAGTTACCAATCTTTTATACGTTTGTCATTTTATTAGTTAGTGAGCGTCTCTTTGGTGTATGGGGACTTATTGTAGGAATCCCTGTGTTCACTTTCTTCTTAGATGTCTTAAAAGTAAAACCAATTCGTGGCCTGAAACGGCTACCTAATGTGAAAAAAAATAGTTCAGCAGAATAATTTCTGCTGAACTGTTTTTTTATTGTTTTCTTAAATCATTTAAAATAGCCAAGGCTCGGTCTTGGTTCATCGTTTTTTGACGTTTTAATTGTTGAGCGACTGCCTCAACTTCTTTACCAGTAGCTCCAACCGTCATCGCTAAAGAACGTGCTTGTAGAGCCATGTGTCCTTTTTGAATTCCTTCAGAGACTAAGGCCCGTAGCGCCGCTAAATTTTGTGCCAAACCAACAGCCGCTACTACTCGACTTAGTTCTTTTGCATCCGTCACTGCTAACAAATCAGCGGCTGCTTGAGATTTAGGTAAGACTTTTGTGGCACCGCCAACCGTGGCTAACGCAAGCGGAACTGAAATTTCACCAATTAGTTGTTCGCCATCTAGCGTCCAACTAGTCAAGCCTTGGTAGCAACCTTCCTTCACCGCAAAAGCATGACAAGAAGCGCTAACAGCGCGTGTATCATTTCCTGTAGCTAAAACGACAGCTTCAATGCCATTCATGATTCCTTTGTTATGCGTGACTGCCCGATAAGGATCTAATGAAGCATAGCGTGAAGCTAAAACAATTTTTTCAGCAATTTCCCAGCCATTGCTCCCCTTACTTAAACGTGAAACTGGAATAGCCGTTTTCATCGTAACAACCGACTCCGTGGCATAATTACTTAAAATACTGAATAAAATCTTTTGCTCCGCAAACCATTCACGGAACAACTCGGCCACACCTTCCAACATAGCGTTAACGATATTTGCCCCCATTGCATCCTTAACATCTACTAAAAAGTCGACAGATACAAACGATTCATCAAAAGCACGATATTGCAAATCTCTTAAGCCGCCGCCGCGTTTAACGATAGATGGATAACTTAACTCTGCTTGTTGAAAAATTTCCGCTTCTCTTACTTGTAGTTTATCAATCAATGACTCGGGGTCTGCAACATCGTAAAAAACGATTTGTCCACGCATTAAGCGTTGTTGACTCACTGTTTTAAATCCTTGTGCTATTTTTGCACCATTACTCAAAGCCGCAATCACTGAGGGCTCTTCTGTCGCCATTGGTACCAAATAATCAGTTTCGTCCACTGTTAAATGTAAGCCAACGCCCATCGGCACTTCTGTTTCACTGATTTGATTTTCAATCATATGATTGGCAATCTGCGAAGATAAAGCCGTATTTTCAAATTCTTTTTTTGTATCAGCAGAAATCCGGCCTTCATTAAGAAGAGAAGCCAGGCGTTCCTCAGGACTCATTTGATAAAATCGGCTGTTTTTTTTTTGCTGAGGTCTCTCTAGTAGCATAGCGAGTCCTAAGCCACCGCCAATACATAAAGAAGCCACGCCATATTTCTTTTCTTTTTGATTTAATTGATAACTTAAACTCGTTAATAAACGAGCACCTGTGGCACCAATCGCATGACCTAATGAAATACCGCCACCATAAATGTTGACCTTTTCCTCTGGTAAAGCCAGTTCTCTTTGGACCACGATTGAAGTTGCTGCAAATGCTTCGTTGATTTCATACAGATCAATTTCTTCCGTAGTAAGTTGATTGCGCGCTAACAGTTTTTGAATGGCTTTAATCGGCGAAATTCCCATATAGGCTGGATCAATACCGACTTCCACACTGTCTCGAATAATAGCTAAATAAGGAAGACCGTGTGCTTCGGCATATTCTTGTGAAGCAATAATCAAAGCAGAAGCCCCATCATTAATGGTTGATGCATTCCCTGCTGTTACAGTACCGTCTTCTTTAAAAACTGTTTTAAGCGTTCCTAGCTTCTCAACGCTCGAATTAGGGCGAATCCCTTCATCTTTCTCCACAAGCGTTCCTGATACTTCTAATGGGGCTATTTCGTCAGCGAATATCCCTTCTGCTTGTGCTTGAGCTGCTTTTAATTGTGAATGTACAGAAAATTGATCTTGCTCTTCTCTGGTTACATGATACTTTTCGGCCACATTTTCAGCAGTTAAACCCATTGCTTGACCACTAAAGGCATCCGTTAACCCATCGTACATCATACTAGAAAAAGGCGCATCGTAGCTTTCTGTTTCGTAATTAAATCGTTGTAATTTAGGTGCTTGGGACATATTCTCAATCCCGCCAGCAATTAAAACTTCCGCTTCTCCTAATTGAATCAATTGTTTCGCCAAAATAACGGCCTTCATTCCTGATCCGCAGACCTCATTAACCGTCATTGCGGCAATTTCATGAGACAAACCGCTGTTTATTGCTATTTGTCGTGCGGGATTTTGGCCATTTCCAGCTTGTAAAACATTTCCAAAGATTACTTGATCAATTTCTTCAGAAATAGTGGAATGTCTTTTTAAAAGTTGTGTTGTAACATGTGTTCCTAAGTCTACGGCACTTACTTGACTTAAGCTGCCTTTATATTTTCCAATTGGTGTTCGTAATGCATCAATAATAACTACTGTTTTCAACTAAATGCACCTCCATCTTGAAATATATCATAAAATCCCAGAATCACAAGTGCCAATTACTGAATGTTAACAGACTTATAAGATATTTTTTAATAATCTATGAAGTTAATACAAAAATTCCCCATTTTGGTTCATTTCGTGCTATTTTATATAATGAATCTATTTATCGTAAAGGAGTTAAAGAAATGACAATTGGGATTGATAAAATTAGTTTTTTTGTGCCCCCTTATTATATTGATATGACGGCACTGGCTGAAGCCAGAAATGTAGACCCTGGAAAATTTCATATTGGTATTGGGCAAGACCAAATGGCGGTGAACCCAATCAGCCAAGATATTGTGACATTTGCAGCCAATGCCGCAGAAGCGATTTTGACCAAAGAAGATAAAGAGGCCATTGATATGGTGATTGTCGGGACTGAGTCCAGTATCGATGAGTCAAAAGCGGCCGCAGTTGTCTTACATCGTTTAATGGGGATTCAACCTTTCGCTCGCTCTTTCGAAATCAAGGAAGCTTGTTACGGAGCAACAGCAGGCTTACAGTTAGCTAAGAATCACGTCGCCTTACATCCAGATAAAAAAGTTTTGGTTGTAGCAGCAGATATTGCAAAATATGGCTTAAATTCTGGCGGTGAGCCTACACAAGGAGCTGGGGCGGTTGCGATGTTAGTTACTAGTGAACCGCGCATCTTGGCTTTAAAAGAGGATAATGTGATGCTGACGCAAGATATCTATGACTTTTGGCGTCCAACAGGCCATCCGTATCCTATGGTCGATGGTCCTTTGTCAAACGAAACCTACATCCAATCTTTTGCCCAAGTCTGGGATGAACATAAAAAACGGACCGGTCTTGATTTTGCAGATTATGATGCTTTAGCGTTCCATATTCCTTACACAAAAATGGGCAAAAAAGCCTTATTAGCAAAAATCTCCGACCAAACTGAAGCAGAACAGGAACGAATTTTAGCTCGTTATGAAGAAAGTATCATCTATAGTCGTCGCGTAGGAAACTTGTATACGGGTTCACTTTATCTGGGACTCATTTCCCTTTTAGAAAATGCAACGACTTTAACCGCAGGCAATCAAATTGGTTTATTCAGTTATGGTTCTGGTGCTGTCGCTGAATTTTTCACTGGTGAATTAGTAGCTGGCTATCAAAATCATTTACAAAAAGAAACTCATTTAGCACTGCTGGATAATCGGACAGAACTTTCTATCGCTGAATATGAAGCCATGTTTGCAGAAACTTTAGACACAGACATTGATCAAACGTTAGAAGATGAATTAAAATATAGTATTTCTGCTATTAATAATACCGTTCGTTCTTATCGAAACTAAGTATTTAAATCCCCCTATTCAATCAACAAAAGAGCTAGACATTCAAGTTTTTGCTTGAATGTCTAGCTCTTTTTATGAAAGCCAAACTTCTTTGACCCCGTCTGTCACGGCGATACCATCTGTCAAAGCTAAACGTTGTGAATAAGAAACGTAGCCATAATAAACATCAACACCGCCGCCATTGTTCCAAGTAACAGTGATTTTAACATTTGGAGTAATCGATTTTGTAGCTGGTTGGGTCGTCGGGCGATAACTAGTCGTATCATAACTTAAAATAGTGCCCGAAGCTCCACTTATTTCGGCTTTTCCTGTGTAAATTTCGCCATTCGTATTCGTCTGCGTGACCGCTCCATTCGCTTCAATGATTAACCCCGCTTGCTTTTGATCTCCTCGTGGATAATAAAAAAGATACGTGGTTGCCCATTTAGCAAACTCATCTGGAATCGGTTTAAGTGATTCTGTTTGTGCCGGACTCGACTTCGTTTGCTTTTCAACCGCGACTTCTTCTTGTCTTTTTAAGCCTTCATTATTTTGATTATTTAGTTTCTCAACCGTTTCTTTAACGATCGAATAGTGTGGTTTCCCTAAATCGCTAACAGGGATCGTAGCTAATTTTTCTTCTGATTCTTTATATTGCCCCTCTGCTGTTAACTTTTTAGCTTCTGTAATAATGGCATCATACTTGGTTTGGTCTACGGAAGAGGTTGTGCTTTGTCCCGTAGCTTCGACTTGTTTTGTGACACTGGTTTTTTCCGTGGTCACGTCTGACGAATTTCCACAAGCACTTACAAACATTGAGCTAACGATTAATAAACATCCCACAATCACATGCTTTTTCATCTTTAAATCCCCCATTTGTCTATCTTTGTTATTTTTTGTTACTTAAATTATCCCATAGATAAACAAAAGAAACCATTATTTATAAAAAAGTTTAGCAAGCGCTTCAAGAGAGGCACTTGCTAAACTTTTTTCTCACTGTTATTGATTGATTACTTTGACTAGTTCTTCAAATAATAATGCACTAGATGCTGCTCCTGGATCAATATGACCAATTGCTCGTTCCCCTAAATAAGAGGCACGTCCTTTTTTCGCCACCCAATCTTTTGTTGCTTCAGCAAATTGTTCAATTTTTTCTTCATTAAATTGTTCCGTTCCAATTACTTCAGCAACAGGTGCCCAGACATCAACCATCGTTTTATCTCCTGGTTCAGCTTTGCCGCGCATCTGAATCCCAGCTAGACCTTGCTGAACAATTTCTTTTAATTGCTCTGGCGAACTGATGGTTTCCAAATCTTTTGTCGCTTTAGTCATATTCATAAACGCAGTACCATATAAAGGACCAGAAGCTCCGCCAACTTTTGAAATCAAAGCCATGGATAGGACTTTAAATGTCTCCGTGATTGTTGTTGGTACTTTTTTGTCAAACGCAATTTTGTATTCAGCCATACCACGAGCCATGTTGTTACCGTGATCCCCATCACCAATCGGCGTGTCTAATTCACTTAAATAGTCTTTTTTTTCTTCAATAACTTTTGAATAATTGTCTAACCATGTTTGAATGTCTTTTACTGTTAATTCCATCTTTTATCACCCTTACCAAGAAATTGTTGTTACATTGCTTTCTAGCGCTGTTTGCCAGTCTTTTGTCGCCAAGTCAATCATCGTTAAAGATAATCCTTGCATGTCAATAGACGTCATATAGTTACCCACTTTATGGAAGGTCACTTGAACACCTTTATCTTCTAATAATGTTAGCACGTCGTTCATAAATACAAATTGTTCCATTAATGGCGTGCCGCCCATGCCATTGACAAGTATCCCAACTGTTTGTGGTTGTTGTTCATAGCTACTTAATGTTTTTTCAACTAATTCTTTCGCTAACTCTTTCGATGGTTGGATTTTTTCACGACGATAGCCTGGTTCTCCGTGAATCCCTACGCCAAATTCAATTTCATCTTCTGGTAAAGTAAAACCTGGTTTGCCAACTTCAGGCACAGTGGCTGCTTTTAAAGCCACTCCAATTGTTTTCGTGGCTGCTACAATCTTTTCTCCTAAAGAAACGAGCTCTTCTAAAGAAGCACCTTGGCGGGCATGATGTCCTAAAATTTTATGGACAAGAACAGTCCCGGCAACGCCGCGTTTTCCAGCGGTATAGGTGCTATCTTCGACAGCTATATCGTCATCGACAACGACCATTTCTACATGAATGTCTTCCATATCAGCCATATCTTTGGCCATTTCAAAGTTCAAAATATCGCCTGTATAATTTTTTACGATTAACAGAACACCGGCCCCTTGGTCTGCCGCTTGGATCCCTGTTAAAATTTGATCTGGTGTTGGTGAAGTAAAGACATCACCTAAAACTGCGGCATTTAACATTCCATCACCAACAAACCCAGCATGTGCAGGCTCATGACCACTTCCGCCACCAGATACTAACCCAACTTGTTTGTTTGAGTCGTTGCGAGCAATCACGCGAGAATCTTCGACTTGATGAACAAGGTTTCCATAGCTTTTCACAATTCCTTGGAGCATTTCTTCGACAATTTTACCAGGTTCATTAATAATTTTTTTCATTTAGTTCCACCCTTTCTTACCAGCATTTTGAGCTTCTGCTAAAATTTGCGTCAAATCATCTGAGACACCTGCAGTAATTGCTGCCGCAAAGGCACCTTCAACCAATGGTGCATCGACTAAATGATAATGTTTCTGTTGGTCTTCTTCTAGCATATCAAAAGCTAATTCTGAACTTAAAACGGCACTGCCTAAATCGGCAAAAATTAAAAATTCTCGGTCAGAGTCCGCTTCGTTAATCGTGTCAATGATTTTCATTGGATCTGAACCTAATGAACCATCTGATGTACCACCAAGTGAATGAATTGTAATTTCTTCACTGGCGTTCATCTGTTCAATCATCTCTTTAATACCATCTGTAATCATTTTGCTATGTGAAACGAGTAAAATATCTGCTTTCATGTGGACACTTCCTTAATCTAATTTATGTCTTGTTTTATATTCTTGTCCGACTTTATCTGCAACAATGATTGCATTCGCTACTTCTTCAACGACAATTGGGAATGGCATTGAATGAATTGATTCTTCTGGAATGCAAGCAATTTTGGCTACTTCCAACGCTTCTTCATAAGTGATTTCATCGACACCAATGTCTGAAAGCGTTAATGGTAAACCTACAGAAGCGCTAAAGTCTAAAACAGCTTCTAATTCGTCTTTTGCTGCATCTTCTAATACAAGTTGTGCAATCGTTGCAAAGGCTACTTTTTCACCATGTAAATAACTGTGCGCACCAGGTAAGACTGTCATACCGTTATGAATCGCATGCGCTGCAGCTAAACCGCCACTTTCAAAACCTAAGCCTGAAAGTAAGATATTTGTTTCGATAATCTTATTCAATGATTCAGTAACCACATTTGCATCACAAGCTAATTTCGCTTTTAACCCATCTTCCTGGAGGTTTTCCCAGCAAAGTTTTGCCATGGCCAAAGCTGCATATGTGCCGCTAGCAGCAGGCGTTAAGCCTTCTCTTGAACCCATTGGCAAACTAGCATTAACCCGAGAATATGAATTGTGTGTTGCGCGTGCTTCAAAATATGTGGATAAGGCATCCCCCATTCCAGCAACTAAAAATCTAGTTGGCGCTTTGGCAACCACTTTTGTATCAACCATAACGACGCTTGGACTTTGTTTAAAGTAAGCATAATCATCAAATGAGCCATCTTCATGATATAGTACAGCTGAATGCGAAGTTGGTGCATCTTGAGCCGCAATCGTTGGTACAATAATTAAGTTTTCACCTTCTGCTACGACTTTTGAAGCATCGATTGCTTTACCGCCACCTAAACCAATGATACAGTCTGCTTGTTCTTTTTGTCCAACGTTTTGCAAGCGCTTTGTTTCTTCACGCGTTACTTCTCCACTAAAGCCACCCTCTACGAAGGTAATGTCAAACTTTTTCGCTGTTTCTTCCAATTGTGGACGTACACGATCAACGTCAGCAGGATTTGCAATTAGTAACGCTTTTTTTCCAAAAGTTGAAACGAAGTAACCTAAGTTTAGTAATTCATCTTCCCCTTGAACATATTTCGTTGGTAAAATCAATGCTTTTCTCATGTTGATAGCCTCCTATATTTTGTTTACATACATAGTATAAAACGCTTTCATACAAAAAGCATTGAACTTTTGGTATCGTTTTCTTGCAAAAAATGATAGAATTATTTTGTGAAATAATAAAATATTATGATTTTTAAACTTTAGATTGAAGGATTGCCTTATGACTGTAGAATTAAAAAATATTTTAGATTTAGAGAAGTGGGAAAAATTGCAAGAATCATTGGCCTTAAGCACTCGCTTAGCCATTATTTTAGTCGATTATAAAGGTCGACCTGTGACGAAACATAGTCAAGTTCAACCCTTTTGCCAACTGGTACGCCACTCCCCTGAGCTCTCGAAACTTTGTGAAAAATGTGATGCTCGTGGTGGCTTGGAAGCTGTTCGCACTGGTCAGCCTTTTATCTACCGTTGTCACTTTAACATCGTTGATATGGCCATCCCCATTATTGTTGATAACCAGTATGTAGGAGCCATTATGGCTGGTGAAGTTTTGCTCGAAGATCACCAAGAAGAGTTAGAACAGGTTTTAACCATGAATGATGCCTTCATTCAAGAATTTTTAGTAACACACCAAGAGCTGTATCAACAATACCCTGTTTTAGAACTAGCAGACTTAGAAAAGAGCGCGACATTAATCGCTGATCTAAGCCAATATATTATTTCTGAAGCCATCAAAAAAGATTATTTAATCAATACGTACAAACAATCCTTACAGATTAGTTCGCGAAAAGAAGAGCTGGAGCCATTGAATATGATCCAAAAAGATATTCAACAAACTTTATTAACTGCTCAATTAACTCCTTCAAGTGCCTATCAAACTAAAAATAAGCAATTACAACCGGTTTTAGATGCCCTTTGGGAAAACAAATCGCTGCGTTTAAATTTACAAGAACTGGCAGACCTTGTTCATTTGACACCGACGTATTTAAGTCGTTTATTAAAAGAGGAGTTTGGTATTCCCTTTAGTCAATTTTATCGACAATTAAAAATCACATGGGCTAAACAGCTTCTTTTGGAGACAGATAAAACAATTGCCCAAATCAGTGAAGATTTAGGGTTTGTTGAAGATAGCTATTTTGTCCGGATCTTTAAACAAGAAACGGGTGAAACACCCCTTAAATACCGTAAAAGAAAGAACAGAGCATAAAAAAACAACGACTCCTAGAAGTCGTTGTTTTTTTACACCTTTTGCTCTTGCTGTGGCTAATGCAACAAGTGCAAAAGGCGCATTATATCTGTCGTGCGACAAAGTGATACTATTAAATATGAATTGGTAAACCTAAAGCCAATTCAGCTGTATCCATAGTGATTTCGCCCAATGATGGGTGTGGGTGGATTGTTAAAGCAATGTCTTCTGCATTCATGCCAGATTCAATAGCTAAAGCTAATTCAGAAATCATGTCACTTGCACCGACACCGGCAATTTGTGCACCGATGATGACATTGTCTTCTACAGTTGTAACTAAACGCATGAATCCTTCAGTTTTATCTAAAGAGATTGCACGGCCGTTACCAGCAAATGGGAATTTGTAGCCTTTTGCTTCGATTCCCGCTTCTTTTGCTTCTGCAACAGTCATACCAACGCTTGCCAATTCTGGATCAGTAAAGGCAACAGCTGGCATTGCTTTGTAATCAACTGCAACTTTCTTACCAGAAATTGCTTCAGCAGCAATTTTTGCTTCGTAGCTTGCTTTATGCGCTAACGCAGCACCTGGTACGATGTCGCCGATTGCAAAGATGTTTTTCACGTTAGTACGTCCTTGGTTATCAACTGGGATTAAACCACGTTCGCCAATTTCAACGCCCGCTTGTTCTAAGCCTAAGTCGTCTGTGTTTGGACGACGTCCAACAGTGACCATTACGTAATCTGCTTCAACACTTTCTTCTTTTCCGTTAACTTCATATTTAACAGTGACGCTATCGCCATTGTCAACAGCTTCTTTAGCCATTGCAGAAGTCACGATTGTTACGTTTTTCTTCTTGAAGTCGTCTGTGACAACTTTAACCATATCTTTTTCATAAGTTGGTAAAATTGATGGGCTACCTTCTAAAATTGTTACTTCTGAACCTAAGTTAGCATAAGCGCCACCTAATTCAGCACCGATGACACCGCCACCGATAATAACGAATTTTTTAGGAACTTCTTTTAAGTTTAAACCGCCTGTAGAATCTAACACGCGTCCGCCAAATTTGAATCCTGGGATTTCAATTGGACGAGAACCTGTTGCTACAATAGCATTATTGAATGAGTAAGTTTGTGCTGAGTCTGGGTGAATAACACGCAATGTATTTTCGTCAACGAAGAATGCTTCGCCTTCAATAATTTCTACTTTGTGTTTTTTCAATAACATGCCAACGCCGCCTGTTAATGATTTAACAACTGTGTTATCTTTCCAGTCTTGTGTTTTTGCAAAGTCTAATTCGACTCCTTTAGCTGTTACACCAAAAGTTGAAGAATCTTGTGCTTCTTGGTAATGATGTCCAGCAGCAATTAAAGCTTTTGAAGGAATACATCCAACGTTTAAACAAACGCCTCCGATGTATTCGCGTTCGATAATCGCAACTTTTTGACCCATTTCTGCGGCACGAATTGCAGCAACGTATCCTCCAGGTCCAGCTCCGATTACGACTGTATCTAGTTCAATGGCGAAATCTCCTACTACCATTTGTTAATCATCCTTCCATTAATAGTAATTCTGGATCAGCTAATAAGCGTTTAATGTTGTTCATTGCTTTTTGAGCAGTTGCGCCGTCAACGATACGGTGGTCAAAGCTTAATGATAATTTCATCATGCGTCCCACAACGATTTCGCCGTCTGCATTAACAACTGGTTCTTGAGCAATTGTACCAACGCCTAAAATAGCAACTTCAGGGTAGTTGATTACTGGTGTAAACCAGCCGCCACCGACTGAACCAATGTTACTAATTGTGATTGTACCATCACGCATATCTTGTGCAGTTAATTTACCTTCGATAGCCAATGCTGCTTTTTCGTTGATTTCATCAGCGATAGCAAACATGCTCTTCGTATTAGCATTTTTAACATTTGGTACATATAAGCCATGATCTGTATCAGTAGCGATACCAATGTTAAAGTAATTTTTGTAAACAATTTCTTGTGCTGCGTCATCAATTGATGCATTCAAGATTGGGAATTTTTGAACAGTTGAAGTCAATGCTTTTACAACGTATGGTAAGAATGTTAATTTTGTACCATTTGCAGCAGCAACATCTTTAAATTTCTTACGGTGATCCCATAATTTAGAAACTTCTACTTCATCATGTAATGTTACGTGAGGAGCAGTGTGTTTGCTGTTAACCATTGCTTTAGCAATTGCTTTACGTGTTGGTGTCATTTTTTCACGTGTTTCCATTTCGCCTAAATCAGAAGTAAAGGCTTTTGGCGCTGCTTTAGGTGCAGCTGCTTCCGCTTTAGGTGCTGCTTCTGTTGCGGCAGCTTCAGTAGCTGGTGCTGCTTGAGAACCACCAGAGACAAAGGCATCAATATCCGCTTTAATGACACGGCCACCTTTACCAGTTGCAGTTACTTGTGTAATATCAACGTCTTTTTCACGCGCATACTGACGAACAGATGGCATTGCTAAAACGCGTTTGTTTGGATCAGCGGCTGCAACTACGCCTGTTGAAGCGGCTGGAGCTGATGCTTCCGCTTTAGGAGCGTCAGTAGCTGGTGCTGCGGCTGCCGGTGCTGCTGAATTATGACCAGGTGCGTCAATTTCAACTAACACGTCACCAACATTGGCAACTGTTCCTTCTGGTACAACGATATTTTTTACAGTACCTGTTACTGGTGATGGAATTTCTTCTACTGATTTGTCATTTTGTACTTCTAATAATGAATCATCTTCATTAATTGTGTCGCCAGCTTTAACGAACCATTTAACGATTTCGCCTTCGGCAATTCCTTCACCGATGTCTGGTAATTTGAATTGGAAAAATCCGCCAGCTGCTTCTGTTGTTGGTACAGCAGCAGGTTGTGCTGGTGTTTGTTCTTGTGCAGGAGCTGCTGGTGCTGCATCGTTATCTTCGTGACCAGGTGCGTCGATTTCGATTAACACGTCACCAACGTTTGCAACTGTTCCTTCTGGTACAACGATATTTTTTACAGTACCTGTTACTGGTGATGGAATTTCTTCCACTGATTTGTCATTTTGTACTTCTAATAACGTATCGTCTTCGTTGATTGTATCGCCAGGTTTTACAAACCATTTAACGATTTCGCCTTCGGCAATCCCTTCACCGATATCCGGTAATTTAAACTGATAAGCCATTTTTTAAGTCTTCCCTTCTTCGTTGGATCTGTCTATTTTCTTAGGAGCAAAACGCGGGGAAACGACTATAGTAGCTGAACATTTCATGCCTATAGCCGTATTCCACCTGTTTAATTCTTCGTTTATCTACTTCGAATAACTATTAAAATTCGACGATTTCTCTAGCTTTTGCTTCGATATCTTTCGCATTTGGTAACCAGATATTTTCTGCTTGTCCGAATGGGAAGATTGTATCTGGAGCAGATACACGTCCGATTGGTGCTTCTAATGATAATACGGCACGTTCAGAAATTTCAGAAACAACCATAGCGCCAACGCCAGCTTGTTTTTGTGCTTCTTGAACGACAACCACACGGCCAGTTTTTTCAACAGAGTTAATAATTGTTTCCACATCTAAAGGAGCCACTGTACGTAAGTCAATGATTTCTGCTGAAATATTGTCTTTCGCTAAGCTATCAGCTGCTTTAATCGCTTCACGAACCATAGCGCCGTAAGTGATGATTGATACGTCTGTTCCTTCACGAGTTACAGCCGCTTTATCTAAAGGCACTTCATAAGCTTCGTCTGGCACTTCCTCACGGAATGAACGGTATAATTTCATGTGCTCTAAGTAGACAACTGGATCGTTGCTACGAATAGATGAAATTAATAGTCCTTTTGCATCGTAAGGGTTTGATGGAATAACAACACGAACACCTGGTGATTGTGCGATTAATCCTTCTAAGTTATCTGAGTGAAGTTCTGGTGTATGAACACCACCACCAAATGGGGCACGAACAGTAATTGGCATATTACGAGTTCCACCCATACGGTAACGCGTACGAGCCATTTGACCAACGATTTCGTCAAATACTTCAAAAACGAAACCAAAGAATTGGATTTCGGGAACTGGACGGTAACCTTGCAAGGCAAGACCGAAAGCCAATCCACCGATACCAGATTCAGCTAAAGGTGTATCGAAGACGCGGTCTTCACCAAATTTTTCTTGTAAACCTTCAGTTGCACGGAAAACCCCACCGTTGTTACCAACGTCTTCACCGAAGATTAAGACATTTTCGTCTTTCTCTAATTCAAGAGCTAAGGCATCTGTAATTGCTTGGATCATAGTTTTTTGTGCCATTTTTATTTCGACTCCTTCGCTTCATAAAATGCAATTTGTTCTTTAATTGTTTGAGGTTGAACTTCAAACATATTTTTCAAGAAATCAGAAACTTTTTGTTTTGGCGCTTTATCCGCTTCTGCAATCGCTACTTTGATTTCTTCTTTTGTTTTTTCAATAATTTCTTCTTCTTTTGCTTCAGACCATAAGCCTTTATCTGTTAGATATTTACGGAAACGAGTCAATGGATCTTTTTGTACCCATTCGTCATCCATTTCTTTTGAACGGTAACGTGTTGGATCGTCTCCAGATAAAGTATGTGGACCATAACGATAGGTTAATGTTTCAATTAAAACTGGACCGTTTCCTGCAGCTGACCAATCACGTGCTTCTTTTGCAATTGCGTAAACTGCTAATGGATCCATACCATCAACTTGAATACCAGGAATTCCTGCTGCAACAGCTTTTTGAGCTAAAGTTTTAGCCGCTGTTTGTTTTTCACGAGGTGTAGAAATCGCAAAACCATTGTTTTGGATAATGAAGACACCGTTTGCTTGGTAAGCACCAGCAAAGTTAATTGCTTCATAGAAGTCTCCTTGTGAAGAACCGCCGTCACCAGTATAAGTGAAGACAACATTTTCTTTTCCACGTTTTTTCAATCCTAAAGCAACACCAGCTGCTTGGATGTATTGAGCACCAATGATAATTTGTGGTGGTAATGCATTTAAATCTTCCGCGTAGTAGTTCCCTGCTACGTGACCACGAGACCATAAGAAAGCTTCTCTTAATGGTAAACCATGTTGTACTAATTGAGGTACATCACGGTAACCTGGTAATAAGTAGTCTTCTTTTTCCATTGCAAATTGACTTGCCAATTGGCTTGCTTCTTGTCCAGCTGTTGGCGCGAAGAATCCTAAGCGTCCTTGACGGTTTAATGCAGTAGAACGTTGGTCTAACACACGAGACCAAACCATGCGTGTCATTAATTCAACTAATTCCTCATCCGATAAATCAGGTACTAAATCTTCATTCACAATTTTTCCATCTTGATCCAAGATTTGGAAAGTTGGGAAATCAGCGTCGACTTTAGCCATTAGCTCTTTAAAGTCAATAGGTTTTTGTTTCTTAGCCTTTGCCATTTTGTCACACAATCCTCTCTATTACGTTTCTTTAATTTCGACAAAAGTAAAACAGAGTGCGAAACTGTATTACTTTTTATCGACTACACTTAACAAATTATCACTAAATTCGAAAAAGCGCAAGAAAAAAACTCTAATTTCTTCATTTTTTCACAAAAGAGCAAAACCGCATGTTTTTGCGGTTTAGTGATAATTTTCACAAACAAGAAAACGGTTTCTGTTCCACACTTCTTCTGTACTATTTTTCTCCCAACTGTTATATTCTATTTTGAAAATATTATATAACAGTTCTATTAATTTGAGCCCCCTTATCCCCGAACTGGCTAGTAATCTGATTTCCGAACTTTGCGTTTTCATGAAAATTATCTTGAAAAAACCAAAAAATAAAAACCGTCAGCCGAGTAACCTACTCAGCATGCGGTTTTTTATTTTTTAGAGAACAAAGTTTTTTTCGTTAATTTTTATTTTTTTTGGCTCGTTTTTTTGCCAAATACTTTGCCTTAGGTTTTATCACGAACATTCATTGCTTAAAATCACTGAATTTTCGCAAAACGAGTAATACAGCTTAGCAATTTCTTTTCTCTTTCAGTAGATTTTACTAAATCCATTCCTTGGTAATTTTAATATATAAACGTTTAGCTACTTCAACAGTTAACATGTACGCAATGATGATTCCAAAGAACCATGGCCAGTAGTTAGCCGGAAGTTTCACAAAGTCAAAAACCTCTCTTATAGGCGTTGCTACAATCAGGAAACCGAGTAAAATTGCGCCTAAACTACTTAACATCACAGGCATTGACGCACGACTTTGAATGAATGGTATTTTCCGCGTCCGGACCATATGAACAACTAACGTTTGACTAACAAGTCCCACCATAAACCAACCTGTTTGGAATAAATGTTGAGTTGCCAAACTATTGGCGCTAAACACAAACCACATGACAAGATACGTTAGAATATCGAAAATACTACTTACCGGGCCAATACATACCGTAAATTTCGCTAGTCCGTTCGTTTCCCACCGAACAGGGCTTAATAACTCTTCTTCATCGACATTATCCCAAGGAATTGTCAACTGAGCCACATCATAAATCAAATTTTGAATCAAGAGTTGTAAGGAAAGCATTGGTAGAAATGGTAAAAAGGCACTGGCTACTAAAATTGAAAAGACATTCCCAAAATTAGAACTGATGGTAATTTTAATATATTTCATCATATTGCTAAATACTTTTCGTCCTTCAATCACACCAGATTCCAGTACATTTAAACTTTTTTCCAGTAAAATAATCGAGCTAGCATCTTTAGTAATATCAGCTGCAGTATCTACTGAAATGCCCACATCAGCTTTTCGCAATGCTGGTGCATCGTTAATGCCATCCCCCATAAAACCAACCGTATGACCTTTCGCTTGTAGCAATTCAATGATTTTAGATTTTTGCATCGGATTTAATTTGGCAAATAAATTAGTTTCTTCTACTTGCGCCCGCAACTCTTCATCTGTCATTGCTTCAATTTGAGAACCTAATAACACATGGGAAACTTCAATACCTACATCTTTACAGACTTTTTTGGCGACAATGTCATTATCGCCCGTTAGCACTTTCACGTTGACACCATGTTCATGTAAGGAGCGGATAGCGCTGACGGCTGACTCTTTTGCTGGATCAAGAAAACCCATAAATCCAATCAATGTCATCTCTTTTTCATCTTCAACTGAATAAACTGCTTCTTTATGGACATCTTTTTTTACAGCTACCGCTAACACACGCATCCCTTGTTTGTTCATTTGAACATTCACTCGGCGTAGTTCTTCTCGTACAGCAGTGCTTAATGGTACAATTTCGCCATTAATTTGCGCATGCGTGCACACTTCTTCCATTTCTTCCACGGCGCCTTTCGTAATCATCAATTGATGATCATCTGCATTTACGACAACCGTTAAGCGGCGTCTGGAAAAATCAAAAGGAATTTCATCAATTTTAGTGACATTTTTAAACGGCGTTTTCCATTGATGCTCTTCATAAAAATTAATAACGGCAATATCCATTAAATTTTTCCAACCTGTTTGATAAGAAGAATTTAAGTAGGCTAAATTTAGAACCTCATCACTCAAATCACCTAATGGATTCAAATGTTGAACCAAAACTACACGATCTTCGGTAATCGTTCCAGTTTTATCTGTACAGAGCACATCCATACCACCTAAATTTTGGATAGCCGCTAACTCTTTAACAATGACTTTATGTTTCGATAAGGATAATGCACCCTTGGCTAAGTTACTCGTAACAATCATTGGCAACATTTCTGGTGTCAAACCAACTGCAACGGCAATCGCGAAGAAAAACGCTTCGCCCCAAGCACCTTTAGTTAAACCATTAATCAAGAAAACGATTGGAAACAAAATCATTACCATTCGTAATAAAAACTTACTGACTTTTGCTAAGCCTAAGTCAAAACTAGTTTTTCCTCGTTGTGTTGTAGCATTTTTAGCAATATCACCAAAAAATGTATGTTGCCCAGTTTTTAAAATAATCGCTTTTCCTTGTCCACTCAAGACATCTGTACCCATAAACACTAGGTCTTGCATATCTAATGCAGAAACCTCTGTTTGTTGACGATCCACACCTGCATCCACAAATTTTTCGACAGGCATGGATTCGCCTGTTAGCGACGATTGATTAACGAATAAATCTTTGGTCCAAATCAACACGGCATCTGCAGGAATCATGTCTCCTGTAGCTAAAGTTACAATGTCTCCTGGAACAATTTCGTCCATTGGAATTTCTTTCGTAATTCCTTCCCGTGTCACTGCAGCGGTGTTTTCAATTAATTCTTTTAAATCCAAACTCGCTTTTTGCGAACGATATTCTTGTATAAAAGCAATCAAGACACTGGCTAAAATCATCACGCCCATCACGATAGCGGCTTCGAAATCTTTCGTTAAAGTTGAAACGACCATCAATAAGGCTAAGACATAGACAAACGGATCTTTGAATGCACTTAAAAATAAAATAATTGCTGGGGTTGGCTTTTGTGCAGAAACTTCGTTTGGTCCAAATTCCTCTAATCTTTTTTCGGCATCTTCATTCGAGAGTCCTTTTTCAGATGTCCGTAATTCCATCATTAATTCCCGTTCAGAAAGCAACGCCAATTTACGTAATTCTTGATCTTTGGTTGCTTTTCTCATATCCATTGTTTTTTTGTTCATCATTTTCTTTTCCTCCAAGGTTGTGGTCACCTGCCGAAAAGAGTGCTAAAATCTTCTCCTTTCGTTGGTGACTGTATTTTGTTTCTCTGTTCACTTCCAGGGTCTTCCATGACAGTCATCCTTTCTTTTTCTTATTTATACTTCCAATGAATAATTGCTTTTTTGCCAAACACACAAAAAAGGACCTACTCAACAATAGAGTACGTCCCAAAATACCATCTTTAAATAAGATTCTCTATCGTTGAGCTTTAGCACTATAGGGCGTAGATAACATGTATCAGCTACATTATGAATAACCTTCACGATTATTCCTGTTCAACCAACTAAGGGTCTCTCGATCCTTTCGCGGCAGCAGCATTTGTCCAAATAGGAGCCTCACCTAACAATTATTCAGTTTTTATCCACTTCTTATAATAGAGGAGTTTGACATTCTTGTCAAAAGATTTATGACTTTTTTGTTATAAATAAAAAATGACTACTTTAAAATTTCCTTTATTTCTGCTTTTCGCTCAGGAATAAACCACATGACTAAAACAATCGTATCAATAATCAGGACAGCGATTGGCGCTACCAGTTTGCCTACAATCAACGCAATAATATTCAACACAATCGAAAGCGTTAATTTTGGATAGTGGCCAAACAAACGTTGTACTTCGGATTTGGGCCCATTTGCCTGAATCAATGCCCGCACCACTAGATAATAAGCAACATCAGCTCCTAATACTACTAAACCATATAAAGCTTGTGGCGGCCAAGAAAACGGATGTTCACCTACCCAACCAGTAACAAACGGGAAAAACGTCAACGTCAAAATTAATAAATTATTCATCCAAAGGACACGTCCATCAATTTTACGGACACTTTGAAATAAATGATGATGATTGTTCCAATAAATCAATAAAGTAACAAAACTAATTAAATAAATAATGATTTTGTGTCCAGATTGAGTCAGAGCAGACCAATCTGCTTTTTCAGGAATTTTTAATTCTAAAATTAATAACGTTAAAATAATCGCAATGACTGCATCTGTAAATGCTTCTACACGTGTTTTCGGCATCATTTCCCCCTACTTTCATAAAATTAAATAACTTACCCAAAGTAAGTATAACGCATTTCTGTAAAAATTCAATTATTTATGAAGTCTCTCGGTTGTTGAAGTTCCTAAAAACGAGTGCAAGAGTCCTACTTAAAAGTAAGCCTCTTGCACTCATTATAGAACAAATCAGTTATTGGAAGACCCCTGCCTGATAAGGTGCTAACCGCATCCGTTTCTCCACTGTAAACTCTTGGTTTCCTAACAATTGTTGCCACTTTCTGCCTAGTAATTTATTCGGCAAGTCAAATTGGCACTTTTCTCCACTTAAATTGACAATCACTAACGCTGTTGCCTCAGTTGTTTTTCTTAAAAAAGCAAAAACAGACGGATGATTGGGCGCTAATAGTTCAAACTGTCCATCTGTAAAGACTGGATTTTCTTTCCGCAACGCAATTAACTTTTTATAATAATTCAACACGGATTGCGCATCCGTTTCTTGGTCAGCCACATTTATTTCTTTGAAATTGGGATGAATTGCTAACCACGGATGCCCCGAGGTGAATGAACTTGCCTCTTGATTCGTCCACTGCATAGGCGTACGCGAATGGTCCCGCGTCCAATGCGCCACTTCTTTTAATGCTTGTTTCGCATCGTAGCCATTTTCTATAAGCAAACGATAATGGTTATGGGAATCTTTAGCATCTAACTCGTCAATCTGTTGAAACGGATAATTAACCATGCCGATTTCCTGTCCTTGATAAATAAACGGCGTTCCTCGCAAGAGCAAGGCGATTGTTCCAATCGCCTTAGCAGAATGAGAGGTTTCATTGCCTAAAATTGAATTGATTCTGGGATTATCATGATTTTCTACATATAATGCATTCCAGCCTTCTGTCCCTAAATGCTTTTGCCAGCGAGCCATTACTTTTTTATAGCCTAAAATATTTAACCGTTCTTCTCCTGGCTTCCCTTCTCGAACATTGTGCTCTAATTCAAAAATCATATTCAGATAGCCCGCATCATTGGTCCATTCCACCGCTTTTTTACTTGAAACGCCACTAGCTTCCCCCACTGTCATGATGTCATACTCAGCAAAAATAGCTTTCAAATCCAACATATAGTCTTCAATGCCTTTTACATTCATAAAGGGAGCCCATGGATTCGTGGTAATCTTAAAATTCCAAGGTTCTTTTTGGATATGACTAATCGCATCTAATCGGAAACCATCAATTCCCAAATCTAACCACCAGCGAATCATCGCATAAATCTCTTCACGAACTTTAGGATTTTTCCAGTTCAAATCAGGTTGCTCTTTTGCAAACACATGAAAATATGCTTGCTTTGTATCCTCGTCATACGTCCAAGTCGAGCCACCAAAAAAGCTTTGCCATTCATTCGGCATACGTTCTGGTGTCGCATCGGCCCATAAATAATACTCACGATACGGATTATCTAAACTTTTTTTTGCTTCAACAAACCACGGATGTTGATCACTTGTATGATTGACCACTAAATCAAGAATAATCTTCAAACCTAATTGATGCGCTTGGTCCAAAAGTTCTTGAAAATCTTCCATCGTACCAAATTCTGGCTGAATCCCTTGATAATCCGCAATATCATAACCATTGTCAACGTTCGGCGAAGTGTAAATCGGATTTAACCATAAAAAATCGACCCCTAGTTCTTTTAAATACGGTAATTTCTCAATAATTCCCTGCAAATCACCAATGCCATCCCCGTTGCTATCTTTAAAACTCCGAGGATAAATTTGATAACCGACAGCATTTTTCCACCATTGGTCCATCTTATTGACTCACTTTCACAACAAATGCTTGCCAAGGCGCTAACGAATAGTCTGCTAAAGCAGTGACATCTGTCGGCATATTTTCAATCATTACTTGTTCTACAGAAACATCTGCAGAAAATGGCTGAACTTTGTCAGAAAAGTTCGTTACAACAAGCCAGCGTTCCTCACCATAGGTACGATAAAAACTGATCACTTCGTCCACTGTTTCCAGCAATTCAAAGTTGCCCCAAACAATTAAAGGATGTTCTTTTCTCAAACGAATCATTTCTTGGTACGTATAGAATAGTGAATTTTTATCTGCCAAAGCAGCAGCGACGTTAATCGTTTGATAATTGGGATTAACATCAATCCAAGGTGTACCCGTCGTAAAGCCCGCATTTTTTTCAGCGGTCCACTGCATAGGCCGGCGTGCATTGTCGCGACCTTTAGTATTAATTTTCAGCAAAATTTCTTCTTTAGAATATCCTTTTTCTAGATACTCATGGTACATGTTAATCGTTTCGATGTCCCGCGCTTCACGAATATCTGTAATCGGCGTATTGGTCATACCAATTTCTTCCCCTTGATAAATATAAGGTGTGCCTTTCATCATGTGCAGTAAAATAGCGAATAACTTACTACTTTCCAACCAATGTTCCTGATCATTTCCCCAACGTGAAATCATTCTCGGTAAATCATGGTTATTCCAAAATAAAGAATTCCAGCCATCATTTCCTAATTCTGTTTGCCATTTTGCAAAAACCTGTTTCAACTTGGCAACTTCCATTGGCTGAAGGTCCCATTTTTCTTTACCTGGTTGTTGATCCAAGCTCATATGTTCAAACTGAAAAATCATAGATAATTCATGACGCTCTGGACTAGAGTACATTTTTGCAATTTCAGGTGTGGCCCCCCATGTTTCACCTACAGTTAACAGCTCTTTGCCGCCAAATGTCGCGGCGTTCATTTCTTGTAAATAACGATGTAAATGAGGTCCATTCGCGGTGATCTCTTCTCCTGGAATTTTACCCACTAAGTCAATTACATCTAAACGGAAACCGCCAATTCCTTTATCAATCCAAAAATTCATCATCTCGTAAACCGACTGACGCATTTGTTGGTTTTCCCAATTTAAATCTGGTTGTTTTTTACTAAACAAATGCAAATAGTATTGCCCACTCGCTTCATCAAACGTCCACGCCGAACCCGAAAAGGCAGATTTCAGTCGGTTAGGCACACCGCCATCTGAAGCAGGATCAGCCCATACATAATAGTCTCGGTAGGGGTTCTCCTTACTTTTTTTCGCTTCAATAAACCAACGATGTTCATCTGACGTATGGTTAACCACTAAGTCCATAATAATTTCAATCTTTCGCTTTTTCGCTTCCTCAATTAGACGATCCATATCCGCCATCGTCCCAAACTCTGTCATAATCGCTTCATAATCAGAAATGTCATAACCATTGTCATCATTGGGTGATTGATAAACTGGTGATAACCAAATAGCCCCAATGCCTAACGTTTCCAAATAATCCAATTTTTCAATAATTCCTGGTAAATCTCCAATGCCATCTCCATTGCTATCCTTAAAACTGCGAGGATAAATCTGATAAACCACGACTTCTTGCCACCAATGTTTTTCCATTCTTCTTCACATTCCTTTGCTTAATTATTATGCTTGATATAAAAGAAAACCTTTTGGTAAAACCATTATCTGTTCTGAAGCAGTTTCGATAGAAGAACTTAGCAAAACTTCTCGATCAGTTCTATCAACAAATTGTGTCTCTTGGCCAGTATTAAAAATCCCATAGATCGTTTGTTCCTCCAAACGACAAGCGAATCTAATCAACCCCGTTTCAAAAGAAGTTCCTGTCCAATCGATTGTTCCACCAGAAAAAACAGCCGCATACTTTTTGCGAAGGGCAATCAATGATTTTACAAATTCCTTCAAATCTAAATCTTGCTGATTTTCCTCCCAAACCATACAACGACGACAATCAGGATCCATATCACCTGTCATACCAATTTCATCACCATAGTAAAGACAAGGGACGCCTGGTTGAATATACGTAAACGCTAATACTTGGCGCATCAACTCTTTATCCTCTTTCGTTTCATGCAATAAGCGTGGTGTATCGTGGGAATCTAAAACATTAAACTGCATTTGATTCGTTTGTTGTCGATAGAGCATTAACTGGTTGTTCATTTCAGAAAGCATCTTTTCCAAGGACAGTTCTTGCTTAACAAAGTAGCCCATAATCGCATCTGTGTATGCATAATTCATCACTGCATGAAATTCGTCTCCTTGGAGCCAGCTTTGCGACGAGTGCCAAATTTCTCCTAAAATATAAAAATCTTCTTTTGCGTCATCACATGTTTGCCGGAATTTTTTCCAGAACGCATGATCCACTTCGTTTGCCACATCTAAACGCCAGGCGTCAATATCATATTCCTCAATCCAATAACGAGCAATTTCTAAAAGATAGGCTTGCACCTCTGGATTTGCTGTATTTAATTTAGGCATATGCGGAGTGAATGCAAAAGTATCATAGGTAATGTTGCTTGCTTCTTCAAAATCAGCACTTTCTTCATAGCTAGCTGGAAACTCATTTACGTGGAACCAATCGGCATAAATTGAGTTCTGGCCATTTTTTAACACATCTTGCCATTGAGGCGAAGTGTCCCCCATATGATTAAAAACGGCGTCCAACATAATCTTAATGCCCCGTCGATGACACTCTTCGACTAAACGCTTAAAGGTAGCGCCATCACCAAAAGCTGGGTCAATTTTTAAATAATCAATCGTATCATATTTGTGATTAGAAAACGCTTCAAAAATTGGGCAAAAATATAAGCCGTTAACACCTAAATCTTCAATGTAATCAAGATGATCTAGCACCCCTTGCAAATCCCCACCAAAAAAATCTTGTCGATCTGGTCTTTTAGATCCCCACGGCAACGTCCCTTCAGGATCATTGGCGGGATCACCATTTGCAAAACGCTCTGGAAATATTTGATACCAAACCGTTTCTTTTACCCATTCAGGTGCTTTAAAACGATCGATTTCATGAAAATACGGCATCCGAAAATAATTATTCGCCATCGCTAAATACTTTTCTTCTAAAGGATAAATGCCGTGTTCGCCATAAAACGCCGTCAAGCCATCCGTCCCTACTAAAGTAAAAGCATATGAAAGTCGTTTAAATTTTGCACTTAATGCAATAAACCAGTAATCATATAACTCCGTAGATACTAACTTCTCCATGGTTAACGACTGTTGGTACCACTTTTCTTTTCCTAAAAGATAAGGATCTCCTTGCACTAATTGGACAGAGGCAATGTCGCCTTTTGCCGTACGCAAACGAATATGCATGGTTTCTTCTGTATAAAGATAAGCAAATTCACTTTCTGGACGATGGTAGATTGCAGCAGTGTTCATTTAATTCTCTCCTTTAATTGTCGCTTTTCGTGTATTTTCTAATACTCGAACACATTTTAGCGCAAACGATTGCATTTGTATACCCTTTTTTATTTTTTTATTTAAAATGCTTAATTAGTGGTATACACCACTTTAAACAAACAGTATGTTATTTATAACAAAAAAACTTTTTTAACTTTCTCGATGAAAAACACTTGATTATTTCCGCAATCGGTTGCATAATAAGACTTGTAAAAAATAATTTTTGGAGGGTTCAAAAATGAAAGCGAATTGGAAAAAGATTTTAATGGGCGGTATCCTTTTAAGTGCTTCCGCGGTTTTACTTACTGCCTGTGGTGGCGCAGAAAAAACGAAAGCTGAAAATGAAAGCGGTTCAGCAAATAAAGCAGCTGGTGACGTAAAATTATGGGTTGATACTGAATATATGGGCGTCTTTAAAAAAGTTGTCGCCGATTTTGAAAAAGAAAACCCCGATATTAAAGTTAACTTAACTGCTGGAAATTCGGCAGATGCTAAAAAAGACATTGCAAAAGATCCTAAAGCTGCCGCAGATGTTTTCATGATGCCACATGATCAAATTGGTCAAATGGCAGAAGCTGGTCTGATTTACCCTAACACAAAATATGAAAAAGAAGTCAAAGAAAACAATATCGACTCGGCAGTCGCAGGAGTCACTTGGAAAGACAAAGTCTATGCCTACCCTTATGCCGTAGAGTCACAAGTTCTTTATTATAACAAAGATACGTATTCTCCAGAGGAAATCAAAACTTGGAAGTCTTTAACTGAAAAAGGCAAAATCGGTACCAATTTTGGCGAAGATGGCGCAAATTATATCTTCGGTCCTCTATTTATGAGTAACGGCGATTACTTATATGGTGAAAATGGCGAAGATCCAAAAGGTACCAACTTTAATAACCAACAAGGTATAGAAGTATTACAATGGATTGCCGATCAAAAAAATAATCCTGGTGTGATCCAATCAAATACAGAAGCATTGTCTAATCTAGGTTCTGGCAAAACGGATGCCTTCCTTTCTGGCCCTTGGTCTAAAAACGATGTAGAAAAAGCTCTTGGCGACAAAATGGGGGCTGCTGCCTATCCAACCATTGATTTTGGCAATGGAGAAAAACAAATGAAAGCTTTCTTGGGCGTTCGTAGTTTTGCTGTCAACCAACAAACACAAGCACCATTGGCCGCAATGACATTAGCAAACTATTTAACCAGCGAAAAAGCACAAATGACTTACTTTAAAGAAATCGGCTTTGTCCCTTCAAACAAAAAATTACAAACAAACGAAGAAATTACACAAGATACTGTTGCAAAAGCTATCTTAGAAATGGCACAACCAACCCACTCTGTGGTAATGCCAAAAATCCCAGAAATCGTTTCATTCTGGCCTGCGATGGATGCAGTGATCAATGATACGTACAAAGGCAATATCAAACCTGCGGACTATCAAGCAAAATTAGATAAATTAGTCCAAGACACATCAAAAGAAGCAAAAGAATAAAAAGAGTAAAGAAATGGGACGAGCTTCAATCTGCTGTCCCATTTCCTCTATCTTTTTTATTTAAGTAGAAAGTGAGTGAACGAAGATGTTCAAGAAAAAGAAAGCCCAGACGTCATTTCGAGAGGTCTTTAAAAAAGGCGACTTCGCTACAAAACTATCTTTTTTAGTTATGGGTGCTGCAAACTTCGCCAACAAGCAGTGGTTAAAGGGAATCATCTTTTTAACAGCTGAAATTGGCTTTATCTATTGGTTAATCCGTAATGGTTTCCACGCATTAATGATGCTAGGAACACTAGGGACCCAACAGCAAGGATTAGTATATGATGATTCTTTAGGGATTGAAGTTCTAAAAGAAGGCGATAATTCAATGCTCTTATTATTATTCGGAATTGCAGCAATTTTAGTCTGTTTATCGCTAATCATTTTATATGTAATCAATTTAAAAAGCGCCCGTCACCTATATGAATTAAAGACAGCCGGCAAAAAAATTCCAACAACTATGGATGATTTACGTAGCTTGTTAAACGAACGTTTCCATGCAACTTTAATGACGATTCCCTTACTAGGCGTTCTTTTCTTTACCATCTTGCCGTTGTTATATATGATTTCCATTGCCTTTACCAACTACGACCATAACCATCTGCCACCGAAAAACCTTTTTACTTGGGTTGGATTGGCAAATCTAGGTAATGTAATCACAGGCGATATGGCTTCAACGTTCTTTCCAGTACTTGGCTGGACCTTGATTTGGGCTGTTTTCGCAACCGCAACTTGTTTCTTTTTTGGAATCATTTTAGCCTTGCTTATCAATACAAAAGGCTTAAAATATAAAGCATTTTGGCGGACTATTTTTGTTATCACGATGGCCGTACCTCCGTTTGTTTCACTTTTAATTATGCGAAACCTCTTAAATGGTTCTGGACCTATCAATGCTCTGTTGTTAAATTGGGGCTTAATCGATTCTTCTATCCCCTTCTTAACAGATCCGAATTGGGCAAAATTAACCATTATTGTTGTCAATATGTGGATTGGTATTCCCGCTACGATGTTAATCTCTACAGGGATTATCCAAAATCTTCCTGAAGATCAAATCGAAGCAGCTAGAATTGACGGCGCCAATAAATGGCAAATTTTTAAAAGTATTACGTTTCCACAAATTCTATTTGTGATGACCCCGGCGCTGATTCAACAGTTTATTGGCAACATCAATAACTTTAATGTCATTTATCTATTAACAGGTGGTGGGCCAGCCAATTCTAACTTCTACGGTGCAGGCTCAACTGACCTTTTAGTTACCTGGTTATACAAATTGACTGTCGATACAATGGATTACAATTTAGCCTCTGTGATTGGTATTTTAATCTTCATTCTTTCCGCAGTCTTCAGTTTAATTGCCTATACACGGACGAATTCATTTAAGGAGGCGTAACTTATGGCTAAAGCAAAAAGTTACCAGAAAAAACAACGCACTGCACTTACCAGCGTTTACATCATTCTAACCATTTTAGCAGTTTTTTGGATGTTCCCCATTGTGTGGATTATCTTAACAAGTTTTCGTGGCGAAGGCGGTGCATTTGTTCCCTATATCATTCCCAAAACATTCACTTTAGAAAACTATAAAGTATTATTAACAAATCAGACTGGCAACTTCCCCTTTGTCCGTTGGTTTTTGAACACCTTGTTCGTTTCCATCGCAAGCTGTCTGTTATCAACTTTTATTACAATCGCAATGGCTTATGCGCTGTCCCGGTTGCGTTTCCGCTTAAGAAAACCCTTTTTAAAAGTGGCGCTCGTTTTAAATATGTTCCCTGGTTTTATGAGCATGATTGCCGTTTACTATATTTTAAAAGCCTTAAATTTAACTGAAAGTTTATTCGCTTTAATTCTGGTTTACTCTGCAGGCTCGGCGCTAGGTTTTTACATCGCCAAAGGGTTCTTCGATACCATTCCGATGGCTTTAGACGAATCGGCTATGATTGACGGTGCCAACAAGTGGCAAATTTTCACAAAAATTACGTTGCCATTGTCGAAACCAATTATTGTCTATACTTCTTTAACCGCCTTCATGGGTCCTTGGATGGATTTTATTTTCGCAAAAGTTATTATGGGTGATAAAGTTGAAAATTACACCGTTGCGATTGGTCTCTTTTCGATGATGACCAAATCAACAGCCAATTCACTATTCATGGCTTTTACAGCAGGATGTGTGCTAATTGCCATTCCAATTACTATTTTATTTATATTAATGCAACGTTTCTATGTAGAAGGCGTGACTTCTGGCTCTGTCAAAGGCTAGAAAAAACATCGTTTGGTTTATAGCCAAACGATGTTTTTTATTTTTTGGCGTTGTTTTCCTTACACGTTTTTCTTCGTAGCGCTTGATAATTGGACAAAATTTTCATGACCGCCAAAAAGTGTTGATTGACCTCTTGATAATCCTCTAAGGAAAGAACACTAAGCGTTTCAGATAGTTGCTGTTTTACTTGATTTTCTTTTTGCTTAAAGAGCTTCTCGCCTTCTTTTGTCGTATAAACATTAACCACGCGGCGATTTTCTTGATTATGGCGACGTTGAACAATCGCTCGTTCTTCTAACCCCGCAATAGAGCGACTCACTTGAACTTTCGACGTTCCTACTTGGTTGGCTAACTCTGTCATACTGATTCCTTCATTCGTTGCCACAATTAATAAAATTAACATGTCTAACTTTGTTAATTTTAGATCCTCCAAGTCTAGGTCTTTAAAAAGCAATTGGCTCATATATGAAAAAATTTCAGTAAAGACACTAATATCTAAATTTGATGAATGCTTCTCTTTATCCATATGTTCTCCCTCGTTTCCCACCTAGTGTATACTAAATTCACTTGATTATCAAATGGTAATGATTGATTTTTGTTAACTATTATGTTACGTTATACACTAACTTAAGGTTGTGTTGTTGATAAATTGGAAGAAGGATGCGAAAAATATGCTAGAACTCAAAGAGATAAAAAAATATTATACTGTCGGCGGAACGACCACTAAAGCTTTAGATGGCGTCTCTGTCGCTTTTCGAAAACAAGAATTTGTAGCCATTCTGGGTCCCAGCGGCTCTGGTAAAACGACGATGTTGAATGTGATTGGCGGATTGGACAATTACGATTCTGGTGACTTAATCATTAACGGCAAATCAACAAAAAATTTTAAAGAAGCCGACTGGGATGCTTATCGGAATAACTCAATTGGTTTTATTTTTCAAAGTTACAACTTAATTAGTCATCAAGGGATTTTGGATAATGTCGAGCTTGGTATGACACTGAGTGGTATTTCAAAAGCAGAAAGACGCCAAAAAGCCGAAGATGCACTCATCCGTGTCGGTTTGAAGGACCATATCCATAAAAAACCTTCCCAATTATCTGGCGGTCAAATGCAACGGGTTGCCATTGCTCGTGCTTTAGCTAATGATCCCGATATTTTACTTTGTGACGAACCAACTGGTGCATTGGATTCAGAAACTAGCCTGCAAATTATGGCACTTATCCAAGAACTTTCGAAAGAAAAATTAGTCATTATGGTGACCCACAATCCTGAATTAGCTCATGAATACGCTGATCGAATTATTGAATTTTCAGATGGCCAAATTCGTCATGACTCGCGTCCTCATATTGAACATGAAAAAAAAGAACCTTTCGAATTGAAACGCACCAAAATGAAATTCACGACTGCGCTGCGTTTATCTTTTAATAATATCCGCACTAAAAAAGGGCGAACTTTTTTAACCGCCTTTGCTTCAAGTATCGGAATTATCAGTATCGCGATTGTCCTTTCTCTTTCAACAGGATTCCAGAAACAAATTGATAAAACTCAGTCGGAAACGTTAGCGCAATTTCCGATTACCATTTCTAAAATAGCGACCGATCAAGATCCAGAAAGTTTCAATAATCAGGACAAAAAAGGCACCTTCCCGAAAGAAAAAGAAGTGACTGCTAAAATTAGCGATGCGGACCGTGCGCAACACACGAATTTAATTGATCAAAAGTTTATTGACTATGTCAATCACATTGATCCTGAATTAAGTAATAATATCGGCTATACTCGTCTAGTCAATATGAACTTATTAAGAGAAATCAACGGGAAAGCACAAGCTGTCAAATTTTCAAACGATGCACCCGACGGCCAATCAAATGCGATGGCTTCTATGATGGCTGCCCAAACTGGCGTCGGCGTTTCTGCTTTTCCTAAACAACTAGAAAATGGAAAAAACAATTTCTTAAAAGACAATTACTCGTTGCTTGAAGGAAATTATCCAGAAAAAGAAACCGATGTCGTTTTAATCGTCGATAGTAACAATACCACCAATATTAATGCTTTAAAAAATCTTGGCTTTGACGTGAAAGATAATCAAAAGATTGCCTTTTCAGACATTGTCGGCACAAAAATGAAGTTAGCCAATAATAATGCATTTTACACCAAATTACCGACAGGCAACTTCATTCCTAACCAAGATTTGCAAGCTGTTTACGATAATCCAGAAAATACCGAATTAACAATTTCAGGGATTTTGCGAATTAAAGATTCTTCAACAATGAATCTATTAGCACCTGGAATTGCTTATAGCGATGCACTTTCAACTAATATGATTGCCAAAAACAAAACCTCTGATATTGTTAAAGCGCAAGAAGCCAGCAACACTAACGTTATGACTAACGAAACATTAGATGCTTCCGCGAAAGAAAACCTATTGTCTTATTTAGGAGCGAACGAAATCCCTTCAAGTATTATGATTTATCCAAACGACTTCAAATCAAAAGATAAAATTCTTGATTATTTAGATGCTTATAACAAAGGAAAAGATAAAAAAGACCAAATCATCTATTCTGATTTAGCTGGAACAATGACCCGCTTAACAGGTGGTTTAATGGATGCCATCACCTATGTGCTGATTGCATTTGCTGGGATTTCCCTTGTTACAAGTATGATTATGATTGGGATTATCACCTATACTTCTGTCATTGAGCGGACCAAAGAAATCGGTATTCTGAAAGCGTTAGGAGCTCGTAAAAAAGATATTACCCGTGTGTTTGATGCCGAAACTGCTATTTTAGGCGTTGCCTCTGGTATTCTTGGTGTTGTGATTGCCTTTCTCGCAACATTTCCGATCAATGCAGTGCTCTATAACCTGACTGATTTAGAAAATGTTGCCACCTTAAATCCAATTCACGGGATTATTTTGATTGTAATTAGCACAATCTTAACCATGATTGGTGGCCATATTCCTGCCCGAATGGCAGCGAAAAAAGATGCGGCAGTTGCTTTACGTGCAGAATAAATAACAAAAAAACAATCCTTTAATTTCTCTTAAAGGATTGTTTTTTATTTGTATTTCTTATAAAACCTCCGTATACTAAATGATTGTGAATACTTAATAAAAGGAAACGAGGTAATTTCATGTTAAAAAAACCATTTTTACTATTTTTTTCACTTTTAGGAGCTATTTTTATTTTAGCTAGTTGCGGCATAGGAAAAGATGCTGTCACAGATACTAAGTACAAAGTTAGTTTGCAGCAAGCTGCTGAAATCTACGAAAAAGAAGCTGGCAACAGCAAACCATTAGTAAATGTCCAATTTGATACAAAACCAGAAAGTGACTACAGCTATATCTTTACCAACGATACAGAAACACTTTATGTGAATCCTGAAACAGGAAAAGTCACCAAAAATACTGAAGCAAATCAACTTGGCGAAAACGAGACAGCTTTTTCAGCTGCTGAAGTCAAAGAATTAGGCGCTGTTAACGACGTCTTAGCCAAAGCAAAAAAAGAAGTTGGAGGACTTTCTCCACGTATTTTGACTTGGAAGTTAACCAAAAATAACAACAAACTTGTTTATACAGTAGATGTTAAAACGACTACGGCAGATGAAAAAGTTACCTTAGATGCCAATAAATAAGCACAAGCGTATAACTTATCACGAAATAACCAAATCTTAAAATACTCTTTGGGACAGAACCTACGCATTCGGAAACCTTAACATTTTCTGAAGCCGATCGTTCTGTCCCAATTTCATTCTTTTAAGTAATAATAATTGTTCGTTACCCCTGCTACCGTTATACTTAGTTTAAAAGAAAAGATGGGAGTATCAATTCATGGTTTATACAGTTGATTTTAAAGAAGTAGCCACTATTGGTTTAGAAAGTTCACCAGTGGCACCTGCCCTTGCTGGACTAAGAGCGAATGAAGCTCGCTATTTTTGGAATAAATACAAACATCGCTTTACGACCGTCCCTGCCTCTGAAGCTCCAGAAACATTGGCCTGGATTGAAAAAATTTTATTGGAACGAGCGTTACATTTCCCTTACAAGCCACTTGAAATTTCTTCTTTCACTTTAGATGGCATAAAAATGGCCTATGTATTTTATGAAAACGGCTTAGCAGTTAACGTGATGTACACATTAGCTGATGAAGGCAAACGCGCCGTTGGGTTTAAACTTTCAGATAGTATGGCAATCCCTGCAGAATTTGAAGGAAAATTCAAATTTGCTCGTCAAAAATCAAAATTAGCTGGAACCATTCGCGGCTCTTATTTTGTCATTAAAGGAACCTATTAAAAAAATGCTTTTGCCCTTATTCTTAAAGGCAAAAGCATTTTTTTATTTTAATTCTTCAATATAGTTAAATACTTGTTGTCCAGCAATACCGCCTTCACCGACCGCTGTCGTGATTTGACGCAATGTTTTTTCACGGACATCACCAATGGCATAAACACCAGGAATTTTTGTTCTCATTTCTTGGTCTGTTTCAATCCAACCAGCCTCATTCGTAATACCAGCTTTTTTAAATGGTTCTGTTAATGGATCTAGCCCCACGTAAATGAACACGCCGTTTGCTTCAATTTCAGAAACTTCATCTGTTTTGACATTCCGTGCTTTCACACCTGTCACGACCATTTCATTGCCAACAATTTCTTCGACAACTGTATCCCAAACAAAGGAAATCTTTTCATTTGCAAAGGCACGATCTTGAATGATTTTTTGCGCACGCAATTCATCACGACGGTGAACAATCACTACTTCAGAAGCAAATTGCGTTAAATAGATTGCTTCTTCAACTGCAGAATCGCCGCCGCCAACGACTACTAAGCGTTTATTTTTAAAGAAAGCACCGTCACAAACGGCACAATAAGAAACACCACGGCCAGCAAATTCTTCTTCGCCTTTTACACCCAATTTTCGGTGTTCACAGCCTGTTGCAATAATTACCGCTTTAGCTTCATAAGATTTGTCATCACAAATCACTTCTTTATAGGATCCGTGGTCTTCGATGCCCATCACAATGCCATACGCATTTTCCGTACCAAATTTTTCTACATTTTCATACATTTTATAGGCCAATTCTGGACCCATAATAGAATCAAAGCCTGGGTAATTCTCTACCTCAGCAGTGTTGTTCATTTGCCCACCAGGCGCACCGCGTTCAATCATCAATACAGAAAGATTAGACCGTGATGCATAAAGTGCTGCCGTCATCCCAGCAGGACCGGCACCAATGATAATTACATCATACATTTTATTTCCCCCAAAATTTTAAGTAAGTTTACTTTACTCCTTAAACAATTTCTTGTCTACTTTTCTGCCCTTTTTTGACATTCGGAGTAGGTGTGTCTACTACGTAAGTTATTGTACCACGGTTTTGTGTTTTCTAGGAGGGGGAAGGAAGATTAATTTAGCTATTGTATTTAAACCAGAATTCTTCAATTTTTTCTTTGAATGCTATCGTTGGATAATTCCCTCTTAAATCAAAAGTGTGTCTATCACCATCACTAAATTTTATTTGATAATTATAAATAACCTCCCTTTCCGTTTGTCTGAAAAGTCCTACATCAATGAGGTAATTTTGCAAATAAGTTAGCCATTCCGCCTCCTTGTGCCCAATAATTCATCGTTCCAGCAACAGCCCCAACAGGTACGCTATTTTAAGATTTCATTCGTTTTCATTCCCTCTTTCCTTTTATCCTTCGTACCATTCCTTTTTTGAAAATCCATAATCAAGGCGAAATTCCTCTGAATATTTTTTTAACAACATTGATGAAATAAAATTTGGATAAAACATTCGGATAGGTAAAATAATTAATATCAAAAAACATAGAATCCCAACGATTAATTGCCCTAATGCAATTATTGCATTGATTGCATTAGATTCATTACTTTCTATCCAGAATTTATTCATTCTATAAAATTGCATAACTCCTATTATTACAATAATTCCATACGAAGTAGTCTTTTCGATGACTTTACCCACTTTAGGAACCCTTATATCTTTTACAAACAAAGACAGCTCTTGTTTTATTCTATATTTCATATAGTTATATATTATTAATAATATAAAATAACACCCTGCTATAGAAAATACAGTTTGTACTAACATCTGTAAATAAAACTCACTAGTCATTTTTCCAGAATAAGTTAATAACAACAACCAACTGCTACAACATACTATAAAAGAAGCAATACTAAAAACGATTGAACAGCATGAATAATATCTAATTAAATAACTTTTTGAGAAGCTTTTAAAATTTAATCTAAAAAAGTAGATTATAGTAATTAACACAATACTAGTTTCTATTAACGCAAACACAGGATTAAATAAATCTTTACTTAAAAAACTTGTAAACATTGCTATCTCTAGCAATATAACAATAATGAAAATACAGTATTTAACAACAATCAATCTGTTGCTAAATACTTGTTTTACATTAATCCCTTGTTTTGCTTTTTCGTAACTAATATTATTTATTTCATTTTCATATCTTTTAACAAAAAATTCATTCATTTTATTTCTCCAATAATTTTTATAATTTCAATCATTATTATAGTTTATATCTGAATTAAAACTTTTACTACCACTTTCTGGTTGCACGCCATGTCTGTAATTTTTGTCTGTTGTTCGAGCCGTTGGATTACCATAACTTTCATATTGCTTATCTAACCAACTACGTTTTTCAGCATTAGAATTCCAACCAAAAGTTTCTCTCCCTCCAGGTACTAATTTAGGTAAGTTATTAATTATTTTATATTTGCTATAGAAATAAACTGTATTGAGTGTCCCAGCCAAAGCTCCAACAGGTCCCCCATATTGTGCTCCTTCTAGTGGTCCTGCATTCCATAAAAATAAGTTTATTCCTCCATAAATAGCCTTACTTTCATCTCCGTAGGCCGGACTTTTGGGATTGGTGTATTCTTATATATAATAGTCCTTCTTTCAGTACGGGATGTGCTTTTAAAAAATCAGAAACAGCTTTCAATTTTTTAAACTCAGCTAAACCTACTTTGGAACCTGCAATGATTCGTGAACCTAATGAGCTTTTTGACAAAACACCCGTCAAGTGGCCCATTGATGCTAAAACTTCCCAACCCTTTTCACTTAATTTAATTAATACCCCATATAACTGAGCTTGTTTATCTAGCGGTAATTTTTCTACCAAAATAGCCAGCTCAGAGCTTCTTAAAACTTTCAGCGCTTTTTCTTTAGGCCAATCATTCACATTTTCTTGAAAAATAAATATTTCTAATGCTGCCATTTTCAGTTTCTCTGGTACTTTATCTGAATCCAAGGCAGTAATAATATAGTTAAACAATCGTTTATCTTTTTTGACTTTTTCGATAGCTGCCGCTGGATTCTTCTTAAATAAGTCATTAATCATTTTTGCCATATTTTGTTGATTTTTCTTTGCTTCTTCTAAACTTTCAATCCCTTGAATTTTTGTAAACCATTCTTTACTCGTTCCTTCTGGCAATGTATAACTACTTGTTTTTGTGTATGTACTTCTAAAAGGAGAAAAAATCTTCTCCTTTTAGAAAATCATTGCTATTTTTTATCTGTAAATAACTAAAAACCAAAAATCTCGCTTTCTTGATTTTCTTCCTTTCTGGATTTATCTAAATCACTTTTCCATTCAAGATAAACCTCTAAAAAGCGCGTTTCTTCTTCATCTGAAAATCCTTTAAAAATTACTTTATCAATATTTTCGTGATTAAAGAAAATAGTTGTTTCAGGATTTAAACCCGTTGGATATAGTACCGCCATATAATCTGCAAACGTATCTTTATCCGTCGCTTGATCTGTGTATACAACACCTCGACCTACTACTACTAATTTCTGTAGCCCTTCTTCTAACAATACAATACTTCCCAATGGCAATAGCTCTTTATTTTCAATCATTTCCGCACTCCTCTTTCTTCGTACCTTTAATATGTTTGTTAAAATACTTTTCTCCATACCACTCTAATTGCGTTTTACCTTCCCATTTTCGATATTCCTCTGGATACTTATATTTGTAGTAGCCGTGTAGTAAGTAAGGAAAGAATAGATAAGCTTCTGCTGCGATAAATCCTATATCTAAAATTACCCAGATACCTATCATTTCTATAAAGCCAACTATATCTGTTCGAGTATCACCAGCATTTGGAAAAATAGCCTTCCAAATTATAACTATCAATATAATTCCCCAGCCATACTTCATTACGAATTCTATTAACTTATTTGGGTTTCTATCTGCCTTCTTCCTTTTTATTGTTACATATAACACATTTTCTAGTGCTACCTTTTTAATTCCAAATATTTTATATCCTATTGCCATGATTATCGAAATCAAGATTACTACCCCAAATATAGTTAAGGATTTTAGAAATAATGTTACAAATAAGAGATTGAGCTCCACCACTAACCAAATTAGAATATTTACGGAATTTACATATGCACAGAAAAATTTGCTTGCATCATATCTTTTCAGTAGAGTATATATCCAAACTAATACATATACCCCTAAAAATAACCAGAATAAAGATATTGGTAAAAAATTGATACTTCCTTTTTGTAGAAAACTATTCTTATCAGAATATTTAGTGCTAAAGTCAGCCAGCACAGCGATACCATATAAAAGCATGATCATAACTACTGCTAATACTTTTAGTAATATAGGCTTTTCTTTCACATCAGGTCTTTCTACATCTTTTTGCATATACTTTATTAACTTGTCATCTTCTAAATTTAAACTTTGCTCAAAGGTCGCATTGAATAATTTTTTCATATTTATCACCAATTAAAGCTAACTTTTGGTATTTCAACCGAAGAAAGCGTTTTTCCTATTGATTTTCCAACCTGCTGTATATCTCTGTATACATGTTTAACCGTATCAACTTTTTGTTCAACAGCCTTACCTATATCTTTAGTAGACTTGTCATACACATCATAAATACTATTCTTAAAATTATCATATCCACTTGGCCATCTAAATTGAACACCTTTATTCAGCATACCTAGTCCGAAACCTATAACCGCACCTGCTACATTACCTACAACTGGTATCGCAGTTCCTATGGCAGCTCCTAAAGTAGCTCCTTCAAGTGGTCCAATACTTTTCACTGTGTCTATCGCTCCACCAATAACACCTTTGCCAATACTACCTGTTTTCCCGTATTCATTAACAGCGCTAGACACAAATGTCACACCTAATTGTGCATATGTTGCCACTTGAGCAGCTGTTCCTAGCCCTTTAGCTACACCCCAACTTTTGGCACTTTGAACAAATTTAGAATGTTTCAGACTTTCACTTACGTAGGTTTTTATTGGATTTGTCATTTTACTAAACCATTGATATCCCTTACCTAGGGTATCTATTTTAGGAATCCACTTTCCATGTGCTATCGCTTGCCCAAAGGCCTTATATTTTTCTAAACCATTAATCAATTTTATTCGGACTTTTGACGGTAATTTATCGGCAAGCATCCAAAATTCATCATTTTTCATCAGCTTATCTACTAATGCCTTGGGATACATAGCCAATAATTGTTCCATTCGTTTCATGTTATCCGTTTTACCACTGGTTAATGGGTTCATCAATTGTTTCACTTGTGTATATAATTCTAAAAAAGCATTACTATTATTTGTCGCTATTTGCTCCTTAGCTTTAGGTTTTATTTGATTAAACCAACTTTTATCCACACCACTCGGCAATGTATAACTACCATCCGCATGAATTGTTGTTCCATTCAACACCATTATGCCTTGCATAGCCAGTTTAAATTCAGCTAAACTTTCTTGAAACAGCCCACTTGTTTTGCCATTAAATTCTCTTAGCTTATTCAACTTTTTTTCAATCCGTTGAATATCCTTTTGACAGTCTTGCGCTCTCCTCGCGAAATCTCGCTGCATCCCTCTTATCATTTCTGATAGTAAGGGCTCTGGCAATGCATTGGCAATCATGTTGGCTGTACGTTCAGCGTTCTCCAAAGCTGTCTTTGAACTTTTACATAATGTTAATTGTTCATTTAAGTTGTCTTCTTCCAAATAACCTTCACTGGCAATAAAACTGTCAGCTGAAGAGAACGTATTCAAATCTCTTTGAACATTATCTACTGCACTCGAAACACGTTTGATTGTTGGAATCACTAACTCTGAAAATAACCCTTTCCCTGCGGTATACGCTGCTCCTGCTAGTGTCTGGCCATCGATCGCTGCGATTAATTGCTGACTACCAGAGTTTAGATTACTGACTGCTGTCCGAGCAATAGAGAGATTCGTTGCTAATGAACTTTTGATGGCATCGCTGTCACTACTTGAATAGATTAATCCCATGGCAATTCATTCCTTTCTTTTTGATATTCAAGACGTTCTTCGTTTAATTGTTCATTTTTTCTGACACATTGTTGATAAAATTCCTGATGAACTTGTTGAAAAGTAGAGGTTTGCTTTTGCTGCTTCTGAAGATAATCTTCTTGTAGCCATCTTGCTTCTTGATTACCATTCTTAGCTAATTCATGATTCAGATTTTCTAACTTACGTATATTTCGCGTTAAATCTCCTTCTAATGTGTCAAATAAGTTTTGAACTTGTCTCTTTACACTAGAAATTGAAGATATTTCTTGCTCTTTTTCAATAATTTTTTGATTGTATTCCGCTCGTAACTGCTCATTATTTTTCATTTTATAATCCTCTTATTTAAATCTTGTCCTGCTATCACGTGCTGCGATGACTGCGGCTAATTTAGGAAACTTACTTGCTTGATTATTTACACATTCCACCATCTTTGATACGTTGGCTACAAGCTGATTACTGACTTGCGCACCTTTTTTCATACCAGAAAGATTACTCTTTCCTAATTGACATTTAGCGCCTCCACTCACCGATACATTACTAATCCCAGAAACCGCCGCTTGTGCGGCTCCTTGATTTGAGGCAATCTTTCCCATCTAGTCCTCTCCTCCTTTTCTAAAATAATAAAATGGGTCTCCATTTGTTTCCATTTCCGTTTTTTCTAGTTCACTACTTTTTTCAACCTCCGATTCAGAATCCTTTGGAAACGATTCTGCACTCCCGTTCATTTGTGAAAGTAAATTTTCCAAAAACTCTCCATCCGTTTTATCAGAAAAACCTTCAAACAAAACCTCCATAATTTGCTCCACTTCAATTGAAAAGACTTCTTGTGTTGGTATATCCCCAAAAGGATGTGGTGCAACTTTATAACGAGAAACAATTTCTCCGTTACCATTTTTGGCAATCGCTCGAGCAACAATGAAATAATATAATGTATCATTGGTTGTATCTTTTAACTTCAACACACTCCCTAATGGTAAAAAAGGGGTAGTTAAATCTTCACTCATTTGTTCACCTCCATTGGCACAACAATTTTATCTAATACTTCTTCTTTTAAGCGATGTAACACATTTTTAGGGACAGGAAGATTTTGCTGATCATAAGGAACATTTTCAACAAATGATTGATTTTGCAATGTACCTCCGAAAAGAACTTGCTCTGTGTTTTCTTTGATTGTCGAAATAAAACTACTGTAAGTAGATGTAAGCTTTGTTGAAGTATCTAATAAAATTAACTGTAGTTTGCCGATAGGACTATTTGTTATATAAGCCAGACTATCAATATCCAATGATAATTTATCGACCAAGTCTGCCAAGCCATTAATAATCACAATTCGTTGTGTCGTTTCATCAATTAACATTGCTTCTAACGCTTCTTTCAATTCCACGTTCTGTTGTGCTACTTGTGTTCGTTGAATATAAAGGGATACTTTTTCAGACCATTCTTCTAAGTTCCCCGCTACATCAATCAAGACAACTTCATAATTGACAGTTAATTCACTGATTTGTTGCATAAACCATGGAAAGATTAGTTGGGATTGTTTAGTAGATTCTGGAAAAATACCTAGCGTTTTTCTTTGGAATATGGGTAACGTTTCTGGTTCAGCACTTAATTTGTTTAATCCCAAATATAACTGATTCAATTCTTTTTCTGGTACAAATTGTTGGAATTGTTCATGTGATAATTTTTCAGGAACCATTGGAATTCTTTCAGGACGAATTCCCACCCAGTCATGATTCATCGTAGCCACTTTGGTTTCTAAATTTTCTAATAATTCTGCACTATTTTCACCCTCTGCTGGCAAGTAAAATTGAATCGCCGTTGGCGTATCCAACATGACTTGCCCACGTCCGCTGATTGCTTGAGCCATTAAAGCATCTCTACCTAACAAGCTACCTATTTCACTTTCGTCATTTAAATAAAGAACGACTTTAGTTGCGATATTACTCATCATATTCATCCGAATACTGCCAGAACGGCTCGCAGTAAAAATTAAGTAAACGCCAAGACTAGCACCATCTCTTAAGAGTTGTAAAAGTAGCTCGTCAATCCCGTCTTTCCGTTGATCTTCTAAACTTAAACCATCATAGCTATCTAGCAAATTAATAATAATTGGTAATTTTTGCTGCGTTTTCGCTTCATATTGGATTAGACTAGCTACGCCAGTTTCTTTAAATAGTTGCTTTCTTTGCGCTAGTAATTGGCTAACTCGATCCAACATTTTTTGCAATTTTTCGTCTTCTTCTAACGTCACAATGTCTGCCACATGGGGCAAATCTTTCAACGGAAGCAGCCCGTTATTCCCAAAGTCTAATAAATTAAAATGTACTTGCTCTGGTGTATTTTTAGAGGCGATATTCAACGTAAGGGTTTGTAAAATCGTCGATTTCCCATATCCTGGACTCGCAAAAATTGCTGTATGGCTGGACTTCTCCAAATCATATTCATAGACTTCTTGAGCTTGCTTTGCAGGAATATCAAGTAAGCCTATTGGTACTTTAAGGCTACGATCATTCGATTTTCCAATATTTGGTGTTGCTATTTTTTCTTCAAGATTAGGTAACCACGGTTTATCTGGAATCGTCAGTGTTGATTGTTCAAAAATTTCGCCAATCGTAGTAATAACAGCTTCCAATTGGGTTGGTAAGTCGCTCTTATCTTTTCCTTGAACCACTTCTTCACCTGGATCATAAAGCAATTCAGTTTGTCCTAAATCATTGATCCGATATAGCCGTTCATCCACCACTTCTTCCATCACTTGGTCAGGATCGTAAGGAACCCCCGCATAACCACTTTGGAACATTTCATAAACTTCATTTTCCCCAACTTTTAAATACCCCCGACCAGGATTGGTAATTTGAGCTGCATCTGGTGTTTTTAATAATTCATTAGAATCTTGGACACTAGCCATTTTCAAAGCAATTTTGCTGGTACTATTGGCTTCAATTTGATCATTTACCACACCACTTGGTTTTTGTGTCGCCAAAATTAAATGAACACCCAATGAACGGCCAATCCGCGCCACCGAAGTTAGCTCATCTAAAAATTCTGGAACATTCGCTTTTAATTCCGCAAATTCATCAGAAACCAAAATTAAATGAGGCAATGGTTTAGTAGGATAGATAATATCAGGTTTCGGTTCGTGTCGTTGTTTGTATAAACTCATATATCCGTTGATATTATTCACACCATATTTGGCGAATTCTCGTTGACGTTTATCCAATTCTGCTTTGATACTGGCTAAGGCTCTAGCTGTTCCGGCTCCGTCTAAATTGGTAATAGCGCCCATAAAATGCGGTAGCTTATCTAATGTATTGGCTATTCCGCCACCTTTCCAATCAATAATCAACATGCCAATATCTTCAGGAGAAAAATTAATCGCTAAGCCAATTAGATAAGTTGTTAAAAATTCTGATTTTCCTGAGCCTGTGGTCCCTCCAACAAGTGCATGAGGCCCATGCAAACGTTCGTGTAAGTCCCAATAGACATAATCTGATTTACCACGCCAGCCAATTAGTGAACGAATTGATTTATTTGGCTGCGCATTCAACCAACGTTGATCGATAGTTAATTCTTCAATCCTTGTTACTTCGTATTGCTCAAGTAAACTCAGACTTTCTGGCACCGCATTTTTCTCCACTTCCACATGCTGCAAATTTGCCAAACGCTGAATCGCATAAGCAAGCGGATAAGCAGTCGGTAAATGATTAGGAACGAAGTTTTGGTTCACATATTTATTATTTTGATTGATTAAAGTCGCCGCTTCACTACTTTGATACTCAATCAGTGTAGTTGTCGTTTCTGGTAACATATTTAAAGCATCTTTTCCCCAAATAACTGTCACACCATATTGACTCATATCTTCAGCTAAAAATTCATTTAAGCCATGCCCTGACAACCAGCTTTCCTCTAAAATCGACAGAATATACTGTGGTTGAAAGTGAACTTTTTCATTGCCGGCTTCGCGCACTTGTTGTCGACGTTTCGTAATCATTTGATAGAAAGAATTTAAAACCATATCCCTTGTTTGAGGATCGTGAACAATCCCACGCAAATTCAGGCTGCGGATTTTGACGTGTGGCAACCAACGCCAAGAATGCCAATCTTTCTGATAATCTTCCTCTGGTACTAAAGTAATAAACTCTACGTCACGATAGGAATGTAAAACAGACACTTGAAATAACAACGTTTGAATGGCTGTCCTTAAAACAGCAGGTGTTCCCGCCAATCCTAAGGTTTGTCCCATTAGTGGTACAACAATCGGCGCCTTTTCTAATTGCTTATATGGCCATACTAATTGTTCTTCAGCTTCTTGACTTAGTGAATCATCTTCCGTTGACTGATAATTTGTCGTAAAACTTGAAGAAATTTCACCAACTCCTAAGCGAACTGTCAAAAAATCTTCATTAGTCATCATGCGTTCATATATCCGCGCATGATACTCTTTTGTCATTAAGGCTAATTCATTCATGGCAGGATTCATATATTCCAAGGCCTCTTTTTGTTCTTGTTGCAGTATACTTAAACGAGCTTTCTCTTGTATTAAATATTGTTCGTAGCTATTTGTCCGTTCGATATTCTTTTGCTTTGTTTCTTTTTTATTGGTGAAATAACTAGAGACTGAAAAACCAGCCGTCAATAAACTCGCTCCGCCCATACTAAGCATCATAATTGGATTGCCCCCACTTAAAAAGCTTGTTGCGCCACTCAAAACGACCATTCCTAAAGGTGGGACAATCGTCCGTAACAGTTCATTTTTCCCTTCTGTTTGCTTGGCTTTTGGGGCAGCAATTTCTATTTGTTTTTTTGGCTCCTTCAAGTGAATCCGTGGACTTCGTCGAAATGACGGGAAATCGACAGGATATTCTGGAATAACCTCCTCTTCTACAATTTGCCAAGGATTCAGGGAATATGTAGCTCCTAGACTTGTTAACTTTAATTGTTTTTCCCGAACTTCAATGATTAAGCCATTGACAACTAATTGATCACCGACTCCAAAAGCATAGCTTCCTTTTTCAACTAAATAATGATTGTAGTAAATCGTATCTTCTCCGGGATAAATCGTTGCTGTATATTCCCCAGTTTCTGATGTTAGTGTAATATTGATGATGGCATCTGTTTCTAATGAAATCGCAGCATTTTTGGCAGAGGCAATTAAAAAATCTTTCTGCGGTTTATTGGTGGTGACAGTAATCAATTCTTCGTGGGGAAAAACAGAAAAATTTTCAGCAGAATCAAAGGTTTCACCATTACAGAATAATTTTTCATTTTCATAAAAAAATAATTGTTGATTGATTGAAACACTTGGGTTTTTAGCCGTAATTTGACGGTGAAGAAGTTGGGGCCCAAAATAAAAAATGTCAAAATAAATCATGCTAGATGTATGAATTTGATCATTCACAGAGACCAATTTTTTATTGATTTTCGTTGTCATCCGTTTTTCCTCCCAAGATTTTCATGTATTTATCAATTGCTTCTTCATATTTTGTTAACAATGCTTGTTTTTTCTCGCCGTTCATTTTGTTATTGGCTTTGGTTGCATCATATAATTTTGTATAGGCATGTAATATATATTGGTTATCGCCTAAATTTTGGGCAATATCTAATGATTTTTCAAAGTCTCCTTTGCCAATATGAATCCAATAAAGTAAGGTATTTTCACTAGATTTTTGAGATAAATTATTTAAAATTGCTGTTTTTTGTTCATTTGATAAATTATCTAGTTGGACAGAACTAACAGCAGCAACATACTTAGCTCCTATCGGTAATTCTTCTGGTGTATCTTCTTTTAATGTTTTCGTAACACTTGCATAGTCATTAGAAATATACTGCGCTTCTGCCAAACTCACTCGCTCTTGGGCTGGTAATTTTTTTAAGACATAAATCCCTGTTGTAGTTGCAAAAAGTAGCGTTAAAGCCAATAATACTAAGCTGGCCCATTTAAAGGTTAAATAACTTTTTTTACTCACTAATTTGGTTTCTGCTTTACGCTTGGCTTTTTGACGAATGATTTGTTCACCAATGATTTGCTCAATTTCATTGATTGTTTTCGCCTCTTGTAATTGTTTAGATAGCGTATCTTTCAGGGTGCCATTCCCTTGAATCAATTGTTCATACTCATACTTTGGATGTAAGATTGCTAAAATCAGCGCTCGATATTGTTTAAAAAATTCTCTTTCATCTGCTGAATAAGGCACAATGACCTGCATAAAACCACGATGAGCAATTAATAATTCTTCTCCCAAGATATAGATGTTTTCTGGATGAATAAAGGGTTGGACCGGCGTACCTAAGAAATCAACCAAATAATGAACTCTTTGCGCTAACAATAATCGCTCATATTGATCCATTTTTTTTATCGCTTGTAAAATGGATTGCATATATTGATCCTTATGGTATTGAATCACTAACGCTTCTTCCGTTGCTTGTATTATTTTTCCCGATAAAAATCCACGACTTGATTTTAAAAATTGTTGAAACTGTTCTAGTCTTTCTAACTGATATTGATTTGCTTGTAATGTCACTTGAACATATTCTTTTGTTGCTTCTAACGTGATTGTCTCTGAAATATCCTTTAACTCGCTCATCCATGTGTCTCCTTTACAATTTCTTTTACTACTAGTTGGTCGCCATTCCCTAATGGATAATCTGCAATTAATTGATTGTCAGCTAAATGAATTGGTTTATTCAAAACAACCAATTCAAATGATGCTGGCAAACGGTTTGGCAACATCTCAAACGATTCGAGTAACAATTCTTTTAAACGTGCAACTGATACCTGATTAGGGATTTGCAAATCAATAATTTGATTCGACACATGTAAGCCGATACCAATCGATGTTCTTTTGTTCATGTTTCTTTCACTCCTTAATTTCCGCTTTGTGCACGATGATATGAAAAACGGTTTCCTAGAAAAACACCAACGAATAAAATAACTATACTTCCTAAAAAAATACCACTGTACAACCAAAAGTTTATGGATATTTCTCGTTGAACCTCAAGAGATTCAACGCTTTCAGGAGAAGTGACCGTTGCCGTCTCTTTGAACAGAAAAGGCCTTACCTTTTTATCAACTGCTAATGTTTTTGCATTCTGTTCTGTCCTAAATACATCATTTTTTGCTTCGTTGACAACCCTCGCTTTACTTTGATTGACTTCTTTTTCTCTCTCTGCTTTTATCGGCAAAAACAAATCTGGAATAATGAAATTCACTTCTACGTTTTTTTTCTGCTGATTATCTTGGTAGATCACTTGATTATTTATTTTTAAAGCGCCTACTTCTTCTGCTTTTGTTTTTGTTGATGACAATGACAAATAGAGCATATTAACACTTAAAACAATCACTATTTTTATTAATTTTCTCATGGCTATTCCTCCGGTCGTACAAATAAATTAAGGACAACACCTAAAACAAGTAAAACGATTAAAATAAGGTAACTAACCCAACTAATTTGTACGCCATTTACTAAAGCAGTAAAGCCATTTTGGATATTTTGAAGCGGCGATAAACGATAGAGCCAATTGCTTAATGAGCCTACCTTTGTTGCAATGCCTAATAAAGGTGTCAACATGAAAAATAACCCCAGCATAGCTCCATAAATATATAAAGAAAGTTTTTTAAATTGGCGTAAACAAGCACAAACCAAAAGTGCACCGCTAGCAAATACTAAGAAACTATAGCTAAACCAAGCGAATCGATTTATTTGAGATACATTGAACACCAGTAGAAGTGAAAAGACACTCCCAAACAAAATAACCGTAATCAAGAGTAATAACAGATTTGGTATATTTTGCCAAACTCTGGTTGGTTCAACCAACGCATCCGCTACAGTAACTGTTCTTTTCTTCATAAAGCCTTGGAAAGTTAGCGCAATAACGAATGTTAGAATACTAACAATCAAGGTAGCGTAATAGGGAATTAAAGAGACTTGTCGTGTTTCGCCAAAGATTCCTTCTCCTTGAATTGGGCTCGCAAGGAAACTAAATACCCGTGGATTATCAGCACCGCCGTCTCTTGTATTAGCCAATACTTTTTCAAATGTTTTGGCATACTCTTCATTTTCTTTGGTTGTTTTCTTTGACTCATCAATTGAATCATTTAAGTTTGCTAAGATATTTTGCGCATGATCTTGAACTTTGGTTGTTGAGTCTTTCAACTCTTTGATAATCGGGGCAACATCTTTGACTTTGGCTGCTGAATCAGCTGTTGTTAGACTAGTTTCTTTCGTTGTTTGCATTAACGTTTGCATCATTTTAACTAAATTTTCTGTTTCTACATCTAAAGTGCTGGTTTGATTTTCTTCTGGATGTGGATTTCTTTCATCAATTACAGAAGTAGCTCCCACTTTTCCAGCTTCTTGCCAAGTAGCATATGTCGCATTGACTTGTTTTGTTGCTTCATCAAACCATGTATTTAATTTCTCTGCTTCTCGTAATAATTTTTCAGGGACCGTCATTAAATTTAATGTTCCGTAAAGTGTTGTAGGTCGTCCGTCTGTATTTTGATCTGTCTCAGTACCAATTAATTGTTTTAATTGATTAATTTGTTCATCTGTTTCTCGATATAATTGATTTCCTGTTTTTTTATATTCGTCTAATAATTTATCTGTAATCATCATGGTTTGCTCGTTTTCAGTGATATTGTCGTACATCCAGTAAATGGATGTCTCACCTGCTAACTCTTCAATTGTTTTATCCTGATTTTCAGGAGCGGTTAACATTGCTGCATACTCTTGAATAGATAGACTTTGATTAGGCGTACCATATAAAGTCACAATTTGTTGTGATACAGTATCTAAAAGTTGAAATTGCTTCATAATTTCAGGAATATCGGTTACTAATGGTTGGTCCATTGCAATATACACAGCGAACGAACGTGCATTTTGAAGCTCATTATTTACCCACCAAGAATAATCAATCTGATTAAATGCTGTTTTTTGTTGTTCTGGTGTCAGTTGCCAAGCCATTGGTAAGTCAATCGTTAAGGAAAGTTTTTCTGGAAGTGAGAGCAAATCATTTACTGGCTCAGTTACTTTTTCAGATTCATCTTCGGATTCTTCTGCCAACTCTTCTTGCGTATTTTCTTCGTCCACTTCATCATTCTCAGGAATCTCAGCTTGTATTTTCACTGGTTTGGTAATTGTTAGCTGTGTTGGGGTAATTGCTGAAATATCAATGCTGTAACCTGCACCTGCTAACTGCTGATTCAAAGATGTTTTAATTGTTTGAACTTTTAAATCATCTAAAAGAAATGACAATTCGCCATTTTGTGTATTGGTTTGTCGTAATGAAATAACCGACTCTTGATTTGTTGCTAGTGAAAAAGTTACTTTTTCTTGTGGAATCGCTATAGTATCTTCATGAAGTTGTTTAGGTTCCAAATACATAAAGCGGCTTGAATTGGTGAAATCAAGTTCATGTTGTTCTGCATATCGCTGAATAATTTGTAACTCATCACGGAAAAGATTGCCTTGTTCAACTGAAATCCTATTATTCATTTCTAATTCACTAACGAGTCTTTCTAAACTTACAAAAGAAATTTCACTTAGTGATTCTTCCAATCTTTCCTGATAATTTTTATCTAAGTTAGGTATATTTTCTTTTTCGTTCGTAATTAACTGAATAATCGCTTGCTTAATTTGAGTGTCTGTTGCTATCTCAGGTGTTGCTTCAAGATCATTATAATATGTAGCCGCAATTTGCTTTTTTAACGCAGTTAATTGTTCTACTTGCATATGTAGTTCTGCGATTTCTTTTTGTAGTTCGCCAATGCGATTGCTTTGTGTTTCTTGAAATAATTTAGATTCTGATAAAAAGTCAGCATAAATCCCTGAGCTTCCTTGTTCACTTGGTGTGTAGAAGGAGCTAAACTGATTGATTACCATTCCATTTAGTTGATCGAATTGTTGTTTGTATACTGTCGTGTCACTTTCCCATTGATTAGTCAATTCTTGTTTTTGTCTCTCAAACTGTTCATTAAATTGTGCAATTGATTTTTTTATTTTTTCATTTGCTTCTTTCGAATACTCGCCCACTGATTTTTTCGTATCTTCCGTTGTCTTACTAGTTGATTCTAAGCTCTGATTATTGCTTTCTAATAAGGTTTGTACTGATTTTACAAACGCTTCTTGCTCGTTTGTAAATAATTTATTGTCCTCATCTAAAATACTAGCCGTACTTAATACTGTCGTATAATTCATGGGAATTTCTTTAAATGGTTGCTGAATTGTTTCTTCTAATTGATTTTGATACAGCAACTGCGTATCAGTAATTTGGTTAACGTTTTGTTGTGCGATAACTAAATTTCCAACAATACTGGAAAAATACATCTGAATTACGCGTTGGTTAAAATCTTTCAAAATAGTATTTACTTTGTCTTGAATTGCTTGATTGGTCAATTCATTTTGTCCGTCTCGCACTTGGTATTCAACAGAAGCCTGCTCTGGACTAACAGCTTGTAGTGACAATAATTTCTCCGAAAAATCTTGCGGAATAATAATTTGGGCATCGAATTGTCCATTTTCAACCCCAGATGTTGCGATATTCCGAGTCGTTGTTTCCCATCGATTAGCTGTATCTTTGTTAATTAATGTGACAAAATCAGAACCTAATGCATAACGTTTTCCTTCAAAACTTGCGCCTTTATCTTCATTAACTAATGCGTACTGCATCTTTGTTGTCTGATCTTTGCTACTTCGAGTCACGTTCTCATCTTTAAACCCTAAATGAATGAAAAAAAGTAATAACAAGAAAGTTGCTCCAATTGCTAAGGCAAAAGGGATACCTTTTTTTATTTTCCCTTCCATTATCTTCTCTCCTTTAGAAAAAGCGCTAGTGCAATTCATTGCGCTAGCGCTTCAATCTTTGATCAATTAAAAGCCAAATGATCCTGCATCTTGACGGTCACGTTCTGCGACAGTGTCTGCATATTTGTTTAATTGTTGATTAATACTAATCAATAATTCTTCCATCTGTTTGACATTACCTTCCAATTGATTGTACTGTTCCAGATACGCTTGAAATGCTTGCCCTTTCCATTGTTGTGAAATTTGTTGGTTCATTGAATTCACTTTACGAATTGCATCTTGAATTTGAGACGATGCTTGCGAATATACTTTCGCTTGTGATTTCAGTTGTTCTGGTGTTACAGCAATTGATCCTGCCATAAGTAATCCCTCCACATTTTTTATAGTTTTATTACCCGGTACAAATATTATAACTATATATAAAAAATATAGTCAACAACTATTTTAAAATATACGTATTCGCATAAAAATAAATATAACAATAAAACAAACAAATAAAAACTCTTAAAAACAACATTAAAAACCCATACAAATCAATATTTATCAAAATAAAAACAAAAACAACTGATAAACAAAAATTATTCAAAAAATATTTAAATAAAATTTAAAAAATAAATAAATTCTGTTAAATTGTTATTTTTTAACGTCAGATAAATTAACAAGTAAACATGTATTTTATTAAAAAAACAATTTATTTCTTTAGCAAAAAAAATTAAAAGATAGGAAAACTTATCACATTGATAAGTTTTCCTATCTTTTATTCATTCTTTTTATCTACTTCTCTAAATAAAACTCAAATCGACTTCCTGCATACTGCGTACGAACATATTCAAAAGGTAGTCCGTTTTCAAAATAGGATACTTGGCGCACACGCAGAATCGCATCGCCTCGTTTAATCTCTAAATATTCTGCGATCTGCTCCGATGCTTGAACAGCAGAGATTGTTTGGTTAGAATGGCCAATTTTGTGGCCAGATTTGGCTTCAAGTGTTTTATAAAAAGAGTTCGTGATTTCAGATTTGCCATATTGCGAGACCAATGAATAAGGAATGCTCGCCACCTCAAAACAAATCGGAATGTCATCCGCAAAACGAATTCTTTCCATTCGTAAAATTGAATCTTCTGGACCTAGTTGTAATTTTTCCATCTCACTAGAACTAGGTTTCGCTACAAAATAAGACACCGTCCGACTAGAAGGAACGCGATTTTGAGACAAGGTAATTTCTGTAAAACTAGTGGTACCTGTCATTGTTTCTTGAACTTTCTTACGTGCTACATACGTTCCTGAACCAATTTTTCGTTCTAAAATCCCTTCGTCTGCTAAAGTCTGAATGGCTTGGCGTAAGGTCATTCGACTAACATCAAATTTCAAGGCTAATTCTCGCTCAGAGGGCAAACGATCCCCGATACTCCAGACACCTTTTTCAATATCTTCTTTGATTTTATCGTGAATTTGAATATAAATTGGTATATTTTGAACCATTTACGCTTCCTCCTCTTCGTTCATCTCCTCTTCTATTATAACTGGTATAGACCGTGTAAACAACCAAAAAATGATAAATAAAAGAGGAATTAGAATTTTTATCAAAGTTGATCTAGTTGCATGCTTTCTTTTTATAACAAAAACATTTGGCTTAGTCAGTAAAAAGTGACCAAGTCAAATGTTTTTAAACGAATTTCTATTAGTTATTATCTTTTTACATTTTCTTCTTTCAACAACTTGTTCGCTGTGGCCATCATCAAACGGATTCGGTTCAACTGATTAACCAAAGATACCCCTGGATCATAATCCACCGCCGCAATGTTTGCTTGCGGATATTGACGTCGTAGCTCTTTCACGACCCCTTTTCCAACAATATGGTTTGGTAAACACCCAAACGGCTGCATACAAACGATGTTATTCACCTCGTGTTTTAAGAGCTCAATCATTTCAGCTGTTAAAAACCAACCTTCACCCGTATGATTGCCAATTGATAAAATTTTACTTGCATCTGCTGCCATATCATAAATGGAATGAATGCCATCAAAACGGACCGACTTTCTCAATGCCTTATCCATTGGTTTTTCTACCAATTCAATGATTTTTATCGCAAATTCTGCTAAACGTTTGCTTTGTTTTGACATGCCCATATTTTCGTATTTCCAAATTTGATTGTACAAAGAATAGTTCATAAAGCCAACAATATCTGGCACAACTGCTTCAGCACCTTCTTCTTCTAGCAAACGCACAATATCATTATTCGCTGTCGGCGAATATTTCACTAAAATTTCCCCGACCACACCGACTTTTGGTTTTTTTATCTCCTGTAAAGGAATTTCATCAAACGTCCGAATAATTTTTTTCATGAAGTGATTAAATTGTGTCAGCGAACCATTCCGGACATTGGCTTCCACTCTTTTTAGCCAATCTTGGTGTAGTTGATCCACCATTCCTTTTTCTGTTTCATAAGGTCTTGTTCGATAAACTACTCGTTCGAATAAGTCACCATATAAAAAGGCAACTACTAAGCGTTTGATCATTGGCAACGTAAATTTAAATCCTGGATTGGATTCGACTCCTTTATTGCCCATCGAAACTGAAACTACAGGAACTTGAGAAAAACCGGCATCATTTAAGGCTTTTCGTAATAAGGGAATGTAATTCGTTGCGCGACAACCGCCCCCTGTTTGCGTCATTAAGACACTGACATTATCCAAATCATATTGACCACTTTCCAAAGCTTCAACTAGTTGTCCGATAGAAATAATTGCTGGGTAACACGCATCATTATTGACATATTTTAACCCGACATTCACAGCTTCTTTGTCTTGCGCAGGCAAACAGACGACATGATAGCCAGAAGCTTGTAATGCTACATCGACTAATCCAGATTGATGAATCGGGCTAAGCATTGGTAACAGTAAGGTATGTGTTTTTTTCATTTGTTTTGTAAACACAATTTTCTCCGGCTCTTCCATTTGCATATGCGGAACAAACTGTTGCTTTTCCCGCTCATTGACAGCCGCTTTCAAGGAGCGCAACCGAATACGAATTGCGCCCAAATTCGCACCTTCATCGATTTTGAGGACTGTATAAATTTTGCCAGACCGATCCATGATTTCTTCTACTTGATCGGTTGTCACAGCATCTAAGCCGCAACCAAAGGAATTCAGTTGGACAAGTTCTAAATTTTTCGTCTTAGCCACTACTTTAGCCGCCGCATATAAGCGAGAATGATAGACCCATTGATTCACCACACGTAAATTCTGCACGTCTCCAAGATGCGAGATACTGTCTTCTGTCAAGACATGGAATCCTTCCTGTGTAATGACTTCGGCAATGCCGTGATTAATCTCTGGATCCAAGTGATACGGTCGCCCCGATAAGACAATCCCTCTCTGGCCTTTTTCAGTTAACATGGCTAACGTTTCTTCGCCTTTTTCTTGAATTTCTTTTTTAAAAGCTGCTAATTCTTGATAACCATGATGCAGCGCTGTTTGAATTTCTTCTAAGGAAATCCCTAAATCAGCAAAATTTTCAGCTAAAACTTTGGCAACTGCAGTTTCATTCGCTAAATTAAGATAGGGATTTCGATAATCCACTTGGCCCTCTCTGATGGCATCCACATTATTTCGAATAACATCTGGGTAGCTTTGCACAATTGGACAATTAAAATGATTATCTGCTTCCACTGTTTCTTGCTGTTCAAAAACGACACCAGGATAAAAGATAATTGGCACTTGCGCATCAATTAATGCTTGAATATGTCCATGCGCCATTTTCGCTGGGTAACAAACCGTATCACTGGGAATCGTTTCAAGGCCTTGTTCATAGATTTGTTTATTAGAACGTGGCGATAATTCGACCCGAAAGCCTAAGTCAGTAAAAAATGTATGCCACAAAGGATAATTTTCATACATGTTTAGGACTCTAGGGATACCCACGCGCCCACGAAACGCTTTATTTTCCCGCAAAGGTCGGTACTTAAATAACTTACGGTACTTATAATCAACCAAATTCACTTTGCGTTCTTCTCGTTTAATTTTAATTCGTGCACCACGTTCACAGCGATTTCCCGTAATAAATTGGCGCCCATCTGAAAACACTGTGACCGTTAATTGACAATTGTTTTCACACAAGCCGCAATGAGTAAATTCCTTTTCAGAGGTAAATGCCGCTAACTCTTCTAAAGAAAGAAGCGTGGTTTCTTCCCCAATTTCATAAGCGTCCAAAGCAATCAGCGCTGCCCCATAGGCCCCCATCAAACCAGCAATAGAAGGACGAACCACTTCACGACCGCTAATTTTTTCAAAAGCTCTCAAGACCGCTTCATTGTAAAATGTTCCTCCCTGGCAGACAATCTTTTCTCCCAACTCTTCAGGTCGGCGAACCTTAATAACTTTATAAATGGCATTTTTGATGACTGAATAAGATAGTCCAGCAGAAATATCGCCGACAGAGGCCCCTTCTTTTTGAACCTGTTTCACTTTTGAGTTCATAAAAACAGTACACCGAGAACCTAAATCAACCGGCGCTTGCGATTCTAAAGCCGCCAAAGCAAAATCCTTCACGTTATAGTTTAAGGATTGCGCAAAGGTTTCAATAAAAGAACCGCACCCAGAAGAACAAGCCTCATTTAATTGAATGGAGGAAAGCACGCCATTTTTAATGGTCATCGCTTTCATATCTTGTCCTCCGATATCCAAAATAAAATCCACACCTGGCTGAAAATGGTTGGCTGCTTTGTAATGGGCCATCGTTTCAACTTCACCAATATCGACTTTTAACGCATTTTTTATTAGCTGTTCTCCATATCCTGTAACAGCCGCTTTTCCGATAAAAACTTCTTCAGGCAGTTGTTGATAAAGTGATTTCAGTACTGTCATGGTGGTTTCTAAAGGTTGCCCTTGGTTATTACCATAAAAAGAAAACAACAAATGACCATCTTCATCAATCAATGTGACTTTTGTCGTTGTTGAGCCTGCATCAATCCCTAAAAAGGCCACGCCAGTATGTTGAGATAAAGGTTTCTCCGTTGCTTGGGCTTGCGCGTGTCTTTCTCGAAAATCTGCTAAATCTTCTGCGCTGTTAAATAACGGTGGTAACGTGTCGCTCGGCTGTAAATCAGTAGCCTGGCTGTTCACTAAGCGCTGAATTAATTCTTCCAATGTACATTCGGCTGAATCTTCTGAATAAAGTGCTGCTCCCATTGCTACAAACAGTTGCGGTTGTTCTGGAAAAATAACATCTTCTGGCTGAATTGCTAAGGTTTCAACAAACCGTTTTCTCAATTCTGACATGAAAAATAAAGGTCCCCCTAAAAATGCTACTTTACCTTTAATTTTGCGACCAGCAGCTAACCCGGCGATTGTTTGATTAACTACCGCTTGAAAAATACTCGCCGCGATATCTTCTTTCGCTGCTCCTTCATTGATTAAAGGTTGAACATCCGTTTTGGCAAAAACCCCACAGCGGGAAGCAATCGGATAAATAGTTTGATAATTCTTCGCCAATTCATTTACTCCATTGGCATCCGTTTTAAGTAAAACAGCCATTTGATCGATGAAGGCGCCTGTCCCACCTGCACAACTACCATTCATTCGTTGCTCTAAAGCACCATCAAAAAAAGTGATTTTTGCATCTTCTCCGCCAAGTTCAATAGCAACATCCGTTTCTGGGATTATTGTTTCAACAGTTCGTGTACACGCGATAACTTCTTGAACAAAGGGAATCCCTAATACCTCAGCCAGCCCCATACCACCAGAGCCAGTTATGGTCATTGTCACAGGTTGGTCTGCACCAATCCTTGCTAGCCCTTCTTTTAAAATGCGTTCCGTTGCTGCTTTGACATCTGAAAAATGGCGTTCATATTTTGTAAAAATAGGCTGATTTTGTTTATTTAAAAATACTAATTTTACTGTCGTTGACCCAACATCAATCCCTGCTCTCATAACCATCAATTAAAATACCCCTTCATTTCCCAACAGTTTGTTGATTATTATACAAACTGTTTGTTATAATAGATATACCTATTTTAGAAAGGTTCTAAATGATTTGCAACAAGCAATTTACCCTATTTTGTGAGATAAACAACAAAGTTTCCGCGAATGTTGACTATCTCGAAAGGAATTTATGATGGCAAAGAAAACAGACCTTAGAGTACAACGAACCAGAAAAATGATTATTGAAGCTTTTTTTAAACTTGTAGAAACGAAAGGCTACGAAGCGGTGACGATTCAGGATATTGCTGATGAAGCTATGATTAATCGTGCGACTTTTTATGCTCATTTTAAAGACAAACAGCATTTATATGATGCAATCTTTACCTTTACGCTTAGTGCTTTTACCGCTATTCTTGATTCGCAACAACTGGTTAATGGCAACCGTGTCCGCGTGAAGCACATTGAAGAACTTCTGACGCAACTCTATATTAATATTCAAGAGAACAAATCTTTCTTCTTAACTATCATGGACAATAATTTCAACGAACACTTTCGAAAACGCTTAGCTGAAATTATCGAAGAAAAATATGCGACGATTTTTTCGCAGTTGCGTATCACCGAAAATGATATTGATGTACCGATAGATTTTGTTATTGAATACATGACCTCTATCTTCATCGGTACCCTTCATTGGTGGATTACTAGCGAGACGGATATGACACCCAACCACTTAGCCCAATTAGTTATCAAATTAGTTGGTAATGGGCATTTAACTGTCTTAGGCATCGAATTAGAAAAATAAAAACACCGGAGTAGACAATAATGTTGTCTGCTCCGGTGTTTCTGTTAAAGACGAGTTAGTTTTTTGAACGCCATTTGATATTGTGGGCTGTATTTCTTGAAGAAGTGACTTTAACACCACTTTTGATGTTGCCTTTTTTACGAGGAATTAAGTCAACTTTGACATCATACTTACCATCGCGTGCTAAATCGTAAACATTTTCAACCATTTCTGTAATTTTTTCTTTAAAGTTCATTCTTATCAACTCCAGACTATTCTTTCTTAATACTTTAGCATATTCTTATATAAATGAAAACTTTTCTAGCCTGTACATGAGGAAAATCTTACCTCATTTTTGTTATATAATTATACAAAAAAAGAACATCTCTCTACCAGAAATGTTCTGAAAACTGGGGTAGCTGGATTCGAACCAACGCATGACGGAGTCAAAGTCCGTTGCCTTACCGCTTGGCTATACCCCAAAAAGAAAATGGAGGAAAGTGGATTCGAACCACTGAACCCTAAGGAACGGATTTACAGTCCGTCGCGTTTAGCCACTTCGCTATTCCTCCAAAAAGTCATTGTCGCTGTAACGACCTGACTTAGTTATAATACAATCTTTTCCAGAAAAAAGCAACCCTTTTTTTAAAAAAATTGTTATTTATTTTTTATTCACTTAAATTCCATTGACGAATAATTGTTTCAAAGGCTTCGTCCAGATTTTTTGCTGTACCTTCTTGCTTGCCATCAATTTCAATGATGAATTTTTTATCATTTTGCGGAATGACACGACCGATTTCTTTTTTACCAATAAATAATTTGTTCATTAAAACATTTGCTCCATTGTATTGGGCTTTTTCTTCTTCAACACGTACTTCAATATCTTTATTCTTTTTTGACATCTCTATCCCTCCAAGAACTCTATGTTATCAGAATCTTTAAAACAAAACAAGCACCCGCTATTTCTCTGTCAGCTTGTTCGTTTATCGTTTCAATGCAGCATTAAGGAGTAACGAAATGCGATTCGCTACTCCTTAAAGGCTGATTTCTATTCTTTTTCTGAACCTTCTGTTGCATGATAGTTCACGCTATTTGAGGTACCTTTTTTAGAAAAGTTTTCAATTAGCTCTTTCACGTCGAGGCCGGTTGTTTCTTTTAGTGTTTCTTGTGTACCAGCCAACAAGTTTGTTGCATAATTGGTAATACGGTTGGCGCCAGAATTTTCGCCACCTGCGCCTGTATCTACCACTGAAATCTTGTCGATGTTGCCCAGTGGTTGTGCTGCTTCTTTCATTAATTGTGGCAACATTTCCATCACCATACTTAACACAGCTGCTTCACCATATTCTTTGAAGGCATCAGCAATCTTTTGTTTGGCTTCGGCTTCCGCTGCACCACGAGCTAAAATAGCTTCGGCTTGCGCTTGACCTGTTAAACGCGTTTTGTTGGCTTCCGCTTCGGCTAATGCTTCAACTTTGAAGCGTTCTGCTTCGGCTTCTGCCACTTCGCGTGCTTTTTGAGCAAGAGCTTCTTGTTCGCGTGCGTAACGATCTGCATCGGCTTTTTTCTTCACTTCTGAGTCGTATTGTTTTTCACGACGCGTAATTTCTTTTTCTTCTAACTCAATTTGTTTTTGACGTTCAACGACTTTGACTTCCATTTCTTGTTCCACCACGTGTTGTTGTGCACGCGCGCTTTCCAAGTTATAGGCTTGGTCTGCTTTGGCTTTGGCAATATCTTGTTCTTGTTTGTATAACGCTAATTTCAATTCTTTTTCTTTTGAAGCTTCTGCAATTTCTGTTTGACGTTGCAATTCCGCTTGTTGTGATTCTTTTTCTGCTTCTGCTTTTTTGATGCGGGTTTCTTTCAAGGCTTCTGCTTCAGCAATATCTGCATCACGTTTAACTTGAGCGATTCTTGGTTTCCCTAATGAATCCAAGTATCCATTTTTATCACGAACTTCTTTAATTGTGAACGACACAATAACTAAGCCCATTTTAGCTAAGTCAACACTGGCAACTTCTTGTACACTTTGGCTAAATTTATCACGGTTTTGGTAAATTTCTTCCACTGTCATTGAACCTAAAATCGAACGTAAATGTCCTTCTAATACTTCACGTGCTTCATTTTCTAATTCTTCCGTTGTTTTTCCTAAAAATTGTTCCGCTGCTGTCGCAATTTCTTCAACTGACGAACCAATTTTAATGATTGATGTCCCATCACACATCACAGGAACCCCTTGTTCTGTGTACACTTCCGGTGTGGAAACATCTAATTTACTTGAAAGCAAACTAATTCGATTTGAACGTTGGAACACTGGTAAGACAAACGCACCACCGCCACGAACGATTTTAATTTTGTTGCCACCTTCGTCTACATGAACATTTTTAGACCCTAGATAGCTCCCGCTGATAATTAACGCTTCATCAGGTTTGGCTGTCTGATATTTAGAAACAAACACAATTAATAACATTAATAATACTAAAACTGCAATAATAATCGGTAACAAAATCCCCATTTTCTTCTCTCCTACTCTATATTTTTAGACTGCCTTCGTAAGGAATGACATAACAAACCCGTTCTTTCAATTCAATAATCAATACCTCACTACCTCTTGGCGCAGCCACTTCTTGTGGCACATAAAATGCTGCTGGTCGACTTAACGAACCTGTGACACTCTTCAATTGAATCTCGCCCATTCCCTGGACAGGAATTGGGGTAATCACAGTAGCAACACGACCCTCCATGTCTTTTTCCGAAATAGAAATTGTGGCCTCCGAATTTTTCAAAGGGACCAACACATAAAAATTTAGGAAGAAAACAATAATGGTTGAAAGAATACCACTGACAATTAAAATAAGCCAACTATTCACCGCTGTTAATTCTTCCCCAAGGTACCCAAACAGCGAGGTAAAAGCAATCCATGGAATAATCAGCATTGGGTCAACCGGTCCATCAAAATTAAAAACATCCCCAAAAATAATTAGTAAAAAAGCGAGGACCGCGCTCCCCACTAATGCATAAAAATAAACCGTTTCCAATGGTAGACCTTCTAACACTTTTCCCACACTCCTTTCTGTGCTATAACCTAGTAATAGTGTACCAATTTTTAAATAAAAAGAGTAGTAATTTCCAAATAAATCTCAAAAGATACATCTTAAGACCTATTTTTTCTTAATAAAAGAAGCAACAATAAACGAGCAGCCCTAGAATTATCGAACTTCTACGGACTCCTCGTTTTTTAAAATGTGCTATTCATTTGATTTTAACGCTTCAATCATATTGATTTTCTTCAATTTCCGATGCATAATGACCATCACAAACAACGTGAAACACATGGTGATGACTGCGGAATACAGATAACTTGGCCAATGAATAATTGGCGAAAACATAATTAAATCAACTTCAACGGTTGCTAAAATATACTGATGCAAAATTTTCCCAAAGAAGCAGCCAACAATAATACCAATGAACGTTAAAATAATGTTTTCACGGTAAACATAGGTGGTGACTTCACGATCGTAAAACCCTAAAACCTTAATCGTGGAAAGTTCTCGAATCCGTTCAGAAACATTAATGTTGGTTAAATTATATAACACAATTAACGCTAAAGAACCAGAAACAGCAATTAGTACCCAAATGACAATATCAAGGCTTTTTAGCATATCATCAAACGAACCTTTCATCGCAGTTAAAAACGTAATGTTCAACACTTTCGGCTGTTTTGTCAACGCCTCTCCGATTGAGGTTTCTTGTTTTGAGGATAACTTTTTGTCAAAAAGTAGGAATTCTGTATTATACTCCGGCTTCTGTTTCGTCATCGTCTGGTAGAGTTTCGGCGTCATATAGACAAAATGACCCGTGTAGTTTTCTGCAATCGCGGCAATTTTCACGTGATAGGTTTGATTATCACTATTTTCTAAATTTAATTGATCTCCGACTTTATAGCCAAATAATTTAGCTAATTTTTCATTAATCATTACACCGTCATCGTTGAGGGAATATTTTTCTCCAGTGACTCGATCATTAAATAATTGAAACTCAGCCATTTTCGAAGGATCTTGTGGCACATAAAGAGTAATATTTTGAGTTGGTGCGCCTTTGCCCTTCGTTTTAAAGATTTCTGAATATAACGGAATTGTTTTATTCAAACCATCCAGTTTGTGCAACGTTTCTTGATACTCTTTTGTCTCTTCAGCTGTTGTTTGCTCTTTAAAAGTCACGACTGCTTGGTAATGCCAGATTTTATTAAATTGAATTGCAGCGACATCCACAATTGAATCGCGTAAACCAAAACCAACAATTAACAGCCCCATACAACCAGCTATTCCGATAACGGTCATCAGCATCCGTCGTTTATAGCGGAACAGATTTCTAGCGGTCACTTTTTGAATAAAGCTCATGCGTTGCCATAAAGGGCGGATTCGTTCTAGTAAAATCCGTTGGCCTGCTTTCGGCGCTTTGGGTCTTAGCAAGGTAGCTGGGGTACTTAATAAATCGATTCTTAATGTCACTAAGGCCGCTCCCACAGTACAAGCTAAGGCTACAATGATGCCCCATAAACTGTAATTTAAGTACCACGGTGTAACTAAATCAGGAATATTGTACATTTGACCGTAGGCATCAAAAATTATTTTAGGGAATAGATAATAGCCAACTGCCAATCCTAATAATGCACCTGTTAGGCTAGCAACCGTTGCATAGGTAATAAAAATCGAAGCAATTTCACGATTACGATAACCTAAAGCTTTCAAACTACCAATTTCCATTCTTTTTTCTTCCACCATACGTGTCATGGTAGTTAAGCTGACTAATGCCGCAATTAGGAAAAAGAACAACGGGAATAGCGTGGCTAAAGAAGAAATCCGATCAGCGTTATCTTGATATTCAGAAAATCCTGGATTGTCTTCCCTGGTAAAATAATAATACGTTGGGGCTTTCAAATTGGCTAGCTCTGTTTCTTTTTCAGCCAACAGTTGTTCCTGTTTAGCCAATTCGTCTTTTTGCTTTTCAAGCATCTCAGCTGGAATTCCTGGTTGTTGCTCCAACTGCGCAAGCGCTTGTTTTCCCGTTTCCAGCGCTTGCCGACCTTGGTTAATGTCCGGCTGAGCCGAATCACGCAGAGCCGCAACCTGTTCTTCTGGCCGATTTTTCAGTGCCTCTTTTACTTGATTTAAGGCCTGCTCTCTTTTCTTTTCATAATCAGAGGAATACGTATTTTGATGTTTTAATGAACGAAATGAGATTAGCAATTCTGGATACCGTTGACTGTCAAAAGCTTTTTCCGAAACCACGCCAAAAAAGTTTAACGTTCCAGACCCGACCGTTGTGGTTCCCCTGGATGTATTATCAATATATTCTGCTGAATTGATAAATCCAACAACAGTAAAATGAGTTTGCGTCAGTCCTTTTTCTTTAATCGCTGCATCGTTTAAAGTGATTTTATCACCCATTTTATAGTCATATCTAGTTTTCGCTAATGTATCTAATGCAATTTCATTTGTTTGTTTAGGTAACCGACCGTCAACTACTTGATAGTTAACCGATCCTGCTTGATTTTTTCGATAGCCAAACAATTTTACTGCATTATTTTGCGGCCCAATCGTGGCATCTATTGTATACCGCGGCACAACTGTTTCGACATCTTTTAAAGACTGTAGTGTTGTTAAATCTTTCTTTTCCAGTCCCATTGTAGAAATTATTCGCGCATCTGGAAGCTGCTCTTTCTGGTAATAATTATTCGCGGTTTTAATCATATCTGGTCCAGTAGCTTTCAAACCAACAAAGACCATTACACCAAGGAAAATAATCCCCATAATCGATAAAAATCGTGTAGTAGATTGTCTAATTTCACGTAAGCTTGTTTTAATTAGCGCTGTTTTCTTCATTTTAGGCACCTACCATTCAATTTCAGCAACCAATTTAGGCTGATCATTCACAGTCATTTCGCGAACTTTTGCATCATTAATTCGAATTACCCGATCGGCCATTTCTGCAATGGCTGAATTGTGGGTAATAATTAAGACGGTCGTTCCAGTTTCACGAGCAGTGTTTTGCAAAATGGTTAAAATTTGTTTCCCTGTTTCATAATCCAGTGCTCCTGTCGGTTCATCACATAAAAGTAACTTGGGCTTTTTAGCAATCGCACGGGCGATGGTTACTCGTTGTTGTTCACCACCAGAAAGTTGCGCTGGAAAATTATCTAAACGTTCCCCTAAACCCACCGATTGTAAAACATTGGTCGAATCCAACGCATCCGCAACGATTTGCGAAGCCAATTCGACATTTTCTTTTGCCGTTAAATTTGGGACTAAATTGTAAAATTGGAAAACAAACCCGACATCATTGCGTCGATAAGTGGTTAATTGTTTCTCTGAAAACTGAGCGATATCTGTGCCATCAATAATAATTTCCCCTTCATCACAGCTGTCCATTCCACCAAGAATATTTAAAACAGTTGATTTTCCAGCACCGCTGGGGCCTAAAATAACCGCTACTTCTCCTTTTTCCACTTCAAAAGAAATGCCGTCATTCGCAGTAATAGTTGTCTCTCCCATTTGGTAACGCTTGTATTCATTTTTGACTTCAATATAGGCCATCCACTATCCCTTCCCTTCTACATTAAAATAGTAACATATCTGAGAATACAAGTCTTTCAAAGAAAAGCCTTTTTTGATTTTTTAGCAAATTTACGTATAATAGAAAAGATGGTCCACTTAAATTTGGACTATTGCAAGTATAAAATTAGAGGAGCACGTTATGGCAAACAGAAAGAAGAAACCACCATTTAATTCAACCATCATGCTGATTGGCGCATTAATCATTTTAATTTTAGGCGCGGTTGGCGTTAAAGTTCCTGATGCTTTACAAGATTTATTTAATGTTCAACCACAAACAACCACCCCCTCAAGCACACCAGCACCAAAAGGAGATAATCCCGGACCCATCGAAAATGGTAAAGCCACATTTTCAGCAGAGGAATTAAAGGATAGCTCAAACGGCTGGATTACTTATCATTCTCTAGATCGTCTAAAACGAGCGACAGGCGCTGATGCGCTATTAAAACCCGCCATGGTCAATACAGGAACTTCCGCTAATAAAGATATTCGACCAGCTGGTTTCATTTCAGGAAAAGCTAATCATTCGCGTGGCCACCTAATCGGCCGTCAAATGGGAGGCAGTGGTGATGATCCACGTAACTTAACCACCTTGTATCAGAATCCTGTCAACACTCCTTATATGACGAAATATGAAAATCAGATTCGGGCAGCTCTTGATCGCGGCGAAACCGTTCGCTATCGCGTGACACCTGTATATAACGGAAACGATTTGTTGGCTGAAAAAATCATCTTAGAAGCCAAAAGCCTTAAAACAAATTCACCCATTGATTTTTCAGTAACTATTTTAAACAAACAATAAGGAGGAACTTTCATTGGATTTTGAACAGCTAAAAGAAACATTACCCGATGCAAAACCACAAACATTTTTGCAAGCAATCCTCTCTCAACCTCAAGAAGAGGATGCTGAATTAACCTTCAGTGAAGAAATTGATGAACAGTTTGTCGAAAATTGTAAATTTTTAGCCTCTCCAGAAACCATTTCTGAAACAGATGTGGAACATTGGCGCGAACAAGAATTTTTAGTTGTCGCCCAAAGTTTAGATGGCGATTATCTAGCAGGCACTCTAGAGCAAACCTTTGTGATTCCTAGCTCCCTTTACAAAGAGGATATTGAGCAATTTGACAAGCAATTAATCGATTTTTTTATTGCCTACGAGAACAAAGAAATCACTTCTGCGATTTTACCAAAAGAATTATAAAAAAAGCTTGCGGATAAATGGAACTGACCTAAGATTGTGAGACAGGAATAAAAAAGCATTTTCCTAGACTGCTGATTTCCGATAATCTATCGGCGATTGGTAGTCTAGTTTTTGTTGAATTCGACTTTCATTATAATAAGTAATGTATTTTTTTACAATTTCTATTACAATAGATGTAGGTTCATTTGTGAGCCCATCTAAGTAGAACGTTTCAGACTTTAGTGAGGCATGAAACGATTCGATGCAGGCATTATCTGAAGGTGTCCCTTTGCGGGACATACTCATGGTAATGCCTTTTGTTTTTATTTGATTCTGGTAGTCAAAAGAAGTATAAACAGAGCCCTGATCACTATGCAATAGACAATCCGTTGTTTGGGGCAATTGATCAAGTGTATCCAGAACAAAAGCCGTATCTTGCTTATCACCGATGGTATAGGCAATAATTTCACCATTGTATAAATCCATAATTGAAGACAAATACAATTGCTTTTGACCAAAAGGCAGATAAGTAATATCTGTTACCAATTTCTTTAAAGGAGCGTCTGAAGAAAATTGTCTATTTAGCTTGTTCTCGACAACCGTGTAAGGTTGTCCCACTTTACTGCGTTTCTTCATTTTCACGCGACAATTCCAATGATATTTCTGCATAATCTTTTGTACGGTGTTTTTGTTTACTTTGTATTCCTGATTAATCAACGCAGTAATCTTTCGATAGCCATATCGAAACTTATGTTGGAAGCAAAGTCGACGAACAGCTTCTTCAAGAGGTGTTAACTTTCCCAAGTCTTTTCGATGAGTCCAACGATAATAAGTAGCTCGCGAAACGCCGAAAAGTTGACACAATGCAGTAATGGTTATTTTTCCTTTCATTCTTTTAACTAATTCTACAAATATTTCTGGCTCCACGTCCTTTCCAATTCTTTGTACTTTTTTAGCACCTCAATATGCATTTTTAAATAGTTATTTTCATTTCTAAGCTGTTGTTCATTTGATAGAATTTCTGGACCTTTTCCATAAGCATATTGTTTTCCAACGGGTTGAACCAGACGATGATTCTCGCCATTACGGTACCAACGCCACCATGTTTCAATTTGTGTTTTGTTTTTAATTCCTAATTCTGCCATAATTATTTTTACAGGAATATTCTCTTTTTTCATCTGTATAGCCATTTCTTTGATGTGAATCGGATAAGAAACTCGATTTCCCATTGAAAAAGCACCTCCTAGTTAAATTCATTTTAACGTGAATTCAACAAGAGGTGCTTTTTTATTTTGTCTCAGTTTATTGGGTCAGTTCAAAATTTCCGCAAGCTTTTTTTTGTGTCTTATGCTCGATAACGTTCAACGCCATCTAAATAAGTGGCTGCTAATTCCATGGTTGGTTCTAATACGATAAAGTCAGCATCGCGACCATTTGCAATCATGCCGCATTGATCATCAATTTTACAGCTGATCGCAGGAACTAATGAAGCCATCATAATTGCTTGTGCTGGTGTTGCAATACCCCAATCAACTACATTTTTAATTGCTTCTTTTAGTTTTAAAATACTACCTGCTAAGTTCCCAGTATCCAAACGAGCCGTTCCTTCTGCTACCACAACAGGAAATTCACCTAAATTGTAGTTGCCATCTGGCATACCGCCAGCCATCATGCAGTCTGTAATTAACGCAACGTGATCATGGCCCGCTTTTTCCATCAATACTTCAGCCGCTTGCGGATGTACATGGTGTCCATCACAAATTAATTCAGAGAAAACGTGTTGTAACGTTAACAATGCACCAACCATCCCTGGTTCACGGTGATTTAAGCCACGCATCCCATTATATGCATGAACAAAAACGCTAGCGCCTGCTTCAACTGCCACATCAGCTTCTTCTAAGGTCGCATTACTATGGCCTAAAGCAACAACGACACCTTCATCTGTAACGGTTTCAACAAATTCTTTCACACCATTACGTTCTGGTGCCAACGCAATTTTCTTAATAATTCCGCCTGAAGCTTCTTGCCATTCGTGGAATGTATCAAGGTCTGGATCTCCAAAATAACTTGGATTTTGTGCGCCTTTATGTTCTTCAGTAAAGAAAGGTCCTTCAAAGTAAATCCCTTGAATTTTTGCACCAGGTACTTCTTGGTAGACTTGACCAATCGTACGTGCAACGTCTGTTAAACGTTCTTTACTTGAAGTTAACGTCGTTGGTAAAAATGAAGTTACACCACAAGATAATAAGCCTTCAGACATCACTTTAATGCCTTCTGCATCGTTATCCATTACGTCATGATTCATGTAACCATGAATATGAGTATCCACTAAACCTGGGGCAATCCATTTGCCTTCCTCACGAATAATTTTTACGTCCCCTTGCGGTTCATCTTTTGTATAATTACCAAAGATACCATCCGTGATTTCTAAATAACCAGGTCCTTTAACATCGCTTTTTAAAAAGAACTTGTCTGCAAAGATAAATGTTTTCATCTTCATCCTTCTTTCTTTATTTTACTTACTTCAAAAGTACTCTTAATCAGTACAAAAGTCAAGAAATGGTGTAGACCTTTTAAGCAATTCTGAGGATTTTTTAAAGATTGCCACTTTCCACATTTTTCATTTGTTGCGCTAAGTTCAGATAACGTTCTGCTTCTTCGTGTTTATTCTTTCTCATTAAAACTAAATATTTTAGATTTAATAATTCACTTAAATAATAATAACTATTTTTTTTGCGGGCCCAAGTAATTCCTTGATCCACATAAATTTCGGCATCTTTTTCTGTATAATTTTTGAATAAGAAATCAGCATAATTAAAAAATATTTTCGTTAATTCTGCATTACTGCGTTCATTTGGCAATTGATTAAAATAATGAATACTCAAACTTAAAAATCGTTCTGCTTCTACTCGATTGCCCATGTAACCATAAGTGGCACCTAGACAACTAATTAATTGAATCTCTAAATCAGAAACATTTAACTTATCAGCTTTATAGGTGAAAGATAACCCTTTACGCAAGCTAGCAATAGCTTTTTCATAATCATTTAGAACAAACAATTCACAACTACCTAAATAATAATAATATTTTTGCCAGTCCGTATCTAAATACAATTGTTCTTCAATACGATTTTCCTTTAAATAATTTAATAATAATTGATATTTTTTATGGCGAAAATATTCAGCCATTTTTTCAAATGAATACGTAACAACGTGCACATCACCAGATTTATAACGCATAATCTGGTCAACAGTCACACCTAAACGATCACAAAGTTGTTGCATTACGAGAACGTTTGGCAACTCTTCATTGTTTTCAATGCGACTTAAAACACTTTGCGAACAGATGTCTTCTGATAACATTTTCTGTGTCAATTTTCTATTTTTTCTAATTTCTTTAATAACTGCACCTAAAGAATTCATCACAATAGCTCCTATTTATATCGGCCATTTTCCTTGCAAAATGGGGATTTTGTCAAAATATGCGAATTCGCATTATGCTTTTATTGTACTTTATTGCATAATATACTGCAAGAACATTATCTAAGGTTTTCTTAGAAAATAAATAGGTTCATTTTTATTAAAAAGGAGTGTTATTGTATGGCCGAAGAGAAAAAGGTTCACTTCATTTGGGAAAAAACAAATTATTCAGGCTTTGTGGAGAAGGAGTATGAAAATTCTTATCTCATCGTAGTAGCAAATCCTAGTCCTGATATGGAAGAAAAATATACCAACCGAATGATTATTAGTAAAAAAGCATGTGAAACCGCAGAATAGTATTGTTGATAAAACAAGAACTACCAAAAAATAGCTTCGTTAGAGGCTATTTTTTGGTAGTTCTTTTATTTTTGTTTGTAGGTACTTAAAAATTCACGCATTTTATCTGCTGTAGTTTTTAAGTCTTCCATCTTCGGTAAATAAACAATACGGAAGTGATCGGGTTGTTGCCAGTTGAACCCACCACCATGGACTAATAAAATATGATGTTTGTGTAAGAAATCTAAAACAAATTTTTCATCATCATAAATGTCAAATTTGGCCGTATCAATTTTCGGGAAAATATAGAAAGCTGCTTTAGGCTTCACGGCTGATAAACCAGGAATATCATTTATCGCATTGTAAATAAATTCTCGTTGTTCGTAAATTCTGCCACCTGGTAAAAGTAAATCATCGACACTTTGATAGCCGCCTAATGCGGTTTGAATGATTTGTTGTGACAACACATTCGAACATAACCGCATGGAAGCAAGCATATTTAGCCCTTCGATATACCCTTTTACTCGTGATTTATCTCCACTTAACACCATCCAACCGCATCGAAAGCCTGCCACTCGATGTGATTTTGACAAACCATTCAATGTTACGACAAATAAATCAGGTGCTAATGTAGCAATCGGTACATGAACCAAACCGTCCATGACCAAGCGATCATAAATTTCATCAGAGTAAATAATTAAATCATTTTGACGTGCCACTTCGACAATTTCTAGTAATAACTCTTTCGGATATAAAGCACCAGTCGGATTATTTGGATTTATAATAACGATTGCTTTTGTATTCGAAGTTATTTTTGATTTTATATCATCAATGTCTGGATACCATTCTGCTTGCTCATCACAAATATAATGAACGGGTGTACCGCCCGCCAAAGAAACAGAAGCAGTCCATAAAGGATAGTCTGGCATTGGCACAAGTACTTCATCGCCGTTATTTAACAAGCCTTGCATACACATGGTAATTAGTTCACTCACGCCATTACCAGTGTAAATATCATTAATCGTTACATTAGGAAATTTTTTTAATTGGCAATATTGTTCAATCGCTTTTCTTGCAGAAAAAATACCTTTTGAATCGGAATAACCTTCTGAATCGCGAACATTCACAATCATGTCGCGCACAATTTCATTTGGGGCATCAAAACCAAATGGCGCTGGATTCCCTGTATTTAATTTCAAAATACGTATGCCCTCTTCTTGCATGCGTTCTGCTTCTTCTAAAACAGGACCACGGACATCGTAACTTACGTTATTTAATTTATCGGATTTTTTAAAATTTCTCACACGGACTCCCTCGCTTCACAAATTTATACTCTAAAGTTACGCCAACTATAATGAAAAAGCAATAATAAATATCAGAATTTAATAAAAAATTGATGGTTTTTCCGTAATAAGTAAATATCCACCCGCATAGCGGGTGGCTTTTTAATAGCCCTAGAAGGGCTCGCTACCTGCTGCTCCCTTTAAGGGAGCTTTTTAGAGACCGCCAACCGCTACCTTTCTATTCTTATCTAGCTGTTACTTCCTAAATGGATCTTTATACTCTCTTTTGTTTATACTATCCCTTACTCGATCTTCTGCTTCTTGTTCTCGTATATATTTTTGGTTCAGTCCTACAGTGCTCACATAATAGCCTTTTGACCAAAAGGATCGATTTCCATAATTGTATTTTAAATTCGCATGACGTTCATGAATGATTACTGCACTTCTTCCTTTTAAGAAACCCATAAAACCTGATACACTCAACTTCGGTGGAATTCTTACCAACATATGGATATGGTTGGGCATTGCATGCGCTTCAATGATTTCGACTTCTTTCACCTCACACAATTTCCTTAGTATTTTCCCTATATCTCGCCTTAATTGACCATAGATTACTTTTCTTCTATATTTTGGTGTAAACACAAGATGATACTTACAATTCCAACGAGTATGTGCTAAACTTTTATCGTCGTTCGACATTCAAAAACTCCTTTCGATTTGATAACGGTTGGTAGCCTTTATCTATTATATCGAAAGGAGTTTTTATCGCTAAAGCTCTGGCCTCCACGCGCAGTACGCGTGGTTTTTTTGTCGAAATCTCTTTAGAGATTTCAACTGACTAAAGTCATAAACAAGAGCGTGGGACAAAAATCACTTTGGATTTTTGCTCCACGCTCAAAAACTGATAAACGGCGGGAACAGAAGCAACTTCTTCTTATTTCTCGGAGTTAAACACTTCTGTCCCGACCTCTTGTTATACTAGTTGATGCAGATGATGGGACTCGAACCCACACGGACATCTGTCCACATGACCCTCAATCATGCTTGTCTGCCAATTCCAACACATCTGCATTTTAAGAGCACTTATTTATCCTAAAATAATTACTGGTCTTTGTCAAGATAACAAAGACCAGAATTGTTAGATTTGTTCTTTTTTCGCTTGCCAGGACAAACGCCCATGACATTTTCCGCAGACATATCGTGTCGTATCAATTCGTCGTTTTCTGAGGATGACTTCTCCACAAGACTGACATTGATACTGATGGAAAACTGCTTTTTTCCGTTCTACTAGAGGCGGTGCGTAACGGGCACCGCCAGTCTTAGCCAATAACTCTTTAAAGTCCTTATCTTTATGCTGATATCCTTTGCCAGCTAAATGTAAATGATAGTGACATAACTCATGCTTAATGACTTTTTCCAGTTCCTCTTGTCCATACTTTAAAAAGACAGTTGGATTAAAATCCAGGTGATGCGAAGCTAAATGATAGCGACCGCCCGTAGTTTTTAACCGCCGATTAAATGTAGCTTGATGCAGAAAAGGTTTCTGAAAAAATACGATTGAAATTTTTTCCACTAGCGTTTGAAGCGCTTGATCTGTCATCAAGACTGGTTGAGACTCTTTCATTGTTACTCTTTTCTATCAGCACGAGGCAACATGGTTAAACTAATACGCCCCTTTTTCAAGTCAACATCTTCTACCCAAACTGTGACTACATCACCCACCGCAACAACATCCGTTGGGTGCTTAACAAATTTAGGACTTAACTTAGAAATGTGGACTAAGCCATCTTGCTTCACACCAATATCGACAAACGCACCAAAGTCAATTACGTTTCGAACAGTCCCTTGCATTTCCATTCCTGGTTTCAAATCTTCCATCGTCAACACGTCTTTACGTAAAAGTGGTGCTGACATCTCATCGCGCATATCACGACCTGGTTGGATTAAACTAGCAATAATATCCGTGAGTGTTTCTGAACCTACTTCTAACTCAGTAGCTAATTGATTCACTGGTAACTGTTTCAATTTTTCGATAGCTTCTGCTGTCCCTAATTCTTTAGAAGCAATCTCTGCTTTTTCTAAAATTGCTTGTGCTACTGGATAACTTTCTGGGTGAATGCCAGTGTTATCTAACACATTTTTGCCATTAGGAATTCGTAAAAAGCCAATTGCTTGTTCAAATGCTTTTGGTCCTAAACGAGGTACTTTTTTGACTTGATTTCGTGCTGTAAAGACACCATTTTCATCACGATAAGTGACTAAGTTTTGCGCCGTTGTTTTATTTAAGCCAGAAATATGTTGTAAAAGTTGAGCACTCGCTGTATTCACATCGACACCAACTTGGTTTACTGCAGTTTCCACAACAAAATCCAATTGCTCGGCAAGACGTTTTTGCGATACGTCATGCTGATATTGACCGACCCCGACTGCTTTGGGATCAATTTTTACTAATTCTGCCAACGGATCTTGCAAACGACGTGCAATGCTAACCGCACTTCGTTCTTCGACTTGTAAATCAGGAAACTCTTTACGAGCCACTTCACTCGCAGAGTAAACGGAAGCCCCTGCTTCATTAACAATCACGTAAAAGACGTCCCGTTTCACCGCTTTTAATTGCTCTGCCACAAACAATTCAGATTCACGACTTGCCGTTCCGTTTCCAATAGCTACCATGTCCACTTGATAGTCTTCAATGATCTTTTTAAAGGCTGGACCAGCGGCTTCACGTTTCGCAGCAGTCGCTGGTTTATGTGGATAAATCACTTGAATTGCTAAAACTTTACCAGTTTCATCGACAACTGCTAATTTACAACCTGTCCGATAAGCCGGGTCAAATCCTAGAACAACTTTTCCTTTAAGTGGTGACTGTAATAATAAATTACGTAAATTTTCACCGAAAATTGCAATCGCTTGTTCATCAGCTTTTTCTGTTAATTCATTGCGAATCTCCCGTTCAATCGCTGGTCCAATGAATCGTTTATAGCTATCTAAATAAGCAGCCTCAATGTATGGAGCAGCTAAACTTGTTGCTTGCTTGCCGATTAGTTGACGTTGGAAATAATCATTAATTTTTATTTCATCAGCGACAAGGGAAACCTTTAAAATGTCTTCTTTTTCACCACGATTCGTTGCTAAGACACGGTGCGGCACCATTTTGCTAACTGGTTCTGCAAAATCGTAATACATTTCATAGGTCCGCTTTTCGTCTTTTTCTTCGTCCTTAACTACGCTAACGTATTGCGCATGTTTAACCATATAATCACGTAACCATGTTCGGTATTTTGGTTCATCGCTAATACGTTCTGCTAAAATTTCATGAGCACCTTGCAAGGCTATCTCGGCGGTTGCAACTTCTTTTTCTTCATTAATAAAAGTAGCCGCTTTGGCTAAGATATCCGCGTTTCCAGGTAAAGAGAGCAACCAATCTGCTAATGGTTCCAACCCTTTTTCTTTCGCGATAGTCGCTTTAGTCCGACGTTTTTGTTTATATGGTCGATATAAATCTTCCACTTGTTGCATTTTTACTGCTTTTTGAATATCTGTTTTGAGTTCTTTTGTTAGTTTTCCTTGCTCTTCAATTAAACGGAGAACTTCTTCTTTCCGCTTTTTCAAGTTTTGTAAATAATGATAACGTTCTTCTATTTCACGGATTTGGACTTCATCTAAACTTCCAGTCATTTCTTTCCGGTAACGGGCAATAAAAGGAACTGTATTTCCTTCATTTAATAAAGTTAAAACCGTTGTTATTTGTTTTGAACGATACGTTGTCAATTCTTTTTGAAGTAGCGCTACTACTTCTTCGTTATAAGCTTCTGCCATTAACTAGATACCTCTTTTCTTATGCATACTTATCTATTTTAGCATATTTTTGCTTCTAAATATAGAAGTGAGGTAACTGATTCATACGATTAAGGAATCAAAATTCTGGTTGCCACGCAGGGGTGCGTTTTTGATATTCGATATCTTGGACAATGCCTTTTTCATTAAAAATCACACCATGTACAGAGCCACCAAAAATAGCACCACCATCTATCCCAATTTTTCCATCACTTTGCCAAAGGTCCGTGGTCTGCATATCACCATGTAACATCGGAGTAATGGTATGACCAAAAACAATGGTCTTGCCTGTATTATTTTTCACTTGATGAAAGGGTTCGCGAATCCACAAAAAATCCTTAGGTGCTGTTTGCCGCCAATCTTCCATCGTTAAATCAACCCCAGCATGCACAAATAAGTAATGCTCCCATTCAAAATAAAGCGGTCGTTTTGTTAAAAAATCAATTAACTCTGGATAGCGACTACGGATCATTAAGGCCATTTCTGTTGGTGAGTATTCTGCAGTAGCTCCTGGATGCAAGAGACTTTCAATTGTTTCCTTGCCACCATTGCGAACATATCCTGCAAACCAGTCCTCTGGATTTTGAAGAAACTGCAAAAAATATTCTTCATGATTGCCTCGTAAATAAACAGCGCCGTGTTGCTCGACAAGTTCTTTTCCTTTGAGAAAACAGGCTTTAGAATGCGGACCACGGTCGTTTAAATCACCAATTAAAACTAGCTGATGCTCGACTGGATCATAGTCTGTGAGTAAAGCATCAAACAAATCTGCTTGTCCATGAATATCACTGATTACATAAACATATGGTTTCATAAATAAGCCCTCCTAACTTGCTTATATTAAGTATACGCTAAATTTTAAAATATTCTCGTAAAATGTTTGGAAATAAAAAAAGAAAATAGGACATAAGTCAAAACGACTTATGTCCCACTCTCTAAATCTTAAAATAATCAGTTGAACAAAAGCAGCACCTACAATTACTCGTTGCAATTTAGCCTTCGAGAGTGATGAACACTTGGAGCTAACTGCTTTTGTCTCTGACTCGTTTGTTTTATTTTTTCTTCTTACCGCCAAACGCATCTTTCATTTTATCAAAGAAGCCTTCTTCTTGTTGTTCAGTTACATTTTGTCCGCCAGCTTTTGCAAAAGCTCGTAGGGCATCCTTTTGTTCTTCATTAAGATTTTTTGGTGTTATTAATTTCACTTTCACGTGTTGATCACCATTGCCCCCACCACGTAAACGTGGCGCACCTTTGCCTCTTAAGCGGAAGTTTGTGCCAGTTTGTGTACCAGCCGGAATTTTTAATTTCACGTCACCATGAACAGTTGGGACAGTTACTTCGTCCCCTAGAGCCGCTTGGACGAAACTTACTGGTAAATCGTAGTAGATTTCTGCGCCATCTCGATCGAAAATATCACTATCTTCAACACGAAAGACTACATATAAATCACCATATGGTCCACCATTGGTACCCGCTTCTCCTTGGTTAGCTAAGCGCATTTGTTGGCCGTCTTCTACTCCAGCAGGCACATTTACTTTGACAGTATGTGCTTTTTTCTCATGACCTGTGCCATGACAAGTTGGACATGGTTCTTTGATTTCTTTCCCTGTGCCATGACACACATCACAAGTTTGACGACTCATCATACGACCTAATGGCGTTTGACGTTCAACATTGATTGTTCCAGAGCCATGACATTTATGACAAGTTTCTGGGTGTGTGCCTGGTTTGGCGCCATTACCGCCACAGGTTGCACAAGTATCTTCTCGATTGTACTTAATCTCTTTTTCGACACCGAAAATAGCTTCTTCAAATTTCAATTGAATTGTATATTGTAAATCGGCGCCTTGTCTTGGTGCATTTGGATCAACAGAACGGCCACCGCCGCCGCCAAAGAATGAATCGAAAATATCTTCGAATCCACCAAAACCACTACTGCTAAATCCGCCGCCACCGAAACCGCCAAAGCCACCAGCGCCGCCACCGTAATTAGGATCAGTTCCTGCATGGCCATATTGGTCATAGGCCGCTTTTTTCTGTGGATCACTTAATACTTCATACGCTTCAGAAACTTCTTTAAATTTTTCTTCCGCATCGGCTTCTTTGTTAATATCTGGATGGTACTTTTTGGAAAGTTTGCGGTATGCTTTTTTAATTTCATCATCTGAAGCACCTTTTGCTAATCCTAGCACTTCATAATAATCTCGTTTCGTCGCCATTGACTTCCCTCCAACTTTCTTCAAACTTTACAATGTGTTTAGAACCAGCCAAATTCATCGATTGCTTTCGGTCTCTCTGGTTGGATTATCTGTCACACCTTGAATCAGTGTTACTAGCTGTGAATAGGTATTTTCAGCTTGTTTAACATCGTTGTAATCATACCACAGTTCTTTCAAAACCTAAATAGTTTCTTGCTAACTTGATTGTGGTTGATTTTCTCACAAAAGACAAGGGACTGGGACATTAGTCATTGTACTAATGATCCAGTCCCTAAAATCAATTGTTATTGATTATTTGTCATCACCATTTACTTCTTCAAAATCAGCATCAACAACATCATCAGCGCCACCTTGGGCAGCTTCAGGATTTTCTTGTGCTTGTTGTTGCGCAGCTTGTTCGTAAAGTTTTACTGTTAAGTTTTGGACGATTTCATTCAATGAATCACGTTTTGCTTTCATTTGTTCGATATCGTTTGCTTCGATGGCTGCTTTTAATTCATCACGCGCATCTTCTGCTTTTTTCACTTCTTCAGCGTCTACTTTTCCTTCTAATTCTTTCAATGTTTTATCAACAGTGAATAATAAAGCATCCGCATCGTTACGTAAGTCAACTTCTTCTTTACGTTGTTTATCTGCTTCAGCGTTTGCTTCAGCATCTTTTACCATACGTTCGATTTCATCATCAGATAAACCTGAAGAAGATTTAATCGTGATTGTTTGTTCTTTTTGAGTGCCTAAGTCTTTCGCACGAACATTTACAATCCCGTTTTTATCAATGTCAAAGCTTACTTCAATTTGTGGCACACCACGAGGAGCCGCAGGAATATCTGTTAATTGGAAACGACCTAATGTTTTATTATCAGCGGCCATTGGACGTTCACCTTGTAAAACGTGAATATCAACAGCTGGTTGATTGTCAGCAGCAGTTGAGAAGACTTGTGATTTACTTGTTGGAATCGTAGTGTTACGATCAATTAATTTTGTAAATACGCCACCCATTGTTTCAATACCTAATGACAACGGTGTTACGTCTAATAAGACAACGTCTTTAACATCACCAGTGATTACGCCACCTTGGATTGCAGCACCCATTGCTACTACTTCGTCAGGGTTAACTGATTTGTTTGGTTCTTTGTTTGTTTCTTTGCGAACAGCTTCAACTACAGCTGGAATACGTGTTGAACCACCAACTAGGATAACTTCGTCGATTTCAGAAGGATTTAATCCAGCATCTTTTAAGGCTTGACGTACTGGTACTTTTGTACGTTCAACTAAATCACTTGTTAATTCATCAAATTTTGCACGAGTTAAGTTCATTTCTAAGTGCAATGGTCCTGCTTCGCCAGCAGTAATAAATGGCAAGCTGATTTGTGTGCTTGTTACACCTGATAAGTCTTTTTTCGCTTTTTCAGCAGCATCTTTCAAACGTTGTAATGCCATTTTATCGTTAGCTAAGTCAATGCCATTTTCTTTTTTAAATTCTGCAACCATGTAGTCAATGATCTTATTATCAAAGTCATCCCCACCTAGGTTGTTATCACCGGCTGTTGATAATACATCGAAAACGCCATCGCCTAATTCAAGGATTGACACGTCGAATGTACCACCACCAAGGTCAAAGACAAGAATTTTTTCATCTTTGTCTGTTTTATCTAAACCATAAGCTAAAGCTGCTGCTGTTGGTTCGTTAACGATCCGTTCTACTTCTAAACCAGCAATTTTACCAGCATCTTTTGTTGCTTGACGTTGCGCATCGTTGAAATATGCAGGAACTGTAATAACTGCTTTTTCAACTTTTTCACCTAAATAGTCTTCAGCAAAACCTTTTAAATATTGTAAGATCATTGCAGAAACTTCTTGTGGTGTATATGATTTTCCTTCAACATCAACTTTGTAGCCAGCTTCACCCATGTGACGTTTAATAGATGAAATCGTGTTAGGATTTGTAACAGCTTGACGTTTTGCTACTTCGCCCACTTGAATTTCGCCGTTTTTGAATGAAACGACCGAAGGAGTTGTGCGGTTACCTTCTGGGTTTGCAATAATTTTTGCTTCGCCGCCTTCTAGTACTGCGACAGCTGAGTTTGTTGTTCCTAAGTCAATACCAATAATTTTACTCATAGTGAATATCTCCAATCTGTATTAGTTTTCTATAATAATATATTTTTAATTAACGTTTGTTATTGTGCAACAATGACCATGGATGGTCGTAACACACGATCTTGTAATTTGTACCCTTTTTGTAGAACTTCAACAATGGTATCTGCTGGGGTTTCTTCAGAAGCAGGGACTGTTTGAACGGCTTGATGTAAATTTGGATCAAAGGTTTCACCCATTGCTGGGATTTCTTCAATTCCTTCTTCTTTTAAAGCCACAGTAATACTTTCTAGCACCATCGAAATACCTTTTTTCAAGCTTTCGCCTTGTTCATCTGATACTTCAATAGCCATTGCTCGTTCTAAATTATCAATAGATGGTAAAATCTTTTTACCTAAATCTTGTGAGCGGTAACGAACTAATAATTCTCGTTCGTTTTTATTTCGATTGCTCATATTAGCAATTTCGGCTCTTGCCCGCAAGAACTTGTCTTCCATTTCGGAAAGCTCTGCTTTAAGATTTTCAATCTCTGTTGCTTCAACTTCTACTTCAGAAACGCCAGCAGCATCAACAGCTTCCATTTCTTCTTGTAATTCTTCTTGCTTCTCTTCTTTTTTACTCACTTCAGCAACTTCCTTTCTCTTTATGCATCTACTTCTTATCCTAACAAGGTTTGCTTAATTACCTAAAAAACGGTAATAGTCACCTAGTTGTGAAGCTAGCTCATGTCGAAACGTGTCTACCAAACCGAATATTTTTGAATACGGCATACTGGTTGGTCCTAGCAGGGCAATTGTTCCTTTGCCATGTCCTGATACTTCATACGTAGCAGTGATCATGCTCATATCTTCTAAGAGATTGTTGCCAATTTCTGAGCCGATACGAAAAACAATTGGATTTTCTGTTGTTGCAGAACCATTTAATAAATGCGTCAGCTCATCAGAATTTTGCATAAAGGAATAGACAGATTTCAATTGTTCAATATCTTGTTTGATGCCAAAATCTAACAAATTCATGCGACCACCGACAAAGACTTTTTCTTCAAAGGCATGTCCTAACATCTCATCGAATAAGTTCATCATTCCTTCTGGCGTTTGGAAATAGCGATGTAAAATCATCGGAATCTCCGTCCGCAAACGATGATAAACGGTCAACAAAGGTTGTCCAACCAACTTATCATTGATGATTTGTGTCATTTTTTCAAGATCTTGGCTAGAAACAGCGGCAGGAATGGCAAATACTTGGTTTTCAACATTGCCTTTATCTGTCACTATAATAGCAAGGACTTGCCGATCATTCAAAGGAACCATTCGAAAGCCGGTTAATTTCCGTTCTTTCACTTCAGGTCCTAATGAAAAAGCAGTATAACTTGTCAATTCTGATAGAATTTCAGCTGATTGTCGAATAATATCATTAATCTCATGAAATTCTTTTCCAAAAGATTGACGGATCCTTCTAAGTTCGTTCTCTTCTACTTGTGTTGGTTGTAAAAGATGATCCACGTAGTAACGATAACCAGCCATTGAGGGGATTCGCCCTGAAGAAGAATGGGTCTTAGCTAATAAGCCGTATTCTTCTAATGCTTTCATATCATTACGAATTGTGGCAGAACTAGAGGCAATGCCATCCTCCATCAATTTCTTAGAACCGACAGGTAAGCCCGTGTTCGTGTAATTTTGGATGATAAGTCTCAAGATATTTTGTTGTCTTTCTGTAATCATCGTTATTACCACCCTTCATTAGCACTCTTAACATCTAAGTGCTAACTACATATACTAATATAACAAGTCCTTACCTTTTTGTCAAGGGAAATACGCAACTTTTTAGCACTCTTCACGCAAGAGTGCTAATCACTGCAAACCACCTTCAAAAACCATCAATACCAACTTTTGTAATAAAAAAATCATCGAAATGCTTTGTCACACTTCGATGATTTTTTTATTTTTTTACTCTTTTTCACTTAACAAAAATGCTTCAAAAACATTATTCCCCACAAATAGTCCTTTTTTCGTTAAACGTAAGATATCTGCTTCTTCAATTAATAATTCTTCTTTGATTAAGCGTTGAATGACCTCTCCATAAATCGCTTCAATTGGTTCCTGAAATTTTTGTTGGAATTTTTGTTTAGAAATACCTACTTTTTTACGTAAGCCTAAAAATAGCTCCTCTTCTATTTGATTTAGACGAGTTAATTCTTCAGTCTCCACAATTGGCAATTGATTTTCTCGCAAGGGTTTCAAATAATGTTGGATTGGACCGTGATTTTTGTAACGAGTTTGCCCAAGATAGCCGCTGGCACCTGCGCCAAATCCATAGTAGTGGTCATTATTCCAATAAGCCAGATTATGCTGGCTTTCTTTTCCTGTTAAAGCAAAATTACTGACTTCATATTGGTGACGTCCTTTTTTCTCCATTGCTTCAATCGTTTCGTCAAACATTTGTGCTTCGATTTCTTCTTCAGGCAGCTGTAACCGTCCTTGACGAACCCAGTTCATGAACATTGTTTTATTTTCAAGAATTAATGAATAAAGCGAATAGTGTGGCAAGTCCAATGCTAAGGCTCTTGTCAAAGTATCGCGAAAACTTTCCAATGTTTGTCCAGGTAAAGCATAGATTAAGTCAATACTGACATTGGTAAAATTTTCTTTTTCTAAAAATTTCATTGTTTCATAAACATCTGCGGCGGTGTGCTTGCGACCGATTTTTTTGAGCAAGCGATCATCAAATGTCTGAACGCCCATCGAAAGACGATTGACGCCATAGTTTTTCATGACTTGTAATTTTTCTTGGGTTAAATCCCCAGGGTTTGCTTCCACCGTAAATTCATTTCGGTCATCAAACGTTAGCTGTTCGCGAACCCCTTTTAGTAGCACATCTAACTGTTTCGCTGATAATGAAGTTGGCGTGCCTCCGCCAATATAGATGGTTTTCATTTCTTGTTCTGGATACAATGCTTGCGTAAGTTGAATTTCTTTTAATAAACTCTGAATATATTCATCAACTGGTTGTCCTTCTAAAAAGACCTTGTTAAAATCGCAATAATAACAAATATGCTCACAAAATGGAATATGAATATAGGCCGACCGATCGAACATCGGCGTTGAAGTTGAAAGTTGGTTTGTTTTGGTCATTAGCTCGTTTTATCTCCTTATTACCAAAAAGCTCGTTCTTTTTGGAAAGTCTCTACTAGCCATACTAACTGTAAATGACAAATAAATCCATAAAAAAATTCGCACAGTCACTTAAAACAACAACGAGGAGCTGTCATAAAAACCGACACCTCCTCAACCTTGAAAGAAAAGTAAAAAAATTTTTCTATATATAATAGTACAAATCAGTTACAGTAATTGACCGTAACGTTTGACGTATAAAACTTTAATGAACGCAACCAGTGCTAAATAAGCAACAATTGTCGGGATTAAATACAAGAAATAGCTTGGTGATAAACCGACAAATCCTAGTTCTGCACCGAAAGCGGTAAAGGGTAAAACAGTTCCGAGAACAATCCCTGCTGTAGTGACTAACGTCATAATTCCAGAAGCACTACTTTGAAGGAAAGGCATTTTTTCTGTTCGTAGGAAATGCAAGACGAGCATTTGGGACCATAAGGACTCAATGAACCACCCTGCATGGAAAATACCGATAAAGAGCAATTGATCTGCTCCATTTAATTCAAAGAATGAGCCACCTAGGATAGCCGGACACACAATGAAATACATAAATAAATAGGTAACAATATCAAAAATAGAACTCGTTGGGCCAAACCAACGCATAAAATTACCAATTGATTTTGGTTCCCATTTTTTTGGTTTTTCTACGTATTCTTCATCTACTTTGTCCCAAGGAACTGACATACACGAAGTATCGTAAATTAGATTTAATAATAGCGATTGAATCGGAGCAATCGGTAAAAATGGTAAAAAGATACTTGCTGGGATCACGGAAAACACATTGCCAAAATTAGAACTTGCTGTTAATTTGACGTACTTCATCGTGTTCGTAAACACGCGCCGTCCAGATAAAATTCCTTTTTCCAAAACCATTAAATCTTTTCTCAATAAAATTACATCCGCTGATTCTTTCGCTACATCGACAGCTGTATCAACAGAGATTCCCACATCAGCAGCGCGCATTGCTCCAGCATCATTTATTCCATCACCTAAAAAGCCAACAGTTTGACCATTTTCAGTTAACGCATTTACAATACGAACTTTTTGGTCAGGCGTAATTTTGGCGAAAATATTATACGCTTGAACGGTTTTTCTTAATTCTTCTTGGTTTAATTGTTGAAGTTCATTTCCTGTAATAATTTTTTCGCCAGCCAGACCAACTTCTTTACAAACAGAATGCGTCACATACTGATTATCCCCCGTTAATACTTTCACAGCTACATTATGTTGATGCAAGGCGTGAATAGCTGCCGCTGCTGTTTCTTTTGGCGGATCCAAGAAGGCAAGATAACCTTGTAAAATCAACTCTGATTCATCTTTAGTTGTATACTCCCATTCAGCCGCTTCGACTTTTTTATCGGCAATTGCTAGAACGCGCAAACCATCTCGATTTAAAGCTTCAACGTCTTTGGTAATTTTTTGACGCAGCGTCTCTGTTAAGGGCACAATTTCGCCATTTAAAAGTACCTGTGTGCAGACCAAGAGCATTTCTTCAACCGCCCCTTTGGTAATTAGACGTGTTTCTCGCGTTTTAAACTCTTTGATAATCACACTCATTCGACGTCGATTGAAATCGAAAGGAATTTCATCTACTTTATAAAAATCATCTGATTGTATATCACTTTCTTGTGTCGCCGCTTGAATAACGGCGTTATCCATTAAATTACGCAAACCTGTTTGAAAATAACTGTTTAGAAATGCTAAATCCAAGACTTTTTGATCTTCTTGGCAACCAATATTATAGTGGTATTCTAAAATTACTTTATCTTGTGTTAAGGTACCTGTTTTATCCGTACAAAGTACATCCATCCCGCCAAAATTTTGAATGGCATTGACATTTTTCATAATCGTGCCTTCTTTAGCCATTTCTCGAGAACCTTTGACTAAATTGGTTGTTACAATCATAGGTAACATTTCTGGTGTCAAGCCGACAGCTGTGGCAATCGCGAACATTAATGCTTCCACCCAATCGCCTTTTGTTAACCCATTAATTAGAAAAACAGTTGGCGTAATGACCAACATAAAGCGAATCAGCACCCACGTTGTTTTATTAATTCCTGTTTCAAAACTCGTCTGCTGCTGCTCTTCTCCGTTATCAGAAGCCATCCTTCCGAATAAAGTTTGATTACCAACTTTAATGACAATGCCCAAACCAGTGCCACTAATTACATTTGTTCCTAAAAACAAAAGATTGTCGTATTCTGTATCAATTTGATCACTATCTTTTTGATGAGTCGCGTGTTTTTCAATGGGAAAACTCTCTCCAGTCAAGGATGATTGGGAAACAAATAAGTCCTTAGATTGGATTAAACGTAAATCGGCTGGAATCATATCGCCAGCGGATAGTTGGACTAAGTCGCCACACACAACTTCCTCAATAGGAATTTCCATTTGCTTCTTGTCACGAATGACTGTCGCTGTAACTTTAATCATATTTTGTAATTTTTCAACTGCATTGCTTGATTTGACTGATTGTACAAAACTCATCGTGCCGCTTAAGATGACCATCGCTAACATAATTAACACGCCAGTCACATCTTTTTCCTCTGGCGCAGCATAGACATATTCTGTAAAAAAGGAAATCGTGGCTAGTGCTAGTAACACCAAAGTAAACGGCGTGATATACGATTTTATAAAAAGTCGCAGCCGTGAAGCTTTTTTTTCATTCATAATTTTATTGCGGCCATAACGTTCTTGTAATTCCTCAATATCTTGGTGTTTAATGCCATCCCAAGTTGAGCCGAAACGTTGTAAAACTTTTTCTACTTCTGAATGGGCAAACTTTTTGTAACTATAGTCATGGCCCAAGTGACGCATTTTCTTTTCCATTTTCTTTCACCTCATTTATCTGTTGTTGACTTGAATTGACGATCGGTTCATCTTCCATTTTCCTCACCCTTTCCACAAAAAAAGACACGCTGAAAAACTCAACGTGTCAAAGAATAATCGTTCTTATCGTTGAGCTTTAGCACTATACAACGTAAAAAGCGATTGCTTTTAGCTACCTTAAGAAAAGCCTTCATTCGACAGTTCCTGTTCTACCCATTGGCGTCTCTCGACATTTTTGGGCAGTAGCCTATGTTTGTATAGGAGCCTCACCTAACAAATCTTATTTAATTACAACAGCAAGTATAATTCTTCCTTGAAAAAATAACGATATAGAAAAAGTTTTTAGCAGATAACTTTTTGTCCATTCAGTAACAAAAAGAAAAATAATCCGCTTATTTACTATGGTTTTCTGGTATGATTCGTATTTATTCATAGAATCATAACTGGTTAAATTAATCTAAAGACCGTCAGATAGCCTTGTCGAGAAGCTTTTCTTCTGCTATTTTTTGTATAGTTAAAGAAACGGCGGTGAGGAAAATGAAATTACAACAACTAGAATATTTTATGGCAGTTTCAAAGTATGCGAGTTTTACTTTAGCTTCTCAAAAGCTCCATACGAGTCAACCTTATTTAAGTACCCAGCTCAAGGAGTTGGAACGTGAATTAGGTGCTTCATTAATTTTAAGAGACAAGAAACATTGTCGGCTTTCTCCAGCAGGCGAAGTCGTCGCCAAGCGAACAGAGATGATTTTTGCACTCATTAAGGAAGCGCAAGAAGAGATTAATGAATTAGTGACCCAAGGATCGACAACGACCATTCGGATTGGAACAAACTTAATTGATATAGATAAAGCATTTGGAGAAGTCTTGTTGTTATTTAATCAATCCTATCCGTATGTAAGTATTGATTTTAAGTATTATTACGATCTTGAAACAGCCTTGGAAACAGATTTAATTGACATTGGGATTGGGATATTTTTGGATACCTCGATTCCATTAGAGAAAGAATTAATTTATACAGAAAGCTATCTCCTTTGTGTCAATAAAAATCATCCTTTAGCCCATGCCGATAGCGTAACGATTGACGAAATTCGTTCTTTACCTTTTGCTGCATATTCCGATCAAGTATATGAAAAAAAAGTGTTTAAACGTTGGGAACGTAAAATCAATTGGGAAAATCGGCAAATCGTCATCGAACTCCCTTCTCTTCATTTAGTCTTAGACATGGTCCAACGAGAAAAAGCCTGTAGCATCCTTCCCTATTCACTCACTGATGAACTAAACAGACGTAACTTAGTTGGTATTCCTCTGGAAGATAGTCCAGAACGAGCCATCTATTTAGTTCAGAATAATCATCACGGACATTGTGAAGCACACCGTTATTTATTCGAACAATTACGTTATTTATTCTAGGAATAGAAAAAGGAGGAATTCCCATGGAACTATTTCGTTTACATTATTTTTTAGAGTTATGCAAAGTGAAACAATTTACTAAAGCAGCCGAAAATTTAGCAATTTCTCAAGCTGCCCTAAGTAAGCAAATAAAAATTCTTGAAGCAACGTTAGGCGCGGAACTTTTTAATCGCCAAGGTCAAACTACCACCTTAACACCAGCTGGATTAATTTTAGAAAAATATTGTTGGCGCATCACCAATGAGTTGGTCTCAATTGAAGAAGAGCTAAAAGAAATTAATCATTCTTCCAACCATATTTATGTAGCCACTTATCTCTGTGATTTAGAATATAAATTGAATGACTTACTAATGACAACATTAACGGATCGTTCATCCAACTTACAAGTCCATACTATTATTACAGAAAATATTCTTCAATCCTTGGAAACAATGGATGCAGATTTTGGTATTTCCTTTGCTGACTTACCATTACCTGAACATATTGGTAAAATTGATTTATTTACAGCAAATTATCAATTCATTTTAAGAAACGATCATCCAGCTTTGGCCAAAGCCACGACGGAAGAAATTTTAAAAGAACTAACAATGTACCCCTTCGTCCGTTTAAATACCGAATTTTCCGAGCAAAACAAATTAACCAATTGGCTAGATACTACGTTTTCTAATTTTTCTCCAGAGAAAGTCATTCAAGTGGATACTCTTTCACTTATTACTCACTTGGTGTCTCATTCCGATAGTTTCGCTATTGTCCCCGAATACACAAATATTCAACTTTTAGACAATTCGATCCATACACTGACTTACCAAGAACTACCTAAACGAAACATGGCAGTTTATTATTTAAAAGAACGTTACATGAGTCGACAACTTCAACAACTTTTGGCTGAATGCCAAAAACAATTTCAATAGTAAAAACCAAGACTAGAGCTTGTCGGCAAGCGAGTTCCAGTCTTGGTTTTTATTTGTGTTTTCAGGTAGCGGCTTCTCTTCCTTTGACAAATCCTAAAGAAGTGATAGCCATCACTAACGAAGTGCCTCCTTGACTTAAAAACGGAAGCGGAATACCTTTTAACGGCAACAGTCCAATCACCGCACCGATATTCTCCACCGTTTGAAAAACCAGCGAAAAAATGAGGGCGACACAGATGTACATACAAAAACGCGAATTGCTCCGCAAGCCAGCTACTAAAACTTGATAAAACAAGTAAAAATAGAGAAAAACAACGGTGGCACTGCCCACAAAGCCCCAGGCTTCCCCGATAAAAGTAAAAACCATATCAGACTCACGAACAGGGACATACACTTCAATCCCATGCACACCCTTGCCAAATAAACCACCCGAACCAATTGCCAATAAACCTTGTACTTGTTGATAGGAGATTTTATCGACATAATCATAGGGATGAATCCATGCTAAAATTCGATCCAATTGATATTGTTTAAAATGTAAAAAGAAGAGTACTTTGTGCCCCCACTCTGTAAAGACTAACAGAATCAAGACCACGCCTAACGTTGCTAAAGCGCTGAAAATAATGATTAAAATTTTGCGATCAATTCCTGAAATAACTAAAAGAGATAGGATAATCGTTACGAAAACAAGGGATGTCCCAAAATCTTTTTGTACCGCCATCAAGAAAAAAACAGGGACACTAACCGCAACGATTTTTTTTAGAAGTTGCTTGTCTGAACGCCATTTATCGGACCAGTCTTGTTGCTCGTGTTGGACAATAATTTTTGCCAACATTAAAATAAACGCAATTTTCGCAATTTCTGATGGCTGAAATTTAATAAACCCTAAATCTAACCAGCGCTTTGTGCCCGTCAATAAATACATTCCTTTGTCATAGGAAAAATACAAAGCACTCATTAAGATTAATGAAAACCCATAGAAAAAAGGAGCTACTTTCCAAATAAACTTCTGTGACAGCCGACTAGCTAAAAACATGCCTGCATAGCCAACAAAAATAAAGAAGAGTTGTTTTAATGCTGGCACAGTTCCGTCTTTTCCTTCATTAACGGCAATCCAATATTGCACACCAGAAGATAAAAGTGTGAGTAAAAAAATGGGCAATAATAAATCATAATTAAGATGTAAGTTGAATTTTTTTGTATTGACCATTTAACTGCCGCCTTTCGTTTGCAATAATTTTAATGACGATTCCTAATGCCACTGAAAAGATTAAATAACTTGTCCCACCGTAACTAACAAACGGTAAAGGAATTCCCGTCATTGGAATCAAACCCAAAACGCCACCAATGTTAATCGCCGTTTGAGCTAAAATCAAGGTCCCGACCCCTAACAAAAACAAGCCGTAACAATGATTCTTTATTACACAACTACTCCGCAAAATCGAGGCCGCTAAAAATAACAAAAGAAATAGCAATAGTAAGCCGCCAATCAAACCAAGTTCTTCCACAATCACCGCAAAAATAAAATCGGTTTGACCTTCTGGCAAGCCACCTTTTTTTACCATACCATTGGCTAATCCAGTGCCCCAAAACCCACCGTTATACATTGCTAAATAGGCCATTGAAGGCTGAAATCCGCGATCATGAAAGGATAAAAACGGATTTTTCAAAACAACTAAGCGGTCATACACATGCGCAAAAAAATGTGGTAAGTACTGGTGATCGCCTAGAAAAATAATTATTTTAGAAAGAAGCGCCGCGCTAGCAACGACAATCCCCGCAGCAATTACACTAAATTTTGCATGAATACTTGCTGAGAAAATCAAGACACTGCCAATAACTAAAATAAGAATAGCCCCGCCAACTTTGGGTTGAATCAAAACTAAAAATGCAACGACCAAAACAAACAGCCATTGTTTCCTTAACTGCTTCGTTGTCAAGCCATTTTCTTTTTCACCTAAATAACAGCTCAAGTAATAAATAATCGCAAAATTACAAAGTTCTGATGGCTGAAATTGGATTCCAAAGAGAGAAATCCAACGTTGTGCGCCATTCGCTGCTACACCAAAAAAAGGTAGTCGAACCATTAGCAGTAATAGTACCGAAACTAAAAGCAGTCCAATCGCAATTTTCTTATTAAATAACACTTCTAGTCGAACTTTGTAGATCACGAACATTAGCACCCAGCTGAGACACATAATAATGCCTTGTTTAATAAACACAGCAGTGGGCTTCACGCCTTGCATCAACAAGTCATAGCTACTGGCGCTATAAATCATTAACGCGCCAATAATACTTAATATAATAAAGATCAAAAGAATTTTTGTTAGACCTAAAGTACGTAGATTCATTCTCTCACCTCTATCTTTTTCTAATTAAATCAATCTTACCAGTCTGAGTTAGAAAACAAATAGAGAGTTTTTTATAGAACTATTACTAAGCTTACATAACAAAAAGTAGCTAGACTTGGTTCATTTCACCTAGTTTCGCTACTTTTAAAAAAAGCCATTTATATAATTTTTGTGTGTTGCTCACATTTCTGATAAATTTTTCCAAACTTATCTCTTTCTAAATACTGATAATCTACTAAATACCGTCTCAAAAGTGCATAATCTTCATAGATTTCTCTAAGTCGCTGATTGACTTCTTTTTCCGTATATTCTTTCCCAAATTCAAATTGGTTGGCCACACGTTGAAACACTTGGACTTTTTTCGCATTTTTCTTGGGAATAACCAGCAACTTTCCTTCTTTAAAGAAATTTTCAACCATGTTTATTCTCCTTTTTTTGTTTTGACTATTGTTTAGAAAATTGATGATTCAGTTTTTCTTTCTGTTTATCAGTCCATTTGCCAGCGACTTCATTGACAATTGTTTCAGCAAAATCGCCTACTTTTTCTCCCGTAATATTTTTGATAGGTGTTCCGTTAGCAGCTCCTTCTTCAAACAAATCAAGTAAATCAGTCAACGCATTGAACATATTGGCTCCGCTATGATCTGAAAAATGCCATGCATATTTTTCAATTTCTTGAAATACTTGTCGATACTCTGCTGGTAATGCTGCAATACGTCGTTTATATTCTTTGTACTCTTTTTTATCCCCAACAACTTTTTTGATCAACGCTTTAAAATCTGACATGCTCTATCCCTCCATTTTTTTCATCTTGTTTACTTGTTTTGAAAGCAACGTCCACCGCTGCCAAAAATCAGCGAGTTCTGCTTCTCCTGATGAGGTTAAGCGATAGAACTTCCGCATTGGCCCTTTTTCTGAAGGCTTTTTTTCAGCTATAACCCATTGATTTTTTTCTAAACGCAGTAAAATCGTATAAACGGTTCCTTCAACAATTTCAGTAAACCCTTGGTCATTTAAAATTTTTGTAATTTCATAACCATATGTTTCTTTCCTTTGGATGATGGCTAAAACTAAACCTTCTAAAATGCCTTTTAGCAACTCTGTCTGCTTCACTGCTTTTCCTCCCTGAACTACTCTTTATTACTATGTACCACTACATAATAATACTGAGTACCGGTTCTGTCAACTACTTTGTAGTAAAAAGTAGTAAAGACACGACAACTACCAGTACTTAACTAGTGGTTGTCGTGTCTTATTATTCTTTATTCATTTATTCCGAGTTCTGCTTCAAAGGCTTCTAATTCTACAAGGTGTGTTTCTGGATAAGCAAAGCATGTTGAAAAATGCCACTCCCCACCACTTGTGCCAAAATAACCTGGCAGTAATTCCAAAGCCAATAATGCTTCTGATGTTTCTTTTTCCGGTAACGTAATCTGAAAAGTAGTCGCTGGAACAAAACCGAACTTCGTATAGTAAGTTGGATGGCCCAGGATAATCAATCCGCCGATGCCTAATTCTTTGGCCTTCTGCACAGAATGCTTAATTAACGCTGAGCATACGCCCGTGTTCTGTGCTTCTGGATGGACACTTAGCGGCCCAACGGTCAAAACAGCCTTTTCTGTATGATCAGGTAATCGTAGTTTGGCTTTTGAAGACATAATATGACCCGTTAATTTTCCTTGATCAGTTTCTGAAACTAAGGACAACTCCGGAATAAAGTCGGCACTTTCTCTTAATAAATGCACGATAAAATGCTCTGTGGGACGCCAGTTTTCGGTCAAGTTTAATCCCTTAAACGCTTGATACGTTAAACGTTCTACAGCTTGATACTCTGCAGGTTTTTCTTGACGAATCTTCATTATTTATCCTCAGATTGTTGGAAATAGTCAGCCGTATCTCGTTCATCTTGTTTTAATTGGTCGATCAAGGCTTCAGCCCCATTGAATTTCACTTGGTCACGTAAATAATGATTCCAACGAACCACCACTTGCTCACCATAGATGTCTTGATGGAAGTCCAAAATATAGACTTCCACGGTTAGATCGCGTCCTTCTCCAAAGGTGTCATTATGACCAATTGAGCCCATGCCGACATACCATTTGCCACCAACTTCGATTTGCACAGCATAGACGCCAATTCTTGGTAAGCGCACGGTGCTTTTCACTTTGACATTAGCGGTCGGGAAACCCAATAAACGGCCACGAGCATCGCCATGGACAACTGTTCCTTCTGTTTCATAAATATATCCTAACAACTCCGTGACCTCCTCCATTTCGCCGGCTTCCATTTTTTCGCGAATTCTTGTTGAGCTAATTTTGGCACCAGTCATTTCTTCTTTTGGTACTGTCACCACTTCAAAACGGCCTTGCGCATAAGTTGGTAACTGTTTGACTCCAGCGATTTCTTTAGGACCATACGTATAATCAAACCCAGAGACTGCTACTGCACTATTTAAATTAACGATATACTGATCGACAAAATCTTGCGGTTTTAATTGAGCAAACGCTGAAGTAAATTCGACAATATATAAAATATCAACGCCCAAGTTGGCCATTAGGCGTTCTTTTTGTTCCAAGCTAGTTAAATATTTCATATTTTCTGGTAAAACTTTTTGAAAAACGATTGATGGGTGTTGGTTGAAGGTCATCACAGCTAACTTCAAGCCTTTTTCCTCAGCAATCTTTTTGCCTGTTTCAATTACTTTTTGGTGGCCTTTGTGAACACCGTCAAAAAAGCCTAGGACCATCACGACTTCTTCATTAGGAATTTGATTGGGTTCATAGGGATGATGTAGTTGAATAACTTGCATGTGCAAAAACTTCCTTCTTTTTTATTTAATTGTTCCGTAGAACTTTACTTGGTTTCAATAATTTATCATGCGTTGGGTGTGGCATGTATAAACTAACCACTTGATTTTGGTAAAATAAGGCAACTAAGGATTCTGGCATTGCCTTTATTCCTAGTTCTCTTTTGTGCAAACGCATGCCATTTTTTACTTTTTGATACAATTCATCTGATAAATCAATTCGTGGGAATTGTTCTACTGCTGTCTCAATGGGCAACAGGCATTGATCGATTGTTTCAGCAGCCATTTGTTTGGCTACTTCTTCTAACGTTAAGCATTGCGCAGCTTGCAAACCGCCACTTGCCGTTCTCGTTAAATCCGACATATGGGCAGGATAGCCTAATTTTTTGCCAGTATCCACGGATAGTGTCCGCACATAGGTTCCTTTGCCACAGACCACTTTAAACCGCCAACTTTGTGTTTGAGCGGATTCATTAAAAATTGGTTCACTAGTGCGTTCAAATGAATAAATCATTGCTTTTCGTTGGGGCCGTTCAACTTCTTCCCCATTCCGCGCATATTCATATAAACGTTTACCATTGACTTTCACCGCAGAAAACATCGGTGGGATTTGTGTGATTTCACCTGTCATTTCGGCCATTGCTTGATCAATTTGTTCAGTTGGCAGAGGTGTTGTAACTGGTTTTTTTTCAACAATTTCACCACTAACATCTTCGGTTGTCGTAGCAAATCCAAGTGTAATTTCACCTTCATAGGTTTTGCCAGAATCTACCATGTATTCGATCACTTTCGTTCCTTTGCCAACGCAGATGGGTAAGACCCCTTCGACATCCGGATCTAGCGTACCACCATGACCAATTTTTTTGGTATGTAAAATTTTTCTCAATTTAAATACGCAGTCATGACTTGTCATGCCACGTTCCTTCCATAACGGTAAAATGCCGTCCATTATAGTTCCTCCAGTTCCGATAATACTAACTTTGTCATTATAGCATAAAAGTACCTAGCTTCGCAGTCTCCATTGCTTATTCCCTTTGGCAAAATCTCTGCTAAATGCAAAAAAAGCCACAAACTCTGATAAAAGCAGAGTTTGTGGCTTTTTTTTTAGCTAGTAAATGATCCCCATGTATTCTGTGCGTTGCCATCGTTTGGTCCGATTGGCAAATAAATTCTCGCGCCTGTCGTATCTGTTCCACCAATAAAAACATACCCATCTGCAATATAAAACGCATCGTAATAAAAGCGAGTATTTTTGGGCCAGATACCATAAATAGGTGCTGACAAACTAGGTTGTCCTGCTCTTAAAACAATGCCTTCGTCCACACCAATTAGAAATGATTTCTTCGTTTGCGGGCGCCAAAGTTCAGCAATGTCGCCGTCGTTCACATAACCTAACAAATGTCCGCTATTTTCAATACGGTAAAGGTTTTGTCGGTCTGGTAATTTCGCTGTAATTGTTCCTACCTGTGTCCAAAGTGCCTCTGCTGATAGATGTTCATTGATTAAAGCATCTGGTGTTGTATAGATTGAAGTGAAACGAATTGCTTGTCCTACTTGATATTTTGGTGCATTAGGTTTACCTGGCTGAACAATGACAGTCTCACCTGTTTCAGAAACGCCCGTTTGTAAATCTTGTGCCAACTGCGCTTTACTAATCCCCCAACGCGCTAAATAACCATAAGGATCTGTATGATCTCCCCACCAATTTTTTGTAATCCAATCATGAGTGACTATGCCATAACCTGTTCCATCGTCCAGCGAAAAATCAGCACCAATGTTCTGAGCCAAATCACGGGCCAAATTAACATAGGCAGCATAATCTTTTTTAAACGTCGCCGCATTATTCGTTCGAGCCAATTCGATTTGCGCATAGGCTTTTTGATTAGCTAAAGAACCTGCGCCATATTGAATTTGACCAGCAGGAGCTAATTGTTTCACTCGTCCACCAGATCCGACAAAATATGAGACATAAGCATTTGACCAATTTCGTTTCATATAGGCCACTTCATTGTCTAAACTGTGTGGTCCTAGGTTCCGCTCGTTTCCTGATTCATGTAAAACAATTAATTCATTGCTTGCAGAGCCTGGAAAATAAGTAAAGTTGATTGGATCCGCTTCGATGGTGTAAGCGCAAGCCGTCATCGGAATCGTTAAACTTAAGCCAATCACTAAAGCAAGTTGAATCATTAATTTTTTAAACATAGCATACTCCTTTCTAAAAAAAGCCATGAAAGGAAAGTCAAAATAACTTCCCTTTCACGGCTTAAACCTGCAGATAAATGGCGGGACAGAAGTAATTTCTTCGGCAATCAGCCGAAAGTTCTACGTTTGTCCCGACCACTTCTACTTAATCATCTTTATTTTTTAACTGAATAAATAACTCTTTTAACTTTTTCGGCATAGGAATAAAGGTCGCAATGTTTTCAAAAAAAGAAAGTCCTTCGTTCGCAATGTAAAAAATCAGAACCATTTCCCGAATTGGCAAATTGTTTCCCACAACTTTTTCAACACGAACCGCTACGGCAACCACAAATAACATCGTCACTTTTTTCGCAATTCCGAGCATACCAATCCGACTGGACAATTCTTTTGTGGCGATTGCCTTAATCCAACCTGTGATGAAATCGACAATAATTAAAAAGAGGAAGACATCCAACAATTGATCTAATCCACCTAATAAACGTACGACAATCCCACCGAAAATGCTTAAAAGCATTGTTATTGTGTTGAGATAACGTTCCATAAAAAGTCTCCTAAACTAGCTTGTTATTTTGTTGGAAACGGATCGTCCGTATACCAACTTCCTTGTAGGTAAACATTTCCGGCTCTGCTTGAGGCAAAAATTATCCCTTGATTTCCGATTTCATATAGTGCATTACAATTAGGATACGGAAAAACGTAAGGTGCAACTGAGAGTGGAATATTCCAGACACTAGCACTTATTTTTGAGGACATTTTGTACCCAGTTGGTATGTTAAATACTTTAGGCATGTGGTTATTCAATTTCGTTGGATCACTCAAATTACATCTTACAAATGCATCGACACGATTTCCTACCCTAATTAATACAAATTTCATATTGTCTTTATTAAAGGCCGCCTGATATTTTGCCTCGACTTCACCGACTCCGCTAGCTTCATAAATGGCCATTTTAGAGGATTCCAAAGGCGCACCATTGACGGTTGGCATAGTCACAAAATTCTTCACCCCAGCAATCTCTTGATCACCTGTTTGTGTCACAGCTTGACCTTTAATCGCTTCCGCAACGTTTTTCGGGTGCATATATTTACTCGTTAAAGTTCCCGCGACTGCTTCGCTGTCTGATGCGAAGCCATAATTTTCTACATTGCCTAGCCCCACTTGTTCAGCGGTTACTTGGTGCGGATTATCCTGATTTTCCACATGGGTATTGAGTTGCTCTGCTTGAACAAAACCACTCTTCGCTAAAACCGCTTGGGCATCAACAGACAGACCAATATGAAGCCCCACGTAATCAACTTCTACGCTGGCTGGCGTTACCCCATTTGATGAATCTGTATAGCTCATTAAATAAATGAACCCTTCATCTGTGATAAAATTCTGATCATTGATTTGAATTGAAAAATCGCCGAACTCTTTTGCTGATTCTTGGATTTGAGTTACCCAATTATCCGTAGTTGGTAAATACGCAGCGATTTTAATCGTTTGATTATTGGGCGCAGCGGCTTTCACACGTTGATTAATCGTAAAAAATTGAACGTTCTGGCGAATAAATGCCACCGCCTCGTCAGTTGTGACTGTTTCAAACATTTGTGGAATTAATTTTTTAGCGGCTTCAACGAGATTGAAGGCCGCTAATTGTTGCGGAATTAAACCACTTTGGGTGGAACCTGTTTTCACACCCTCATCATCACGGCTGGCCATTTTATTGTAGTCCGCTTGGGAAACTTCCTCCCAAACGTCTGTTGGCTTCTTAAGAATTTTAGCCGTAAAATCAGTGGAATAACTGTTTGCATTGGTGGCTGTATTGCCGGCCGTTTTACCGTTAAAGTCTAACTTCAATTTGACAGTGGTTGGCTTAGCCAATAAAGAAATGCCGTCTGCTTTTGTCATGCGGTCATTCAAATCAATTTGAAGACGATTCGCTAGAGTAGCTTGTTTGATGCCTTGCGTATCTGTGCGTGCTTGGACAATTTCTGGATTACTATCACCTGCTTCTGCTACTAATTGATCGAAATCATTTCGTAAAGTATCAAATTCTTGTTTATTATTATTTGCCGTTGAAACTGCATTTCCTGCAATCGTAATTGCTGTTTTGGCATTGTTCATCGCTTGGTTGGCTGTTTCATTTGCTTGATTGCCTGCATCGGTGGCAATTTGTACGGCTTCTTTGCCAGCTTCATCTGCGATGTTTTTCGCTTCAGAAATTCCATTCGTTAACTGGACTTGGTAAGCATCTACTTTCTCAGCTGATGCATTCGACTGATCCAAGATTGCATTGATTTTAAGGCGACCTTGATTCAGGGTATCTAATTCTTCAATATGTTCTACTGACATTTCGTCACACTCCTCTAGTTTTCATTATTTTATTAAAACTGGCCACCCAATTGGGATTGAATATACACACGACAGATGACCGAAGCATCCAACCATAGTGGCTGATGAGAGAAAAATTGAAGCGTGTGATTGCCGCGTTCGATTTTTCCATCTGTTGTTTTTCGTAAATAACTCAAAATGTTTAGCCGTTGTTGTTGCAATGATAGTTGGGGTAATTTTTTGCCATCCACTACCAAATCAATGTTCGTTACAGAATGCGAAGGTCCTTTAGCAGTTACCTTGAACGTTAATTCTGCGGTGTTTATATAAAGAATGTCCTCGTCAAAGTATAAATTCAGCTCCACTGGCTGTGTCTTGCTAAGTTCTCCTTGTATTGAACGATTTAAAAGTGTCGTCGCCCCTTGTGCGTAAGTTTCGCTAATCTCTTGTTTCCGACTGAAAGCTGTCATGGTACTATGAATTGTTTCTTGCAGATTTCCCAACTCTAGCTGAATGTCTTGGGGGGCACCAAAGACATCTTTTTTACTTTCTTTTTTGATACGAAGGTTGACACTCCCAAACTCATTCGTATTAATCATGATAACCGTGCCCAACCGCAAACGATCGATTGCTAAAGGTTGATCTGTTAATTTAATTAAATCAGCTGCAGTCACTACCCAAGAAACTTGTGGCTTGGTCCATTCTTCTAACATTCGCAAAGCATTTTCCTTTAATGCCTTGGGATCAGAAAAACGCTGTTCCACCCAAATTGACTCCAATAAACCATAGCGGTCAATTGCGGCCTTGTTCTCTAAATACGGAACCCCTTGATTGACCGAGCGAATATTGACTTTGTTAACACCTTCGCCTGAACCTAATGGATAAATCCGATTGATTAGCATCTTGGGATTACGTTCTATTTCGAATCCTTGCATATTGTAACCTTCTTGAATTCGCGCAACTGGTTCTGTTGGTGGTTTGACTAATGAAAGTTCAAAAGGATAGACCTCTGTATTCCATTGCCAAAGATATTCCTCTTCGAAATCGGCTGGGATGCTAAATAAAGGCTCGACTAGCCCGTTTTCATTCTCCCATTTATAGGTTAATTTCCTTGAAAAATCACATTTTTTTAGGACCCAATGCTTTGTTTTTTGTTTATTCAATAGAAATTGAATGGCCTCTTTCGTTGTTTTGTTTTTAATTTCGTGACAACCAAAAAGGACAGTATCACCTAAGGTACATAATGCTTCTGTGGCAGAGTAGTGAATTTGATTATTGTTCGCATCTTTCTTAATTGTGGTTGGCATCACGCGATATAAACCAATATATTCATTCTCATTGTCGGTCAGTTCCACCCATTGCATTTCTGCAATAAATTCATTTTTAGGATCATCTAGTGGCATGGTAAAATCTAAACTGCCAATTTTGTTCTCTATTTTTTCATAACTGACTTGATAGGCATTATCCAAAATTGCCGTATATGTTCTTTTCAAATCCAGCGCCATTAACATTTAATCACCCTCCTACACAAATCGGTTAGGATAGCGAATCGTCAAGCGGAAGTCGCTATCTTTGGCTTGAATATACAGCGGTTCATTAGGATATAGATAAAAATCGTTCATTGGTCGAATCATCGGTGCACCATTTTTTGTCAGATAAAAATTTTCAGTATCAATGATAATTTCCGAACGATCAAAGTCTCCTAAGTTAATTGTATCGTTCCGTGTTTTAATCCAAACACCACGTCCGGTTCCTGTTAAAATAATGGTCGGTTTGACTTTTAAGCCTTCGACCGTAGGATAAATTTCAATTGGCCGAACTTCTTTGCCTAAATCCCCCATCGTGTAGGCCCGATTTTGAAAGGTAATCATGGTTGATCCCCAATAGGCTCCACCTTCAATTAAAATTGGAAAATCAACTGCACCTGAGCCTGTATTCCCCATTAAGTAATTCGCTTGAAATGTAATGGTTGGCGAACCCCACATCACACTAGTCGCATCACTCCGTGTGTATTTATACGGATCAGAAAGCAATAAAGTAAAGGTGCCTGTTACTTGGTTAACACCTTCGGGTACATCACTCACTGAAGACTTACTGCCAAACCACAGCATTTCCGGTTCATCGTTAAACCAAATAGAAACGTCTTTTTCCGTAAACAAAGCAACATTTAAATGATTAAATGCATCTCGAAACGCTTCATTATTCACAGCTGAAAGCCGATATTTGACTGTTAATTCTCGTTCTGGAATTCGCGCATAAACGTGACGTTTACCATCACGAATCCCTAATTGATAGCTTTCAATTTCGCTTGGAACTAATTCTCGTCCTGAAACTGATAATGTTTGATAGCCAGGGATGACTTTTTCTAAAAATTGGCCGTTAAAATTCAACGCTTCTGAAGGAAGAGGCGTTGAATGAGTTGCTTGATTGGTATCAACAAATTTATACATGTTATACTCTCCTTCCTAAGCGGTTATTTTGTTTCACTTGTTGTCGTTGTAACTCTGTTGCTAAATAAGGCGCCGTAGTAGCTGCGACAACTTTTCCATCTAACGTTGACTCTACTGTCACAAATAATGGTCGATTGTATGCATCATTTTCTAAACGATGGTCAATCGTTGCCGTGAAGTTTCCTCGACCAGCTAAGTCCAAGGCAAAATCATTTAACAGCGGTAAATCTAAAATAGAAGCCATTGCTCTACTAACGGCTGTTTCGCCTGCATAAATCCCCGTGGCAATTGTGCCGCCGAAATTCAATTTATGCAAATCAGATAAGGGACCTTCTTTTGCTGGTGAAAATGGTAAAAAGTTACGAATTTTACTGACGACCCCATCGATTGCTTCTTTGGCTTTTCCTATTGCGCCTGTAATTCCATCAGCAATCATGCCGACAATATTCGCACCGGCATCGGTGAATTTTGAAAACCAACCTTGGATTGCTTGCCAAGCACCTTCAATTACAGAACCAATGGCATTTTTTACCTGATCGGCTGCATTGGTAACCCCATTTTTGATATTTTCAACTAACTGTCCGCCCGAAGCTAACAGTTGACCAAAATAAGAACCAATCTTCGTGATCATTTGTGAGATTAATGTTCCTGCTGCGGACAGCAAGGCACCCAATAGACTGAGTACACCATTAATTAAGGCTTGAATCAGTTGAATCCCAGCACTTAATAACTGTGGCAACGCATTGATTAACGCACCCATTAAAGCGGTAATTAGCGTAATTGCTGCAGTAACCAGTTGCGGTAAAATTGAAATAATCCCTTGGATCAAGGCCATTAGCAATTTGACACCTGCGCTGATGATTTGTGGTAAGGCACCAATTAAGGCATTTACCAATGTCAAAATTAAGGTAATAGCTGCCGCAACTAAGGTTGGTAAAATCGAAATAATTCCTTGAATTAACGCCATTAACAATTTGACACCTGCGCTGATAATCTGTGGCAAGGCACCTACCAACGCAGTCACTAACGCTAGAATAATCGTCAGCGCTGATTGAATTAACTGAGGTAAAATCGTCATAATCCCAGTGATTAATGCCATCAAAATTTGTAAACCAGCAGTCAAAATCAACGGTAACATAGTAACAAATGCATTGACTAAGGCTGTGATAATTGAAACACCTGCTGTAACTAGCATTGGTAACGCTGTGACAAAAGCTGTCACTAATGTAGTGATGATGTTAATCGCTGCAGTTGTAATTGTTGGCAAGGCGGTGACAATCGCATTAACTAAAGTCATTAATAAGCTCAAACCAACTTCTATCAACATTGGTAAGACTGTTGTAATCCCCTGAACCAACGTAGTAATAATTTGTGTTGCCGCTTCAATTAAAACGGGCAAATTGGCAACGATCGCACCAACAATTAACGTAATTAAACTAGATAACGCGGTGACGATGCTTGGAATAGCTTCTGTTATTTTCCCGAGAATACTGGTTAAGACGGTTGTAAAAAGTTGTATAACTTTCGGTAGATTAGCCGCAAGCATTGTTGTAACCGATGTAATCGTGTTACCTAAATTATCAAAGACTTGGGTAATACCACCCGCACTCAAATCACCGGTTTTCATCCAGGCCGTCACGAATGAAACAATCAAGGAAATAATTAGACCAAACGGCCCAGAAATTCCTAATGCAGCCAGTGCAACTTTTGTCAGAACTTTTACCAAAAGACCAACCGCTAAACCAGCTTTGTCAAAGGTGCCACCAAATTGCCCTAATAAGTTACTACCTAATTGCAAACCGCTGGCAAAAACGCCTGCTAGCACACGACCAATTGTTGAAAAAATAGTCGCCATTTTCTCTAAGCCTACTGCAAAAAATTGTTTAAAAACTGCCATTACTTGCTGAAAGGCCGGCTGGATCTGTTGTAGCAGTCCTACCAATTGGCCAAACGCCGCTGAAACAGCTCCTTGAATGGCACTAGCTAAGCTATTGATACTATTTCTAAATGTTTCATTGGTTTTATAGAAATAAATAAACGCTGCTACCGCTGCTAAAACGGCTGCTACAATTAAAATTAATGGTCCTCCACTTAAGGCACTAAAACTAGCACTTAGTTTTGATAAGCCACCACCTAACTTCCCAATGTTTCCTTGTACAAGAGCCAAACCAGCACTAAACTGTTGAAATTTTTGCTGAGCCATCGTTACCATAATCAGCATGGGCCCAATGGCGGCTAAAATACCCATAATGGCAACAATAAAAACTTGGACGGGTTTTGGTAATTTGATAAATAAATTCACCAAAGCTGTAATGCCTTTGACGACTGTGATAACCACTTGAACCAAAATTTCCATTCCTGGAGCCATCACGCTTTGAATCACTTGTGCCGCCGCTTCAAATGATTGATTCATCTGAGTCAATGCCCCTTGCAACTCGCCTTGCAATGAATCAGAAATCCCTCCTGCACTGGCCATAATCAGTCCTTGCATTCCTTGAAATTCGCCACTGACCCCAGCACCGACGCCCATAGCTGTTTTTAAAATGTTCAGCATAGGTAAGGAAACGGCACTAGTCATGGCCGTCCCAAAGCTCAGCATATTATTTTGTGCATTAGTAAAGCCATCAGAGGTTTCTTTCCCCGCTTTTTTAGCTGCTTCACCGGCTTGTTCAGCAGAATCTGTTAACGCTGTGTTCATTTGATCTGCTGCCTTTGCTGTTTCGTCTCCTGTTTTTTTCACTGTTTCTCCAGATTGTTGCATGACGGTTTTAAATGTGTTCATGACCGTGGCTGACTGATTGACACCCGCACTAATTTTCCCTAAATATCCACTTAATAAGGCATACTCACCGCTCATACTTTTTAATGCTTGTTGGACGCCTGCAAGGCTTTTCTTTGCCTCCGATAACGGCGTTTTTTCTTTGTCATTCTCCATCTACTCTCCTCCCTTCTCGATAGCGGCGTAGACGCTCTGCCACAGTGGCAAGTTGCGTTTTTTTCCGCTCATTTAATTTTGTTCGTTGTGGCTGGTTAGCTGCCAGAACTTCAGCAACTCGTTTTTCATAATCATAAAAACTTTTAAAGCTTTCAAAAACGGGTTTTCCTTTTTTGTTTGTCGCTTGCGCTTTAACATTTAAGTAGGCAAGCTCGTGCCTTTTCCGCTCTTCATCTACTTCTGCTAAATTAAAAGCAATCATTCGTAATTCAAATTCAGACATGGTCATCCGATCCACTTCTTCAAATGAGCGACAGCCTAAGTAGCGAAAAGCAGAAAGAGCGATGTCGTGATACACGTCATCGCTCGTTTTAATTAGTTGGTCGCTTGCGCTTCTGCTTTCTTCGCTTCTTTGCTGAACTGATCGATCATTGGTTTTGTAAGAGGTTGCTTTCCCATTTCTTTAAGCAAGTCATCTGAAAGTTTTTTGACATCTTGGGTCATTAACCATGCTTCAATTTCCGACTTACCTATTTTTAATTGCCCACTTTGTAAAGCTTCCATGATGTCAACTAAGATTACTGGATTGTATTGGCGTAAATAAATCATTGCTGAACTGATGCCCATGCCGAATTTGGCAGCGCCATTTTCAATTTGGTAACGTTTATCTAATTCGCGAATCGCGCCAATCGTAAATTTCACTTCAATTGTTTTTCCGTTAATCTCTAAATTCATTTTTTATCCTCCTAAAATTCAACACTTTTTTGATTATGCGCCAGGTTGTGGTGCTTTATCTGGAACGGTATCTTGGAACGCATATTGTGCTTCCGCAATAATATCTGCTTCTACTGTTGCAAAGCCATCTTGTGGTTTGCCATTAATAGAGGCTTCTGTTTCGATTTCTACTAATTCTTCTACATTGGCTGGTAAACTCCATGAATTTACATAACCTTGGGCATAAATTGCTGGATATTTACCTTCCGCATTTTTTTCACCTTTTAAATCAACATCCCAAAATTCCATTAAGATGCCATCTTCAACTGCGTCTTTCATGTATAAATTTTCATCATCGCGAGAGGCTAAACCGCTTAACGATAACGTAACTTCTAAACCAGAAACAGCATTCGCAACGCCATCTTTTGTTTGCGTACCGCTCGATTCACGTGAGAATTCCCATTCATGTTCAATTTGAAATAAGGGTTTCATTGCTTTCTTTGTCGCTGCTTCATCCAAGCGACGAACTAATAAAATACGGTCTTTTCCTTGCATAACTTCTCCCATTGATAATTCCTCCTAGTAAAATTGCATGTGTAATGGTAGTACAGCATGCCAAATTGTTTTTTTCATTTGTTTGGTATCTTTTACCATTTGTGCTTTGACTTCTTGATGTTTGATACCCCAATTAAAATGAGCCGTTCGTTTTAAGTTACTAGTTGCCTGCCGTAAAATCGTTCCTTTAATTGTAGAAATTTGTTGTCGTTCAGATAACGCACCATAAACATGCATTATTAATTCAATCTCTCCCAAAATAGCTGATTTAGTTGGCTTAGGTAATTCTTTACTATCACCTAAGTAAACAAATGGCTGATCTGGTAAATCTGTCGGCAGTTCCTCTAGCAACAAAAATCCTGACGTCTGGCAGATTGCAACAAGGGCTTCATATAACTCTTGTTCCGCTTCATTCATTTTTAGCGCCACCTTTCCATTCAAAAAATTCAGGATTGGTTAACAAATTGGCTCTCTTCTAGTCAAAATGAAGGATTTTGAAAGTAGCCGGCATTTTCTGCTCCTTCATAGCTGACACAAGAAAGCAGTCAAAATTATAGAATTCCGTGTCTTCATTTTTTTGGTTGCCTCACGTTTATCTATCTCTTTCGACACTATTAATTTACCATGTTGACACCTGAAAAAATTCCACGCTTTTTCCATGTTTACATCCCTAGTTCATCCGCCACCGCTTCAAAGAAATGATTTCTTAATTTATAGGCTTGGCTTTTACTAATAAATAATTGCTGGGCAAGTCCAATTAATGTTAAAGAGGGCCGTTTTTTCATATATAGTTCTTCAATAATCACGCGCGTTTGTTCATCCGCTTCAGCTAAACAATTTTTGATAATGTCTCGATTTCTCTCTAAGTTCCACAGACGACGATCCATAGCTATCGTAATCGCCATTCGTTCGGTCACTACAGAGTGAAGTCCTTGTCCTCTAATACCAGCATTTAAATCTGCTTCTTGATAAGGGTGCCGTAATTCTTCTTCCCGTTGCCGGATATACTCATCTGTTTTATAAAAGTCTGCTAAAATATCTTTGATATAATTAAATGTTGACGTACGCATTGGTTAATCTCCTTTACTTTTGTTCATTTAAAAGTGTTAATCGATAAATAAAATAACACTCTTTCGACATGTCTAAGCCGTGACGAATCGCTTCATCTGAATAACCGAGCCAAATTAAATAGAGATACTCGCTTTTTGTAAACGATGCGGCCTTGATGGATTGGATGGGTCTTGATTGATCCATCGACCAATTACCGATTGCTTGTCCTAATTCTTGAATTTCCTGCATAATAAGTTTATTTTTTTGACTTGCCCAATCGGGATATTGATTCATTAGTTGTACGAGTCGTTTTCTTTTTTGTGCTTTTTCGCTTTGTTGCTTTGAAATATCTTTAAATACAACGCTTTTCATTTCAAATAAATCTTTTTTACGTTTTGTTAAATTACTCATGTTTACGGCCTTCTCTTTCACCAATTAGATAACCTAACATTAGTGTCATTGTCCAAAAGATAAACCCAATAATAATTGTTAACATATTTATTTCACACTCCTCATTCGTTTGTCTGTTGTGTCTTTATATTGGAAAACATAGCCACTGGCGTGCTTCATTAGACGAGAAATAATGCGTGTTCCATAGGCCTCCACCAGTTGTTTTCCAGAAAAATTAGTAGTAAAAATAGTTGCTTTATTCTGTCTAGCTTCTAAAATTCGGTTTAAGATGTCATTGTTAAAATCCGTACTAACTTTATTTTTAATTCCTAATTCAGCACCTAAATCATCTAAGACCAAAACGTCTGCTTTTTTCATTCTAGTAATATACGCTTGAGCCTTTGCTTGGCTTTTGGCCGATTCATTCATGGACATTTTTAGTTTTTCTAATAACTCAGAGTAGCTGACAAATAAACAATACTTTTGATATGCAGAGCGTTCTAAGACTTCAACTAAAATACTGATAGCCAAATGACTTTTACCGACACCAGGTTTCCCTGAAAAAATAACGTGGATTGGCTTTCCTTCAACAATCGCTGAAACTGTTGCTAAGGCCCGTTCTTTTGCTTGTCTTGTTTCTAATTCAGTGGTTTGGTAATTGGTTAAGCGACATTGCCGTAGCGCATCATCAGCAATTAAGGACCCTTGATGAAAAAATTTTTGTGTACGCGCCATAAAACTCTCTTGAGAACGTTGCTGAGTGGCTTCGTGTTCATGTTTTTTTAGCATTTTATACCCACACGACCAACAAGTTGGGGCACAACGTTCTGTGCCATCTTTATTTTTTTGTTGCCAAACATATTGTTCACTGCCACATTCAGGACATCGGTCTTCAACTTTTTCTAACAATTGACTCAATAGTATTTGAAAAGTTTGATCTGTCGCATGCATACTGATTTCCTCCTTTCTTTAAAAACCTAACTCTTGATATTCTTCTGTCATTTGCGGCGCGTGCTCCGACACTTGTTTTTTATCATTTACTAGAACTTCATGTACGGATAAATAATTTTGTTGCTCCCAACTTTTCAAAATAGCATTTACATAGCCGTAATTCCGTTTATTTCGATCGACGGCAATTCCTAAAGCATGCAAGATTAATTGGCATGCTTCCTCTTGGCTAGCCCCTTTTTGTATAAAATCTTGCAACCAATACTTAAAATCTTGGCTTGTTTTTGAGGCCAGTGTACCAAAGCCGTTTTCCTCATAAAAATGATAAATCGTCTTTAAACAATCGTTTTCTGAACTACTACCTTGACTCTGACCTAACTTAGACTGGACTATGCTTTCCTGTGGTAACCGTTGGTAGTCAGCTGGTTGACCACTGACAGACGATTCTGCTTTAAACGTATAAGCTTTGCTATTTTTTTCAACAATCTGATTTTTCTCTTCTTGATACAAGGTTGGTTTGTAACGATCACTGCGAATATAATTATGAATTTTCCAATGTTTGATAACGATCACACCACTTTCAAATACTAGAATAAATTTTTTAACCATTAGCAATTTTAGATCGTCTTCCCCACAACCAACCATTCGCTGCAATTTTTTGGGATTATTGATAAATCCATCATCATCGGCACGCATCGCTAAATGAAAATACAGGGCCTGACTTGATAAGGGCATATCTAAAAACGCATCACTATCAATAATCGTTTTTGCAAACATGCGTCGTTCTGCCAATCCGCTTCTCTCCTTTTAACTAAATTATTGTTACTCTGTCAGTAATTCCATGAGGCCAATCATACCAATCACGATGGCCCCAATTTTTATTGAGACACTGCTTATTAATAAAATAATTGCTAAAAGTAACATATCCGACAACGTTTTTTTATAGTTCCGACTCATTTCTTCACCCTTTCTACAAAGATACGGTTTTCCGAACAAATTGCTTAAAAAAATTTGTTCAGTTAACCGAACATTTGAATGGCTCTATCTTAGCACCAAATATTTTCACTGTCAACTCGTAAGTTCGGTTTTATGAACCGGTGATTTTAATTGCGATTGTTACTTGCCTTCTCTAAACAGGTATAGTATACTTTGAGGCAATAGGAGGTTCGGAAATATGAACATTTTTGCTATCCGTTTAAAAGAGGCTTTAACAGCCAAGAACATCAAACCTAGTGATTTAGCGAAAAAAACTGGCATCGGTAAATCTTCAATCAGCGATTGGCTAGCTGGTCGTTACGAAGCAAAACAAGACAAAGTTTATCGCATTGCAGATGCATTAGACATTAATGAGGCCTGGTTGATGGGGCAAGAAGTTCCCATGGAAAAAAATGCCTCAACTATCGACCGCATTTATAAAAAATTAGAGCCCCAACGACAAGCCATCGTTTATCAATTTGCCGAACAACAATTACACGAACAACAAACGCAAGCAGAAATTCTCTCATTCCCTCGCCGTGACGAAATGACACTGGCTGCCCACGCTGGGGATCCAGAAAAGATATTTTCAAAAGAAGAAATCGAGAAAATTCACGATTACTTGGATGAAATTGATGCCAAATATCAACAATCGATTTCTTCTGACAAAAAAGAGGATTAACTTCCCATCTACTCTTTTTATTAAGTAATGGCAGGTGAATGGTAAAGTGAATGATTATGAAAAACTCGTCAGTTCCATTCAAAAGGATGTGACGGTTTTAGAAATTGATTTATACAATCAAACAGGTTGTTATGGGTTGTATCGAAATGGCAAAATTTATATTGAAAAAACATTGAGTACCCGTCAAAAGAAGAACATTTTAGCCGAGGAATACGGGCATTATCAAACATCCGTTGGCACTATTTTAAATCAAAATTGTACAGAAAATCGGAAGCAAGAGTTGAAAGCCCGCAATGTGGCCTTAGAGCAATTAGTTACATTAGACGATTTAATTCGTTGCTCTGAAGCTGGCTTAAGCAACCATTATTCTTGTGCTGAATTTTTGGAAATCGATGTTGAAACATTAAAAAATGTGATTACGTACTATCGACAAAAGTATGGCGCCACTTATCTTTATAAAGGACGGATTTTTGAATTTAGGGATTATTCTGTGATGGTATTAAATACTGGGTTAACTTAAAAAGCATGGAACAAAATCAATAAGGATTTTGTTCCATGCTTAAAAGTATTCTGGAAAATTCAAGAGCGGTTTTTGTACCAATGGTTAATATGTCCGACGCCAAGCATAAGATTGGGGACAAGTATAAGGACGAATATAAATGACGGCCAAAATCCGATGAACTGAATAATATGTTCCCGCATACTATGTAGTACAAAGAAGAAAAGAAAAAAGTACAGGGAACTCTTGCCTGAACCCATTTCTTTTAAATAACGATCTCCATTTTTATAGAAAACAACAATTCTTTTCATCTTTGCACCTCCATGACTATTTTATCAAGAAATCATGAAAAGAAAAAGCACACCATTCGTCTGGTGTGCTTTTTCTTTTTAATTATTCACCTTGATTCAACTTGCGAATCAACTCATCAATGTGATTTCCGTATTGGACAGATTCGTCTCTTTCAAAAATCAACTCTGGTGTTTTATACAAGGTTAACCGTTGTCCTAATTCTTTACGAATCAGTCCTTTAGCTTTGTCTAAGCCTTGTTGAGCTTTTTGTTGTTCGGAAGCTAAATCAGATAACAAGCTGTAATAAATGGTTGCTTGTTGTAAATCACCGGTCACACGAACATCTGTAATAGTGATGCCTTGGACGCGTGGATCTCTGATGCGTTTGTTCAAGATATCATTCACTTCACGCATGATTTCTTGACCTACACGACGGTCACGATAATTTGCCATAGTGTCTTCCTCCAATTACTAAAATTATTGTTTGATTTCTTCCATAATGAAGCCTTCAATCGCATCATCTACACGTAAATCATTGAAGTTTTCAATCATAGCACCACATTCAAAACCAAGTTTGACTTCTTTCACGTCATCTTTAAAGCGTTTCAAGCTTGCTAATTTACCTTCATAAATAACAATACCATCACGAATGACACGAACGCCACTATCGCGGCGAATAAAGCCTTCTGTAACATAACAGCCAGCGATTGTGCCAACTTTAGATACTTTGTACAATTCACGAACCGTCATTTGACCCGTAATTTTTTCTTCAAATTCTGGATCTAATAACCCTTTCATCGCTGTTTCGATTTCTTCTAGGGCTTTATAGATAATACGGTGTAAACGAATATCAACTTCTTCTTGTTCTGCTTGTTGTTTCGCTTGTGGTGTTGGGCGAACGTTAAAGCCGATAATAATCGCATTACTTGCTGCGGCTAAAGTTACGTCGCTTTCATTGATGGCCCCAACTGCCGCGTGAACAATTTTCACACGAACGCCTTCTACATCAATTTTTTGTAAACTTGCTGAAACGGCTTCGGCAGATCCTTGTACGTCTGCTTTGACAATGATATTAACTTCTTTTAATTCGCCTTCTTTTAGGCTTTCAAATAAGTTATCCAATGTCACACGGCTACTTGCTGAACGTTGTTCAAGCAACGCACGTTTAGCCCGTTCTTCCCCTACTTGACGTGCTGTTTTTTCATCTTCAAAGACCACAAAACGATCACCCGCTTGAGGAACATCATTTAATCCGGTAATTTCTACAGGAGTTGCGGGTCCTGCTTCTTTATCACGGCGGCCCATGTCATTGGTCATCACACGAACACGTCCGTAAGTATTACCAACAACGATTGGATCACCAACATGTAAAGTCCCTTGTTGAACGAGTAATGTCGCAACCGGACCTTTACCTTTATCTAAGCGCGCTTCAATCACTGTTCCAATTGCTTTTTGCGTTGGATCAGCTTTTAAGTCTTCTACTTCAGCAATCAATAAAATATTTTCCAATAGCTCATCAATGTTTTGATTGAATTTCGCTGAAATATTGACGAAAATCGTATCTCCGCCCCACTCTTCAGGAATTAATTCATGTTCACTTAATTCTTGTTTCACATGATCAGGGTTCGCACCAGGCTTATCAATTTTGTTAACTGCTACAATAATTGGCACTTTTGCCGCTTTGGCATGGTTAATCGCCTCGATTGTTTGTGGCATTACTCCATCGTCCGCTGCAACAACTAAGATGGTAATATCAGTGATGCTGGCACCACGCGCGCGCATACTAGTAAAGGCCGCATGTCCTGGTGTATCTAAGAACGTAATTGGTTTGCCATCAATATCTAACTGATAGGCACCAATATGCTGCGTGATTCCGCCCGCTTCACCTGAAGTCACACGAGAATGGCGCAATGTATCTAATAATGTTGTTTTCCCGTGGTCTACGTGTCCCATGATTGTGACAACAGGGGGACGTGTAGTTAAGTTTTCTTCAACAACTGCTTCCGGTTCGAAGAATTTATCAATGTCCGCAATATCAACTTGGACTTTTTCTTGCGGTTCCATGCCATAGTCCACAGCTAATAATTCAATTGTATCTTTATCTAAGGCTTGGTTTTGGTTAACCATGACACCCATCATAAATAATTTTTTGATGATTTCCGCTGGTTCGCGGTGGATTTTTTTCGCAATATCCGCCACGTTCATACCTTCTGTATATTCTAAAACATCTGGTAATTCACGGAATTTACGTGCTGGTACTGCTGGCTTCGCTGATTCTTGTTGATGTTTGCCTTTTTTCCCTTTTTTGTTGAAACGATTGCGGTTTTGGTTATTAAAGTTATTCCGGTTATTACGATTTTGACCGCCACCAAAATTGTTGTTACGGTTTTGGCCGCCACGATTTTGGTTGTTCCCGCCATTGTTATTTTGGCTTGTCCGATTTTGATTCGTTGTAGAACCGTTATTGTTTTGGGTATTGCGGTTTTGATTGTTTGTATTTGTTTGATTGCTACGGTTTTGTGTGTTGCTTTGGCCGTGACGATTTTGGTTGTTGTTGTTTCTTTGTTGTCCATTCGTTGATTGGTTTTTTGGACGATTTTGGTTATTTCTTTGTTCACCAGGTTTATTGTTCATTGGTTTCTTATTGGCTGGTTTATTTTGTGTTGTTTGTTGCTTTTGGTTGTTTGTTGCTTTTGATTGAGTATTTACGGTACTTCCTCCTCCGAATGCTTGACGAAGCTTTGTTTCTTGCTCGGAACTAATTGCGCCCATATGGTTTTTAACATCCATACCTAATTGATGCGCTTTATCGACAACGTCTTTGCTTGCTTTATTCATTTCTTTTGCTAGTTCATAAATTCTTTTTTTTCCCATGCAATCACCTTCCTAACCTTTTAGTAATTCCTTGATTTTGGTGGCAAATCCTGCATCAGTTACTCCGATAACCATTCGTGGTCGCCCAATCGCTTGGCTGAGCTCGAATTGACTGAACAGTTCGCTAACAGGAACATTATAATAAGAACTTTTGTCCTTGATTTTCTTTCTAGTATTCTCACTGGCATCTTGTGCAACAAACACAAATTTCGCTTTGTTTGCACGAATATCTTTAAGGGTTAATTCCTCACCTGTGACTAATTTACCGGCGCGCATTGCTAAACCTAAAAGGTTCAAAATTTTGGTTTTATTTTCCATCGCCAAACAACTCTTTGCGGGCTTTTTGATGTGTTACATAATCCAATAGTTCTTGATAAAATTCATCACTTAATTTTGTTTCTAAGACACGATCAAGAATTTTTTTATCCCAAGCTTTTTGGACTTCCGCAGGATCCAAATCAACGTAAGCGCCACGTCCAGGTAATTTACCAGTTGGATCTAAGGCCACTTCACCTTCTTTGGAGCGAGTAATTCTGACTAATTCTTTTTTCGGTTTCATTTCGCCTGAAACAACCGATTTACGCATTGGAATTTTTCTCTTTTTCATTTTTTCACCCTCCAAAAACGTTATTCTTGTTCAGGTAATTCTTCTGTAATTTCTGCTTCAACAACTGCTTCTTCAGTAGCCAAGTTTTCGTAATCATCTGCCGTCATATCTGAATGGATAATTGCTTCATCCATTTCTTCTGCCACTTCGGCAACTTCTTGATTGGCTTGTTGTTCATAAAATTCAGCCATATCAGATTCTGATTTGATATCAATTTTATGGCCCGTTAATTTAGCAGCTAAGCGCGCATTTTGACCACGTTTACCAATTGCTAATGACAATTGATAATCAGGTACAACAACTGTACATGCTTTGCTATTTTCTGGATCAAAAATAACATCTAATACTTGAGCTGGATTCAAGGCATTACTAATATAAATAGCTGGATCTTCGTTCCATTCCACAATATCCATATTTTCGCCTTTTAATTCATTCACAATCGCTTGGACACGTTGGCCTTTTGGACCAACACAGGTACCCACTGGATCAATATTAGGATCTGTTGAACGAACGGCTACTTTTGAACGATCGCCAGCTTCACGAGCGACGCTTACGATTTCAACAATTCCATCATAAACTTCTGGAATTTCTTGTTCAAAAAGACGTTTTAGTAAATCTGGATGACTACGGCTTACAAAAACTTGTGGGCCTTTTGATGTGTTTTCAACACGTGATACGTAAACTTTAATCCGATCATGCGGTTGGTAAAATTCATTTGGCATTTGATCTTGTTTTGATAAGACTGCTTCGATTTTGCCTAAGTTTACATAAATATAACGACGATCTTGACGTTCAACAATTCCTTGCATGATGTCATTTTCGTATTCGCTAAATTCATTATAAATAATTGTTCTTTCTGCTTCACGGACACGTTGTAAAATTACTTGCTTTGCTGTTTGGGCAGCAATGCGGCCAAAGTCTTTTGGCGTAACCTCAAAACGAATTTTGTCGCCGATTTCATATGCCCCATTTAATGCAACGGCATCTTTTAATGAAACTTCCAGTTGTGAATCAAATACTTCTTCTGTTACTTCTTTGACAGCATATACGTGAATATTGCCTTTTTTTGGTTCAAATTCAACTTCGACGTTGCTTGCTTGTCCATAATGTCTTTTATATGCAGAAACTAAAGCTGCTTGTAACGCTTCAATCACCGTATCTTTAGGAATCCCTTTTTCAGCTTCTAATACGTCTAATGCATTTAACATTTCTTTGCTCATTGTTTTTCTTTTCCTCCTATGGATTCGTTAAAGCTGAACGAGTGGTTCTTCTTCCAAGGGAAAAACTTCTCGTTAAAACTTGTCACAGGCCTAGCTAAAAGTAAAACTTTTAGTGGACCCTTTTTTACATTCGAGTCTGTTGATTAAAATTGAATGGCTAAACGAGCTTTTGCGATATTTTTACGTTCAAAAGTCATTTCCTTCACTCTGGTTTTAATTTTTACACTTAATGTTAATTGTTCTGAATCAAGATGGACTAAAGTACCCTCAATCTGTTTTTCTCCATCAACTGCTTGATAAAGAGAAATATGAATGTACTTGCCTACCGCTTGTTCATAATCGCTTTCTTTCTTTAACGGACGTTCTGCTCCCGGAGAAGAAACTTCCAGAAAGTACGCTTGCGGAATTGGATCTGGATCCATTGCATCTAGTTTTTCACTTAATTTTTCGCTGACAAAGGCACATTCCTCAATATCAATGCCACCTTCTTTATCGATAAATACTCGTAAAAACCAATTTTTTCCTTCCTTAACAAACTCTACTTCCACAAGTTCAAAATTTTGTTCTTCTAAGATTGGTGTGACTAACTTTGTTACAGTTTCCACAGCACTACTCAAAATTTTCGCCTCCTTCGAGATTGATGTAACGAACCGTGTCCTGATGACTTTTCCATCAAAAAGAGTGAGCAGAAATCCGCTCACTCCCAACTAGTATCATTACGCTAAAGATAGTATAGCACAGAACCACTCCAAACTCAAATGAACAAGCTAAATCTCTCGAAATTTGCACATTTTGTCTCGATTACTGAAACTATCTAAGCGATTATTTTTTCGTTTTAAAATAGATAAATAATCCTTGAATCAAAAGAAGGCTACCTAAGAAAAGAAACGCGTTTTCTTTTGTTTCTCCTGTTTTTGGCAATTCCTTATTACGAATCGCCTGTTTTTCAATGGTTATTGAAGTAGTTTCTGTGGTTGAATTCGTGGTAGTATCTGTTGTCCCACTCGTTGGTGGTGTGGTACTTTCTATAGGTTTTTCTGGCGTATAGTGATTAGTAAATACTTGACCTCCATCATACTGAGTAGTCGCCACAAGATTTCCTAAAAGCGCCTCGACGGTTACTTGAACTTGAAGGTTGTGCGTATCGTAGGAAACACCTGCCTGTTGCGTGTTTACTTCCCGAATGGTGTATTGATAGTTTCCAGGAGTTTCAAAGGTTAATGGTGAAAATTGAATTTTCCCTAAAGTATCGTTACTAACCGTTTCTAGTACTGTACCTTTCTCATCTAACAATTCAAATTGAAATTCAGCATCCTTTAGTGGTTTTCCTAAAAGAACTTTTCCAGCTAAAAATGAAGCAGAGACTGGTTGATATGAAATCTTATGATTCACAACAGTTTTCAGTGCAACTAAGTTTTTACCAAAGTCTTCAGGTGTTATTGAAATCTTGTTTTGCGAAAGTTGGTAACCGATAGGTGCTTTGGTTTCTACTAAAGTATAGTTATCTTTTAACAAGCCTTTAACAATCGCTGTTCCGTTTTGATCTGTTGTGATTTTGGCCACTGTTTGATTGGTTGAGTTACGAATGAGTTCAAACTCTGCACCTGCTAAACGCTGTCCCGCTTCATCTTCTTTATGAATTTCAACAACATATTGCTCACCATTGGCTTCTCCACCACCCGTTTGTGAGACACGACTCACTTCGACTTCTTCCACCACCGTTTGATTTTCTGTTAATTTTGCATAATTTGTGAAGGTTTCACCTTTTTCGGGAAGATGATCGATTTTGGTTTTATAGGTGATACGATATTCATTAGTCCCAATATTGCCAAAATGCACCGAAAAATTGCGGTCACCAGGACCATACTGGACAGACAACTGACCAGTTATATCTTCCTCTGACGTGAACTGCCAAATAGCATTTCCATCCAGTGTCCATTGTCCTCGTTCAATTTTCATAGTGTCTTTGATATAACTTAAACTTGCTGTTTTTAGCACATCTTCCACTTCTAAATCAGTATACGTTTGCCCTGTTGGATTAATCCGTAGTACATTGTAAATTTCGGTTGGATCGTCTTCGATAAACCACGAATACTTGCTAAATTTTTCGTTAACATCATCGCCTTCACCTTGGTAATCAAGATCGCCAGCAAATATTTTTTCCCCTTCCACCGTGACGTAAATAGGAATCTTGGATTCATTTTCGACATTTTCGAAATCAATCAAACTTGTAAAATATAAAGACCCACTAATATTGGCATGGTTTTCTACGTAATCTGTATACGTTAACGTGACCGTTTTATTTGCTACATCGGTCTGTGCGATTGCAACCACAGCACCTGTATCATCTACTACATTAAAGGTCATATTTTTCTCGAGACGTAGCTCTTCGGGTAAAGTGATCACACTCGTATCCCCACTATTAACGGTATTATCCGGTAAGTTGAACTCAATTCGGAGGTAGATGTCTGTATATTGATTAATGGTCCCAAGTGGGTTCCCCTCTTTGTCCGTTAGTTGAATCGCTGTCACAATGTTGCCCACTTGTTTACGCGGTATTACGTTTGGCGTAGCAGAAATTTGATTGGTTTCACTGGTACTAGTTGGTTCCGTTTGCGCATATCCTGTTTCAAGTTTCAGAAAAGGCGTTATCAGCGTCGACAAAAGAATGAAAAACATTCCCCAATAGACAAAACTTCTTTTTTTCATTTTTATTCAATCCTTCCTATCTAAAATAATTGGTTAGGTTTATACTATCAAGGATTAACTAGGTACAAGTGTTTTTATTTTTCCCAACAATAAAAAACAAAAAACACCGAACCAAAATAATTTTGGTTCGGTGTTTTGCTTCTAATGTCTTTTCTTATAAAACCATAATTGAACTTTTTCAGAAATGGTTGATAAATGTTGGAAAGTTGAGTCTGCTGCAAAGAAAAGAATGGCTAAAAGTAACAAGGCTGTTGGCGATACCGAAGTTAACGAGAACAAGTTTTTCATGGAAATACTTGTAAGAACCATTCCGATTAAACAGCCAATCATTACGCGCTTGCGGTAACGATTCATTGGTGAACTAATTTTATAAAGAACCATAAAGCCGACTGAAACTAGCAACAATGTTGCAGTCGTTGAAATGTCCGTTTTTTGAAGTGCAAGAATATCACCACAAATTAGTAAGGCACCGACTACCAACATATCCGTTAACCCACCAGGAATTGCTTTTGATAACACATTGAAAAGAAATTTCCCTTCAATGCGACGATGATTTGGTTCCAAAGCTAGAAATGTCGAAGGAATACCAATTGTAAATAAACTAATCAATGTGACTTGTGTCGGTTGTAAAGGATATGTCACGGCAAAAATCATAGCAAAGACAGACATTAGCAAGGAGAAAATATTTTTTACAAGGAATAAACTTGAAGAGCGTTCAATGTTATTAACTACTTGGCGGCCTTCAAAGACAACCTCCGGCATCGTTGAAAAATCAGAATCCAACAACACAACTTGCGAGGCTTGTGCTGTAGCTTGATTTCCTGAAGCCATGGCAATACTACAATCTGCTTCTTTCATGGCTAAAATATCATTGACTCCATCCCCTGTCATCGCCACTGTATGATCTAATTTTTTCAACAATAGTACAAATTGTTTCTTTTGTTCTGGCGTGACACGACCAAAAACGGTGTATTTTTCTAAAGCTTCTGTCTGGGCTTCCATTGTAGTTAATGTTCGCGCGTCCACATAATTTTCAGCACCAATAATGCCTGCCGCTTGTGCTACATTGGATACTGTTAAAGGATTATCGCCAGAAATGACCTTAATGGCCACATTTTGTTCAGCGAAATATTCAAAAGTTGCTTTGGCTTCTTTACGAATCGGATTCCAAAGAAGAATGTAGCCTAGAGGTTGAACCTCTGCTGCCAACGTTTCCTGAAATTCTCCTAAATACTTTCCGAACACCAATAAGCGATAGCCTTGACTTGTATAATGTTCTACTTCAGATTGATACATTTCATAATTGTCTCTCAAAATCATCTCTGGCGCCCCAAGAATATACGTCGCTTCCGGGAAAGTCACGCTACTAAATTTTTCGACAGACGAAAACGAGGTATAGCTAACGGCTTCCCTCTGATTATTAGTAACAAAAAATTCTTTCATCGCTTTCATCGTATCGTTGTCAGCTGACATTGTTCGACAAAAATCGCCAATTAATTTTTCGACATTGGTTAAGTCTGTACCATCATTTTCGATACTCACCACAGGAACCAACTCTTGGACTTCCATCGTGTTTTCAGTAATTGTTCCTGTTTTATCTACACATAACACATCGACACGTGCTAAGGATTCGATACTTTTCATGTTGTGCAATAAAACGCCGCGCTTCGCTAAGCGCATTGTGCTGGCAGCTAATGCAACGGTTGTTAAAAGGTACAACCCTTCTGGAATCATCCCAATCAAGGCAGCTTCCATGGAGACAATGCTGTCATGAAGCCCTTGATGGTTGATGAAATAACTTTGGAAAAATAGAACACAGCCGATTGGAATAATAATAATCCCTACCCATTTCACCAAACGGTTAATGGAACCGACCATCTCTGATTGTTCCCCTTTTTTAATTGATTTCGCTTCAAGCGTCAATTGATGAACATAGGCCTCAGCGCCAATTTTATCAATTCTTGCATAACAAGAACCTGACACAATAAAGCTACCTGACAAAAGTTGGCTATCTGCTACTTTGGTAATCTCATCAGATTCCCCAGTTAACAAGGATTCATTCACACGGACTTCACCAGATAAGACAATTGCATCCCCAGAAATCTGTTCACCCGATTTAAAGAGCACCACATCATCCAAAACCAGCTCATCTGGCGAAATTTCTTGTTCTTGGCCATCTCTCACAACGGTTACTTTTGTAGCGTTTAGAATATTTAAGCTATCTAATACTTTCTTCGACTTAATTTCTTGGTAAATTCCAATGACCGTATTAATGATTACTACTGGCAAAAAGGTCATATTTTTATAAGATTGTACCAGCATTAATAACACGCCTAGTACCACAAAAATTAAGTTGAAATACGTAAATATGTTATTAATAACAATCTGTTTCGTTGTGATAAACTCTGTATCGACGGCGGCATTGACTAAGCCTTTTCGCTTTCTTTCTTCAACTTGTGCGGCCGTCAAGCCTTGTTTATCTTCTGGATAATAGCGTTCCGCGTTAGCAGTCACTGCTATTGGTTCATTTTCTTGCATTTCTTTTTTTCTTCTCAAACACATCACCCCTTGTTCTAGTCGACTCTTTCATCGTCACCTTCTCTCCCACAGTATAGCACTGAATAAAAATTTAGATAACAACTAGCGCCCAACTATAGAAAAAAATTATACATTTCCTAAACATTGTCATTTTCAGGAACAAGCTAACGCAAAACCTTTTCATTTACTTGTTTTTCCTTTACTATAGTAAAGAAGAAATATCAAGAAATGAGGAACAATTGATGGCACAGAATCACGTAATTAAAGTTAGTAAAAAAACATTAGCAGAGATGACCACTGTTTATCAACCCAATCGTTTAAATAAAACGGTCCCTTATACTGTCTTTGTGGCCAAGGTTGGCACCACTACCATCACTGCTTATCAATCAGGTAAAGTCATGTTTCAGGGACCTCAAGCTGAAAAAGAGGCCGCTCGTTGGGAAGGAACGAGCACCACACCACAGAAAAAAGTGTCCCCCCAGACTACAACGCTGCCTGCTGATTTTGGCAACTGGTCTGTGATAGGTTCCGATGAAGTCGGTAATGGTAGCTATTTTGGTCCAGTAACTGTCTGTGCTGCCTATGTTGACAAAAGCATGATTAGCAAACTAAAAGCATTGGGTGTTCGTGATTCCAAAGAATTAACCGACCCACAAATTATTCAATTGTCACATGTCATTAAAGAACTGATTCCTTACAAGTTATTAATCGTTGAACCAAAAAAATACAATGAGATCCAACCAAACTACAATGCTGTACACATGAAAGTCGCTTTGCATAACCAAGCGATTTATCTGTTGCTGCAAGAATTGGCTCCCACAAAGCCAGAAGGGATTTTAATTGACCAATTCACCCCTGAAAATAACTATCGGAAATATGTTCGTAATGAAAAAAATCAAGTCACTGAAAAATTGTTCTTCGTCACTAAAGGAGAGCAGTATCATGTTGCCGTTGCTGCCGCCTCTATTATTAGCCGCGCTGCTTTTTTAGAAGAGTTAGACAAAGAATCTGCAGAATTGGGTTTCTCTGTGCCCTCTGGTGCTGGCAGCAAATCAGACCAAGTAGCCGCCCGTATTTTGAAAAAAGGCGGCCTAGACTTATTAGCAAACTACGCGAAGCTGCATTTTGCAAACACCCAAAAAGCCCAAAAGTTACTATAAAATAAACACCAAGCAAAAGTCCCAATGCCGATTAGCGGCGCTGGGACTTTTGCTTGGTGTAAAAAATTATTTTTCAATTTCGATAAACAGGACTTTTAAGTAATTACCTTCTGGAAAATTAGGATTCACTTGAAAGTCTGCCGGTAATTGATACGTGTCCGTAATCTTGTAACGGACATTTTTCTCTTGCAAGGCAGTAATCACCATTTTTTGATATTTGGCCAAGGATAAATTTGCCGCATTGGTTGAGGCAATAAGCGTTCCCTTATCCGTTAAAATATCAATAGAATCTTTCACTAGCTCCCCATAATTTTTAGCAACGGAAAAAACTTTCTTTTTGTTGCGAGCAAAACTTGGCGGATCCAAAATGATCATGTCATAACTCAAACCTTTACGTGAAGCATATTTAAAGTAGTCAAAAACATCCATGACAATAATCTTTTGCGGGGCAAGATTTAAATGATTGACTTCAAATTGCTCAGTCGTTTTCGGTAAGCTTCGTTTAGCTAAATCCACACTAGTGGTGGCTACGGCACCTCCCATAGCGGCAGCTACTGAAAAAGCACCTGTATAACTAAACATATTTAAGACTGTTTTACCTACTGCAAAACCATCTACTAATCGACCACGAACTTCTTTTTGATCTAAAAAGATGCCTGTCATTAATCCTTCGTTTAAATAGGTAGCAAATTGAACGCCATTTTCAGTGACAAGTAATGGCTCGGGTGCTTGTTCGCCATACAAAAACTGTGATTCGGGTAAATTTTTTGTGGAAAAACGAATCTTTTCGTAGGCACCAATAATGTCAGGGTAAACTGTGCGAAACGCCGTCAAAAGTTCGGCTTTTTTCTGATAAAGGGTTTCATTATACCATGAAAAAACGGCGTAATCTGCATAGCGATCGATGATTAGACCCCCAATGCCATCTCCTTCTCCATTAAATAATCTATAAGCGGTTGTCAGCGAATCCTTTTTAAAAGATGTCCGCTTCTCACGACTTATTTCAAAGAGTTGTTGAAAAAAAGATTGATTAATTGGTCCATGCCATGACAGCAACCAACCAATTCCTTTATTTTGTTCGCCTAAATATCCTTCAGCTAAACGCTGGCCTTTACTATCAATCAAAGTAAGCCAATCTGTTGGTAACGGCGCTGGCACTTGTTGCAAATCTTCTTTCTGAATTAAAGGATATCCTTTTTTAAATTTATGTTCTGCTTTTTTAGTTACTTGAAGTTTCATTCTGTACACCTACTTTTCAAAGTCCTATCTAGTATAGCAAAAAAAGGCCCATCTGTCTTTAAAGGATTCAAGCTTCACGTCATTTAACGAACTAAAAAGTTTAAGGAAATAGTAAGTTTTCTTTAACATCACCATTCCTCACTTCGGTAAGAATTGACATAAAATTTGTGAAAGAGTAAAATTAAAGCGATATTGTAAAATACGAAATTTACCTAATTTTACTTTTATAGAATCATCGTTTAGAAAGGACGTTTATTTTGAAAAAATTATTTAAAACAAATATTTTGAACACGCGACTGGGGTTATTCTCGCTAATCGCCATCTTATTGTGGCTAAAAAACCTCTTTGCGTACGCCGTTGATTTCCATTTACGTTTGGAAAATATTAACGAGTATTTCATACTCTTAATTAATCCAATTGCCACAACGGTCTTTTTATTAGCCATCGCTTTGTATGTTCGCCGTAAAAAAGCTTCTTATATTACAATGATGATTATTTACTTCTTGATGAGTTTACTGCTCTTCTCAAATGTCGTGTATTATCGAGAATTTACTGACTTCATCACAGTTAATACGATGCTTGGTGCTGGCAAAGTAGCTAGCGGTCTTGGCGAAAGTGCCTTACGTCTCTTTAGACCTTATGACGTCATTTATTTCTTAGACTTCATTATTATTGGCGTATTATTATTAACGAAAAAAATTAAAACAGATGCGCGTCCAGTCCGCGCACGTGTAGCAGTCTCTGTCACACTCCTTTCTGTTGTCTTTTTCTTATTCAATCTATTTATGGCTGAAACAGAACGTCCCCAATTATTAGGACGTCAATTCTCTCGTGACTATATCGTGAAATTCTTAGGCTTAAATGCCTTTACCGTATACGATGGCATTACAACTTACCAAACAAACCAAGTCCGTGCCGAAGCTAGTGCTAACGATATGAAACAAGTTGAAGATTACGTGAAACAACAATATGCGGCACCCGATGATAGTAAGTTTGGTATTGCAAAAGGCAAAAATGTAATTTATATCCATTTAGAAAGTTTCCAACAATTTTTAGTTAATTACAAATTAAAAGATGAAAATGGCGTAGAACACGAAGTCACACCATTTATCAATAGTCTTTACAATAGTAAAAGTACCTTTAGCTTTGATAACTTCTTCCACCAAGTTGGTCAAGGAAAAACAAGTGATGCCGAAACGTTACTTGAAAATTCACTATTTGGTTTAGACCAAGGTTCACTCTTTACACAAGTTGGTGGGAAAAATACGTTTGAAGCAGCACCCGATATTTTAAAACAAACCCAAGGTTACACTAGCGCTGCTTTCCACGGAAATGCCGGTAACTTCTGGAATCGAAATGAAACCTATAAACGTTTAGGCTATGACTATTTCTTTGATGCTAGTTATTATGATGTTAATTCAGATAACTCATTCCAATATGGGTTACACGATAAACCATTCTTTAATCAATCCGTTCAATATTTAGAACATTTACAACAACCGTTCTATTCTAAATTTATTGCTGTATCCAATCATTATCCTTATTCTCAATTTACAAACGATGAAGCAGGATTCCCAATTGCAAAAACTTCTGACGAAACAATTAATGGTTACTTTGCAACAGCGAATTATTTAGATAAAGCGGTCGAAGAATTCTTTAACTACTTGAAATCTTCAGGTCTCTATGAAAACTCAGTCATTGTTCTTTATGGCGATCACTATGGGGTTTCTAATTCAAGAAACCAAAACTTAGCAGAATTAGTAGGTAAAACCAAAGCAGATTGGAACGATTTTGACAACGCCAATATGCAACGTGTTCCTTATATGATTCACGTTCCTGGTCAAGAAAATGGCGGTGTGAACCATACGTATGGCGGCCAAGTTGATGCCTTACCAACCCTTCTACACTTGCTTGGTGTTGATACGAAAAACTACATTCAGTTAGGCCAAGATTTATTCTCTAAACAACACAATCAAATCGTTGCTTTCCGCAACGGCAATGTTGTAACACCTAAATATACTATTTTAGGTTCTAGCATTTACGATACTAAAACAGGCACTTTAATTACAGAGCCAACCGAAGAAGTTAAGAAAGAAGTCGCTGATTTAAAAGCCAAAGCGACGAAACAATTAGAAACGTCTGACCAAATTACTAACGGTGACTTGCTTCGTTTCTATACCAATAGCGGCTTAAAACCAGTTAACCCAGAAGACTATGATTACAAGAACCAATTGCAACAACTGGAAGCAATTGAAAAAGAAAAAGGTGAAAAATCAACGAGTGTTTACAGTAAAAACAATAATAAATCAACCGTTGATGAATATCACACTGACAGTTATCAAGGCTATCAAAAAACTGGTAAATAAATCTTCAAAAAGCTTGAGCAATTTGCTCAAGCTTTTTTGCTACTTTTTCATAATTAATTCATATTATTTCACTATACTAAAGATAGTTTAGAGAGGTGAAAGTTGATGAGAAGTGTCCGTTACGCTACAGCTAGTAGTTTTTATCATAAAAAAATCACGTTAATCACCGCACTCTTCTTCTTCCTGTTCTCTTTCTTATTGACTGGGCTGTTTAACTTAATTGATTTTGAAAAAGAGTTTTTACGAACGATGCCAGACTTTGTCGATATTGAAAAACAAACTAGTTACCATTACCAACTGATTCAATACTATTGGCACCTCTATCTAGGTAGTGTCATTTTCTTTGGTGTTACTTTTCTTCTGTTGATGTATGTGACATTACGCATAAAAAAGGAAGAAATACATACATGGTATCACATGCACTTTTCAAATATGTATGTCACCAAACAGCTCTTACTAGAGTTGTGTTTACCGGCTCTATTAGGAATTTTCAGTTTTTTACTTTTCACTTTAATGTTTCAAGAAACGTATAATACTGTTCTTTGGGCTGCCCGTGATGCTATTTTACAGTGGTCTCATTTGGAAACTCCAGCATTTTTAGCTAAAAGTACCGACCAGGATGTCACGATTACAAATATCCAGCATTTAGGGATTCAAACGATCCAAGCGTTTTCTTTTGATTTTAAAAGTATGCAGTCGCTTTATACAATCCGTAATTGCTTTGTTAACTGCTTAATCTTGCTTGGCATTCCTCTTGTTTGCGGGACTCCTTTCACGTTGATTTATTTACGTACACATCAGAAATAAGGGAGGGATTTTCTATGAATGTCACACCATCATTCAAAAAAACAACCGAAAAAAAATCCTCATTCGACGCGTTAGCTTTGCGAGAAGTTTATGGAATCATTTATTCTGCTCCAGAACAAGAACTCGCATTGGCCGATTTTTTCCAAACAAACCAATTAACCATTACTAGGCTTTCTTCTAGTGAAACCTTTCTGCCCTACTTGCCATTAGAAGAAAATTTATTTATCGCTAGTACGATCAAAGAACGGGATCGAAAAGTAGTTCTAGCCGAAGCTTTCCAGGTGTTCCAATTAGAACCTGCCTTACTTGGTCGTTCCTTTACTTCTTTTACGACTTTTGAAAAAATTAAAATGCGCATAATACAACTTTTGCTTTCAAAAACAAGTACGTTAGTGATTGATGACATCTTTTCTTCATTAACGATTGGACAACGTCAAGAAATTTTACCTCAATTAAAAATAGCAGTTCAAAAAAGAAACAAGCGCTTGCTATTTCTGACAAAGGATCCACAAATTATTGATAGTCCCTATGTGCACCCCCTGTCTCTACATGCGTTATTAAACTAAAAAAACGTCTGGCACTGATTGTGACCAGACGTTTTCTTTAGTTTTCAGTGATTTCAACATCAGGAAATGAAATAATAAACGTGGTGCCTTTACCAAGTTCACTCTCAACATTGATTTTTCCTTTATGCAAGCGGACCAATTGTTGAACGATTGGTAAGCCTAATCCTGATTCTCCATATTTCGTATTTTTACGGGATGGATCTACTTTGTAATAACGATCCCAGATATTCAGAATTTGTTCTTCCGTCATGCCAATTCCTGTATCAGAAATACGGACAATGGTTTCTAAATAGCCTTTTTCTAAAGCAATATGAATTTCGCCATTTTCAGTAAATTGGATGGCATTTTGAACAATATTGACAACAACTTGCACGAAACGATCATAATCGGCATACACATCAATTGGTTCGGTGGTGTCTAAATACAATTGATTACCGGCGGCTTCAGCTTTGGCCGTTAGTTGAGTCACAATATTTTCTAAAGCTTCTGTTCCGTTGAACTTCTTCACAACAATTTGAATCTGGTTGGTCCGAATTTTTTCATAATCAAGATTTTCATTGACTAAGCGAATCAAGCGAGCGGTCTCATTTTGCATCAGTTTAATCGCATTCTCTTTTTGATTTTCAGGAATAGCATTATACTGCAATCCCTCTAACAAGCCATTAATAGTTGTTAAAGGCGTCCGCATTTCATGAGAAGCATCCGCCATAAATTGACGACGGCGCTCTTCTTGCCGATTGATTTCTTCTTGTGATTCTTTTAAAGACGCGGCCATTTTATTAAAATCTTCTGCTAGGTCATCAAATTCATCTTTGTCATGGACCGGTAATTGAATATCAAAATTTCCACTAGTAATTTCTTTGGTGGCTTTACGCATCCGATTAATTCGTTTCACTTGGAAAGTCGCAAATAGATAACTTAGTAACAAGGCAATCACACCAGAAAAAATAAAGCCTTTAATCAAGTTTTGTGTCACGGACTGAACACTTCGGTCAACGTTTTTGGCAGGTTGTGTAATAACGAGTGAACCAATAATCACTTTTTTATCAGAAGACTGATTTGATGCATACACCGGTAACATTACATAGGACGAAGTATTTCGGGCCCCGTAAATATCAATGTTTTCTGTTGCATAAACACGATTGCCTTTCATGATTTGATCCCAATTTTTATCGATTAAGGAAAAGTCTAATTTTTTTGTGCTATCAACTGGTGGGTACTGCACTTCGCGGTCCTTGTTAATAAACACAAATTGCACATCTTGCTTCTGGAGTACACGTTCAGTCAACTGAAATGAATAGGATAAAACATCTCGATCCGAAACGCCTGCGACATTAATAAAAAAGTCACGTGTTTCTAAAGCCGATTCTGCATAACCATATAGCTGTTCATAGTTATTTTCTTGCATTGTGCGCTTGGTCAATTGTGTGAAAGACGTTCCAACAATGAGAATAATCAGAGCAATCACACCTATAAAAGCAAGTAATTGTTGATACAAATACTTCATTAAGCAACACCTGAATCGTCGAATTTATACCCTACGCCCCAAACCGTTTGGATGACTTGAGGACCCACTTTTTCAATTTTTTGTCGTAATTTTTTGATATGGGCATCAACTGTCCGTTCATCGCCAAAGTATTGATAGTCCCAAACCAATTCTAGTAGTTGTTCGCGTGAAAAGACTTGGCGTGGTTTTTTTGCTAAAGTGTATAGCAAATCAAATTCTTTAGGTGTTAAGCCTTCAATTAATTGATTATCTAAATATGTTTCTCGTGTTTTCGTATTCATTTTAAAATGATCCGTAATCACATCAAACGTTTCATCTGTATTCTCAGACGTATCATGCGCAGCCTCTGCCACCTCGGCACGACGATGTAGAGCTTTCATCCGTGCAATCAAAGTTAATGGACTAAATGGTTTTGTCACATAATCATCCGCACCCATTTCAAGGCCAATTACTTGGTCACTTTCAGAATCACGAGCGGTCAACATAATAATGGGAACATTGGCTGAAACTTTGCGAATTTCACGACAAACAGCCATCCCATCCATACTAGGTAAGTTTAAGTCTAACGTAATCATGTCCCATTTTTCTGGCGAAGCAAGAAAAGTCGCCAATCCTTCTTTGCCATCATCTTTAAAGGTAGCTTCCCACCCCTCATTTAAGAAAAACATTTGCATCATTTCTGAGACGGACTCATTGTCTTCAATCATTAATATATTCATTTCATTCACTCCTTATTCACTTTTCATAAAACTGCTCTATTGTAGTATACTCTAAAATTGAATTTGTACCAACCGATTCTATATTTCTTCAAAAATCCTTTACAGAACCATCAAAAATTACTTTTTTTCCTGCTCTTTTAAAGAAAACGAAGGGAACCCATTGTCTTTTCAGAAAAGTTTGTTAAAATAACAAGCGTAGAGAGGATGTTAGGGTATGGATAAAATGAAAGCTATTACTTTTTTTGATTTAGATGGAACTTTGTTAGATGGAACATCGCAAATTACTCCTGAGATTACCGCAGCAGTGGCGGCCTTGAAAGACAATCAAATTTTACCTTTAATTGCGACAGGACGGACCTTGTGTGAGATTCAGCCAATTATGAAAGCCAGTGGCATTGACTCAGCGATTGTAATGAACGGGCAATTTATTCATTATGAAGGAAAAACGATTTATTCAGATGAATTTACAACAGAGGAATGTGTTTCACTGCATGAGCATGTCAAACAGCGTGGTCATGAATTGGCTTTTTACAATGAGCGCCGTATTTTTTGTACAGGGCATACTGGCACAGTGAAACAAGCCTATGACTATATTCATTCAGCTGTTCCAGAAATTGATCCCACAGGTTATGAGAATGATGCCGTCAACATGATGTTGGTCTTAAGTCAACATGGCGATGATGATGAATATTACTATGAGCGATTTCCTGAATTAACCTTTTATCGCAATGGTCCTTTTTCAATTGATATTGTTCGTAAAGGGGTCTCTAAAGGCTCTGGTGTCAAAAATCTTTTTAACACCTTGGGATTAAACGGCATTCCCACTTATGCCTTTGGTGATGGCATCAATGACTTGGCGCTGTTTGAGGCCTGTGATTATGGAATTGCCATGGGTAATGCGCGAGAAGAACTAAAAGAAAAAGCCACCTTTATTTCAACTAAAAATACTGAGAATGGCATTGTTAATGGCTTGAAAAAATTTGATTTACTATAAGAGAAAACTACCTTCTTCTATTGATGTACTTTAGAAGAAGGTAGTTCTTTTGTATGTTCATTTTTCTTTTTCTGCTGAGCACAGAGAGCTACTCCCACTACTTGAATCAGCAAAATCGCTCCCAACAAACAACTTAATACGATGTTTCCTGATAGGATTGTTCTTCTGATTAAAATAATTAATACGACACTGCTAATTCCGTAGAGTAACCATTGGTTGTCCATTTTTATTGACCCCTTTGTTTTTCTATGTTTAGGATAGGATGTTTCCTACTAAAATGCAAGGAAAGATCCTAGATTCTTACAACTAACCCATAATTTTTACTAATTCCTTATTTGTTTTCATTTATTCTTAAGATTCGTTTCATTTTTGTAAAAAATCACACTTTTTTTCTATCTCTGTTTTAAATTGCGTACAGTTCTTAAAAAAAATGATACACTAAAAGTGAACTCGAAATGAAAGGAGCCATTCCTTTGGTTAATAGCGAAAAAAGAAAACAATTAATTATTGATACATGCATTTTAGCTGGAAAAATTATGCTGGAAAGCGGATCTGAAGTATATAGAACCGAAGATACAATTACTCGGATTGCAGCAAATGCTGGCGAGTCAGAGAGCGTTTGTTACACGACGGCTACAGGGATTTTCGTGGGCTTTCGTTCCAGTAATTATACGCAATTAGAAAACATCCCCCAGCGCTCGATTAATTTGGAAAAAGTTAGCCTTGTCAATCAATTATCAAGAGAATTTGCGCAAAAAGAGATTACTCTACCAGAGCTTTATCAGCGCTTAACTCTATTAGAAACGGATACCCCCACTTTTTCAATTTCGTTACGCTTGTTAGCAGCCGGAATTGTTAGTTGTACGTTAATGTACATTTTTGGTGGCACTTGGCAAGATTTTATTGCAACTTTTTTTGTTGGCGTGATTGGGTATGCCAGTTATCTTTTTACCCAAAAGTTATTCCAAGTTCCTTACCTCGATTCATTCGCAGCCGCTTTTGTCATTGGTTTGTTGGCCTATTTGGCTGTGCATTTTCGCTTAGCAGTCAACATCGATAATATTATTATTGGTGCGGTAATGCCGTTAGTTCCAGGTGTGGCGATTACGAACTCTTTTCGCGACATTTTAGCGGGCCACCTCATCAGCGGGACGGCGCGAGGAACAGAAGCTATTTTTATTGCTGGGTCTGTTGGCCTGGGAATTGCCTTGATTTTTAAATTATTTATGTAAGGAGTGTTCAAATGGAACTAATTTTTCATCTTCTCTTTAGTTTTTTAGCGACTGTGACGTTTGGTATTATCACGAACATTCCTCGTAAAGCACTGGTGGCTTGTGGCATTACTGGCATGACAGGCTGGATGATTTATTATGTCTTAACGCAAACTTTTGATGCTAGTCAAACCTTTGCAAACTTTTTAGGAACGGTCGGGTTAGGGATCGCTAGTATCTTTTTTTCCCGTTACAAAAAAATGCCGATGATTATTTTTTACATTCCGAGTTTGGTTCCTTTAGTACCAGGAGGCCCTGCCTATCAAGCAGTTCGGAGCATTTTGTTAGGAAATATTGATGACGGGTTGCAGTTGATTTTAAAAGTTGTCTTTACTGCTGCAGCTATCGCAGCGGGCTTTATGGTGACCTCGTTACTGGAACGAATTGTCAAACGTTTTTTCCCCAAGCGACTCTTCCGATTGGTCAAAAAATAAAAAAACAAGCTCATTTTCTGAGCTTGTTTTTTTATTCTACTTCTTCAAAGAACAGCAACAAATCTTGTAGCGTTAATTGTGCTTTTTCAGCAGCGTTTAAATCTTGAACAATTTTACCTTTTTGTAAAACAATTAAACGATTGCCATATCGTAAAGCATCTTCCATTCGATGGGTAATCATCAAACAAGTTAAGTTCCCTTCTTCAATCCGTTGTTCCGTTAAGTGCATCAACTGCTTGGATGTTTTGGGATCTAAGGCAGCAGTATGTTCATCTAAAAGTAATAATTCTGGTTTTGTGATAGTGGCCATTAATAAACTTAAGGCTTGGCGCTGACCGCCAGAAAGGTTACCTGTCGGTGTATCCAGATGATTTTCCAAGCCATTGCCAACTTCTTGACAGATTTTTGTAAACAAGGCGCGTTGCTCATTTATCTTCCGTAATGTTAAGGGATGTTTTTGTCCGCGTTTCATGGCAAGCAATAAATTTTCTGCCACAGTCATTCTTGGTGCTGTCCCCATTTTAGGATCTTGAAAAACACGCGCTAGAGATTTGGCCCGTTTGACTTCAGAAAGATTGGTGCGATTGACTCCTTCAATTAAAAATTGTCCTTCTGTTAGTGTCAAAGTTCCTGCTAAACTATTGAATAGCGTACTCTTGCCTGCGCCATTTCCACCTAAAACAGTAATGAAGTCCCCAGGATAAATGGCTAAGTTCACATGATCCAAAATCACTTTTTTTTCATTCATCCCATTATCAATGATTTTTGTCGCATTTTTTAATTCAACAACTGGTTTCATTTCGTTTCCCCCTTATCAGAAAAGCCGTGTAGTCGTAATGCTTTTTTCAATTGTGGGATCATTAAACAGATTGCTAAAATCACTGCTGAGAAGATTTTCAAATACGTCGTATCAAAGCCTAATTTAATCACTAATAAAATCAATAGTTGATAAATAATACTCCCTACAACAATCGCCATCAACCGTTCACCAAACGTTAATTCTCCAAACAGTACTTCACCAATAATGAGTGAAGCCAAGCCAATCACAATGACACCGGTTCCTTTACTTACATCCGCATATCCATCATTTTGGGCAATCAAAGCGCCAGATAAGCCAATCAAGCCATTCGATAAAACCAATCCTAAAATTTTCATGCGATCCGTTTGAATGCCAATCGAGCGAGCCATTTCTTCATTGTCACCTGTCGCAATATAGGCTTGTCCTAAACTAGTGTTAAAGAAAAATAACAGTAAAATCATTACCACAGCCAAAACACTAATCCCTAAAAAAATAGTATCATAATAATCGGGTAAGGCCATTTTTTGAAAAACATCTTGAATCTTCGGTTGGTTTAATAAAGACTTATTTGGCGACTTCATCACAAATAAAATCACGGAATTTAAACCAGACATCACTAAAATTCCTGCTAAAATAATTGGAATTTTTCCTTTTGTAAATAGTAAACCAGTCACTAAACCGGCAAGCATTCCTGCTCCGACCCCTAAAAGAGTCGCTACAAATGGTGAAACCCCTGTTGTAATGGCAGTTACACAAACCGCCCCCCCTAACGGAAATGAACCTTCTGTGGTCATATCTGGAAAATTTAAAATACGATAAGTCATAAAAATACCTAGTCCTAACAAGGCCCATAACATTCCTTGTCCAATTGCTGAAACAATCATCGCTTCTCCTACTTTCTTTGATAATTAGTTAATCAATTTCGATTTTTTTGCTAGCTCTGCGGGAATCGTAATTCCTAACTTTTGAGCTTGTTTTTCATTGATAATTGTGTCTCCTGTATTAAAGGTATAAATGGGTGTAGTTGCTGGTTGACTTTTCCCAGACAGAACCTCTGCTGCCATTTTGCCGGCTTGTACCCCCAACGCATGTTGATTAATCCCAACAGTTGCTAAACCGCCTTGTTCTACCATTGTATCCACCGAAGGAATAATCGGCGTCTTGGTTCGATTTGCTTCTCCAACTACCGTTTGCATGGCGTTAGCAATCGTATTATCAGTTGGTATATAAATCACATCTGTTTCCTTAGTCATTACTTGAACCGTTTGTGCAATTTCATTACTTGATGGCACAGCATATGTTTTCACTGTCAATCCTTTGTCTTCAGCTGCTTTCTGCGCTTCAGCTACTTGGTATCGAGAGTTTTCTTCTGAGGAAGCATAGAGAATACCTATTTTTTTGGCAGCTGGTACCAATTCTTTTAGTAAATCCATCTGGGCTGACAAAGGTGATTGATCACTAACACCCGTGATGTTACCGCCTGGCTTTTGATTGTCTTTCACCAATCCAGCACTAACAGGGTCCGTAATGGCGCCTAAAATGATTGGGATTTCTTGGGTAGTGTTGGCTAACGCTTGCGCAGCTGGCGTGGCGATACCAATTAAAACGTCTGCCTTTTTTTGTACTAATTGTTGACTCATGATTGCTAACTTACTCTGGTCGGCTTGACCATTTTGAAAAATAATTTCTAAGTTTTTGCCTTTGTCATAGCCATTTTCCTTTAACCCTTCTTCGACACCTTTATAAATTTCGTCCAATGCGGGGTGACTGACAAACTGCAAAACCCCTACAGTAACGGTTTCTTTCTTTGAATTCGTCACTTTTTGATTCACAAAAAAAGCACCAATTAAATAAATAGCTAATAAAGACACGACAAACGTTAAACGTTTATTTTTCATTTTGCATTCTCCTAACTGCCCTTTTGTTTGGCAACTTTTTCTTTTTAATAATAAAACCATTATCTATAGGGCGTTTCTTCCGTTGAAAGTGAAACTGAGATTCGTAATCCTCTACTTAGTCAAAATCCTAGGAACACTTTTTTACAAATGTCAGGATTTAGCTGCGACGAGGATTGCAACTTTGGTGAGAATCGCAGGAGCACTTTTTTTACGATTGTGACAACGTTCTCTTCCCTCACCTTGTACTACTCATCACTCTTGAAGGCCAAACTGCGGCGAGTATGCGCAGCCTGCATCTACTCTGTCACTTCGTGCCAATCGTAGTGCTTGTCAGGATTTAACTGCGACGAGGATCGCAACTTTGGTGAGAATCGCAGGAGCACTTTTCTACGATTGGGACAACGTTCTCTTCGTTCACCTTGTGCTACTCATCACTCTTAAAGGCCAAACTGCGGCGAGTATACGCAGCCTGCATCTACTCTGTCACTTCGTGCCAATCGTAGTGATTGTACGAATGGGACAACGTTCTCTTCGCTCACCTTGTGCTACTCATCATCTACTCTGTCACTTCGTGCCAATCGTAGTGATTCGTAGCAAAAAAACAACGACTTATCCTAAGTGTTTAGGAGTGGTCGTTGTTTTTATGCAAAACAAAAACCACATAGATGGATCCTCTATGTGGTCGTTTTTTCTTCTTGAATATAACCAGCATAGATACACTTTTTAGAATAAGTCTTCTAAAGTTGTATCTATGAAAGAATCATACATACAACTATCTACGCCAGTTTTGCCATGATTGGTGCATTTCTTTTACGTTAGATAATTGTGTCATGTATTTCCCCTCCTAGTTATGTTGTTAAAGGTAGTCTACACTATATTGATTTTGTTCGTCAAGAAAAAGTTTTTATTTTCTTGCATTTCTTTTACTTCTAAAAAACGAGCCACTCTTATGAGAGGCTCGTTTTTCTTTATTTCAGCATATTTACCACTTAATTGTTTCGGTTTCTTTCAATTTTCACGGGAACTTTAACTGCTTGTTTTTGCGATTGAATCAGCCATAAACTTACTAAAATCGTCATTGAAATTACTAATGCCATCGAAAATCCCCTCTTTCTAATTCCTTAAAACTTTCTACAATCTAAGTTTAACATAGCTAGCTATTATTCACCAGTTTCTGGTACTGTATCAGTGCTTTCTGTCGTCGTTTCAGTAGATTGAGCAACGCCAGTCGTGCTGGTCGTCGTCTGTGTTTCAGCGTTCTTTGCTGCTTCTTTTTCAGCTTCTTGGGCTGCCTTTTGTTGGTCTTTCAAAACGCCAGCCATCGGTAATCGATTTAATTCTGGTATTAATTGTGTTTTTAAATCCATAGATTTTTCGACAACCGTCCGTGTCTTTTCTTTGCCATTTTCAAAGAAAACAAGCGTAATCTCATCGCCGCTAACATTGTATTGCTCTTGTGCTTTGCCAGCATTATAAATTAACGGATAGATATACAGCGAACGATGAAATTCATTCATTTTATCTGAATTAAACAGCTTCACCATTTGATCGTATTGCTTGCCAGATGGTTTAGCAAACATGACTGACATGGCTCCTGTTTCTTGGATTTTCTTATCTGCTGTTTTGTAATCTAAGACACTGACTTTCTCTGATTTGATGGGTCCTGCGACTAACGATTCAACTTGAGCAGCTCGAATATTTTTCTGCATCGTTGGAATAAAAATGATTGAGCCAATTATTAATACTAATGCTACAATAGCGGTAATCATTAACAGTTTTCTTTGTCTTAATTCATAAAATGCCTCTTTTAGTTCTTCCATAAAATTATTCAACTTCTAATCGCTCCTCGCTTTTAGTTCTTATCTATTATACTAATCATTTTCTTTCTTGCCTACCCTTGCGCTTTAATTACTAAAAAAACCAGCAAACTTCCCCAGCTTTCTAAGGAAAACCCAACTCCTTTTTAACAAGCTTCTTTCTTAAATTCAAAAACTCCGCTATAATAAAGCTATTAGTCGGAAAGAAACGAGGGATTTATTATGTCATTTGATGGCGTATTTACTCATAGCATGGTTCATGAGTTGACAGAAACACTCGTAAGTGGCCGGATTTCAAAAATCCATCAACCTTATGAAAACGAAGTCGTTTTAGTCATTCGTGCGAAAGGTAAAAACCATAAATTATTATTATCAGCACATCCTAGTTATGCGCGCATACAACTATCTACAATTACCTATAGCAATCCAGAAACACCTCCTAATTTTGTGATGATGTTACGAAAATTTCTGGACGGTGCCATTTTAGAAACGATTCAACAAATAGAAAATGATCGCGTGATTCACTTCACCTTTTCAAAAAGAGATGAACTAGGTGACTTACAAAATATTGTTTTGATTGTTGAATTAATGGGACGTCACAGTACAATCGTTTTAGTTAACCAATCTTCTGGAAAAATCTTAGATGCGATAAAACACATTGGAATGAGCCAAAATAGTTATCGTTCGTTGCTTCCTGGAGCAACTTATATTGAACCGCCAAAACCAATGGGACTTAATCCGCTCACGGCCTCAAAAGAAGAAGTCTTTGCGCTTCTTTCTACAGCTCCTGAATTAAACGGACGCTATTTACAACAACATTTCCAAGGTCTAGGCAAAGATACAGCAGACGAATTAAGTGCCCGTTTACTTGCACAACCAAATGAAAAAATGGCCATCTGGACGGAATTTTGGTCCTCAGTCACTGAAGCTGTTGTACCGACATTAACCGTCACTGAAAAAAAAGAATATTTTACGCCCATTCCTTATCAATCATTAGTTGGTGAACAAACAACGTATCCGACACTCAGTGAATTACTAGATGCCTTTTATTCTGGTAAAGCAGAGAAAGACCGTGTCAAACAACAAGGCGGCGAACTAATTCGCAAAATTGAAAATGAACTAAAAAGAAATCAAAAGAAACTTAAAAAATTACAACAAACCTTAGCCGATACAGAAAACGCTGAAAATTACCGTCGCGACGGAGAACTATTAACAACCTTCATGGCACAAGTCCCAAAAGGAGCCACCGAGGTGGAATTACCAAATTATTATGAAGAAAATGCACCGTTGCGTATCTCGCTAAATCCTGCACTTTCACCTAATCAAAATGCACAAAAATATTTTCAAAAATATCAAAAATTGAAAAATGCTGTCCGAGTTGTTAAGACACAAATTCAGCAAACGCAACAAGAAATTTCTTATTTAGAGTCAGTTGTGGCACAACTTGAAATTGCGACACCAATGGACATTGAAGTGATTCGTGAAGAACTGATTGAGCAAGGCTATTTAAAACGTAAAAAAAATAAAAAACAAAAACAGCCGAAAAAAAGCCAACCCGATCTTTTTTATGCCACAGATAGCACACCTATTCTCGTTGGAAAAAACAATTTGCAAAATGATCAATTGACTTTACGAACCGCTAAAAAAACTGATTATTGGCTCCATGCCAAAGATATTCCTGGATCTCATGTAATTATTCGTGACGCACATCCTAGCGAAGAAACCCTTACTGAAGCCGCACTTCTAGCAGCTTATTTTTCAAAATATCGACTTTCTTCACAAGTGCCTGTTGACTATGTCCAAGTAAAACATGTGCATAAACCCAATGGAGCAAAACCAGGTTATGTGATTTATGAAAACCAACGAACGTTATATGTGACGCCAACAGAAGAATCAATCAAAAAAATCCAGCAAAATAAGGCTTCTGCTTCCTAATTATATTAAACTAAAAAACAACGTACTGCTGATTGATCGTGCGTTGTTTTTTTTGCATTGGCAAAAACATTTATCAAGTGATAAATAACACAAGTAAGCTCAATTAGTTTACAAACTAGCTATTTCTCTCTATACTGACTGTTGGAGGTGAAATTCATGGTCTTTTTACACATTATTTTTGGGATGTTTGCCTTTATTGGCGCTTTAGGTTTAGGTGTCGCCTTCCGCGATAGCTTTACAGAACTTTCAACACCAAAGAAAGCAGCGATTATTTTATCTTACGTAGGTGCGATTGGTTCAACAGTCCTAGGGTTCACATCAGCAACAAAAAATCCATTTGTTTTAGCTGCAACAGTTGTCTTAGTTGTCGCCTTTTCTATTGCTCTTTTCAAAAAAAGCAGTAAAGAAACAAGCAAATAACAAAACCTTTGAAGAGCGGCATAGCGACAAGCTACCCTCTTCCTTTTACATACTATTTAAAGGAGTGAGGCAAATGTCTCTGACTATTTCTGAAGAAGTAAAACAACGTTTAGCCCCTTTCTTAACTGAAACGAACACCTTCTTGTTGGTAGCAAATGACGGCTCTAATCCTTATTCTTCCGCAGAAGGTTGTTGTATGATTGGCGATCGTTTCATTATCGTTCCTGTTGATCAAGCAGAAGCGCCTTATACCGAAACAATTGCTAATGATTCTTTTCACGTCTATACTTCAACGTATGACCAAATGTTTTTAACAGGGCATTTACAGCTAGTGATTCATCCGAATGCGGGAACCATTACTTTAAAAAATGAAAGTGGCATATTAGATAGTAATGTGGACATTTATCAACACTAAAAAAGCAAACAAAACGTTTACGCGTTTTGTTTGCTTTTTTAGTGTTGAAAGGCTTGAAAGGTAGTAATGATTACGTACATCATGCCCGATGCAATAATCGGACCAGCTGCAATTCCTTTTAAAAAAACGACGCCAAGAATCGTTCCAAAAACTAAGGCCACCGTAATCTCAGGCGATTGATTAATTAAACCTACTCCTTTTGAGGATAAAACAGCCACCAGAATTCCACAAAGTATCCCCAGCCATCCCATCGGTGTTTTGAATGATTGAATTAAATCCTTTAAGCCAATTTGTCCTGTAGCAATCGGGACTAAAATGGTAATTGAAATAATTGTGACGCCTAAATTAATGCCTTTATCTGACAACCACGACATGATTTTCGCACTATTTGGTAAAGCTTTTAAAGCAAGCACAACAACTGACGCAATTAATAAACTTTGATTTTTTGCAACAAACGCAATCAAGGCAATCAGTAGTAAAAAAAGCCAACTTTCCACTGGTTGTCCTCCTTTCTGATTTGGTTCTTTCGTTAACCAAACTTTCTTGTCTTTCCTATTTTAGCAAAGAACCTCTTTAATTACCATTCAGCTTCAGTAATTATTGTCTTTTTCACCCGAATCTTGCTTAGAAAAAACGAGTTAAAAATTAATTTTTTCTCATAACAAGCCTTTTTCTCTTTGAAAAATTATTTTATGAAGTATACTAATATTAACTATAAAGTAGTTTACTTGCATTTATACTGGATATTCGATATCCTATTTAAGGCTCTTCAATTGAGCGAGCATCACAAAAGACATTTTAGTAGCAATTCTTGGGGAAGTAGTGCTACTAAGATGTCTTTCCTTTTTTTATTTTTACTAACAATATACGTTTCTTATATTAAAATTCACAACTCTTTATAAATAAAAGCGCCTGTCCCACAGTTGTCTGGACTGTGGGGCAGGCGCTTTTCAAGTCATTTAAACACGCTTTAGTTTTCTTTCAAACGATAAACACTTGGACTTGGGTTAAGAAAACCTGCTTCTAAAATTTCGATGTTAGTTAATGCTTGCTCTTTAGTTACTAGTTGAGGTGCACCATTTTTCAACGTTTCATAGACGGCATCATAATAACGACCGTAATCACCTACAGGCGTTTTAATTTGTTTTTTAATCCAGTCGCCATTGCCATTACGGTAGGTCACTTCTCCATAATACATTGGTGAATCTTCTCCAAAGCCTGGTGCATCTGGCATGATTCCGGCTTTTAAATCATTTTCTTGTTGATCTTCGCCATATTTGATGAACGAGCCATTGCTGCCATGAACAATAAAACGTGGATACGGACTAGCGACAGAATGATTCGTTTTAACTTTTACTTTTAATTTTGAACCATAATGTAAATCAACGTCAAAATAATTATCAACTGCCTCGCTCACTTCATTATTACGAATATCATAAGTGACTTGATCTGGACGCCCGAAAAGAGCAATCATGCGATCCATTAAATGAATGCCTAGTCCGTAAAACGAACCATTTTCTTTAGGTCCTTGTTCCGTGATACTTCCTGGTCGATAATAATCAATATGTGTTTCCACTTCATTGATTTCTCCTAAAAAGCCTTGCTCCACTACTTGCTTCATCGCTAGGTAATCGCCGTCGAAACGTCGATTTTGATAAGGCATCACTACTACCCCTTTTTCTTGCCCTAAAGCAAATAATTCCTCTGCATGTTCTAACGTATCACAAAATGGTTTTTCCACAATCACTGATTTACCAGCTAAAATGGCTTGTTTGGCTAAATCATAATGTGTATGCGCAGGCGTACAGATTGTGATCAATTCAATTTCTGGATCCGTCAATAATTCATTAAGGTCAGTGGTAAAATTTACGCCTTTTTCTTTAAAGGGCGCTGCTGCTTTTTCATTAACATGTAAATCGAAAATTGTTTTCACTTCTAGTGTTTCTCGAATCATTACGTAAGGTAAATGGTAACGATTGGCACTTTTACCAAATCCAATAAACCCCATTTTTACTGTCATATTTTCCACACTCTTTTCTTATAATTAGATAAGTCCATTTGTTTCAATGACTTTTTGATACCAATAATAACTGTCTTTCGGGATTCTTTCTAAGGAACCTTTTTGTGTTTCATCTTGATCCACATAGACAAAACCATAACGCTTTTGATAGCCGTTAAGCCACGACAGTAAATCGGTGTAACTCCATGTACAATAACCAATAACTGAAACGCCATCCGTAATCGCCTCTTGAATCGCTTGGATATGGCTTCGCAAATAATCAATGCGATACGTATCGTGAATTTGTTTATCTTCTGTTAAGGTATCATATTCGCCTAACCCATTTTCAGTAATTAAAATAGGCACTTGATAGCGACTAGCTAATCGTCGTAAGGCAATTCTCAAACCTTGCGGGTCAATGGCCCAATCCCAGTTCGTCCGTTCAACATATGGATTATTTACTTTTTTAAATAAACCCGGTACCCCAGATTCCGTTTCAGAACCCTTTTCACCCGTTGTATTCATCTTCCCTATTCCGACGCCATCTAATGGATTAGCAGCAACCGTATCCGTCCGATAATAATTAATACCTAGAAAATCAGGTTTGGCTGAACGTAGTAACGCTAAATCGCCCTCTTTTATCGTTGGGGCCACACCTTGCTCCTTTAAGTAATTTAATGCGGCAATTGGGTATTCTCCCCAAAGATAGACATCCAACCAAAAATGCGACAACAAATCTTCTGCATTTTCTGCCGCCAAAACATTGGCAGGATGCGCATCAACGGCATAAACAGGCGTATAAGCAAAGCTAGGGCCAATTTTGCCAGGCATTTCTAATTCATGAAACGCATTAATCACTGCTGCATTGGCTAAATTAGCAATATGATTGGCCTCATACATCCGTTTATTATCTGTTACGCCGGGAGGATGCACGGCTAATTGATAACCTAACGAAGTAAACACATTTTGTTCATTTAAACTAATCCAATAGCGAACTTTGCCACGGAAAGCGTCAAATAAAATCTTCGCATAGGCCACAAAATCATCAATAATTTTTCTTGATTCCCAGCCACCATATTCTTTTTGCAAAACAGCTGGCAAATCCCAATGATACAAAGTTACCATTGGTTCAATTCCTGCCGCTAATAACTCATCAATTAAATCTGAATAAAATTTCAGTCCCGCTTGATTTACTTGACCACGTCCTTCAGGTAAAATTCGTGTCCATGCAATCGAGAAACGATATGCTTTTAAACCTTGTTGTTTCATTAAAGCCACATCTTCTTTGAAACGATGATAATGATCGACGGCTAAATCACCAGTTGTCTCTTTGAACGTTTTTCCTGGTAGCCGAACAAATTCATCCCAAACAGAGGCGCCTTTGCCGTCTTCATTCCAAGCACCTTCTACTTGATAAGCTGCCGAAGCAGAGCCCCATAAAAAATCTTGCGGAAATGCTTTTAGTTGGTGATGTTCCATTGTCATACCTCCCTCTTTTCTGTGCTGCCCTTTTATTGTAAAAGGTTTTCACAAAAAGTACCAATCAGATCAATAAGTTCTTCTGTTTACTTTTAAAACTATATAGTTTTAAAAAGAATAAGTCAACTACTTTTATTTAAGTACTTGATTATTAAGTGGTTACGTTAAAAATAAATATATAGTTTTAACATGTTAAATTCATGGTATAATGAGAGAAATACTGGTGATAAAGGAGGACTCTGATGCGGACAAATACACGTTATAAAGAAATTTATGCAGCTATAAAACAGGATATTGAAGCAGGTGTTTATCCCATTAATCAAAAGTTACCCCAAGGTCGTCTTCTTGCAGAAAAATATCAGGTCAGCGAACTAACCATTACAAAAGCCTTACATTTGCTTGTGCAAGAAGGTTATGTTGTCAGACGACGTGGCTCGGGCAGCTTTGTTCAAGACTTTCAAAATCGAACCATTACTAAATTTTCTCCGTTAACCGGCACTTACTCAACCTACGATGGAAAAGTTGAATCCGTGGTTTTAGGCTTTGCAACAGAAGTACCTGAGCCTTGGGTGACTGAAAAATTAAGTATTACAGAAGAAGAGTTAGTCTACAAAATTATTCGTTTACGGATTATCGAAGATGTGCCCTCAATTATTGAATACACTTGGATGCCCGTTGCTTTAATTCCGAACTTGACAATGAAAGAATTGAAAGTCTCCATTTATCAATATATTTCGGAACAATTGCATCAAAAAATTCAAAGTGCGCGGGTCAGCATTTCTGGGATCCGTCCTTCTGCGTTGGAAAAAAAATATTTAAACTTAACCGATAATGATTTCCTGATGCGTGCAGAACAAATTGCTTACCTAGGCAATGGACATATTTTTGAATACTCAATTGCGAATCATATTCCTAGTGAATTCACTTTTGAAACTGTCTTAATTGCAGAAAAATAGAAAACTTTTATGTTGCCATTTCTCATTTCTAACAAAACGATCTCTTTACTTTGAGCCAATACTTTTTGTTAGAAATGTTTTTCTGTTAGTTAAAAATATTTTTCAAATTATATTTCCAAACATGAATTTTGATAAAAGTATTGCTATTTACTAGAACTACGATTAAAATATTGCTTGTAGCACTCTTTTTTATATAGATACAAGCAATTTGTTTTTTACATAGTCAATCAACCAAAGTGAGGACTTTATATGAGGAAACCCTACATTTTAATGAGCTTACTCGTTCTAAGTACCTTATTAAGTGCTTGTTCAACTGTAAGTGGCAGCCCAGCAAGTCAAAGTGCGCCCGCACCTGATGAAGTGTTGGCGACAAGTATTGGGACGTATGAAAATCGAACATTGTTGGTTCCAGATGGTCGTTTAGCCTTAACTGCCTTGCATAAAGGAAAAGATTATCAAGGCAAACCAATGTTTTATGTCCTGTTTGAATTAACCAATACAACCGAAAAAACACAAAATATTCAGCTAATGATTCAAAGTTTTATGGAAGTTAGTCAAACTGTCCACGGAAAAGCCCAAAATTTACAATATGCAGTCTTAACAGATTCACCTTTCCAAGACAAATTAGATCGTTTAGCAGATGAAATCAATCCTGGTGAAACAATCCAAGGTGCTTACCCGTATGAATTTATTAATGAGAACAAGCCGGTCCATTTTAAATTTAGAGATCGCCTTCTCAGTCTGGATGAACCCATTGCATCAGAAGAAATTACCATTACAGAAAAAAGTTTGGTCCGCTAGCTTAGCTAGCATTGGACCAAACTTTTTATTTATTATTCAGACGGAAAAGATTCTCCTTCTATAAAACGTGTGTAAATGTGTTCGCTCTCAGCAGCTTCTCCCCGCATTAAATGAATAATTTTCTCTGCAGCCACCATGCCCCATCGATGTTTAGAATAGGCAATTGTTGCTAATCGCGGTTGCACAAACGCACCTAGTTCAGAATTATCAAAACCAATAATCCGAATGTCTTTCCCCATTTGGTAATTTGTTTCTGCAACATATTTATAGACACCGATCGCCATTTCATCATTAAAAGCAAAAACATCGACTGGTTCTGTCTGTGGTTGACTCAAAATTTTTTTAGCAGCCGCATAGCCAGAAGGTTCGGTAAAATCGCCTTGGATAATTTCATAAGGTATCCCAAAACGAGTTAATTCTCGTGTACTAACAGCCAATCTTTCTTGGCTATCATAACCTTTTTCTGGTCCAGAAAGCAGAAGAACTTTTTTTGAACCCACATTGACAAATTGCTCAATTGCCTGCGTGGCACCGCCACGATTATCCAAGAGAACTTGCCGAATATTCCTATGCTCAGTGGTTCGATCAAGGACAACGATTGAATGGCCTCGTTCAGCAAACTTTTCAATTTCTTTTGTTGGAAATGTCCAATCTAAAATAATTGCCCCATCCACCATTTTTTCAGGAATGAAAAGATGTGACTTTTTACCGCTGCAGACAATCATCTCATAATCAAACAGTGCTAAGCCTTTCTTAATTCCCTCCAACAATTCACCATAAAAACTACCGCCATAATCGGCCAAATAGACACCAATAATATTGGTTTGACGACGTTTTAATGTGCGAGCGGCCATGTTAGGAACATAGTTTAGCTCTTCAGCAATTGCTTGGATGCGCGTTCGTGTTTCTTCAGTTACCTTTGAACTCCCATTCAATGCGTAAGAAACGGTCGAGATTGATACGCCTGCTTTTTTTGCAATATCTTTAATTCCTACCATGGACTACTCTCCTTTCTAATGGTAAATTTCAATAACACTTGCTTCATTTAATAATGAAAGCACCTCGTCTTTTTGAACTTCCATTCCCCCTTCTCGATAAGGGTTTTCTTCAAACTTAAACGGAACCTCTTGACCATCAATAACTATTTTCGCTGACTGATTTGGATAAAATTTATATGTGACAGGTTTATCAAACAATTGGTAAGTTAGTGCTAAACCAGACAATTTTTCTGGTAACACGGGATCGAAAACCACACTTTGGGCCTTTTGCCGAATCCCTAAAACAGCTGTAATTAATTGATTTAAATAAATTCCCGGCCCGCTTGAATAAATTCGCCAGCCACCTTTTACCCCAATACTTCCATCTTTTAGTTTACCAAAATTTTCTTGTGATTCATACCTTGTTTTAAAATCGCCATCGGAACTACTAAAATAGGCATTGGCTTGGCGTAACTCTGCATTGTGAACCACTTCTTTTAATTGAACTGGATTGATTTGCATTAATGCTTGCCAGGTTTTGTCTCGCTGACCAATTTTCGCCATCGCTTCTGTATAGCGAATGTGCGCATGAACATACTGTAAACCAATTTCGCGACCAAAATTAGCCGCCTGTTCTGCTCGTTTAAAATTAGTGCTCACACCGCCTCGATAGTTCGCTGGTTTGTTCATTAAACGCACGCCATCAGGAAACGTTAATTCTTTTTCAATAATTTCTAAATGATGACTTACTTGTTCCGGTGTTAATAATTCAGCTAACATACTACGAGTCATTGGCAATAATCGATATTGAATCCCTGTTTTTTGGTCATTTGGGTGAATCATTTGTTCAAAAGTTTCTGGCGTTTCCATATAAATAAACCCTGGAATCGTTTCATCCGCCAACATATATTTTTGAAAATCGTTCTTTATTCCTGCGACTAAAATTGTTAAGTACTGACTATAAGTAGCATCGATTTCCGTAATTAAAGCCGCAAATTTTTTCAACACTTGATACGTTAAGGCAACGGTCCAACTACTAGCCATTTGCTCTTTAAGACGATTATCATAAGGTTGTAACGTGTCATCCCAATCGCCGTCACCGTAACAGGATAGAAAAGTTTCTGGTAAAAAATGTTGTTCAATATAATTTATTTCTTTTTTCAAATGTTCAAATAAAGATGCTGTTTCTTTTGTTTTGTGATTATCTTTGCGACTTGTATAAGGGATTTCCGTAGCTAAGATTGAATAATCTGCGGTTTGTTCCAAATAATCAGTCACTACTTTCAATGGCCAGACGATAATATCGCCATGGCTTTCACTGGCTTTTTGTTCTTCGTATCGGTCAAACATAAACCATTGCGGCCAGTTGCCATCGTCCTCAAATTGATTTTCAAATAGATGCTGAATAATGGAGGCCACGATCTTAGGCTGTTGCGTCGCAAAGAAAAATTCTGTCGGTCCTTGCGACACATCTCGTGTGCCCCAAGCTGCTCCACCATACTGTTCTAAGCCATGTGGCGACAAATAATGAACGAGCATATTATGAGTATACCAACGAGTTAATTGATTCATTTGCTGCACACTTGAGTCTGTGTGTGTTAACTCAAAATGATGTAACAAGCCATTAATGAATGCTAAATATTGACTTTCTGCTTTTTCAAAATCTAATGGTGTATTGACTAATGCTTGGTCCTCTATACTGCCCGTAATAAGTAGTGAAAATTTTTGGGTCTTTTCGATTGCCAAGACTAATAAGTCTGCTTCAGCTCCACCAAATAATGTGCTATCGGTTACTTGAAATGATTTATCAACTGTCAATGCATAGGTTAGTTCTGGGTAATAATTTTCTGTAGCAGAATGATTTCCCGTCACTCGAAGTGTTTTGCCAGTTTGTTCTAATTGATAGGTTGGGACTTCTTCAGGTCCTAATAACAAATGGTTAGAAACAGCCCACATATATGCATCCTTTTGACTGGTCACTTCCAATTGAATCACTCTTGAATCAGGCGAAGTGAAGGTGCGTACTCGAATTGTATCCTTTGGCAACTTATAATACCACGTAGCAGAGTTCAACCCCATTTCAAAAGCAGAAGGCATTGTTAGTAAGCGCCATAAGCCATTCTCTAAAATGTAGATTCGTTGACCAGAGCGTTTCATAACGTTTAAAGCGTTTCGGCTATTACTCATTAATTTGTTCATGGTCGTATTTCCTAAAACTACTTGTGAATTGAAAATGCCATACATATACACTGTCGTACTAAGCAAAGGTTCGTCAACCGTTAAGCCTTTACCACTTAATAAAATGTGGCCATGCGCTCTTTCCATGGCAATTTCTTTTTCTTGAAGAACAACGTGATGGTAATTTTCCGTGAAAAAGGAATACGTCTGACCTGCTACTTTTTCAATTTGTGTCTGAATGGGATAAAGTGCAGCCAACTCTTCTTCTGTTAATGGATTTCCTGTGATAGGTTCTCCTAAAAGTTTCGGAGGAAAGTCCTGTGTTTCTTCTAATGAATCGAATGTCACAGTTTCATAAATAGCTTGTAAGTCTTCTTTCGATAAAAAAGGTTCAGCTAATGCTTGCGGATGTGTTTCTGTTACCGCACCATAAAAAACAAATTCCTTACTTTCATTCGTTAATTGGACGGCTTCCGTTTGTAAAGCGGTGTAAGCAAATTCATATTGATAGACTTCATTTGCTAAATATCTTTTTCCCAATGCTTCTGGTGTGTTTGTTTGTTTAAATGAACGTCCGAAAAATTGATAGCCGTCCGTTGAGTAGCCTGCTAATTTTTGAAAACTCCCTTGAATAAGGGCTGGAAACTTCTCATTTTGCGGTTGATTTTGTCTTGATAAAACAACAAGCTCTTCGCCCTCTTGCCAAATGTGATGATCAAGATACTGCGACACATACGCTTCATTTGACTGAACAGCTCCTTTTGTCGCTAAGCCAATATCTTGACCATAAACAATATCTACTAAACCAGTTCCAGTGACATTAACCCGCCAGAACCATTGATTGCTTGGTCCCAAACGAAAGTCAACTTGGTAACGAACCGCTTCAAATTCGCCCCGCCACGTCAATTGGTTATCTGAAAGATAAAAATCACTTTGACTGTTGGAACCAATCATTGGTCGATAATTAATTGTGTCCCCTGTAATTATCCGCAAATAGAGTTGGTTCATACTGCCGTCTAAAGGATTACCTTCTAATTGATTAATCATCATGCCACAGCTACTCAATTCTTTTAAATCACCTGTCTCTAGAAATGTAGCGACTGTGTCTGCTTGCTTAAGCTTCTTTATCTGCATAACTTATCCTTCCCATCTTATTCATTTAACGTGACTGTTGCGGTTTGTACATCGCGACTATTTCCACCAATCATTACGATAAATTCACCTGCATCACTGGTTACCTGATTGTCTGAATGAACATAGCGCACCATATCCTCTGAAAGAAGAAACTGAACTTCTTTTTCTTCCTTTGGTTCCAGCCAAACTTTTTGGAAATCTTTTAACTCTTTAATTGGGCGAACCACTTGTCCCACCAAATCACGTACATAAAATTGCACGGTTTCCTCTCCAGCGATTGGACTGTCATTTCTTACTAAAACAGAGACCGTGACTGGTTCTTCTTTGGTAAATGTTAATGCACTTAGTTGAATTGGTTGATAAGAGAAATGACTATAACTTAAGCCAAATCCAAAGGGATATTTAGCGTAATTAGAGACATCTAAATATTTAGAAACATATTTTTCTTCTGGTGCTGACTCATAAGGGCGCCCAGTATTGTCGACATTGTAAAAAATTGGCACTTGACCAACCGTTTCTGGAAACGACATACTTAAACGACCACTTGGATTGTACTGTCCCCACAAAATTTCTGCTAGCGCATTGCCCCCTTCTGTTCCAGGTTGCCAAGCTTGCACAATTCCTTTTGCAACATCTATCCCTTGTAAATCTAAGGGCCGGCCACTGTAGACCGTGACAACAACATTGGGATTTTTCTCAATAATTTGTGCCACTACTGCTAATTGTTTTTCGGGTAGACGAATATCACTGCGACTGGCAGCTTCCCCACTCATCCAATCTGTTTCGCCTAGTGCCACTACTACTTTATCTGCTTGACTAGCTAACGTTAGAGCCTCTTCAATGGCCGCCGCGGTCGGTTCAAAGTAATCAAAGGGTTCTTGGGCAACTAGAAGATTTGTGGTTAATTTTTTGGCCCCAGCCATGAGGGAAATGGCTTCTTCTTTCTTTCCTTGCCATGACCAAGCCCCTAAAATATCTTGTGATTGGGCCCCTGGGCCGACAAGAGCGATTTTTTCTTGCGGTGTAAAAGGCAAAATATTTTCATTTTTTAAAAGAACCATTGATTTTTGAGCAATCTTTTTAGCTATTTCTCGATGTTCTTTGCTTAAAATCACTTCTGCTTCCGCTTGTTCATCCGCACCACGATAGGGATTTTCAAATAGGCCTAGCTCATTTTTTAGTTTTAAAATTCGCATAACTGCTTCATCAATAAGTGTTTCAGCAATCCGGCCTTCTTCAAGTAATTCTTTTAAATAATCTGGATAACACGTGGTCATCATTTCAATATCTACACCAGCTTTGATAGCCAATTCTGCTGCCTGTTTTTCATCTTTGGCAACGCCATGAGGAATTAATTCTTTAATCGCTCCCCAGTCTGAAATCACAACTCCTTCAAAGCCAAATTCATTTCGTAATACGTCTCTAAACAGCCATTGGTTGCCTGTAGCAGGAATCCCATCCACTGTATTGAAGGACGTCATGACAAGTTTTGCACCCGCATCTAATCCAGCTTTATAGCCAGGTAAATACATTTCTCTTAGCTGCCGTTCAGACATATCTACCGTATTATAATCCCGACCAGCTAAGGCACCACCATATGCCGCAAAGTGCTTCACGCACGCGGCTACTCGCCAATTGTCCTCTTTTAAATTTTCTCCTTGGTAACCTCTAACCATTGCAGCAGCTAAGCGGCTGTTGAGTAATGGATCTTCACCTGTTGACTCCATGACACGTCCCCAACGTGGATCGCGCACTAAATCAACCATTGGCGAAAAGGTTACATGTAATCCTGAAACAGCAGCTTCTTTTGCTGAAATCTCCGCCATTTTTTCAACCGCTGCTTCATCCCAAGTGCTTCCTAAAGCCAAAGGAATCGGAAAGATGGTTCTGAAACCATGAATAATATCCGCCATTAAAAGTGTTGGAATATTTAATCGATGATTTTGCATATATTCTTTTTGAACACGTTTTGCTTCATTTGCACCGGAAACACCCAATGTTGTCCCCGCCGTATCAATCGTTTCTTGACTTAGTCCTAGCTCTGACATAGGGCCGGTCTTTTCTTCTGCTTTATCTGAATAAAACGCTGCTGCTAATTGTAATAATTGATTAATTTTCTCATCAATTGTCATTTCTTCGACTAATTGAATCAGTTGATTTTCTTTCATACTCTCACCTTTCTTCAATACATACTTCTGCTTCTAAAGGAAAATGGTCGGAGGGAAAACGTCCATCGATACTATCTGTTAAACTTGCGGTTTGCTGTACTTGCCAACCTTTTACATAAATATAATCAATTTCTTCTAATTCCGCCCAAGGTTTTGTGTAAGTAAAATTTTGAAATGTTCCTCTTGGGCCATAATGAGTAGCTAAATTTTTGCTATCTTGAAATTTTTTTTGAACAAGTTGATGCACCGCTTCCCCCGACTCTGCATTAAAATCGCCCATTAATAAAGTTGGATACTGTGCAATTTTGTCATGTAACTCCTCTAAGATAACGGTCATTCCTGCTAAACGAGCATGATCTGAAATATGATCCAAATGAATATTGATGACTAAAAAAGGCGTATTTTGAGTCGTTTCCTTAAATAGTCCCCACAAAGCAATTCTTGGACAGCCAGCTTCAGGATGGATACTTGGCTGCTGAGGTGTTTCAGATAACCAAAAATACCCTGTATCAATAGCCTGAACTTTTTGTTCGTTATAGAGAATCGCTAGTCCTTCTCCTTGACCATCCCCTTCTCTTTCCGCAGAAAGACAGGTGAATGTTGTATACGCCTTTAAATCCCTGACTTGATTCGGTCGTACTTCTTGAATACAACAAAGGCTCCAATCATGAAAATTGATTAACTGACAAACAGCCTCTTTACGAAAAGACCATTGCCAATCTTGGTCATACTCTGTATCTACCCGGACATTATACGTAGCTATTTTCATTTTTAACCTCCTGCAATAGTTGTTGAATTTGACGCATCTCACGACGGATCTGGGTTGTTTCACCGCCACCATGGCCTTTTTTCCAATACACTCTGACTGCTTTTCTTGCCTTTATCTGATGATAAGAAGGGAAAAAATCTTTCATTGGACATATCGGATCGTGACTCCCAACAGAAGCAAAGACTGGATTTTTAATTTGCGAAACAAAGTGGCGACTATCAAAATAAGGAAGAACCGCGGCAATTTTTTCATGCGCTTGAGGATGCTCTTGTAAGTACTGATGAATAATTTGATACGAACCCGTTCCTTCTGCTACTCGATTTTCTAAACAAGAATGACTTGGAACATCTGCAAAAGTAGCTAAAATCGGGAAGTCGACTAAACTATTCACCATTAACACTACGCCACCCCCTTGGGAACCACCACGAAGAATGATTTGGTCCTGATTAATTTCAGTAAAGGTCCGCACCACTTCTACGCTACGTAAATGGTCGGCAAACAAGCGGCGTTGGTACCAATCTTCTTTGTCTAGAAATCCTCGTCCCATTGGTGCTTCATGCCAAATTGTTTGATATGGCACGCGATCTTTGGTTAATCCCCCTTGACCTCGATTATCAATGACAAAACAAGCACAACCAATTTGTGTCCAATGAGCAAATTGCCAAGGTTCTTGAATATGATTCATATAGCCTAAACAGTCAATCACTATTGGCTGTTTCCCCGCCGTTTTAGGAAGTAACAAATAGCCAAAGATGCGCTCACCTAGGAAACTTAAAAAGTCGACCTGTTCCACTTGAACATTTTCCAATGGATAGTCAATGACCCGCCGATGGATATCTAGCGGTATTTTTTGAAGTTCTTCCTTGGTCTTTTGCCAAAACTCAAAATACTCATTCATGTTCCACACCTAACACTTTCTGAAAAAACGCAACTTGAAGAAAAGCCGTTGTCCCGAATCCTAACGCAATATATAAAAACAAATTAAGCTTATAGAAAAAAACAAACGTTAAAAGAGGTAAAATAAACAAAATAATCGCATTGGCACTATTACTTAAGACCACATAAACCGTCTCACTTAGTGTCTTTTTAACGGACCAATTAAAAACGGAAAAGAGAAAAAGAAAACTCGTCAAAAATAATGCAACAAAACTTAATAGAAAAATAGCTAAGAAACCTAAACTAGTGGCTATTTTAAATAAACTTGTTACGACAATACCGCCCAGTAAAAAAGCAACGAACAAGACACCTGTTAAAATAAAACCTCGCATGATGTTATTTTTTAATGCTGTCCAAAACGTTCGCAAAACAGGAATATCTTTTTCACGATACAAACGATAGATCGTTCGATACAACGCAATTAAGCCGACACCGCTAAAGATGCCTGTTATACAGGTAATTAAAAAGAGAAAATTAATAATGATCAAGTTGGCAATAAAAGAAAAAATCCGATAATACCAACCTTCATATGCAAATAGCTTATTCATATTAAAAGAGAAAAGCGGATTTCTCGTTGCTTTATCCGCTTTTCTCTCCTCCTCTCTTACTTAAGTTTGTCTCTGTTTTCCGCCATTTTCTCAGATTTTATTTTTTCAATTGCATCCCATTTATTTGATTTTAAGAATGCTTTGTAGTCTTCTAAAGATTTGTCAAAGGCTTTATCATCTTTCGCACGAATCATTGAAATAACGGTTGTATTTAGTTTGGTTTCAATCGCTTCATTCGCCCGAGCTTCCGGCGTTCCTGCATCTGGATTAATATTTTCAATTACGAAATGTGGGACTAATTTTCCTTTGCCCCATTCTTGCATTTGCGTTAAAGCACTTTCCATTGGCACTTTTAGTTTATTAACACGGTCATTGTTAAAGTATAGGAAACGACTAATGCCATATTTTTTGTTGTAGGCATCATTGTCTGTTTGTTCTAATTTTTTCACTTCTGGTAAATAATCAATTTTTCCTTGATCATTGTACGCATAAGTAACTCCTTCAACGCCATATTTTGTTAAAATTTGTCCCGGTTCATCAATTAAATATGTGAACAGTTGAGTGACTTTCGCTGGATCTTTCGCATCTTTCGTAATGTAATTACTTAACCAACCTGAAATGCCGGTTTGATTTAATGTTGGTTTTCGGCCAGAAGTGCTACTTGGTCCATCAATGGCTATATAACGTGTGCCAGATTTTTTCATAAATTCTGTGAAGTTCCCACCTTGACCACTGGTTCCAGCAACGAGCATGGTTGCATAATTTCCTTGTTTCACTTTTTCATCAAACGTCGCTCCATCATCTGTGAAGCTATCATCACTAATATTTCCTGCTCGGTAAACATCATTAAATGTTTTTAACCATTCTAAGTATTCTTTATCTAAATTTCGATCATAGTATTTACCATTTTTATCCTCTAAAGGAACACCTAAGAAGTCTTGTAATTTGTCTAAAAATGGTCCTGCACCATCGCCCACTGTGGTGAAGCCCATTGGGGTCATCTCAGGATATTTTTCTTTAATCTGTTGCATGACTTTTTCAAAATTTTCTGGTGTTGAAACGTCTGGCTTGCCTAATGCATTATAGACATCTTCACGAATAACAAAATTATCATTTACTGGGATATTTCCACTTTCATAATCCGCTTTTGTATTAGAGTAATTAGGGTAACCATATGTTTTTCCATCCTCTAAGGCATACCATTTAAACGTATCTTGGTTAACAACTTTCATTAAATAGGGGTCATATTTTTTAGCTAAATCGTTTAAAGAATAGGCCCAAGAATCTGCTTTCAATGCTGCTTGTCCAGTTTTTTCAGTTAATGTCACAATATCAGGCATATCTCCACTTGAAATCATGGCATTTAATTTTGAATCATCGCCGGAAATAAATTCAATATCCACATTTAAATCTTTTTTAATCTGCGCAGTGGTCACATCTTTTCCAAAAGGCAATGCCGTCCAATCTGAGTTAATATACCATTTAATCTTGGTCGGTTCTTTCTTCTTATCTAACTTCCAAGCAGGCGTCTTTTCATCTAATTCATACCGATCCTTAATTGAGACATCTGAGCTAGCTTTCTTTTCCCCTCCGCTACAGGCCGCTAAACTAACGACCGCCGTTGCCACCAATAAACCGCCTAAAACTTTTTTCATATTGTTCCCTACTTTCTTTATTCTTTTACTGCACCGGCCATCATACCGCCGATAAAGTGTTTTTGTAGTAATGGATAAATGATTAAAATTGGTATCGTTGTAATGACAATTGTTGCCAGCTGAACACCACGTGTCGTTGCCTGCACCACCATATCTGTACTGCCGCTCTCTGTCATGGTACTCAAGTTTGATTGAACAATAATTTCATAAATTTTCATCTGCAATGGATACAAATATTCTTTGGTAATGTATAATTTCGTGGTCATAAAGTCATTCCATTGACCAACCCCATTAAATAAAATAATGGTGGCTAATGCCGGTTTTGTTAAAGGTAAAAAGATTTTATAAAAAATTTGAAACTCACTGGCGCCGTCTATTTTGGCGGATTCTTCTAAAGATGGTGGAATTTCTCGGAAAAAGTTCATTAAGATAACTACATCATAATAGCTAAATAAAGCTGGAATGATATATACCCAGAAGGTATCTAAGAGTCCTAATGACTTAATCAAAAGATACGTGGGAATCATGCCCCCACCAAAGTACATTGTAATGACACCCATCGTTGTATAAATATTACGCCCGACTAGTCTAGATTTACTAAGTCCATAGGCGACAATCGCACAGAACAGTGTATGCGTCGACGCACCAATAACTGTTTTTAAAACAGAAATCAAAAACGCTCGCGGAATGCTACTATCCGAAAAAACTTTCCGATAATTTTCTAGCGTAAATCCTTTCGGCCATAAAACCAAGCCTTTACCGGCTAAACCCGAACTTGACGAAACTGAGGAAACTAAAATATTCCAAATTGGCACGATAATTAATAAAGAAAACAACACAAGAATTAACGTATTGAAAAAGTAAAACCATTTGTTTTCTTTTGATTTTCTTTTAATCACAGCTGTTGCCTCCTTTATAAAATAACCGACCGACCATTGTTCATTTTTCTAGTAATGCGATCTGTAATGACTAATAAAACAACTGAAATAACGGAAATCCCTAAACCAACTGCCGTCGCATAAGAAAAGTCCCCTTGCGTTAGCCCCATACGATAAACAAATGAATTAATTACTTCTGATTTGTTTTGGTTTTGAGCATTCATTAAAACCAACGTTTGATCTAAGTTCGATCCCAATAAACCACTAACATTTAGAATTAAGTTCAACGAAATAATCGGCGCTAATAAGGGCAAAGTAATCGTTCGGATTTGTGTTAATTTGGAAGCACCATCAATTCTCGCCGCTTCATAAAACGTTGGATCAATGCGAGACATGCCAGCAAGATAGAGAATCGTGCCCCAACCTACTTCTTTCCACAAATCAGAAAGAACAGCAATCCACCAATACTTATCAGGATCTAACAAATGATTGACGCCCTGATTCATTAAGCCTAACGACATCATGACTTGGTTGATAAAGCCATTTGTTGAAAGCCACGAAATCAACATCCCGCCTAAAACGATCCAAGAAAAAAAGTGCGGAATATAAGAAATTGTCTGAATCACTTTTTTTAAATGTCCATCTCTCATTTCAAAAATCATTACCGCTAAGATAATCGGAATAGCGAATCCTAAAAAAAGTTTCATTAAACTAATCGCTAAGGTATTACGAACTGCTTCCCAAAAAAAACTATCTTCCATAATGATTCGAAAATTTTCAAGTCCAACCCATGGTGCAGAAGAAACCGTATCAACAATCGTATAATTTTTAAAAGCAATGATAATTCCATAAATTGGAATGTAGTTAAAGACAATCATGAATGCTACACCCGGAAGTACCATCCAATGCAATTGCCGCTGATCATAAAACTTTTTTAGTTTTTTCATAAGCAGGGTTCCTTTCTTTTTAGTGAAACGTTTCTACAAACAGATTATACATTCACTTCAAACGGTTGTAAACCCTTACATTATGGTTTTATTTAAAAATAACAGCATTAAAAAGCGCTATAGACCATTTACAAAGAAATTATTTCCCCTACTCCTTTTTCCATAAAAATACTCTTTTCTAGATATTTTAAAGCATTTCATAGAAACGTTTCACCAAAATATGAACATCTTTTTCTTAAAAATAATTCTGTTAAATAACAGAAAAAAGTCTGGTCGGATTGACCAGACTTTTTAAATATAGATAGTAAAATGTGTAATTTCAGGGATCACCCCAAAACGGGCATGAATGGCGGTCGTTCCTAGGCCTGTATTAACATATAGTTGCGTTTCTTGGTCCAACTGATACAATCCTCTGGTATACTTTTCTGCTAAAACATTTGTGATTGGATAAAAAGGAATCCAAATTTGTCCGCCATGGCTATGTCCTGCTAAAACTAACTGTGTACCCGTACCAACAAATGCATCCGCGACATCTGGTTCATGGGTCATTAATAACGCATAGTCATACGTTTCTCGATAGGATAATGTTTCTGAAACGGAAGGATTTCCTAATAACGAGTCATCTAAACCACCAATAAAAAGACGGCGTCCATCTGCTAAGGTTACTGTTTCTCCTTGGTTTTTCATAACGGTAAAGCCACTGGCCTCCATGACTTCATCATACACCGCAGAAGCACCGCCACCGTAATCATGATTTCCCCAAACTGCATATTTTCCAATTGTCGCTTGCAACTGTTTTAATTTTTCAATCATCGGTTCTTTTTGTTGCGGATTTTTGGCATAATTGTCAAATAAATCACCTGTAAAAACGATAATATCTGGTTTTTCACGATTGACTTTTTTTATGACTTTATCTAACCGCTTCGTCTCATAAAATTCTGAAACTTGTATATCCGAAAGTTGCACAACATTTAATGGTTCTCGTTGATTTTTCTTTCCCAAAGTCACCTGATTAACGTGAACTAAATTCGGCTCAATCTTCCACGCATAGATTGGGAGTGCGATAATTAAGAAAAAAAATAAGAGCATTATACTTAAACCAATTTTTTTAACCACATCACTCGCTCCTTTCTTTTCTTTGATTTCCGAAGACTTAGTATAGAGAAAAATCTTCTTAACCACAATCTAAAACAAAGGAAATTAAGGCTTTGTTAAACAACCTAAAGAATTTCCACAATCTCTTATCCTTTTCTTAGCTTTTTTATAAAAAAAGCTAGATAATTTCATCTGTCGATGAAATTATCTAGCTAGAACATTCTTCTCTTAATGATGATGTTTTCGAAACGTTTGATAACCAATTAAGCAAAATAAAATCCCCAATAAAATCATTCCAGTTACTGAAAATAAGCCTGCTAACATCTTTCGCATCCTCTCTGTCGCTAAACTTCCTTATTTATAGTCACTATTTCTTGTTGTAAAATTGGTTGAAATAGACGACGTTCTGCTAATTTTCTTGCTAAAATTGCTTCACTTTTTTTCGTAAAGATACCTAAGTTATGGCGCTTGCCTTTCAAAGAGATATAAGCCAGCCATTTCCCAGAAGCGGTCTGGCTCACCCCTTTGTGTCCACTGCTATTATTTTTGGGGCGTTTACTTTGTAACTTCCCTGGAATTACGCCAGCAACTCTTTGTCGGTAATCCTTCTTTTTACGATGACCGCAACTTTTGGTATGGCCATTCAACAAATTTTCACAGCGAACCCAGCAAGATTGTCCGCACGAACACAGACAATACGCTTTCATTGTCTGTTGAATACTTTCGATCCGTACCACGACTAATTCATGATAGTTTTTTTTCAACATTGTTTGATAGCGATGGTGCGCACATTTCGTTCGATACCCACGAATTAGTTGTCTTCTTGAAGCTTCTGCATAGCTCCCACAAGAACAGCGACAGGCCCAAACAATCAGCCCTTCTTTTCTTTTTGCCGTTGGTGCTACTACTGTCAACTCACCAAACTTTTGACCAGTTAAGTCTTTATAGTTAACTGCTTGTCTCAATTGACTATCCTTCGTATTCTTGTTCTCGCCACATCTCGATTGGGTCTCTCTCATAGTGCTCATTTTTCTGAGTCTCTCCCTTTCTTAGTTCTCTGACTACCTCAGCAAATACTTGCCAATCTTTTGTTTCCGGCAAATGACGCCATGTCAATTGACGACACCGTACTTTCGAACTATAAAAATCGGACAAATACAAATCGGTTTCTAAGGTTAATTTGTGATCAATCATAACATCCATATAATTGAAAGAAGCAATAATTTTTGCAATAAAGCGGTTATAATCCTCCCCACCAGAAAAATCAACAAATACATGAATCGTTTTTTCAATTGCGCAAAAAGAACGATCATTTAACAAACAAAACATAAAATCATAGTATAGATGCACGCGTTCATACATTAAAAATCGTTTTTGATGCAGCGACTCTGTCTTTTGTATAAAACCATCTAAGGCGCGATGAATTTGAGGAAACCGCTCTTCAAAGAAACTGCTCTGCTTGGCGGGAATAAATGCAGCCACTGAAAAGTATAGGCGGTCCCAGCGATAACAAATCAACTTTAATTTTTCTTTTGTTTCCACCGTAATTCGCTTTTCAAAGAAAGGAATAACACTATTCATATGATCAATAAATTCGTCTAACATGGTTAACTTATCTGGAAAAACAATCGGACTATCAATGTATTCATTTAAACTTAAAAAAAGAAAAATATATGAAGTCTCTTTGCCAAAATCCTCTTTAAAAAGAGGGGTTTCGCTTGTATAAATTTTTTCAAACGCATGCTGTAAACAGCTAGGCACATGAACTTCCGTAAAAGAGTCCACTACATGATCAGAAAATACACGAAAACGTTGGATCGTTAAAAGAATAAATAGTTGTGCGCTTTGATTAAGACTAAACGTTCTTTGATACATCAATTGTAGATCGTTTATAAATCGTTTAATGCCAGGACTATTTTCCAGCAAAATGTTAGGCAGCCTTTCTTGATTACTTCCATAAAAATAATACAAGCATTGAAAACAAAAACTTCGGATATTTTTCTCTTCTCCAACCAAGCCTGTTGACTTTAATTTAATACGCCAATTAGCTAAAATCAGATTTAGTTTATACGAGAAGGCATAAATTTTGCTTTTGCTCATAAAATGAATTTGAGAAAATTCTTGAATCGTATGCTTTTGATAGAGGCCCACATCAAGAAGCAACTTGGCCATTAGTGATTGATCAAAATAATATTTTCTTAAGGCTTGATAATCAATTTGCGATAATTTTTGCGCACTAATCAGTCCTTTAGCTGGAAAAAGAATTTGACTCCTTGAAGAAATCTGTGTACATTCATAATTTATTTGACGGCACAACGATTCTAACTTTTGAGTGGATAAATCAAAATATCCATAAAATTCTTCTTTTAATAATGGACCTTCACTATTCATAAAAGTTTGATAAATAAGTAATTTATCTCGGAATTCTTGGTCTAATAATTCATCTAACAAAGTAGTCACATTTTCAACTCCAAACTATCACGCCTTAAGTATCTATTTTTTTAACAAGACGTGAGTGTCAATCTTGCTTATTTTTTCCACAAATTTAAAAATGATTCTTTCGATATTTAGGAATCTTCATAGAAAAGTATTATTTTAACCAAAAAAAGCCCCCTTGCGTCACCAAGGAGGCTTTTTTTGTTATTTTTTTACTTTAAATTTAAAGAAAAGCTGATTTGTTTGACTAATTTTCTGTTTCTTTTCTAGCCTATTCGTCAAAAATGATTGAAACTTTTGGTTCGTCTTCTATACTATCTTCCTATAAAGTTCTTACTCTTTTAAGTATCAGCTTCTGTCAATAAAAGTCCTCATTTGGCATTGCTAATCTGAATACAGTATGACTACTTGTTGCCGCTATTTTTTGCTGTTATTTTACTCTTTAATTGAAGCGCTAGAAACGCTGTCAACTGTTGGCTTTTCGGTCGCTGACTCTTCTTCATGGACTGATGCACTTGATACACTATCTGCCGTTTCTGGCGCTTCTTTTTTGGAGGCACCACTGACGGCATCGACGTTTTTTCCACCGACTAATTCTTGCCCAGTTTGTTTTAAATACCAATCAACAATTGGTTTAAAGTCTAAAATATACTCATTAATTCCCGCGTAATTTCCATTATCATCATACATCGCTTGATAGTTATGCACTACATAGGTATCTGGTCCGTGCATTGGAACATGAACGCGAATAGCATCTGTTTTTCCTGACCGTAATTGTTGAATCACCCATTCTACATTTTTCAATGCTTTTGGTGGATGGCAATTCGCTAATGGATTACCAACTTGTCCTGGTTGCCGTTTAGCAAACATTTCTTCAGCAGCCATTTTTTTATTGTAATATAAAAATTGATTATTACTGTCTGCGTAAGTCAATTCCATTGGCATTGATTTTAAGAAATAATTTAGCTGATCTACGGTTAAAATGCCTCGATCTAATTTTACGTATGTGTCGCCTTCCACAGCCTGAACCGCTTCTGCTGCTTGTTCTACCCAATCATCTGCTGCCATATCAACCCCTTCGATCGTTGTTTCAATGGTTCCTTTTGCATGTAAATCTTCAGGTAAGTCTTTTGGCTTAGCCCCTTCTAATTTTGAAATCACATCAATGAATTCCACGAATTTTTGTAATGTGCTTTCTAAAAATTGACGTGTTCCCTCCGCAATTAAGTTGCCGTTTTCATCAAATGCTTCTTTCGCTTTTCCTAATAAAAACTCGTTTCCAGGCATCACGATTGCATTGACACCAGGTGCATCAAGAATTTGACGGAGATGTAATTGCGCACGCGAGGTTCCTTGATCATAATAAGAGCAACCAACAATCATTACTGGTTTATTTTCCAGCGGATGAATTTTGAAAGATAACCATTCTAACACACTTTTCAAACCGGCAGGAATGGTATGGTTATGTTCGGGCGTCGCAATAATTACGCCGTCTGCTTGTAAAATTTTGCGATTCATATTCTGAATCAAAACACTGTTCGTTTGATCCTTACTTTGATTAAACATTGGAATATCTTTAATTTCTAAAATTTCCAAGTCGAACATTTTATAAAACTCTTTGCCAATATATTGCAGTAGTAACCGATTATAAGAAGAATCAGCGTTTGATCCGACGATCCCAATTAATTTCATTTTATTCACTCCATTTCGTTAAATCGTTTCCCATGAGAAATTTTCTGCTTCTTTTTTATTTTGCGCATGCGCATGTTTCAGCTGTTCTGTAATTTCAATAAATACACAAAAATCTGCAAACAAACCAGCTAGTTTATCTATTTGTTCTGAATCTTTTAACGCATTGTTTTCATCAAAAGCTTGTAAGGAATGCGCTAATAGAAATTCAGAGCTTGGCATAATTCGTGCTTTCAATTCAGGAGCATCTAAAATTTGACGCAGATGCGCTTGTGCTCTAGAGGAACCTAACGTGCCATAGGATGCACCAGTAATCATAACTGGTTTATCAACAAACGGAAAAATCCCGTAAGATAACCAACTTAGGGCATTCATCAAAGAAGCCGGCACCGCATGGTCATATTCAGGCGTACTGATAATGACGCCATCTGCTGCTTCAATTTTTTCAGCAACCGTTTTAACTATTTCTGGCAAAACTTTGTCTTCTGGCTTGTTAAACATAGGAAAGTCAACAATTTCAACTAGTTCAATGTCAGCCTCCTGCGCAAAATAGTGTTGCATAAATTGCAAAAGTTGACGATTGGTTGATTGCTCTGAGTTCGTTCCTACTAAGCCGATAATTTTTTTCATAATGAGCTGTCCTTTCTTTTTCGGTTCTATGAATGGATAATGTGAAGAGTATCTGCTAACCCACTGCTATATAAAATTTGCTGGTCTTGTGTAATGATGACTCCTTCAATCCCATCTAGTTGATTGAGGATTTCAAGCGCTTCTGGAATTGGATAACCAAATAAACGCGTTGTCCAAATCTCACCATCCACTGAAGCATCCGAGATAATTGTGATGCTGGCCATTTCAGTTTCCAATGGGTAACCGGTTGTCGGATCCAACAGATGGTGATAGACTCGCCCAGCTTCGGTTAAACTTCTTTCATAAATGCCCGACGTCACAACCGATTGATTAGCCACTTCGACAAGTAAGCTGATTGTTTCTCTGGATTCTTGCGGATTGCGAATACCAATTCGCCATTTTTTGTTTTGATGCGTAGAGGGCCCCAACGTCACAATATTGCCGCCCAGATTAATCAAAGCAGACGTAACATGGACTTCTTTCAAATAGGCAATTAGTAAATCAGCGATATAGCCTTTTGCTAAAGCCCCCAGATCTAATTTCATTCCTTCTTCTTCCAAAAAAACCGTTTGTTTTAAGGGATTTAAGTGAATCTTTTCTGGATTAATTTTTTTCAAACAGGCTTTAATTTCCTCTTCTGACGGGACACGGGCATCTTTAAAACCGATTCGCCATGTTTGAACTAACAGGCCAATGGTAACATTCAAATGACTAGCTGGATCACAACTATGTTTTTTCCCTAATGCAATTAATTGATACAACTCTGGATGAACGCTGACTGGTTTTTGCCCAGCTTGTTGATTGACAGCCATCAGTTCCGAAGTTGAATCATTTGCACCAAAACGTTGTTCATAAGTGATCAATCGTTGATGCACTTCTTCTAGAATTTTTTCAGGTTCTTCATGGTCTACAAATACATCTATTACTGTGCCCATCAAATAAATAGTTTGACTTTGTTGCACCTCAAGACTTCCTCCCCACGAAAGATTGTGTTTTATTTCACATTTATTCACAAATGAATCATACGCCTTTATTTGATGCCAGTCAAGTCGTTTATATATTTTTTTATATAAAATAACGACCTTAAAATTTTCATTTAAGGTCGTAACGTGTCTTTAACTCTTTTAAAAAACGCTTTTTTTATTATATTTTTAAAATAAATATATAATTTTCTATATAAACTAATTCTCCTTAGATAAAATTGTTTCTTTCAATGTTTGAATTGCTTCCAACAAGATGCGATTTTTATTGATTTTTGCATATGCGCGGGCATCTTGTAGTAGTTCTAAAATTTGCTCTTGCGGCTTTTCTTCAGCTAAGGCATTTTTCGCAAGTTGGAAAGCTGCTCTTGCCAAGTAATACGTGACGTGATTATCAGAACAGATGGAAATCGCATACTCTAACAAAGCATCACTTGTTTCTAAATCGCCTTTTTCTGCATAAAAAACACCACAGTGAAAGACAACATTTAATACTCGCCAAGTATCTTCCATTGATTGAATAGTATAAAGATATATTTCCTTGAAGACCTTATTGAAATAAAATTCTGCTTTCTCAATTTCGCCTTCTTTGGCATAGGCCATGCCAATTCCAGTAAAAGCTAACAAACGGTAAATATCGCTCGTGTATTTTTGCTCTTCAAACAGAAGTTTTTCAAAGGTAAATAAGCAATCCATCAACGAAGCATTTTGAAAAATCATGACAAAGCCTTGTAAATAATAATATTCTAATAACAGTTGGGAATCTTTGATTTCATCAAAAGGAATATTTTTTAAAATTGTTTGCAATTGGTCATGTTCGCTGGTAATCAAGAAGAATTCTGCTTCTTCCATTTTTTCAAGAATTTCAGGTTGTTTAATCCCTACGCGCGGGAAGAGTTCCCCCAAAGGTAGCTCTAAACGATTACATAGTTGGATCAATATTTTTAAAGTTGGGACTTGACCATTCTTTTCAAAGCGACTAACCGTAACTTGCGTACAAATCCCTTTAGCCAATTCACTTTGCGACAAACCACGTGCTTTGCGTTTTTCTATAAACCGTTGTATATTCATTGCTTTTCCTCTCATTCTCATCTTCTCAAACTTACTATAATACAACTTACCTTAAAAATATATATAGAAAAAGAAAAATGTTTATAACAAAAAAGAACACAGACAACTCTTTCATTAAAAGTTTGTCTGCGCTCTATAGAACCTGAATCACTAAACGTCAATCCAGCGTTATTTAATCAATCCGATACGTCCTACTTGCTTTGTTTAGAGAGCAGCTCTTTTTTTAGCTTCTTTCACAAACGTATTCATGGCCTGATATAATTTTTCCTTGATTTCTTTGAGATTAGCTTGTTGTAATTCTTTATTGGCAACTAACTGTTGACCGTTCACCCAAACGGCTTCAACATTGCTAGCATTTGCTGAATAAACCAACGCTGAATAGGCATCAAAAATCGGAAACATATTAACTGATTGCGTTTCAATTAATGTTATATCCGCTTTTTTGCCCACTTCCAATGAGCCGACTTGCTCCGCCAAGCCTAACGTTTTAGCGCCCCCCATCGTTGCCAGATAAACAATTTCTTTCGCAGGAAACAAGGAGCGATCTTGGTGTGCTGTCTTATGAAAATTCGCAACCATACGCATTTGGGTGAATAAATCTAATGTATTCCCACTACTAGGTCCATCCGTGCCTAAACCGACAATAATCCCTTGATCAAGCATTTGCTTAATCGGCGCTACGCCTTTGGCTGATTTAGTATTCGCACCGATACAATGAGCGACACGCGCTTTTCCATTAGTAGCAGCTAAACTCGCAAGATCTTCATCTGTTGCCAAAATACAATGAGCTAAAATAAACGGCTCGCTCAAATAACCCAGTTCTTCTAAGAAAGCAATTGGTGTTTTTTGATAGGCTTTTTCAAACTCAGCCATTTCATAAGTCATTTCAGCAACGTGCATGGTCACAGGAACTTGGTATTGCCGACTAAGTTCAATAATTTTTGCCAACACTTCTGGTGAATTGGTATTCGGTGCATGTGGCGCAAGTATAGGCGTAATCAACGGATGGCCTTGCCACTTGCGAATAAAGGTTTCCGCGTAAAAAAGACCGCCTGAAGGTTCCGGACTATCACAAGTGGGCATGTCAATAATCGTTTCTCCGAGCAAAGCGCGAACACTCATTTTTTCGCAACTTTTAGCAATTTCATCTTCAAAATAATACATATCACAAAAGCTCGTAATACCACTCAGTAACATTTCAGCAATTGCATAATCACTACTGCATCCTACTAATTCTTTTGTCATGAATTGTTCTAATGGAAAAAGAAAACGCCGGAGTCGATCTGGCACATCGTCCCCTAACGAACGAAATGGAATCATGCCTACATGGGTATGGGTGTTAATCATCCCAGGCATTAAAATTCCATTTTGACCATCGATTACTTGATTTGCAGCCATTCGCTTTTCATCAAGTGTGGTCATTGGTGCTAATTCCACAATTGTGTCTTCTTCAATCACTAAATAGCCGGCTTTGATTTCTGAAAATTGCTCATCCATTGTTAGTATATGCACATTTTTAATAAGTGTTTTCATGCAAAAGAACTCCATCCTCTGGAAAAACTAATGGATAGAAACGTTGTGACTTCGTATCCATCATCCCAAAATCTGTCACTTTAATGGCTGGCGAGACAGGCAATGATAGTGTGGAAAAGGACATGATTTCATTCATATTTTGATAGCCTAAAGCTTGCATAGCTTGTCGAACTTTTTGTAAAGAAGCGCCTAATTGTTCAATCGGTGCTTGCGATAAAATCCCACCAATTGGTAAAGGACAAGTTGCCATCACTTGCTGATCCGAAGCAACCAAATAGCCGCCTTGCATCGCTAATAATTCATTCTGCGCTAACAGAATATCCTCAATCGTATTACCCATCACCATTAAATTATGATGATCATGGGCCCAGGTTGTCGCAATGGCTCCTTTCTCGGAAAGGGGTTGATCCATTAAAGAAAAAGAAATATTACCATTTTTTCCGTAACGTTCCATCACAATTAATAAGGCACAGTTGGCTTTTTGCCATTGCAACAACCCATTTTCAACAGGAATTTCTTTTGTAATTCGCTCTGTAAATGTGCCAATCTCTTGTTTTTGAATCACATTACAACGAACTGTTTCTTTTGTTGTAGCCACCTTTAAAAGTAAATCTTCTTCTGTTAACTTTTTACATTGGATGGTTTGTTGGTAAGCGGCTGGAAACTCTTCGATTTTTTCTGGATAATGGAAGGGCTCGCCTTTTTCAAAAACGACCTTTCCAGATTTATAAACCGTAGTAATATCAAAACTTTCTAAGTCATTTAATAACAAAAAGTCAGCTTTTTTACCAGGTGCAATTTCGCCGCGATCATGGAGACCCATTCGTTTGGCCGGCGTATAAGTTGCCATATAAATGGCTTTTTCGATAGGCAATCCTGCATGAACGGCTTTTTTGACATTTTCATTTAGATGACCTTTTAGCAAATCATCGGCCATCACGTCATCCGTGATAATACTTGCATAATTGTAGAAGTCATTGTCTACTATCACCTGAATGTTTTCAGGAGTGATTGATTTATTTTGAAATTGAATAAAGACGCCCGCTTCAATTTTTTCTTTTAACGTTTTAGGAAATTGATGGGTATGATCTGAAGTGATACCACTATATAGAAAATCTGCTAACTCTTGATCTTCGATTTTAGGACAGTGGCCTTCTAAAGGCATGGTTGGTCGTTGTTTTTGACACAAATCGATAATTTGACGAATTAAAGAATCTGGCTCATAGGAAATCCCTTTAAAATTCATGGCTTCCCCTAAACAAATCACTTTTGGCTCTTTGAGTAATTCTGCTACTTCTGCTAAGCCGATAATCCCACCAGTTGTTTCTAATTCGGGAGTGGTCGAAGGAACCGAAGAAGGAATTGCGTGAAAGATATCTAGTTCTGTTTCAGCGGCCATAAAAGCTTTTAAGCCTTCTAAGCCAAATACATTAGCCATTTCATGGGCATCGGCAATCACCGTTGTCACACCGTAACGCACTACTGCTTTGGAAAAAATAGTAGGTGTCGTCATGGAACTTTCAATATGCATGTGTGCATCAATTAAGCCGGGAATCATCCATTGATTCTCGGCATTAATTGTTTTTTGGGGCTGCAAATTGACGTTCTCTTCTTCATAAATGTAATAAAATTTATCATTTTTAATCGCAACATTTCGTTGAACGAATGTTTGAGTGACTGTTTGATACAGCCACACATTTTTTAGTAATACATCGACGTTCATTTTGTCCCTCTTTTCTAAAACTATTGATTCATCGTCCGGTTCCATTGATCAATCCAATCCGCTAGTTGACTATTAATAAAATTAAAATCGACTGTTTTGGCACGTTCGGCAATGGCACCATATGTTTTATTTTTCGCTTCTTTTTCGCTTAGCGTTACTTGTTGATTTGTAGGTCCTTCATTTAATGAAATCGCTTTGGCCTTTTGTGATTCTTCACTAATCCGTGCGTTAACAAATTTAAAGGCGGTTTCTTTGTTTTGTGCTTTTTTAGGAATATTGACTGTATTATAGTTGGCATACGTGCCGCTTTCTGGGACGACATACGTCACGTTTTCTGCTGCGCCTTGAATAATATCAACCGCAAAATCAGCAACCACAGCTGCTTCAATTTCACCAGATTGGAACATATTAGCTAAGTCTGACGATTTTGAATACGTTTTAACAACGTTTGGTTTTAATTCTTTCATCGCTTCAAAAGCGGCCTTCCCGTTATCTTTTGTAATATCTTGACCAGCATGTTCACTGGCAACGTATAACATTAAAGGACCTGCCGTCGTGGCAACGTCTGGAACAGAAATTTTACCTTTCAAATCAGCTGACCATAAGTCATCCCAGTTCTTAATTTCTTTGCCTAATTTTTCTTTGTTGTAAACAATCCCGATACTGTTTACAGCGATTGGTACGCCAGCACCACTTTCAAAAACCTCTTTTGCTCCCGGCGTTAACTGACTTAAATTAGGTACTTCTTTTTCTGTAATTTTTTCAAATAACCCTTCTTTTCCACCTTGTGCTGCATTTGCTTGTGCTAATTCAATGACATCAATTCCCGCATTGGGATTATTTTTTAATTTCGTAAAGCGGTCTGCACTATTGCCTACTTCTAAGGTAACTTTCGCTTCATTCTCTTTTTCAAATGGAGCGATGATGTCTTTTTTGACAATATCTTCACTTAATCCGAAAGTTGAAACGACTAAAGCATTACTTCCACCTTTGCTCTCGCTTTTCGTAGTTGCTTCGCTGTTTCCACAAGCAGTCATTAATAACGTTGCAGCGACTAATGTCCCTAAAATTACGCGTTTTTTCATTTTTAAATCTTCCTCCAAAATGGTTTTTATTTTTCTAAAATAACTAATTTCTCAGCTGGAAAAGCCAAGTGAATGGTTTCATTTGTTTCATATAACTGTTCACTTGTTCCATTAACCAGCAATGTACCTAACGCTGTTTCCACTTCATATTGATAGCTTTTCCCTAAAAATGTTCGGACAGCGACAGTACCTGCGACAGTATTAGTAGCAGCTTCTGAAACAATCTCAATGTCCTCTGGACGAATCGTTGCCACCGTCGTTGTAACATTTGGTTCAGGATTAGTCGTTTTCATTATTTGATTTGTTTGTGTCCGATAATGACCAGCTTCCATTTTTTCGACAGAGAAAAAGTTTTCAAAACCGATAAATTCAGCGACAAACTTAGTACGAGGCAAACGATAAATCGTTTCTGGTGAATCATATTGTTCAATCACGCCATTATTCATAATGGCCACTTTATCTGAAATAGAAAAACATTCTTCTTGGTCATGTGTGACAAAAACTGTCGTAATGCCTAATTGTTGTTGAATCCGTTTGATTTCAATCCGCATTGCCACTCGCAATTTTGCATCTAAATTACTCAACGGTTCATCTAGTAGTAATAGTTTAGGTTCAATAATCAGAGCACGTGCTAGCGCAACCCGCTGTCTTTGACCACCAGATAATTGTTTTGGATAACGGTCGCCCAAGCTTTCTAAACCACATACTTTTAGCATTTCCGCGACTTTTTGGTCCATGGTTTGTTTGCTTTCTTTGCGTAATTTCAACCCAAAAGCGACATTTTCTGCAATCGTTAAATGGGGAAATAACGCATAGCTTTGAAAAACCATCCCGAAGTTTCTTTTATGGACAGGAACCTTTGTTAGTTCTTCTTGGTCAACGAAAAACTGTCCGTCGTTTGGCTTAATTAATCCAGCAATCACTCTTAGCGTAGTCGTTTTACCACAACCACTCGGTCCTAATAAAGAAACTAATTCTCCTTTTTCCATTGAAATATTTAAATCTTTTAAAATATCTTGTTTTCCGTCATAGCTGACGCGAATATCTTTTAAATCCACAAAAGTCAAAATTTTCTCCTCTTTCTATCTCGTGCTTCTTCCATGTTTTAGGCAATGGAAGCTAGTCCCAACGTTTTTTCAATTAAAAACATTAAGCCCATTGTTAGTAGCATCAACAATACAGAAATTGCTGAAACAGTTGGATCATAATTGTATTCCATATAACTTAATAAAGAAGTAGGCAGCATCGTCACACCGGGACCTGATAAAAACATCGATACAGGAACATTGTTAAACGAATTGACAAATGCTAACATAAAGGCTGCAAAAATTCCTGAAGACACATTGGGTAAAACAATTTGAATGAACGCTCGCAATCTTGTACAACCTAATGTCCAAGCTACTTCTTCCATTGAATAATCTAGTTGTTCCATACTTGATCCAACCACTCGAATAATATAAGGCAAACTAATTAAAAAATGCCCCATTAACAATCCTTGAAAGACAGGCAAACCTAATTTAATAACAATATATTGAAATAACGTATACCCGACCACAATTCCTGGAATCACAGTTGGGGATAAGAAAAAGCTTTTAATAAAGTTGCGCCCACGAACGGAATAACGTGCCAGCGCATAGGAAGCCGGAATCCCTACTATTAATGCTAAAACAGTCGCTAATACCCCAATCAACAAACTTAACTTAAAACTGTCCATAAACGTTTCCGATTGTAAGGCTTTGGCGTACCAATCTAAAGTAAATCCTTTAATCGGAAATTGAATCGCTGCGGCTGTTCCAAAAGAAGTCACCACAATCAAACATAATGGTAAAAATAAAAACAGAAAAACTAGAATTGCAATAACAGATAGTCTTTTTTGCTTACGCATGATTTGCTTCTCTCCGATCTACTTTCTTAGCGACCATGTCTAGGCCTTTCATCACAATTAATGTTGTTAAAATCATAATAAATGCAAGAACACTCGCCGATTGCCAATCACCTAAAGTATTAGCCTTTTGATATAAGAAGGTCGACATCATCATTTTTTGGTTACCACCTAACAGCTGTGGCGTCGTATAAGCCGTTAAAGTTCCTGTAAACACTAATATACTTCCTACAATGGTGCCTGGAATTGATAAAGGTAAAACAATTTTCCGAAAAGCCGTCATTGGATTGGCGCCTAGCGTCTCAGCCGCTTCTAGCATTTCTCCTTCAATGTTTTCCATAACCCCAACTAAGGTCATAATCATTGTTGGTAAAAATAAATACACTGAACCGATAATAATTGCAAATTCTGTATACAATAAATTCAGCGGTTGCTCAATTAAGCCTGTTTTTAATAACAACGTATTCACTACACCGTTTTTTCCTAAAATGTTAATCCAAGCAAAACTTCGAATAACTGAATTGGTTAACAGTGGAAACAAGGTCATAGCCATTAAAAAGCCACGCCATTTTTTGGAAACCCCAGCAATAAAGTATGCCGTTGGAATGCCCAACACGATTGAAATACCCGTCACAATTAACGAAACTCTTATCGTTCGCCAGAAAATTGAAACATTATAGTCATCTTTAAAAAAAGTAACATACTGATTTAGTGTCAAGCCATGATCAGTAAAAATGGTTGGCAAAATGCTAGTAATTAATGGAATCATTAAGAAAAATAATAATAGTACTAGCCCCGGTGCCACAATTAAATAAGGAACTTTCTTGTTCATTCGTACACTCCTCGTTCGTTTTTTCACTTCATCAGTATACGCAAGGAAAACGTATATTTCAACACATTTTCATCTTTTTGTTCGTTTTTAAACCCGAACGTTCGTATATTTTTTCGAAAAAGGTTATTAAAAAATAAAACACGAACATTAAACAAAAAAACACAAACAAGGCTGTTTGTGTTTTTTGTCAACTTTTTTATTTATCACTTAATTTTCTTGGAACGTTTGATCCTTTTCCATCATTTTCACTATAATACCATCTTGATACACCTGATAATATCCGAACAATTCATTCTCTTTTGAGACACTATTCTTTTCAGATATAATTTGAACAACATAACTTCCTTTATTTGACTGCTTAAACGTATAATGAAACGCCGAGTCATTCGTTGGTATCCCTAAACCATTTTGTAAAAATTCAATCGCTTCCTGTTTAGTATAAGATTCTGCTTCTAATTGCGTTCCTAAATGCGGATTTTTTTGATCGACAAATTGTCTTACTTTGTCATTATTAGCAGACTTTTCTATAACGACTTCCTGTTGCGAATTCCTACTTCCTGAACAGCCAGTTAATACAAATAAAATCACCAACAACCCCAAACACTTACTCAAAGTTTTCTCCTCCTCTCCCTTTTCATTAGTGATACCTGATGATTTCTTTTATATTTTAGCATGCTTGATATAACGAATGGTGCTCAAAAAAGACAGAATCAACAAGTAAAAATTGTCGACTCACCTTTCTCAACTAATATTAAAAACTATCTGTCTCAATATTTTCGAATTTCCTGTAAATTACTGATAAATAAAAACAGCTCCTTTTGCGTATACTTATATTATCAGCACCTAAAGGAGGAACTTTCTTGAAGCAAAAAAATCTACTCACTTATCAATCACTTGCAGCCTTGTTGCTAGTATTCAGTCTCTTTAGTTTTAACCCATCGGTTTCTTTTGCCACCCGTTCTGGAAAAACGCCTGTTTCAGTTAAACTAGAAATTGGAGGGCTGCCTGGTGATGAATCGATGAATCGGTTGACGATGCCATTGATCCTGATTTAGAAAATCCTAACACTAGTTTTGACTTGCTCTTTATTCCGAAAGAATTTACTTTTGAAACCCAAGCGATTTCTGGTGATTTAACGGCAGTTCCTATACGACCTTCTGAAGGCAATACTCATACAATGAGACACTTCGGGATGGGGGATGTTCGCGGAGCCTTAACTGGTTGGCATGTCACTGCTGAAATCCCACACATGCGAAACGAAGCTCATTCTTTACTAGGCATCATTACGTTTCAATTAACAGGGGGCTATGCTCGCTATGACAAAACGTTAAGGCGTTTCTTTATGACAAATACAATGTATGGACTGGATTTTTCAGAAGATCCTGCTGCACCCGACTTCCCGACCAACCCAATTATTATCGGTAACGGTGCGACTTTAATGAGTAACGCTGGTGATAGAAAAGGACAAGGAATGTGGAGCGGCCGCATGACCGATATTTCTCTTGCAATCCAAACCCCTGTTTCACAATTATTTTCTGGCGCATATACAGGTTCGACTATCTGGAATTTAATCTCTGGACCTGCATAAAATAAAAAAAACGCTTAGAAAACTAGCGGAATCACTACTCTTCTAAGCGTTTTTTTATATCATAAGGACTATTTGCTCCTTCTATTTGTCTAAGCATGCTTTACCACTTTTCGTTTAACGAATCACTTGGCCCCAACGGTAATCAAACTGATACTCTTGATTACCATTATTCAGGTTAATTTTGTATAAATAACGCGGGACTTTAATGAACAACGCATCCTCTACTTGAAAAGCTTCAATAGGTACATTTTCTTTAGTTAAAAGCAACGGTGTTTGCCACTCGTATGTTTTTTTCTGCCAATTGTATAAGCCAACTATCGCTTGAATACTTTGTCTTTTCTTGTATGACAGAACATAATAATTTGCTTCATCTTTCTTGCCTAGTAAAACTGGTGCTATTAGTTGCTCTTCTAGTTTTCCTTGCACTGTTGTACGCTCTTCCGATGACAGCTCTTGACCAATTTGACTCTCATTTGAATCTACCGTCCATTTAGGCGCTTCTTGTGTTTGAAAGACTTCTTTGAAGGTTGGGTCTTGTTTTAACTGCCAATTTTTCAAATCTAATTGATAATATCGATTGTTTAATCCATAAATATAGAGATAGCGATTATCCATAAAACGATAATCAACGAAATCAGAGCTTAAATAGTCTTTTAATTCAGGGAATTTCTTCACTAAATCCGCTTCAGAAAACTGTTTTTTCCCTGTTTTTGTATCGAGTAAGTAAATGGCCTCGTTATCAGCATTATTCAAAACCACATATTGATCTGTTTGACCAATTAAATAATCACGCCAACCTAAACGTTTACTCCACATTCGTTCGCCCGTCTGACTATTAACAGAAATCACTTGGAACAATGAGTTACTGGTGCTAATGCCATTCGTTCGTCCATTTGGAATAATCATTCGCTCGATTGAAGTTAAGCCTTTTGTTTTTTCAGAATAAAACGTCGCACTTTTCTCTTCAATCGTTACTGAACGAAACATTCCGAAAAAGATTAAACCAGCAAAATGTACCACTGCAAGATAAACCAACAAAATTAACGCATAGGGAACCAGTCTCCTTGTACTCCGCCTTCTTATTAAGGAAATAACCAAAATACCACTAATTACTATAAAAATAATTGCTACAATGATAACAAAAATATCATGATAGAGCCAACCAGATAATTGCCAACTTCTATAAAGTGTGTCCATTACGCCATCCTTTCCAATTGTTATTTGCTTATTATAAAAAGGATACTATTTTTTTTTTGAAAAATAACAACAAAAAGCGACGAACAGCGATAAGCCCATTCAAGTTGACTAACTATAACTAGGTCAACTTGAATGGGCGTGGAGAAATGTGCCTTGTTATTCCGCTTCTTCAATTGCGGACAAAGCTTTTGCAATATCAATTTCTTTATTCCGATAATCAGCATCATGAACTGGAAAATGCTGCCGCAATTCTGCTGCTTCCATCCACGAAACAGTCCCTTGTTTAATGCCAAAATCAAGAATGTGCCCACCAAATTGGTGATCCTCACTGATAAAGTGCAAATGAAACCCTGCGGCAGAGGCACCATGAAATAATTTAGGTGTAAAGAACCCTACAACTGTTCCCTGAATATTCTCCGCTGTAAATTCAGGTTGATTGCGTGCGGCTTCTACAAATGGTGGATACGGTTTTTCTTGTTTAGGTGCCACACGGACATGCATCTTCGCAAAAAGACCGCTAATTTTAATTGCCGCAAAAAAATTAGGACTAATTTTTTCTAAAATTTGTGCTTTAATATTTTCATCGGTTTCTGTTGATACAGGGAATGCGCCATCTTCTTGAAAACGAGTAACTGCGGCATATGGCGTTAATTCTTCGCCTTCTAGAATAGCAATTTCGCCAGTTTGATTCGCATGATACAATATACCGTCCAATAAAATAATTTCGCCATTTGAGCCTTCTAATGTCCCAATTCCAAAATCACCTTGCGTGAGTAACGTACCAATTTCTGCCGTTCCTGCCATCAAACTTTCCATTAAACCGCCTAGCGTACCATGTTGATAAACATATTGTTCGCTCATTTTTCCATCTCCTAATAAAGTTGATCTGGTAACAATGTTTTACCTAATTCTTGATTATCTGAATAATCCACAGGAACGTCAATAATCACTGGGCCTTCTGTTTGCATTCCTTCTTCTAAAGCTGCGGCAAATTCTGCTTGTGAATGTACTCGAAGCCCTTTGGCTCCAAAAGCTTCAGCATATTTCACAAAATCAACTGGACCAAAATCTACGCCAGAGGATCGATTATATTTCATTTCTTCTTGGAATTTAACCATATCATAACTACCATCATTCCAAATAATATGCACGATATTTTGCTTTAAACGAACCGCTGTTTCTAATTCTTGCGCCGAAAATAGGAAACCGCCGTCCCCAGAAACAGAGATAATTTGTGTATTCGGACGAACCAGCGCAGCCGAGATTGCCCAAGGCAAAGCGACACCTAATGTTTGCATACCGTTACTAAATAATAAATGACGCGGTTCATAACTTCTAAAGTGGCGAGCCATCCAAATGTAGTGACTCCCTACGTCAACAGTAACTGTCATTTCATTCGTGGTTTTTTCTTGAAGCGTTTGAACAATTTCTAATGGATGTAATCGATTTTCAATTGTACTTGTTTTTACTTCTTTAATCGTTAATTTTTCTTGAAGCGTTTCTAAATAATCTTGCGCATCTTCTGTTAATATTGGTTCACTAAATGCTTCTGATAATTTCAAAATATTTTTAGACATATCACCAATTAGCTCTTCTTCCGGTTGCATATATTGATCAATTTCCATTTGAACTTCATCAATAACAATAACGCGCGCATCTTTTTCTGCGTTCCAATTACGTGCCTCATATTCAATTGGGTCATAACCAATCGCAATCACTAAATCACTTCTTTTTAACAAACGGTCCCCAGGTTGGTTTCGAAATAAACCAACACGCCCAAAGAAATGTTCTTCTAATTCTTTTGAAATAATGCCTGCTCCTTGGAACGTTTCCACGACCGGCAAACCAGTTATAGCAACCAATTCACGAATGGCTGCGGTAACTTTTCGTGCAGAGGCCCGCATTCCTAAAAGTAAAACAGGTAATTTCGCTTGCTTGATTCGTTCAGCTAAAGCTGCGATTGTTTCTGCTGATGCATGGCCCAGTTTCGGAGCCGACAAAGGCTTAATTGCTTCGCCTGTCACCGGACTATCTGTGACATCTTGTGGGATCGATAAGAATGTTGCGCCTTTTTTCGCTGTTTTGGCGATACGGTAAGCATTGGCAATATTTTCAGATAATGTTTCTGGATCTTGAATTTCTGTACTGAATTTTGTTATTGGACTAAATAATGCAGCATTATTCATGCTTTGGTGAGTTAATTTTGACAAATCGGACCGTTTCACCTGTCCAGCCAATGCTAAAACAGGGTCCCCTTCTGCAGTCGCAGTTACTAACCCAGTTGCTAAATTGCTGGCACCAGGTCCACTAGTTGCAATAACTAAGCCAGGCTCTCCCGTCAAACGACCAATCCCTTGTGCCATAAAGGCTGCATTTTGTTCATGTCGAGCTAAAATTAATTCTGGACCTTTGTCAACTAATGCATCAAAAACCCCATCAATTTTTGCACCGGGAATCCCAAAAATATAGGGCACTTCGTGATTGATTAAACTTTCTACTATGATATCTGATCCTTTTTTACTCACTGTTATACCTCCAATTAAAATCTGTACTAATTACAAATACAAAAATACCACTAAAATTCTAATTAATCAACAATGAAACACATTGAAAACGTGTAATATACTAATTCGCATATTTTAATAGAATTGAGATATTTCAAAAGATTAAGCAAAAATAATGCAAAATACCTTAAAGTTTTATAGTCTTTCAACAATTATTATATACTTCTTCACTAAAAATTAGTAAGATTAACCTATAAGAAAAAAATCACAACCTGTGATAAATTATTGGAGGAAAAATATGTCAAAAGGGAAGAAAATTTTTGCCATTATCTTTGGAATTATCTTGGTTCTATTTCTTGCAGTTGTTGGAATGGGAGCAAAACTTTATTGGGATGTTTCTAAATCAATGGATAAAACCTATGAAACAGTAGAACGATCTAAAAAAAGTCAGGTCAATTTAAACAATAAGGAGCCTTTTTCTGTTTTATTATTAGGGATTGATACAGGCGATGATGGGCGTGTCGAGCAAGGTCGTTCGGATACAACAATTGTTGCAACAGTTAATCCTCGTGACAAGCAAACAACCTTAGTCAGTCTTGCTCGCGATACCTATGTTGATATTCCAGGTCAAGGAAAACAAGATAAATTGAATCACGCCTATGCTTTTGGTGGCGCATCTTTAGCAATGGACACAGTTGAAAACTATTTAAATATACCTATTAATCATTATGTTTCAATTAATATGGCTGGTTTAAAAGAATTAGTCAACGCGGTTGGCGGAATCGAAGTGAACAATAATCTGACTTTTTCTCAAGACGGATATGATTTTACGATTGGTAAAATTTCATTGGATGGTGAACAAGCACTCTCCTATTCAAGAATGCGTTACGAAGACCCTAATGGTGACTACGGCCGCCAAGAACGTCAAAGAAAAGTGATTGAAGGCATCGTCCAAAAAGTCTTAAGTCTTAACAGCGTAAGCAACTATCAAGAAATTTTAACAGCTGTTTCTGATAATATGAAGACAGATTTAAGTTTTGATGACATGAAAAAAATTGCCTTAGATTATCGCAGTGCCTTTGGTAAAGTGAAACAAGACCAACTTCAAGGTACTGGTTTTATGCAAGATGGTGTTTCCTATCAACGTGTGGATGAACAAGAATTAAATCGTGTCCAACAAGAGTTGAAAAATCAATTGAATACAAAATAAAAATAAAACCCACGAGTAATATAAATACTCATGGGTTTTATTTTCTCTTCTATTAACGTTCTTGTTTTACCGCTTCTAAAGCCGCTGTATTAATAATGTTCCAAGGTTTGTCAAACGCTGGTTGGAAGAAGAAGTCCGCATAGGCTAAGTCTTCAATCGTCATTTTGGCTTGAATCGCTAATGAAATAGCATTAATGTTTGCAGTTAAATCTGCTTTCGACATTAATTGAGCGCCTAAAATTTGTGTTGTTTCAGGATCATACACTAATTTAAACCAAGCTTTTTGTTTGTCTGGATTAAAGTCCATCAAGTAGTCTTCTACTACTGTCACCGCTTTTGTTTCTTTTCCTAATTTTTGAGCCATGACTTCGTTAATCCCTGTTGAAGCAAATTTATAATCAAAGACGGCCAAGCCAGAAGATCCTTGAACACCAGGGAAAGGTTTAACTGGTTCCTCTAGGTTTTTCACAGCAAAGCGACCTTGTTTACGAGCATTCGTTGCTAAAGCAATATTTACTTCTGTGTCTGCAGGATTGTATTTAATTAACGTAGCATCCCCTACTGCAAATACATCTGGCTCACTTGTCCGCATGTATTCATCCGTCTTGATTAGGCCATTCGGATGTAATTCTAAGGTACCTTTTAACCAAGCAGTGTTTGGACGGACGCCAACCGCTACAACGACCAAATCAGCATCGTACGCATTTTTATCTGTAACGACTTTTTGCACACGACCGTCGCCTTCGTAACGTTCAACTGTTTCACCAGTTGCAATGGTAATATTATTAGCTTCCATCTCTTCTGTTAAAACATCTGTAAATTCTTTATCTAGATATACCCCTAATGGACGATCTAAAATGTCAATAACAGTAACCTTTTTACCGGCTTTTGCAAATGCTTCGGCAGCTTCAATCCCAATATAACCACTACCAATCACAACCACATTATTGACTTCTGGATCTACTGTTTTTTGTTTTAATTTAATGGCCCATTGACGACCACGCATCAAGTAAATATTATCCAAATCTTTACCTGGAATATCTAATTCAAATGGGACAGCTCCGGGACTGATGATTAATTTATCATAATTTTCAACACGTTCTTCACCTGACACTAAATCTTTCACTGTCACTTGATGTTCTTTTGGTTGAATCGCTGTAATTTCAGTATTAGAAAAGACATTCACACCACGACTCTCCATTTTTTCGCCAGTCATATAGCGAACAGAATTAACATCTTTCACTTTTCCTTCTAGGTACAACTGCATGCCACAAGACAAGAATGAGATAAAATCACCTTTCTCATACCATTGAATTTCTGCATCAGGATGAAGATTTAGTAATTCCTCTACCGCTTCATAACCTCCATGTGATGATCCTAAAACAATAACTTTCATCGCTCGTTCCTCCCATATAATATTATTTCTTACATAATAAAGAATATCATATATTCTCAAAAAATAACAAACAATATCCTCTTTTCCATTCTCAATTAAGTGCTTTAAATGAGAATAAAAAGGAGTATCCTCTGTATTTCGCCACTTTTCAATTACTTTTTTTTATTTACTAAAAAATAAAAAATACTAAATTCTCCGATACGATTGATAGGGACGCCCCACTTTTAAATAGCTATTTTTACTTTCTAAAAGGTTATTTTTTTCTAGAAACAACACATATTTGCGAACAGAAACATGTGAAAGCTGACTCGCTTCTGATAATTCTTGAATCGTAAAATAGTCGGTAAATTCGTCTATTTTTTTTAACAATAGTTGTAATGTTGCTTGTGTTAGTCCTTTTTCTAAGGACATGTTTTGAAGATCTTGTTCATTTTTACGTGCGTTTGTCTGTGAAGAATGAAACAATTGGTCCACTTTTGTTTGCGAAAGCTCCTTCGTTTCCAGCGTGAATTGAGCAGCTTTTTTCTGATAGTTTTCGATACTTTGTTGAAATCGCTCAAAAGAAAAGGGTTTAACTAAATAGTCTAAAACGCCTAAATGTAAGCTTCGTTTAACATTTTCTAACTCGTTGGCAGCCGTAATCAGGATAACTTCTGTGTCAATTTTTTCATCTCTAATTGTTGCCAGATAGGTCAAGCCATTGCCATCTTTTAAATGAACGTCTAATAAAACAAGTGCTGGTTGTTTTTCTTTCGTTAGTTGTAGACCTTCAGCAATTGTTGCCGCCGTAAAAATAGTCGGTTGGTGAATTAATTTTTCAAGATATTTTTGATGTATATATGCAACCATAGGATCGTCTTCAATAATCAATAGGTTCATTTTCCTCTGCTCCTTCGTAATGAACATTTATGCGAAGGACAAGCCAATTGTTTTGTTGGTTTTCCCAAGTCAATGTCGCTTCCGCATTCTCTAATAATCTTGCCAAATAAGAAGTGAAAAACTCTTGTTCAAAGCGTTCCAGTTGTTCTTTTGGATAAGCAAACGAATAAGTCGTCGTCAAACTTCCTGGCTGATAATCAATGGTTTCAATGATCTCTTCTGGTAACGGTTGTTCCATCAGGAAACGATGAATATAACGGTAGATAGCAATCAAATTTTGCGTATCTTCATCTCGTTTATTTGGTGGAATTTCTGGATAAATTTCAATAGCTAATTGTGTTTTAATTTCTGCAAACTTGATTCTTTCCCCACTTAAAAAACCTGCTAAAATAGGATTCCTAACCAAAATAGCTAAGCGCTGTGCAAATTCCTTTTCTGGTTTCAATAAATCGGCTAGATAATGTTTTAGCGCCTCATAATCTTCTAAATCGACTAAGCCATAAATAACATGCATCTTATTCATAAATTCATGTGATTGACTTTGTAATGCCGAAGCATATGTCGTTGTGCTGACAAGCTGTTCTGCGACAATAAACGTTTCCGTCGCATTTTTCAGAAAGATAACATGCCCAATTGTTTTTTTACGGACATTAATCGGGGCGATTGAGACGAAATAATCCTGACCATTTTGGCGATAGAATTGCTCTGTTTTTGAATGTACGATTAATTTTTCAGGAGATAAAACCAATGCTGAAAGTTTCTTTCCTAGTAAATTTTCTTCACTATTTGTTATATTATGATACATTTTAGTTGCTTCAATATTTGCTAATAAAATATTTTGATCGGTATCAATCACAAGGATTGCGTCTTTCGTTTCCTCAAGCATGGCGTTTCGCTCTTCTAATAGACGAGCAATTTCTCTTGGCTCTAAATCGTGAAGTTGTTTTTTTAAATAATAAGAAACCACGATGGCTAATATAAAGCCAAAACCAACACTTAAAAGGACACTCACTGTGTAATCATTTTTTGTTCGTTCAATCAATTGTGAAAGCGAGGTCATTTTAATGCCCATTGCCACAACCCCAATTTGTTTTCCTTGATCATAGACTGGGACAAAACCTCGTAATGATTCTCCTAAACTCCCTTGACTAACAGACAAATGTTCCTCCCCTTTTAATGCTCGCACTTCATCGCCACCTTCAAAATGCTTACCTATTTTTTGGCGATCAGGATGTGTTAAACGAATCCCCTGCATATTCATAATCACGATAAAATCCAACTGATGGATTTCACCTAAACGAACCGTATACGCTTCCAATTCATCTGAATAGTGATCATTCTTTAAGGCTTCAATAACATTCGGTTCAATAGCCAACTGTTCTCCGACGGCTAAAAGTGCTTGCTCTTGGTTTTTACGAACTTCTTTAATTGTTTGGACCGTCGTTACTCCGTAAAAGAAAGTAATCATAATAATTAATGTTGCAATAAAAATCACTGATAAGAAGCACCATAATTTCCCGCCACGCTTCATGCCATCCCTCTTTTCTCTTCAAATAAAGTATAGCATAGGAAGATTTGGTTAAAAAACTTTTCTTTAGTTAAATTAATTAAATAATCTACTCTACAGAAAACGTTTACATTATGATGAATATAGATTAAAGTTATAGGAGGAAATAGCATGGAAAAGAAATTGCACGCAACAGCTGCTAATGAAACAGATTGGCGCAACAAATTAACCAAAACGAGGATTGGTTCGGTTACGTTACCTGTTTATCTTGTAACAGCTAGCATTATTCTTATTACGGCTCTATTAGAACAACTACCAGTCAATATGTTAGGTGGTTTTGCCGTAATTTTAACAATGGGTTGGTTACTTGGAACAATTGGTGGAAATATTCCTATTTTGAAACATTTTGGCGGTCCCGCAATTTTATCTTTATTAGTACCATCAATTATGGTCTTTTTCAATTTACTCAACCAAAATGTCTTAGACTCAACAGATATTTTAATGAAACAAGCAAACTTTCTCTATTTCTATATTGCATGTTTGGTCTGTGGAAGTATCCTTGGAATGAACCGCAAAATTTTAGTCCAAGGTTTAATGCGCATGATTGTCCCGATGGCATTAGGAATGATTTTAGCAATGGGTGTTGGGACCCTAGTTGGAACGCTGTTAGGTCTCGGTTGGAAACATAGCCTTTTCTATATTGTCACTCCTGTTTTAGCTGGTGGAATCGGTGAAGGCATTCTTCCTTTATCCCTTGGTTATAGTGCCATTACTGGATTGCCAAGTGAACAATTAGTGGGGCAATTAATTCCCGCAACCATTATTGGTAATTTTTTGCTATCATGTGTTCAGGTTTACTTAGTCGTTTAGGAGAAAAACGCCCTGAACTTTCTGGACAAGGTCAGTTGATCAAAATTACTAATTCAGATGATTTAAGTGATGCTTTAGAAGAAGACAAAGCACCAATTGATGTAAAATTAATGGGCGCTGGTGTTTTAATTGCGTGTACCTTATTTATTACAGGCGGTTTATTGCAACACTTAACAGGCTTTCCTGGTCCTGTTTTGATGATTGTTGTCGCAGCCTTTTTAAAATACTTAAACGTAGTACCGAAAGAAACCCAACGCGGATCAAAACAGCTTTATAAATTTATCTCTGGCAATTTTACGTTCCCGTTAATGGTCGGCTTAGGTATGTTATATATTCCTTTAAAAGATGTCGTAGGAATGCTTAGCTGGCAATATTTTGTTGTGGTAATTAGTGTCGTTTTCACTGTTATTGCTACAGGCTTTTTCGTTTCACGCTTCATGAATATGAATCCCGTCGAGGCTGCCATTGTCTCCGCTTGTCAGAGTGGTATGGGTGGGACTGGCGATGTGGCTATTTTAAGTACAGCCAATCGAATGAACTTAATGCCGTTTGCACAAGTTGCGACACGTTTAGGCGGTGCCATTACAGTAATAACAATGACTGCTATTTTTAGAATGCTTTTTTAACCATAAGTGAATTATTTAGGAGGAAAATGATATGTCAACAAAAGATGTAAAAGAATTAGCGATTGAGCAAGCAAAAAAATTTGGGGGAAAATTAGAAGTCTGTCCTAAAGTTCCGATTGAAACAAAAGCAGATTTAGGAATTGCCTACACACCAGGTGTTGCAGATGTTTCTTCTGCCATACATGAAAAAAAAGAACGCGCCTACGAATTAACAACAAAGAAAAACACCGTCGCCGTTATCAGTGATGGTTCAGCAGTTTTAGGTTTAGGTAACATTGGTCCTGAAGCAGCGATGCCTGTCATGGAAGGAAAAGCTGCATTGTTTAAACGCTTTGCTGGTGTGGATTCGATTCCCCTTGTTTTAGATACACAAGATACTGAAGAAATTATTCAAACGGTGAAATTTTTGGCTCCAACCTTTGGGGGAATTAACTTGGAAGATATCAGCGCTCCTCGTTGTTTTGAAATTGAACAGCGTTTAATCGATGAACTAGATATTCCCGTTTTCCATGATGATCAACACGGGACAGCGATTGTTGTTCTAGCGGCTTTGTACAACAGCTTAAAATTAATCAACAAGAAAATAGAGGACATTCATGTGGTAATCAACGGCGGTGGCTCCGCTGGTCTTTCGATCACAAGAAAATTTTTAGCTGCTGGCGTAAAACATATTATCATTGTTGACCGTGCAGGGATTCTGAGCGAAACAGATACAGCTCTGCCACCACACCACGCAGAAATTGCGAAGCTAACCAATCGGGAACACCGTACCGGTGATTTAGCTACTGCTCTTGAAGGCGCTGATGTCTTTGTTGGTGTTTCGGCACCAGGTGTTTTAAAACCTGAGTGGATTCAACAGATGAATGAGCAGCCAGTTATTTTTGCAATGGCTAACCCAGTTCCTGAAATTTTTCCTGATGAAGCTTTAGCGGCAGGCGCTTATATTGTCGGAACTGGTCGTAGTGACTTTCCGAATCAAATTAATAATGTGTTGGCCTTCCCTGGTATCTTCCGCGGTGCCTTAGATGCTCGGGCGAAAAAGATTACGATTGAAATGCAAATTGCCGCTGCCAAAGGTATTGCAAAATTAATTCCCGATAACGAACTCACGCCGACCAATATTATTCCCGATCCATTCCAAGAAGGAGTCGCAAAAGTCGTCGCCGAAAGCGTCCGTAACGCTGTCAAAGAAACAAATTAAAAAGAGCAAAAAAGAACAACCTAACTCCTCTTGAGTTAGGTTGTTCTTTTTAAAATCTGAAACAATAATTTATTATTTAAAACTGATGTTAAACTCTTGCATATCTTTTTCAATATAAGTAAGTAATTTTTTATTTTCAAAGAAACGTGTAAAGTAGTATGCAATACGATAATCTTCAACAGCATCTAGTCCTAGCATTTGTTTATTAAACGCTTTTTCGTATAATAAGCAATCTAAAGAGTAAATAGAACTGTGCGTCCGATTAATTTCGATTCCTTTATCACTTAATTCAATACTCTTTGCATAGTCTTTAATTAATGAATAGAATTTTGCGGTATTATAATAAATACGGCATTGCTCTAATGGATAATCTAATTTGAATTCGCTTAGCAATTGTAAAGATTTATCGTAATAAACTTTTGCTTTTTCAATATCATCTTCTAATTCATATAAAATACCGATCGCATTCATACTCAAAATATTATAAATATTAATATCACGACTAATTTCAGAACCACGATGTAAATAGAACAATGCTTCGCTATTATTTTTCTTACCTAATAAACTCGTAATTCCTTTATAATAGAAAAATTTTGTTTCTAAAATTCTGTTTGAACTTTCGATATCATCTGGATAGTCTTTCAACAAATCATAGGCTTCATCGTGCTTAAAGTAAAAGCATAATTCTTCTACTTTATTTAATAAGCTTTCGAGTTTTTTCTCACTAGAACCTTCGATACATTCTTCTACTTGTAAGTCTAAACGTAGACATACAGATGAGAAAATGTCTAAACTGTCACACACATTTTTGTTTTCAATGTTACTAATTGTTGCTTGTGTACAAATTCCTTTTGCCAATTCAGCTTGCGATAATTTTTTCTTTTTACGCGCTGTTTTGATTTTTTCTCCCGCTACTCTCACAGTCAAAACTCCAATCTTTCTATTTTTTTGTATTAAACATACCATCATTTTACAGATAATGTTATAATGAAGCTATCATAATAAAGGAGGTGAAATATATGTTTGATTTACTTGCTTTATTAACTGGAATTTCAGTTCGTGGCAATGCACCACACCAATAATTACGTGTTTGTTTAACTGAATTTCTGACGGCTCTACCTATGCCAGTAGGTGGAGCCATTTTTTTATTTAATATTATAAAATTAACAGTATTTCCAAAACCTCATTCTTAGTATAACACAAATTATAAATTATGCTAGATAGTTGCCAAATTAACGTCATTACAAGGATGTTACGTTTTTACAACATCTTGTAAAACTAGACAATGCTGTCCTTATTTATCCACCACACTCAATGATAGTGATAGTATCTTATGATAGAAACAACATGTACATTATAACAATTATTATTAAGAAAGCTACTTCTCAATAGGAGAAGTAGCGCTTCTCTCGTTACAGTTTTACTCTTCTTCTTCAGCCATGAATGTATTGAAAACTTCTTCAATCATATCCCATTCAGCGTCTGTTTCGATTTGCTGTAAATCGCCTTCTGTACCTTCTGCGTTTTCCACATATGAGTAAGCTTGCAATTCAACATCTTCATCCTCAGGAATTCCTGCTGGATATAATAAAACATAATTTTTACCGAATTCTTCTTGACCGTCAACAGTTAGTAAGATCTCGTATAATGTTTCATTTCCTTGTTCGTCTACTAAAGTAATGTGTTCATGTCCTTCGTGATCATGATCGTGGTTGTGTTCTGTCATTCTTCTTCTCTCCCTTGATGTATTCAAAGCTCGATAATTATCGGCTATGTGCATCTAAATAATTTTGTAGAATCATTACTGCCGCTAGTTTATCAATGACTTTCTTTCTTTTGGCTCTTGAAGCATCTGCTTGCTCCACCAAGAAACGCTCTGCTTGGACAGTTGTTAATCGTTCATCTTGATAGTCAACAGGTAATTGAAATAATTCTTGAATCTTATCACCATATGCCATGGATGCTTCAGCTCTAGGACCGATGGAATTATTCATGTTTTTCGGTAAACCTACGACAAATTTCGTGACTTCGTATTCTTTCACCAATTCACCTAATCGCTCAAAGCCGAAGTTCTCTTCCTCTTCATTGATGCGAATAATTTCGATGCCTTGCGCTGTCCAACCTAATAAATCACTAACAGCCACACCGACTGTCCGTGAACCTACATCTAGCCCCATGATCCTCATTTGATATCGATTCCGTGGTTCGCTAAGTAATATTTGGTTAATTCTTCCATGATTTCATCACGTTCATGACGACGAATTAAGTTTCGAGCATCTTGATAACGAGGAATGTAAGCCGGGTCCCCAGAAAGTAAATACCCTACTATTTGGTTAATAGGATTGTATCCCTTTTCTTCTAATGCCCGATATACGGTTTCTAACGTTTCACTGATTGCTTTTTTTCGATTATCATCAAAATCAAAGCGTACTGTTTCGTCTGTAAAACCCATTTTACTACACCTCACTTCTACTTTTATACAATTTCATTTTACTAGAAAAGAACCGAAACTACAAACAAAATTTCTTCTCCTTCTCTCTTTTTTGTTATTTCTTAGTCTTTTATTAATAAAGGCTTCGTAAAAAAATGACAGCCATCGATAATTTTAAAATTATAAAAACAAATACACAACTTTATAAAACAAGAATAAAGCTCTGCTAAATCGCCAGAATATCACCTTTCCCTCCAATTCATTTTGCGAAAAAATCGACGTTTTTCTTTTGAAAACTTTTAAATATCTATGATTAAATAATATCAGCCTTTTAATGTTACAATTCGCTAACAATCTGTTTACGATGTAAATTTTTGATTGCAGCTGTTATTTATTTCCTCTTTTTGGTTCGTTTGTAGTACACTAGAAGAAAATACATAAAGTGAGGCTTGCTCAATGACTCCTGCTCATTTGGATTTACTTTTAGAAACCTGTTTGTTAGCTGGTAAAATTATGATAGAAAGCGATGCAGAAATGTACCGTGTTGAAGATACAATGAGCCGAATTGCGCTTGCTTCTGGCAACTATCGAATGGTTAGCTATGTGACACAAACCGGGTTATTTGTTGGCATAGATGGAACCTCCACGATTCGTATGGTTCAAGTAATGAAACGTGGCATTGATTTAGAAAAAATCTCTCGTGTGAATCAGCTGTCTCGTGCTTATGTGGCTGGTGATTTTTCTTTAGAGGAATTACTGAATAAACTAAAAGTGATAGATAGTGAACACCGCCATTTTCCAATTAGCGCACGCATTGTTAGTGCGGCCGTTGTCAGCGCTACAATTATGATTCTTTTTGGTGGCGTCTGGTCCGATTTATTCTTGACTTTTCTGATTGGTGGTTGCGGCTATAGTCTTTATTATTTTAGTTTAAAGTTTCTCAAGATTAAATTTTTATCTGAATTTTTAGCTTCGCTGTTTATTGGTGCAGCCGCTATTCTTTCAGTCAAATTGGGACTCGGACAATCACAAGATTTAATCATCATTGGTTGTGTCATGCCTTTAGTGCCTGGTGTGCAAATTACCAATGCTCTTCGCGATTTGCTAGCTGGACACTACTTATCGGGTGTTTCTCGTGGGACTGAAGCATTAATGACTTCAGGAATGATTGGTTTTGGCATTGCTTTTGTCTTTCAACTTTTCTATTAAAAGGAGTGACTTACTTGCTAGGAATCGTTTTGGTACAATTTATCTTTAGTTTTTTAGCTTCTGCGGCGTTTGCAATTATTATTAATGTTCCCCGACGATCACTGGTGGCTTGTGGTCTAACTGGTAGTGTAAGCTGGATGCTTTATTGGGTAATCGTTGAAGTTTTTAGTGGAAATGCAGCATTAGGTTCCCTTATCGGTGCTGTCGGTGTTGCGGCAGTAAGCTACCTATTCTCAAAAATATTGAAAATGCCTGTCACGATTTTTAATATTCCTGGTATTGTTCCATTGGTACCTGGTGGCTTAGCTTATCAAGCTGTTCGGAATATCGTAATTGGCAATTATGAAAAAGGCGCCTATTTTACCGTGCAAGCTGTAATGATTGCTGGGGCAATTGCGTTAGGCTTAGTCGCTTCTGAGGTTTTCAATCAGAATATCCGCAGCTTTCGGGAAAAAAGAGAATCTTTGGGTTTTATTCGTCGTAAGCGCAACAAAATTAAAAAATAGACAGCAAAAAAGTTGGTTGCTTCCATTTGATAAGGAAGCAACCAACTTTTTTTAAAAGGAACGATAGACATATTGATTTTTTGGTGCTTGATCTGCTTTGACTTTCTCCACTTGCACAGTTGGTATTTGCCGTTTAAACGGTGGATAATAGGATAACTCAACCGTTCCGGTAATCGTTACCCAATCATTGTTTTGAAATTGCGTATGTTCAGGAAAATGAACCAACAAGCCAAAAACGCCAGAATCAGCGACACAATGAATAATCCCAAAACGGAAGACAAATTGGTCAACACTTTCTTCTCGTTTTGAATTATAGACAAAGCCTTTATAAGAAATCCTTTTCCCTGCAAATTGACTTGGATAATTATAGATTAATTCCATAATTTCCAAATAGTTTTCATCCGTAATTGAAATCACAGATTGTCCATCATATTGTTTCATGGCTTTTGCCATCTGCTTGTCATAATCCGTCTTATTGAAATACATACTTGTATCAGGTTTCAAATATTGCGTTTGCATATCAGGATCCCCTACTGATTCTTTACTTACTGGAAAGTTAAATCCTTTTGCTTCAACAATTGTTGTGTCTAAACTAACTGTCGGAAATAATAAGCCAACAATCAACGGTAAAGAAAGTAGTAAATAGGCAAGCCCTCTTTGGCTGGGTTTTTCCAAATTATGCTGATGGCCATGATGTTCATGTCCCCCATGTTGGTGCATGTCTTCATGTTTTTTTTGCATTGATGGATCTGCTTGGTTCCACAAAATCAATTGGACAATCGCCATAATAAAAGCTAAAACCATTGATAAAACAGCTAAGTAATTATAATGAATATTGATATATTGGTTCAGTTCACCTGAAATTTGAAGATACATCATCAACCCCATATATCCAATTAAAATAATAAATCGTATCATCGATTGTAGGCCTCCTTTCTAAACTACTGCCGCATAAATAGTTACGACAAGCGCCACTATCAAAACAAATTGTACAATGAATGACATCTTAAAATAACGTTTCATCATCAATAAATTTTTAATATCTACCATTGGACCAAAAACTAGGAAGGCGACAATTGGTCCTGTTCCAAACAAACTCAAAAGAGAAGAACCAATAAATGCATCTGCTTCTGAACAAAGTGATAAAGTAGCAGCGATGACTAGCATGACTAGAATCGCTAAAATCTTTGAATGGCCCAGTTGCATAAGTGCACCAGTTGGAATATAGGTTTGCATGATTGCTGCCAACAAGGAACCAAAAATTAAATAACGACCCGTATCAAAAAATTCATCAATACTATGGGTTAACGCTGACCAGCCGTTTTTCCAAAATGAACGAGCTTCATCAACGTGTTCATGCGTATGAGCAACCTGCTCTTCTTTAATCTGCGCCAACTCTTTTTCTGTTAAAATTGATTCTTTTCGAAAATAAGCTAACCAAATGCCGATAACCCACGCGACAATCATACTACCTAAAACTCGCCAAATCACAAATTTTGTTGCGCCACTAAAGGCTACGTATGTTGAGAATAGCACAATTGGATTAATGATTGGTGCCGTTAACATAAAAGCAAAAGCGGTATGTGTTGGTACATCTTTTTTAACAAATTGATGCACAATTGGTACAATCCCACATTCACAAGAAGGGAAGAAAAACCCTAGGAAACTCCCTACACAAATTGATAAAAATTTATTTTTAGGTAACACTTTTTTTACTCGTTCTGGTGTTAAAAAAACATGTAAAGCGCCTGAAATCAAGCAACCTAACATGACAAAAGGCAATGCTTCGATAATAATCGAAAGAAAAATAGTGCTCATCTGTAAAACAGAGTTTGGTAAAAATTGAAACATCATAGACCTCCCACTAGTAAAAATCTAGTTAACTATACTCCTAACACCAGACAAACACAAGTATTTGTCAAAAAATTAACTAAGAGTTTAAAAGTATTATCACCGATGTCTCTGTCAAACCAGCTGGATAAAAGAACAAAAAATGAGCATGGGACAAAAATCACTTTGGATTTTTGCTCCACGCTCAAAAACTGATAAACCACCATTATTCTAAATTTGAAATAACTCTGAGGCTGAATCGGGGTCTGTATCATATACCTTAAATGCTTCACCGACGCCTAAATCCTTTTGCTTCAAAGTAGACTCCATTGCCATTCGCGCATGAAGTTTCGTATTATTTTCTTTGCTAAGATGACCTAAATAAATGCGTTTTGTTTTATCACCTAACACATCCGCCATCACAAGAGCACCATCATCATTGGATAAATGGCCTTTATCTCCTAAAATCCGTTGTTTAAGACTCCATGGATAAGGTCCTGCTCGCAAAATTTCAATTTCATGATTGCTTTCGACTAAATAAGCATCTGCATTTTCAATCGTACCACGAATATGATCGCTACAATAACCTGTATCCGTTAGAACAACAAAAGAACGATTATTGCGATGAAAACGATAAAATTGAGGCGCAATCGCATCATGTGAGACACCAAAACTTTCAATGTCCATATCTCCCAAGGTCAAAACTTTGCCCATTTCAAAAATATGTTTTTGAGCGACATCGACTTTGCCAATCATGGGATCCATCGCTTGCCACGTTTTTTCATTGGCATAGACATCTAACTTATATTTTCGCGCTAACACGCCAACGCCATGAATGTGATCCCGATGTTCATGTGTAACTAAAATCGCATCTAAATCTTCTGGTTTACGATTGACTTCTGCTAACAGTGAAGTGATTTTTTTGCCACTTAAACCCGCATCTACTAATACTTTCTTTTGGTTGGTTTCAATAAAAAGGGAATTGCCTGTACTGCCACTGGCAAGAACACTGATATTAAAAGCAAACTCTGAATCCATTTAAAACTCTTCCCTTCTACATTACAACATTAACGTGTTTCATTATACAACGGACCTTAATGTTTTTCCACCTTTGGCACAGTATTATTTGTGATGATGGTATTACTTACGGCATTCACCTGTTCAATTTCAACTGAATCTTCACCAGTAGAAATTCCTACAAACCAGACTGGAACGTATACATTTTTCTCACGAATTTTATAAATTCTTGAATAGGCCAATTTAATGAATGTTATTTTGGAATTACTAGGAATCCGGTTATTCATATAGAGCGTGTCTATCGCATCACGATTGGAATATAAATCCGTTTTGTCTCGTAACTCTTCAATATTTTCAATGTGCGTTTGCGAATATTTACTAATTTTCCATAATTCACCTGACGTATCTGCTAAAATACTTAATTTTGCCGTGTCGTCTCTAAAGGGAATTCCTTTATACGATTGTGCAGCCACAATTTCTGCCGTCGGCTCTTTTAAATGAGAAAATTCTGGTAAGTATTGATATTCGTCTCCGAATAATAAAGCATTTTTTTCATTTAAGAAGGTACTTAAATCTTTATCAATTTTCTTAGGATCAATAAAATAGTTTTTACTAGGTACACTCGTTAAAGTATTATCCGCAATTTGCAGCCCATTTCTCAAAAAGTTTTTATTCTTTTCACGTTGGATTTTTAAAGCAGCAGAAAAATTGGTTTGTTCGCCACTTAAATAATAGCCTTCCAATCGTTCTGAAGAAAGTGTCCCTTTATACGAGATGTTATCTTTTTCCAACCGACTTTCAATCGATTCTGTTTGGCTGGAAGAAGAGACGTTGCTCTCCTCTTGTTGACCTTCCCGATAAATTCCAAATAAAAAGATATTTAATCCTAAAAATGCTAAGAAGAAAATCCACTCAATTCGTTTAAAATCCATTAGCCCACCTCCAAGCTTGGTAATTGTTTTACCAAGTCCGTTGCGGTGTACCAATTGTTGTTATAAAGGACATACCATTCCGGACTTAAATCAACGACTTGTTTGACTTCTTCAATTGTCTGCCACGTATAACCGATAACAGCTGATTGGATTTTTTCCTTTTTAGCACCAGCCGTTTCTAAACGCTTAATCAATTTTTCCGTGCTTTCCAGTGTCACTTCTTCTTCTGAAGGAATCGGTACTTGGATTGTATTCACACTTGTGTTAATGGTTACGCTTGGCGCAGCACCATCGTTGTTCGTGATGCGAATATCCACTTGGCCTTTTAAATCATTACTGAACACTGGGAAACCTTCCACAAAAGTCCGATAATTGACACTATCTTTCGTTCGATCAAAGTAACGTAAATTCCCCATATTGGTCCCTAAACGTTTTACATAAGAAAAGCTTTGATTATAGATTGAATCCCGTTTATTCTCTTCTGGCAAGGTCCCTTTAAAATCAATTTTTCCCAGTTTTTCTTCTGCAAACAATCGTTCTTCTTTACTCGTATAGGTTAAGTCTTGACTGTCTTCATTGGTTTGGATATCTTCCGTTTCATTGAAAAAAGCATTCCTAAAACGAGTAACTGGTTGCGAAGCTAAGATATAACTGTACTTTTTCAACTTCATATCATTGGTTAAATAACATTGCCCTTGTTTGGTTAGCGTATTTTCGGAAACGTCTTGATATTGTAATCCCTCTTTATTGATAATTCCCATTAAGCGCGCCTTATTGACAGTCATGGGCGCTTCATAGACGTTGGCTTGGTCATAATCTAAAAAACGTATCTTATTTTCGTTAAAATCCAATTGAATTTTCGTAAAATACTGGTCCGTCAACTCATTAAAGTTAGTAAAATTAATGGATAGATTATAAATCGAAGCATAGTCCGAGATTAAAAAGGGACCTTGATAAAGAAGTTCAATGCCTTGTTCCATTTGGTTGTAGCGCTTAAGTTGCTCTGCATTTTTTGTCACAACTTGTGTCAATTTACCAAACGTAGCCATTTTAATATCATTTTGAACATTACTAATTAATGTTTCACGATTACTTTGCATCGCTTTTCCATCAGTTATTCGAATCAATTGCAAAGGTAAATAGACATCGCCAATGGCTTTTTCATTGACAGCTGTTGTGACTTGGCTTCCCGACTTCATTTCTGGTATTTTTTTGGCAGAATTCAGCCAGATATTGACTGAAAAATATATACTTAAAATGACCATCAAAATCAAGCCAATTCTTGTAATCCATTCTGATAATTTCATCATTCCCACCAATCCTCTTCATAAGGTTCATATGGTAGTGAAATATAGAAAGTCGATCCTTCACCTTCTGTACTTTCCACCCAAATACTCCCGTTATGGGCCCGAATTACTTCTTTAGAAATTGCTAAACCTAAACCAGTCCCACCTTGTGCTCGCGCACGTGCTTTATCCACACGATAAAAACGCTCGAAGACTTTCCCGAGATCTTTTTTAGGGATGCCCAAACCTTGGTCCGAGATACTAAAGACGACATTATTATGTGTTTCAACTAGTCGGCAGGTAATGACGCCGCCATCTGGCGAATACTTAATCGCATTGTTCAAAATGTTGTCTAAAACCTGAATTACTTTGTCTGTATCTAATTCTACCCATAAATCGCGTTTAGTAAATTCACGGCGAATTTTGTAATTTTTTTGCTCATTTTCAATCATCATATCAAAGCGATCCAAGACAAAATTAATCAATTCGTTAAAATTCACATATTCTAATTGAAGATGTGTATTCCCAGAGTCCATCCGAGATAAATTTAACAAATCATTAATCATACGAATCATCCGGTCGGTTTCTTCTAACGTGACTTTTAAGAAATTCGGCGCAATCTCAGGGTTTTCCCAAGCTCCTTCACTTAAAGCCTCTATATAACTACGCATACTTGTCAAAGGCGTTCGCAACTCATGAGAAACGTTGGAAACAAATTCCCGTCTTTCCCGTTCGTTTTTTTCCTGTTCTGTGACGTCATGAAGTACGCAAACTAAGCCAGTAATAAATCCTGATTCCCGACGAATCATCGTAAAGTCTACCCGGATAATCATTTGGTCTTCTTCACGATCAGACGTTGAGCGATCAATCAGCAGTTCATCTGGCTCTTCTAACAGCTTCCGCAATGTGTAATCTTCTTCAATATCTAACAACTCTAATAACGAGGTCCCAATCACATTTTCATTTTTTACATTTAATAATGAAAGGGCCATCTCATTAATCGTAATCACCTTTCCGCGGCGATCCGTCGCAATGACACCATCTGTCATATGCGTTAAGACACTATCTAAACGATTTCTTTCTGCTTCCATTGTTTCTTGTGCTTCTTCAATCCGTTCTGATAATTGATTAAATGTTTCTGCTAATTGGCCTAATTCATCTTTTCCATGGACTTCTACTTTTCCAGCGTAATCACCACGAGCGATTCGAATGGCTTGCTCACGCATTTCACCAATCGGCTTCGTGATTGATCGTGCAATCAGTAAAGTCACAATAATCGAAATTGCTGCGGCAATAATAGAAGCAGTGAAAAAGATACTTGCTGTGTTGGTAATTTCTTGGTATTTATTTTCTAAATTACTTTTCACATAAAGGACACCAATCACTGTTTCTCCAGTAGGCGATTGAATCGGCTGGACATTCACATACACGCGTTTATCATTATCTAAAGCTTGATATTTTTTACTCGTAAAGTCATTTAAATCACGATAATCATTCTTTTTCCCAATAATATTTTGTTGATTTAAATCATTGGTTGCCCGAATAATCCCTTTATCATCGACAATTCTCGCTTCAGAAATATCTGCATTTGAAAAATCAGATAACGCTTTTTTTAAATTTGCATCAACATCACTACGTTCGAGATCTTTATTGCTCATCTGCGTGCTTAACGTATTTGACAATTGGACAACTTGGGAATCCATATTTTTCTTAAAATCGGAAATTGTAGTGGCTTCCAGTTCACGAATGAAATAGCCACCAATGATTTGAATCGCAATCAGTAACAGCAGAATAAATGATAAAGCAATCTTAAAATTAACAGATTGAAAAAAGTGAACTTTTTTCTTCATACCTGATTACTCCTGTTCAGGATTTCTTAGATAATAACCAACCCCACGACGAGTAACTAAATACGTTGGATGACTTGGACTATCTTCAATTTTTTCTCTTAAACGACGCACGGTTACGTCCACTGTCCGCACATCCCCAAAATAATCATAACCCCAAACGGTTTGTAACAAATGTTCACGAGTCATCACTTGTCCGATATGTTTTGCTAAGTAATAAAGTAACTCAAATTCACGGTGGGTTAATTCAATTTTTTCACCCCGTTTTGAGACCATGTATGCATCAGGATGAATGGTTAAATCACCAATCGTTAATTCAGATTGTGTTGTCACCTCGGCTTCTTTCGCATTGGTTGCACCTCGCCGTAAATTGGCTTTTACACGAGCGACTAGTTCACGATTTGAAAATGGTTTCGTTACATAGTCATCGGCTCCTAATTCCAATCCTAAAACCTTATCAATTTCAGAATCTTTGGCAGTCACCATAATGATTGGCATATCATGTGTTTTGCGCACTTCTCGCGCGACTTCTAAGCCATCCATTTTAGGGAGCATTAAGTCTAAAATAATTAAGTCTGGTTCCACTTCTTCCACTTTTTCAAGTGCTTCTTCTCCATCATAAGCAGTAAATACTTCATATCCTTCTTTAACCAAATTATATTTAACGATCTCTGAAATTGGCTTCTCGTCATCAACTACTAAAATTTTCTTCACAAAGAGACACCTCTTTTTCCTTCTAATCTTATTTGATACTTTCCTATTATACCTTATTTTGATGATGTTTTCATCTTTGGTTAAAAATGCGCCTTTAGGTTCTCCTAGTATAACAAAAAAAGAATCTCTGACAACAATTGACGCTTGTTATCAAAGATTCTTCTTCCGCTAATCTATTCTTCCGTATCTAAGACGAATTTTGCTACAAGAGCGGCTAATAATCCACCAATTAATGGCGCAACGATAAAAATCCACAACTCAGATAACGCTGAACCACCCGCAAAAACAGCTGGCGCGATGCTACGAGCTGGGTTGACAGAAGTTCCTGTCAAAGGAATACCGACTAAGTGAATCATTGTTAGTGTTAACCCAATTACGATTCCTGCTAATGAAGCATTGCCTTTCTTAGCACTTGTAACTGTCATGACAACTAAAACAAAAATAAATGTTAAAATAATTTCGACTGTCAATGCACCAGCAACACTTAATTCCCCTACGCCATTTTGACCTAAGTTCTCAATACTTTTACCAGCACCTTTTAGAATGCTTAATAATGCAAATGAGGCAATCAAGCCACCAACAATTTGTCCCACTACATAGTAGATTAATTCCATTGTTGTTATTCGTTTATTAAGCCACATTCCTATAGAAACAGCTGGATTTAGATGTGCACCTGAAATTGTGCCAATACTATAGGCAGCAGCAACGATTGTTAACCCAAATGCTAAGGCAATCCCCGTTGTTCCAATCCCTTCCATACCATTTCCTAGAACGGCTGTTCCTGTCCCAAAAAAGACAAGAATAAATGTTCCTAAACATTCTGCTATTGCTTTTTTCACAAAAAATTCCCCCTTTGTAGACAAATTGTAACACATTCGTGAAATTTTCAATATAATTTTCGTTGTTTTTTCAGCAAAATGATATTTCTATGAAAAAGAGAAATCTTAAATGAAAAATCCCCTCAAAAAAATTTGAGGGGATTTTTCATTTAATTAATCATTTAATAACTGTATACCAACACCTAAAAGTCCTGTTCCTGTATGAACAACTAATGCCGGACTAATCGTTCCAAAGTAAATTTCTTCTGCTTGTGGAAAAGCCGCTTTCAAGCGTTCCATCATTGCTTTTGCTTCTTCCTCTGCCGCACCGTGAGCGACTGCCAAACGAAAACGGGGTGCCTCACCTATAAAGTTCGTCACCAACTCAAACGTTTTATCAAGACTTTTTTTACGGCCGCGAGACTTAGCCACCGTATAGTAAATGCCTTCTTTATTACAAGAAATAATGGGGTTTAATTTTAGCGCATTCCCTAAAATAGAAGTGACTAAACCAATTCGTCCACCTTTTTGTAGATATTCTAAAGTGGCTACATTAAAAAAAACTTTTGCGTTGGCTACTTCTTCTGTTAATTTTTGTTGTAATTCTTGCCATCCTAATCCTGTTTCAATTAATTCTGCTGCTCGAATCGCTTGAATGCCAGCCCCGATACCAATGTTCTTTGTATCTAAAACAAATACATCTAGTCCTTCGGTTTGTTCTCCAAGCAAGCGAACCACATTATACGTTCCACTTAAACCACTAGAAATGGTCACCGCTAAGACTTTTTCGTAACCCGCTTCTTTAATTTTGTCAAAAATAGCTTGGATTGTTGCGCCATCTGGTAATGAAGTACTAGGGATTTCTTTCTCTAAACGTTGATACACTTCTTCTGGTGTAATATCTACCTTATCTGTATAGGTTTTTTCAGGATAAATAATCTGTAAAGGCAAGACATACATGCCGTATTGTTTGACTAATGCCTCTGGAACATCTGTCCCAGAATCAACCAGTAGTGCGATCTTTTCTTTATTCATGTGTCATCTCATCCATTTCTTTTAAGTATTCTTGTTCCAATTCAATCACTTTTTCACTAAACATTTTAGTAGCAAAAGACATTGTCGCTGCTTTTACAGCCAAATATTCAATCCCCATAGGTTCTTGTGATTTGGCCTGAACTTCTTTTTCTTGCGCTTGAGCAGCAATCACATAAATCGCTCGTTCCTGTTCTTGACAAAATAAATTGTACGCTTCACGAATACCAACCGTAGCTCCTTGGAATAAAATGCCTTGCTTAATTTCTGGCAATGTTAACACTTGTTTCAACAACGTAATCGCAATTAAAAACGCTAAATGCTTTTGATTGTAGCGCTTTTTCACTGGGGCCGGGATTAACCCGTGTTTGACATAATTATTAACCATCGAGGACGTTAACAAAGTATGTTTTTCCAGTGTAATCAATGGGGATAAGTATTTTTCTATCAGAGTAATCACTTGATCCATATATAATTCAATATCTGGTAACTCATGCCATCTTGGCAAATGAACATTTTCCAATTGTTGGCCCCAATCTTGTAGTGATTTTTCTATCTCGTCCATAAAAACCCTCCTAACCATTTCTAAAAAAGAATATCATACTTTTGACAATTATTCAATCTAGTTTTTAAAACTAGATTGAATAAAAAAGAAAAGCGAGCAATTTTGGAATTGTTCACTTTTCTCTCTTTATTTTTTTAAAGAACGTTTTCCGATTAAAACACCTATCAAAAACAGGCCTTCTAATAAAACAAAAAACAAGATAAAACAATGCATAAAGTAGGCTTCAGGTAAGGCATTGATAATCGGATCAGTCAGCGGATTAAATAACCAAGCATCGTTGTTAAAAAATAATCCATGAAACGCAATAAAAAATTGATCAAAGCCAATCAGCATGAAAAAGCCAAAAAGCACAGGCAAAAACATTCCCCACTGAAATGGCCGTATCAATGTCCATAAACGCTGATTTTTCACCAAATATTTTAAATAAAGGAAACTAGGCAACAACGTAACTAGTAATACGCCATAGCACAATAAAAACAATTTTTTCACTTCATAAAAATGAAAAGCCGCGCTATCAGACATTGGAAAATCAGGAAATACTAATGTTTTTTCAAAAGGATTGTTTAAGTACATCATTAAATGATCGTAATTTTTAATCAAGGTCACACGATCAACCTCTACGTCTTTTAAAATATTTAAGTGTTGGATATCAAAAAGATACAATGGACGAAAATTAATCGTGATCGTGATACTTAAAGCCACAATCGTTAAAAACAAACAAATGAGTCCAAGTGTTTCCCTTAAACGCAATTTCGACCTTATCATACTCAAAAAGTCCATTCATCTAAGGAATCAACAACATAGGTTGGTGGCGTTGGCAAAGTTGGAACAGCTGACTTAGGGGTAAAACCTGATGTAACTAACAAGCTATCAATACCATTTTGAATCCCTGATTGAATATCGGTTTCATAATTATCTCCAACCATAATTACTTGCTCTTTTTCCACACCTAAATGCGCAATCGCTCGTTCCATGATAATCGCTTTTGGTTTGCCAATATAAACTGGTTTTGTTTGAGTAGCTGTCTCCACAAACGTCACAACTGAACCTGCACCAGGTAATAAGCCTCTTTCTGTCGGAATGTTCTTATCTGGATTGGTCCCAATAAACAACGCCCCTTTTTGAATGGCTAAGGTAGCTAAAACCACTTTTTCGTAAGATAATTCTGTATCAAGTCCCACGACAACATAATCAGGATTTGTTTCATCCCATTCAAAACCTGCTTCTAAAATTAAGTCAATTAAACCAGCCTCGCCGATGACAAAGACTTTCTTGCCTCGATTGGTTTCTTTCATGTAATCAATCGTCGCTAAAGTCGCTGTATAAACAAGGGATGCTGGGACATGAATATCAAATTCATTTGCTAAACGTTGTGCCACTGTTTCAGGAGATTTAGTGGTATTATTCGTTACAAATAAAAAAGGCAAATCTTTTTCCTGTAACTGCTCGACAAAACGTTTTCCGGCTGGAATTGGTTCTTTTCCTAAATAAATCGTTCCATCTAAATCAATTAAATATCCTTGATAGTCTTTTTTCACTCTGTTTACTCCTCACGTTGACGAATCGTAAAGCCTTTGCCAGATTTTTTGGGACTAGGCTGTTTGGGTGTAGTCGTTTTTTTATTTTCTTCTTTTCGCGTACGAATCACTGGCTTGCTATTTTTATTAGCGGGCGCACTCTTTTCCTCGACAAACGCGTTAGAACGATTATTCTTTTTATGGCGACGACGACGATGCGTTGTTTTTTCTTTACGTTCCCCTGTTCGTTCAATTACAAAATAGGCACAGCCAAAATTACAATATTCATACAAATAGTCTTCTAGTGTATCAATGCGTTGATCCGGCGCTGCCCGACGATTAGAAGTATCAAAAAAGCCACGCAAGCGTAACTGTTCATAGCCCCAGTCTCCTACGATATAATCATAACGCGCTAATACTTCACTAAACCGTTCACCTAAGCGTTCAGGATCAAAGGCATCACGATGATTTTTAACAATTCGGTACTCTCTTTCACCAATTTGAATATCTGTTTCATTCACAATGGTGACAATTTCCCCTTTTTTCTTTTCTTTTACAGGTTCTTCTTTTATTTCTTCAAGAACTGCTGTTAGTTCTTCTGTAAAGGTTGCAGCAGTTTCTGTTTCTTTTTCTTTTTTTTCGGTTGTCTTTTTGTCTGTCATTTTTTCACCACCTAGTTTTTATTATACCTTGTTTTTATTTGATTGGATAGTGGGCATGCAGATAGTTCGCCACGACAGTTCTTAAAACGTCTGGAAATAAAAATTCGACTTCTCCAACTAACTCAATCGTTGGGAAAAACGGAACAAATTGAAAGTGATCCACTGTTGTCAGCGTATACTTCTGCTCTGGCTGAATAGGTTTCCCTTGCCAAAAAACGGTCTGGCTATTTCGCTCAAAACGAATCCCATCATAACATAATTCGCCAAAAATTTTCCCGCGGAAGCCCATCCCGCGAATCGGAAATTTCCGCAGAAATTGACGACTTTTTTCCATTTCACGAATCAAACGGCTCATGTCTGACCCTTTCAAGGTAACCTTGATTAAATGCATTGGATGAGGCAAGGCCTCATGTAATTGGTCTGCATTGATTATTCCTTCTGGTAAATCTGCTAAAAATAACCCGTTGTTTAACACAGCCGCTTCGGTCTGCCCCGCTTCTTTTAACGCCTTCAAGGCAACAGTTATAAAGGCATGCGGTTGCCGTAAGTCCGTTGACAAGGTTTCAGGGATTTGTGCAATTTGCTGCGCTTGCAATAGTCGATGACCTTCCGTTAAGTAACCCGCAATTTCCTTGGCATCAGTTGCTTGCTCTTCTAAACTTGCTGTTTCAATCGTTTTTGCATAACTTGTGACTTGCTTCGTGTCGGTATCCACAAACAGATGCACTTCACCAATATACTGTCCATATTTGCCAGCAGCTGCTAGTTGTACATGATTAATTTTTTCACCATCTTTAAATAAATGATGTGTATGGGAACCTAAGATCACTTGAATTTCAGGATAATTCGCCGCAATCATAAAATCAGTATCTATCCCCAAGTGACTAAGCAAAATGAGAACATCACATTGAGGCGCAACTTCTGTAATGAGTTGAGGAAGGGCTGCTTCCACTTGTTTGATTGTCCAGCCATTGGGATTATACGTTAAAGGAAATGGTGCGGTTAAGCCAATAAACCCTAACTTTGTGCCTTCTTTAGTTGTCATAATTTTATATGCTTGACAAAAATCTGGTAACGTTTGGGTTTTTGGGTCTTCTAAATTAGCTAAGACCACTTCAAATGTTGCCTGATCATATAAATGCTCTAATTGTTTCTTTGAATTGCCGATTCCTTCATTATTTCCAATTGTAACCAGATCATACGCTAATGTATTCATTATAGCTACATTTGCTCGACCATCTGTTGCTTCGGTCAAAGGATGACCCCGATCTGAAAAGTCACCTAAATCAATGGTTACGACTGTTTTGCCCTCTTTTTGGTACAGCGAACGTTCGGCTTTAACCAGACGCCGTATTTTGGGCCAATTTTCAAAGTGAGAATGAAGATCATTGGTATGAAACAACACAATCTCTTCCACTAAAATCGCCTCCTTTATTCAGCGCTCTGATTAATAGTACCATATTTATAGAAGAAAGTTACAAAAAAGAACAGATGACTTTAGAAGAATTTCTCCTAAAATCACCTGCTTTTATCAGGACGAACTATGCGTTATTTTTGGGACGCTTGCGTTGCGTCGCTTCCATGATAACTGGTAAGATCACAGGACGACGTTTGGTTTGTTCAAATAAATAACGGCTTAAGTTTTCGCGGATTTCTTGTTTCAGTTTGCTCCATTCAAAATCGTCACTTTCTAAATGTTTTTCAACAATTTCTGTAACAATATTGCTACTTTCTTTCATTAGGTCTTTACTTGTTTTAACGTAAACAAAACCTCTAGAAGTAATTTTAGCTGGTGAAACAATTCGTTTTTCTCGGCGATTAATTGTCACAACAGCCACAAAAATACCATCTTCGGAAAGAATACGACGATCTCGTAAAACGATATTACCAATATCGCCGACACCAATCCCGTCAATCATAATATTTTCGGCCGTTGTGCTGCCAGCTACCGACATTCTACCTTTTGTATACTCTAAAATGTCCCCACGACCTGTAATAAAGATATCTTTATAAGGCATGCCAATTTCGTGTGCTAAGTCCGCATGCGCAGCTAACTGACGGTATTCACCTTGGACAGGAATGAAATATTTTGGTTTCATTAAGTTCAGCATCAATTGCAAGTCATTCGGATTAGCGTGACCAGACACACGTAAATTGTCGGAAATTTGCTTCACCGTAGCACCGGCCCGATAGACAATATCCTCTGTTTTGGCAACCGTTGTTTCCATGGCCGTTGTCGGCGTTGTCGTAATATAAACTAAATCGCCTTCTTCAATTCGAACGACACCATGTGTATTATTAGCCATTTTTTGAAGTGACTTAATCGGTTCTCCCATCCGGCCTGTTTCTAAAATTAATAACTGTTCGGGTGCATATTTTTTCATTTCTTTTGGTTTCACTAATAGATCTTCGCTTGGCAATTGTAATTTTTCCAATTTCATCGCCGTCCGAATAATCCGTTCAAAATCTTGGCCTGTCAAAAAGACTTTACGACCAGAACGATCCGCTGCATTCAATACTTGTTGGACCCGTTGCAAATTACTTGCCACACATGCCACGATGATTCGTCCTTCCCAATAGCGAATCGTGTCGAACACTTCATCAGCGATTTGGGCTTCCGATGCAACTTGGGCTGGGTTTTCAGCATTTGATGAATCACTAAGTAACGCCAAGACGCCTTCTTTCCCAATTTCAGCTAAGCGGCCGTAATCGGTTTGATACATCTCAATCGCACTTTGATCAAATTTAAAATCACCAGTATAAACAATGTTGCCTTCTTTTGTTTTGATGCTAACGCCAATCGAATCTGGAATGGTGTGCGTTGTTTTAAAGAAGCTCACCGTTGCTTGACCAAAATCAATTTCTGTATGCGGGTCAATCACATGGAAATCTTTAAATTTCTTCGTTTCCGCATGACTGTTGACACTTAGTTTTGCTAGTTCAATCGTTAATTCTGTCCCAAAAACAGGCACTTGAATTTTTGAAAGCAAATACGGTAAGGCCCCAATTGCATCTGCATGGCCATGTGTTAAAAAGACCCCTGCAATTCGTTCACTATTTTCTTCTAAATACGTAAAATCCGGAATGACAACGTCAATTCCTAAAAGTTCGTTCTCTGGATATTGTAATCCACAATCCAGTACAAAAATTTCATCTTCCACTTCAGCAACGTACATATTTTTTCCATTTTCACGAACGCCGCCTAATGGAACGATTTTTATTGTACTCACTCTTTTCACCTCTCTATGATTACACGTTCTTTAAATCTCTAACGTGCGAATAATTCTTTGCTCTTCTTCTGGTGTACAAGCAACTAGAGGTAAACGTAAATTTCCAACAGGAATACCTAAATGATTTAAGGCCGCTTTCACGGGTGCCGGCGAAGGCACTGAAAACAAGGCGTTCATTTTTGGTAATAACTGTCGTTGAATTTTAGCCGCTTCCGGCAAGTTCCCCTGCTCCAGCGCTTGATACATCTCATACATTGACGAACCGAAGACATGACTGGCTACCGAAATAACCCCTTGTCCGCCAAGTGCCTTGGTGGCAAAAGCCAACCCGTCTTCTCCAGTATACACTAGAAAGTCTTTTGGCGCTCTTTCAATCAACTCAGTAATTGCATCTAACCCTGCACATTCTTTAATCGCCACAATTTTTTCCAATTGTGCTAAGCGCAAAGTAGTTTCCACTTCTAGACATGCAGCCGTTCTACCAGGAACATTGTACAAAATAATTGGTAGTTCACTTGCTTCTGCGATGGTTTTAAAATGTTGATACATACCTTCTTGATTTGGTTTATTATAATAAGGAACAACCGCCAAAACAGCATCGATACCAGCGATTGTCGCTAACTCTTTCACAAAAGCGACTGAGTCACGTGTATCATTCGTACCTACACCACAAATAATCGGAATACGTCCATCGATCAGTTCAATCATTCGCTGGAATAATTGTAATTCTTCTTCATGAGTTAACGTGGGTGATTCACCAGTTGTTCCTGCTAAAATAACGCCTTCTGTATGATTGGCCAATAAATAGTCTACCAATTGCGGTAGTTTATCAAAATCTATTTCTCCCGATTCTTGAAACGGCGTAACCATTGCCGTAATAATTGTTGCATTCGTTAAATCCATCCTATTCCCTCCCGAGTATACAATACAAACCTTCTAGTCGTTTTCAGGTACACGAAGCAAATTCATTTCGTGTAGCGTTTCAGCAATTTGGACCGAGTTCCAAGCAGCTCCTTTTAATAGGTTGTCTGACACAATCCATAAATGGAAACCGTTCTTCACGTCAACGTCTTGACGAATACGGCCGACAAATGTTTCTTTCTGGTTGACGCTATTTAGCGCTTGTGGATATAGTTGTTCACTTGGCTCATCTTGCAAAATTACACCTGGAGCTTGCGCCATTAATTCTTGGATGGCTGAGACCGATGCATCTGCTTGTTTCACTTCTATATAAACAGACTCAGAATGTCCTGAAATTACCGGAATACGGACACAGGTGGCAACGACTTTTAGCTTGTTGTCTCCCATGATTTTTTTTGTTTCATTCATCATTTTCCATTCTTCGTAGGTATACCCTGCTTCTGAAAAAACATCAATTTGAGGCAACGCATTAAAAGCAATTGGATAATGTTTTTCGTCACTGCCAGCTGGTAAAATTTCAGCTGACCATTCGCTGACAGGTTTTCCCTCTAAAAAATCTTCAGCTTGTTCTTTTAGCTCATTAATCGCACCGATACCTGCGCCACTCACAGCTTGATACGTTGAAACGATGATTCGTTCTAAGCCAAACGCTTGCCGAATTGGTTCTAAGGCCACCATCATTTGAATCGTAGAACAATTGGGATTTGCGATGATTCCCTGATGATTTTTCAAGGCTTCCGGGTTCACTTCTGGAACAACTAAAGGAACATCTTTTGCCATTCTAAAATGGCTAGTGTTGTCAACAACAACAGCTCCGCGCTTAACTGCTTCTGGTGCAAACTTTTCGGAAATACTCCCACCAGCACTAAATAATGCTAAATCGATTCCTTCAAATGATTCCGGGACTAATTCTTCCACGATAAGAGGTTGCCCTTTAAACTGAATCTCTTGTCCAGCAGAACGCTTAGACGCCAATAACCTCACACTGGCAATTGGCAAACTTGTTTCTGCTAACAATTCAATCATTCTTGTCCCGACAGCACCTGTTGCTCCTACCACGGCAACATGATATTCTTTTCCCATATTTTCATACTCCCCTCTTACCTTCTTGTAAAAGCTACTTGTCCTATTTTACCATAGTATTGAAAAAACCTACATAGTCAAAAAAATGATTTTTTTATTTTCCCATGATATTTTAAAACTATTACCCATCAAAGGACTATCCATTGACTTTTGACTTAAATTTGTTATAGTTAAAACGAATTTAATTATAAAGGGAGCGAAATTTCATGGCACGCGTAGAAAGTTTTGAATTAGATCACAACACAGTAAAAGCACCATATGTTCGCCTTGCTGGCACAGAACAAAATGGTGATGCGTTAGTCGAAAAATATGACTTACGTTTCTTACAACCAAACAAAGATGCCCTACCAACAGGCGCATTACACACGTTGGAACATTTATTAGCAGTTAACATGCGTGATGAATTAAAAGGAATCATTGACATTTCGCCAATGGGTTGCCGCACTGGTTTTTATATGATTATGTGGGATCAACATTCACCACAAGAAATCCGTGATGCATTAGTCAACGTTTTAAACAAAGTAATCAATACAGAAGTTGTTCCAGCAGTCTCTGCAAAAGAGTGTGGAAACTACAAAGATCATTCTTTATTTGCAGCGAAAGAATATGCAAAAATTGTCTTAGACCAAGGAATTAGTTTAGATCCATTTGAACGTATTCTGTAATCTTTAGCAATTAACGACAGAGAAACCCACTATTAAGCTGTGGGTTTTTCTGTTCTCTTTCTTAATTTAAACGGAGGTTTTTTATGAATCAAACAATCGAACAATTACTAAGTCACCGTTCCGTTCGTCATTTTAAAAAGCAAGCGTTAACGGACAAGCAGAAACAACAGTTAATTACTGCAGCTCAAGCAGGATCAAGCTCCAATTTTTTACAAGCTTATACAATTATAGAAATCAAAGATCCTGAGCTACGCAGAGAATTGGGACGTTTAGCGAATTGCGAAGACTATGTCGTTAACACTGGTGTGTTCTATGTTTTTGTTGCTGATTTGTATCGTCATGCAACGATTTTGTCAAAAGAGGGGCAATCATTGGAACCCTTAAAGACACCAGAATCATTATTAGTAGCTACCGTTGATACAACGATTGCTGCGCAAAACATGGCCATTGCGGCTGAATCTATGGATTTAGGGATTTGTTATATTGGCGGCATTCGAAATGACTTAGACACAGTAGCCAAACGCTTATCTTTGCCTGAATTAACTGTACCACTTTTCGGATTAACAATCGGTGTACCAGAAACGTTAAATGGTGTAAAACCACGGATGCCTTTTGAAAATATTTTAAGCGAAAATCACTACCAATCAGACAAATTGACAGATATGCACACATATGATGAATTATTAAAAGATTATTATGCCAGCCGCTCAAGTAACGCCCAAACAGCGGATTGGTCACAGAAATCTTTGTCCTATTTTTCTTATAATCGTCGCCCAGAAGTAAAAATTTTCTTGCAAAAACAAGGATTTGATGTCTAAACAAAAGAGCGTGGGCTTACGTTGAAATAACGTAAGCCCACGCTCTTTTGTTAATTTTTATTTATCTTTACTAAATTTGTCTTTTAAGTCTTCAAAGCCTTCTTTAACTTTATCAGTTAATTTTTCAGCGCCTTCTTTAAGGTCGTCGCCGGCATCACGTGCTTTGTCTTTTACGTCAGCAAAGGTTGATTGAGCTTTTCCTTCAAGTTCTTTGCCTTTATCATCCGTAACTTTGCCTTGCGCTTCTTTTGCAGTACCTTCTACTTTATCTTTTGCATCGTCAAAACGTCCTTTTAAATCTGCCATGCTAATCCCTCCTAAATAATTAATTACATAATAAGAGTATCATTCTTAGCCATTTCCTTCAAATATAATGCATGAACTGCGAATAAATGGTTATTTTTGAGCTATTAAAGCTTTTTTTGCCAAGGCAAAGCAACCAATTGTTCCTGGATTATCTTCTAAAAGAGGCGTCACCAAGTATTTTTCTAAAGGCGGTGTTTCCACGTATCCATTGACTAATTCAGCAAATTTTTCACGAACTTTCGGCATCAAATGACGTTGTTTCATGACGCCGCCACCTAAAATAATCACTTCTGGCGCTAATAATAAAGTCGTATTGTACGCCGCTTGCGCTAAATAATAAGCTTCTAGTTCCCAAGTTTGGTGATCCTCTTCCAATAAATGACCTTTTTTACCAGAACGACCTTCAACTGCTGGTCCTGCTGCAATCCCTTCTAAACAATCTCCATGATAAGGACAATTTCCTGCATACGTATCTTCAGGATGACGACGGACTAACGCATGCCCCATTTCTGGGTGGCTAAAGCCTTCAATAAACTCACCGTTTTGAATCGCTCCAGCGCCAACACCAGTTCCAATTGTATAATATACACAACTAGATGTATGTTGCCCATTTCCAGCAACATACTCACCATATGCCGCAGCATTCACATCCGTTGTCCAAGCCATTGGCACATCAAAATGTTGTTTCATAGTTCCTAACAAGTCAAAGTTACGCCAAGCTAATTTTGGTGTAGAAGTGATATAACCATACGTAGGAGAATCAACGTGAATATCAATCGGACCAAACGAACCAATCCCAATCGCTTTTAAAGGATATTGTTGGAAAAATTCTATTACTTTTTTCATTGTTTCTTCTGGGGTTGTTGTGGGAAAACTGACACGTTCCACAATGGTCAAATCATCTGTCCCAACGCCACATACAAATTTTGTGCCACCGGCTTCGATACTTCCTAAAAGTTTTTCTGTCATTGCAATATGCTCCTTCGTTTCCATTTTATAAGTAAGCGGATACATTACTTTTGATTAAATAACTAACATACACGTTTAGTTTACCACTTTTTTTTCGTTTCGACAGAACAATTTAACAATTTCAGTCAGGTTGCCCAATGAAATCTGGCAAGTTGCTAAAGAGCATTTTCCTAAAACAAAAAACGAGCATTCACGGTTATCTAACAATGAATGCTCGTTTTTTGTTTATTGATTCTTTAGCGAAAAATATAACAATAGTCCGATTGTAATCCACCCACCACTAAGTAAAAGCATTAACCAACTTAAAAGCGTTTCTTTTAGAATACTTCTGGGTTCTTTTGCATGCTGAATAAAACTCATACTAGTCAGCAAAGAAAAGAGGAAAAACATAAAACAAATGACCGCTAAACCGCCAGACAACCAAAACCAACTAGCCATTATTCTCACTCTCCTTTTCGCTTGTTTTTTGATAATTATTGCGCCAAATGACACTATAAATTGCCCCAATTGTGATTACTAACAACGTGTAGAAAGTCGGTAACCACCATGTAGGTAGGACCCATTTGACCGTAGCTTCTTGATTCAATTTTTTTGCTTCACGAGTGTTAATCGTAAATTCTTGTTGAAAAGGCCAAGACTGTTGTTCATCTTGTTGTAAAATAGCACGTCCTGTAAATATATAAGTCCCAGCATCTAGCGGTTGTTTACCCAAATCAAGATGAAAATTCATGGAACTATTTGGGGCAAAGCGAACATTTTTTAGTATCCGTTGTGCAATTTTTTTAGAGGATCCTTTTTTTATCACTTGACCTTCTAAACGAACTTCTGGAAAAATAGCAGCATATGGATTTTGAATGACCGCCTTTAGCGATTTGGCCCCTAAAGCAATTGTAGGTGTTACTTTCGCTAATTTCAGTTGGTTCACCTCTGTTAAAGGAGCATTCTCAGCACTCCTCATGGCAATCGCAACATTAAACCCGTAGCGACTGGTTAATCCCATTGTTTGGTTCTCTTCCTCTGTTTTTTCATCTTTGAGATGCGCATAAACCCCGCCTAAAACAACTCCTTTGATAGGCTGATCAAGTCCCTTCACCTTCATCTTTGCTGATACTGTTTGATGAGGCGGCACACTCACTTCCTCATTTTCTAAAGTAACCAAGTCTGTCAGCGGAACCTTTAACGATGAATCAAGTGGTTTATCAAAATCATTGTACACAATCAACCCATTATCATTTGTTGATGCATTTGCTAGAGTCAATACGATGGACAATTTTTCGTCTGTCTTATTTTTTATGTCTAAGACAATAGTGGAAGATTGCTTTGGTGCCAGAATTAAATCATAATAACTAGATGTTCCTGACACTTGATTTTCTGGTAAAACAGGCGTTACTGTAAATTTAGTCTTCATTTCTTCTGTAGCTTCTACTTTTGGAACAATAATAAAAAATGTAAAAAACAGAAATAGACAGAAAACACCGACTTTTTTTCTACTCATTTCTTCAAGATCTCCTTTATAAAGCTGAATGTACCTACTAGTCTAACAAACCAGCGAAACAACGCTGATCAATCTTTGTCCTTTGGGAAGGATAATCTTGAAAAGAAAGAAGAAAAGATTGTTAAGTTACTTTATTTCTTTTCTCTGAATTAAAACTACATATTTAACGCAAAAATAGAGGTTTCCCACCACAGTGGAAAACCTCTATAAACCTTGTCATAACAATGTTTTGAAAGACTATGCGTCTGGATTTGCGTTTTCGTCTTTGAGACCGTATTTTTTGTTGAAACGGTCCACACGTCCGTCGGCTTGTGTGAATTTTTGACGACCAGTGTAGAATGGGTGTGAGTCTGAAGTAACCTCAACACGTAATAATGGATAAGTGTTGCCATCTTCCCATTCAACAGTTTCTGAAGATCCTTTAGTTGAACCTGAAAGGAATTTGAAACCTGTTGTTGAATCCATGAATACTACTGGTTGGTAATTTGGATGGATATCTTGTTTCATACGTTTTTTTCGCTCCTTTGCCCTGATCCATTTGCTGTATCAGAGTTATTTTGTCGGTATACAACAATGCTATCTTACCATGTTTTCAGTTGGTATGCAATTATCTTTTTGGATTTCTTTTAATTTGTTTGCCAAATGAAACATCATGGAAAACTTCAAATAATTGTTGATTATTTTGGGTCCGTTTTAACATTTTTATGAATTGATCCGTATATTCCAGCGAGTCTCCTGACATATTATTTCTCAATTTCCACGTTTCTTCTAGTTGTTCTGGTGTCATCAGCAACTCTTCTTTTCGCGTACTTGATTTTTTAATATCAATTGCTGGGAAAATACGGCGCTCTGCTAATTCACGAGATAAATGGAGCTCCATGTTGCCTGTGCCTTTGAATTCTTCATAGATGACATCATCCATTCGGCTACCTGTATCCACCAATGCCGTGGCTAAAATAGTCAGACTGCCCCCTTCTTCGATATTTCTGGCAGCACCAAAAAATCGTTTAGGTTTGAAAAACGCAGCTGGATCTATTCCGCCACTTAAGGTTCGACCACTAGGCGGGACCACTAAATTATAGGCCCTTGCTAAACGAGTGATGCTGTCCATTAAAATAACTACGTCCCGTTTGTCTTCAACTAAGCGCATTGCTCGATCCAGAACCAATTCAGCAACTCGCGTATGATTTTGTGGTTGTTGATCAAAAGTTGAAGAAACCACATCGCCTTTAACGCTTCGCTCTAAATCAGTCACTTCTTCAGGACGCTCGTCAATTAACAACAGAATCAATTCCACATCAGGATGATTTTCTGTAATCCCATTAGCAATTTCCTTTAAAACACTTGTTTTTCCCGCTTTTGGCGGCGCTACAATTAAACCACGTTGCCCAAAACCAATTGGGGCAAATACATCAATCATTCGTGTTGATAATCTGCCAGCCGTTGTTTCTAACGTTAATTGTTTTTCAGGATACAACGGTGTTAGCGCTGGAAAATGTGGCCGCTCTTTCGCTTCTTCAGGATCTTTCCCATTGACACTTTCAACATGCATGAGTCCATAGTAACGTTCTGATTCCTTTGGCGGACGCGCCTTGCCAGCTACTTTGTCCCCATTTCTCAATCCGAAACGACGAATTTGAGAAGAAGAAATATAAATGTCTTCTGCACTTGGTCCATAATTAATTGGCCGCAAAAAGCCATAACCATCCTGAGAAACAATATCTAAAATTCCTTCCATGAAGAAAAACCCTTGCTTCTCAGCTTGTGCACGAATCACAGCTAAAGACAATTCTTTTTTGTTCATTTGGCTATAATAAGGAATTTTAAACTCTTTCGCGTACGCATAAATATCTTTTAACGTACTGTTTTCCAATTCAGCCATTGTTAAATAGTCGCTCATTGATCCACCTCAAACGGACCTTCTTGTTCTTCGGTTTCTAGCATTTGAATATCAGCACCCAAAGCAGTTAACTTTTCGATAATGTGGTCGTACCCACGTAAAATATATTCTACATTATAAATCGTGGTCGTACCTTCAGCCATCAAGCCGGCAGTGACTAGGCAAGCGCCTGCCCGTAAATCAGAGGCGACTACTTCTGCACCGTGCAATTGATTTGGGCCATTTAAGATAATCATATTGCCTTCAACCGAAGCATCAGCCCCCATCCGCACTAACTCAGGGATATGCTTATTTCGTTGAGCATAAATCGTATCAATAATTTCACCAGTTCCTTGCGCTTTTAAAAGTAATGGCGTTAACGGTTGTTGCAAGTCTGTGGCAAAACCAGGATACGGATAGGTTTTCACCGTCGTCATTTTCAGATCATGTGACGGATGAACTTCAATCATGTCTTCTTCAATTGTCATCTTAACGCCCATTTCTTGCAATTTCGCAATGAAGCTTTCTAAATGCTCATAAATAACATTTCGAACCTTGATTCCTTCACCCATAGCTGCTGCCATAGCTAAATAAGTCCCAGCTTCAATTCGATCTGGAATAATCGAGTGACGACAGCCATGTAATTCTTCGACACCTTCAATCCGAATAACGTCCGTTCCAGCTCCTCGGACTTTTGCACCCATGTTATTTAATAATGTAGCAATATCAATAATTTCTGGCTCACGCGCAGCATTTTCAATAATCGTTTTGCCTTTGGCTTTAACTGCGGCTAACATGACATTGATTGTAGCGCCAATAGATACCATATCCATAAAAATTCGTGTTCCTTGTAAGCCAGCTTCGTCTGTTCTCAAGTACATCGCCCCATGTTCGTTGGTTACATGAGCGCCTAATGCTTCAAATCCTTTGATATGTAAATCAATTGGACGAGGTCCTAAGTAACAACCGCCAGGTAAGCCGACAACGCCTTCCCCAAATCGACCAAGAAGTGAGCCCATAAAATAATAGGACGCACGTAAGCTATTGATTTTTCCTTTTGGCATAGGTACAGAAACAACTTCTGTTGGGTCAATAATTAATGTATTATTTTCAAAAGTAATTTTAGCACCCATAATTTCTAAAATTTCAATTAATGAGTGAACATCCTGAATGTCAGGAACGCCATCTAAAGTCACGGGCGAATCTGCTAAAATAGCAGCTGGAATTAAAGCGACCACACTATTTTTGGCGCCGCTAATGGTTACTTCGCCTTTTAATGGACGATTCCCATTGATTACGATTTTTTTCATTTATATTCTCACCTATCTGTAATATACGTTTTCTAAATAAACTACCCAATCATTCTATCATAATCAAGCTTAAGAAAAAAGAAAACTTCTCAGGTATTTTAATAGAATGAAAAAATAACAAAAAATAAAAAAGACAGCCACGTGCTGTGGCTGTCTTTAACGTAACTAGTTGATTAAGCTTTGTTAGCTGAACCGAACCAATCAATGTGTTCTTCTGCATCTTTGATGATTGCAGCTTTACCTGGTGCTAATAATTTACGAGGGTCAAATCCTTTACCTTCTAAATCTTTACCAGCTTCAATATATTCGCGCGTTGCTTTAGCGAATGATAATTGGAATTCTGTATTTACGTTAACTTTTGAGATACCCATTGAAATTGCTTTTTCAATTTGTTCTTGAGGAATACCAGAACCTCCGTGTAATACTAGAGGTACATCAGAACCGACAGCTTCAGCAATTGCTTGTAAGTGATCAAATGCTAAACCTTTCCAGTTTTCTGGATATTGACCATGGATGTTACCGATACCACATGCTAAGTAGTCAATACCTGTAGCAACCATTTGTTTACATTCTTCGATATCAGCTAATTCGCCAGTACCGATGATTCCGTCTTCTTCACCACCGATTGAACCAACTTCACATTCAACAGAAATACCTTTAGCGTGAGCTTTTTCAACTACATCTTTCGCTAATTTTAAGTTTTCTTCGAATGGTAAGTGAGAACCATCAAACATGATTGAAGTATAGCCAACTTCGATACATTCTAAAGCAGCTTCGTAGTCACCGTGGTCTAAGTGAATTGCTACTGGAACTGTGATATTCATTGAGTCTACTAAATTAGTAATCATGTCTTTAGCTACTTTGTAGCCACCCATGTATTTAGCAGCGCCCATTGATGTTTGGATTAGAACTGGTGCTTTTTTAGCTTCTGCTGCTTCTAAAATCGCTTGTGTCCATTCTAAGTTATTTGTGTTATAGCCACCTACTGCATAGCCGCCTTTACGTGCTGCTTTTAAGAATTCTGCTCCTGATACTACTGGCATAAAAAATTCCTCCTAAGTTTTTAAAAACTTTATTTGTTAGGTGTTCCCTAACCAACGGTTCTATTTTAGCAGAATTCCTGACACTTTTCTAGTAAAATTCCCTTTTTCAGAAAATTTTTGTCTATTCTTTCACATAACCTTCATTTTTATAAAAAAACCTCCAGTTTTCCCGTTAAGACTTTGGGACCTGAAGGCCGACTTGCTATTTTAATTTTTTCTTTGGTGGATAACGTTTCACCTTGTAGGATTGAAGCTCAGGAAATGTTCCTGTACTATGAAAAATCCGTTGTTCATCTTCATTGGCAAAACGCCCTAAAACCGATTGTGTTGGTAAAATATTTACAAAGGCATTCTCATCGATACTGTAAACTGCTTGTTCTAAATCATAGAGCTCGTAGCGAGTAATGACCATCATAATCATCCGACCTTCTGCACCTGAATAGCCGCCGATTGAAGGCAACAAGGTCATGCCACGAGCGATTTGTTGAGAAACTTCTAAGGCAACGGCTTCTGGTCTCGTGGTGACAATCATTGCTGTGACTTTTTGGTGACTGGTATGAATCATGTCGACCACCTGACTCAAACAGTAAATAGAAATAATAGTATACAACGCACTTTCCCAGTTAAATACAAAACCAGCCAACAGCACAATAATACCATTTAATAAGAACATAAAATTACCAACGGTTTTCCCTGTTGTTTTTGAAAGAATCAGTGAAATAATGTCCATGCCGCCAGTGTTAAAGCCCATTTTCAATGAAAGCCCTGCGCCAACGCCGACTAAGACACCACCCATAATTGCGTTCATCAAAGGATTCGTTGTGACTGTTACGATTGGCACAAACATAGTGACAACGGAAATGCCAATAACATTGATGAAACTAAGAATCGTTGATTGTTTCCCTAATTTTACAAACCCTAGAATGAAGACGGGAATGTTTAAAAATAAAATGAAGATCCCTGTGTTAATATGGATTCCTAAATTTGTATATAATAATGTAGCAATGATTTGCGCAATTCCGTTCATCCCTGCCGAAAAAACTTTTGCCGGAATCAAAAAGAAATTCAAACCGACCGCAGAAGTCAAAGCGGTTATCGCCATCACTGCTATTTTTTTTATCGATTCATTCCTTTGGTAAGTACTAACCAATCGACTCATTTTTCTTCGCTCCTTCGCTATTCTTCTGACTTAGAATAACAGGTTCTATCCTAAAAGAAAAGGGGCTAAAAGCGAACATTGAAAAAAATTTTTTTGCAACGTTTCCATGAAAGAATGCGAGAAGATATCCCTAAAAATTGATCTTCTTATTTCTCTATTCAAAATGATTCTAGCCTAACCTTTTTTACTATTTCATGATATGATGAAGCAAAGAATATTTTAGGAGGTTTTTACATGGCTGCAAAAGAAGCAAGTTTTGATGTAGTTTCAGAGGTCAATATGGAGGAAGTCAAAAACGCGATTCAAATTGCCTTGAAAGAATTGAAAAATCGCTTTGACTTTAAAGGGTCAATTGCTGATATTAAATTGGAAAACGATAAACTAGTAGTCGTAGCTGAAGATGATTATAAAGTCGAGCAAGTGAAGGATATTTTATTTGGAAAATTAGTCAAACGCAATGTTCCGATTAAAAATATTCATTTCTCAGAAAGTGAAAAAGCCTTAGGCGGTACTGCTCGCCAATATGGTGATTTAATCAGTGGTATTGATAAAGAAAATGCAAAAAAAATCAACACAGCTATCAAAAACTCTGGGATTAAAGTTAAGTCACAAATCCAAGAAGAAAAAATTCGGGTAACTGGAAAAAGTCGGGATGATTTACAAAAAGTCATGGCTCTTTTACGAGAATTAGATTTACCAATGGCTCTTGAGTTTAATAATTATCGCTAAAAAAATCCTTCAACTGTTAATGAACAGTTGAAGGATTTTTTTGTTTTGGTACCGGCCATTCTTGATTATTCAATAAAACGATTGGTCGGCGTTGGATTTTCCCTGAAAAAGCGGCAATTGCTTTGAAAACCTTTGGCATAAAATAAAACGCATTTAATTCTTCTAAATCCAGTTCTTCTTCTGCCGTAAACGAGACACAAACCTCTTGTTCTGAAAGCATAATTTCAATTTTCTTTAAAAATTGAAGTTGCCGCATTCCCGGCACGAAATAACCAGCCTTTGCAACACGAGAGTTTGTAATATCTAATTTATCACTAATGATTAGCGCTAGCGTCATTAACTCTTCCGAATCAAAGCCGTTACTATGATTTTCTATAGAAGATAAAATTTCTTCTTGATAAGGCAAACAAATCTTTTGCTTACGAAAATATGCTTCTGCAAATTGTTTCCCACGAAGTGCATGTCCTGCTTTTCCTTGTAGCGCACCCACATCATGGAGCAGTGCCGCAATTTTTGCCGCCTCTAAATACTCCTCTGAAACAGCAAGTTGTTTCAAAATCATTTCCGTCATGGCTACGACATTGTTTACATGAAACCAATTATGGTATGCCCACCCAGCTTCTTCATCTTCCATTTGACCAATTGCATCATAAATTTGTCGAATTTCAGTATCTTGATGAATGCGTTCAAACAGCTTCATTTATTTTCTCCTTAAAATTAGTTACTGTTCCAAAAATTCTTTTAACTCTGCAGGATTTTTTTCGCTGTTTAAACCAACAATTAAACGAATCCGCGCTTTCGGTCCGTTTAAACCACGGGCAAAAACGACCCCCATTTTTTTCAAGCCAACGCCACCACCAGCATAATCATAGATATCTTCAGCGATGCCATTGGAACAACGAGAAACTAAAACGACTGGAATCCCGTTATCTAGCATTTTTTGTAATGCTGGGAGCGTTTCTGGCGGTAAATTACCCGCACCTAACGCTTCAATTACTAACCCATCCGTTTCTGGGGTGTTTAATAATTCAAACATTCGTTCACCCATCCCCGCATAGGCCTTCACTACGTGAACATTTCCTTTCACAGAAGAAACATCGCAAACTTCTTGCGGTAAGACCTCTTTCGCAAAAAAAGCACGTTCTTTCGCAATGGTTCCAATTGGTCCAAAAGTTGGCGTCCGAAACGTTGCTACGTTCGTTGTATGTGTTTTTGTCACATAACGCGCCGTATGAATTTCATCATTCATCACGACTAAAACACCTTTATCGTACGATTCGTCTGAACAAGCAGTCCAAATAGCACTGATGAAATTATACAAGCCATCACTACCGATTTCGTTACTTGACCGCATTGCTCCTGTTAAAACAATGGGGATTTTTTTCTCTAAGGTTATATCTAAAAAATAAGCTGTTTCTTCTAATGTATCTGTTCCATGCGTAATAACCACGCCATCAATTGGTTCAGAATAAGCTTTTTGAATCCGTTCTTTTAATTGAAACATCCGTTCTAAGGTCATGTGTGGTGAGGGGATATTAAAAATATCTTCGACAACTAAATGAACCTTGCCAGAAAATAATGCTTCTTGTTCCATCAACGGATTTTTTTCATTCGGGGCAACACTTCCTCCTGCTACTTTCGACATGGAAATGGTCCCACCTGTATGAAGGACTAAAATGGTCTTCATTTGTTTCCTCCTTTATTTTCTTTATTTTTTAACCAAAATTGTTTCACTTGTTGAATGAGTTGTTCATTGGTGTTTGCCTTTCGATGCGCCAACCAATGCGGCGGAAAGAAACGCTGGACACTTGGTAATTCAAATCGTTCGTCTAATAACAACACAAAGCCTTTATCTTGCGCATCTCGAATGACACGTCCAGCCGCTTGCAAGACTTTATTCATACCAGGAATTTGATACGCAAATTGAAACCCTTGCCCTCGCTCTTCTTGATAAAAAGTGCGAATCAGTTCTTGCTCTGGGTTCATTTGTGGTAGCCCGACACTAACAATTATCGTACCAATCAATCGGGTACCTTTCAAGTCAATTCCTTCTGAAAATATACCACCTAAAACACAAAAACCGATGAAAGTTTCTTGAGGATTCTCTTTAAATTCAGCTAAAAATGCTTCTCGCTCTTTTTCGTTTAAGTCCGTTCCCTGAATTTGAGTTTTTACTTGCGGGTAACGTTGGCTAAATACTTGATAGACATCATCCATATAGGCATAAGAAGGGAAGAAAATTAAATAATTACCTGTTTTTGTTTCACTTAACTTCCCTAAAAGTTCACTAATCTGTGGATAACTTTTTTCACGGTTTTTATAGGTTGTTTGAAGATGACTACCAATCATCAACAATTGATTTTCTTCTGGAAAAGGATACGGAATCCGATAACGTAGGCTTTCTTCACCTCCACCAAGCACTTCTTGATAATAATTCAGAGGTGTTAAACTTGCCGAAAATAAGATACTCGCTTTCCCTTTATCTAATCGTTGTGACAATAAATAAGCCGGATCGACACAAAATTGTTTCACAACGCAGTCATAGTTTCGCAAAGAAATAGACGTATAAAAGCCGTTGTCGTAATACTCGCTGATTCGAAGATAACTTAAACAATCAAAATAAAAACTGAGAATCGACGCCAATTCCTCAATGTGTTGATTTTCTGGCAACCATTCTGCAATTACTTCTGTTAATCGATGTATCTGTTTAACTAATGAATCAATTGGCGCACGTTGGGCAAAAAAATCCGTGTCTTTTTCTTCACAGATTGCTTCAATATCATCAAACGTAGTTAAGACTTTTTGACAAGCACTTTTCAATTGAACAGATTCTTTTTGCAATCTTTTTTGAATTTGCAAAACCGCATTCCTAGAAATAGCGGCCGAATACATCTCCCGTGAACGATTAACCAAATTATGGGTTTCATCCACTAAAAAAATATTCTCTTCTGCACTTTGGGGTTCTTCAAAGAAGCGCCGTAAATAAACCGTTGGATCAAATAGATAATTGTAATCGCCAATAATTAAATCACACCAAAGACTTGCATCTAGCGACAACTCGAATGGACACAATTGGTGCTTTTGTGCATACCGTTCAATAACCTCTCTCGTTAAATGATTTTCATGTTGCAATAAATCCCACAGTCCCTCATTTAAACGATCATAATAGCCGTCAGCAAACGGGCAATGTTCTGGTGTACAATTTCGTTCAGTTAAAAAACAAATTTTATCTTTTGCTGTTAACGTAATACTCTTAGTTTGCGCTTGTTTTTCGGACAGCGCTTTGACGGCATCTTCAGCCACTTGCCGCGTAATGGTCTTAGCTGTTAAATAAAAAATCCGTTCACCTTCTTCTTCACCAATTGCTTTCATCGCTGGAAAAAGAGTGGACATTGTCTTGCCTGTTCCAGTTGGTGCTTCCACGAAGAGCCGCTGTTTACTAAGAATTGTTTTATAGACGGCTACCGCCAATTCTCGTTGCCCTTTGCGATACTCCCCGTAAGGAAAACTAAGATTTTTTAATGATTTATTTCTCAAAATACGCCACTCTTCTTTAAAAATTACCCACTGTTCATAGCGCCTCATCAAATCAGTAAAAAACTCCGCTAATGCAGCTTCTGTAAAATGGCGTTCTTGTCGTGTGATTTGTTTTGTGGTGGTCTGATAATAAGTGAGTTGAAGCGTTATTTCAGAAAGTTGTTCTTGTTGGCAATACATGTGACCATAACACATCACTTGATACCAAAACAATTCGACCTTTTCTGGCGGCAATTCTTCAAACGCTGGCTCGGATGTTTTAATTTCATCAATGACCACTTGCCCAGTTTCTTTCACAAAAATGCCGTCTGCACGACCTTCTACACAATAATTATGGCCATTTAAAGGCACCTCAATTTTTAAAGATACTTCCTTTTGATAAAGGCTCCCCGCTTCCTTTTGCAACATTCGATGAAGGCGACTACCTTCTTGTGGTGTATGTTCACTCACATGGCGAGAATCGATACTTCCCCGCCTTAAAATAAATTCGACCACTTGACGCACCGCAATTTTTCTCGTTGATTTCACGTAATCCCACCTATCTGCCTCCCTATTATAGAACATACATTCGCTAAACAAAAGCAAAAAATCCAAAACGAACACAATCATGCGTTCATTCTGGATTTCTCTTTAGATTATCATCAATTAAAAACAACTTGTTTCTTCTAACTGTTTGGTTTCTTTTCCATTTGCTTTTGCCACGACCAATTGCGCCATTTGTTTAAACGAATTATTTAAACCAATGCCGCCCTTTTTGGGCATCTTCACAATCGGTACTTGCTGATAATAGTGACTAACTGCTGGATTTTCTTCTGCCATCGCTGCAATTGCAGGAATGCCTACAGCATTAAACTTACAAGCTAGACGAGCAGCCATTTCTCCAAAATTAGGATAATGCATGGCAGGTCCGCAAAGAACCGCATCGGCATGAAACTTTTTTGCAAAGCCAATAAATTTCTTTGCTACCTCTTCCTCGTTTTCCAAATAATATTGGTCACCACAATAAAGTGTCGCAACAATTTCCGCTCCTTGCTTCTGTAAAAATGGTAGCAATGTTACCCCTGGACCTAAGGGAGCTTTTTTACCACTTGGTTTCAGCTGAGCTTGTTCATCACTGCCAAATCCTGCTAAACTGTGGTTTAAGACTAAAAGGATTTTTTTCACGCCTATTTCCTCCTTTTTTATAAATCATCGAAGTCAAAGGAATCAAAATCAATTTCTTCACTCTCTTCTTCTTGTGCTTTCCATTCTTCACGTAAATATTGGTCATCCATAACTCGAATAAAAGGATAATAAATGAACATTCCTAGTACCAATAAGAGAGCTTGCAGAATTGATCCTTGCCAACCGCTGACTAAAAATCCTGAGATAATTGGCGGAGTCGTCCACGGCAATTGAATACCGTTCGTCAATGGAACTAAGCCCCAATCCATAGCAAAATAGGCAATAATAATATTAATTGCGGGTACTAAGACAAATGGAATTAAAAGGATTGGATTTAAAACAATTGGCAACCCAAAAATGATTGGTTCGTTAATCCCAAAAACACCAGGAATTAGTGAAAGTTGCGAAAGCTTTTTAATCCGTTGACTTTTACAGAATAAGACCATCACAATGATTAATGAGAGTGTGGAACCGGCGCCACCAAATGTTGCAAACATATCTTGAAATTGTCCAGTGATGATGTTGGGAATTTCATGACCGTCTTTAAATGCTTGTAAATTTTCAACAGACAATGCCCGCAAAACAGGATTAAAGACTGCGCCAACCACGCTACCTCCGTTAATGCCAAAGAACCAAAAGAAGTGTAAAAATAAATAAGCAATGCTCATCGCACCTAAGGTATTACCAAGACTCAATAAGGGCGTTTGTAGAAATTCAAAAATAACATCTTGTAAATTACCATAAGGAGTTAAAGCAGCCAGCCAATTGACTAAAAACATGAGAGTAACAACTAAAAAACTCGGAATCAGGGCCTCAAAAGACTTAACCACTGTTGGTGGCACTCCTTCTGGCATTTTTATTGTCCACCCTTTACGAACAATGGCCACAAATAAACGAGTCGCAATTAATGCGACAATCATTCCTAAAAACAAGCCACTGGAACCCATCCATTTTAAAGGTAAACTAGTAACTTCATAAACCTTTGAACTATTTTCCGGTGTAAATAATGTTTGATAAGGCGTTACAATAAAAAATGAAACCAATGCGATAATTCCTGCTTGCATTGCATCCACATTGAATTGTTTCCCTAAACTATAGGCAATACCGACAACGGCCAGAATGGTCATTACATCAAAACTAGCACTAGCTGGAACAGACATCATTGTCGCCCAGTCTTTACCAAGAAAATGAGACATCCAAGTATCCCATTGTGGCAAAGGAAAATTAGCAATTAATAAGAAGACCGAACCAACAATCAACAAGGGTGTTGATAAAAGGAAGCCATCACGAATCGCTACTAAATACTTATTTTCTCCTATCACTTTTGCCAAAGGGGTCAATACGCGCTCTAACCAATCCAAAAATTTTTGCACGGTCGTCACTCCTATCTATTATTTTTTATTTTGCTTAATTAACCGCAGCGCTTCTTTCAATGCTTTTTCGCCATCCATCATGCCATAAATTTCTGGCGCAATTGCAGCGACAGGAATCCCTTGAGGAGCAAATTGTTCTTTTGTTTTTTCTAATAAAAAACGGACTTGTGGTCCTAATAAAATAGCAACAGGCTTCTCTGCTTCAACCACTTCTTGTGCTCTTGCAATAGGAAAAGCAGTAATCATTAAAGGCATTTGATGTTTTTCCACCACTTCCATCATTTTATTCACCATAATACTTGTAGACATCCCTGCATCACAAAAAAGATAAATTTGTTTTTTACTCATGTTCCTTCACTCTCCTCATTTATTCAATTGGTGCTTTGATTCTTTTTTCATAGGCCGCTAACCATTCTTGTGAAATCGGCTGAATCTCTGTGGTATGATTCTTGCCTGGATTTGCAATATAGATTTCTGGTTGCTGCATATCAGTACCAACCGTAAAAGTAAATTCCACATTCGTAGCTACGCCCCAGTCTCCCTGTTTGTTCATGGCCACTAATGAAAAAGCTCCTGCTTTCCCATAACGTTGAGTCAATTTTTCGTGAAAAGCATAGACGGCTTGATCACATGCTTGTTGTGGCGAGCGCCCTTCCCCCATTAAACGAACGATTTCATAAGAAAGACAGCCTTTCATTAAATCTTCACCTAATCCTGTAGCCGCAGCACCACCAATTTCACTATCAACATAAAAACCAGAACCTGACAGTGGTGAATCACCAACACGTCCTGCTTTTTTCATGAAGAGTCCCGAACTGGAAGTGCCAGCTGCCATTGATCCTGTTTGGTCTAACGTAATAGCGCCGACAGTATCATGCCCATCATAGGGGTTCAACTGATTTTCCTGAATTTCTTTTAAACGCTTTTGCCACCATTGATTAGCGCGTTCTGTCAACATATTCTTTCTTTCAAAACCGTGCAACATTGAATATTTCGTTGCACCTGCGCCAACACGAAAACTATTAAACTTCTCTTTACTTAATGCTTTAGCCACTGAAATCGGATTTTTAACATCTGTAATTCCTGCCACAGCACCAATTGCAAATGTATCTCCATCCATATAGGCAGCATCCATTTCTAAAATCCCTTCCTCATTAGGTAAACCGCCGTAGCCCACTGACTTATAAAAAGGATAGTCTTCTACTTCTTTAATTAATTGTTCCACAGCTGTGCCTGCAGCACCTCCTTGTTGTAATTCTTCTGTAGCTTTTAGTAACCCATCATGTGCCATCCGCCATGTCGCAATTGCACCCCAAGTCATTTTCCATCCGCCCTTTCGTTAACGCTTACATTTCTCCACCATTATAAACTAGTATATACTGTTTTGTATATACTGAAAATGAAATTTTATACAGAAAAATAAAAGATACACGTATGCGACCTCTACGAAACACATTGGCTTCTTCTCATACGTGTATCTTCTATTGGTTTTACGCTTCTGTTAATGCAATCATCGCTTGCATATAGATTTCCAGATTAAGCAGTAAATCTTTTTCATCCATATATTCATCTTGGTTATGCGCAATGCCTTTTTGACCAGGAAATGACGGCCCAAAAGCAACGATATTCGGCATAAAGCGAGCATACGTAGCACCTGTAGTTGTAACTGGCGTCCCATCTAAGCCAGTAATTTGTTCATAAACCTTGGTTAATTTTTGAACATTGCGCTCATCTTTTGGAAACAACGTACTAGGGAGACGGCGGATGACAGTCACTTCACTTTCTGGAAATAGTGCCTTTGTTAGCTGCGTGGTTACTTCATTTTCTGTAATAGAAACAGGATAACGCACGGCCAATGATAACACCAATTGCTGTCCTCGTTTTTCCAACGCATAGGGCGTTAAAATCAATTGCCCACTATCCTGATCCTTAAAGTCCAGAGCTACTCCTTCGCCATAGTGCTTTTCGTGAAAACTAGCGGTTAACCAGTCGAAATACTGTAATAAATTTCCTTTGACTAACTGTTCCTCGCTAATTTTCTGTGCCAATAAAGTAATCGCGTTCTTGCCTAGTTCTGGCGCATTGGAAGGGGCGCGTTTTCCCGTGATTGCTGTTGTTTTTCCTGCAATCACCACACTTAATTGATCAGGTACGTGGTCTTTTGCTTGATCACCCATAATCTGACCAATTTGTTCACTTGAATCATCTGGGATGGTCGTTGTGATTTCATAATTAACAATCCCTCGCTCCCCATAAACTACTGGATATTTACAATCTGGAGTAAATCCAAAAACGGGTGCGTTTTCCTTCTCTAAATATAAGGGGATATCTCCACTCCCACTTTCTTCATCCGTGCCAAACATTAAGCGAATGGTTTTCTTTGGTTGGTAACCAAGTTCTTTCAGTAATTTCATTCCATACAGGCAAGCCAATATAGGACCTTTATTATCTAGAATTCCTCTACCATACAAACGTTGATTTTTTTTCGTTAATTGAAAGGGCGGCACTGACCAGCCAGAACCTTCTGGTACTACGTCTAAATGACCAATAATCCCCAGATATTCTTCCGCTGTTCCCCATTGCGCATAGCCAACTACGTCATTGACAATCTCAGTTTGAAAGCCATAACGCTCTGCAAGTTTCAGCGTTTCTTCCAAGGCTCTTTTCGGTCCTTCGCCAAAAGGGGCCTCTTTTTTAGGCGACCCTTTCACACTTCGAATCGCCATAATTTTGTTTAAGTCTTCATAAAATAAATCTTTTTGAGCGGCTATTTCTTCTTTGATCTTCATTCGTTCCAAGAACCTCCTAGCTCCACTTGGTTGTTTTCAGACGGGCTATAGCGGGTCAGTGTGTTTTTAAATGTGTACCGATCTGCTCGATATAAAGAGACATCATATAAAATGGGGGTTGCATCAAGCGCATAGGTGATAGAGTGGACTTGTAAAAGTGGCTGGCCCACAGGAACATTCAATAATTCTGAAATTTCCGCTTCAACTAAGATTGCTTCAATTTCTTGATGCGAATAAGCAATCTCGACGTTCTTCTCGATTAAGCAGAAAAGAGAGCCCTCGAAGTCTTGCTTCGTATGGCCTTGTACGTATGCCTGTGGCAAATAAATTTTTTCAACTGTCATTGGCTCGCCGTCTAACATTCGGCGGCGAATCAGTTCATAAATTGCCTCATTTTTGCCCACTTGGAGCGCCTCCCGAATTTTCTCAGCGGGATGTACTACTTCTTCAAAGGAAATGACTTCTGTCTGGCTTTTTTTCCCGTAAGCTTTGGCTGCCTCAGTAAAACCTTGTAAGCCAGCACGACCACTTTGAATTTTCGCTTGCGACATCACATAACTACCTTTACCATGTCGTTTTACCAAAATATTTTTGCGGATCAAATCATCAATCGCTTTACGGATGGTCAAGCGACTGCAGTTATATTCTTTAGCTAAATCATATTCTGAAGGTAATTTTTGTGCACTTACATACAGACCGTCTCGAATTTTCTTTTCAATTTCTGCAGAAATTTGCTTAAATTTGGGTGCATTTTCTGTCATTTCATCGCCTATCTTTCTTCAAAAAAATAAATTTCCTAGTATATACCACACTGTCTATACTAAATCAATTTTTAAGAAACCGCAATCATTTGTTGCGTTTCTTAAACATCAAAAAAGAAAGCGAGCCACAAGTCGGTTGGACTTGTGGCTCGCTTTCTTAGGAAAAATATGTTATTTCCCTTTCATCCGTTCTTTGCCTTCTTGACACATATAGAGTAGCGGACAGGCTTCACATTTAGGCGCTCTTGCTAGGCAGTGATAACGCCCAAAGAAAATCATGGTATGGTGCGTTTTCACCCAGAGTTCTTTCGGAACTTTACGCATTAAGGTTTGCTCAACTTCAGTAACATTCGCATTTAGCTTACAAATTCTAAGGCGCTTGGACACTCGTTCCACATGTGTATCTACTGCAAAAGCCGGTTCGCCGAAAGCATCTCCCATTACTACATTGGCTGTTTTTCTCCCCACGCCAGGTAAACTGACCAGTTCATCTCTGGTTTGCGGAACTTCTCCATTGAAACGTTCTAAAAGTTGTTGTGCGCACGCTTTAATATTTTTTGCTTTATTGCGATATAAGCCAATGGTTTTTATTTTAGCAATAATCTCCTCCACCGGCGCAGCTGCTAAAGCTTCTGGTGTTGGAAAAGCTGCGAATAAACCAGGAGTCGCTTTATTTACCGATACATCGGTTGCTTGCGCACTTAAAATCACAGCAATTAATAATTCAAAAGGATTCTTATGTTTTAATTCACATTCTGCATTTGGAAACATCTCATACATAATTTCAATAGCTTCCATCGTTTTCTCTTTTGATAGCATGGCCCACCTCCTTTTTATTCACTGTCTTCTGGATTTAACCAATTGTGTAATGTAACCTTTGGTAACGCTTCTTGTGTCTGACCTTGTTGTTCAATCTCATTTTGAATCATAGAATCTTTTCGTTTTTTCTGATCAGCAGCCACTTGTTCTTTGGTGGTAATATTTTTACGCTCCCACGCAAGTAAAATACGATCAATATATTTCAAACTATACGCCTGATTTAAAACAGCTTCTCGCAACGCTAACCGGATTAATTCAGGGGAATAATGGTCCGTGTTCAACCACTGACCAATCATTTCTAATTCAATGGGTGAAAGTGGACGTCCGAATTCTTTTTCAAAGCCTTGGTAAAGCTGTTTAATTTCATCTTCGTGGTTTGCGACAACTTGTTTTTCTTTGCTCGTTTGTAAAAATAATTGAATCTTTTGAAAAACAGGCAGTAAATCATACGTATCCATCATTTGACCTTTTTGGTTTTGTTGTGTTTCAATTCGAATAAATCCGCGAGAAACCAATTGATTTAACAACTTATAAATCGTATCTGGCGTTTTGCCCATCGTCTCTGCAATCGCCATTAAGTCTGGAAATAAATCGCCTGCATTTTGCGAACGAAAAAGTTGCAGTAAAAAGAGAAATTCATCATCTTTCAAACCAATTTTTTGGTAATGATCAAATAGTAAGTTTGAGATTGTTGTTTCACCAGCTTCTAAATATTCACGAATTGATAACATTGTTGTTGTCCACTTCCCCTTGCTTGTTTCACTTATTGCACTTGATAAACATCAAAATAAATAGCTTTCATATAATCAATTAAATAACTAGGATTCAATTCTTCTCCCGTTGCATCATAAATTAATTGATTTGGTTTACGTGAAGCGCCGTACTGATGAATATGTTGTGTTAACCATTTACGGATATCAGAATAATCCTCCGAAGCTAAAATTTCATCAACAGATAATTCTTGTTTCATTGCGTGAAATAGTTGTGCGGCGTACATATAACCCAAGGCATAAGATGGGAAATAACCAAAGCTACCTCCAGACCAATGAACATCTTGAAGGACACCTTCTAAGTCATTTTCAGGTGATACGCCTAAGTACTCTTGGTATTTTTCGTTCCACACTTTTGGCAAATCAGCGACTTCCAAAGAACCATTAAACAACATTTTCTCAATTTCATAACGAATAATGATATGCAAAGGATAGGTGAGACTATCGGAATCAATCCGAATCAAACTTGCTTTCGTTTCTTTTAAAGAAGCATAGAAATCTTCAAAAGAAATATCATCAAAAGTACCTTCTGCGCATTCTTGGAAAAACGGGTATTGTTTTTGCCAAAAAGCCCGGTTGCTACCAATGATAATTTCATTAAAGAGCGATTGTGATTCGTGAATCCCCATAGAGGCACCTTCGCTTAGCGGCGTAAAGTCAAATTTAGGATCAAAATTTTGTTCGTACATCCCATGACCCGCTTCATGAATCACACCAAATGTTGCCATTGAGAAATTATTTTCTTCCCAGCGCGTAGTAATCCGCGCATCATTTCGATTTAGAGCTGTCATAAATGGATGAACTGTATCATCTAATCGGCCTTTTGAAAAATCATAGCCTAATTGCTCAACCACACCAATCACAAAACGGCGTTGTTGTTCTTTGGTCATTTTTCTAGATAAAAAGTCAGTTCTAGGCGGCGTACCTTTTTCTGCTAAAACGGTCCGAATCTCTTGAATCCCTTGTTTTACTTGGTCGAATACTTGGTCTAGTTTCTCAACCGTCATCCCTGGTTCAAATTGATTTAATAACACATCATACGGAGTTTTTTCTTCTTTTTGCCAATAAGGAATGAACTCTTTTTGGAACGCAACGACCTTCGTTAAGGTTTCTTCTAACAAGCCGAAATCTTGTGCAGCGCGTGCTTTTAGCCAATCTGTATGTGCTTGGTTTAATACTTTAACATATTCTTGCATACGTTCAGCTGGAACATTTTTATTCAAAGCATATTCTTCTTTTACTTTTTCAAAAACCAGTTTCCCTAATTCAGATAATTCTTCAGGGCGTGTCTCAAAATAGGCCAATGCTTCTTGAATAACTGGGCCAATACTTCGTTCAAAATATAATCCGGTTAAATACCCTTCTACTTCTCCTCGAAAAGGACTACTTTTTTCTGGCATCCCAGTTGATGAATCCCAGTCTAATAATGTCAAGGCATTTTTTAGTAATTGAATTTCTTTCACTTCTTGTAAAAATACAGCTTCCTTCATTTTTTTACACCAGCTTTCTTAGTCTTCCCGTGGTTTTCTTGGTGGACGTGTTCCCCAGTATTGGAATAAATCTGTTCGTAAGGCTCCATTGTAAAGCTTCCGTTTTTTAGTAGCTTTGGCACCATAATATTCTTCAAAAGCAAGATCACTCGTCAGTATATACTTGCTCCAAGTAGTTAACGGACGGAAAACATGGCCCATTTCTTTATACAAACGACGAACACTTTCCTCTTCTCCTAAACGCTCACCATAAGGCGGGTTAGCTACCATTACACCATATTCCTTCTCGGTTGTAAAATCTTTTAAGGCCAATTGTTTAAAGGTAATTGAATCACCTAAACCAACTTCCTCAGCATTCGCTCGTGCGACTTCAATCATTCGCCCATCAACATCTGAACCACAGATATCTAACTCAACATCGTAGTCTGCCTTTGCCTCGGCTTCGTTACGTACTTTTTCAAAAATTGCTGGATCAACCCAATCCCATGTTTCACAAGCGAAACTACGATTAAAGCCAGGGGCAATGTTATGGCCAATTAATGCTGCTTCAATACAAATTGTTCCAGAACCACAAACTGGATCATAAAAAGGACGATCTTTGCGCCAATTGGTCAACATCACTAAAGCAGCTGCCATGTTTTCCTTAAGAGGTGCGCCCCCCTTTTCAATGCGATAGCCTCGTTTAAATAAACTTGGTCCAGTCGTGTCCAACGTCAACGTCACTTTATCTTTTAGCAGAGCCACTTCTAATTTAAACAAAGCTCCTGTTTCGGTTAAAGGCACCGTCGCTGGACGATGGTAAACTTCTCTTAAACGGTTAACAATGGCTTTTTTGGTGATGGCTTGGCAATCAGGAACACTATACAATTTTGACTTAATTGATTTACCTGCAACTGGAAATTCTGCATCTAAAGGCAAATAATCTTCCCAAGGAAGTGCTTTAACTTTTTCAAATAATTCATCAAAACTATAGGCGTTAAATTCGCCAACGACGATTTTAATCCGATCTGCTGTTCGTAGCCATAAATTGGCAGTAGCAATTGTTTCAACTGTGCCTTCAAAGACGGCCCGACCATTTTCTACTTCACAGGGAATCCCTAAATCACGCAATTCTTTTCCAACTAATGCTTCTAAGCCACTAGCAGCCGTTGCAACAAGTTTGAATGTTTTTTCTTTCGTCATAAAAACTCCTTCTTGACTCTTTTTTATTGTCTGGAGCTAACAGTCCTGCCGACTACTGCTCCGCTTGTTTTTTGTAATTGTCCGCTTTCTCTGAACTAAACGGTCCTGTCCCGGCCTCTTTAGAACAGACAGCTTACTACTTTTATCTCAGTTTCTTTATTTTAACATTTTTTTATTCTTTTCGTAAAAAAAGCCTTCACAACTACGTTGGAAGGTCTTCCTGAATTACTTGTAATTTTCTATAAGCCATGTTCTGTATCACCAATTCTTCAGGAAAAATTGGTGACGGTCATCATCTATCTGCAGAGTAAACTCTGCCTCTTCTACTCGTTCATTTCCTTTAGAAGAGCGCCCCTACCATTGTTTGGGTTGCTCGCTCGAGGGGTTTACCGCGTTCCACCGATGGAGTTTCCCACATCGCTTCGTCACTGTGGCACTTTCAAGGATACTTTGACATAGTCGAAACCTTAGTCATTTTTCCTGCCGTTACTCTAAAAGAGTACCTTAGCTTATGATTTCGCTAAGCACGAACACTACAAGCATCTCAGCTTGTGCGAGCATGGACTTTCCTCAGCTTGCAAAAGCAAACCGCGATCACCCGAAAATTACAAATCTGTTTAAACGAACAGCAAAAATTTATACACTAAAACAAGTGTCCGCTATTCTAACAAATGCTTTCTGTTCCTCGTGAAAACTTGACTTAAATTGTCTTGTTAAAATTGACGTGTTTGTGCATTATCAACATCATGGTTCGCTGGTTCTGCAGTCATTGACGGTGCGGAAGGCGTTACAGGTGTTGAAGGTGTTTCATCTAACTTTTTACCAAAAACTTCACGCTCTAAGTTTGATAAACGTTTTAAAATATCAAAGTTGGTCACTGCTGCACTTTTTGGTACTTCTTGAGCAACACGAGGCGTTGGTTGGGCTTTTGATAATTGGTCTAATTTTGCCATTAAGCGGCTGTTTTCTTCTTGCAAGCTTAATAATTCTTTATTATAAGCTTCGTAGTCTTTAATAACATTGTCTAAAAATTCGTCTACTTCAATCGGGTCATACCCGTTCATCATTTTCGTTTTAAATTCTTTTTGTAAAATGTCTTTAGGACTATATACTAAATTTGCCATGTTTACACCTCATTTGTTTATTTACGATAGAAAATTTCATAGTTCCACAAATACTATTGTAACGAAAAATAGCTAGAAAATCAAACAGATTCTCTAATCAATCACCGAGTTTTGTAAATCATCCATTGTAATTAAGCGAATATCATAGGGTTCTCGTTCCGAAAAATGTTGTGCATCCTTTAAAAAATACTCCGTTTTGCCAGGGTACTCTTTGTCATAAATAAGTAAGCTGCCCCCAGAATGTTCTAAAAGAAATTTTGTATGCATTTTTAATTGTGCTGGCGATTGATAGGGCTGGTGACTTACTGAGTTGATATAATCAGCCAAACTTTCCGCTTTCGTTAACAGTTCTCGATTTTGTTCATTCCAATTATTGCCAAAGTCTTTAAATGGATAAAGCAAACCTAGCTGGACTTCTGGATATTCCGTTTTTAATTCCCCAACTACTTCAGCTGTCCAAAGTTCAACACCTAAATTGCCAGAAATCAAAATCCATTCTACTCCCGCTTCAATATAACTGGCTAACTCTTTTTTTAAGACATTTTTAATAACTGTGATTTTCGGGTCTTTTCCTTGAAATATCCCCAATTCAAAGCTGCGATAACCGGTGACATAGAGGGTTTTTATCATTTCCATAAGTCATCCCTTTTCTTTCAGGTCTTTTTTTTGGTATAATACAGGCTAGGAGTGTGATAAACGTGACGTTCCATTATCCTAACGGAATACCTTATAATCATCATGAAGCACAATCACCAAAAAAACAAGTAAAAAAGAAACGCCCCGTTGAATTTGGTAATCGTGGGATGGATTTCGAAGAAGCGATCAATCAAAGCAATCAATATTATCTATTGAATAAGCAAGCAGTCGTTCATAAGAAACCCACTCCTGTTCAAATTGTTAAAGTAGATTATCCCAAACGAAGTGCGGCTGTTATTAAGGAGGCCTACTTTAGACAAGCTTCAACGACTGATTATAACGGTGTATATCAAGGCCGTTACATAGATTTTGAAGCGAAAGAAACGAAAAATACCACGTCCTTTCCCTTTAAAAATTTTCATCAACATCAAATTGATCATATGGAACAATGTATAGCACAACAAGGGATTTGTTTTGTGCTATTATGGTTTTCAAGCTTAAAACGCTGCTTCTTTTTTAGTGGTGAAAATCTAATAACGCATTGGAAAAACCAAGCAGTTACTGGAAAAAAATCTATGCCGCTTGCACTCATCGAGAAAGAAGGAATTGAATTATCTTTTGGAATCGCACCGCGAATCCCTTATCTCGACGCAGTGGAACAATATATTCAGACACACTAGATTCATAAAGTTTTGAAAGTATAACAAAGGAGTTGCTATTTATGCCAACCGCAAATTCAGGCTCGCGAGCTGCTAGACATGCATCCAACACCTCATCGAAGTCAAGTTACAAGAAAAAGACACAACCGCCGAAAAAGAAAAAACGGCTTGTTTTAAAAATCTTTCTTGGCTTACTTATCGCTGGGATGGTCGCTTTTTTAGCAGGCGTTGGTCTTTTTTGGTTCTATGCACGACAAGCCCCAAAATTAGAAGATGACAAACTGAATGCGACAGTTTCATCGAAGCTTTACGATATTAATAATGAAATTTTTGAGGATTTAGGCGCAGAAAAGCGTGAATTAATTCAACCAAATGATGTGCCTCAATTATTAAAAGATGCCATTGTTTCTGTCGAAGACCGTCGTTTCTATAAACACATTGGTGTGGATCCGATTCGGATTATCGGTTCTGCCCTTTCAAATGTCAAAAATGGTGGATTACAAGGCGGAAGTACCTTAACCCAACAATTAATTAAATTGTCCTACTTCTCTACAAAAGAATCTGACCAAACCTTGAAACGGAAAGCACAAGAAGCATGGATGGCTGTTCGTTTAGAACGTGAAAAATCAAAAGAAGAAATTTTAACTTACTACATTAACAAAGTCTACATGGCGAATGGTTTTTATGGAATGGAAACAGCGGCTGAAAATTATTATGGTAAACATTTATCTGAACTTGATTTACCACAAACGGCCCTACTGGCAGGAATGCCGCAAGCGCCAAACTCATACGATCCCTATACAAAACCAGATACTGCTAAAGAACGTCGGGATGTTGTACTTTACACAATGTACGACAATAAAAAAATCTCGAAAGCAGAGTACGAAAAAGCTAAAGCTACCCCAATCGATGAAGGCTTAGTGCCATTAAAAGCCAGTGATGACAATCGAAAAGTCGTAGATAATTATGTCAAAGAAGTAATCAATGAAGTGAAAGCAAAAACTGGTAAAAATGTTTACACAGACGGACTAGATATCTACACAAACTTAGATATGAATGCCCAAAAACAACTTTACGATATTGTCAACAGTGATCAATACGTTGCGTTTCCAGATGATAAAATGCAAGTAGCTTCAACCGTTATTGATGTTGCATCTGGACAGGTCCGAGCACAAATTGGTGGTCGTCACATTCCTGATGATGTGCAATTAGGAAACAATTTAGCTGTTAACACCCAACGTGATGTTGGTTCAACCGTGAAACCAATCATGGATTATGGTCCCGCAATTGAGAATTTAAATTATTCGACAGGTCGCCTCATGGTGGATAAACCAACGAAATATCCTGGTACCGACATTGATGTCTTCAACTCTGATTTAACATATCAAGGCGTCATTACTATGCGCCGTGCGATTATGGGTTCTCGTAACACCACCGCGGTCCAGACGTTTGATGAAGTTGGTAAAGAAAACATCATGCCTTTCATTAAAGGGCTAGGAATTGACTATAAAAACTTAGAAGCGTCGAATGCCATTTCAAGTAACACAAGCGATGTAGATGGCGATAAATACGGGATTTCCTCATTGAAATTAGCAGCAGCTTATGCGGCTTTCGCCAATAACGGGATTTACAACAAACCGTATTACGTAAACAAAGTCGTTTTCAATGATGGAACTAGCGTTGATTATCAACCTGATGGTAAACGTGCGATGAAAGACTCTACCGCCTATATGATGACGGATATGTTAAAAGATGTTTTAAATGGCGGAACAGGATTTAACGGCGCCATTCCAGGCTTAATCCAAGCGGCCAAAACAGGGACTTCTAACTATACTGATGAAGATTTAGCGCGAATGGGCACAACAGAAAAAGGAATTGCCCCGGATAGTACCTTTGTTGGTTATACAACACACTATGCCGTTTCTGTTTGGACTGGATACAATGATCGAAATACACCAATCTATCAAGAATACTATGGAATTGCCTCGGATGTTTATCGTGAAATAATGAGTTACTTGTCTCAAAATGTTTCAAACGATGACTGGGTGCAGCCAGACAGTGTTGTGCGGGTAGGTAATGAATTATACGTGAAAGATGCCTATGAGGTACCAAATGTACAAGTTTTACCAAGTACTACCTCTTCAGCACCACAGCCGGAATCTAGCAGTACGGTGGAATCCTCTTCCACAAAAGAAGCGGAAAGTTCATCAAGTTCTAGTTCAGAAAGTGCGCCTTCTTCCTCTGAAGCGCCACCATCAACCGAACAACCGGCAAGCTCTTCCTCAGCAGAGCAACCGGCAACATCGGAACAACCACCTGAACCATCAAGTTCTAGTTCACAAGAACCGCCGCAACCACCTGAAAGTAGTTCTAAACCAGATGAAAATAAAGCAGCATAAAAAGTACGGGGCTCATGATGAGCCCCGTACTTTTTTAGATTAAAAATGGACGAAGTGAACTGAATCACTTCGTCCATTTTTGCTTATTTACTTTCTTTATTTGCCAAAGCTGCACCAACAAATCCTTTGATTAAGCGTTGTGGGCGATTTGGACGAGAAATTAATTCTGGGTGGAATTGACAAGCCACAAAGAATTGTTTTTCAGGAATTTCAACAATCTCAACTAAACGATTATCTGGTGAAACTCCAGAGAAAACTAAGCCATTTTCTTCAAATAATTGACGATATTTGTTGTTAAATTCATAACGATGACGGTGACGTTCTTGGACAACATCTTCATTTCCGTATGCTGCCGCAGTTTTCGTTCCTTTTTTCAATTTACATGGATATAAACCTAAACGTAGTGTGCCACCTAAATTCTCGATGTTTTCTTGATCTGCCATTAAATCAATAATGTTATTTGTCACGTCAGGGTTAGTTTCTGCAGAACCAGCATCTTCTAAGCCCACAACGTTACGACCAAATTCTACACAGGCCATTTGCATACCTAAGCAAATGCCAAGGAATGGTACGTCATTTTCGCGAGCAAAACGAATCGCTTCAATTTTTCCTTCAATTCCACGATCACCAAAACCACCAGGAACCAAAATACCATCTGCTGAACCAATTCTTTCAGCGACATTTTCAGCAGTTAATTCTTGTGAATCAACCCAATCAATTTCGATATCTGAATCAAAATCAAACCCAGCATGTTTTAATGCTTCTACAACAGAAATATAGGCATCTGGTAATTCAACATATTTACCAACCAGCGCAATTTTTGTTTTCTTTTTCAAGTTAAGAACTTTTTCTTCTAATGCACGCCACTCAGTCATGTCGGCAGCCGGTGCATCCAATTTTAAATGATCACAAACAATTTGATCCATGTTTTGTGCTTGAAGTGCTAATGGAATGGAGTATAACGTTTCAACATCACGAGATTCAATTACCGCTTCTGGATTAACATCACAGAATTGTGCTAATTTGTTTTTAGTGTTTTGAGAAACAGGTAATTCCGTACGGACCACTAAAATATTTGGTTGAATCCCTAAACTTCTTAATTCTTTGACACTATGTTGTGTTGGTTTAGTTTTCATTTCGCCAGCCGCTTTTAAGTAAGGAATCAAGGTTGTATGGATGTACATTACGTTGTCACTACCCATATCAGCTTTCATTTGACGCAACGCTTCTAGGAAAGGTAATGATTCGATGTCGCCGACAGTACCACCTACTTCTGTGATAATCACATCGGCATCCGTCATTTTCGCTGCACGCATGATTTTTTCTTTGATTTCATTGGTAATGTGTGGAATAACTTGCACTGTTGCACCTAAGTATTCCCCTTTACGTTCTTTACGTAAGACTTCTGAATAAATTTTTCCAGTGGTTACGTTTGAGTATTTATTTAAGTTAATATCAATAAAACGTTCATAGTGACCTAAGTCCAAATCTGTTTCGGCACCATCATCTGTGACAAAAACCTCTCCATGTTGGTAAGGACTCATTGTCCCCGGATCCACATTAATATATGGATCGAATTTTTGAATCGTTACTTTTAATCCACGATTTTTTAATAATCGTCCTAAAGATGCTGCGACAATCCCTTTTCCGATAGAAGAAACCACGCCACCTGTAACAAAGATGTATTTTGTCATAATAGTTAAAAACCCTTTCTTTGATAATATTTTGTAGAGAGAAGTAAAACAACTTTGAGACTCTTACGTTTCTCCAAATAAAAAAGAAACAAAAATAGAAAAGCTCCCTATCCATTACGAATAGGGAGCTTGTAAGTTCGTTCAAACTTCTGACCTTCTTAAAGGTGCCCAAGTAGTATAATACAAGCAAACGGACATCAGGTCAAGTACTTCTATTCAAGAAAATAATTTTTTCTATTTTCTCATTTTTCTTAAGCATTCAACTAAAAAGCTTGACTCCTTCTTAGGAATCAAGCTTTTTGGTTTCTTACTCTTCAGAATATTCGTCATCAAAATCGTCTTCATCTTCAACATCATCGTCATCAATGATCGTTAAATCTTCTTCGATTTGCGGAATGTCTTCTTCATCATCGTCTGAATCTGCACCAATCTCTTGTAAGTCAGAGTTGTATGCTTTGATTTCTTCATCTTCATCTTCTTCATCATCGTACAAGATGTCTTCTTCATCATCATTTGTTAATTCAGCATCTTCTGGATCGTCATCGTTATAGTCAATTACATCTTCATCGTTTGGATTAGTGATGAAGGCATTTACTTTTTTACGTTTTCTACGACGTGGTGCATCTTCTTCGTCTTCTTCCAAGCCATGTGTAACTTCTTCATCGATTGAATCGATTGGATACCATGAACGTAAGCCCCAACGATTGTCTCCCAATGAGATAAAGCTACCGTCGATGTTTAAATCTGTATAAAATTGTGCTAATTGGTCACGAATTTCACTATCAGACTTGCCAAGATAATTTTGGATTTGGTTAACTAAATCAGAAAAATCCATTACATCTGCATGTTGTTCTAAAATAGCGTGTGCTACTTCAATCATGGATAATTCTTTTTTATTTAACCCTTCAAATACATTAATTTCCAAGAGGTACACGTCCTTTCACAGTCTACTCCTTATCATACAAAAACATTGAAAAAAAATCAATTCTATTCTGCAATATTTATGCAGTAAATTCTAATTCTAAATGATATTCTCCGATTCGCTCTGTTTGAGAGTATAAATCATAATCAACTAAAATCTTACCAGACATTGGTTGATCTTTTAAACTAACACGCAAATTATGTGTAAACGTACTAATCTGTAGCAAGCCATAAGGGGTTCGATAACTTGTATCTAATTTTTCCTGATAGCCAAATCTTAAACGCATCCGTAATTCGCCGGCACGAATCAGCTGAACATGCCCGTCTGGTTCAATTTTAATGGTTACGGGGGTTGGTTCTGTATCCTCTAATAATTCTTCTTTGTAACGAATGTATAATGTATCACCCATTTTTACTAATTGACCTTCTAAGTCAAAGAAAAAATCTTTTTGTTCGTTGCCTTGTTGGACAATCGTTTTTAGTTGAATCGATACAGGAACGCCTGTTGATAAATCCATAATGGTCACTCCTTTTCCAAAATATAACTTTCTTATTGTTGACTTTTTCAATGTATTTGTCAACTAAAGTCAATTTTCCCTTGCTTATGTACCTTTTCTTATTGTATAAGCTCTTTTCACGGGTTGCAAGCATTTGTTTCATCTATTTAATAAGAAAACCGTTTACTATTTTAGAGAATTCCTTCAGAATTCGTTTATATAACATGCTTTTTTGCGTTTTTTGTATATAATATAAGAGAGAGTAAGAAAATAAACGTATTAAATGACGTAATTATAAATAGACAGGACGTTTTTTATGAGCACAACTTTTCCCCTTCACACCGAATCATTTATGCTCCTTGATTCAGGTTGTTTAACAAACAGTGACTATTTTTTACCTTTTGCCTTGACCGATGTTTTAACTACTTTTTCAGGAATGCAGCACCAACCAATCATTCATTTCTGGCAATTGGATCAAGCAATGATTCTTGGCATGAAAGATACCCGTGTACCACATCTAAAAGAAGGCATCACTTCTCTGCAAGAAAACGATTATTCTGTAGTCGTTCGCAATGCCGGCGGTTTAGGGGTGATTGCCGATTCGGGTATTTTAAATGTTTCACTTATTTTACCAAATAATTCTGAACACAAATTAAGTATCGATGCGGCTTATGAATTAATGTGGGCTTGGCTCCGTCAGAGTTTTCCAGAGAAAGAGATTGACGCCTTTGAAATTACTACATCCTATTGTCCTGGTACTTATGATTTAAGTATTGACGGTCAAAAGTTTGCTGGGATTGCCCAACGACGCGTCAAAGACGGTATTTCTGTCATGATTTACATCAGCGTTAACGGCAATCAACTTGCTCGTGGAGAAGTGGTTCGAGACTTTTACCTTGCTGGGTTACAAGAACAATTTGGTGAAAACGGCTATCCACCCGTTGATCCAGCAGTGATGGCAAATTTAGAAACCCTGATTGAGACTCCATTAACAATAGACGCCGTAAAAACCCGTTTAATCGAAGCATTACCTCAACAATTTGAAAAATCTATTGATCCAAACTTAACCGAACCAATTATAACCTCAGAATGGTTCCAAACAAATTTAACTGTCCAGCTGGAAAAAATGGCGCAACGAAACGCCTTAATTAAAGGAGAGATCGTATGACGATTCCGTACAAAGAGCAACGATTACCAATCGAAAAAGTTTTTCGTGATCCCGTCCATAATTATATTCATGTCCAACATCAAGTGATTTTAGACCTTATTAATTCTGCTGAAGTGCAACGATTACGTCGCATTAAGCAACTAGGTACTTCTTCTTTTACGTTTCACGGTGCCGAACATAGTCGTTTTTCCCATTCTTTGGGTGTTTACGAAATTACACGTCGGATTTGTGAGATTTTCCAACGTAACTACTCTGTGGAACGATTAGGTGAAAACGGCTGGAATGACGACGAGCGCCTGATTACGCTTTGCGCAGCTTTATTACATGATGTCGGTCATGGTCCTTATTCACATACATTCGAGCATATTTTTGATACAAACCATGAAGCAATCACGGTCCAAATCATCACCTCACCAGAAACGGAAGTCTATCAAATTTTAAACCGTGTTTCGGCAGATTTTCCTGAAAAAGTCGCCAGCGTTATTACTAAACAATACCCAAATCCTCAAGTGGTGCAAATGATTTCTAGTCAAATTGATGCCGATCGTATGGACTATCTGTTACGTGATGCTTACTTTACAGGGACTGAATACGGAACCTTCGATTTAACTAGAATTTTACGTGTGATTCGACCCTACAAAGGAGGCATTGCCTTTGCTATGAATGGGATGCATGCGGTGGAAGACTATATCGTTAGTCGTTACCAAATGTATGTCCAAGTCTATTTCCACCCTGTTTCTCGTGGGATGGAAGTGATTCTTGATCATTTATTGCATCGGGCGAAAGAATTATTTGAAAACCCTGAATTTGACTATGATTTACAAGCCTCTCTGCTTGTACCATTCTTTAAAGGGGACTTCACCTTACAAGAATATTTAAAATTGGATGATGGCGTCCTCTCTACGTACTTTACACAATGGATGGATGTGCCTGATTCAATTCTAGGTGATTTAGCCAAACGTTTCCTTATGCGTAAGCCTCTGAAGTCAGCCACCTTTACGAACGAAAAAGAGAGCGCAGCAACGATTGCTTATTTAAGGGAATTGATTGAAAAAGTTGGTTTCAACCCTAAATATTATACTGCCATTAATTCAAGCTATGATTTACCTTACGATTTTTATCGTCCAAATAAAGACCGTCATCGTACACAAATTGAATTAATGCAAAAAGATGGCTCATTAGTGGAATTGGCAACGGTCAGTCCCCTAGTTGCAGCACTTGCTGGTCAGAGTCAAGGAGATGAACGTTTCTATTTCCCTAAAGAAATGCTTGACCAAGGAAATAAAAAACATTACGATTTATTTGATGAGACGTATCGTGAGTTTTCAAGTTACATTCATAATGGTGCGTTAGTTTTAAAAAAATAGGTTTTCTAGGAGGATTCTATGTCAATTAAGTTAGTTGCTATTGATATCGACGGAACATTGCTAAATTCACAACACAAGATTACCCCACGGGTCAAAGAAGCGCTCCAAAAAGCAAATGAGCAAGGCGTTCGTATTGTTTTATGTACAGGCCGTCCTTTGCCAGGCGTGAAAGAACAATTGGATGAATTAGCCTTATATGGTGAAAATGATTTCGTGATTACCTACAACGGTTCGCTTGTCCAAGCAACCAAAGATAATACGATTATTTCACGCTATACCTTGAGTTATGAGGATTTTTTAGAAATTGAAATGTATTCTCGTAAAGTCGGCGCTCACTTGCATACAATTGATGATTCCGCTATTTACACTGCCAATCGCAATATTGGTAAATATACGATTCACGAAGCATCTTTAGTGAACATGCCTTTGAAATATCGTACGGTGGATGAAATGACACCAGAGATGAACATTATTAAAATGATGATGATTGATGAGCCGGAAGTTTTAGATCCTGCCATTGCAAAATTACCATTACATTTTACCGAAAAATATACGACTGTTAAAAGTACGCCTTTTTACTATGAAATCATGAATAAAAATGCTAGCAAAGGCAATGCTCTAGCAAAATTGGCAGACCATTTAGGCTTAAATAAAGACGAAGTGATGGCCATTGGTGACAATGAAAATGACTTATCCATGATTGATTACGCTGGGATTGGTGTTGCGATGGGCAATGCGACAGAAAATGTTAAAACAATTGCCGATGTGCATACCACTAGTAATGACGAAGATGGTGTCGCTCAAATTATTGAAAAAATGGTTTTAATTTAAACATTCTTTTCAATAACAATAACCCTCAATCTAATCAACATAGATTGAGGGTTATTCGTTATTTTATGATGCTGCCGCTAGCCATTTTTCAACGGCCCAGCGGTGGCTTCCTCTTTTTAATAAACGGACTGCTTCTTCTGGTGCAACCCAGTGTAAAGTATTGGTCCTTTCTAAGGGTTCGCTAAGTTGCCGCCAAGTATTCGCTACATAAAAATATCCAGGATTATAATAGGCCGTTTGGCGATGATTCGAATAAAAATATTCATCGGCTTCCCCTAAATAACGGCCAATTTCTACACTAATTCCTAATTCTTCTAGCACTTCTCGATGGATCGCTTCTTCTTTCGTTTCGGTGCCTTCAATTTCGCCTCCTGGTAAAAAATAAGCTCCATTTGGCGCTTGTACCAGAACCATTGTGTTATTTTCTGGCTTTGAAACAATAATGTATGCAGCATATCTTGTTTGATAGGTCAATGTCTCTTCTCTTTTTCCAAACGTTGGCGTTTTCATTGGCGCACCTCTTCTCTTTTCATCTATTTTACCTGAGAAATTCCTTTAGAACAAGTCAGAAACCAAGCGTTTTTCTCTACATTTCACGTTTATCTATGCTACTATTAACGTTGGAAATATAATTAAGTTTGAAAGGGAGTTTTTAACTATGAAAATGGCTCATACATGTGTGCGTGTAAAAGATTTAGAGGCATCATTAGATTTCTATCAAAAAGCCTTCAATTTTGAAGAAAGTCGCCGTCGTGATTTTCCAGAAAATAAATTTACTTTGGTTTATCTAACTTTACCAGGAGACGACTACGAACTAGAACTAACTTATAATTATGATCATGAAGCATACGATTTAGGAAACGGTTATGGTCATATCGCCATCAGTACAGATGATTTAGAAGGATTACACGAAAAACATCAAGCGGCTGGCTTAACTGTTACTGACTTAAAAGGCTTACCTGGAACTGCACCATCTTATTACTTTGTTGTCGACCCAGATGGTTATAAAATCGAAGTCATTCGTGAACGTTAAAAAGTTTCACTTGTTCACTTACTGAGCTTTTTGTGTTTGAGAGCTGTCCGAGACAAAACTTGTCTCGACTTCTTCTCAAACACTTTTTTCAAAAAAAGTGCTACAATAGAACGTATGAATTTATTGAGGATGTGATGTTATTATGACAAAAAAAATTATTGGAATCGCTGGCAATCAACTTTTGCAGGCAGCTGAAGTGTTTCACGGTAACCAAGTGACTTACACCCCACAAGGTTTTGTTAGCGCTGTTCAGGCCGCAGGTGGCGTTCCTCTCGTTTTGCCAATTGGCCCCAAAGAATTAGCCGCTACGTATATACAACAAATTGATAAACTACTTTTAGCAGGCGGTCAAGATGTTGCCCCTGAATTTTACGGACAAGAACCCCATATAAAATTAGAAGAAACGAATCGTGATCGTGACGAGTTTGAATTAGCCCTAATTGAAGAAGCCTTAAAACAAAACAAACCTATTTTTGCGGTTTGCCGTGGAATGCAATTAGTCAATGTTGCTTTAGGTGGCACATTATATCAAGATTTATCGATGTATCCTCAATGGTCAGTTAAGCACGGACAACAACCCACTCAACCAATCTTTGCGACGCATCGTATTGATGTTGAACCAGACAGTCAATTATCAAACATATATGGTACAACTGGTCAAGTCAACTCGTACCATCACCAAGCACTACATACTTTAGGAAAAGATTTACGCGTTACTGCTTGGTCCTCTGATGGCCTTGCAGAAGCAGTGGAATCAACAAATGAACAGCAGCCTTTATTAGCTGTTCAATGGCATCCTGAACTAATGTACGCACGTGATGCCAAATCCCAAGCACTCTTTAACTACTTTGTTCAAAAATTATAGTAAAAACGGAGGGACGTCTTTCGCCCCTCCGTTTTTACTTGCTATCATACTTAAAAATCAAAATTATCTGGATCTGCACCAAAACGATGATCCTTATTTAACTGATTAATTGCGGTTATTTCTTCTGGTGTTAATTCAAAATCAAAGACAGCAAAATTTTCCTGAATTCTTTTTTCGTGAACAGATTTAGGAATCACGATAATATCATTTTGTAAGTGCCAACGAATAATCACTTGGGCCGCTGATTTACCATATTTTTCACCAATTTTCACTAGTACTGGTTCAGATAATAAATTACCTTGTCCTAGAGGAGACCAAGCCTCCACGGCAATCTTATTTTCGGCTAAATATTTTCGTAGCGGTTCTTGTGTTAACGTAGGATGTAATTCAATTTGATCCACCATTGGCACAACATTTGCTTCTGTTAATAAATCTTCCAAATGATGTTGATGAAAATTGGAAACGCCAATTGCTTTGGCACGACCACTTGCGTAAATTTCTTCTAATGCTTTCCATGATTCTTTATATTTACCAGCAACAGGCCAGTGAATTAAATATAAATCAACATAGTCTAACCCTAATTTTTCTAAGCTTTTATCAAACGCTTTAATCGCATTTTCATAGCCTTGATCTTCATTCCATAATTTCGTCGTCACGAAAATTTCTTCGCGGGGAATACCCGATTGACGAATGCCTTCGCCCACCCCTACTTCGTTTTTATAAACGGCTGCCGTATCAATCAAGCGATAACCCGCTTCTAAAGCCCATTTTACTGAATTTGTTGCTTCTGAGCCATCTTCTACACGCCAAACGCCTAAACCTAGGCGTGGCATTTCATTGCCGTTTGCTAATTTTTTTGTTTTATCCAAAGTCATGTGTTTCTTCAGTCCCTTCATTTTCATTACTTTTAGTATACTACGCATTCTTCTTTCACGAAACAATCACGACTTGTCAGGTCATTTTCTTTATTTTTAATAAATAACGACGCCAATAAGTCAGCACTCCGATTAGTGCCACAACTACAATTGTTCGACCGCTAACGCTTCCAATCCACAGTTTAACTGCAAGTAACCAGATACAAAAGAGATAAACACAGGACCAATTAAAGGAAACTTTCAATGTACATGATTCCGCAATTTCGATTATCTGACTACTAAAAAAACGACTCCCTAATCGTAAAGCGACTGGATTATGGAAGATGAATGTTCGTCGCTTGTCAGCCGTCAAGCGAGTGACACATCGTTCATCAATAAAAATTGTTACAGGTAATTTAGAAAGTAAATCATTTTTTGCCCATTCAATTGAAACTTTCACGCAGCACTCACAACCTTTAACAAAATTATAAAATATATTATTTATTTACAAAATTATAACATTCCTAAAAAAACATGTTAAGTCTTTAAAAAAACTTTCTATTTTCTTCCCCTTTCGCCGAGAGATTTAGTATACTAAAAGAAGAAATTTTAGAGAAAGTTGGATTTTTATGTTGATACTTGGTTTAGCCAGTACTGAAACAGTCGATTCTTCTGCTCCTGATTTAGCAGAAGCGACCGTAAAAAAAGTGAGCGCGCTACAACGCTTTTGGAACAATATTAATTGGGATGCCATTGTCGCTACCTTAATTGAAAAAAGTTTATCAATTTTATTTTTAATTTTTCTATTTTTTATTATTCAGCGAATCGGGAAATATTTAATTGATCGCACCTATGCAAATTATAGTAAAAAGCAACATTTTAGTGAAAGCCGTTTAAAAACGTTACACACTTTAATTATTAATGCATTTCAATATACGCTGTTCTTTTTCTTCATCTATTCTCTTTTGACCATTGTCGGTGTGCCTGTTGGCTCATTATTAGCCGGAGCGGGAATTGCCGGTGTTGCCATTGGTTTAGGGGCTCAAGGATTCATGAATGACTTAATTACCGGATTTTTCATTATTTTAGAACAACAAATGGATGTAGGCGATTATATTCGCTTATTGGCGTTAAATATTGAAGGAACTGTTACTTCTGTCGGATTACGAACCACTCAAATTAAAGCGGTTGATGGAACTGTTCATTTTATTCCAAACCGAAACATCACCACAATCAGTAACCTGTCTCGTGCCAATATGCAAGTGTTAATTGATGTCCGCATCAATCCTGAAGAAGGTTATGAAAAAATTTGTGAAGTGATTACAGAAGTCAATGAAACGTTAAAAGAAAAGTATATCGAAAGTATTCAAACTGGGCCAGATATTTTTGGTATGGTTGATTTAGGCAATGGCAACTTTGCGGTACGAACGACCATGTATGTACTAAACGGCAAACAATTTGCGGTCAAAGAAGAATTTCTAGCTCAATATATCAAAGCATTAACAGAGGCCGGCTTTACGATTCCCAATACGCCCATTATTGCAAAATAAAAAACAGCCACCAGATACTTATTAGTTATCTGGTGGCTGTTTTTCTAATTGTCCAATGATTTTAAAAACCCACTAACTGCCTCCACTCCAAACAATAACGCCTCTTCGTTCGGTTCAAACTTGGCAGAATGAAGGCTATAAGGACTTGCCACGCCTAACCAAAACATCGTGCCTGGGACTTTAGACAATAGATAGCCAAAATCTTCACCTGTCATTGCAACCGGTGCTTGTTGAAATTGAACTGTTGCTTGTTTGCTCATGTATTCAATAAAATTCGTGGTACATGCTGGTTCATTCACTACAGGTAAATACCCTTTCTGATCAAGATGAGCAGTTACTTCACATTGAAAAGATTGCGCAATACCTTCACTAATTTCGCGAATTCTTCGCTGCGTTTGTTCATTCGTTTCTGCTGTCAATGTGCGAATTGTACCAGATAAAGTTGCTTCTTCGGCAATCACATTGCAGGCAGTCCCTGCATGAAAAGTTCCAAAGGTAACGACTGCCCCAACCACAGGATCAACATTTCGACTAACGATCGTTTGCGCTTGCTGAATTAAATTGGTGGCCGCCAAGACCATATCATTTGCTTGATGCGGAAAAGCCGCATGTCCACCTTTTCCTTTTAAGGTAATGTTCACTTCACAAGTGGCAGCAAACAATGTCCCTACTCTGGTACTAATAGTTCCGACTGGCAAATCAGGATTAACATGAAGCGCATAAAATTCATCAGGTAACCACTCACCAAACGCATGGTCTTCATACATCAACATCCCCCCTGCTTCATTTTCTTCAGCAGGTTGAAATAAAAATAAAAAGTTATTGTCTGGTTGCTGTTGACTTAATTCTTTCAAAACCCCTAAACCGATTGTCATGTGAAAATCGTGCCCACAGGCATGCATAAACCCTGGTCGTTTTGATTGAAAAGCAGAAACCACTTCCTCTTGAATAGGCAAACCATCAATATCAGCACGCCAGCCGATGGTTTTCTGAGGATTTTTGCCTTCTATGAAGACTAAAATCCCCGTTTGCCATGTTCGAACTTGCAGATAAGGTTGCTTCATTTTATCAATTTCATTAAGTAAAAAGGCTTGTGTTTCCTTTTCTTCTAAACCGATTTCAGGTATTTGATGTAGTTGCCGTCTAATCGCAATTAATTCTTCTTGCTCCACAAAAGCCACTCCTTCATTTTTTGGGTAATCGAAAGCCGCCATGAAGAAGTTTCTTCATCGCGACTGACTAATTTATTTTTAGAGTTTACGTAATTCTTCTAAAATCTCTGTTTTACTCTTGGTTTTATCATCAATTTGTTTAATTACTTTTGCTGGCACGCCTGCGACAACGGTATGCGCTGGAACGTCTTCCACAACTACTGCCCCAGCAGCCACAACGGCACCTTCACCAACACGAACCCCTTCTAGTACGACCGCATTCGCTCCAATGACAACCTCGTTTTCAATAACCACAGGTGCGGCACTTGGTGGTTCAATGACACCAGCTAAAACCGTTCCTGCGCCAATATGACAATGCTTCCCTACAGTTGCACGACCGCCTAAAACAGCGCCCATATCAATCATAGTCCCTGCACCAACGACGGCGCCAATATTTAGAATAGCCCCCATCATAATCACCGCTTGATCGCCAATTTCAACTTTTTCGCGAATCAAAGCACCTGGTTCAATCCGAGCATTAATGTCTTTCAGATCAAGAAAAGGAATTGCTGAGTTACGTGCATCGTTTTCTACAACATAATCCTCAATTTTTTCTTTGTTTGCTTCTAAAAAAGGTTTTACGTCAGCCCAATCGCCAAACAATGTCCCAGTTTTACAATTATTAAAGACCTTAATTGTTTCCGGAAACGTGACTTCTTTTAATTGCCCTTTCAGTGTTACTTTAACAGGCGTTTGCTTTTTGGCATCGCCAATATACTGAATAATCTCATATGCGTCCAATCACAGCACTCCTTTACTTCGTGTTATCATACAGAATAACGCATTTATGAGAAAAAAGTAAAGAGTTTCTTGCGTTTTATTTAAATTACTTTCATTTCTTCTTCTGATTTAGGCAAAACAAGATGATGTTTTTCTAACTCATGCGCCATATGATTGACCGCTTTTAAAATTTCTTTGCGTGTAATGATACCTTTAAAGCGTTGATTATCATCAACCACTGGTAAAAAAGAAGCATCTACTAATAAATGTAACACTTCTTCTAAATCCCACGATTCACCAATTACAGGAACATTGACTTCCATTACATCGGCCACAGTAAATTCATTCAATTTTTCAAAATCCACTGAAGTCAAATCAAACATTTTATCTACAACGTCTGTCAAGCCGATTAAGCCAACAAAGCGATCTCCCTTATCTAACACAGGAATCTTGGAATAGCGAACTTGCGATAAGACTAATGCCGCGTGACTTAACGGATTTAAACACATTACATTGGCGACATTTTCGGCAGGTACTAAAAACGTTTCTTGTTTTTCTAATAATAATTCTTTTACAGCAGTCCCTATCATGATTGGGTTGCCTCCATTTCTAATTCTTTAACACGTAACTTATTGTACCTAATTCTGCGGAAAAAGTCTTGGAATTCGCAAATTCTTCATAACTTAACAAACGAAAATTAACGTTTTGTTCTATTCTCCCCAAAAAAAGAGAACGCTTTCTTAAAAAAATAAAAACTTAGTTGTCCCATCACAGACAACTAAGTTTTTATAAAAGACCAATTAATCAGTCAATTATCCTTCTTTTTCACACGTTTCATCACAGCCATCACTGACCATAATAAGCGGAAATCCCATGTTTTCTAAGATAGTGTTTATCCAATAAAAAATGATCAATTGGTTCAACAGCTGGATTAATTATTTCCGTCAAACGTGCCATTGAACAGATTTCATCTAAAATCAAGCTGTTTTCAACTGCTTTTTCCGGAGTCATTCCCCAAGTAAATGGGCCATGTCCATAAACTAGCACTCCTGGAATTGCTAAAGGATCTAGTTCTTGTTCATGAAATGTTTCAACAATGACTTTGCCAGTCTCTTCTTCATAGTTTTCTTTAATTTCACTTTCAGAGAGCGCTCTTGTGCAAGGTACAGCGCCATAAAAAGCATCCGCATGGGTGGTACCGTAAGGAGGTAAGGCTCGCCCTGCTTGAGCCCACGTAACACTATTCAGGGAGTGCGTGTGCGCAATCGCTCCAATTTCTGGCATTTTTTGATAGAGATAAAGATGCGTGGGTAAATCAGAAGACGGCTTTAATGCATTGGGTTCCAATAGTTGTCCGTTTAAATCAGTCACTACCATCTGTTCCTTGGTCATTTCTTGATACTTGACGCCGCTTGGTTTAATTACGATAATCCCTAATGACCGATTGATTTCACTAACATTGCCCCACGTTAATTTGACTAAGCCCATTTTTGGCAAAGCCAGATTCGCTTCATAAACACGTTGTTTCATTGCTTGGATGATCGCTTTATTGTTCATAATAACCCACCTCTGCTAATTTGGGATAGAGATACTGCTGCGCGGCTTGAATTTTTTCTTGAAAATTCAAATCCGTTTCATTCCACATTTCAATTAAAAAAGGACCACTATAGTTTAACCGCTTGAGTGTTTTCAATAAGCCTGTAAAATCAACACAGCCTTCTCCAAAAGTAACTTCCCGAAACTTCCCTTCAAATGTGTCTGTTACAGCGAAGGTATCTTTTAAGTGAATAGCAGCGATTTCAGCAATTCCCTTTTCAAGCTCAACCGCCGGATTATTTTCCGGCCAAGCAGACAAATTACCTAAATCAGGATAAACATGCAAAAAAGGAGACGGAATTTGTTCCTTAATTTCTAGAAATTTTTGTATGCTATTCATAAAAGAGTCATCCATAATCTCAACAGCCAGAATGACACCGTATTGTGCAGCTTCCTCAACGCCCTTTTTCAGACCTTGAAGAAAAAATTCCCTTGTTTCGGCAGTTTTTTCTTCGTAAAAGACGTCATAGCCAGCTATTTGAATTACCCGTATGTTTAATTGATGAGCCAAACGAATCGCTTGAGATAAAATTTTCCGCCCTTTTTCACGTGTTTCTTTATTTAAAGAGCCTAAAGGAAACCGCCGATGACCACTTAAACACAAAGAATGGATAAAAAAATCTTCTTTCACCATTAATTGATAAAGTTCTTGTAACTGGCTTGGTGTCCAAGCCAATCGTGCTAAACGTTCATCGGATTCATCAATTGACATTTCTAAAAAATCAAACCCTAACTTTTTGGCCCATGTTAATCGTTCTGCCCAAGTTAAATTTTGCGGGAGTGCTTTTTCATACAGTCCAATTCGTGCCATTTTATCACTTCCAAATCTGATCGATTTTTTTTTGAAAATCTTTGGCTGCTTGTTCAGGATTTTTTGATTTGGTAATCCCACGGCCCGCAATAAATGTTGCAACTGCCATTGTTTGAAACAATTCAAGCGTTTCGACAGTTAAACCACCTGTGACGGACACTTCAAAGCCTAAGTCAATTAGTTCTTGAACTTTATTCAAATCTTTTTCTCCCCAGCTGCCGCCAGCTAAAAGAGCATCTCTACTTTGATGATAAATCACCTGATTAATCCCTAATTCTCGCCATTGTCGAGCTTGTTGCATTGTCCAATTTCCATATAGTTCTACTTGTAATTCTCGGACTTCTTTTTGAGCTGCAGCCATCGTTGGTAAGGTGGCGCAACAAATGACCGTCATGAAATCAGCGCCTGCTTGTGCGACATTACGAGCAACTGTACCACCCGCATCAGCACATTTTGTATCAGCAACAATCGTTTTATTAGGAAACATGCGTTTTAAACAACGAATTGCTTTTTGGCCTTCTTGTAAACACAAAATAGTGCCAACTTCGATAATATCGACAATTTCTCCAACTTTCATACAATCTGCTAAAGCGTCTTCTAAGCTATTATGATCTAAAGCGATTTGTAAGTTTGGTCTTTTCATCTTTCCCACCCTTTTATTCAGATTTTTGATAACGATCTGAAGCCATATATTTTTCTTGAATTTCTTTTGCAGACATTACATTTTTAATGCCAATCACTGTGACTCCACGTTTTTCTGCTTGCTGAAACATTTGTAAAAAATTGACTGGAGTAAAAACAACGTCGTATTGGCTAGCAGAGCTTTTTCCTTCTGAAATGGCGCAATGATGAATTTTTGTAATCGGTACGCCTAGTTCTTTCATTGCTTTTTCAACACTCCGCATCATCATTAGACTCGTGCCAGAACCATTGGCACAGGAAACAAGTATTCTCATTTTAAATTCCTCCTTTAATTCTCTTGAAATTTTTTAGCATATTGTTCATAATCATTGACAATCATAAAGTAACCTTCTGGATTTCTACGATACTGAAGTTGCGGAATTATTAGTAACCCAATCACCACCACTGCTACGCCAACATAGCCTAGAACTTTCATAATGATTGTAAATAACGGCCAAGCTGTTGCCCAATCGAACATGCCCAAATAACCGCCATATTGAGATAATCCAATCCATGTAGCAAATAAAGCTGAGCCACCTACTTGGATTAAACCTGAAAGGAATGGGAATAAACAAGCAGCTTTTACTCCGCCACGATTATTTGCATAAACAGCTATGACAGCGTTATCAAAAAACAATGGGATAAAACCCGCAATAACGATTGTCGGAGACTTTAATAGAATCAGTAAGCCAATCATTAAAAACTGGCCTAATGCGCCAAAGAGAAACCCAATTGTTACTGCGTTGGGCGAGCCAAATCCGAAAGTCGCTGCTACGTCAATCCCAGGAACAGCGCCTGGTAAAATGGTATTTGAAATCCCTTGGAATGACTGCGTCAACTCGTCGACAAAGGTTCTAACGCCTAATTGTAAGATAGCTAAATAGACAGCAAAATTTAATGAAGTGGTCATGATATAAAAGAAGAAACTCTGCCCTTCTTGCATAAATTTAGCTTGAATTAAATAATCTTGTCCCAAAACAAGCAAGATAATGCCAAAGAAAAAGAGCATCAAAATGGACGTAGCAACCATATTTTCATTAAAAATGGATAGAAATCCTGGTAATTCAATATCTTCCAATTTTTTATCGACCTTCTCTGAACGATGTTTCTTTTGATCACGTTTTTTCAACCATTCTGCTAATTTTGCAAAAATAAATATGCCAAACATTTGTTGATGGGCTACCGCAAAACCAGCACCTTCTGTTAATTCCTGCGTAATCCCTACCGTTAAATTTGAAGCAACTGCCCAATAACACCCAAGAATTAAGCCCATAAAAATTAGTACTTCGATTCTACCTAAGTTAGGAAAACAAAAGAGTAAAATCCAGAAAGCGGTAGCTGCTTGTTGAATCTGAACATTCCCTGTTGTAAAAACGGCTCTCAATTTTGTATATTTTTGAAAACGAACCAACAAAATATTCATAATAAATGCGATCAATAACAAAATCATCACATCACCAAAGGTTCGTCCAAAGGTTTTCATCAATCCAGCATCGACTGCATTTTGCCCGAAATATGGATCGGTAACCATTGCCTGTAAATTAAATCGCTCTTTCAAGCCTACTAGAATAGGGCGAAAATTATTAACCAAACCACCAGAACCAACACTCAAAATAAAATAACCAACTGTCGCTTTCAGAAAACCTGCTAAACATTCATAAAAGGGCCTCCGTAACAAGAGATAACCTAATAACACGATGAAACCAATCAAATATGCTGGCTGTGTTAAAACGTTCGTAGCAAAATAAGTCCAACTATTTAACAAGAACTCCCCCATTGATTTTTCCCCCTATAATTGATATTTCTCCATAACTTCTTTAAAATCCATTGGCGTATTTGTTTCTAACAAGTCAGCAATCACGCCATCCGTCATCAATAAATCCATCAATTGCTGAATATTTTCAAGATGTTCGGCGGGATTTTGGGCTGCCAATGTAAAAAATAATGTTGCTGTTTTTGCTTCTTGATCGCCAGCAAAAGTGACTGCTTGCTTAAATTTTGTAAAAGAAATGGCCGTTCCAAAAACGCCTGCGCTTTCCTCTGATGAATGTGGCATGGCTACTTCAGGAGCAATGATGATATAAGGTCCAAACGTTTCGACACACTGGATAATCTCATCGACGTAACTCTGATCGATGATGTGTTTTTGGAGTAAAATCAAACAACTTTCCTGAATCGCCTCTTGCCAACTAACCGGTTCTTTATCAGGGTAATGAATAAGCTCTTGCTCCCAAAAATAAGTTAACATTGTACATCCAGCCTTTCTTACAAGAATGAAGGAAATGGTGTATCATTTTCTTTAACAAAAACATCATCAAAGCCACGATCAAAGTTAAATTCTAAGTTGTCTTTGTCATCTGGATAAACAAATTTGCCACCCACTTGCCAAATATATGGTTTAAATTGATAATGTAAACGATCTTTTTTAAATTTCCAAATTTCCATGATTTCTTTTGGATCCGCCATAAAATTAGACCAAATATCATAATGAACGGGAATGACTACTTTCGCATTTAAAGATTCGGCCATTCTCAACATATCAACAGAAGTTATTTTATCTGTGATACCGCGAGGATTTTCGCCATATGCTCCTAAGCAAACATCAATTGCATATTGATTACCATGTTTCGCAAACAAGTTAGAATAATGAGAGTCTCCGGCGTGATATACCGTACCACCTGAGGTTTCAAATAGATAATTGACAGCTAGTTCATTCATGTCCTGAGGCATTTTACCTTTAAATGTATTTTCAGGATCATCAGAAGTAATTAGCGCGGTTCGATCAAAAGCTTCCAAGGCCACTACATTCACATCATTCACTTTGATTTCTTGACCAGGTTCTATAACCCGTGTTTTTTCTGCCGGAACACCCCAACGCTGCCATGTTTTCACTACTTCTTTTGGACCAATAAATAGAGCCTTAGGACAATTTTGATGAACAGCAGCAGCTGTGTGAATATCCAAATGGTCTGAATGAATATGTGTGACAACTAAAGCATCAACCTCTTTTATTTCAAAAGGATCAATCACAAAAGGTTGTGTTCTTAAATTAGGTTGCATTTTTTGGCAACCACTCATGCGCATCATTTGATGGCCATTTTTCATTAAGCCGTTCCCGTGCGTTTGTTTTCCTGTTCCACACCATAAATCACATAAAATATTCGTGTTCTCATGCGTTTTCAGCCAAATGCCTGTACAACCAAGCCACCAGAGTGCAACCGTTCCTTGAAGCACATTTGTCTGATTAATTTCTTCGTTTAAATAAGTGCCCCATTCTGGAAATGTCGCCTTCAACCAACTTTCTTTTGTAATTTCATGAATCGATTTGCTCATGCTACCACTCCTCTTCTCAAATGATTGTGTTATGCTTTATAAGAAAATCATAGCCGCAAAAAATCACAATGAAAACCCTTTTATATGATTGTTTGCACTTTTAATGATTCTTTTACGTGTTTTGTTTTCCTATGAGTTATACTATTTCATGGGGGACCGTGTCCAAAAAAATAACTAAAGGAGGTTGTATTACTTGAAAAGTTCATTAGAAACCATTGAAAAAAGGCAACAAAACATTCTCGCGCTGCTGCAAAAAAACAAACAAATGACTACCTATAAATTAGCAGATGCTTTAAATGTTTCCTTAAGCACAATTCGTCGTGATTTAAATGTCTTAGAAACTAAGAATGACATCATTCGAAAATATGGGTATTGTATTTACAACGACCAAAATCAGAAAGACTTTGATCAATCAGGACCGGAGTTATTAAAACAAGCCATTGCTCGTGTTGCTTGTAGCTATCTAAGTGATTATGATACCGTTTTCATCAATTCAAGTTCCACTGCTTTGAATATTCTCCATTATTTAAAGGCCGACCATCTGACCATCGTAACGAATAATTTAAAAATTGCCACCAAGCCTCATGTTTCTCAATACAATTATATTTTGACCGGAGGCGAATTACGTTTTCCCAAAGAAGTTCTGGTAGGAGATATTGCCATTAACACAATCACCGCAACGCATGCCGATGTTTGCGTAATTGGCTGTAGCGGGGTCAGTTTAGAACATGGCGTCACTACAAAAATTTTCAATGAAGCAAAAATTAATGAGCTTATGATAAAACAAACAACAAAAGTAAAAATTCTGGTCGCGGACCATCGAAAAATCGGCTTGACATCTAAATTTAAAATTGCTGATATTACCGCTTTTGATTGTTTGATTACAGACAAACATTGCTCATCAACTTTAATTACAGAACTTCGTAAGACCGGCTTAAAGGTTATCCAAGTCGACTAAAAAAAGAGCGTAGGACAAAAATCCAAAAGAGATTTTTGTCCTACGCTCAAAATCTGATAAATAAAAAAGTAGCACTTATTTCTTAACATTCACTTACTTCGTAAACGTTGCCTTTAATCGTTCCAACGGTTGGTGCTCTTTGTTATAGTACTGAACGAGATATTGTTCAGGTGTACTTTCAATTATGGCATATGTTTTCTCTTGAACTGGTCCACGAGGTAAACGAATACTTCCCGGATTAACAAAGAGAATGTTATTGTGTCGCTCTGCGCCGAGTACATGAGTGTGACCAAATAAGGCAATTGTCGCTCCTGCTTCTTCCGCTTGTAAAGCAAGTGTCGTGAGCCCCATTCTAACATTGGCCAAATGACCATGTGTCATATAAATAACTTGATCACCCACTTTTTTAGTCACAGTTTTGGGAAATTCATCATAAAAATCACAATTTCCTTGGACTACAATTAATTTCTGCCAAAGTTCATCTGTCGGTTCTAATTCAGAATCACCACAGTGAAAGAGTGCATCGACTTGTCCTTCATAATGATTCACTAAGTCAACTAAACAGTCACGGTCGCCATGATTATCGCTTACTACCAAGATTTTCATACGTTTCAACTCCTATTTTTTTAGCCATTCTTCCCATTGTTCTTTTAATTTTGCCACTGCTTGTCCACGATGACTAACTTTATTTTTCTCTTCTCCAGACAATTCAGCTGCCGTTTTACCAAGCTCTGGGACATAGAAAAGTGAATCGTACCCAAAGCCTCCTTCACCACGAGGAATCGTGCCGACTTCTCCGGGCCATTCAGCTTCGACCACCAGACTTTCTTTCTTTGGTTCAGCAAAAACCAATGTACAATGGAAACGCGCTTGTCTTTTTTCTTTTGGCACGCCCGTTAACTCATGCAATAGTTTCGCATTATTTGAAGCATCGTTAGTTGGTTCACCAGCAAAACGAGCAGAATAGATTCCTGGCATTCCCCCTAACGCATCAACAATTAATCCTGAATCATCTGCTAATACTGGTTTCTGTAAAATTTCTGCAATTGTTTCAGCTTTTAGACGAGCATTTTCTTCAAATGTTCGACCAGTTTCTTCTACATCTGGCAAATTCGGATAATCTAATAACGTCTTAACTGTATATCCTTTTTCACCAAAAATTGAACTAAACTCTTTCGCTTTACCAGGATTTCTAGTTGCAATGACAATCACTTTCTCTTCTGAATCTTGCGAAGGGACTTCTTCAGAGGCTAAAGCATAAAGCGCTTCTTTCTGATACGCAATTAATTCCTCAATCCCTGTTTTTCCATAAAAGAGCATGGCATTTAACTCATCTCCTGAGAAGGTAGCTTCTTCACCCGTTCCTTGAATTTCCACAAATTCACCAGACTCGGTCATCACGATGTTCATATCCACTGCAGCATTCGAGTCCTCTGCGTAATCTAAGTCCAGCACACAATAACCATCGGGTAAAATACCCACGCTGACAGCAGCTAAATGCTCTTTAATTGGGTCTTCCGCTAGCGCACCAGTCATCAATAAATGATTGACTGCTAAGCGTAGAGCAACAAAAGCGCCTGTAATACTAGCAGTACGGGTTCCACCATCTGCTTGAATCACATCACAATCGACAACAATGCTCCGTTCCCCTAACTTTTCTAAGTCAACAACAGCTCGCAATGACCGCCCAATCAAACGTTGAATTTCCATTGTTCGCCCTGTTAATTTTCCTTTCGCACTTTCCCGAATATTTCTTGTGTTCGTCGCACGAGGGAGCATGCTATATTCAGCTGCTACCCAACCTGTTCCCGCGCCTCGTAAAAATGGGGGAACCTTTTCTTCGACAGTGGCTGAGCAAATTACTTTGGTATCGCCAAACGAAATAACCACCGAACCTTCTGGATGTTTAAAAACATTGGTTTCAATAGTGATCTTTCGCAATTCTTTTGGTGCACGACTATCATGTCTAATCATTTTCGTTTCCTCCTAAGTGAATCTGTTGTGCTTTTAAGTTCTCTATACCAAGCCAACTGCTTGCAATCTCTTCAAACATTTTTGCAGAACCAGTTGTATAAAATTCATGTGGCTGTGTAGTTGCTTCAGGCGTATGTGCAATGTCAAAATAATCGAGAAGCATGCTAACTTCGCCAACTGTTTCGGCTCCTGAGTCAATTAATGTCACATGACTTCCCATCACATTTTGAATCACCGGACGTAACAACGGGTAATGGGTACAACCTAAAATCAACGTATCAAGTCCTTTTAATTGTAGTGCTTGAAGTGTTTCTGCCACAATTTTTTTTGCTACGGAAGAACGATATTGATTACTTTCAACAATGGGGACAAATTTAGGGCAAGCTAAACTAGTCACCTCAATTGCTGGTGCCTTACTTTTAATGGCGATTTCATAGGAAGCACTTTTGATTGTCCCTAAGGTACCTATGACACCAATTTTGTTATTTTTTGTGACTTTAACGGCTGCTCGTGCGCCAGGTAAAATAACACCGACAACTGGAATTGGCAAGGCAGCTTTAATTTCTTCTAATGCGACAGCCGTCGCGGTATTACATGCGATTACTAGCATTTTTATTCGTTTTTTCAATAAAAAATCGGCCATTTCCCAAGTAAACTGAACGACTTGTTCGGCTGGTCGTGGACCATATGGGCAACGGGCTGTATCTCCTAAATAAATTAATCGTTCATTTGGTAATTGTTTTAGCGCTTCCTTTAAAACAGTTAATCCACCAACGCCAGAATCAATTAATCCAATGGCTTCTTGATTGCTCATTCTCATCCTACCTTTGCCTTTTATTCACTGCCTTTATTTTCTACTTTTTAAGGACTATTGTCAATTTTTCCTGTTTTGCTCTCATTTATTTCTTTTTTTGAAGGAAATCTTTTTCGATTAAAAAACTAGTAATTCATTTTTTTGTATGTTATAATTCCTAACATTGAGAATACAATTAGAAATACATTTGGTTAATTTAATTTAAATAACACGTTTCTCACCGAATCCTCTGTTATCTTTTCTACCAAATGATTGCAAAGGAGACTGCCTATGATTTCTTTAGAACATGTAAATAAGTACTTTGGGGAGCATCACGTTTTAAAAGATATTACTTTGAATGTAGAACAAGGAGAAAAAATTGTCATTATCGGACCCTCTGGCTCTGGCAAAAGTACATTAATTCGGTGTATGAACCAATTGGAAAAAGTCAATGATGGTTCCGTCGTAATTGATAACATTGACATCACCAAACCGAAAGCACCGATTCAAAAGGTTCGCCAGAAAGTTGCCATGGTCTTTCAAAATTTTAACTTATATGCTCACAAAACGATTATTGATAATTTAACGTTAGCACCGATTAAAGTGATGGGCGTTTCCAAAGACGAAGCGGTTCGTACTGGCATGGAGTATTTAGAACGAGTCGGTTTGGCTGATAAAGCTTCTGCTTATCCTTCGCAGCTTTCTGGCGGGCAGCAACAACGGGTCGCTATTGCTCGTGCCTTAAATATGCATCCTGAGATTATCCTTTTTGATGAACCGACTTCGGCACTTGATCCAGAAATGATTCAAGAAGTTTTAGATGTAATGGTCGATCTTTCCAAACAAAATATTACCATGGTTTGTGTCACACATGAGATGGGCTTTGCTCGTCAAGTGGCTGACCGTGTAATCTTTATGGACCAAGGAGAGATTATTGAACAAGGAACACCTGAACATTTCTTTACAAGCACTGAAAACCCTCGTGCAAAAGAATTTCTAAGCAAAATTATTCATAACGGGTAATGAATAAAAAAACAAAAAATTGGAGGAATGAACAATGAAAAAACAAAATAAATGGCTAGCTGGACTCTCCTTACTTGTATTAGCAGGCATCATTGTTGGCTGTGGTAGCGGCAACAATGACTCAACTTCCAAAAGTGCTTCATCAAACAAAACGGTCACAGTAGAACAATTAAAAAAAGCGGGGAAAATTAAAGTAGGTGTCAAAGAAGACATTCCTAATTTTGGCTATATGAATCCTGATACAAATAAAAATGAAGGAATGGAACCAGATATTGCACGCTTAATTGCGAAAGAAATTACCGGCAGCGAAGAGAATGTGGAATTTGTGGGCGTGACAGCGAAAACGCGCGGTCCCCTTTTAGACAATGGTGAACTAGATATGGTAATTGCTACATTTACAATTACTGATGAACGTAAAAAGACTTATAATTTTACAACTCCTTATTATACAGATGAGATTGGTTTCCTTGTGCGCAAAGAGGATAACTTCTCCAGTATGAAAGATTTAGACGGAAAAACAATCGGCGTTGCACAATCTGCTACGACAAAAGAAAACTTAGAGAAAAAAGCGCAAGAGGAAGGAATCAAATTTACTTATCAAGAATTAGGTTCCTATCCAGAATTAAAAACAGCGTTAACTTCTAAACGAATTGATGCATTTTCAGTGGATAAATCAATCCTATCTGGCTATGTGGATGGCAAGACAGAAATTTTAAAAGATGGTTTTTCTCCACAAGAATATGGAATTACCACAAAGAAAGCAAATACTGAATTAAATGATTATCTAAATGGTTTAATTGAAAAATGGGAAAAAGACGGCACACTAGAAAAAATTTATCAAGACTGGGGCTTAAAAAATTAATCATTCCTAAGACTTGAAGAATCAAAAATTTTAGGAGGGATTTTTATGTTTTTGTTAGCCAATATTTCCTGGCTTGAAGAAGGGCCATTTGCCTTATATCGTTGGGAAGCTTTATTTCAAGATTGGCGAATTTTTGGTCAGGCATTTCTCTATACTATTCTGCTTTCTTTAGGAGCGATCTTAGTTGCCTTTGCTTTAGGCATTTTCTTTGGCAGTTTATCAGCGACCAAAAGTAAACTTTTACACGCAATTAGTCGTGTCTATGTAGAATTTTTTCAAAACACACCTTTGTTAATTCAATTTATCGTAGTCTATTATGGTTTTCCTCTGCTAAGCCCGCTGCTTTCATTTTCTATTACTACGATTGCCATTCTGTGTGTAGGCCTCTATCATGGCGCCTACATTTCTGAAGTGGTTCGCTCAGGAATCGGAGCTGTCCCAAGAGGGCAATTTGAAGCGGCTTACTCCCAAGGATTAACGTATGGTCAAACGATGCGGTATGTGATTTTACCACAAGCATGGCGGATTATGTTACCGCCTTTAACCAATCAAGTAGTGAACCTAATTAAAAATACGTCAACAGTTGCTATTATTTCTGGCGCAGACGTAATGTTTGCTGCCAATAGTTGGTCGTCTGTCAACTTGAACTATATTCCCGCCTTTGCGCTCGCTGGTTTCTTATATTTCATTCTTTGCTTCCCATTAGCGAATTTGGCTAGAAAAATGGAAGAAAAAAATAAGAAAGCATATAGTAGATAGGAGGAAAACAGATGCCTTTTTCAGAAGAAATGCGTCAATTACTGACAGCAAATAATTTTCAATTTCTATTTAACGGCTTAAAATTGACGCTCTATATTTCCTTCGTCTCAATTATTTTGAGTACGATTTTTGGCACCATTCTAGCCGTTTTGCGAAATCAAACCCATGGACCACTGAAGTTACTTGCCAGTATTTATGTAGAAGTGGTGCGTAATATTCCAAACTTATTGTGGATTTATGTTATTTTTTTGATTTTCAAAATCAAATCCACACCTGCTGGAATTGTGAGTTTTACTGTGTTTACTACCGCTGCTTTAGCGGAAATTATTCGTGGTGGTTTAAATGGGGTCGATAAAGGCCAAATTGAAGCGGCGCGTTCTCAAGGTTTTTCAAATTGGCAAATTCTTTATCATATTGTTTTGCCTCAAGCCATTCGCAATGTTTTACCAGCGATCGTTTCTCAGTTTGTTACTGTCATCAAGGATACAAGTTTCTTGTATTCCGTAATTGCTTTACAAGAACTCTTTGGCAAATCTTATATCTTAATGGGGCGCTACGCACAAACAGGACAAGTATTCACTATTTACGGAATCGTCGCCCTTATTTATTTCATTATTAACTTTAGTATCTCACAATTTTCACGTTGGCTTTCACGAAATTGGGCGAAAAGTTATTAATGTAGTTAAAAACAGGAGGCTGAGACAAAAGTATTTAGCTCCAAGAAATAAGAAGGAATTTCCGAAAATTGTTCTTTAATTTTTGGATAATTTCGGCTTATTTCCGAAGGAGCTGCTTTTGTTCAGCTGATTATCTTAAGATTTAGAAAGTGGGGCATAAGTCATTTCGACTTATGCCCCACTTTCCTGTTTTTATTTTATCTTACTTCTACTTGATGTTTTTCAATTAGCGCTTTTTCAACTTTTTCCATTGAACGGTTAATTTCTTCATCCACTAATGTCGCTTCTGCATTAACGAAAGTTAAACTATATGCCATTGATTTTTTGCCAGCGCCTAGTTTTTCACCTTGATATACATCAAATAAATGAATCTCTTTCAAATATTTACCTGCGTTATCTGAAATAGTTTTAACTAGTTCTTGATTGGTAACTGTTTCATCGACTAATAAAGCAATATCTCGAGAAACTGCTGGGAATTTAGAAACTGCTTCATAAGTAACCCCGCCTGCTTCTGTGGCTACTAATTGTTGCAAGTTTAATTCAGCAACATATGTTTCTGGAATATCGTACGCTTTCGCTGTCGTTGGGTGAACTTGTCCGACAAAACCAACCACTTCATCTTCTAAATAAATCCATGCTGTCCGGCCTGGATGCATTTCTGGAATCGCCGTTGTCGCTTGATAACTGATTTTTTCTGTTAATCCTAAAACAGCTACAATACTTTCCACTAAGCCTTTTACTGTATAAAAATCAACGGCTGTTGCTTTTGTTTGCCAATCTTTAACCATTGTATTACCAGTTAAAGCAAGTGCTAAGTGATTTTCTTCTGTAGGTAAATTTTTTGTTGGATCTTCTGTTTGGTAGAAAACGCGTCCTACTTCGTAGAAGGCGATATTATTATTTTTACGCGCCACATTGTATGCGACATCATCTAATAAACCAGAAATTAAGTTCATACGTAACACAGAACGCTCTTCACTCATTGGCCATTGCAAACGTGTTGTTTGACTTTCTTTCATCATAAATTGACGGGATTTTTCTTCTGTTGTCAACGCATAGCTGATGGCTTCACTCGTACCATGACCTTCCAGTAAGCTCTTTAATTGGCGCGTAACATGTTGTGCTTTGGTTAGACTTCCAGCAACTGTTTCTCCACTTGGCAATGTTGAAGGTAAATGATCATATCCATAAATGCGCGCCACTTCTTCAATAATATCTGCTTCAATCGCAATATCCCAACGTCTTGGTGGAATCGTAATTTCATAGGCGCCTTGATTTACTTCATAAGCAAAACCGAGTGCTTCAAAAATTTCATTCACCGTTGCTTCATCTAATGCAGTACCTAAATATTGGTTGATTCGTTCTAAAGTCACAGCTACCTGTGCTTCTTTAACGGCCACTTCAGAACCAACTGCAGTGCCTGAGACCACTGTTCCGTTGGCTAACTCTGCAATCATCGCGGCTGCCACATCACAAGCTAGCCCAACTGTCGCTTGGTTGATGCCTTTTTCAAATCTACTTGAAGATTCACTCCGTAAATTGAATTGTTTAGACGTTTTGCGAATAGACAATGGATTGAACAATGCCGCTTCTAAAGCCACAGTTGTTGTTTCTTGACTGATTTCAGAATTAGCTCCACCCATTACACCGGCTAAGCCGACAGGCGTTTTTCCATTCGTAATGACGATATTTTCTTCTGTTAATTGACGTGTTTCACCATCTAATGTAATTAGTTCTTCTGCTGCTGTTGCTCGACGAACCAAGATTTCTTTGCTATCTAATTTTTGGTAGTCAAATGCATGCAACGGTTGACCAAATAATAATAAAATATAATTTGTCACGTCCACCACATTGTTAATCGGACGGATTCCTTCATTCATCAATCGATTTTGCAACCACTGAGGACTTTCTGCAATCGTCACATCTTTAATAACACGAATTTGATACGCTGGCGCATCTTGTGAATCTTCAACAGTTACTGTTACGTAATTTTCCACGTTATCTGAAGCATCTTCTTTGAGTTCGGGATCATTAAACTCAGGCGTTTGACGATAAATTGCGCCAACTTCATAGGCTACCCCTCTCATACTTAATGCATCTGCACGGTTTGGTGTAATTGATAATTCAATAATCGCATCATCCATGTCTAAATAAGGGAAAACAGGTGTCCCATTCACTGCTTCTTGAGGTAAATAATAAATTCCTTCAGCGTAGGCTTTTGGTACGACATTATCTGAATATCCTAGCTCTTCTAACGAACAAATCATTCCGTTAGAGACTTCGCCACGCATTTTACCTTTTTTAATTTTTTGATTTCCTGCAATTCTTGAACCAGGTAACGCTACGATGACTTTAATTCCTGCTTTTACATTTGGTGCTCCACAAACAATTTGTGACAATTCTTCTTCACCGATGTCTACTTGGCAAATTGATAAGTGGTCAGAGTTTGGGTGAGGAACACATTCTTTTACTTCACCGACAACAATTTTCTTTAAGCCTTCTTCAGGTACAGCAACGCCCTCAACTTCGATACCTGTCACAGACATTTTGTCCGCTAATTCTTGCGGAGTAACGTTTGAAAGATTAACATATTCATTTAACCATTTATAAGAAACTAACATTTTTCAACTACTCCTTTACCTTGAATTGATTTAAGAAACGTAAATCATTTTGATAAAAATTACGGATATCATTTACACCATAACGTAACATAGCAACGCGATCTGGTCCTAAGCCAAAGGCAAAGCCTGAGTACTCTGTTGGATCAATCCCTGACATTTGTAACACATCTGGATGAACCATCCCCGCACCTAAAATTTCAATCCAACCTGTATGTTTGCAGACGTTACAACCTGCGCCGCCACATTTAAAACAGCTAACATCTACTTCGACTGAAGGTTCTGTAAAAGGGAAATAGCTAGGACGTAAACGAATTTTACGATCTTCACCAAACATTTTTTTCATCATGACTTCTAACGTCCCTTTTAAATCACCCATTGTGACATTTTTATCGACAACAAGGCCTTCAATCTGATGGAATTGGTGACTATGTGTCGCATCATCTGTATCACGACGGAATACTTTCCCAGGAGAAATCATTCGTAATGCACCTTTTGAAAAATCGTGTTTTTCCATTGTTCGAGCTTGAACTGGTGAAGTATGCGTACGAATTAACATCTCATCTGAAATATAAAACGTATCTTGCATGTCGCGTGCCGGATGATCTTTTGGTAGATTCATGCGTTCGAAATTATAATGATCGGATTCTACTTCGTATCCTTCCACTACTTGATAACCCATGCCTAAGAAAATATCTTCAATCTCTTCCATAACTTGTGTCAAAATATGACGTGTGCCTTGAGGCATTTGTTTTCCAGGTAAAGTTACATCTAAACTTTCTTCTTTTAGTGCCGCATTTAACGCTTCGTTTTCTAAAACAACTTTGCGCGCTTCAATTGCTTCTGTTAATAAATCACGAATTTCATTTGCAAAGCCCCCCACCACTGGTCGTTCTTCTGGTGAAAGGTTTTTCATGCCTCTTAATACTTCGGTGATTGGCCCTTTTTTCCCTAATGTTTCTACGCGAATTTGGTTTAATTCTTTTAAAGTAGCAACTTGTGCGATTTCTTTGAGCGTATTGTCTCTAAGAGCTTCTAATTGCGCTTGTAATGTCATTATGCGTTCCCCTCTATCTTTTATTTAAACTAAAAAAAAACGATAACCCATTCCTTTCAAAGGAACGAGCTATCGTGTTACCATCCTAATTCATAACAAATTGTTGTCATGCACTCATTTCATTTAACGGCAATTACCGGTTTGCTTTCTTCTTGAAAACAAACAAACTCAGGAAGTGAATTTCGCTTGGTGACTGTGTAAATCAGCTTCCAGTCTCTGGCTGACTCTCCCTAAAACACGTCAATTCAAACTACTTGTTTCCATCACTGTTTTTTTAGTTATTTAATTACGTTTAGTTTACAAGAAGTTTTGCTTGCGGTCAACTGCATTCTTCGTCTTTTACCCATTTTTCTGCCCAATGTTGAATTTGTTCCATTGCTAATTGCAAGTCTTCGCCTTTTTCGGTCAGGAAATATTCTAAGCGATTTCCTTCACCGCAACGAACAGCTTTGGTGATAATTCCTTCAGCTTCTAGTTCCTTCAATCGCTCTACTAAAACACGATCACTTAACATTGGAATTTTTTCTTTTAATTCGCCAAAACGTTGAGGACCTCGTTCTAATAAAACATCAATAATTAAACCATTCCATTTTTTACCAAGTATTGAAAATGATTTTTCAAATTTGGGACAAAGTACAAACGATTCTGTTTTTACTTTTTCCATCTTCCTCACCTCTTCAATGAGTATAGCACATTCCTTACAAAATGTAAGTGTTTCTGCTTCTAATTTTTTCTACTTTATAAAATCTACAACATTTCCTGTCTGCATGTCAATAATTACTCCTCCATTTAATAAAATTAAATAGACGTGCGACACCTCTTTATGCGTTGCCTCTTGTAGCGCTCTACGATAAAGATTCATCTGTCCACGATACCGTTCGACAATTTCAGAAATCGCTTGGGGAGAGGTGCCTTTTACATGATCGGTTTTATAGTCATACAAAATGCATTGATTGTCTAATTCGATATAGCCATCAATAATCCCATGAATTAATAAATCATCTTGTGTCGTTTCTGGATAATTTTGAATAAGCTCTTCAGCTTCAATCAGCATAGAAAAAGGTTGTTCCCTTCTAACGGTTTGATGGTGTTGAATCAATTGTTTTCCTAAGGCGGTGTCAAAGAAGGCCACGATTTGTTCCAGATTCATTTTTTCAGCAATTGCTGGTAAAATCAATTTATTTTCCACTAAGCGTTCTTGAACAGCTCGCACTTCCTCGTAAGAAGGTTGCTTACTTAAATCAATTAGTTGTAATAAATAATGAGTTGCTGTCCCAATTTCAGCTGCTGAGGGCGCTTGAACCGTATCTAAAAATTTAGGCTTACTTAAATCTCCTTCAATCATTCGATTGACAATCAACGGTTGCGCTTGAATAGTATTGTCTTCCCGAACCTCAATTTTACCAATTTCTTTGTTATCGGGGTCATCAAATACTCGCTTGATTTCAGAAACAGACTGATAACTGGTGGTCCGAGTAGCCACTTCAAACGGATAGTTGAAACTTAACCGTGCAAGGCCACGATTGATTTTGTCAGCAGATAATTGCGCTTTTTCGGCTAAATCCTCTGCTTGTCTTTCTGGCAATTGTAATTGCTGAATGGCTGCTCGTAGTTGTTCTTCGTTGAACCACTGAATATGAAAGTTAGCTGGGTGCTTTTTAACTTGCGGAACGTTACTTACTACTACCTCTTGCTGATATTCAGCGGCTTTTTGATGGCGTACCAATGTCATCCCAACCCAATTCATTAAACTACTTTTACTTTGCAAGCGATTTTCAGCTGGTAGCACCAGTGTTTCTACATCGCCAACTTTCAGCCACTCTTTCCACATCGCCGCTTGGTCTTTATAGGAGCCCACCAGAAAAAGTTTCTGTTCTGCACGTGTCAACGCCACATATAACTTCCGCATTTCTTCGGATAGTAATTTTCTCAATCGTACTTGTTTAATCGCCAAAAATGGTAAAGTATCGTACATAACTCGTTCTTCAGGTTGTAAATAACGAATGCCTACCCCTAAATTTTCTTCAAAGATATAGCGTTCATTCAAATCACTGACATTAAATTCTTTGGTCATATCTAAAACGAATACCACCGGAAATTCTAACCCTTTACTAGCGTGAATCGTCATGACGCGTACGGCATTCTCTTCACTTAAAACGACTGGTTCTGCTAAATCTTTGTCTTTTTCTTGCATTTTTTCGATGAAGCGAACAAATTGAAATAATCCGCGGAAGGTTGTTTTTTCATACGCCGCGGCCCGATCGACCAACGCATATAAATTGGCTTGGCGTTGTTTGCCAACAGGCAACCCGCCAACATAATCAAGATAGGCCGTTTCCCGATAAATTGTCCACAGCAAGTTGCTAAGCTGGTTGCGTCGAGCCTGTTCCCGCCATTTTTCTAATGATTCAGCAAAACGTATAGTTTTTTCCTGAACAACTGCTTCCTCCATGGTTGGTTCCATCTTTTGATTAAACGTTAAAAATGCTTCGTAGTAACTGGTTTCCTTATTAGCCAAACGAATAAGCACTAATTCGTTTTCTTTTAATCCAACAATTGGTGAACGTAACACAGCTGCCAAAGGAATGTCTTGATAGGGATTATCAATCAATTGAAGCAAGGCAATCATTGTACGAATTTCCGTTGCTTGGAAATAATTTTGAGCATCATTGACTTGAACTGGAATTTCTAATGATTTAAAAACATCTAAAATAGTTAAATTATTTTTCTTCGTAGGCGTTAATAAGACAATATCTTGATAAGTAATCGGTCGATCCGTTTTCAGCTTTTTATCATAAATTAAGAAATTTTGGTCAATTAATTCACGAATTTTCAAAGCAGTAACGTAAAGTTCCCCTTCTGTCTTATCTTCAATCAACAACTCAGGGGATTGTAATTCTGGAAATTCAACTGACTCTGTTGCTTTTTTTTCATAAATTAGCAATTCAGTTGAATAATCAGCCGCCTCCGAAAATTGATCAAAGCCATGAACCAAAGCGGCTGACTCATCGTAAGCAATTTGGCCTACTCGCTCATCCATTAATTGACTAAATACTAAATTCGTAAAGTCTAAAACGTCTTTGCGGGAACGAAAATTTTCAGCTAGAATAATTCGTTTGCCCTCTTTGCCTTGCCCATACTGATTGTATTTTTCAATAAACAATGTAGGATCTGCCAAGCGGAAAGAATAAATAGACTGTTTCACATCCCCTACCATAAAAAGGTTTCCTTCTGCGCTAAGCGGGCGGCGCAACCAATACAAAATAGATTCTTGTAATTGATTGATATCTTGGTATTCATCGACTAACACTTCATCAAATTTTTCGCGATAGTAAAGAGAGGCTTCTGATGCTTGCCAGCCATCTGCCTGATTTTTCGCTAAAATAGCTAACGTATAATGTTCTAAATCGTTAAAATCCACTAAATTTTTAAGCCGTTTTTCTGCGCCATAGGCCTCCATAAATTGTTTCCCCACGTGAGCCATTTCTTGAACAATGGGCGTGGCCTCTTTCAAGACTTGTTTCATGGCATCTGGAGAAAGTGTAAACAGTTGCTTTTTCAAATCATTTAACGCTTTTTTATTTTGTTCTCGTAACTGTTTGGCTTGTTCCGCGGTTGGTTTCAACTCTTCGGCACGAACCGTTGGGTAGCGGTCAAAGCTCAACAATTCAGTCAAATTATAGGCGCTCTCTAAATCATTTCTCTCTAAAAATTGTAAAAATTGTTTTGTTTGTTCCTTTTCATTTTGAGCTAAATACCAAATCTTTTGAAGTTTCTCTTCGCCTTCTGTTAAGGTCACCATTTCTTCGTAACGCTGAAGAGTTCGTTGTAACGTCTCAACAGCTAGCGGTTTTAAATACGTCTGAAATAACGTTGATTCGCCTAGCTGATCCCCTACTTCGTAGGCTTGTGTTAAGCCATTAATCCACGCCTCTGGATCAGGATTGGCTTTGGCAAATTCATAAAAAGAAAAAATTAAGTTAGTGAGTCCGTCATCACTACGGTCATTGGAAAAATTCGCTGTTAATTGGTAAAATTCTTCTTGATTTTCCGCATAAAATTGTTCACGTAATGCATCCCAAACATCTTCTTTTAATAACAATGTTTCTGTTTCATCTGTTAACATCCGAAAAACCGGATCTATGTCAATTAAATAATAAAAACGACGAATAACAGTTAAACAAAAGGCATGTAACGTGCTGATATTGGCTGTTGGCAAAAGAGCAATTTGACGAGAAAAATGCCGTCTTCTTTCTGGATCTTGTTCTTCATTCATTGCCTTTTGTAAAGCCACTTGGATACGTTCTTTCATCTCACGGGCGGCGGCTTCAGTGTACGTCACAATCAAGAGACGATCGATATCGACGCCGCTTTTGACTTTTTCAATGACACGGCGGACTAAAACGGTGGTTTTTCCTGAGCCAGCCGAAGCAGAAACTAAGATATTTTCATCGCCATCAAACACCGCTTGCCATTGACTGTCGGTGAATTGCTCATTGGCTGGACGTAGTGGAATTGTTTTACTCATCTTCGGTTGCTCCTTCCTCATCTTTGTTTAACAAGCGCGCCATAATTTCCTCTTTGGATAAATTCTCAATACGATGATAATTATTTTCTTTTAACATCACATCAAAATCACAGACACTTCGAAACGGACAATAGCGACAAGCAATCCGTTCCTTGCCTTGATAAGCGGGATTAAGTTGAACTTCGCCGCCAATAATTTGATTCCCCGCTTCAATAAATTTATTTCGGTTATGGGAAAGCAAGGCGCCTAATTCTGGTTCTGTCACAAATTTATCTTCTTGGCGACGACCAGGTTTAATTTGTTCTTTGGCGGATTCTTCAATCGGAAACAGCAACGAACTTTGTTTAGCTTGCAGACTCGTATCTAAATGATCCAATAAATCTGGGTCTTTCATCAAAAGACCATCAAACTGATATTTTTTAAGCATTTGTTGTTCAATGTCGTCTTTGCCTTCATAAGATAACGTAGGATTGTGTACATGCAGATAAAGTGAGCCAGCAGGTTTAGCTTCTTGACCAACTAATTGCACAGCATCCATTAAAGCCACATCCAAGTACGTCAGCATTTGCATGGCTAAGCCGTAATACGCTTCTGTAATATTAAATTTACGGTGACTCGATTTATAATCAATCACACCTAAATAGGTTGATTCGGGTGTAACCAATTGATCAATCCGGTCGATTTTCCCCCGAACATGAATTTTCCCTTGATTTTTTAATGGTAATTCCAAACCAGAAATTCCTTTTTTAGCGGCAATTTGGCCAAATAACACTTCCGTTTGAACAGTCGTCATGCCACTTCGTTGGCTTTGGCGTTTCAGCGCCCAACTGACTTTTTTAATTGTTTGACTCAATTGATAGCGAATATAGTTCATGCGACTAGAGGTCGTTAATACAGAAAAACGTGCATCCCCTAAAATACTATTTAGTACTTCCTCCGCCAATAAATTGACTTCCTGATCGGTTAATTCAGATAAGTTCCGTTGATTCATAATCAATAATTTAAAGAACTGATCCAATGCTTCATGGAAAAATTCCCCTGTAGCTGCTGGCGAAAGCCCAAAGACATCTCTTTCTTTCAAACGTAAGCCATAGCGAGAAAAGTATTGATACTGACAGCGATAAAAACTCTCCATCCGAGAAACGGATGTATAAATATCTTTACCATATAAAGGTTCTGCTAAGACCTCATCAATCTTTTCAGGAATATTTTGATGCGTTAAACTTTCGAAAACTTGCTTGGCTAGCGGTGCAATTGATTGGTTCATTAGCGCTTTTTCCATATTTAACCAGAAAGGCAACAATCCTTCTTGTGTTTCTTTCCGTTGTCTTTTCAAACGCGTTAATTCACCGATTAACGTCCGATACGTACTAATATGGGCTAAACTGGTCGTTTCATCATCGAAAATGGTTGTTTCATTTTTTTCAAAAACGGGCAAGTTTAAATCTTTTTGGATATTTTTAAAATAAGGAGACGGTTTGACTTCTTGAGCGGTGTCTTTAACACTTGGATAGGTTAAATATAACCGTTCTCGCGCTGAAGAAAAGACGAGATACGCAACATAAGGTTCTTGCGCAATATTGCGTCCGGTTGTCCCACGTAAATATTGGTTTTCCGTTAAAGTATCATTGATTGTCTGCCGTTCTTCATCAGACAATAGTGTTTTATTTTCAATCTTTTGTGGAAAAATTTCTTCCGTCATCCCAATAGCAAAAGTAACCTTGGCAGCGCCAGGTCGAGTTAAATCCATTGCGCGAACTTGTACTTGGTCAATCGCTGTCGGCACTTTACTATAGTGCAAACCTTCCAAACCACTAACAAATATTTCTTGAAACGTTGTAAAATCAAACGAACTTTCTCCGTAAACAGTGACGTATTCATCTAGTAATGACATCAATGCATCCCAAGTCTGTTCATGGTTACGAGCTGTTTCTAGTTGACCGGCTTCGATAGCTTGTAAGCGCCACATTTTTAATTGTGTTGCCACACCACTTTGCAGTAAAAAGTGATAGAAGACGGTCGCTGCTTCCAAACCAGTTTTGGCACTTATCATTGCTTGAAAGTAACTAGGTAACAGCCGTTGAAGCGATTGACGAATCGCATTTGACTCTTCTTCCATCGTAGCGACATCTTCTTGCTCTTCCGCTTCAAAATCATACCGAATAAATTCCCAATCTTTTTCTTGCGACCAATAATAACCTTCATAGCCGTATGCCAGGACTACATTTTCGGTAATATCAACTTTTCTGCGCCAAGCGTTCCGTTGGTTTAACCAATCAGTCAAGCTTTCTTCAGAAGTAGCGAGTTGATTCATTGGCATAAATAATTCCGTTCTCAAAAAACGGAGCACATCGCGATAACGATAATTGTACGAATGAATAGCAAATAAAGATTCAATCCATTCGACTAAAGGATGCCGATCCATAGCCATATCTCGGTCGACATAAACAGGAATCTCGTGTTCCGCAAAAATCGGTTCTAATAAATTTTCATAACAATCTAAATCACGAGTCAACACCTGAATTTCTTTGTACCGATACCCTTCTTCCACTACTAAACGGCGAATTTCAGTTGCAACATGTGTTAATTCTTCTTTAACGTTTTCAGCACGCCACAGAAATAAGCCATCGCCACTCCAGTCAGATGTGCTTAATAGAGGCAGGTGTTCTTGTGATTGAATCCAATAATCGTTTAATCCTTGCAAGTCTGGATTTGTAATTAATACCTCTTTCTTTTCCACATAATCTGAAAGAATCGGGATTTGCTTCTGCCTTGCTAGTTGATAAAGCTGATGATAGGTTTGTCCCGCTTCATAAAATAACGACCGCGGATCAGGTAAGTCATGCGGATATTGTTTGTCCAATAAAAGGGCTACTTTCACAGAACCTGCTTGCGTCATTAGCACTTCAATCAACTTTAATTCTCTGGCAGTAAACTGCTGATAGCCTGAAATAACGAATTGAACATTCGACAAATCAACCGTTTGTAAATACTCGCTTAAATGTTGAATAATCTCCGCTGATTCATAGCCATACTGACTCATTTGTAATTGGAATCGCGTAAAAATTAACGTTAAATCTTGAAACTTAAGTTGTAAATCTTGTCCTTCAGGGTTCTCCGTTTGTTTTTCTAAAAATGGATAAAGCTCCGCAATCTCAATATTGCCTTCGCGCATTTCTTGATAAAGCTGAGATAGTTGCTGAATAAAGCCAGGCTTGTTAATTTCACCTCTAAAAATTTGTAACTCTTCTTCTGCTTCTACTAAAATTTTGCGAAAAATCATCGCAGCACCTGCGTCAGATAAAACATCTGCCGAGTAAAAAGGTGTATGTTGTAAATAGTACCAAGCCAAACGATAAAAACTAAAAACCTGCAGACGGGTACTGGTTATTGAATCAGACGTAGTTGTCTGTAATTGACGTAACTTTTGCAAGACTTGAATTTCTTGCTCAAACTTAATATGGTTCGGGACTAAATAGAATACTTCATGCTGTGCGTCTTCCTCTAGCCATTGTTTTGTCGCCTGTATAAGTGGCGCTTCTAAGTCTGCCACGGCGGTTCCTCTAATAAACTGCACACTCATGGTTTCACATCCTTTTCCTTTGCACTGCCTTTATTTTACCACAAAAGAAGGACGGAAACATGTGTTTGTTTTTACACATTTCCGTCCTTCTCTTTTACTCATTGTCTCTTTTATTGTTTTGACACTTCTGGTATTGGACCAAACCGTGAGAATGGCCACATCACAAATTTCACTTCACCCAAAATATCTTTTTTATGAATAAAACCAATGACACGACCGTCTTTTGAATTCCGTCGATTATCACCTAAAACAAAGTAGCTATCTGCTGGTACTTTTTCTTTTAATGAAAAATCGCCTGTCAAAGGTTGACCATCTGTTAAGGCTTTTTTAAATTCATCTAAATAGGGTTCGTCAACTTCTTTTCCATTGATGTACAACGTATCATCCTTGTACGCAATTGTATCTCCAGGTAAACCAATCACACGTTTAATATAATTTTTATCTGGTTCATCTGGCGCTGGGAAAGTAATAATATCGAAACGATTAATTTCTGTGTTTTTTAACGTAATTACCCGTTCACCATCTGCTAACGTTGGATCCATTGAATGACCTCTCACTACGACAGGCGTAAATACAAATTGTCTCAGTAAAAACAGACCCAAAGCTAAACAGGCAAAAAAGACGACTGTTTTAATTAATTCTTTTGATTTCAAACTCATTCCTCCAAAAACCTTATTATCTTATGTCTCATATTCTACCACAAAGTAAATCAATCCTATAGTGCTTAACACCCAATTAATTTTTATGTACGCTTTTTTTACAAAATGGTCAGAAAAAAAACGTATTTCTTTCAAATTTGATTCTTACTTTTTTGATCCTGCTCATAAAAAAAGCATAATCAATTCTAAAAAGGGCTGAATTGATTATGCTTCTAGCGTTTTAGCGATCCATCACAACCACGTAACAAACTTCTAAAGGACCATGCAACCCGACAACCAGTTGCATTTCAATATCTCCTGAATTAGAAGGCCCTGAAATAAAGTGAATCGCTGAGCCGATTTTTTCGCCTTTTTCTATTTTTTCTGTATAAAAAGCTGCTGGCTGAGTCGAACGTGGAACGAGTTTGCTAAACGGTATAATTGAAATGTAATGCTTCGGTAAAAAGTGTAAAGCTCTGCCTTGCCCCGCATTGGACTCCACCACAATCGTTCCTGATTCAGCTAGTAAAAACTCAGCAAAGGCAATCGTAATATTTGCCTGAGCAGCTGTTTGAATATTCGCTTCTCGTTGCTCACTTCCAGGTTGCCATTGCTTAACAGAAACAGCCTCTAATGACTTAGCTAAATCAGCTAATCCATAGGCTTCAAAACGTGCATCTGTTGGCAATAAAAGATTGCCCCCACCAAACTCAGCAACAATTTGCTGAATCGTCGTCAGTAAATTTTCTTGTGTGGTTTCCACTAAGTTCGTGTGAATCGTTTCCACACGTTCTTTCACAATCGTTAATAGCTCTGCTGGTGTTTTATCTGCCAACTGTTCTTCTGGTAAATGATTAACTGGCTCAAATGGATGGGCCGAAACAGGCTGTTTTTCTACGCCTAATTTTTCTCGTAGATTTTGTAAAAAAGGTTCTCGATTTTGAATCGCTTCGTTAGTCATTTTTTTCACCTTCTTGATGTTTTTTGAACCAACTTCTGAAGTTTTCTGAAGATTTTGGTGGTCTTGGCAAATCACGAACATCGGTCCAACCTTTTACTAACCCTGGTCCTTTATCAAGGTAGCCCCCATGATTGTACATGTTTTCAACAGTAATGTCTTTTTGTTTACTTAAAATGCCCGCTGCAGCATGATCGACTTTCATGGCTGCTTTAAACATTGCTGGTGAACCAGTGGCTTTACCTACCATACGCATTTGGAAATCTTCAAATCCATGTTTCATTTTCAGATCATCGGTCATCACTTTACGATGTTCAATTAATAATTCGTGCAATGGAATTTTCACAGGACACGTTTCCGTACATGCCCCACAAAGACTAGACGCATAAGGCAATTCCCCAAACTGTTTATATCCACCTAAAATTGGAGAAAGCACAGCACCAATTGGGCCTGGATAAATAGAGCCATAACCGTGCCCACCAATATGGCGATAGACCGGACAAACGTTCAGACAAGACCCACAACGAATACACTGTAAGACTGGCTGAAAGGCTGTTCCTAACGCTTTTGAACGTCCGTTATCCAAAATGACCACGTGAAATTCTTCTGGACCATCGGATTCATCCGCATTTTTTTGCCCGGCAAACGTCACATACGTTGTTAAATTTTGACCAACGGCACTTCTGGCTAAAAGGTTATCTAAAACCTCTGCTTCACGCATTGTTGGTACGATTCTTTCCATTCCCATTAACACGATTTGTGTCTTAGGAATACTGATGGTCAAATCAGCATTTCCTTCATTTGTATTTAAGTTAATTAAGCCGCTATCCGCAATAGCGAAATTACAACCTGTAATGCCAATCTCCGCTTCCAAAAAGAATTTGCGCATCACTTCTCGTGCACAGCGTGCCAAATTTACCGGGTCATTATCTCCTTGATACCCTAATTTTTTCGCAAAAACCTGACGAATCTGTTCGCGATTTTTATGAATACTTGGGAAAACAATATGTGACGGCTCATCCCAGTCATCCATTTGTAAAATGAATTCCGCCAAGTCTGTTTCCATCACACTGACATCGTCTAATCCCAATAACATTGGATCAATATCGACTTCGGTCGTCACCATTGATTTAGATTTCACAATTTTTTTCGCCTTTTTTTCTAGAACCACTTGTTTCACATATTCATTGGCCTCTTCGGCGGTTTGAGCAAAAAAGACTTTGCCACCTCGTTTGGCGACGTTATCACTGAACTCTTCTAAATAGTCAGGCAGATACTGAATTGTATGTTGGCGAATTTGTTCTCCCAGTTCACGCCATTGTGGCCAATTGCCTAAAGCTTCCCGCGCACCTTCTCGTTTCTCCCATTGGGCATCTTGTGCTTTAGCGACAGCCTTTTGCATAAACACATCTTTTTTACTTTCTTCAATTCGTTCACTTAACGGCTTATTGCTCGTTGATAATCCCACAGTTCTTCCCCCTTACCCTACCGATATGATTTGCGGTTGATCCATGCGTGCTTCATCCACTTCATGATTAAGGACTTCTGCAATATGCATAATCTTAATCTTTTTCCCATCACGATTGAATTTACCCCCGATATTCATCAGGCAACCCATATCCGCACTAATTAAAATTTCTGCGCCCGTATCAATCACATCGTTCATTTTTTCCGTCACCATTTGTTCAGAAATAGCTGGCATTTTCACTGAAAACGTTCCGCCAAATCCGCAACAATTTTCAAGATGTCCTAAAGGAATCATTTCTAATCCTTTCACATGATCCAACAAAACAAAGGGCGATTCTCGTTCATTTAAAATTCGCGTCATATGACAAGAACGATGATAAGTGGCTTTCCCATGTAACGTTGCGCCAACATCTTTGACCCCTAAGACACGATAAAGAAACTGACTAAACTCGTAAGTTCGCTCAGCTAAACGTTGTGCTTTTGGCCCATAAATAGGATCATCTGCTAAAAATTTGTGGTATTCTTTCATCATGCCGACACAAGACCCCGCAGGTCCCACCACATAATCGGCACCGTCAAAACTATCAATTTGATTCTTAAGCGTTGTCGTGCTCTCTGTCACATAGCCACTATTGTACGTTGGCTGACCACAACACGTTTGGCTTGTTGGTAAAACCGTTTCACAGCCATAACGTTCCAAAACCTCTATCATTGCTTGCCCTACATTTGGAAAAAGTAGATCCACCACGCATGTCGAAAATATACTCACTTTCACGCAAAATAACCTCCTCGTTTTCTACGAAAAGGCTCCATGAAATTAATTGGGCGGCTGTCATTAAAAGTCACTTGGCTGTCGTCTCTAACTACTTCACAGTGCCTTTTCAACAAATACGTTATTTGTAACAAAAATCGTTTTTTAAAATGATTCTTATACAATAATTATTTTACCAGTATCTGGTTTTAACAGCAAACGATTCCAGAAATTTTGTGCATTTTCACACAAAAAAGGAGGCTTTTTTATAAAAGTTTCTTTTAACCCCTTTGAAATTCGTTTTTTCTGAAGAAAAGAGTGACGAAATTTTGAAATTTTGGTAAACTAAGAAAAAACGAGAAACGAGGGCCATGCATGTTCATTTCATTTAACATGTTTATTCTATTAATTGTTGCAACGATCCTAATGATTTTTCTGATTATCTATTTGACAGTCACTGGAAATGATAAAAATAATAAAAAGAAACAAAAGAAAGAAACAAAAAGAACTACGCCAACTTTAAACAAAAAAACAACCGTTCCCCCTTCTCAGAAGCCAAACGTTGTGACTGATGTTGCAAAAAAGAGCGAGCCAGAAAAGCAAGCCGTACAACGAACACAGAAACCAACCACTAGAGAGGACGAGACTTCTCAATTTACACGAAGCCAACGTCATAAATGAAAATGGGACATAAGTCGAGATGACTTATGTCCCATTTTCTAATTCTTAAGATAATCAGCTGAACAAAAAATCCGCTAGTTGTTTCACTTTTTCTTTTAATTAATGATAGTTTATTCTTCTTTTCAGGTGTATACTAAATGATTGAAAAGAGACTTTAACTAATTAGGAAGAGGTGATTTTTTGTCTGCAAAGCGGTTTATTCAATTATTCATTTGTTATGCTATTTCAATGATTGTCGCAATACTTTTAACGGACTTATTTAATTTCTCGAGTCCTATAGCTTATTTAGTAGTGGCTAGTATCATCGGCTATGTAGTCATTACTGTTCCATTAACAATTATGACTCTATTAAAAAATAAAAATTAATAAAAAAATTGAGCGATTTTAATCACTTAAATTGCTCGATTTTTTATTTTCATAATATTTTTCACTTATTTTTTCATTTTCATTGACAGAATAGTTGTAATTGTCAGAAAATTGTATATAATAAAGAAAGTTATTTTCATATTATTTTTTTCAATTAAAGGAGAATCCTATGAGTGAAACACAACAAACAACCTTAAAAAAACAATTAAGCTCGCGCCACATTACGATGTTAGCCTTAGGGGGAGCGATTGGCGCAGGTCTTTTTAAAGGAAGTGGCGAAGCAATTGGTATTGCTGGTCCTTCTGTTTTAATCGCCTTTCTAATTGGCGGTGCTGTTCTCTTCATCGTCATGAGTGGTTTAGGAAAACTTGTTTTAGATGGCGGAGACACACATCATGGTTTGTCTGGCTTGGTTCGACCATTTTTAGGTGCACATTCTGCTGATTTTATTGATTGGGTTTATTATTCCATGTGGACAATTAATATTATCGCAGAAGCGGTTGCCGCAGCTTCCTTTTTACAACTTTGGTTTCCTAATATTCCTGCTTGGTTTTTTGTTTTCATTTTAGCTATTTTAACGACGCTCATCAATCTTTACTCGGTTCGTTTATTTGCAGAAACAGAATATTGGTTGGCGTTTGCTAAAATTAGTGTCATCATTTTGTTAATTATTTTTGGTGTTTATCTAGTGGGACAGCAAATGCTAGGCAGTGGTGTCTTCCCTACTTTACAAAGCATCACCAAGCATGGTGGCTTCGCCCCACATGGCATGAAAGGTATTGTTAATTCTTTATTAGTAGTTATTTATTCTTATGGCGGTTCAGAATTAATCGCGATCACTGTCAGTGAAGCAGATGATCCTAAAAAAGCCATTCCTAAGGCGATTCGTGGTGTGATGGGACGGATTATTTCCTTCTATATCATTCCATTATTCTTACTTTTGATTATTTTCCCTTGGAATACATTAGCAGGCACAACGGTGAGTCCATTTGTTATGGTTTTTGAAAAAATGAATATTCCTTTTGCTGCTGACATCGTAAATTTTGTGATTATTTTAGCCTTGTTTTCTTCTATTAATTCTGGGGTATACGCCTCTTCTCGCCTTTTATATTTTCGCTTAAAAGATAAAAAAGGACCCATGAGTAAACTTGCGGTTTTAAACAAGCACCAAGTACCTCAACGTTCAGTTTTCTTCTGCGCCAGTGTTTTATATCTGGGCGTTATTCTTTCTTATTTTGTTGGCGATGAATTATTTGGTTACTTAGCCGGTTCTCTCTCTTACACTGTCTTGCTAATTTGGATTTTAATTAGCGCTGCGGCGTTTGTTCTTTCTTTAAAACGAGGGTCTCTCTTTGAAAAAAGTATTAATCTCCTTGCTTTAATCATTTTAGGCCTCATCTTTATTGGCATCTTATTTACGAATTCGTTAGGCGTCACTCTTTTAACAGGCCTATTGTACTTTGTTATTTTCTTTAGTTATCGTAAGAAAAATGATTCCTTTCTACTCTCTGATGAAAGCTAAATAGACCGAAAAAACGAACAGTTTTGTAAGATAACTGTTCGTTTTTTCGATGTTCAAAAGCCGTCTTCTTTTGCTATACTATTTTTGTAAATTGTTAGGAGGAGAAAAAATGAAAAAAATTGGCGCTATTTTATTGATTGGCGTATTGATTGTTGGTGGTTATATAAGCTATCGTTTTTATGCAGATACATATAAGGGTGAAAAAGCCTATGCACAAGTTCCTCTAGAAATTCCTGAAAGAAAACAAGCATTAAACAATCAAAAACAACCAGTCTCTGGTCTATATTCATTAAAATACGCATTAACTTTTGTTAAAAGTAATGGAAAAACGCAAGTCATGGATTACGAACGGACAGACAAAAATCCTCAACCTTTGGAACCAAATGCTTACATAGAAGCAACCATTAGTAAAAAAAGAATCATCCAATCTCCTGTCAAAATTGATAAAAAAGAGATACCAGAAAAAGCTTTCGCACAATTAAATAACCGAAAAACAACCAGCGATAATTAGTCATCGCTGGTTGTTTTTTTACATGAAATAACAATTAATTCATAAATAACGGTATGCTGATTTTGCTTAATTTCATGAGAACCAAAAATTTCTTGCATGCGTTGTTCTAAATTTGGAAGTGACCATTGTTCTTCAAAATAGCTGCGGAAAAAGTCTTTTGAAATAGTTTCTGATGCTTCAAAGAAAAATTTTTTTGTGAAAAAGGGTCGCTGTTCTTTTTTTAAAAATGCTTTGTATTTTGCCATCCAATTTAACTGCGGGTTGCTCTCTTGCTCAAAAGGAGAAAATAACGAATCTTGCTCTTCCACTAGCCGAAATATAAGACACCATTTCTCACTTAATTGGCACAATGCATTAACTTTTTCCGGCGTATCCAAAGCAGGATTCATGGCTGAAAAAACGACTTGAAATTTTTTCCCAGTCTCAATCAGTCTTTCTTGGCTTTGGTGAAGAAAAACAACGTTGCTTTGTGCTTTTGCTTCCGCAATCTCCAACATTCTCTGAGAAATATCGGCTAGCGTATACTCCGTGACTTGCTCTTGAAAAAAAGGTAAGTATCGTCCCGTCCCACCTGCGATATCCAGAAATGTCTGACACGGAAAAATGCCTTCTTGGACCAAGAAATCACGTAATTCTCGAGCAATTGGAAATGGCGATTCTTGTTGAATTTCTTCATATTCTTCTGCAAATTCATCCCAAAATTCCGCTAATTCTTGCTCATTATTATTCATCAACAATTGCCCCTTTCTCTCAATTCTTATAAAAAGTGTAGCAAAAGAAGCGCCAAAGAGCTAACAAGTTCACTCATTTAAATCAATAATTTCATCTACAAATCGCAGGGTTTTAGGTCGATGAGTAACCAAAATAGTCAACTTATTGTGGGTAAATTTTTGTACTTCTTGTAACACTTTTTCTTCGGTCTTTTCGTCCAATGCAGAAGTCGCCTCATCTAAAATAAGGATCTCTGCTTGTGTAAATACTAAGCGTGTGAAAGCAATCCGTTGTTTTTCACCACCAGAAAAATTCATTCCTTTTTCACTCACAATAGTGTTTAAGCCTTCCGGTAACCGTTCATAAAGTTCCCCCAACTGAAAACGATACATAGCTTCAATTACTTGTTCATCAGAAATTTCTTGATTCAATACAATATTTTCTTTCAACGTTCCTTGAAATATTGGCACATCTTGAGATAAATAAAAAACTTTTTCATAATAATCTTCCAAATTAAATTGTGTTAGAGGAAATTGATTCACATAAACTGTCCCCTCTGTCGGTTTCAATAATCCTAAAATCAATTTAATCAGGGTAGATTTGCCTGTCCCACTTTTTCCAATCAAGCCATAGGTTTTGTTCATTGAAAATTGTCGATTTTGTTGGGACATAATCGTTTGACTATCTACGCTAAAACACACATCTTTTAATGAAATTGTTTGAATTTCAGGTAACGCTTTGCCTGGAACCGCTAAATCAGGATCATCTTCTTTTTTATAAAAATCTTCCAAGCGCTGATAGGCTACTTTATCCAAATTATATTGAACAAATAAAACATTAAATATGGCTATCGGCGTATAAATTCGATCGATATACATCACTATCGCTACAAGTCCACCTAAACTTAGCGTCACGACGTTAGTAAAACTAAGTACGACAATACTTACTTTGATTAGTGCGACTAACAAGGCAAAAAAGCCAAAGAAAAATTCATGGATCATAGTCATTTTTGTTATATTTTGACTATTTTCCTCTGCCATTAACGCGTAATTTTCAATCTCTTTTTTATATTTTCGATTAATTCTAAAAGTTACTAGTTCTGTCATCCCTCGTATCAAAGTAGCATTCATTGCTTCTTCGGAAATAAGTGTTTTTTCTTTCATGTTTTGTAGCGTTTTCAAAAGTATTTTGGTTAAAATAAATACAATCACATAACCAATTAGAATTGCTGGTAGTAATTTTTTATCAATCAATGCTATGAAAAACAAATTAAATAACGTCTCTGGAATTAGCTCTCGAAATAAGCGTCCATAAAAATTCAAGTGGATATTTCTCCCAGCTGCTGCACCAACTTCTACTTTTTGTAGTAAAGCTCCCGCTCCCAGTTTTAGATATTCTTCATAGGAAATCTTGCTCATTTTTATTAAACTTAATTTCTTCAAATAGAAATAGATGCCATTAGTTAAGTAAGCTTTCGGTTTCTGTTCACAGTAAGACAATAGCGGAATTAAAATAATTGTCGTTCCATACGCTACTAACAACCCTAGTTGGAAACTTTTTTGATAATGATCTAACAACTGTTGAAAAAAATAAATTGCTAAAGCACTACATAATGAAACAATCACACCAATCAAAATGTACCAAGTGAAGCTTTTCTGAAAGTGCGACCATATTTTTTTAGTCATTTACTCCCTCCTTTTCGAACAGTACATACCTTACTGTAGCATAGTTTTTGATTGGCGCCTATCAGCAATTTATCTCCAGATAATAGAAAAGCCCCCCAGCGAAAGCTGGATGGCTTTTCTATTGTTAATTCTTTCTGATTTGTAGATAACTTACACCTAAAACGGCAAATGTACTTGCCAGTGTTCCTGCTATTAGCATAAACGGTGTTTTTGTTGTGCCTGTTTTGGGAAGTTCTCGTTTCCCGTTTTCTTCATTTAATTTTTGAATTGGTTCACTAAGCAGTTGGGGAGCCAACTGTGGGCTTCCTTCATTTTTCAATGTGTTTAATGGAGCGTTTAGTATTTGTGGTTGATTTTTTGATGTAACATTTTTATTTTTTTCCACAGTTGTTTCTGTGGATGGCTGTTTTTTCTCAGTTGTAGTAATTTCTTTTGTTGGCGAGACATGAACTTCTGGTTGACTGCTTTCTGCAGTTTCTGTTGTGCCATTCTCTTCAGTTGTTACGCTTGGTTTTTCAGGTATGATTGGTGCAATTGTACCTAACGTTTCACTTTCATCTGGATTTTCTTCTTCTGTTGGCGACACATGGACTTCTGGTTGGCTGCTTTCTGCAGTTTCTGTCGTGCCATTCTCTTCAGTTGTTACGCTTGGTTTTTCAGGTATGATTGGCTCAATCGTGCCTAGTGTTTCACTTTCATCTGGATTTTCTTCTTCTGTTGGCGACACATGAACTTCTGGTTGACTGCTTTCTGCAGTTTCTGTTGTGCCATTCTCTTCAGTTGTTACGCTTGGTTTTTCAGGTATGATTGGTGCAATTGTACCTAACGTTTCACTTTCATCTGGATTTTCTTCTTCTGTTGGTGAGACATGAACTTCTGGTTGGCTGCTTTCTGCGGTTTCTGTTGTGTCTGTCTTTTCACTTGTTTCTGTTGCCTGTTCCGAAGTAGGTGTCTTTGGTTCCCATTCATCTATTGTCTCTAAAGGAATGTCTAGACTTTCTTCTGTTGGCATTTCCACATTTTGATTGCCGCTTGCCTCGCCTTCTACAAAAACATTTTTAACTTGTGATGTATTTTTTTCATTCATTGCGTCTTGATTGTTTAGTTGATAATTGATGTCATAACTATTTTCAAATGTTGCTTGATGTTGGCCTGCTTCTGTGATTGTCGAAGTGTAACGGACGATAAAGGAAGTAAAGCGTGCTTTATCCCGATAAAAACGTAAATTAAAGTCATTATCTGTCACGAAGTCAATTTTGCCATAACCTTGTTGCTCAAACTCGGCAAGTGAAATATATTTAGTTTCTTTGTCATTCACAATATCAAATGTAAAACTCTCTTTATTTAATTGTTGACCACTTCCTTGTCGATCCGCAATTGAAATATCTTCAGTGACATCGGATTTATTGAGGTTCACATTTAAAAACCAACGTACTTGATTTGACTCTCCAGCCAAATCGCCTACTTTATAAAAAAACGGATAGTCTCGCTCAATTTGGCCAGTCTCTGTGTTAGTCACTCCTTCAATCGTCAAACGTTGAGTCGCCGTTGCTGTTCCGAAATCCGTTTCTATCACATTCGGTTGCGAACTATTGGTAATAAGCGTTTTAATCCCGAAAGAAAAATGCCCATTCACATTATGTAAAGATTCAACTTTTTCGTTAAATGTTGCTACAACATGATCTTTATAGATAAAAACTTCCCCTAAACCATTTAAATTGATTTTTCGTGGTGAGCCATCGTTCTCGGTCATTCCAACTAGTTCGTCTGGTAAAGTTAAAGTAATAGTATCGCCAGGTTTTATTTTCTGATTTTCTTTGTCACTAAAAGATACTTTAATGGAGGTCATCTCCCCTTGATATAAAGTAGTGTGATCTAATTCTACTTTGTCAACGATTGGACTTTTGCTCAATTCGGCGCCAAACGAAATTGGACCTATCAATAACGCCCCCGCAATTGGTAGAATCATTACCAACAGTAACACTAAAAATTTTACACTTTTTGTCATAAAAAATTATTCACCCTTCTTTTCTCTTATTTTTTCCACTTAGTGGTCTTTTTCAGAAGTTGACAATAGCAAAAAGATATGTCTCGCACAATATTAATGCTCATTTAAGTAGCCTTTTTTTTAAATTTCTAATTCACTTCCTAAGGAAAACGTTTTATTATGGTAGTTACATTAGATAACATTTGTTACAAAATATCTAGTATTGCTAAGTTTGAGTTGCATAAATAACATATTTCGAATCAATAATGAATAAAAATACTTATTTCATCCTCATTTTGTTTCCCAGGCCATTTATTCTTGTTATAATAAAGTTTATGAGATAAGGAGGAAAAGAATGAAAAATTCATATTTTGACGGTGGTTTAGCAACGTATATCGGGACTTCAATTTTAGCAACCTTGATTACTGTCTTTACATTAGGCATTTGCGCACCTTGGGGAATTTGTATGATGTACAACTGGAAAATCAAGCATACCGTTATTGATGGTAAACGCCTTTATTTTGACGGTACAGCTATGCAATTATTCGGTCATTGGATTAAATGGCTTTTATTAACTATAATTACTTTAGGAATTTATGGTTTTTGGTTGAATATCCGTTTGCAACAATGGATTACAAAACATACCCATACACTTTCATAAAAAAAGGAAGGATGAACTGAGTTACGGTCCATCCTTCTCTTTTTATGAATATCTAACAGAGTGTTATCCTACTCTTTGAAAAAACAAGGAATTTATGCTATACTTTGATAAGTATCAAGGGATACTTATGTTATTTCGGGGGCGTTACGGATTCGACAGGCATAGTTGAGCTTGAATTGCGTTTCGTAGGTTACGGCTACGTTAAAACGTTACAGTTAAATATAACTGCTAAAAACGAAAACAATTCTTTCGCTTTAGCTGCCTAAAAACCAGCTAGCGAAGATCCTCCCGGCATCGCCCATGTGCTCGGGTCAGGGTCCTAATCGAAGTGGGATACGCTAAATTTTTCCGTCTGTAAAATTTAGAGGAGCTTACCAGACTAGCAATACAGAATGCCTGTCACTCGGCACGCTGTAAAGCGAACCTTTAAATGAGTGTCTATGAACGTAGAGATTTAAGTGGCAATATGTTTGGACGCGGGTTCGACTCCCGCCGTCTCCATTTTTAGAAAAGTAGAGAAAAACAAAAGAGAGCTAAAACCTTTATTTTATGAGGTTTTAGCTCTCTTTATTTTACAAGAAAAAAATAAAAATGTAGAGAAATGCAAAATATTTTGCACTCATTCTCTGAAAAACTTACCACTTAACAACTCTTACGGTTGGAGTAATCCAATGATACACTTCAAATTAGCCAGAAACAAAACGTTAAATCAACTATCATCAAAGAATAATAAACTTCAGAATCTACAATGAATAGCATTGAAACTAAAAAAAAATTTGTATATCCATATTTTAAATTAAAAAATTCTCTACATATCTTTTCACCATATTAAATAACAATATAATAACGAAATCCCAGACTAGTTTTTTTATTTTTTACAATTTTTTCTATAACTAAAAACTATTTTAAAAGGAACCAAGAAAAAAACACCCATAATCCACTCCTGATTTTTTAATCTTTAATTTCACAATAAAAATTCCCCTTAACAAAAAACCTTAAGAAAACACTTGTTATATTAATTAGCTTATTTTAAATTAGTGAAAACAACCAATTGGTCTAGACGAAGAAATCGTTTACATTAGAATATGAGTTAAAAATGATAAATTATTAACTAAAAAAAATAAGTTATTATATATTTTTAGTGGAAAACAAAGTAATATCCAAAAAGGAAAAGAAATAACAAAAAAAGAAAGAAAAGGAAGATCATTTTGAACAAGTTTTTAAAGTATACATTTTCTCTACTAATTATTATTATTGGAAGTTTTTACAGCCACCAAGTTGTTTCTGCAGAGGAGCTAGTCGGAACTGGTATAGTTGATCTATTTGAATTTAGTGATACTAACTTATCTCAAGGACAAACAACTTCTGTCAAAATAACATTTAGTGAAAAATATAAAGATCATATCAAGCCTGGCGATACATTGACCTTTCCAATGCCAGCGGGGCTAGAGGGCATGACTGAAAATGACGGTTCACCAAGAAAAATTTTGTTAAGCGACTTAGGCGAAGCACTTATATACAAAGACAGAATTGTTGCAACTGCCAATGATCGTGTAAAATTTCTAGAACATGTACATGGTAGTTTTAGTTTTGGTATTAAATCAACTGTTACTAACAGTACAACCGATGCCACTATTGAAACAAATTTTGGAACAACTTTAGAAAAAAAATCCGTAACTGTCCGAGGCATTTCTCAAAATCCAGGAACGAGTACTCAACCATTTTTCTACAAATCAGGGGATTTACTAGGCGACTCTGATAAGGTCCGTTGGTTTTTAAATGTAAATTTAAACAAAGAAGAACTTTCAGATGATATCGTCATCTCTGACACTCACGGATCTGGTCAATTATTAAACAAAGATAGTTTCAATATTACGGTAAATAATTATTTAGGTTCAACTACCTATACTCTCAACGCTTTCATGGAAAAAGGATTCGGCACCATCGAACTTTCAACAGATAATAATTTTATTATTCGATTGAAGAAAGACCATGCACGTTTAGCCTCATTTACTATAATGTACACTACGACCATTACAACTGAAGGTCGTAAACAAGAGCTCTTTGAAAATAGTTATGACGTAAACTATCAAATTTTTAACAAAGAGCGAATGACAGAAAAAAATTCAACTAGCGTCAAAAATCTATTTGCTGAAGGAGAAGCAGATGGCGATTTAGACAAACAGGATCCTAATGAGCATGAGATTGAAACTCCTAACGAATCAGTTGAACCATTACCAGATAACACCCCCACTCCTGAAAAACCATTAGTTGAAGATTCAGAAAATCCTTCAGAAAAAGGACCAGATAAAAGTCAGCCTGAAATTCATATTGGTGAAAAAGAAGACTTTATTGAAGATGAATCCGATAAAATCAAAGATTTAGAAGATACCCCATCAACAGAAAAACCTCTTTTTCCTAAAGATATTGAGAATGAAACGAACAACTCTGTTGATAAAAATCAACCTGAAATCCATATCGGTGAAAAAGAGGAAGTTGTTGAAGATGAGTCTGATAAAACCAAAGATTTAGAAGACACCCCATCAACAGAAACGCCTCTTCCTCCTAAAGAAGTTGAGAATGAAACGAACAACTCTGTTGATAAAAACCAACCTGAAAGCCGTATTGGTGAAAAAGAAGACCTTGTTGAAGATGAATCCGATAAAATTAAAGATTTAAAAGACACTCCATCAACAGAAAAACCTCTTTCTTCTAAAAAAATCAAAAAAGAAACAAGCAACACTGTTGATACAAACAAAACTGCTGTGAAAAAAAACAGCCCTCAAGCGAATCAAAAAACAACAAGTGACACAAGTATGACAACCGTTTCATCTTTATCATCAGTAAATGAGAAAGAGAAAAAAATACTTCCTAAAGCAGGAACAACAAACAATATGTTTTTAACCCTACTGGGTCTGCTAATCATTCTTTTCACTTCAATTACTGTTTATTCTAAATATAAAAAAGTAAATTAAATAATCAAAACCACCCGCTCACACGGGTGGTTTGTTTTGTGGCTGTGACCTCTATTACCTGCCGCGCCACATTTACTCACTGCTCCTGAAAGGAGCTATTTTATTTTTTGTATTTTTTGTCCTGTGAACGGACCTACATCTTCAAACATTGTTAGTTAATCTGCTACATAATCTTCACAAAGTTAATTACGAATGTATTCTTCTATCTGCTTTTTATTTTTTTTACTGTACCCATATAGTAACCGCCACACCAAAATTTTTTATGTTCCTAACGATATTTTAGTTCTGTATGTCTATCGAATATCATTGAGCTACTTTTTCCTTTTAAATGCAGAATGAATTGGTAGACACTTAATTTTGGAGGAATGCATACTAGCATATGAATATGTTTCGTATACAACTTTCTAGCGATATTTTGGCGCAAAAACAATATGATACTTACATTCCATCTTGTGTATAAACTTTTTATGCCCTTTTTCATAAGGGTTACCTCAAAACTTTTGATATGATGGTCGAGAAACCATTTGCATAGTGGATGGTTTTCAATGCATAAAAAAAAAGAGTCCCCTTTCTCAAGGAAACTCTCAATTACTAAGTCAAAATAACTTCACGTTATCTAAATCTTTTAAATCAATCCTATGGTTCGCGGAACAAAGGAGCTAAAAACTTAATAGAATAAATCGCACAAATTCCGACAATAATATAGATAATTTTTGCTAATGGTGTGGTTGCACCACCACTAATTGTTGCAACTAAATCAAAATTAAATGCACCAACTAATAACCAGTTTAAACCTCCGACAATCAATAAAATTAAAGCAATAATATCCAGATATTTCATTTTTAACACTCCTTCCAAATTTGATAAGCCAAGAGTAACACGTTTATTCTTTATTTACGAAAATAATGATTCAGGAAAAAAACTTTTTTTCAATTATTTTCTCGAATCATTTTTTCATTATTAAGAATTTTATGATATAACTAAAGAGTAGACAAAAACAGATTCATTATCTCTGATAAGAAATGGTGGTTTATTATGCGTGCTAAGTTATTTTTAATTTTGCGGAATCGAGTGTTATCCCGTGTTGTCTTTGTCATTCTATTTTTACATGTGCTTTTTACCACAAATGATTTCACGGTGTTGCTGCTCCTCTTACTATTGAATTATTTACTCACGCTTGAAGATAGCGCGAAAAAAAACAGAAAAATCCAAACTTGGCAGGAATTTAAACAGTCGATTGATTGGCCCTTTGTCGCTTTTTATTCAGGGCTTGCTCTTTTAGTTATTTCGTTAATACTTCTGTTTCTCTGGTTCAATTATGCACGATAAGGAGGATTAAAAATTGAAAAGCTATTTTTTTACTCTTTTTTTTTTAGTATGTTTAGCCTTTTCGTCATACTACTTTGGTTTTCTGGTCGTCTTTTTCCGCCGCTTGTACCAGATAATGAAGCCGCTAATAATTAACGCACAGGCAATTAAAAGTAATGTCCATAATAGTAAATTTTGTTGTTGTGTCACTTTTTTCATCCCCGCTGCTGCTTTTTCTGGTTGATATGGGATACGATGACCTCGAACTAATAACCGATGACTGTTTATCATATACGGTGTGCAAGTTAATAAAGTGACGAGATCTTGGCCAGACTCAATGTGTAAATCTTTTGTATCAGTTGGTTCAACGGTTTTTATTTGATCCACTTGATAAGCGAGCGTCTTCCCATTGACTTCGATATAAAATTCATCGCCTTTTTTTAATTCTGGCAAATCTGTAAATAATTTGGCTTGAGGGAGACCACGATGGCCTGAAATGACCGCATGTGTATTCGCACCACCTGTAGGATAGGAGGTTCCTTCTAACAAGGAGCTTCCTTTTTCCAATAGCAATGCATTCGTTTTATCAAAAATTGGTAAACGGACATTTATTTTTGGAATGGTTAAAACACCAATCGTATGACTTTCAAAATAGGATTTGTCTGGTTTTTTCGTTGTTTTTTGCGTTTCAGAAAAAGGATCTAATCCAGGATTGCTGCCTTTTTTCGCTAATTCTTGGTTTTTCTTTTCCATTTTTTCTTGAAGTTCAGCCATTTCTTTGGTGTTTTCTTGGCTTGCTTTTGCTTGATAATGAGCGATAATTTGTTGATCCAGATAGTTATTTAATGCATCGCTAACAAAAGGATACGCAAATGCACCTATTCCAATAATCAGTAAAAGAATCATAAAACCATCAATGATACGACGTTTCTTTTTTGACTTCATTGCTTCCTCCTTAAAAATAAAGCATGAAAGCCTGGGACAGTGATTGGCCCAGGCTCTTTGTTTTTCTAAAAATTTCTTCGGTGATGCTAGAAATTAAGCATTTTCTTTTCTACGTCTAGCAAAGTAGACTCCTGCAATAAGTAGCAAGACTGCGCCACTTCCTAAGTAAACGTAGATTCCTTTGCCACCTGTTGAAGGTAAGGTACCTTTGTGTTTGTTTGGTACTTTTTCTGGTGAAACTAGGTTTTCTGTTGTGCCATATGATTGTTCATTGACCACAAATTCAATCCGATTTGTTAACAAGACATAATCATCAGGAGCTACAGTTTCTTCTAAATAATAGGTACCGTATTTAAGCCCTGTGATATCAACTAATCCATCAGCCGTTGTTGTAAAAGTAGTTGCTTCAGCTTTTGTTTTCACCCAAGTTGCTGCTTTCGTTGTTTCATCGATTTTCAAATAATTTGCTGTGTCGCTGTTTTTATCACGGACGACAAAGGAAGCTCCCGCCAAGGCTTGTGTCGCTGTCACATCGCCATCGACTTTAATGAAACGTTTCCCACCTGTCACCACTTCAACAGTTGGTGGTGTTTGGTCGTCGGTATGACCGTTATCAACATTCGCCTCATTTTTAAAGCCTTTCGTAGGATCTGCTTTTTCATTTAAATGCATAAAGTAAACGAATTTTAGTGTGCCGCCTGGCGTTAACGTAGGAATATATTCTGGATTAACGGCGACAGTGAAGCCATTTGCTTGTTCAGTCACTTGATAATTTTCAGGAGCAATCACTGTATCCCCATCATATAACGCATAGGCATACTCTCCAGAAGTCACGTTATCAAAAGTTAAGGCTGCATCATGTTTATCAACTAAATTGAATTTGACGTATTTATTAGCGTCGCCTTCTTTGTCTGCAATCCCCAATGGAATATTTACAGAAATTTGATATTTAATTTTTTCGCCAATTGCCACATCTTTACCATCTAAGTTTGGTGTTGTTTTATCAACTTTAGAGGTATCATTTTTGACTGTTTTTTCAACAGGTGTTTGATTGTTTGCTTCAATTGTAAATGGTGTTTTTGTTTGATTTTCAATTAATTCTGCATTATTTGGAGCTTTTACTTCTTCTAAAATATACGAACCAACCTCAAGATTTTTAACTGTTAATTCTCCCGTTCCATTCTCTGCTTCTGTGAAATCATTTTCGCCAATTTCATAACTTTTCCCAGTAATAAAGCGTTTTGCTTGTTCTTTATCCGTTGTCCATGTATATAATCCATCTTTGACTCCTTGGATATATTTTACTGTGCCTGGTGAGCCTTCGCTTTTGGAAATAACAAATTCTGCGCCATTTAATCCTTCATTTTCAGCAGTTCCTACTTTTTTCACATGTAAACTACCATCATTGGCTACCACATTTTTAGGATAAATATGAACAATCGCTAATTCTTCTGTTCCATATTTATAGGAACCATCTGCTTGCTTGATCATTTCGTAAACTGGGAACGCCACCACCATATTCGTAGCAGCAACTACACCCTCTTTTGGTTCTTCTTTAATGGTATACACTGCATCTTTACCATTTTGTTTTTTAGGTAACTGAACAGTGACATTCCCATTTGCATCGGTGGTTCCTTGAGCAACAGGTTTCCCAGGAGTTAAACTTTGGACAGCTTGTTTAGCTGCATCGACGCTTGCGCCTGCCGCTCGTTGCTCGTAAAATTCGCTCGTCACGTTATAAATACTAAACGTCACATCTGCCAGTCCTTGATATTTATCAAACTCGCTCATTTCTTTCCCGCTATTTTGAATAAGCGGATCTGGTAAATCCGTCATTTTCTTTTTGTGAATCACGAGCTGTGCGCTCTCCCCATTTTCTTCTGCAAATGCAGTTGTTGTCCCTAATACACTCGTGAAAAGTGGCAAAATTAGTAACAAGGTACTAACGGTGTACCAAACTTTTTTTAATTGCTTCATTTTCTCTCTCCTCTTTTTTGTTTTTGGTAAAATAGCCAAATGACTACCAGCCCAATGATTAGCAGGCCTGCAATCGTCAACCAAATAGAACGTTCTTCATTTGTTTTTGGTAAGAAGCCTGACTCTTTTACTTTTTTATTGATTACATGTAACGGTGCTGTTTGTTGTCCGTTCGTTGCATAAGAATTTTTTTCCACCGTAAAAGGAATTTCTGTTTGATTCAGAAGATAACCTTTTGGTGCAGAGATTTCTTCCAAGAAGTACTGGCCATCTTTTAAACCTTTAACTGAAAATTCACCGGCTTGATTAGACGTGATTTTTTTAGCTAATGCTTTTTCTTTTTGCCAACGATACCCGTTTGCTGTTTCATTGAGGTATTCCCCCGCTTGATTTTTGACGATAAAAACAGCCTCTGGCAAGGTGATTTTCGCATTTTCACTATCAACTTTGACAAAAGACTTGCCGCCTGTACGAACTGCGGCTCTTTTAGTCAAGGTATGCTTGTCCGTGACTAATTGTCCTTCGTTGTTAATCGCAGTGTCTGGTTCAGCGGTCTTTTCTAAACGCATTTGATACGACACAGTCATTGTTTGATTTGCAAAGTTTTGTAAGTCTTTAATTGAAAAATCAAGCGTAAATCCATGCTTTTGCGTCGTCAGTGTGTAACCTGTAGTAACTGTTTTTCCAGCCACTTTTACCTCAATTGATTCTGGTAAAAGTGTCAACGTTGTATCCGCCTTATCTGACAAACGGAATTCCTGATATCCTAAAATATTCGCTGGAATCTGAGTCGTTAACTGATAGTTAATGTGCTCTCCTTGATTAAAGCCTTGTTGCTTATCGAGTACCGTTTTTTCAAGTGGTGGTAAGTCATAGGCATTTTCTTCATTTTTTGGATATAAATGAATATGCGTTAACGATTGCCCTTGTGGATCTTGAACAGGCAAAATCACTACTAGGTTGCTAGCTTTTTCCTTTACCACTTCCGGTGCTTCCGCTTCAACAAATAAATAGGCTTTATCTCGTTGCTGCGAATCTTTGCTAGCTAATGAAAAAGAAACCACTCCATCTTCTCCATTTATTGTCTGTGTTTTATCTTCTGCGATCGGTTTTCTATTTGTTGCACCGGTTTCTGCTAATTGACGCTGTGCCTCTTGGACCGTTTTTCCTTCAGAACGAAGCTGATAAAACGGATCCGTCACATCATAGACTTGATAAGTGACGTCATTTAAGCCCCGATAATTTTGAAGCAGCGTTCCCTCTTCCCCTGTGTTTTGCTGCTGTTCTGGTAATTGACCATCAGGGAACAATAATTTGTGCAACGTAACTTGAACGCTTGCTTGCGATGCTTCTGCTAATGCTTGCTGTGAAAACCCGAAAAGAGCGAGTAGCATGACGCAAATACTTAACCAACGTGCGTTTTTCATTGATTACACACTCCCTTCTGGTCGTCTAATAAAGAGATAAACACCCGCTATCACGAATGTACTAATCGCTATCAAGTAAAACCACAAGCGTCCTATGCCACCAGTTTCAGGTAAAGGAACCTTTGCTTGGTTAGTAACATCTAAAGTAATTTGATTATTCTTCTCTCCAGAAATTAAAACATCTGCTACTTTTTCCCCATCTATCGTGACTGAACCATCTTCGCGAATTATTAATTCGATTGGTTCTTTTAACCCCTGATATCCTTCTGGCGTAAAGGTTTCTGTTAGGACATATTTCCCTGGTTTTAAGTTTTCAAAAACAAAAGTATCCGTTTCTTTGCCATCTTTTGGTAATTCAATATCCGTATCTGGTCCTGTTAAACGGAATTTCGCTCCTTTAAGTGGCGTCTGATTATCGGCTTTTTTATGAACCGTTAAGTCAAAAGGTTTCAAATGATTTTGATGTGTCAGTGTCCATTCTGGCGCATTTTCTTCAATATTTTTGCCTGCATAGTGAATTTCTCCATATTTATCAACAGTAAATTCATAATTTCCAGCAAGAGTGTCGTAGCCTAATGGTCCTGATTGTTCCACCATTCGATACTCACCAGGTTCACTAATTTTAAAATAGCTCAATCCTGCAGTATCTGTTTTTTGAGTTGCCACAGTTTGGTAACTTCCTTGAGCATTTTTTCTTTGCAACGCAAAAGTCGCCTCTGCTAAGTTCACTTGTTTGCCATTTTGCATGGTGTATTTTCTAATTCTGATTGGCAAAGAAGAAAATTTATTTTCAATTTCCAATGGAATAACTTGATTTGTGGTGGTCACTTCTTGTCCATCGATGCTTACTTTGCCTTGCTCACTCACCTCAATTTGCCAAGTTGTTTTCTTGCCTAACTCATGTCCTACAGGTGCTTTTACTTCAGTTAATGTATAGCGTTCCCCTTTTTGTAGGCGCACATCTTTTGGCAAGGAATAGCTACCATCTTTATTGTCCACTAATGTTGTTTGAACATTTTTACCACTCAATTCAAAGACGGCTCCCACTAAGTTTTTCTCACCTGAGGAAGAATTTTTGATTACTTTTAAATCTAATGGCTTGAACTGCTTCGTGTTTTTCCAAGTAGTATCGTCGATTTTTTCTTGACTGTAACCAGGAACTGCTAATTCACGGGTTGTTTGATAATTGAAAGCTTGTCCTTGATTGTTGTATTGGGGAAGCCCAAGAACTTCTTGATAGCTTTCATCCGCGGTTTTGGAAAGTTGGGTTACATTTTTGCGCTCCCAACTATTGCTGGTATCATTTTCTGGTTTTGATAATTTAATATACCCAGTTTGCCAGTTGGCTGTGTCAGTTACTTGCTTTCTACTAATTTCATAAATCACATTATCTGGCCGACTTGTTGGGTCTTGATCATACTCTTCCCAGATTTTTTTCACGTTTAACTTCACGCTAGGTGCTTTTCCCGAAGGAACCCCAAAATCAACTTTTTCAGGGGCTGTGGCTAATGGCTGAAACGTTGTCCGACCATTCATTTGATACCAAAAATCAGGTTTGAAGTTTTCTGACTCTGTTTGAATACGTACTTGATAATGAATTTGAATTTCTTGCCCTTTACCCAAATAAATCTCATTACTATTAATTGTAGCGCCTGTTAGCGACACTTCTGGTAATGTTTGAACCTGAACAGGACCCACACTTTTCATTGATAATGTATTTGGCTCGTATTTAAAAGGTTCAGCAATTGGATCAACTACTTTTCCGTTTACAACCGTTCCTGAAATCTGAACGGCTTTTTTCGCTAAATAATCAGAAATGTCTGGTGCATAATCCGCTGATTCATAATAAAGGTCTCCATTTTCATCGGCTGACACCATCTCACGCATTTTATCTTCAACTTGTTGTTTAGATAAATTAGCTCGTGGATCGCTTTGCAATTGAATGCCCAATCCATGTATTTCAATCCCGCGTTGTTTTAAGGCCATTGCCTCACCTATCGTGGCGATAAACGTACTGTTAATTCGTTTATTGATATTGTTTTGATCTGGCGCATTATAGCTACCAGAGATATAAGAAGTGCTACCTGGTTGATCTTGTCGATTCGTAAATTGTGTCCCGTAAAAGCGACCATCCGCCTCTGTTTGAACTCGACTCACTTTATAAGAGAAGGTTGGGACGCCATCCGTTAAAAGTACAATGACTTTCTTATGTCCATTTGGCGTTGCTAACATATCACCAGCATCTCTTAATGCTTTTTGAGTGAAAGTTCCTCCTCTAGTGCTACTTGGCGTAATATTTTTAATTGGATTTTTGACTGTATCAAACGGTCCCATTTGAATGGCGTTGTTATTATAACCGTCACTTGAGTAGCCAACATAGCCCATGTTGATGTTATTGGTAATACCGCTATCTGCCAATGTATCAACAAAACGGTTCACTCCTTTTTGTACTTCACCAATCCGATTGTTTTCATTCATACTACCGGACCAGTCAACGACTAAGACCAAATCCAATGGCGTGATTTCTTTCTGAACATTCCCACGCACATTAAGATATACATCAAAAAGCCCTGGTGTTGTTGTTTCTCTAGCATATTTTCGGATGGCATAATCGGCTTGGTCTCCTGTACCGCCATACTCAATATAAGAATTTGTGCGATTAGTAGGGTCCCCATTCCAACTCGTTTGACCATCCCATTGTGCACCACCGTCTTTATTCCCTTGATGGTTTAACACATTTTGATTGCCTGTGGGCTGCCAATTAGCTGTCGGATAAGTCCCAGAATTATCCGTCGTGTATTGTGGTGCAATTAAAGGTAGTGCCAGATTCGCTCTCAAAGTGGCTGGCGCCATTCTTGCTTCTGCAAATGGATTGGTTACCTCTTCTGTTGCGGTCGGCTGTTCTGTTTTTTCTGGAGCCGAATCATTTTTGTTAGTTTCTTTCGTATTTTCTGGTACAGTTATTTTTTCTGGTTCAGTTGATTCTTTAGCAGAATCCTCTACTGTTATTTTTTCAGAAGTAACTGAAACATCATATTCGTTGTTTTCATACAATAACTTAGGTGGCTGAGCTGTTTGAAGCGAACTTTGCTCAACAGCTAACGAAAGCTGTACCGGCTTTTTTACTTGTGCGTCCAAAGTCAGATAAAGCGTACCATTAGTCACTTGGTAAGAATATCCGTCTTTTTCAATTACAGCAGTATCCATGAACTGTGCATTTTTCAATTGAATTTCTCGTTGTAATGGCTGCTCTGTTTGGTTGAGAAGATTTAACTCGATATTAATATTCGTTTTATCATTCTCATCTGTTATCATTTGAGCGGATGTAATTTCAACTTCTTTGGCTGTTTCTGCATAGCCAATGAGCGGTATGAAATAGGATGAGACAAGTAAAAAGACTACGCCGAAAACCCCAAATTTCTTTAGTAATTTAATGTCTGTTCTCTCCTTTCTTTTATGAATTAACAGTTAAATTAGAATTGCCTAGCACGTAAAATTTCATTATTCTAATCTGATAATTATTATACAGAGAAGGAGCTCATTAAATCACACCAGCTTTCATACCAAGCGGTTTCATTTCTGAAATTGCGTTATTGTTTCGATGATTGTTTCATTAAAGTAAAGGACTTGGGAGGAAACAATATGATTAGGTTTTTAGAAAAAAATTATCGGAAAATGGAAGAAATCATTCGTGTCTTATCCATTTCTGATAAATGGATGACTAAAAAAGAACTTGCAAAATATATTGGTAGTTCTGAGTCTACTTTTATTCGTTATATTGAGGAGATTAAACAGCGTTGGGGCGAAAGTTTAACCATTAAAACATCGCATAAATTAGGCTATCGTTTAGAAAACTTTAATGTGTCCTTATATTTAAACGTGCTGACGGATATGGCAAAAACGTCAACGACCACCCAATTGCTCCATGAGTTTATCCAAAATCCTGGCAAAACCATCGAATATTATTGCGATACCATCAATATTAGTCGCTCTTCTTTTGCTCGAAAATTGAAGCAGTGTAATCAGGTCTTGGAAACTTACTCTCTTCGCGTTATCGTTGATCAAGGCTATCAATTAACTAGCCAAACAGAAGAATTGCCTTTACGTATTTTTACAACCTTTTTCTTTTTAATGTATTATGGTCATTATGAATTGCCTTATCAATTAGATAAGCAAGAAATCAAACAATTAATGCGTCGTAATCAATGCCAATTAAATATTATTAGTATGGATAACAGTTATGAACACGATTTCTTTATTATGTATTTTATTGTTGATTTATTAAGAGAGCATCAAGGCTTTCAGCAACGTTTCCAGAAAAAAACAGATAAAAAGAGTCCAATCAAAATGGAAGATTATCTTTTACTCAGTCGTCATTTTACTGGGCTCAGCCGTGAAACCTATCGGGAAGTTCTCCGGTATTTTCAAAGAGGCGCTTTTCAGCAATACTACTCCGAAGACCAAGAAGTCATCAGTCAAAGAATACGTGAAAATTTAAAATTTAATGCTTTTTCACAGATTGAACAATTAACAGAAGAAGTCGTCGACTTCGCTGTTCACTTGTTAACCTGTCTTTATTTGTTTTCTCAATTAGTGCCTTTTGACACCTCCGAATTGACACAAAGGGCCACCTTTTTCACTCGACAAATTCATTTTACTCAGCTTCACTTATATGCACGATTAAAAGCAGAATTGCATTTCTTTTCCGCTCTTTTAGAAACAAATCTATTAAACTATTCATCTTCTTATATTTTTTGGTTGCTTAATACTTTTCCAGAAATTAACCAGAGTTTCGACTCAAAAAAGATTTTGATTATTAGCGACATGGGCCTGAATCATAGTCAATATATTGGAAACTATGTCCACGATATTTTAGCTTTGCATCGGATTCGTTCAAATACGTTAGCAATTACGGAAGAACAATTAGGTGAACATCAACTTGAAGAATTTGATTTGATTATTACCAATCAGCCAATTATTGAAACCAGTGTTCCAAGTATTTTAATTAATGATGCTATCTTATTTTCTAACAAAAGAGAATTGCTCGATTTATTAAACTTTTAACGTCTTAATGGTTTTCCCTATCTACCAAAAAGATAGCCCTTTTATCAAGAACCACGTAATGTGAGGTGCCATCATACAGAAGATATTTTTATTTTTCTGAAATCAAAAAGAAAATAGGACATAAGTCATTTCGACTTATGTCCTATTTTCACTCTTAAGATAATCAGCTAAACGAAACCAGCAAATTAAATTTCTGATTGATTCACTGGCCATCTTGTGTGACTTTTACTTGGCAAAATTAATGTAATGAAGATCACTAAAGTACCGATAAAAGGAAGTAAATAGAATAAAATCCACCAGTTACTGTGGTCGCGATCATGCAATCTTCTTGCTCGAACAGTAAAGTTTGCCAACCAAATTAAAGCAGTCAGCAAGAAAAAGATAATGGTCACGGTATTCCATTCTTTAATGATTGTTCCATCATTGGGTGTTACTTCAATATATCTGTAAACGCCCGTAATTGCTGAATAAATCCCTAACACCAAATAATTAATTAATTGTGGCCACCAATATTGTGCTCGTGTTGCTGACGCATTCATTGTTGTAATATTATTCCAGTATTCTCTATACGCGTTAAACATATTATCACCCCCGCATTAACTATTACAGAAGTCTTTCGTTTTGTCAAAGAATAACGTTATTTTATGCCGCTTAATGACACGTCCATGTGCCTTCCTTAAACTCACACGAAGCTGACTTTTCAGAAGAAGGAGTTAATGAAACTAACGGTTGCTGTTGTTTTTCTTCTGCGAGAATTTTTTGAATAGTTTGGCTGATTTGTTGTTTCGGTACTGCACCATTAATTAAATATTTTTGATTAATGATTAGTGCGGGAACTCCTTGTAAACCATAAGCAGAAGCTAGCGCAAAATCTTCTTGAACCGCCGTCCAAACAGCCTCGGAAGCAACAGCTTCTTTCCATAAAGCAAAATCAATCGTTGTCTCTTTTACTAGCTCCTCAATTACTTCTGGCTCTTCAATATTTAAACTTCTCATAAATAAACCTTCTTGTAACTTATCAAACAGTACCCAATAAGTGTCTTGGTTGCCAATGTATCCAGCTGCTTTTGCTGCTAATAATGCATTCTTTGATGTTGGAAAATCAAATCGTTGCTTCCTCATCCCTTCAATATTAAAACGATGCTTTGAATCGTTTTGATTGGCATGCACCCAATGCGTCAAAACTTCTTCTTTTACTGCTGCTCGTGAGCCAAACATTGTTTCAAAATCGTTTGCGGACCACCCCAACGCAAACGACCGATGAATCAATTCAATTTCAGGAAATTCTTGTTGAATCTCATGCATGCGGTCAGACATTGGAAAACAAAAACTACAAATAACATCATGGAAAAATTCTATTTTCATCCTTACCCTCCAGTAACTCTTTTTTCAAAACAGATTGAACTAAATTTACCATTTTACTTACTAAAAGTAAACAAATGAAGCCAATTAAAAGAAAAAGATGAAACAAAATGCGCTATGGCTTTTGTCTCACCTGTTCTATCTACTTATTCTGATGTGTCCATTCCATTACCCGCTCACCATTCGTATCTAATTCACCATTAAATACAAAACCAAGTTGTTGATACAACCGAATTGCTGAGCTGTTCGTATCATAAACACTCAAGTATAGCTTGTTTGTTTGGTATTTTTCTATTAGAATTAACATTAAAAGTCGACAGGCTGCTTTCCCATAACCTTGTCCTTGGAACCGTTGATCAATTAAAAAGCGGTCTAACCAAACGCGCCCATCTTGCCAACGTCCATACATGGCATAGCCGATTAATTGATTGCCGTCATAAATACCTGCCGATTTCCATTCTGGAAATTGGTCCGATTCTTTTAGATTTTCTGCCATTGATTCAATGAAGGTTTGTTGTTCAGCGAAAACTTGTAGGTTTTCCACTGCTTTACGATTATCGTTTGTTACTTTTTCAAAATGTATTTCCATTGTTTTCACCTAATTAGTTGTTATTTTCTGCATACTTGTCTTCTTTCTTGCTTCTTATTTTAACATACTTATTTCCCTTTGCTTTCTCTAACTCTCTGTGATTATACGTTTCTCTTTTTTATGGGAAATCTTCCCTATAAATGGAGACTCTTTTCAAGAGATTTCTTTTTACACTGCCCGTTTCAAATGATATAAATGATATATAGAGTGTTTTAACTATGTGCAACATGATTAAAAGTTAACTGTTGGGGAGCAGTTAACTTTTTCTTTTTAACCACAAAAGAGAGGATCCGCTGTGAGAAATAACTGCAGTGGATGCTCCCTTTTGTATATTATTTATTTACTAGCCGATAGTTGAAAGCTTTCCCGTTACTCAGTAGTATCGATTTTGTCTTCTTGACTATCTAAAGAACGGTCAACTTTTTCGTCGTAACTTTCCATGGAATTTTCATTTTTATGTTTCTGCTTATCGACCGTTTTATCGACTTTTTCTTTCTGTCGATCAATTGTTTTTTCCATCTCTTCGCCAGCCGAGGTACAACCACTCAGTAAAAGGAAACTTGTGAATAAAAACGCTGACAAGATAACTGTTTTTCCGATTTTTGTTTTCATAAACTCACCTCTCGTTTAATTTAAAAAACGTCCCGATAAAACATTGTTTCCTTGATTAATTACTCACAATTAGCGAACGACTAAGACATTGCACAAAGCATGGTTAACCACATAATCTGTAGTAGAACCAATCAAGGTTCGTTGAATAGCACCTCTTCCCGTGGCACCTAGCACAATTAAATCTATGGCATAATTTTCAGAAATCGTGTTGGCAAGATAACGTTTTGGGCTCCCAAGCTCAACAATTTTTTTGACTGTTTTTACACCAATTTCACTCGCTTGTTTTGCCTTTTCAGTGAGCATCTCTTCTGACTTGTGTTTTTCTAAATCATACAATTCTTCAAAAGAAAATGGACTCGTCGTAAATTCAGCATCATTAATAATTGTAGCTAAATAAAGAGTGGCTTGTTCCTCTTTGGCAATCCTGACAGCTTCATGAAAAGCTTTTTCAGATTGATCTGAGCCATCAAGAGCAACCAAAATATGTTGATATACTGACATTTTATCCGCCTCCTTAACCAAATTAAGAATCAAAACTAACACAACAGCTGTGTTACATTTTAGTGGCTATCTGTTGTAATTTTTCCACGGTTAATGCTTGATAATTTGTTTCTTCAAGTAGTCCTGTTTGAATTTCAACAGAAACATCTTCCGTACATGTTTCTAAAAACATTGTGGCATAATCAAACTGTTGCTCTAAGAATGTTTCATACTCCAGTCGACAACGTAAAAATTCTTTCGCGGTATCCGAAACATATAAACACATGCGGCGCTTATTCGCTTTCTTGGTTATCACAAAATAGGTTCCTTCTAAAATCGTGGTAATCTCTTCAATAATATACGCTGCATCTTTTACCATTCCGTCAATCCAGTCCTTTATTTGTTTTCAGTATCGTTGCTTTTTTCTTTGTCGTCACTTAACAGCTCTTTAATTTTTTCACGATTGTCGTATAACTTTTTTCCTACGCCCACTAAGGCACCACCAGCCAATAACTTTGTTAAAAAGCCGCCATTTACGTTTGTTTTTTTGCCATGGTGTCCTTTTAAATGATGTCCCATCCTAGCCACCTCCATAATTTTTATTTCTATTACCTATGAACATTATCTCATATGTTTTCACAAAACGCACGTATAACAATAGTTTTTTAATCAAGGCTCGACCACTTTGTAAACTCATGACTTTTAATATGCCGAATCTCTTCAAATAAAATATGTGTATGTCCAACTTTTGCATACTCCATTGAACTCATCCCTTCAAAAACACCAACAATTGGCGGTTGAACACGGCCAAAATCATCCAATGTATTCAATTGGATTTCTAAAACCTGGTTATTTTTTAAAGACTGCTCTAAGTATTCTTCAATTTCTTCTGTTGTCTGTTGCGGTAAGCGTTCAAATGCTCTCTTAGAATATTCGTCAGAAGCTTCGATTCCTTCTTGTAACTCCCCCAATGCAAAAGCGGTCGCCCATTTCAGTTCAAAGGGACGATCATGGTACTCATTATAAGGTGTAAATTCTTTTTTTGTTCGTTTCATGATGTTATCCTCCTAAACCGACATTTCCTCCAGCATGTCCACCGACTAATCCTGAACGATGAATTGCCGTCGCGCCTTCCAACAAAGAAGAGGCGTGGATTAAAGCTTGAAAGCCAAATTTTTGTCGGATTTTATCAATCAGATAGTTTAACTCCATTTCACTAATTTGCTCTTCTGGTTCCGAAAATAAATCTAATTGTAAAGATTCATTCCAAACTAATTTCCCATAAGAAAGCCCTAATTGCCGGACATCGGTTCCCGCTAGATAATGTTCTCTAAAAAGGGCTAATACATAGGTAATCAAAACTTTTGTATTGTTTGTTGCAGGAATCGTTTGTTGTTTTCGCCAACCAGTTCGTCCTTCACGGTCAATTTGACCTTTGGAATAACCAACGTAGACTGTGATACATTCCGTTTGACAATGCGCTTTTCTTAAACGAGCAGCCACTTGTTCTGTCAGTTCCTTTAAGACTAGTTCAATCTGATCTCTTCGCGCATAATCTCTCGGCAAAATCTGACTATTTCCAAATGATTTTTCAGCTTTATGTGGTGCTTTTTTTCCTAAAAAGGTACGATCAATCCCCCATGAATGAGCATACAATTGAAGCCCCATCACGCCAAATGTTTCTTGTAAAAGATGCGGATTCGCTTGCGCTAACTCATATACAGAATCAATTCCTAAACGATTCAGTCGTTTAGCCATTCTGCGACCAATCCCACAAAAATCTGTCAAAGAAGGCAACTGCCAGACAGTATCTGGTACACGATCATACCGCCATTCTGCAATAAAATCTGGCGAATGTTTGGCGCCATTGTCCAACGCCAATTTAGCCAGTAACGGATTGTCCCCTATCCCAACGGTCACATAAATACCCACATGATTATAAACGACTCTTTGGATAATCCGAGCCATCTTATAGGCGGTTTCACAATGAAAATAACTTAAAGAAGCAGTTACATCAAGAAATGATTCATCTACACTAAACACAGAGTGATCTTCATCTGCGACAAACTTTTTATATAAATTATTGATTTCTTGATTTTTTTTCATGTACAAATTCATTCGTGGCGGAACCACATATAAATCAGGATGAGCGGGCACTTGATTTTTACGCGTAACATTTGAAACACCTAAAACTTTTTTTGCCATTGGCGATGCTGATAAAACTAATCCCCCCGCATTTTCGGCATTACTCATCACTACTAACATCGTTTTCAACGGATCTAACCCACGTTCTGCGCATTCTACACTAGCGTAAAAACTTTTGCAATCAATACAAAGAATATCGCGACTAGGTTCTTTTTCATAATCAAATTTCATAAACATCACCTCACTTGCAAAATCATTATACGAACAAATGTTCGATTAATCAAGCGAACACTGTTTATTTTTTTGTTTTTTTCAAGAACGGTCGGTGATCAAAAAAAATAAGTATTCGGAATTATTATATTCCAAATACTTATTTTTTCTTTTACATCTTATTTCGATTTAAAAATAACGATAAAAAGCCCGTTCCTAACAGAATTACTGCTGAAACATAATAAGGGAAAAAGTGATTGATATCAAATAAAGCTCCTGCTGCCATTGGTCCTAAAATATTACCAAAACTTGTAAATGTCGAATTTAGTCCGTTGATGGTTCCTTGTTGATCTCCAGCATGTTTGGATAAATAAGTAGTTACTGCTGGTCTAAACAAGTCAAACGCTAAAAAGACAATAAACGTTGAAAATACAACAACTAAATTATTTTTTGTAAAGGCAATCACGGCAATAAAAATGGCACTTGCAAAAAAGGTTAATTGGATTAAACCCATTTCACCTATTTTTTGGACGATTGCATCAAAGAAAAACAACTGACAAATCAACGCTAAAATACCACTAACCGTAATCACGATTGCTATTTCACTTGTGGTAAAGCCAAAATTAATAGTCGCCATAATACTATAAATAGATTCGAACGCTTGCAGGCCAAAAGAGGAAATTAAGATAATCACAAATAATGAGGTAAACATTGGATTTCTTAAAATATCCATAAATGAACCTTTTTTCGCTTCAACAGCGGCTAAAATTCGTTTCTCTGGCTCCTTCAAAACAGTTAATGTCAAAATAAAACCAATAAACGCTAAAAATGCGGCCGCAAAAAACGGGGCGCGAATACCTAAATAAGCAATAAAACCACCAACTCCTGGTCCGATAATAAAACCACCACTAATTGCAGCTGACACAAGTCCCATCGCTTTCGGACGTTCAGAAATCGTGGTCATATCTGCCACAAAGGCTGTCACTGACGGCATTAATAAAGCGGCGGCAATCCCACCTAAACCACGAGAAATATAAAAACCGCTTTTCGCTTGAGCTAAACCAAATAATAACTCAGAAATTGAAAACACCAACATGCCCGTTGCAATCATTTTTTTCCGACCAATTTTATCCGAAAGGACACCTGCGATTGGCGATGTGATTAATTGGGCAATCGCAAAAATAGAAATCATCATTCCCATTGTGGTACCAGAAAAATGCATTTCTTCTTTTAATTGGGGAATTACGGGAATGACTAGGCCTACGCCTAGAAAAACAAGAAATAAGTTAGAAATTGCTAAGTACATCATACTATTTTTTTTCGTCATAATTTGCCTCCTCCATAAAAAAACAGCCATCAAAAATGGCTATTTCTGTTTCTTTGTATGTACTTTCTTTGACAGTGTTTCGGCTGAAACACTCGTTGAGTCATTGAGATACATTTTACACTAATTCGCTGAAAATTTCACTAGTTTTTACTTATTTTTTTAAAGGAAATTGTTATTTTTTAAAGACATAACTTAAGTATCCAAGTATTTAATGAATCGCTTTTGTTTTTTATCAGAAACATAGCCAATGTGTTCATAAAATTGATGTGCTGCTGTACGCTGTTCCCCTGAATTTAAGCGAATCGCAGACAAGTTACACTTTTTAGCTTCCGTTTCTAGTTTCGTCATTAATTGTTTGCCAATTCCACGGCCTTCTGCTTCTTTTGCCACTGCTAACCCCAGAACGTTCAATAACGTTTGGGAATAAATTGTTTCATACAGTTGCGCATGCACATAGCCTAAAATCTTGCCTGTTTTCGTTTCTTCATAAACATATAAAAACTCTCTGTCACTGGCTAGTAGTAATTTCTCAATCTGTTTACAGGTCACGTCAACGGGAACTTCATAGCCCAATTGTTCTTTATTAATGATAGTTAACGCCGCTGCATCTGTTGGCTTCATTTTTCTAATCAAGGGTGACAACCTCCTAAATGATATTTATAGAGTATTACTTTGGCTACTCTATAGTTTTTTCGATAAATAAAGAACTAACTCATCATCATTAACACACCGTTCGTTTGGTTTCAGCTGCTTATTTTGAAACCAGACTCCTGAACCATCTGGCACATATCCTTGTTTGATATATAATCTTTGCGCTGCACCATAACCAGGATGCAGGCCTACTCCCAAGGAAACAGTATCTGCATAACTTTTGGCAACATTTTCTGCACGATTTAATAATAACCGCCCCACTCCTTGTTTTTGAAATGGCAAGAAAACATTGAAATCAGCTATTTCAGGATATAAATTTTTAAAAGGTCCTTCCTTAGCTAATGGCAGTAACGTCACATAACCTAACAGCGTTGCCTTTTTCTCCGCTACAAAAACCGTTCGTTGCTTGACTAATTGTTCTTCTAAATAGTTCATTAAAATCTCTTGGCGACTTGGCCAACCTTGTTGGACAAATTGAGTATCCAGCGCTAAGATATCTTTCTCTTGCATTTCTCTAATAACCACTAGCTCAGACATTAGCATTCCCTCCCGAAAAGCGTTTTCATTTTATAAAACGAAGCGAATAATTCTTCGCTCCCTTATTCATTTTCAAAAACCATCGAGTTGATGATATTTGGGCAAAACAGCAACACATGTTTCTTCTGAATTAACAGCAATAACGAACCCTTGCCATAAGGACCACGTCACCGCTTCACCTAATTTCTCTTTCACTCGTTGAATCATTTCAGCTTGCGTTAAGTCTCGTGCAGGAAAATGTTGAACTTTGTCGTTACTGATTAAAAAAATAAATGATTCTGAAAAAGCTGTCATGACTTCAGGTGGTAAATTTTTTAATCGTTCTTGGTAATCCATTGAAACCACTCCTTCTTTTTTATCATACCACAACATCCATTTCTCTAAAAAGCGCAGCACTTACTACTGAATATCTGCTAAAATTTGCCTGATAATCTGCTTTTCAGACAGTTGTTCAGATAACCGCTGTTCTCCCGGAAGCCCTAAATAATCTTCTGATAGCCACCAACGTTTCATTTCCACGACACCAAATTCTTGATTCTTGTTTCTCTGGCTATGTCTTTTCAGCGTTTCTTCAAAAGAAAGATCAAAATAATAAACCTGAACGTTTCCTTCAAAGAGATGGATTATTTCCTGAAAAAAGGAATGATAAATGGCTTTTTGAAAAATCCCTTCAACAATCACATACTGGCATTCTTGATAACCAAAAGCTACCAACTGTTTTAACAAAGCAATACTTAGATTACCTGTTTCATCTTTAACACGAAGCATTTCTCTGCGCACCACATCTTGAGAAATCAATAACGATTGTTCTTTAAGACACTGATGAAGCGCTTTAGCTATCGTTGTTTTACCACTACCAGAATTACCACGTAAAATAATTAATTTCGGTTGCATCTGTTTCCCTCCATTTTCTTGATTGTTGAAAACCAGCAGAAAAGAGCAAAAAACTTGGAAAAAACTCTCCAAGTTTTGCTGTTATTTTGATGAATGTTTCGTTGAATCTCGCTGAATGAATTCCGTTCCGACAATAATTTTTCTAGGAACTGGTGGGGTATTCAAGCATAACTCTTTCATTGTCTCAACTGCTAGCTCACCCATCCATTCAGTATGAACTTTAACTGTTGTTAATGTTGGTGAAACATATTTTGCGACACTAATATCATTAAAACCAATGATAGAAATATCTTCTGGCACACGAATGGCTGCTTCTTGTAACGCCCGCATCGCACCAATGGCCAACGTATCACTTGCAGCGAAAAAAGCGGTTGGACGAGTGTCCGCTTCTTCAATAAAGTCTTTCATCGCTTGATAGCCTTCTTCAACAGAAAAAGCTGCTTCGACAACCCATTCTTGATGATAAAGGTCCAGATCTTTTAAGGTTTCTTTAAAAGCGACAAAACGTGGATCAACCAATGCCACGTGGGACTCTTTCGTATATTCTTGCCCAGAAAGCATACCAATTTTCTGATGCCCTTGCGCCAAAAATTCTTGCACAATTGTTTTAACACTTCCAGCAAAATCAACAACAATGGAGTTTTGGCCAAAAGCCATTGCATCAAAGTCTACAAATAGAAGAGGTGCGCCTAAGGCGGCTAAGGCTGCCACTTGCTTTTCATCAAATTTTCCTAGGGCAATTGTCCCATCAAATCTTTTTTGAGACAGGTTTGTCAGAGATTCTTTGACTAAAAGAAAACCCAATTCCTCTGCCCGCTTTTCAACACCTAAACGAATCGATAAATAGTAAATATCATCCAGTTCTTCTGGATCGCTGAACCATTGGACAAACCGAATTTTCTTTTTGCCTGCTTGTTTTTTTCTGGCTCGCTTTTTATAATTTAACGTTTCTGCTGTTTCAAATATTTTCTTCTTCGTTTCATCACTAACTGATAATGTTTCATCATAGTTCAAAACTCTCGAAACTGTCGCTGAAGAAACACCGACTTGCTCTGCTATATCTTTAATGGTTACGATGTTCCTCACCTCAAATTAATCATTTTCAATACATTGAATAAATCGTTCAAAAGCACGACGGCCTTCTTCGTCACGTTTAAAGACGCCGGCATCTGTTAAAATTTGAACAAAAATTGTCCCAATTCCTTGTTGGATCACTTCTTTGACATTGGCTTCAGTGATGGTTTGCTGACTGAGTTCATCCGCCCAAGCTCGATGACTTTCAGCAATTTGATTGGGTTGCTTTAATAAATACTTTTCGACTTCTCTTAATTCTCGTGCCAGCCTTGGTGGCAAAATAGCTAGTCCCATTACTTCAATTAAGCCAATATTTTCTTTCTTAATATGTTGTACTTCTGGATGTGGATGAAAAATACCATCTGGAAATTCCTCCGAAACATTATTATCTCGTAAAACTAAATCCAATTCAAATAATGACCCTTTGCGTCGAGCAATTGGCGTAATCGTATGATGCGGTGTGCCATCTTCTGAATAGGCCCGAACTGAGACTCGTTCATCAGAATAATTGCGCCATTTGGTCAAAATTAATTCGGCCGCCTCAACGAGTTCCTCTTGACGATCACTTTGAAGACGAATCACAGACATCGGCCATTTTAAAATACCAGCAGTTATCTCAGGATATTTTTTCAAAGAAAATCTTGTTTCCATTGGTGCTAAATCCATTGGAAATGTATGACGTCCTGCTTGGTAATGATCATGAGATAAAATAGAACCACCAACAATTGGCAAATCTGCATTAGAGCCCACAAAATATTCAGGGAATAACTCCGTAATTTTAAGGAGCCGCTGGAACGTTTTTTTCTCGATTTTCATTTCTCGATGTTGTTGGTCCAAGAAAATCGCATGCTCATTATAGTAAGCATATGGCGAATATTGAAAGCCCCAAGCTTCGTCCTCTAAATTTAGTCGGATAATCCGATGGTTTGTCCGTGCTGGATAATTCACACGACCATAATAGCCTTCATTCTCCATACATAACATACACGCTGGATATTTTTTTTGACTCATTTTCTTTTCAGCCAAAATTTTTCGAGCATCCTTTTCTGGCTTCGATAAGTTAATGGTAATTTCTAGTTTACCATAGGGTGAGTCCATTGGGAAAATAATATTTTTGGCGATTGCTTTCGTTTTAATGTAGTTATTTGTTTTACATAACTGATAAAAATAATCCGTTGCTTTTCGTGGAGACTCTTGATAATAATCCATAAACTTCCGATTAATGATGGTTGGGGTCGGCGTAATAAAATCCATTAACTCCGCTTCTAGTTGTTCTGCTTCCGTAATTGAGTCATCGATTTGGTGATTGGCTTGTGCAATGTTTAAAAGATGTTCCACCACACGCAACGGTTCTTGCTCACAAGCAACCGCTTCTGGTTGTTCAAAAAAATCACAGCCAACTAGTTTGGCAATCCGATTCGTCAAATAATAGCGGTCTGTTTCCGTCCAATCGCCATTTTCTATGATTATCTCTACAAATGCAGCAATCCATTTACTACTTTCTTTCATCATCTGATGTTCTCCTATTCATTATAGCCTTGAGGATGTTTCACATGCCATTGCCAAGCGGTGGCGATAATGTCCTTGACCTCAGTTACTTCTGGTTGCCAGCCTAAAACTCGTTTGGCTTTTTCACTAGAAGCAATTAACGTACTAGGATCCCCTGCTCGGCGTGGCGCGATTGTCGCAGGAATTTCTTGACCTGTCACTTCGCGAGCAGCATCTAACATTTCTTTAACAGAATAGCCGTTGTTGCTACCAAGGTTAAAGACGTCACTTTCGCCGCCATTTTTCAAATATTCTAAAGCCAAAATATGTGCTGCAATCAAGTCTTCAATGTAAACATAATCTCGAATGCACGTGCCATCTGGTGTATCATAATCATCCCCAAAAATACTTAGCTCTGCTCGTTGGCCCAATGCCACTTGTAAAATAATTGGCACAATATGCGTTTCTGGCGTGTGATCCTCACCAATTGAGGCATCTTTTTTTGCTCCTGCAACATTAAAATAACGCAAAGCAACATATTTCATTCCATAAGCGTTGTCGCACCATTTCATGATTTTTTCCATCATTAATTTACTTTCCCCATACGGGTTTTTAGGATTCGTTGGGGTTTCTTCTGTAATAGGCATTGCTTTTGGTTCGCCATAAGTGGCCGCTGTGGAAGAAAAAACAATATGTTTCACTCCAAATTCTTGCATGACTTCCAAGGCAATTTGAGTGCCGTGAACATTGTTATTGAAATACATTAACGGTTTCTCCACGGATTCTCCTACTAAAGAATTGGCCGCAAAGTGCAACACCCCTTCAATTGATTCCTTTTCAAAGACACTACGTAAAAAAGCTTTATCACGAATATCGCCTTCATAGAAAGTCGCTTGTTCATGAACTGCTGAACGATGCCCCGTTAATAAATTATCAACAACAATAACGGCATATCCTTTTGAAATTAATTGATCGACGGCATGTGAGCCAATGTAGCCTGCGCCACCTAATACTAAAATAGACATTTAAAGCCTTCCTTTCTAAAATAACTTTCTGGCACCATCATCAATTGATGCAGGATAAAAATCAGCAGCATAGCCAATTTTATCTTGATAACTCTGGCCAACAGCTTCAATAAATGCATCTATATTTTGCTTTGGTACCAAAGCAATACTACAACCGCCAAACCCTGCACCAGTCATCCGTGCGCCCAAAACGCCTGGTTGTTCTTGCGCACAAGCCACTAAGGTATCCAACTCAATACCGGTTACTTCGTAATCTTCTTTTAGCGAACGATGTGAGGCATTTAATAATAAGCCAAATTCTTCCAAATCCCCTTCAGTTAGCGCTTGTTTTGCCAATAAAGTTCGTTCATTTTCTGTGACGGCATGACGCGCTCGTTTAATCAACGTTGGATCTCCAATCAATGCTTGATATTGGTCAAATGTCTCGCTGTCTAATTCACCTAAAAATTCAATCGATAACTCTTTTTGAAGCAAACGAACGGCTTCTTCGCATTCTGCACGGCGTTCATTATATTTTGAATCTGCTAATTCACGACGTTTGTTAGTATTCATAATAACAATCGTATACTCACCTAATTTGGCGGGAACCATTTCATAGTGCATATTATTGGTATCTAGTAGAATAGCTTGATCTTTTTCTCCCATCCCTACGGCAAATTGGTCCATAATTCCCGAATTAACGCCAATAAATTCATTCTCCACTTTTTTACCGATTTGCACCAACTCAAGCATTGGACAGTGTAAAGCATATAAATCATTACAGATCGTCCCCATTAAAAGTTCAATAGAAGCAGAAGAAGACAAGCCAGCACCATTAGGAATCGTACCGTAGAAGAGCACATCTAAGCCAGAATCAATATTGTGTCCGCTTTCAATCAAGTAATTTAAAACGCCTTTCGGATAATTTGCCCAATCATCTGAATCTGAATAGGTTAAATCTTCTAATGAAAATTCGATGAGACCAACCTCTTTAAAATTATCAGAAAACATTCGAATTTTTTGGTCGTCTCTTTTTCTTGCCACACCAAATGTCCCTAAAGTAATAGCCGCTGGGAAAACATGACCGCCATTGTAATCTGTATGTTCACCAATCAAATTAATTCTTCCAGGGGCAAAATAACAGGCTGTCCCTTTCTCACCAAATATTTCTACAAATCGATTCATTAACAGTTCTTCCATCACTAATCGCTCCTTTCACTAGTAAACAAATTGTATAATATTTACTAAACTTTTGCAAATATTTACTTAACATTTTCTTGATTGTCATTTTGATTGAAAACGTGTACAATACAATTAAATAAAGATTTATTTTCTTAGCGTTTCTTTTTGACTATTTAAATAATCTAAACAACAAAGTTAAATTTACTAAATATTTACTTAAAGGAAGGATTGATTATTTTGACTATTTCAACTGAATCATTTGGACAAGGAATGCTTCTTTACACACTGACGAATAAAAATGGTGTGACTTTAAAAGCAACAGATTTTGGTGCGCGAATTGTTGCGCTCGACGTTCCTCTTACAAAAAATGAATCCCGATCACTCGTGCTAGGCTTTCCCTCAGCAGATGAATATTTGTCTAAAGACTTATATTTTGGTGCAACAATTGGTCGAACAGCTGGCCGAATTGCCGATGGCTCCTTTGAACTAGCGGGTAAAAAGTATCAAACGATGATTAATACTCCTACTCAAACAACACTTCACGGTGGCACACCTGGGTTTGAAAGTAAAAAATGGCACAGCGAAATCCAAGAGGCACAAGCGAATCCTTCTGTGAAATTTTGGCTAGAGAGTCCTGCTGGTGAAAATGGTTTTCCTGGAAATCTCACTGTTTCAGTCACGTATACATTGACTGAAGAAAATGAATGGCAAATTGAGTATCAGGCAACTACAGATGAACAAACACTTTTTAATCCAACCAATCATGTCTACTTTAATTTAACTGGAAATCCTACAATCCCCATTGATGCGCATGAGTTACAAATAAATGCCCAAAAGTTTGTCCCGCTTGATGAAAGAGTTTTACCGCTTGGAGAATTAGCTTCCGTCGACCAGACAGCTTTTGATTTACAAAAACCTAAAAAATTAGCTGAGGTTTTTTCAAGTAACGATGAACAAATCCAAAAGATGAACGGCTTCGATCACCCTTTCATCTTAACCAATCATGATTTAATTAACCCAGATGTTATCTTAAAAAGTCCTACTAAAGATATCACCTTAGAAATGTTCACTGATCAACCTTCAGTTGTTATTTTTTCAGCAAATTTTGCTGATAACGGTCCCGATATTCAAGGGCAAAAATTAGTCAATCACGGAGCGCTCACATTTGAAACCCAAGTCTGTCCTGGTGCTGAAAGATTTCCGTTGTTCGGTTCTATCACCCTCTCACCTGAACAGGAATTTCACTCAACGACCCGTTTCAAACTAATTTATTAAGTGAAATGGTGCTCTTAACCAAACTTATCTTCGAACTAAAAAAGATAAGAATGGTTAAGAGCACTTCTATTATTTGACATTTTTAATCGCTCCATTTACACTATTTTCAATTAGAAAGGCGGTGATGTCTATGTATGCAATCAAATTTTTTCATGGCTATTTAACTGCAGATGGTAAACGTACGCGAGATAAATCAGGTTGTTTAGTTTACCACTCTGAAAAAGAAGCACAAAAATTAGCAGATAAAATTGGCGGGAGAGTTAAAAAAATTGGATAACCTTAGGTAAAGGATAGATAAGCAAGGCTATTTTGCTATCTGTCCTTTTTTATTTTACATATTCCTCGACTTATTGTATTGATTTGATACAATAGAGAAAAAGCCTAAAGGAGCGCTTACATGAAACAAAATGACTTTGATTATATGCAAATGTTAAAAGGTGAATTATATTACGCCCCCACCATTTTACCCGAAAACAAATCAACAAAAGGCAAGGTGTTAGCTCAAAAAATCAATCAACTTCCTATCGATAATGTGAAAGAAATTGTGGCCCTAGAAAAAGAATTATTAGGAAAAACTGGCAATGAGTTATATATCACCCCACCCCTCTATGTAGATTACGGTCGCCATATTGAGGTAGGAGAAAATTTTTATGCAAATATGGATTGCATTTTTTTAGATGTAAACAAAATCATCTTCGGTGATAATGTCATGGTTGGCCCTCGTGCTAGTTTTTATACTGCCGGCCATCCAATTGATCCAACGATTCGAACTGCAGAATTAGAATTCGGGACGCCAATTATTGTTGAAGATAACGTGTGGATTGGCGGAAGTGCCACCATTTTACCTGGCGTTACAATTGGAAAAAATGCTATTGTCGCTGCTGGTGCTGTGGTTACAAAAGACGTTCCTGCCAACACGATTGTTGGAGGTAATCCAGCAAAAGTCATTCGCAAAATTGATGAAAACGATCAGCAATTTTGGACAGAAAAGCAACGGCAGTATCAAATCGCTAAGAAGCAATTCTTTCATGAATAAAAAATCCCCAATCCAATGAAAATAACGGATTGGGGATTTTTTATTTTAATCTTCTTCATAATAATTAAACATCCAATGGATGCCAAACTGATCTTTTAGGGAACCATACTTTTTGGACCAAAAAGTTTCAGACAATGGCATTGTAACAGTGCCACCTTCAGATAATCGTTTAAATAAGCGATCAATTTTTTCATCATCATCTGTGCTAACCACGAGCGAAAGGTTATTTCCTTCCGTAACTTCAAAACCAAACATATCAGGAACATCTGAAATCATTACATAGGTTCCTTCAATAATGATACTTGCGTTCATCACTAAATCCTTTATCTCGTCGCTTATAGGATGCTCAGGATCCTCAGGTGCTTCGCCAAAAGTCATTAAATTTTGACATTTTGTATCAAAAACATCTTCATAGAACGCAATTGCTTCTTTTGCTTCACCTTTAAAATTTATATACAGCTCTAACAAATGACTCACCTTCTTTCATGATCAAATTTTATACTTTATTTTCTCATGATTTGTCAGAAAGCAAAAATAGTCTGCTTAAAAATCTGATTTTTCTAGTAACAAGGTAACAAATTTTTCCAAATACAGTTGGTCAACCGCATCATAGCTATTTGTTACACCACTATCAATATCTAAAACACCGACCAATTGATGATTTTTTACCATCGGTACAACGATTTCAGACATCGCAGCTGAGTCGCAAGAAATATAATTGGCGTGTGTCTTCACGTTATCAACAATCAATGTAGCTTGTTTTTCCGCTGATTCACCGCAGACACCTTTGCCCATTTTAATTCTGGTACAAGAGACTTTCCCTTGAAAAGGCCCCAAAACTAATTCTTCATCTTTATATAAATAATACCCAGCAAAAACGGTATCTGGTAATGTTTGTGCAAGTAACGCGGACGAGTTTGCTAAATTTGCAATAGCATCCGTTTCTATTTCTAGCAAACCGCTCAATTGTTGTAAGCACAATTCGTAGGCTGCTTTTTTGTTTTCTCTCGTTTGTTCAGTCATGCTTGGTTCATCTCCTTCATTTTGTCTTATTATAAAGGAAGATACGCAAAAGTGCTATGTTAAAGTGAGTCAAACAAACTTGAAAAGCTGATACACGTTGTGAGCAGAAGCACTTTATAAGGATTAAACTGTGACGAGTAACCGCAGGACTGACACTATGCGTCGCTCAGAGCTGAACCCTGTTTCCTCTGTTTGGCTTTTTAGCATTCTATTTCTACCTAATTTTAAAGCAAGTTAAACCCATTGTCCTTTCAACATAATCTGGCGTTTCTGTGGTTTTCTAGCAATCACTTCTGCTGTAGAAGCTGCTTCTGTAAAAATAAAGTTTGCTTCGTCGCCTTCTGTAAACCAAAGGCGTTCTTCTTCAAATGAAAAAGGTGCTTCTTTGCCGCAGCCATGGACGTAAGCTTGAGTAAGTTGCTCTTCTGTAATCTTTCCTGTCATTTCACAAAAATTACGTAATTTTTCAAATAAATCACCTGAAACATTAGAACTCCAAGAGTCAAAAAAGCCATCACTACCTAAATGAACCGATACACCAGTTTGGCGTAACACATCAATTGGTGGCAATAAATAACGAGGATCATAGGGAATTGTAGACATAATCGCCGTTTGATGCGTTGCCAAGCGTTGGTATAGTTTTTCTTTTTCTGCTGGTCGTACATCTAGCAGCGCAAAGGCGTGACTGATAGCGGTTCGCTGAGTAAATTTTCGTTCTTCCAAAATGTCTAAAAATTTATCAATTGTATAAACACCCACTTCCCCCGTATCATGCAAGTGAATATCGATTCCTACTTGAAATTCTTCTGCCAGATCGAAAATGGTTTCTAAAGATTCTTCAATTGCATAATCAATGCCTGCAGGATCTAAACCGCCAACCATTGTTCCACCATTTTTTAGGGCTTCTCTCATGAGTAAAACCGTTTGGGGATTTTTTAATAATCCATGCTGTGGAAAGACAACAATATCATAATCAATCACATGCGCATATTTTTCTAAGGCTCTTTTGACGCCCCAGAAGTTTTCTAGTTCTACATAAGGATCAATGTTGACATGTGTCCGAATATAAGAGGCTCCATACCCAATCAATTTTTCAATCATGGCCGTCGCTCGTTGTTCTGTTGACGGCGCTAACAATTTAAGTTCACTGGCTTCGTCTGCTAAACGCTCTTTTAAATTCTTAACAGGTTGGCTAGCACGCCAGCCTAATGAAAGGTAGGTTTTATCTAAGTGGTTATGGCTCTCTTGAAAAGCGGGAATAGCCAGTTGTCCGTTTAAATCAGTTCCTTGTTGCTTTTCAGTGACTTGATTTTGCGGAATAATCGCTTGAATTTTGCCTTCTTGAATCGCTAAAGTATAGCGTGCGGTTTTAGTATACGTTAATTCGTGGTGGTCTTTAGCAAAACCAGTTTCTAAACGAACATTATTCAAATAAACAATGGATGCTGTCATTCTCTTTCCCCCTTTTGAACGGCTTCAACCAGTTGTCCTTTTAGTATCAGTTGTTGGATTGGCTGTTGGCGTGCAATCACGTGAGCAGTGCTCTCAGCATTAAATAGTAGGAAATCTGCAGAATCGCCGACGTTAGGCCAAACTCGCTGCCCGTTAGGATCAAGAGGCGTTACAAAATTACTCGCTAAGCCCCATAAACGATTCAAGCGATACTCATCGCTAATTTTAAATCTTTGAGCGGCTGTATTTAATTTTTCTATTGTATTGCCACTGCCAAAAGGCGACCAATGATCCGTCAAACTGTCATGAGCCACGGAGATCTTAACACCTTGTTCAACCAAGGTTGGAATCGGCATGGTGGGCATTCCAATCGGTACAGTCGAAGTCAAATCAATCCCTGTTTCGATGAATTTTTGCGCAATGTCTCTAATTGCTGCTTCTTCTAAGCTCCCCAAAGCTAAAGCATGACTTAAAGTAACTTTGCCAAACATCTTTGCTTGTTCTGTATAATCAACAAATTTATTAAATTCATAAAGTCCCAAAGTATCACGGGCGTGTAAATGAACATCAATTTTTTTATTAAATGTGGTAGCTAATTCAAATATTTTTGCGATTGAATGATCCACATGACGATCCACAAGGGCTGGATCAACGCCGCCGACATGAGTTGCCCCCATGCGTAAGGCTTCGCGCATCAAAGGTTCGACTTGTGAGCGGAGTAATCCGTGTTGAGGAAAAGCCACAATTTCATGAGTAATGTATTGTTCATATCGACTAAATGCTTCTTTAGTGATTTCAATATGTTTCGTTCCAATAGATGGATCTACATTACAATGACTGCGAATATGATAATGGCCTTGTTGAATATACTGCTCAATAACTTGGCAAGCACGTTCTAAACTAGTTGGTAATTGTTCAGGTAACAGCCAAGTTTCTTCTTCAATACGTGTTAAAATTCCTTTCGTTAGTGGACGACAGGCCTTCCAAGGTCCCCCAAAATACGTTTTATCAATATGAATATGCATTTCTCTTAGAGCAGGTAAAACGAGTTGCTGATTCACATCGATAACTGTTTCGCTCTCTAAAGGCCTTAACTGCGGTGCGACCGCAGTACAGACCTCGTTTTCAATTCGAATATCATAGCTAGCTGTTTCTGTCGCAACAATTCGCTGATTCACAGTAGAAAATCCTGTTTCTAATTTACAGTTTTTTAAAAGCATGACAAACCCCTTCCTACCTTCATTCAATTAGTTAACATAAGCCCATTTTAAACTGTACGTAGGTCCAAATGAATGCCAATACAGATCCTTGATTTTTTGATTAGCTAATACAGAAATGCTTCGATTGTAGATTGGTGCTAAAACCGTTTCCTGATTCACCAAAATATCTTGTGCTTGAGCAAAGTCATTTAAACGAGCCTCTTGATCAGCCGCATGTGTTGTTCTAGTTTCTTGAATTAATTGATCATACGTATCACTCTTGAACGTTACGCCGCCCAAGGTACTATCCGAAGTAAAGATGCGCATAACTGTTAATGGATCACGATAATCGGTTCCCCAACCAGATAATTCTAAATCATAGTCTCTCGTTTGATCACGATCAACACGAATAGTAAAAGGAACTTGAGTAACATTCACTTCTAATCCATCTAGATTTTCTTCCAATTGAAATTGGAAAAACTCAGCAGCTTTTTTGGCGCTGTCTGTATCATCTGTTAAAAATTCTAATTTGATTTTATCCAGCCCAATTTCTTTTTTCCCTTTTTCCCAGAATTCTTTTGCTTTCGCTGTATCGTAGGTTAAGTAGTTATTTTTCTTAGCAGCTAGTTTTGTGAAATCTGTTCCATCTGGCGCAATCGTTTGTCCCGGAGGAATTACTTGATCTGTAGCCGTTGATTGATCTTGCAAGACTTCTTTTACAAAACTTTCTTTATCAAAAGCTTGTGCCAACGCTTTACGAATATTGTTGTTCGCTAAAGCCGGATTTTCTTTTCCATCACGAACGCTGTTCATTTTTAAAAAGTATGTGACGAATTGAGGAATTGAAAGAAAGGCTGGATTATCAACATAACCAGGAATAAATTCACCACTTAGCTTATTCACTACATCCAATTCATTCGAGTCAAACAAATTCACCGCTGTCGTTGGGCTCTTAATTACTGAAACTTTCGCTTCTGTTAATTTAACTTTTTCAGCATCCCAATACGTATCATTTTTTTCGTAGGTCCAGTCATCGGAAGAGGCATTATCCCATTCTTTCAATTTAAAAGGACCATTATAAATCAAATGTTCTGCATCAGTGGCATATTTATCCCCTTGTTCTTTGATATATTTTTCATTTTGTGGAAACAAAACAGGAAACGAAAGTAATGATTTCAAATAAGGGGTGGGCCGTTCTAAAGTTATTTCTAACGTTTTATCATCTAGCGCCTTAACCCCAAGAGTATTCACATCTGCGCCTTCTAAAGCAATTTCCTTAGCATTTTTAATGACATCAAAAAATAAAGCTTGATGAATCGACCCTGATTTAGGGGAAGCAACTTGTTGCCATGCATAAACAAAGTCGTTTGCTGTTACTGGATCATCATTCGACCATTTGGCATCTTCTCTAATCTTAAATGTATAAACGGTTTCATCTTCAGAAATCGCTGGTTCTTCGGCAGCGACCCCCAACTCTAATTCATCTTCTTTACCTAAAACATAGAGTCCTTCATAAACTTGATTCATGACTAAAGTCGAGGTCGTATCCCCCGCTGTGTGTGGTTCCATTGTCGAAATAGCCGCTTCAGAACTAATTGCAATTTTTTGTTCCGCTGCTTTGTTACTATCAGCCGAGTTTCCCGTTCCCGCCTGACAAGCCGTTAAAGCTAAAAGCAAACCGACGCATCCTAACATTTTTAATTTCTTCATACCGATCCCTCCATTTTACAAACTATAACCTTCAAAGTTACCAGAATTTTCTGATAAAATATAGAAAAAGAAGCATATCTGATAAGAGTCTCAAAAAACTTACAGATTATAGAAATACTTGAGAAATTTAAAGTAGCTGAAACAATAGTAAAAGCATTAAAAATTAAGTATACTATTGCTATATCTTTAAACGATGCGTTTCTATAGGTTATAAGCGCTGATTGTTCTTATTTGGTCACTTGTGACTACCAATCACGTGATGACTTGGAACTTTTTTCTATTAGTATAAGGATACCTTATTTTCCCTAAAATAGTTTTGTAACATCTTACAATAAATACACTTAATTTTTAGATAATTCATACAAAAGGAGGCCTTGCTAATGATGACGGTCAATGATCTACTCCATGCAGAAGAACTAGCTGGTTTAACCTTATTGACACACGAGACCAATTTAGATGCGCCAATTCTACAAGCAAATATTTTAGAAAATCCTGATGCTTTTGACTGGTTAACGCCAGGAGAAATTTTATTAACTACCGGCTATATTTTCAAAGATCAGCCTTGCTTGCAAAAACGTCTTATTCAAGAACTAGCAAATATGAACTGCGCTGCTCTAGGCTTTAAAGTCCAACGCTATTTCAATGAAGTTCCACAAGAGATGATCCAATTAGCGAATGACGTCGGATTACCAATTCTCTCAATCCCTTATAATTACAACTTTTCTCAAATTATTTCATTGGTCAATCGCCGAGTCAATCAACCTGACGAAACGATTAGCCAACATTCTGTTCATATGCATAATAAATTTTATACAATTATCAAAGCTGGCGGAAAAAGTACCCAATTACTGGAAGTATTAAGTGCCGCGATTCAAGCGCCTGTAATGCTTTTAGATGAGCGTTTTCAGATTATGAATCATTTTGATTTACCTGATGCGCCAACAAGAATCACCAGTATTTTAAACAACGCGACTCTCAAAAAACAGTTTGAGACAGCTTTAAAAGCCCAGAACAATGAGCTCCTATTATTTTATAAAGAACCATTGACTGTTGAATTTTCCTTAGCGAACCATCAGTTATCTTTGCGAATTTTACCCATCAAAAAGAAAAATCTCAGCTTATCTTACTTAGTGATTTGGCAAACTACCAAAAAATTACAGACGATTGATTTATTATCTGTGGAGGTCTGTGCTCACTACCTTTTACCACAACTTCAATTAGAATCTTCGGAAAATTTAACAACGAGGCAAAAGATCGGGGCGCTGTTTCAAGACCTTATCCAAGAAAAAAATACCAATCCTCAAGCTTGGCAAGAATTTAGTAATTATCTGCAATTAAATGAAAAAGATACATTTAGTCTCTTGCTTGTAGCCATTGAACAATTGGAACAACTGTTTAATCCGACTATTCAAATGAATAGCATTGGCCATCAATTGAATCATATTTTAGAAGGATATCGACAAAAAATTACTGCCTTTCCTACACAAACTGGCTTTATTTTATTACTAGAAAATCCAGCGCAAGAGGAAGCCACCTACCTTGCACAAACCACTCATCTTGCCAAGAATTTACTAGAGCAACTAATGAAACTGAATCCAAAATTATCATTTAAATTAGCGATTGGTCCAACTGTCAAGAAAATCACCAATCTGTGTGATTCTTATAAATTAGCACAAGAAACATTCCACTTAGCACAAGCAAGTCAAGAATTACAACAACGAACTATTTTGAATTATGACGACCTCTTTTTTTATCGTTTAATGATCGAAACCCTGACCAAACAAGCCAAACAAAAAATATATCAACGATTGATTGCACCATTAGAAAAAGAAGATCAAAAACATGAAAGTTCCCTACTAGAAACCATCAACACCTACTTTCAATCGAATAAAAATATTTCGTTGACTGCCACAAATATGTATGTACATCGTAATACAATTATTTACCGCTTAAAAAAAATAGAAGAGATTCTTCACTTAACTTTAGAATTTCCTGATAGTTCGCTACAACTAAGTTTGGCTGTTTATTTATATAAACAAAAATTACTATAAAAAGGCCACCACGAATAGTAAATCGTGGCGGCTTTTTTAACTGTTTCAATTTTGTTAGCGAATAATCATTACAGAAATTGGTGCATATCGAGCCATATAAGCTGCTTGGCTACCAAAAAAGCTTTTTAATTTGCTAGTTGACTTGGAGCCAATAATTAACAAATCTGGTTTATTCAAAGGAATAAGCTTATTAATAATTAATTCTCCTGGGTTCCCTTCATTGACAATTACACTTACTTTATCGATGCCATTCGCTAACGCTTCTTGTTGATATTTTTCCGTTTGTTTCTCTAATTTCGCCAACTGTTCTTGCCAATAATTTTTATCTAACGATTGGTAAACATTAATCTCTTTCTCTTCTAAAATCGAAACAATAACCAATTCAGCTTGTTCTTCTTTTGCTTTTTGGATAGCATAATGAAATGCTTTTAACGCATCTGGCGACTCTTCAACACCAACCATAATTTTTGAAAATTTCATTATTTAACCTCCTCTACTTGTTGCTCCATAGCTGCAAGCTGCTGTGCATATCGTTTATCGCCTTTATATAATTCCACAACCGTCCAAACTAACAAGAGGATGACGAGTGCTATGATGACATAGGCAATATTATCGGCTAACGTAATTTGACTCGCTGTCGGATTATCACCGAAAAATCCTTCAATTTGATCAGGTAAGCCTTTCATATTGAGGTAAATTAAGCCAATGACAGAAACCCAGCCTAACAATTTAATTAACCACGAGTTTTTAAAATGTTCACCCATTTCAACACGGCTATCTGTAAACATCAGTAAAGGCAACATAGAAAATGGCAAAGCAAATGCTAGAAAAACTTGTGAATTGTTCATTAAATTATTAATCGCGATATGCTCTTCCACTGTACTTTTCCCGCTGGTCATTAAAACACAGATTAAGACAGGAATAACAGATAACAAACGTGTGACCATCCGACGTAACCAAATTGGTACGCGCATATGAATAAACCCTTCCATAATAATTTGACCAGTTAAGGTTCCTGTAATTGTTGAATTTTGTCCTGATGCCAATAAGGCTACCGCAAATAAAATTGATAAAATTCCAGAACCTGCAATATGCGCTAAAATAGAATTACTCATAACCGCTGGATTTGATAAAGCATCAAACAAACCAAAGAATGAAGGATCTTTGACACTGCCGGATTTAAAAACGGCCACACCCATAATCAATAACAAAGAGTTAACAAAAAATGCCATCGTTAATTGAATATTAGAATCCCAAGTTGAAAAGCGTAAAGCGCGTTGAATATCGGTTTTATCTTTACGATCAATTTTACGACTTTGGACAACAGAAGAATGTAAATACAAATTATGAGGCATCACTGTTGCACCAATAATCCCCAATGCACCTGTCAGTGGCGTTTGCCCATTCACCGCATGTGATGTAGAAAAAGCTTCTGCGCTAGGAACCAGCCCTTTAATTACATCTCCCCATACTGGATTTGACAATGCCACTTGATAAGCAAAAATCACAAAAATAACAACAATTAAAGCAACAACAATAGCTTCAATTTTTCTAAAACCAATTTTTGTCAATAACAACAAAAGTAAAACATCAAATACCGTAATGAAGACAGCCAGACCTAAAGGAATATGAAATAATAAATATAAGGCAATTGCGCCCCCGATAACTTCAGCGATATCTGTAGCCATAATTGCTAACTCTGTTAAAATCCATAATACAATACCTAACGTCTTACTAGTTCTAGCACGAATCGCTTGTGCTAAATCCATCTGTGAAACAATGCCTAATTTAGCAGCCATATATTGGAGCAACATTGCAATCAAACTGGAAATTAAAATAATCGACATCAATAAATATTGAAAATTTTGTCCCCCAGTAATTGAAGTAGACCAGTTTCCTGGATCCATATACCCCACTGCTACCAATGCTCCTGGACCTGAGTAAGCAAATAACGTTTTCCAAAAACTCATATTTTTAGGCACGTCGATGGTGCCATTAATTTCTTCAAGCGAAGGACCATTTGCATATTCAATCAAATGATGTCTTTGCTTTGGTTCATGTTCTTCTGAATTTTTCAATTCAATTCCTTCTTTCGTTTTGCAATAATTTTAAAAGGCCCTTCCCGTTAGAAGGTTAACCTCTAATATATTTTAGGTACACCTAAAATATACTGCTAAAAATAACAAAATGCAAGACTTGAAAGAAAATTTTGACAGTGTAAAAATAGATTGTCGTAAATGTGCGGTCTTAAAGTTTGAAGAAATCAGGGTAGCTGGTAGTTGATTATCTTAAGAAGTAGAAAATAAGAGACCTAAGTCATTTCGGCTTAGGTCCCTTATTTTATTTTTATTCGGTTATTCTATTAAGAATGGTTGCTACAATTTCTGTCGTGTCAGCTGAATGATTTCTAAAAATCTCGGTAAACTGAATCTGACGAAAACCTTCAAGTACTTCGGGCAACTTATTTTTCCCCCATTCAAAAGTTCCATCATTTCTTTTCAATAATCTCTGTAAAATTTCTTCTTTCTCGACCGCTAACAAAAAATGATAAACGTCAATGCCTGCTCGTCTCAGATATCCAATCAGCTCTTCTTCATATTCATTTTTATAAAGGGTCATTGGAACAATAATCGGCCGTCCAGACTCTTTGGACATTCGTTTTAATAAATGAGCATTCCAGCAACGCCATTCCTGATACTCTTGAAAATCATTTTCTTTCATTTCTTCGGGAACTAGCTCCATCAATGCACTACCAATAATTTCTGGATCATAAATGATTGCATTGGGAAGTTTTTGTTGTAACTCATGTGCAATGGTCGTTTTTCCGGCTCCAAACGCACCGTTTAACCAAATAATCATCATAATTTCCTTTCTTCTGAACAAATTTCTTTGTTGTTTAATTTAGGTGCTAGATTACTTTTAATTTTTTTAGCCATTCACTTATAGTTACTACTTACATCTTTAACAGTAAACGAGACAAACTAAAAATACAACATCCTACGCTATTAACCTCGGGTTACATAACATACTCATCTGATAATTTCTCCCTAAAAAAACAGAATGTGGGCAATCTTTTTAAGAATCATTGAATAGAATAACAACAAACAGTAATTCAGGTATAACCAGCTAGAAATTGTTTTATTTTTAGTCACGAGTATGATAAGCATGTAAATCAAATAGAATCATATTAGGTGAGGTTACTCTGAAGAACACAGGTTATCGCTCGGAAATGTCGAGAGACAGTAACGAGTAAAGCAGGGATTGTCGAATTAAGGCTTTCCTAAGATAACTAGAATTTTTTTCTTACGTCTCAGAAAGCCAAAGCTCAATTATTGTGATTACCCTATAATCTTCTTCTTTTATTCGGCGACCTCTTTAATATGATTAATTGGAGGTTTTTAAATTGAAAGCTGTCACTGCATCATCTAAGAAAAATACCCTACTTGCTAAAAGTATCGGGAATCTTACCTTGCTCATCATTTTAGGCATTTTCATTTTTATCATCGTCTTCTCTTGGCTAAAAATGAATCGCCCTCTTCACACCCTTCCCTCAGAAGAATTCCTCGCAAAACCAAGTAAAACAGATGATTTCTTATCTCCATCAAATCTTTTTTACTTTTCAATTCGAACCATGTTTCGAATGATTGTGGGGATGGCTTGGTCCTTCCTGTTTTCCTTTGTTTTTGGTATTTTAGCCGTAAAATATAAAACGGCACGAAGAGTCATTTTACCATTAGTTAATTTCCTTGAATCCGTTCCATTACTAGGCTTTTTGACCTTTACAACTGCTTGGTTACTTGGTTTATTTCCAGGAAATGTGATGGGCGCAGAAGCGGTTGCTATTTTTGCCATCTTCACAGGTCAAGCTTGGAACATCATGTTGACTCTTTATCAAATAATGGAAGTTATTCCTTCAGATCTAGTCAATGTGACCGATCAGTTCAAGTACAATGCTTGGGAAAAATTTTGGCGTCTTGAATTTGTTTACTCAATTCCTGGCTTACTTTGGAACGTTATTATTTCTCAAACTGCGGCTTGGTTTGCCTTGGTGGCTAGTGAGCAAGCTTCTGTTGCCTTTCCTAAAGAAACCAACCTTTATTTACCAGGAATTGGTTCTTATATCCAAGTAGCATTAAATCGAGCCGACTTTAAATCCTGTTTATGGGCTGTTTTTGCCTTATTAATCAATGTGGTGATTTTAAACTTTTTAGTTTTTCAACCTTTAGTTCGAGCCACTTATTATTTTAAATATGAAACAGATGTCGAAAGTACGACGCCACCTAAATCCATCATTTATCATTTATTAAAAAAAGCAACTTTAACGAAATACTTTTCAAAAGCTTTTGTGAAATTCAGTCATTTTTGGATTTACGATTTACCAAAAGTTTGGTACTTTTTCAAGCTGGACTATCTCTATCGATTACTAGCAAAATTACGCCATTTCTTCAAAACATTATGGTATGTCAGCTTAACCATTATTGGGGTTTATTGTTCTATTAAACTCTATCATTTCTTGCCCCATCAAGATTTCAGCATGATTCCTAGATTAACCCTTTATACTACGCTACGGGTTACCTTGGCTATGGTCGTTGCTGGCATTATCTTTACTCCCTTAGCAATTTGGGTTGCGAATGATAATCGGCGCTTAAGTATCGTTCAACCGATTGGACAAATTTTAGGCTCCATTCCGTCAAATGTTTATACTCCATTCATTGTGTTGATTATTAGTATGGGCTTCAACAAATTAGAATGGTGGATTCTACCACTCATCATGGTTGGTTGCCAATGGTATTTTTTCTTTAATGTAATTGCTGGCTACTTAGCCATCCCTGATGATATTCGTGACGTAACCAAACTTTTTAAATTATCTAAATGGCAATGGTGGACAAAATTTTTGATCCCTTCTATTTTACCTTACCTCATTACAGCAATTATTAACGCTGCTGGTGCTGCTTGGAACGCTGATATCGCAGCAGAAAGCATTCAATGGGGCAAAAAATCAATAGATGTTACTGGCCTAGGACAATATATTGCGGCAAACGATGGCGTAAAAGATAAATCTGCCTTAGGAACCTTAGCGATGTGTTTCGTTGTTGGTTTATGTATCGCCTTTGTTTGGCAGCCTTTATATCGAGCAGCAAAACAAAAATTTCACTATTAATAGCTGGACGACTCAACTCGACTAAATTTTTAAGATAAACTAGAGAGGAGA